>NZ_PYFP01000002.1:0-1200000 GCF_003056055.1 Glaciimonas sp. PCH181
TGTCTGCAAATCTTCTAACCGTAATTCGAGTTGTTCAATTTGCCGGTCCAGCTTCTCGGATTTGCGGCCGAACTGCAGCCGTTTGAGTTTGGCGATGAAGAGCTTGAGGTGTTCGATTTCGATGCGATGTGAGGACAGTGCGTCCTGTAGCTGCGCCACCGTTTCCCCGTGCAACGCAATGACCGCATCACGATCGGTAATCATCGCTTTTAAAGCGCTGATATCGTCGGGAAGGTGGGGCGGCGTTGACATGCCCGTAGTTTACCGAATGACGTCGATGTTTACAAGCCTGACAGGGGCCGTTGCGTGCGCTCGGGACGTCGCCAATCGATCCCTTCCAGCAACATTGACAGTTGCGCTTGCGACAGACAAACCGCGCCTTCGCTTGCCTGCGGCCAGATGAAGCGGCCGCGTTCCAGCCGTTTGGCCAGCAGACACAGCCGTCGCCGGTCCACCACAAGATCTTCAAAATATCGCCACGTCGGCCACGAAACACGAAGACGTGACCGCTAAACGGGTCATCGGCCAATGCCGTTTGCACCTTGGCTGCCAACCCATTAAAACCGCAACGCATATCGGTCACGCCTGCTGCGATCCAGATCCGCGTTCCTGCTGGCAAACCGATCATGCCAGCAACCGGGCCAGCACCATGGAAAGCATAGACGGATCCACCACGCCCTCGACTCGAAGTCGCGCCTTACCTATTTCCAGGACCATCACGCCGGTCGGTGTAACGGCCGTGGTGAAGACTGGCTTGGCAGGGGATGGTTGCCGAGGGTCGCCAAGAACTACTGGCAGCAATTTGACGGACTTGCCTGAGGCAATCTCATAGGCTCCTGCACGAAACAATTTACGCCAGGTAAATACCTGGTTCGCATTCACATCGTGGGCCCGCGCCACCCGCGACACCGAGGCCCCAGCCATCAAGGATTGTTCGACCACCATGCGTTTGAAATCAATCGAATGTTGCCGATAACCACTGCGCTTAGAGGGAGTAACCGACTCAATATTTGTGTCCATAATTTGAAGTTGTGGGCACAATCGATTTGTACCCTCCAACGCAATCATGCGGACATTTGAGGATTAGGTATAGACGGTTTTGAGCGCACGCTTACTTTGGGATAGTCATTTTGATGCTTGATATTTTGTTGGATGCTGATTGGCTGATGTGTGACGGCGGATTATATGAGGAATGGTTGTACCGGAAATATCGATTGGCTAAATAAATGGCTCAATACATGCAGTAGGTGTGTGTTTTTCTCCGATCCGATTTCGATTCGATTTCGATTGCCCAAAGCAAAAACCCTCCCAGATTTCTCTGGGAGGGTTTTCTAATAAAAGCCTGACGATGACCTACTTTCACACTGGTTGCAGCACTATCATCGGCGCAAAGTCGTTTCACGGTCCTGTTCGGGATGGGAAGGGGTGGTACCAACTCGCTATGGTCATCAGGCATAAACTGTAGTGTCATATGTTCCCAATCGGGCAACACACAACGCAATCTAGAAGAAGTAAAGTTTTGTTTCATGTGTTGGGGTAACGAGGGTTTCGTTACCCCAACACTGGGTATGATTGCACTTTTCAGGCAAACACATATCTCATTAGCTTATATATAACCTGCTAAGGTTATAGGGACAAGCCGCACGGGCAATTAGTACTGGTTAGCTTAACGTATTACTACGCTTCCACACCCAGCCTATCAACGTCCTGGTCTCGAACGACCCTTTAGGGGAATCTAGTTCCCGGGAAATATCATCTCAAGGCAAGTTTCCCGCTTAGATGCTTTCAGCGGTTATCTCTTCCGAACTTAGCTACCCGGCAATGCCACTGGCGTGACAACCGGTACACCAGAGGTTCGTCCACTCCGGTCCTCTCGTACTAGGAGCAGCCCCCTTCAAATTTCCAACGCCCACGGCAGATAGGGACCAAACTGTCTCACGACGTTTTAAACCCAGCTCACGTACCACTTTAAATGGCGAACAGCCATACCCTTGGGACCGGCTACAGCCCCAGGATGTGATGAGCCGACATCGAGGTGCCAAACTCCCCCGTCGATATGAACTCTTGGGAGGAATCAGCCTGTTATCCCCAGAGTACCTTTTATCCGTTGAGCGATGGCCCTTCCATACAGAACCACCGGATCACTATGTCCTACTTTCGTACCTGCTCGACTTGTCAGTCTCGCAGTTAAGCACGCTTATGCCATTGCACTACCAGCACGATGTCCGACCGTACCTAGCGTACCTTCGAACTCCTCCGTTACACTTTGGGAGGAGACCGCCCCAGTCAAACTGCCTACCATGCACTGTCCCCGATCCGGATAACGGACCAAGGTTAGAATCTCAAACAAACCAGGGTGGTATTTCAAGGTTGGCTCCACGCAAACTAGCGTTCACGCTTCAAAGCCTCCCACCTATCCTACACAGATTGGTTCAAAATTCAATGCAAAGCTACAGTAAAGGTTCATGGGGTCTTTCCGTCTAGCCGCGGGTAGATTGCATCATCACAAACATTTCAACTTCGCTGAGTCTCGGGAGGAGACAGTGTGGCCATCGTTACTCCATTCGTGCAGGTCGGAACTTACCCGACAAGGAATTTCGCTACCTTAGGACCGTTATAGTTACGGCCGCCGTTTACTGGGACTTCAATCAAGAGCTTGCACCCCATCATTTAATCTTCCAGCACCGGGCAGGAGTCACACCATATACGTCCACTTTCGTGTTTGCATAGTGCTGTGTTTTTATTAAACAGTCGCAGCCACCTTTTTATTGCAGCCCTTTCACCCTTCTGGCGCAAGCCAGTCAAGCTACCGGGGCGTACCTTATCCCGAAGTTACGGTACAAATTTGCCGAGTTCCTTCTCCCGAGTTCTCTCAAGCGCCTTAGAATACTCATCTCGCCCACCTGTGTCGGTTTGCGGTACGGTCTCGTGTGACTGAAGCTTAGAGGCTTTTCTTGGAACCACTTCCGATTGCTTCGTGAATAAATTCACTCGTCTCAACCCCTTGAATTACGCTGCCGGATTTGCCTAACAGCCTTCTCTGAGCCAAAAACCGACTATTCCAACAGTCGGACAACCTTCCGCGATCCGTCCCCCCATCGCATCACACGACGGTGCAGGAATATTAACCTGCTTCCCATCAGCTACGCATCTCTGCCTCGCCTTAGGGGCCGACTCACCCTGCTCCGATGAACGTTGAACAGGAAACCTTGGGCTTACGGCGTGGAGGCTTTTCACCCCCATTATCGCTACTCATGTCAGCATTCGCACTTCTGATACCTCCAGCATCCTTTACAAGACACCTTCGCAGGCTTACAGAACGCTCTCCTACCATATCAATAAATTGATATCCGCAGCTTCGGTGACTGGCTTAGCCCCGTTACATCTTCCGCGCAGGACGACTCGATCAGTGAGCTATTACGCTTTCTTTAAAGGATGGCTGCTTCTAAGCCAACCTCCTGACTGTTTTAGCCTTCCCACTTCGTTTGCCACTTAGCCAATCTTTGGGACCTTAGCTGGCGGTCTGGGTTGTTTCCCTCTTGACGTCGGACGTTAGCACCCGGCGTCTGTCTCCCAAGCTCGCACTCATCGGTATTCGGAGTTTGCAATGGGTTGGTAAGTCGCAATGACCCCCTAGCCATAACAGTGCTCTACCCCCGATGGTGATACTTGAGGCACTACCTAAATAGTTTTCGGAGAGAACCAGCTATTTCCAAGTTTGTTTAGCCTTTCACCCCTACCCACAGCTCATCCCCTAATTTTTCAACATTAGTGGGTTCGGACCTCCAGTGCGTGTTACCGCACCTTCATCCTGGCCATGAGTAGATCACTTGGTTTCGGGTCTACACCCAGCGACTGAACGCCCTATTCGGACTCGATTTCTCTACGCCTTCCCTATACGGTTAAGCTTGCCACTGAATGTAAGTCGCTGACCCATTATACAAAAGGTACGCAGTCACGGAACAAGTCCGCTCCTACTGTTTGTATGCACACGGTTTCAGGATCTATTTCACTCCCCTTCCGGGGTTCTTTTCGCCTTTCCCTCACGGTACTGGTTCACTATCGGTCGATTACGAGTATTTAGCCTTGGAGGATGGTCCCCCCATGTTCAGACAGGATTACACGTGTCCCGCCCTACTTGTCGCACACTTAGTTCCACACCACCGATTTCATGTAAGGGGCTATCACCCTCTATGGCCACTATTTCCAGAGTGTTCCATTATCGCTGATGCTAAATCGTGCAGGCTGTTCCCATTTCGCTCGCCACTACTTTGGGAATCTCGGTTGATTTCTTTTCCTGTAGCTACTTAGATGTTTCAGTTCGCCACGTTCGCCTTGCATACCTATGTATTCAGTATGCAATACCCTAAAAGGGTGGGTTTCCCCATTCGGAAATCTGCGGATCAAAGCGTGTTTGCTCGCTCCCCGCAGCTTATCGCAAGCTACTACGTCCTTCATCGCCTGTAATCGCCAAGGCATCCACCATGTGCACTTATTCACTTGTCCCTATAACGTTAGCCTCTAGACGCGTTCACGTCTAAAAACCGGTTATAGGATATTACTTATGAGTATTACTTTAGCGTTTGCCGTATCCAAAGTGTTTTCGCAGTTGCATACTCTCGTATGCTCTTTTGAGAACTCTTTTAATACTTTTTGATTTGATACAATCATACCCATCCACAATGCTGTCGCACTGCGGACGAATCTTTACTTCTTCTAAATTGTTAAAGAACAAACAGCCAATGATCTTAAAAAGATCAAACCTAAATCGCGCCGCATCACGCTGTCTTACCCTGCGTAATACCTGACTTAGGTTTGATATTTCACCACGCTCAACCCCCGCTCTGGGAATCAAACAATATGGTGGAGGCTAACGGGATCGAACCGATGACCCCCTGCTTGCAAAGCAGGTGCTCTCCCAGCTGAGCTAAGCCCCCATAAACTTGTGGTGGGTCTGGTTGGGCTCGAACCAACGACCCCCGCGTTATCAACACGGTGCTCTAACCAACTGAGCTACAGACCCGCTTTGGATCAGTACTTCAGTAGTCAACGATAAACCCTCTATCGCACGCGCACCGCGCTCTACCTATAACTGTTCTTCTTTTAACTAACACACCGATAAGTGTGGACGCTTAATGTCCGTACAAACTCTAGAAAGGAGGTGATCCAGCCGCACCTTCCGATACGGCTACCTTGTTACGACTTCACCCCAGTCACGAATCCCACCGTGGTAAGCGCCCTCCTTACGGTTAGGCTACCTACTTCTGGTGAAACCCGCTCCCATGGTGTGACGGGCGGTGTGTACAAGACCCGGGAACGTATTCACCGCGACATGCTGATCCGCGATTACTAGCGATTCCAACTTCATGTAGTCGAGTTGCAGACTACAATCCGGACTACGATACACTTTCTGGGATTAGCTCCCCCTCGCGGGTTGGCGGCCCTCTGTATGTACCATTGTATGACGTGTGAAGCCCTACCCATAAGGGCCATGAGGACTTGACGTCATCCCCACCTTCCTCCGGTTTGTCACCGGCAGTCTCATTAGAGTGCCCTTTCGTAGCAACTAATGACAAGGGTTGCGCTCGTTGCGGGACTTAACCCAACATCTCACGACACGAGCTGACGACAGCCATGCAGCACCTGTGTTACGGTTCTCTTTCGAGCACCACCTAATCTCTCAGGCGTTCCGTACATGTCAAGGGTAGGTAAGGTTTTTCGCGTTGCATCGAATTAATCCACATCATCCACCGCTTGTGCGGGTCCCCGTCAATTCCTTTGAGTTTTAATCTTGCGACCGTACTCCCCAGGCGGTCTACTTCACGCGTTAGCTGCGTTACCAAGTCAATTAAGACCCGACAACTAGTAGACATCGTTTAGGGCGTGGACTACCAGGGTATCTAATCCTGTTTGCTCCCCACGCTTTCGTGCATGAGCGTCAGTGTTATCCCAGGGGGCTGCCTTCGCCATCGGTATTCCTCCACATCTCTACGCATTTCACTGCTACACGTGGAATTCTACCCCCCTCTGACACACTCTAGCCGTGCAGTCACAAATGCCATTCCCAGGTTAAGCCCGGGGATTTCACACCTGTCTTACACAACCGCCTGCGCACGCTTTACGCCCAGTAATTCCGATTAACGCTTGCACCCTACGTATTACCGCGGCTGCTGGCACGTAGTTAGCCGGTGCTTATTCTTCAGGTACCGTCATTAGCCCCAGGTATTATCCAAGACCGTTTCTTCCCTGACAAAAGAGCTTTACAACCCGAAGGCCTTCTTCACTCACGCGGCATTGCTGGATCAGGCTTGCGCCCATTGTCCAAAATTCCCCACTGCTGCCTCCCGTAGGAGTCTGGGCCGTGTCTCAGTCCCAGTGTGGCTGGTCGTCCTCTCAGACCAGCTACTGATCGAAGCCTTGGTGAGCCTTTACCTCACCAACTAGCTAATCAGATATCGGCCGCTCTTTGAGCATGAGGTTCTTACGAATCCCCCACTTTCATCCGTAGATCGTATGCGGTATTAGCTAATCTTTCGACTAGTTATCCCCCACTCAAAGGCACGTTCCGATATATTACTCACCCGTTCGCCACTCGTCAGCGGAGCAAGCTCCCTGTTACCGTTCGACTTGCATGTGTAAGGCATGCCGCCAGCGTTCAATCTGAGCCAGGATCAAACTCTTCAGTTTAATCTCTGTTTTGTGGCATTGCTGCCTAGCATCGCTGCTATCGCTCACTCAAAATACTGACAGGCTACTCCCCAAGTTTGACCTTGCGAAATATCCTATTTTCTTCTTTTGTGAACATTTAATGTTTTAAGTTATACGCAAACTACCGAAGTAATTTACGCTGCACTTTCATTAAACGCCCACACTTATCGGCTGTTAATTGTTAAAGAACTGTCCTCTGTTTTGCGTCACACCGCAGTGTTCGCAGCACCAACAAATCGTTTTGTTTGTCAGCAGCAGAGAGATGAGATTATGGGGCGCTTCAAGCTTTTCGTCAACTCTTTTTTAAACCGTTTTAACAACAATTTAAATCCGATCCAACTACTTTAGGACTACTCAAATCACCCACCTTTACAACCTCGCTCCATCCCCAACTTCGCCCCCAACACCGCTTGCACCGTGTCGTTTATTGCGCGTCGTTTTCAACAGAGGCCGAACTATAGCAACACATTCTTATGCTGGCAAGCAGTTTTTAAAAGAACTTTAAAAATCTATCATTAGCCTCTTTTCCAACGTCACATTTCATCACAACGAACCTTGTCCATGCAGCGCATTCCGGTAATTTCTAACACTGAGATTGCCCATCGATTCACATTGAAGATGCAACGGCTAACTAAGCGATATAAAGACATCGTCAACCCGTACACAAGCCAGGCACTCGAATAAACACTTAATCAGCAACCTCGACCGCTTGACCAACCTGGGCCAACACCACGCGATGAACGAAATGCAGCTTTTCCTGCACCGGCGACGACAACTTAAAAGGATACGAATCCGGCGTGCCAACGCTACGATTCAAACTATTCAATACATAAGTCAACGCAAACCAGTCCGCGATAATCTCATCGAATGAATCAATCTTAAGAGGCGGGGCGGTAATCACCATCTCCGGCTCAGATGCCTTAGGAGGATTAAGCGACAAACCGCAAGCATGTGCCGTCTCTAGCGTGTCAACCATATGTAGATAATGCGCCCATGTCTCGGCCCAGTCCTCCCAAGGATGAGAGCTCGCATAAATACTAATGAAACTTTGCTCCCAATCCGGCGGCGTGCCATTTTCATAGTGGCGCTTCAAACTCTCACCATAGTCCTGCCGCTCGTCTCCAAATAGTTTGCGATAACCGTCTATCCAATCACTATCTGCAATCAGGCGATCGAAATAGTAATGACCACTTTCATGGCGAAAATGGCCTAGCAATGTCCGATACCCTTCATGCATCTGCTCACGAGTTCGCTCGCGTATAGCAGGATCTGCCTCGGCGATGTTGAGTGTAATCAAGCCATTATCATGACCGGTCATCACTGCCTCGTCGGTAAGCCCATCCTCCAGAAACTGAAAAGCCAAACCACACTCCTCATCCTCTTCCTTGGATACCGGCTTAAGGCCAAGCGACCACAAAGAATATAAAAGACGGCGCTTAGCAGATTCCAGACGATGCCAGAATAGATGATTTTTTTCGCTCCACAACGATGGAATGACCACCGTTAATTGACATGAAGCGCATAACTCATGCGGATCATCGGCGTCCAACATCCAATTACAAACTTGCTGCGAAGCATAGTTTTTGCATTGCTTATATAACGTGCCCGCATCGGTAGGATTGAGACTGCGCCAATTTCCATCGGCCAGCATTTCGAAACTGCTGACGACACGTTGGTCAGGTTGATATCCCAACGTACTATCGCAGTTGAAACACAGAGTGTTTTCGAAAAATACCTGTTGCCCGCATTTATCGCAATGAAAGGTCTTCATAGAAATCCTAAAAAAGGTTCGTTTATTGGCCACCAAATGCGAATCGTCAATATAAGTTGCGATAGTGACAGAATGTTTGACAGTCACCCATGGAATTAATATCTCGTCCAACTAATATATATACGATAACGAGAGCCGTATACTTATGACAACGGCGTACCTGAATCAATAAAATAGTTGATAGTAGATTGATCTACCGCTCGAAAAACAAATATTTTTCTCACGAAAAGTGCCACAAAACCACCACCCGTACTTCTATAGATAGCCCTTTCCGGGTAACCTTTATAGGGAAATCCTGAGAACATCCGACGCCCTCCCTACATTAGCAATGTCTCGCGCGCCCCTATTCCAGAATGAAAAGATTACTTAACCCTTGGTATGGATTGATTGTAACCACACTAGCCGCACTATTTCTATTCGTGATTTTTAGCAGCAAGGGAGGCGCAGCACTACTCATGACTGCTCTCGAATCCCAGGCTTTACCACTCTCTTCTATAGATAGAAGCAAAGCACAAGCCATCGTAGTATTAGGTGGTGGGACCGAACGGGACTGGTATGCGGCGAAGCTTCAGCGTGAAACGCGCTTGCCACTTCTCATTTCCGGGGAGGAAGCGATTGCCATGGCACGCAAAATTACCAACGACTTTGCAACGCCAATCCAATGGATGGAAACAAAATCACATACAACAGAAGAAAACGCGAAGTTCTCCGCAAAGATACTGAAGCCAGTAGGTATCCGCCGTATCCTATTAGTAACTAACGCGAGTCATATGTTTCGCGCTAAATCGATCTTCACGTATAACGGTTTTGAAGTCATTCCTGTGCCAGTAACCTTCACACGGCCTGAACGACTATCCGGGTCAGATTTCATGCCAAGCAGCGAAGGTCTGAAGCGTTCTCGCCCAGCAAGACATGAATTGATGGGGATTATGTGGTTCTATGTGGAAAAAATATTCAATTGGACGTAGCCGATTAACAATATAGCTGCCAAGGACTATTCCCCCCGAAATACGATGGAGATTAACCATACCGTGGCGAAACGCACCAGGAAGCACTTCAGCTAGCTTAATCCATCACTATTGATCAGCAATCGAAAGAGAAGTATTCATCGGAAAAGTAAGGATAGGGGCTTACTTACCGTCAGGTGTCAGCGCCATTTTTTTATTTTTTTTCATCGCGATTTCAGAGTTTAAAACCTCGCCTATTACTTCAAGATATTTCTGAATGACGACTTTCTCATCGAACTCGGTCTTCACCTTTTGTTTTCCAGCCTCGCCCATTTTTAAACGGTCTTCAGGACAAAGTTCAACCATCGCAATCATTTTTTCCGCAAGATCATTCGCATCTTTGACTCGACACAGAAAGCCATTGACCTGATCATCAACAACATCTCTACACCCAACCGTATCAGTCGTAATAATAGGTCGCGCCATCGCTGCAGCTTCCAACAAAGATCGTGGGACACCTTCACGGTAAGACGGCAATACTACACAATCTGCAGCAGAGAGGTAGGGACGAACATCATCAGTCTTACCCATATAACGAATCAAACCTTCGTCTTCCCACTCTTTAATTTGACGCGCAGAAATCGCATTTGCATTTTCTGCGTCCACAAAGCCGAGAAGTTGAAATTCCGTTTCCGGGAATCGTTGGCGAACGGTTCTAGCCGCATCAACAAACTCATTCACCCCTTTATCCTTAAGCATTCTAGCCACTAACAAAAACCGAAAAGATCGCGAAAACAGAGATATCGGCAGTGCTGACTGATAATGCACCATGTTAATGCCCGACCCTGGCACCCGATCAGTAATTTCTGACCTAACCAACCCTGCCTGGATAAACATTTCCTGGTCATCCGTATTCTGAAAGAAAACACGATGAGATCTATACAGCGCAAACTTATAAAGGCTACGAACAATACGTGTCAAAAAACTAGTGTGAATAAATGTAGCCCCTAGGCCAGCGATATTATTAATTACAGGAATCCGCAGTAATTGTGCTGCCATGGAGCCATAAACATTCGGCTTAACCGTATAGCCAAGAAACGCGTGCGGCTTCTCGTTTTTTAGAATTAAAAAATAACGCAACAGCAAAATCAAATCACGACCAGGATGCGAGCCATTTTTATCCATATGTAAATTGATAAATTTGCACCCCAGTTCCTTAATCCGGTCGGAATATTCATCGTTTGGCGCAACAGCAATTACATCATAACCTTGGCTAATTAAGGATTTAATCAATCCAGAACGGAAATTAAAAATATTCCATGCCGTATTTATTGAAATTACGATTTTTGGTTTCATCAATTTATGAGCAAACAGATTTATAAAAACTTACGAATTATTTTATAAAAATAATGAAAAAATAAGGTGGTATATGCAAATTCAGATAAAAATAATATGAATAAAAATACTAATTCTCCAAACTTAAATCCTCCGCTCCTCAAAATTCATGAAATATTATTTTTCCAACTCAGATTTAATTGAACAATACGCTTCTGTAAGGTTCCCAGCAAAGTTGTGCATGATAAGAGCGAGAAAGCCAAATATATAAAACCATCGCATATACAGCGACAATAAAGAGAATAACAAGTTTCCTGACGTATGTTCCGTGGAACATAAGTGGCAATCTTGCATAAAATACGAGTTGTAATGGAATCAGGAACAACGCTAATCGGTCGGTCGCAGTGGAAGACAATACCACCAGTGGTACCGAGATCAGCGAAACAAATGAGAAACAAATCCAAGTTTTATTGTCATCCCAACGTCTACGCCATCTTTTTCTAAGAGCAAAAAATAGAATTGCAGGCACGGCATTCATTAAAATACGTATGAATCCACCATCGGAATTCATTTGACTGACAACGTAATTTTTAACCAAATCATCATATGAATTTGACAACAACGAATATCCAGCCAGCCCCGTCAATGGCACCAAAATCAACAATCTCAATCTAAAACTCAGGGAGGAGTGAAGCAACGCAAGAGGTAACATTACTATGGCGGTCTTATGAAAAAGTGAGGCTAAAATCACCGCCGCAATATATTCAAAAATATGGCCTGGCCGAAGTACTGCTAATCCCCATAAAACTAATCCAATCGCGACACCTTGACGCGAGTAACCCATAACAATGACAATAATCAAATAGGGAACCGCAACAGCTAAAGCCAACCATGGCAATGGCTGCTTACGAACGAATCTGATAAGCCCGGACATTGCTAAAACACCGCAAATTGTATTAACACCGTAAATTCCCAAACCAAATTGCGCACATATCCAATTTATAGTTGCATATGCGGGATCGGTATTGGTTAAGGCCTGTGAAAAGGGAAGTTTTGAAATGGTATCGTAGTGATCAAGATACGCCCACCAGTCACATCCCACAATATGCCGGAAGCCAATGATTACAGTAAACAGGCATCCTACGGCTATCCACACCCCCAATTTGTATGTATCAATTCGCATAGACCGCAAAATTCCCGGAAAGCTGACCGGGAGCAAATACATAAGCCAATAAAATGTCACCGCTGATCCTCCAACCACGATTGGAACATCAGTACGCTCCACAAGCTATGTTCCCAATTACGCTTGTTAGCAATATGCTCTTCCCACCGAATACGAATTTGATCGGGATTTAAATAACCTTCGTGCTTCAGCCGCGAGCGATCAAGTAATGCCTCAGCCCACTCTCTTAGCGGACCACGTAACCACGCTCCTAAAGGTATTCCAAAGCCTTGCTTCGGCCGCTCAATTAGTTCACGCGGCACATATTTATAAAGAATATCCCTCAATACTTGTTTTCCTTGACCATTATTAATCTTCATCTTAAGTGGTATCCGCCACGCTAGCTCGACGACGCGATGGTCCAGAAAAGGAACTCTGGTTTCGAGAGATACACCCATTGCCGCGCGGTCCACTTTTGCGAGAATATCATCAGGTAAATAGGTCATCGAATCCAAGTACATCATTCTTTCCTCGAAAGCCGCTAAACCAGGCCAATCGGAACGACGACTAAGTAAAGTGGATGGCTCCACTCCTTCAACGACGATCTCGCTTGGATTGCTCCATTCAGAGACAAGACTGTAGTAAAGATCATCACGGTCCTTCACCGATCCCAACCGATCAGCCAGCTTGGTCAGCTTATCCGCCAGAAAAGGCGTCTGCCAGCGTTTGGGCAATACATTCTGTCCCACAGCATTAAGAGTCTGTGGTGGAATCCCGTTAATCGCTTTTGAAATTAGCCGACGACCACCGGCAGGCACTTTGGAGATCGCACTCCAGACATGTGGTGCTCTTAAATGACGGTTATACCCGGCAAACAATTCATCTCCCGCATCTCCGGAAAGCGCGACCGTAACATGCGCCCTTGCCTGCTGCGCGACCAAAAAAGTGGGTATTTGAGAAGAATCTGCAAAGGGTTCGTCATAAAGACTGGAAAGTTTTGATATAACGCCAAGTCCATCTGCGGCAGAAACATACAACTCCGTATGTTTAGTCTGAAGATGTTGCGCAACTGCACGCGCATAAACCGCCTCATCATAGGCGGCCTCCTTAAACCCTATCGTGTAGGTATGCACAGGTTTAGTCGACTCGGCTTGCATAAGCGCGACTATTAGCGACGAATCTACGCCCCCCGAAAGAAAAGCACCCAACGGAACGTCAGCAACGGATTGCAATCTGATTGACTCCCGCAATTGCACTTCTAACAACTTCAAGGCTTCCTTTTCGTCTGCAATTTGCGATGCCTGACCAGCCTCGACAGCTGCATGCAACGACCACCACCGGCTTAACTGCAAAGTGCCAATTGACGCAGGCGCACGAAATGTTATTGAGGGCGGAGAAGCAAGATCCTGCGCCTTGAGTACAAGCAAGCAGCCGGGTTCGAGCTTGAAAACATTTTTATAGATACTGTAGGGGGCCGGAATATAGCTGTGTCTGAAATAGAGAGTTAAAGCATCCCGATCAATTTCATTATCGAATCCCGGATACTGACGTATTGCCTTTAGCTCGGAACCGAAAACGAAGCCTCCCTTAGACCAACCGTAGTAAAGTGGCTTCTCTCCCATCCGGTCGCGCGCCAGGTACAGTTGCTTTTCTTCGCGATCCCACAGCGCAATAGCGAACATACCCACAGTTTTCGTTAGCGTTGCCTCCACGCCATAATGCTGGAAGGCAGCGAGCAGCGTCTCAGTGTCCGAATGTCCCCGCCAGGCTGGCGCAACGTTAGCGGTCTGCAACTCAGCCCGAATAGCTAGATGGTTATATATCTCGCCGTTAAAAGCCATCACAAATCGCCCGTCGACCGATGCCATGGGCTGGTGCCCGGCTGGTGACAAATCCACTATCGATAAGCGACGATGGCCTAGTGCGATACCAACATCCGCATCGGCCCATGCTCCAGAATCGTCAGGGCCACGATGCTGAATTGCTTTGGCCATGCGAGTGGCTATTGCCTCCAAGCCGTCAATATTACCGAGTTGTTCCGACCAAAAACCTGTGAACCCACACATAACTTACCTAGCCCAAGAATATTTTAAAAATGGTAATGCGCGTATTAATCAGAAAGACCGATAAGTTACGCCACAAATACTGAACGCATCGGCTGTCAGGCAGTAGCAGCTGCAACCAACGACCGCGCCAGTCTTGGGCCTGTCTGCTGAATGCAATACTGATGCTCTACTTTTTCTCTTCCAGCCTGCCCCATGCGCTGCCGCAAAGCGGGATCTGTCAACAATTTCAGCAAAGCTTGCTCCCACTCCTGCGGTGTCTCGGCTAAAAATCCATTAATACCGTGCTCTACAATCTGGCGGTTCACGCCCACAGGGGAAGCCACAACAGGCAAACCACAAGCCATGTATTGAATCAGTTTATAGCCACATTTACCCCGCTCGAAAGGCTCATCCACCAACGGCATGATACCGATATCGAAACTGGCGATAGAAGTCACTTCGCTTTGCTCCGTCCATGGAATCGACGTCATAGGCAGACCAAGAGCCGGAGCATCAATACCAATCGCAGCGAAACGCGCCTCACCGGCTGACGCAAGGCGTGTAAAAAGCGGTTTGTACGGATTAAGAAAAGATGCGGTAGCGCGTTGACCAATCCAGCCAACGCAAGGCGCAGCGACATTCGTTTTTGCTGATGAATACGATGCTATGGGATAGCGATCCAGATCAATCACAGTCGGCACGATCTCGACCCGTGGTGCTCCACTTTTCCGTGCGAAATCGGCCAGATATGCGTTACCCGCAAACACCAGCGCCGCGCCGCGCATCAACGCCGGGTGTTTAGTGCCCAGCAAAGTCCTCACCAACGGATTCCGATGCTGATCATAATAATGAAAAACGGCGTCATCATAATCTAGAACATAAGGCACATTACTAGACAATAAAGTCTGCTCCACCCAAGCCGGCAGCCACGGCAAAACCTCTTTTTCGATCCAGACCAGATCGAATGAACGACTATTCAGCAATGCCTTGACGCGGCCGACATAAGCCTGCGCCAAGTCGCTAAATTTGCGCCTGTTGCGCTGCAAACCAGTGACGTAAGCATCGGAAAATAGCGGGGCGAGAGTCACATCAACGCCCGCAGCCTCAAGCCAAGGGAGGTACTGCATTAAACGCAGACGACTACTGGCGCCGAGACGACTATAACGTGGCAATACCAACACCCTCATGATGCGGCAATCATTTGTTCATATACTGCTGCATAACGCGCCACACCCTCGTCCAACGAGAAATGCCGTTCCGCTGCGGCGACACAGCGACCACGGGTGGCTGGATCGGCCGCCAACAGCAGAAGCTGCTGCAAAGCAGCTGCCATTGACGCTTCGTCAAAAGAGGCAAGCGCAACGCCAACCTGTTCGCCTTCAAGAACTTCCGCCATATCCCCTACACCCGCGTTACCAAGGCAAGGAATGCCACAGCCCAGAAATTCTGCCAGCTTGGTAGGTGCAGATGCTTGCTTGGAAAATACAGGCTTGATAAAGAAAATTCCCGCATCCATACGGGCCATCTGACGCGGCACTTCGGCGTGGGTAGCGGTGGTCAACTCTACCGCGGTATCCGGCACACCAGCAGCAGCCAGACGCTCAAGAATGTAGGCATGCTCGCCACGGTTAACAATCAAAAAGCGTGCATCCGGTTGTATGCGCAACAACTGCGCAAAACAGGCAACCACTTCATCGAATAAATACCAAGTTCCAGCTGAACCTACATAGCCCAGCACAAAACCGCCACCCGAATGCAGAGAAGGCATAGGCACGAAGCGCGCCAAATCCGCACAGGTAGGAATAACAGTGACAGGCGGCATGCATCCTTTCAGATACGCAAAGCGCTGCATCTCGCGGACTGCTGCATGAGTAAGTGACACTACATGATCAGCTGCCAGAAGAAAGCGACGTTCAAAGCCCTTCGCCACACGGAACATGCGCCCACTACGTGGCCACAAACCGCCATCCACCCGCTCGTCAGCCCAAAAACCACGCATATCAAATCCAAATTTCACACCTGTCAGACGTTTAAGCGCCAACGCCATGACCGATGCTACATAGCTGCGCGCATGCACGATACGCAGACGATGGCGGACTACTAACCACAGGCCTACAAATATGCCACAGGCAATATCCCATAAGGTAGCCAGAGCCGAGGGGCGTTTGTGATAGCGTAACGGGTGCCAGACGATGCCCGCACTCGCAATGTCATGCGCAATGCGTTCTCGCTCTGTTGTGTTGGCCCAATCTTCAGCCTTCTCAAAACTGATCAGATGAATACGTCGACCATCCACCAGACGTTTGAGGTATGCCAATACTTGAGACTGGCCCAATGGCTCAAGCATGCCATCGTAGGAAATATATAGGACGCCCGGTTTTAAGGATTCGGCCACATCCGCTGCGGGCGGAAACAGAAGCTCCTCGTATTGATCAACCGCTTTATCAATAGAAAAATCTTGCGCCCGCGCCTTGAGTGCAGCATGGTCATGCGTGGCGGCTAACGACTCTGCCATCGCCGCAGCCAATGCGGCAGCATCACCCACGGGCACAAGCCGTCCGAATTTCCCATCGCTCAAAATTTCTCTAGGGCCGGATGGACAGTCGGTACTGACTACTGGCGTGCCTGTCGCTAGCGCCTCGATGATCACCGTCGGCAATCCCTCGCCAGTGGAAGACAAAACGTGCAAATCCGCTTGCTGATAATACGGTGACGCGTCTTTCACAAAGCCTGGCATAAAGACACTGCCCTCAATCCCTAATCTTCGAACCTCAGCTTCCAGAGCAGGACGGCATTCTCCCTCGCCTAAAATTAATAATCGAGCATCGCAGCCCTGGCGCAAAATGGCAAAGGCGTTCAAAAGAGTGACGTAATCCTTGATGACCTTGAGAGTCCCAACTGCAAGAACACGATGATGCGCGCCGGTCCACCAGCCAGTCGGACCAAGCGCATCACTAGCAGGAGGTTTTTCATCACCGACGACAGGGTTGTAAATAACAGTGATGGCATTGCGATTCAGATTAGCAAAACGCGCCAAGTCCTCGGCTGCGCCTTGCGAGACAGCGACGATGCCATCCGCGCCTGGAAATACACGGTGCATGGACGTACGCACCTGCCAACCAACAGACCGACGTCTGAGCAATTCTGAACGCGACCAGGTGGTATGTTCGGCCACCACTACGCGCACAGGCACGCGGGACAAGAAGCGCGCCCACAAGGTAATTACAGTCAGCGGCCACATACAAGCCAGAATAGCTGTCGGTCGCGCTTGGCGCAGATAACGTACCAGTGGGAAGATAGCACTACGTAAGCGCACAACCTGTAAATCAACCACATGGATTTCAGGCCGGAGATCAGCAAGAAACTCGCCGGTTGCGGATAACAGCACCATGTCAACTTTATAGCCACGTTGGGCGAAGCTGTTAGCTAGATTTACAGTAACGCGTTCTGCACCCCCTCCACGAAGATCAGGAAGAAAGAAAGAAACGAGGGTATTTTCTGCTAAAGGCGACATAATAATCTTGCAAAATAAATAAAATTTTAATTCAATTTTCTTAAACTCAAAAATAACTAACCAAATTGAGTTATATAATTCCGCGAAATTGAAGAGAGGTATTTTTAATTACTTTAAATAAAGTCAGAATATATTTACCCAACCCAATTATTTAAAAACATCCCGCTAACGACTAGAATTACCTCAAACAACTTGATTGCGCTCGATATCCAAAAGTATTTTTTTTAAACACACAATTTTTAATATCTTATTAAAAATTCTAATAAAAAAAATCGGACGATCGAAAAAAAATTTATTAAAATATTTAATAATTTCTGGAGATGACGTACTCAATCCAACATAATAAAAAAACCTCATTTTACTAAATTTACTTAAATATATTTTAAAATAATCATTAAACAACAATTTATAATTTTCTCGATAGCCACCGGTCAAATAAAACAAAGACATCTCATAATATTGCTTCTCCACCATGGAATCTATTTCTTTTTTATATTTTCCATTGAGAAATATATTAAGTTCATTTAAGGAATAAATAAATTTCTCAAAAAAAATTTTTCTTTTCTCTACATCATTCATTCCTACACTCCAAGAGGCAGCATTATTCACTCTATACGCAGCCATCACCTTGTTTAAATAGACTGCCCCTCCCCTTGCACTACCGAAAATTTGCAAATAATAGTCACCTACCGGCGCGTTACAATAAAACTTTGGCAGTGACTCTATAACTTTCTTTTTAAATAAAAGTGATGCTGTTGGACAAAATGATCCACCGCCTTTAATAATTTGGGTAGTAGTAAATATCTTATTTTTAATTGAATGGAATGCGGTTACTTTCTTTGTCCGTAAGGAATCCGAAACAATTATTGCTGGATGAAAAGACAGATCACATTCAGGATGCCTTCTCATCTCATCGATTTGGAGTTGCAACTTCAATGGATTGATCCAATAATCGTCACCTTCACAAATCGCAATATATTCCCCCCTAGCATGTTGAAAATTTTCAATTACATTAGCCATCATGCCAATATTTATTTCATTTCTTATATATTTTATCCAACAACCTCTAGGGTGCTCTGACATAATTCGTTGGATTACCGCATCTGTTTGATCTGGCGAATTATCATTAGATATTATTAGCTCAATTTCAAAATCAGTTTCCTGCATTAACACACCGTTAATCGCTTCTTCAATATACTTTTCATGATTATATGTAATCATAGAAACACTAACCAATATTTTTTTAGGCAAAACTACCGACTTAATTACTTTAGCTTCATCCAGGTAGTTATACTCACGCAATGTTTTATCCATCATGCTTTCTTATCAAGTAAAAAATCCTTACGGAATAAATTTATAACATCGCGCATAGCAGACAAGCCAACAATATGTCCAAGTACTAAAAAAATAACTGTCCCCGATATAACTAGCGTAAGCAATTGCAGGATAGGTATCAAATACAAATTAATATCTATCAAATATACAGCCGATGCCATAACGGTCGAAATCAATAATACTGGTGCAAAATCTTGAATCTGAGAAATAATCCCATAATCAAGAAAACGTTTACTGTAATAGGCGTTGATAAGGAACGCCACAGCTCCAAAAATTACTTGACTCCAAGCTATTCCCAATACGCCGTAAAATGCACCCACAATTAGAAAAAGACTACCAACTATTTTTTTTGCCACCTCAAGTTTGAAAAATAGGTGGGAATAGCCTTGCGCCATTAGCACATTTAAATTAATAACATGTAGTGGCCAGAAGACACCCCCAATACAAAGTACTTGCATTATGGGTACCGCGGGTAGCCACTTCGCTCCAAATAGAACATGTATTAAAGGCTCTGCCACCGCAGCCAAACCTAGCATCATCGGTGCGTTAACCAACATCATTCCGCGTAGAGCAAGTCGAACACCGCGTCGCAATTGAACTACGTCATGCGCGGCAGCAGAAAAAATGGGAAATGCCACACGACCAAGAACTCCCGTAAGTACTCCAACAGGAAGTTGCTTGGTGCTATCTGCACGATTATAAAAACCCAATTCGCGGACACCATAAAACTTGCCAATCAATATTGAATAAATGCGGTTGTAAATTATATCTAGCATTCCAGCTGCAAGTAGATAACCACCAAATCCAAACAAGCGTCTAGCCGAATCAAAGCTAAATACCCATTTTGGTCGCCATGTACTAAAAAACCAAAGCAAAGCCGTTGTAACCAATGTGGCAGCCAGTGTCTGAACGGCAAGCGCCCACACACCGTAGCCTTGCCAAGCCATCACCATTGCCACACTGCCGGATAAAATAGTAGTAATCGCGCCAATTTTCATTTGCGTCTTGAAGTCGAGGCGTTTGTTCAACAAGGTGCCATGCACAGAGCCCAGCGCACTAATAATAATATTCAGTGATAGAAGCCAAGTCAGTGGTATCAGAATCTTCCTATCAAAAAATGCTGCAATGAAAGGTGCCGAAGCAGCCAATGCCAATGCCACCATTAAAGCCATCACCAAATTGAACCAGAATACAGTCGACTCATCGGTGTGCGTCACATTCTGCCGCTGAACGAGTGCAGCAGAAAATCCGCTATCGACAAATGCACTTGCAATACCTGTGAATAGGTAAAGTAACGCAATAGTCCCGAATTCATCAGGGGATAGCATCCGAGCCAAAGCGATGGAAACGCCAAACTGTAGGCCTTGGCGCAACAAAATGTCCGCACCGCTCCAAAGAACAGCAGTCTTTGCCTTTTGTTTAAGCATAGGAAACCCGAACAGTCTTGCTGAGAGCGGCACGTAAAATTTGAATTACCACTCTACTCAATAGATATTGTTTTGCGATCAACTCAGACGCATTAAAAATGGAAACCTTGGACGCACCGAGTACAAATTTCATCCAAGGCCTTAAAGTTAGGGTTAAGACCTGGAATTGATCTTGGTCAAGACCCAAAATATTTTTTTTACTCTGCATTAAATGTCTTATAAAAAGAATATCCAAGGCATCGTGCATAGATAAGCAGTGCTACGCCATCGATACCGCGCTTGCAACATAAAAAACAATCAATGATGGTCAGCCCCTATACGCCACGTTATTGATGGCTATCGGACAGAAATACTTTTTCCAAAGTAAGAAGGTCACGCCTGCGTTCTTTGATTAGCTTAGCGGGCGTCCCAGCATAAATACCAAATGCCCTACAATTCCGTTGGACTAGGCTGAGGGCGCCGATTGCAACGCCATCTTCTAAGGTTACACCTGGAAGAATGACACTTCCACATCCGACAATAGCGTGCCTGCCAACAAATACTTCAGCGTGGATCACACCCGTAAATTGGATGGGAACCATCGGATTAGTCATAGTGGCACCGGAATAGTCGTCGCTACTGGAATATATTGAAACGCGTGAGGAAATATTACAAAAATCGCAGAGCGTAATTTTTGCCGCACCAATCAGCGAGGAATACGCTGCAACATGAACATGGTTACCAATCGTGATGCCGTTAGCCCCAGCAGAAAGTATGCAAAAATCGTCAATTCGGACGTTATCACCAAGTCTGATATTTGCGCAGTTATAGAACGATGCTCGATCAGAAATAAATACATTTTCACCCACGGAGGCAAAACCCATACGTTCTATTACGATGCGATCCAATGTAGCCAAAATCAGCTCTCCCGAATCAATTCAATGATTCGTTCCTGCTCATCCTGCCTAAGTGCAGGATAAATCGGTAAGCACAATACTTTAAATGCAATGTCCGTCGCTACCGGCAAATTATCCCTATGTGCCGACGGCAGTCCCCGATACATGGGGAAATCCGTAATCAATGGGTAAAAATAGCGGCGTGCAAAAATGCCTTGATCCTTGAGCTTTTGATACAGACCGTCCCGACTAATTGAATAATCAGCATCCACTAGAATAGGGAAATAAGAATAATTGGCAGCTGTTTCACCTGAGTCCCCCACACAACGGATACCCTTGACATCCCTAAGCAATTCGCGATAAGTAATATCGATTTCCTTACGCCGAGCAAGCGCTTGATCCAAATGCTGCAATTGCAACATCCCGAAAGCAGCGTTGACTTCACTCATTTTTCCGTTAATGCCGGGCGCAACAACTGTCAGCTCATCGACAAAACCAAAGTTCTTCAACTGATCAATACGTAGCTTCGTTTTAGCATCTGGGCAAATGATAGCGCCGCCTTCAAAAGTATTAAATACTTTGGTGGCATGGAAACTCAGGACCGACAAATCTCCATATTTAAGTACACTACCTTTTTTATTTTCCACTCCAAATGCGTGAGCTGCGTCGTAGATCACCTTGAGATTGTAGTTATCAGCTATCTTTTGAATGGCCTCAACATCACACGGATGCCCGTAACAATGTACCGGCATAATAGCGGTGGTCTGTGGTGTAATCGCAGCCTCAATCTTGGCAGGGTCAAGATTGAGCGTATTGGGATCGATGTCCACGAAAACAGGTTTGATACCGTTCCATAATAGTGAATGAGAAGTCGCTACGAAGGAGTACGGAGTAGTAATAACTTCGCCAGTAATCCGGAGCGCCTGCAACGCTGTAATGAGTGCGAGAGTCCCGTTGGAAAACAGAGCAAGATGTTCCACACCAAGGTATTCGCACAATGCTTTCTCTAACTGCTGATGGAAAGGCCCACCGTTAGTCAAAACTTTACTTTCCCAAATTTTCTCTAAATATGGTATGAACTCTTCAAGCGGTGGCAAATAGGGTTGAGTAACGTAAATGGGTTTGCTAACTTGGGTATTGATAGCGTAAAGGGGTTTGCTGTTACTCATATTTTTCCTTGCTCAGAGGTCTGTACATACCAGCACATCGCGACATCATGTCGCTTTCCAGTTACCTGGTTACTGGCGTTAAAAAACATAAATCCACTACTCAATGGCCTCGGAAGCACAACCGATTGGTTATAGAAAAATGCTTTTGTCGCGAGTCGTCATCATTTTTCCTAAGTTCAATCTTTATTATTTTTCTCGACATACCAAGGCATCGCCGCCTCAAGACCCTGTTGAATGCGATACGCAGGTACATAACCAAGTCGCTGCGCAACCTTGCTAATATCCGCTTGAGAATGCCGTACATCACCATCCCGAAAGTCGCGATAGATAACGTCCTTCTCATACAGACGGCCATTCGCCTTGAGTGTCGATTTAAGGCTGCCGACAAGCTCGTTTAATGTCGTGATATCACTTACTGCGACGTTATAAACTTCGTTTTTGTTGTCGGCTGAAGTGGTTGCTGCAAGCAAATTAGCCTGCACTGTGTTCTCGATAAAGCAGAAATCACGACTGGTTTCGCCGTCGCCATTGATAAAAATTTCTTTATTATTAATCATCGATGCGATCCATTTCGGAATCACCGCAGCGTAGGCGCCATTCGGATCCTGACGTTTGCCGAAGACGTTGAAATAGCGCAGTCCAATAGTTTTGAAACCGTAGCAGCGTGCAAAGACTTCTGCATACAATTCATTCACATATTTAGTAACCGCGTAAGGTGATAACGGCTTGCCTATCGTGTCTTCGACCTTGGGCAAGCCCGGATGATCGCCGTAAGTAGAACTGGATGCGGCATAGACGAAGGACGTCACCGATGCATCTCTGGATGCCGTCAGCATATTCAGAAAGCCGTTGATATTGACGTCGTTAGTGGTGATCGGGTCTTTAAGCGAACGCGGGACAGATCCCAGCGCGGCCTGATGCAGTACGTAATCAACGCCTTGCACTGCTTGCTGGCATGCGTTGATATCACGTATATCACCATTGATGAAGTTGAATCGTGACCACCGTTTGGCACCCACCAGCTCTTTTACTTCATCTAAATTATGCTGATGACCGGTCGCAAAGTTATCCAGGCCGACGACATCCTGGTCCAACTTGAGCAAGGTTTCCAATAAATTAGACCCGATAAAACCTGCACATCCGGTGATGAGCCATTTTTTTGGTTGTTCGCGTAATTCGTGTTGGATTTGTTCGAAACGGTTCATGCTATGGATTTTCTTTTCACGTTAATTTAGAAGACGCATTATTATCAAATCCGAATTGAAAATGGAGACAGCATTAAAAGGCCCTTAGCAATAAGTGCTGTGCTTAACCCTGTGCCGTATCTCATTCGCAATAGATTTTTACATTACAAACGGACATCCGCGTCGCCTTTTGGCAGCACATATTTCAGGTCGAACAGCACGTGTTCTTTTTTCCCGAAGGTTCGCATACCAGCGGCACCCATTTCCTTAAACTCGCGATGTGCGACGGCAAGGATGACCGCGTCGTACTTGCCTTGCTCTGGAGTTTGAACTGGCGTGATGCCGTACTCATGCTGCGCACCTTCTGCACTTACCCATGGATCGTAGACGTCGACATTTACGTTGTAGTCTTTCAACTCATTGATGATGTCGATAACCTTGGTGTTGCGCAGATCAGGACAATTTTCTTTAAAGGCCAGGCCCATTACCAAAACATTGGCGTTTTCAACCTGGATACGGCGCTTAAGCATTTGTTTGACCAGTTGGCCGACAACGTAGCTACCCATATTGTCATTGATGCGCCGTCCCGCCAAGATAACTTGCGGGTGATAACCGAGTGACTCTGCCTTATGCGTCAGGTAGTAGGGATCTACGCCGATACAATGACCACCGACCAGACCGGGGCGAAACGGTAAAAAGTTCCACTTGGTTCCAGCTGCTTTCAGCACGTCTTCGGTATCGATATCCATCTTTTTGAAGATGATCGCCAGCTCATTCATTAACGCAATGTTGAGATCACGCTGGGTATTTTCGATCACCTTGGCTGCCTCTGCGACCTTGATCGAAGAAGCTTTGTGCGTACCAGCCACAATAATGCTGCCATACAGCGCATCTACAAAATCAGCCGTCTCTGGCGTAGAGCCGGACGTGACCTTAGTGATGGTGGTCAATCTGTGTTCTTTATCACCTGGATTAATCCGCTCTGGGCTGTAGCCAACAAAGAAATCTTCGTTAAATTTAAGTCCCGAAACACGTTCGATCACTGGTACGCAATACTCTTCAGTCGCGCCCGGATAGACAGTGGACTCATATACCGCAATGTCACCTTTCTTGATGACTTTGCCTAGCGTCTCCGACGCTTTTTGCAGAGGTGTCAGGTCGGGTTGTTTATGTTCATCAATCGGGGTCGGTACAGTGATGATGTAAACAGTCGCTTGGCGTAAATCTTCAAGATTCGTAGAATAAGTCAGGTGAGTTGCTGACTTCAATTCTTCTTGATCCACTTCCAATGTGGTCTCAATACCTTCTTTTAATTCGTTCACCCGGCGTTGGTTGATATCGAATCCTAACGTGGAATATTTTTTCCCAAACTCTACTGCGAGCGGCAGGCCGACATAGCCAAGGCCGATGATTGCAATGCGGGTATCTTTTGATGGTGTCATGGTTAGTTGATTGATGCCGATAGAATAGTGGTCAAGTAACTGTTACTTGAATAAGAGGCCTTACAAATTATTCTGAAATATAGCGCCGCATTGCAATGTCGGAGCATGAAATTAAATTATTGGAACGTGAGAATGCGCTCGTAAGCACATATCGCTGCCGCTCCGTCCAACTCAGAGCGGCATCTCTCACTTTGTAACGCGTATTAAATTTGATTACAGCAATAGTAGCTATAACTCTTTGCTCTATTTGCCATAAGCGTATTCTGCTTGACGATATTTTCCGTATTTATAGTTGTAGCCATATCCACCTGGCCTTACCTTTACATCGTTGAAAATCACCCCCTTGACCGCATTAGTTGCCGTGCTCAAGCGTTTTATCGATTCCTTGATCTCTCCTGTCGTACTGTCGCCAGCGCGAACCACCAGAAAAACTGAACCGACAAGCGAAGCAATGATTAGGGGGTCAGACACTGCCAATATCGGCGGGGTATCGATTAATACGTAATCGTAGTGTGCCTCAAGTGATTTCAGCAAATCGCTGAAATTAGGGTGCAACAATAGGTCTGACGCATTCGGCGGCAAATTACCGGTGGAAATAAAGTCAACGTCAGGGACGACATCACGATGAAGTGTCTTCTCCAGGCTGTTGCTACCGGCAATTAATTCGGACAGGCCGTTTTGTTTTCCAAGGCCGAAATATTGATGGAGATATCCTTTGCGAAGATCGGCATCGACTAGCACTACCCTCTTGCCATTCGCCGCCAAAATAGCTGCGAAATTGGTACTGATAAAAGACTTACCGATTCCCGGTGTCGCACCGGTAATCATAATGACGTTATTCGAAGAACCCAACATTGAGAACTGTAAGGCAGTCCGCAGGCTACGCAAGCTTTCGACTGCGGTGTCTGTCGGCTCAACATGCGCAAGTACAGATATTTGTTTCGATTTCGAAAGAACCTGCTGATACAGCGATTGTTGAGTTTTGCTATGTGGAATAGTGGCATACACCGTTAATCCGAGAGTGCGTTCGATCTCTTCAGCGTCATCAACACCGCCATATAGCGTCTTTCTGAGAAAGGCGATAACAACGCCAAGAAATAGTCCCGCGATTAATGCAGCACCCACAATCAAAAGACGATTCGGGCCGATAGGTAGTTCCGGCGTTACGGCGGGATCCAACAATCGGGCGTTACCAACCTTACCGGCCTTGACCAACCGTAGCTGTTGCGAAGTGCTCAACAAATTAGTATAGAGATCTGTATTAACCTTAACGTCCAGTTCTAAGCGCAGCAAATCCTGTTCCAGCAAAGGAAGAGTCTTCACCTTCGCAATACTATCGCTGATCTCCTCCTTAATACCTCTAATTTCATTATCCAGTGCCTTGACTGAAGGATGCTCCGGCGTGCTGTCCACTAACAAAGCAGCTCTTTTCTGGGTTGCTTCGATTAACTTGGCTTGCGCTGTAGCCGACTGCTCCAAAGCACTTGACGCTTCGTCACTTAAACTAATGGAACCGTTGCTATTACGAAACTTGGTGTATTTAGATTGTGATAGCTCCAGCTTCCGCTTCACCTCTGGCAGTTGCTGATTCAGAAATACAAGAGATTTTTCAGCTTCTTCCGATTTTCGCTCAACGTTTTGAAAAAGATACTGACGCCCGATTTCATTGAGAATAATAGCGGTCCGCCCTGGATTAGCCCCTTCCAAAGTGGCATTTATAATGCCGGTGTCGCGCCCAACCTCTATCAATCCCAATGCCATCTGCAAACTCTTGATCTCTGCAAGTCTCGAACGTTGCATTATCAGGAACTCTGCACCAGCATTGGCTGCTAAACTTTCCACTTTTAAGTCGATGGGACCTACGGCAGTATTGATTCTGACAGGTACTCCTACACGACCTGCTACGTCAATCTTATGCTCGCCTTGCGTCAGGCGAAATTGACCATTGTCTTGTGCGATTAAGGTGAACTGCGCTCCCTGAAGGTTTGCAGGGACAGTGAAAGTCGATACCTTAATATTTTCTGTACCCCAGGCATAACCACCGTACCCAAATAAACCGGGCTGTGACAAATGTGAATTACGACTGGCAATCCACGTGCCAATGTACGGAAAATATTTTGGTTGCACGCTAAGGTTCAGTTGCAGATTATCAACTGCATGAGATACCACCATGCGAGTGCGAAGAATCTCTATCTCCGTAGGCGCAGCGGCTTTCAACTGGAACATCGCAGACATATCACCACTACCGCTTTTTGGAGTGGTATCTTCCACCTGAAGCACCATATTCGCCTGATAAATCGGCGTTTTAGTAAATGCCATTACTACGCCAATCAGGGTGATTACTAACGTAATGCCAATAATTAACCAGCGATGGTCGTAGAGAACGTCCAGATAGGTGGCAAGATCAATTTGATCATCATCTTGGTCAGACGGGACTGGCTGCGGAATCGGTTTGTTCATTAGATTTAATCGAAAATATTCAAAAACCAGTATGGAAATGTATGGCGAATAGCATTTATTAAGACGCTGCTAGTTCGGACACCGCTATTTAAGTGCGTTTGACGCTTTGCAATCGCTAACTAAAACGGCCCCTAAAACTTATCTATCCATACTACTGAGTAAGTCACGTTGCAAAAGGTCTTTACCAAGTACCTATTCATGCGCTGCCTTTTTTACAGGCCTCACTGGTTGCTCGATCTTATGCAAACGCTTGACCCACTCTTCCACTCCAGCATTAATCAATGTGTATGACTGCTCGAAAGCAGCCTTGTCTTTGCGATAGGGGTCAGCAATGTCGCTATTGGCGTACTCGCCAAGGCGAAATACTTTACCTTTTGCAGAAGGATATTTTTGCTCGACATACTGTTTCTGCGCGATATCCATCGTCATAATCAAGTCAGCTTGGCTTACCATCCAGCTCACGAGGCCTTGCCCACGATGCTCGCTAATATCGATTCCGCGCTGCTGCAAAATTTCTATTGTGAACGGATCAGCAGGATGCCCGACCATCGCAGTGATGCCAGCCGAGAAGATTTTTTTCTCTGGGAGGGCCTGCTTAAACAGGCCCTCAGCCATCGGGCTGCGACAGATATTACCCAGACAGAGTACAAGAATAGTATTGATCATTTTGTCGCTGCGTATATCCCAAGGGCGGTACCAGAAGATGGAACGATGAGATTAATCACACGGTTCCATGCACCTAGGCCACCAACATCGACATAGACGACATCCTGCGGTTTAAGCTGAAAATCTTCAGCCATCGCAAAGGATAGTGGCGAGCGCGCATCTAGCTGATACAGAATTGGACTAACGTCAGTAGCATTACGTACAACGTAGACCTGCTTGCCATCGGAGGAGAGCGGATTAATACCTCCAGCTTCACCCAAAGCATCTTTCAAAGTAAGACGGCCGTTGCGCATCGGAAGTGTCAAAGGACGCACCACCTCACCCAAAACAAATACTTTGCTTTCGTCGCGCGACTTAACTTGTACGACATCACCGCTGCTAAGCATAATGCTGGCAGGATTGATTCCTTTTTCGACTAGTTGAGGAAGGTCAACTGCATAAGGCGTTTTGTTACGGGTGACGATGATATTGCTTTGATCGCCGGTTGGCGTGATGCCACCGGCCCGACTTATGGCTTCAACCAACGTCATCGGAATATCATTGATCGGCTGAATCCCAGGAGTTTTTACTTCGCCATCAACATACACTCGCTGACTGCGATAACCCTGCACCTGAAAAGAGACATCCGGGTCTTTAACGTATCGCGTCAATTTCGATTTAATTAACTTGCGTGCCTGCATTTCAGTCAAACCACTGACTTTAATGCTGCCCAAAACTGGTATATGCAGTAGTCCATCGTAGTCAACGGTGAAACTGGCACCCGCGTTGGTAGCGTTAGCGGCTGCCGCTGCACCACCCGCAGTGTCAACTGGTGCTAGCAACGCAACAGAGGAAAAAATCGGCTGTCCCCGGACAGCGAACGTAACGACATCGCCGCTACCAATTTGATAGGGAGTTAACGGCGCGAGCAGCGGGACGACATCGGGCGCAGGTTCCTGCGCCCGTGCTTCCTTTTCCGCTTCCAATAACTGCGGGGTGATGACTTTTATCTGGGGGGTGATTCCGGATGCTTCAAACTGCGGCTTGTCCTTGGAATCTACATGCATCCCAGGGGCCATATAAGCACACGCAGTAAAACAAGGTATTAAAACAACCAAACTCCAATTTTTGAGCTTGGCATTTATTTGAAAATGCATGTAATTATCCAGCGTTGTGTTTGCGGCTTGTCTTTATCTGATAGAACATAAAAGACTGCATAATAATGGCCCATGTCGCAACAACAATGGGCCTTGGCGCGTTAAAGCTACTGGAGAGCTTGCTTCATTTGAACTATTTAAATGAAGATAAGCGTCACCTACTTAAATAACTCCTATTGTGAATCTCGGCTAAATGGATGTCTATTTACAGCTTTAGACGAGAACCGATAATAGCCATTACATCGGATTAATTAAATCAATTTAAAGGGTGGTCAACACAAACAACAAACACCGTACCATTCGTACTTGCATAAGCGCTTCACGCAATTCCTACCACCCATCATCAACTATGCGACCGACTTTAGATTGCAGGTTCAATTCCAAAAACGCTACATCTAAGCATCGACCCCTCAAGGGGACGCATTTTACACCATCATCTTCTTAGTTCCTATGCCGACGCCGATGACTCATGGCAACTCAACGTTTGGACCGATCGACAGATTTGACGATGATCGCACCGGTCCCCAGCGTCCTCGCACCAAGCGAGAATAAACAGCCATATAGAACAAAACCTGCACTGCAACCACCATCCCCGCACCGGGAATCGTTTTCCCGAACCACACGGCAGCTAGCGACACTGTCGCTATCCAAGTACTGACAAAGCAAGCGACGGATGCATTGCGGATCCATGGCTTATCATGATTATGGGTAAGCAATTGGCAAACTAGACGACGATAAATCAATGTGTGAAGATGCAGACAGTCAGGATGACCGGCACTTGCCTTACGGATAATCTTTCTACGATAAATACTATATAAGACTTCTGTAACCGGATAGCTGCATATGGCTAATACCTGCCAAGCATTAACGGAAGGGTTGCGTATAAGCAACAAAACAGCAATCTCCGAGACCAAAAAACCTAAAAGATAAGCACCGCCATCTCCAACAAACAAACGACCGGTTGGATAATTCACTAATAAAAAGCCGAATGCCGCTCCAACAACTAATATTGCTAACTGCGTTACGAAGGTGTCGCCGCATTGCCACGCAATAAATCCAAGGGCAGCCGACATAATAATCACCGCGCTAGAAGCAAGGCCGTGAAAACCGTCGATGATATTAATCGCATTTATTCCGCCCGCCACTACAAAGGCTGTAACGGCAATTGCGATGGGGGCAATCGTCAATAACGCATCCACTCCCCAAATGTCGAGTCCATCAATCGTGACACCCAATAGCCAACTCGCCAATAATGCAGAAATAATACTTGCGCTGAGGCGCACCTTGACCGAGACGCGCTTTGTCAAGTCTTCAACCGTGCCCGCAATAAAAATCGGGCAACCCGCTAGCAAAAGTTTAAACGTATCTTTTAATTGCGCCGTTTTACCTAGAACAGGATCAGCGAAGGCGAGGAAGAGAAGCGCAAAAACGATTCCGATAGCGATGGCCAGACCGCCGACTCGAGGAACCGCAGTTGTATGAAATTTTTGCACGCCGGAAAAATCGTGATCCAGAGAGTGCTTGCCGTGCCAGTCTTGCGACATCACGATCACTATGCTGCTTACAAAACTAGCCAGCGCTGCCGCGACGCCGACGCCGACCATACTTAATATCGGCATCATTTGTTTCTCACTTCTCGAATAGCGCGACCTCGAGCATCATTGTCCAATGACATTAGCAAAATCGAATCGATTTTTTTCTGAATGGATCCGCCGTCCAGCAAATGCGATAGGAATTGATCAAAAAGATCATTCACCCCAGAAGCCGCACATTGCTTGCAATGTGCTGTTGATAGATATTGCATTACAGTCCTGTTTGTTATTTATTACATACTTCTTGCATTGTATTTTGCTTTACTCTTTGACAAAATTAAGTAAAGCGCAATTTTCAAATATATACCGGCTATTACGGCGTCAACGCTACGGGCAATGCTATGTAAACCATCACCACTTATTAACAGTCAACGCAAAGCCTTTCATAAACGAAATTATCGGACTATGTATTTTAAATATTTCCTTGTAGCAACGTACTCTATAAGGCGGGTGGATTCTAGCGAGATAGTTGCATCAAATTAAACGTATTAATGCAAATTTATGAGAGAAGCCGTCTCCTGGGACCTTCTTGCGAAGCGAAACAAAGCAAGCTAACTTAGAGAAATCTCTTAAATTAACTTTTATATCTTGCGAATTCTATCATTCCTTCTTTGAAGAAATATTGTTGTCCAGAAAATTATTAATTTAAGGATACAAAATGCTGCTTTCGGACAACAGCAGTCTGATTGACAACTTTTACACAGTTACCGATAAGGGGATATGCAGCGTGGGTTTTACTTACTCATGGGAGAGAGAGCGCAGCCAGCGGCTCAAAAGCAAGCCGCCGTTGATAAGATGCGTCACAAGGGGATAACAATTTTCTTATGGATGAGACAAGTCCAATGCAAAGTAGCTCAGATGGATTTAGCAGACTTTTGATAGTTAAGAAAAAATTGCTAGACAGCAAAATTTCTCTACCCATGTAACCGTTCCGAGCATGCCACCTGAATGTCCACCCGGCTAGTAATATAGCGAACACCATAAGCAAGCGCAGCCCTTTTCCCAGGCGCAATAGTAGTGCTACGCGTTTCAGAAAACTGCGCGCCGTTGCTAAAATTGGCTGAACAGCGTAGCGGCTTGTCAGATCGATTTTGAATGGATACCGCAGGCACTGAAGTCCGAAACGATTGAACAACGATATCGTTATTTCCGCTATCTATCGTTGTCGTGCCCAAATAATCCCCACCCCATTGGGCTTGAACCAAACCCGGCAACAATCCCAAAGCCATCACCCTAAAAAACAACAAGACGAGCGACTTTTTCATCACTGCCATCCTTGCTGAAGATCAGCTTTTATTGTGGAATTGATTAGAGATGCGCCAACGAGAGATGTTCATTATTTTCACTAAAATGCATGGGAATTTTAGCTATTTTACAAACGCTGACGCCGAGTTTTTATGACAATAAACTAGCGCACCCCGCATCCATCGCGATGGTTGCTTCATCGACTTGCGCCATGCTCAGGATCAACGGGGGCAGTAACCGCACCATATTGTCACGTGCCGTCACGACCAGAACATTGTGATGTCGCAATGCCTCTGCAACAAGCGTATTTGGAACAATCGCAGGGACGCCGATCATCATTCCGCGCCCGCGCAGCGCGGGACCGAGTACCGTTGGATATTTATGCGCTAACCCAACCAGACACTTACGCAAATACTCCGAGACGCTTTGAACAGAAGGCAAAAAATCAGGCGCAAGCAATACATCCAGTACCGCGTTCCCAACTGCCATTGCCAAAGGATTGCCACCAAATGTTGTGCCATGGCTGCCAGCCACAAACCCGAGCGAGACCCGCTCAGTCGCCAGGCAAGCAGCAACCGGAAACCCTGCGCCAAGACCTTTCGCGGTCGCCAGAATATCAGGCTGTATATTGGCCCATTGATAGCAATATAGTTGACCAGTGCGACCATTTCCCGATTGCACCTCGTCTAAAATCAGCAACAAACCGAACTCGTCGGCTAATTTTCTTAAGCCTTGAAGAAAGTCGTCGCTTGCCGCGCGTACCCCGCCCTCACCTTGCACTGGCTCCAATAAAATGGCTGCCGTGTCGTCTCGAATAAGTTTCCGCACCGACGCAAGATCACCAAAAATGGCACGGTCAAACCCATCAATGTGCGGGGCGAACCCATCCATATATTTCTCTCCACCACCGGCCGCGATGGTCGCCAACGTGCGTCCATGAAACGCTCCATCAAAGACAATTGTGCGCCAGCGCTCCGGCTTAACTGTCACGTCGAAATAGCGGCGCGTCAGTTTTAATGCACATTCAACAGCTTCTGCACCGGTATTAGAAAAAAATACCCGATCGGCAAAAGTAGCTTCGCATAACCGCTCAGCCAAACGTTCCTGCTGAGGAATGCGATATTGGTTGGAGACGTGCCATAGTTTTTTTGCTTGCTCGGTCAAAGCCGCGCTCACGTGCGGATGACCATGGCCGAGGCTATTCACGCCAATACCCGTTGTAAAGTCAAAGTATTGTCTACCATCATCGCCGTAGAGATAGATGCCGTCTCCATGCGTGAAAGAAAGCGGTGCCCGGTTATACGACGGCATTAAGTAATCTTTTGACATTCAAATCCTTTCATTAATCGAAGTGCACATTGCCGCAATGAATGCCCGGCATCAATATGCGTTCGATTGCGCCCGTGATTTGCCGAACTCCGTGTGGCGTATATTTTTCATAGAAAAGGCGGTTATAGGGACCGATGCCATGCTCCGCGCTATAGCTTCCAGAAAATTCTTGAACGACCTTATCAAGAATCGCCGACCGCAAAATAGCAATGGCTTCGGCTGTAAGCGCACCGGGTCCGGTTTTAGGTGCTACCAGGTTATAGTGCAATCCGCCATCCGCGACATGCCCAAAATCACACACGCGAACACTTGGATAATGTTGCGCCAGCCAGGCATGGCCCCATGCGCGAAAATCTGCAAAATATCGACGTGGCAGACTGACGTCAAACGCAATGACTTTGCCTTCGTGCCGCAGTGCATCGCTAATGCCATGCCGTATGCGCCACAACGCCTCTTCATCACCAAAAATTGCATCCTCAATTACTTCGTTTTCCAGCATTTCGCCTAGCCATTCTTCCAGCAAAGTCGTTAAAGACAGCGTGGCATGCGATAGGCTGGACACCAGCTCCACCAATACAACGTATGACGGAACGATGCCGTCAGAAAATGGATTCCGTACTGAGGGGATATGGCGGAATACCGCTTCCATCGCTGCCTGAGACATCCCTTCAACCGATGCCGTAAACTCTGGGAAATCACGTTCCAGCGCAGCAAGCAAAGACATCAATGATGCGGCGGAAGTTGGCACGACAAGGGCTGTTGCCCGTTGTGCCGGAAGTGGATGCAAGCGCACGGTCGCACGCAACACCACGCCCAATGCGCCGCCGGTTCCGCATAACAAATGCTTCAACTCGACGCCGGTATTATTTTTTCTTAGTGGCGTCCCAAAAGTAAGTGGCATGGCCCCACCAATCGGCAACCAGGCATCCACCGAACATAAGTTAGCACGCACATCGCCATACTTAATCAGGCGGGCACCGCCAGTATTGGTCGCAATCATGCCGCCGATACTTGGATCAGCACCCAAATCGATAGGAAAAAACAGGCCATGTTTTTCGGCCGCCTCATTGAGTTCTGACAGACGCACACCCGCTGTAACGGTGGCTGTACGCTCAATCGGATCGATTAAAACTGGCTCTTTTAGCCGATTCAGACTCAGTACGAACTGTTTACCACCCTCATCCGGCGTCGAGCCAGCGACCAGCCCTGTGTTCGCACCTTGCAAAACAAAAGATGCGCCATATTGATGAAGCGCAGCGAGTGTCGCTATCGCTTGTTCCACGCTGCGCGGTTGCAGCACCGCTTGCGCCTGCCCGATGCCATAACGAGCGCCTTCCACAAACGGTGCACAGTCTTGCGAATCCTCCAATATGCCGATTGGTCCTAGTACCGACTGCAAAGTGCGCAATAAATCGTGATTCATCCAATTTCCCTAGCAGGCGGCCTGATCAGCCGCAGTCATTTGAAAAATTGCCGTCGCGTTACCACTATCAAACCCTAATTCCAGCACGTTAGACTCGCCATCCCGATCAATCCGGTCACGCGAAATAAACTCATAGAATGAACCCGGTACGCGTCGCACGATGCAGCCTTTTTCTGTCGCGAATACACGCTCGACTTCAGCGGCGCGAAATGCCGTTTGACGCACGGTGCCACGGGCGCTGACCTCGACTTTGGCTTTGATTGAGCGCCCCAGAGCGCGTTGCTCCTCCGCCAGCGCAAATACATCCGGCACCCGATCAGTCACATGATTGAATGCATTGCCTTCGGTCGCAATCCAGGCCATTTCTTGCGATTCTTTCAGCAGAATTTCATAGTCCGGAAGCGAAGGCACCCCGTGCTGCCGTGAAAAACACCGCAACAGGGCTGGCAATAGAGCGACAGCCTCATCAAACGACAAAGAATGTGCTTGTTCAAGTTTTTTCAACAGCGCCAGATCATCGGAGCCGAGTGGATCAATCGAACTTTCTAACACGCGCGCGGCGGCCGCCTGAAATTCTGTCGAAAACTGATCCACATGCAATTCGCTGACAAAGAACTGCGGCATTTCTTCGCGCATATCCTCATGAAAATAAGCGCGTCCGGTCATCTTTATCCGTGGAAGTGGATAGATATCATTAAGACAATAACCCAGCGGTTTTAACACCCGTGTTAGAGCGATCTCACCAGCAGGCAGCGCTCCCAAGGCTGAAATAAGGACAGTACGCACCGCTCCATGATCAAAAAAAACCTTCCCATCGTTGCGCGCAACATCTTCTACATAAGCATTGCCCTCCGGAACCCGTTTAATCAAATCCAGGAACAACAACATGTTCATCGCAAAAGCAATGTGAGAGCGAGAAACCTCACCCGGCACGCTCGCGCCATCGGCAATACCGCTTATTTGGGCCGGTATAACCATTAAACGCATGAGACGCACGCTCTCGCTATGCCCTACGCAAGCAGTCAGCAGCCGCTCAAGAATGCTGGTGTGAGGATCGATATGATGCACGCTATGTGTTTTCATTTGATTGAAGTATTGACTCGCCAAGGAGCTGTTAAGAAGGAGATAACAACGATTATCAATAGCGTCAAAAATCGCGACAAGCGACATTTTTTTCAAACGATATTCCATTTTGGAATGCCATATCGATAGAGAAAGCAGTAAGATCATTATTTCTAGACTCACCACCCACTTTATGAGACGTAACTTCCCCTCTTTGTCGGCTCTGATTGCGTTCGAAGTAGTTTATCGGCTGCAAAGCATCAGCGCTGCAGCCATCGAGTTATCGCTGACGCAAAGTGCGGTAAGTAAAAAAATGCTGGCATTGGAAGATTTCTTCCAGCAACCCCTGTTCGAACGCCATTCTTTCGGCTTAAACCGCACCATTGCGGCAGAACTATTATGGGCGCGCCTTCCCCGCTGTCTGGACGAGCTAGAAGGCGTCATGCTAGAGGTATTGGCATCGCGGCACGGCGGCGGCGTGCTGAATTTGTCCGTCATTCCCACCTTTGCAACCAAATGGCTGATGCCACGATTACCGAGATTAAAGGATGCTTATCCCGATCTCACCATCAATCTCTCAATCCAAATTGATCGATTCGAATTCACCGGCAGCGGACAAGACGCAGGCATTGTGTTCGGACAGCCTGACTTATGGCCGCACTGCGAACATCATTTAATCGCTGAAGAACGCCAGGTCGTTGTATGCAGTCCCGATTTCATCAAGCGCAATAAACGTCCAAAACGCCCGCAAGACATTGCCAATTTCACGTTGATTCATTCAACATCCCGACCCTACGCATGGCCTCACTGGTTTGAAAACCATGACATCGCGATAACTACCGATATTCCCGGACCACGTTTTGAATTGTTTTCTATGGCAGCTGAAGCAGCAAAGGCAGGCATCGGCGTCGCCTTGCTGCCAGAGATGTTCGTCAGCGACGAATTGAAGCGCCGCTCGTTAATCAAACTTTTCCCGTCAGAAAAACAGGTTGATGGCGCTTATTACTTTGTTTATCCACATCGCAAGGCGACGATCCCCGGTCTTATCTCCTTCCAGCATTGGTTACTTGCTGAAGCGAACATCGCCTAGGCGCGGATTTGTATCTATTTAGTTGTCAGCAACACCGCAAGCAATGCTGCTGACATCGATGCATACCGCTTGCGATCAGGAAGTACTCTTTTTAAAATCATCCTCCCAATACTCATCCGCATGCCGTTGCGTCAAATCGCGCCCCTCCTCAAGATGCTTCAGTTCAGCGCGACGAATTTTTCCCGATAGTGTTTTAGGCAGCGCCTTAAACTCAATCCGCCGCACGCGCTTATAAGGGGCCAAATTGTCACGGGCATAACCGAGAATCGCCTGCGCCAACGCCGCACTCGGTGCCACGCCATCGCGCAAGGTCACAAAAGCCTTCGGCACGGCCAGCCGCTCCTGATCGGGGCTGGGCACCACTGCCGCCTCCAATACGTCGGGATGCTCTAGCAAAATACTTTCCAGCTCAAACGGACTGATGCGATAGTCCGACGCCTTAAACACGTCATCGGCACGCCCCACAAAAGTCAAATAACCATCGCTATCAAGGCTAGCAATATCCCCGGTGCGCTAATGCCCATCGGTCATTGCCTCTGCCGTGCGCGCGGGATCATCCGTATAACCGGTCATCAAACCCAGTGGACGCGGATTTAGCACGATCGCAATTTCACCCTGCTCGGCCAGACGTCCATCAGTATCCAGCAATGCGATCTGATAGCCCGGCAAAGGTCGGCCGACCGATCCAGTCTTGACCATTTGCCCCGGCGTATTGCCTATCTGCGCGGTGGTTTCGGTCTGACCATACCCATCGCGAATCGTGATGTTCCACGCTGTTTGCACTTTCGAGATAACCTCTGGATTCAGCGGCTCGCCTGCGCCGACAATCTCGCGCAAACTCACCGGATAACTCGCCAAATCGTGCTGGATCAACATGCGCCACACAGTCGGCGGTGCACACAGCGTAGTGACTTTATATTTGACCAAGGTCGCCAGAATATCAGCCGCATCAAAGCGCACTTGATTGCGAATAAACACCGCAGCGCCAGCATTCCACGGTGCAAACACACAACTCCAGGCATGTTTTGCCCAACCCGGCGAACTGATATTTAGGTGAATATCGCCGGGACGCAAACCAATCCAATACATCGTCGACAAATGGCCGACCGGATAGCTGGCATGGGAATGTTCGACCAATTTCGGCAGACTAGCGGTGCCGGAAGTAAAGTATCGCAGCAGCGGGGCATCGGATTGATGAAACGTCTCAGACAAACTGGCGGAACATTGATAACCGTCCTCATACTGCGTCCAACCCGCCTGAGAAAATCCCACCGCAATCCGACTGAAATCGCCAGTCACACTATCGAATTTTGTGCTTTCTGCCTGACTGATAATTACATGGCGAATCCCGCCACGCACAATCCGCTCCTGCAAATCGCGCGCGGTCAGCAGCGGCGTTGCCGGAATTAAAGTAACGCCAATTTTCATGCAGGCCAGCATGATTTCCCATAGCGGCACCACGTTGCCCAGCACCATCAACGCACAGTCCCCAGCCCGGAATCCCTGCTGTAAAAAGAAGTTAGCAATCTGATTTGACCGCTGTGACATTTCCTGAAACGAAAGTTTCTCTTCGTGCTCGTCTTCGTCGACTATCCATAACGCAGTCGCTGAATTGTTTATCGCCATATGATCGAAGTAGTCGACAGCCCAGTTAAAGCGCGTCAGCTCCGGCCAGACAAAATCACGTACCGCCGTTGCATAGTCTTCTCGATGCTGAAAAAGGAAATCGCGTGCAGTCATAAATTTTTCCAACTCTGACATGTTCTGCTCCTGATAATTTGTATTGTTTTTTATTAATCGCAAACCGTCTTTGCCGAGAAACTTCACTCTTCAAACGGCCAGCGCTGCCTCTGTTGCATTTAACTAAATTATCGAACAACTTACACCACAAAATCGACGTACTGATGGCTTTGCTCACAGCCTTGAATTGAGATTGACTTGGATCGCCACGCGCACTAAAACCTATTATGCAACGTCCTGAAACGCGCAGGACTTTTGTCCGGCAGCAGTTCGTTGCTCACTGTAAAGGAGAGTGCGATGAGCAGCCAAGAAAACAAGCAATTGGTCATGCAGGGATACCAAATGTTCAAAAACAAGGATATCAAAGGATTACTGACGTTATATACAGATGATATCGAATGGATCGGAACCGAATCTGAATATATACCGTTCTTAGGCACATACAAAGGTAAGAAGCAGGTAGAACAGTTTTTCATGACAATGGAGCAAGCGCAAGAAGCTATTCAGTTCGAGCCGCAAGTGTTTATTGCTGAAGATGACAAGGTGGTTGTGACTGGGCAAGCGATATGGTTAGTGAAGGCTACCGGTCAGCGGTATGAAAACCCTTGGGTGCATGTGTTTACGATTAGAGATAAAAAAATAGCGCGATTCCAGCAATATAACAATACGGCAGCAGCAGAGGCTGCGTACAAGCCTTCACAGACTTCCTCGCGGCAGCAAAAGCCGTCGGTGCATCATTAACACAATTAGCGTTTTGTGCAACCCACGCGTAGCAAGCGAATTGCCTGCGCGATCAATAGCGTTTATAGCTTGGCGTCCCTGAAAAAGAGGGATCTGGTTTAGAAGCCTGAATGCAAAAAAGGGCAAGCCGGTTGCTACGGTTTGTCCGAGCACCCCGGCGCGCTCCCAGCAGGAGTAAGCGCCGCCGGTGTAAAGACGCCCAACTGCCGTTTTATTTTTTTTTGCAAACTAGAAAAGTTCGCAAAAATGTCCAATTTATTCTACAAATCCAATTTATCTTCTAAAGCCATACCTCCGGCGTTAGACGATCAAGCAGTATTAACATATTGAAAAATATTTCTACTATTTATTGCCTTTACTTTAACGTATTACCGTACAAGCAAGCCAATGAAATTGGTGGGGGTCCGAAATACTCGCTCGTTGTGCAGCGCGTCATCGATCAGCTCAATTTCTCTTCAAATTGGCCCCTCATAATTTGACGCATATTAATCCGTTAATTTAGGCAAAATAAAGCCGTCGATTCTCTCCGAGCAGGCATGAAACGCGGCCCGAGTTGCCAGTGCGTTACGATTGCAGTTCTCACACAACAATCTACAAAGGGATTCCATGACCAAAACTTCCGACTTAGACCTTCCTATTTTCTGTGAAAAGGTCATTGCTATGGAGGTGCTACTTCAAGTTATGTGCACTAATCTTTCGCAAAAACAGTCGGCCATGATTCTCGAACGTATCCAGCAATACAAAGAGCACGCTATCTCAGTGGCATCAGAAGAAGAGGTCCCAGTCATCAGTAAGGTGTTCAGTCAACTGTCAAACTTCGAAGAAATCCTTGCAAGGTTTCCGCCAAAACCTTTGCTGCATTAAGTGACCTGAAATTGGTTTAATTTGATGTGACGTTTATATAGAGGTCAGCACGCCGCCACCATCATGCATCTGAGTTATTGCATCATTAAGACCTAGGCATTCAGCTGCTAAATCGATTTGCGTCACCTCACCAAACGCAAATATTTGAAAAGCCAAATGACAAAGTCCTTCAGTGATTTTTTCATTCTGGTGCTGCATTCATTTCGCGCGCACTAGATTTCCTTAACCGAGCCGGGGCGACAGATTCTGCTTAGTCATTAAGCAGCGCTCCGACGATGGCTCTCAGCACAGTATTTTCGGCCGTCATTTGCTGCTATAGTCCGTGGCACGGTCATCGACCTGCCCTCTTTAATCAATAATTCCACGAGAGACTCATGAAGAAAAAAAACCTGATATCGCTGGTTGTCGCCTTGTGCTGCACCACTTCCGCCATTTCCTTTGCACAGACTGTCCAGCCTGACCGTGCCTTGCTAGAGGCCGCGCAAAAGCGCAAGGAGGTCTTGGTCAAGGACCTGGCGACGCTGGTCAACATCGATTCTGGCACCGACGATGCCAAGGGGTTGATGCAAGTTGAAGCCGTGCTGGCTCAGCGCCTGAAGGACGTTGGTGCCAGTGTCGAGATCGTCTCCGCACCACCGGCTGCGGGCAAGATGGTGATCGGTAAACTGCAAGGCACTGGCACCAAGAACATCATGCTGATGATCCATTACGATACCGTATTTGGTATCGGCGAAGCGGCCAAACGCCCCTTCAAGATCACTGGTAATAAGGCCTACGGTCCGGGTGTGGCCGATGCCAAGGGCGGTGCGCTGCTGATCGTCTATGCACTGGATATTGCACGCGAACGCGGCTTCAAGAACTACAAAACGCTGACCGTGCTATTCAATCCCGACGAAGAAAAAAGCTCGCTCGGCTCACGTGACATGATCACCAAACTGTCGTCCGAACAAGACTATGTATTAGTGTTTGAACCTCCTGAAGCTGACGTAGTAACGGTTGCCACCAACGGCATCGCTTACGTCCATCTTGACGTCAAGGGTCGCGCATCGCACGCTGGCTCGGCACCGGAAGCCGGTCGCAACGCCGCCGTCGAATTGTCCAATCAGATTATCCAGCTAAAAGATTTGGGCAGCACGGCCAAGGGAACGACCGTCAACTGGACCGTGATTCAGGCCGGTGACCGCGTCAATATCATTCCTGAAAAAGCCAGCGCCACCGCTGACATGCGTATGTCCGACGTTAGCGAAATCCAGCGCGTGCAGGCCGATGCCGACAAGATCGTCTTGAAGAAGCTGATCCCCGAAACTGAAGTCCGCGTTAAGGTAGAAAATCGCCGTCCACCGTTTAGCAAGAACGCCGACAGCGATCATCTGGCAGCCACTGCTGATAGTATTTATAAGGAACTCGGCAAGTCGATCACGCCAGTCTCCATGCGCTACGGCACCGACGCTGGTTTCGCCTATAACCCCAAGACCGGCAAGCCGATAGTGCTGGATGGCATGGGCATCGTTGGCGACCGCATTCACTCATCGGATGAATGGGCCGATCTGGACAGCGTGGTGCCGCGCTTATACCTGACGGTGCGCATGATGGAAGCGATGGCTAAAGGAAAATAGACGTCTTCGCGTAAAACATCGAAAAAAACGGGCCATGCTGGCCCGTTTTTTTTGTTAGCGGTACAACCTGCTTCGCGTGGTGTCGGTGCAAAGACTTTACAGGCGACGACTGCAATTTAGAACAGTCGCCGCCATTTTCTCCCGCTTTAGTTCAGCTTGTCGAAGTCGTAACGCAGGGCAATCCAAAACAGCCGGGGCGCACCCGGTGCGAAGAAAGTGGATTGACGCACCGCATAACCAGCCGCATTGGAACCGCCGAACGGCCGCGCACTAACATTACCGTTAGCATCGAAACCCGTCGGTCCCAACTGAGCCGCCGTATCGTAGCGCGAGTCGAACACATTATTGACCTGCGCCATGATCTGCAATTGCGGCGTCACACGGTAAGCGCCACCCAGATTGAAGATCGCATAACCGGCGCTGCGTCCCGGACCGAGATAATACTTGCCATCCGGCTGGTGCTGGCCGTTTTCATTACCACGTGCCAACGAACCGGCCACTGCTACCATACCGGCGCTCATTGTCAGTGCTGGCGAAAATGCATAATCAGCAAACAGTTTGAGCATCTGACGCGGGATCAGCGGGATCTTGTCGCCGGGCTTGATATTGATATTGCCTTCCTGCCCCGGACTGCCAGCCTGCGCCAGCGTGTTGCTGCTGTTGCCAGTGCCGTTGACAGTTTCGGCACTTTGGTACGTCGCATCGAGGAAGGTATATTGGCCGCCGATATCCAGATTTCCGAGCTTTTTGTTCAAACCCAGTTCAATACCCTGGCGTTTGGTCTGGCCGAAATTCTTGAAATAACCGTAACCGGATTGATTGTCGGCCACAAACAAAATGTCATCCTTATTGCGCGCACTAAACACTCCGGCATTCCATTGCAGCGTTTTGCCGATAGAACCCCGAACACCGGCTTCGATGGTGCGCGTCACCACCTGATTGAGCGGCGGATCGCTAGCCATGGCATTCGGCAATTTACACGGTTGATCCGGGTTGGCACAACCGAGTTCAATCGCCGTCGGTGCCCGGCTGCTTTCGCTGTAACCGCCATACAGATTGAGATTGGGAATCGGGCTGTAAGTCAGGCCAATGGCCGGATTAAAACGCGCGTACCGATGATTGCCGCTGAGTGAAGCCGGATCGCCATCGGAATGAATCTGATCGCTGTTTTTGATCGACGTGGTGTTGTAGCGGCCAGACAAGGTCAGATGCCATTTCTCGGCAAAAGTCATGGTGTCGCTGGCGAATGCGCTCCAGGTTGCGATCCGCCCCGACAAATTGACCCGGGTGTCGAAAGGCACGCCATCGACATTACCGCCGGTGATGCCATCGCCATACGAATTGATGCCGGTGACACTGCGGTCGGGATTGATGTAACCCAGTTGCGAGGATTGTTTGAAGTTGACGCGACTGCCGTCATACGCGCCACCGACGACCAGTTGATTGCGTTGGCCCAACACATCGCCAAGCCAGTTCGCCTGCGCCGAAATACCGTAGTTCTGTTGCGTAGTTTCAGTACGATTGATCAGGCCTGTACATTTCTCGCCGGGCTCATCGTTGAGCACGCCCTGCGCAATACAACGCCAGTAAGGAAACGGTGTATTGGCGGCATTCATGGTCCCGGTCGGAAAGCCGGTATAGCCAGCTTTCGTCAGCGCCGTACGTTCAGCCGCGCTGAGTTGGTAGAGCGACTGATCCAGCGCGCCTTCATTGATATCGCCGTTCAGCGTTGAGGTATGGATGTCGCGGTAATACACATTACCCGACAACATCAGATTGTCATTGACGCTATGGGTAGCCGCCAGATTAAACATGGTCGAACGGTTTTGCGTTTGATCCGGTTTGGTATAGACACTGGCGCGGTCGCGTGCCAGAAACGTCTGTTCCTGCAAGCCGTTGCCTGTCATATCATTGTCGGCATGGGCCATGCTCAGTTTCAGTGTGGTGTTGGCATTATGCCAGCCCAGCTTGCCAAAAATCTGGCGTGCATCGGACGGCGAATCATTACGCCAGCCATCCTCCTTAAACAGGTTGCCAGTGACATACCAATCCAGCGCATCGTTAGAACCGCCATGTTCAAATTCGACCGCGCGGCGGGAATTGCTGCCCAGCGTGGTTTGCAGTGAAGTACCGGGATTAGCGCGTCCATCCTTGGTTTGTACCGATAACGCCCCCCCGAGCGTATTCAGGCCAAACAATGGATTGGAACCGGGCATCAGGCTCATCGAAGAAATCGCCGTACGCGGAATCAAATCCCAACTGACCACGTCGCCGAACGGCTGATTCATGCGCACGCCATCGACATACACCGATAGTCCTTGCTGCGTCCCCAGCAAAGGCGAAGCGGTATAACCGCGATAGCTGACATCCATCTGAAATGGATTGCCCTGCATTTCATTGACATACACACTGCCGAGGCGGCGATTCATGAAATCGGCAAGATCCAGCACCCCACTACGCTCGATATCCTTGCTGGTGGCGGTTTGCACCGGTGCTGCAATTTCATTGAGCGGCTGGCCAATGCCGGGCAATGGCGTAGCGCCGACCACCTGGACCGTTGGCAATTCAGTGGTTGTGGCTTGGTTTTGCGCCTCGGCCGACAACGATACTGCAGCGCCAAGACTCAACGTCAGTTGCAAAGCAGCAGCAGCCAGCGGCCGTCGCTGCGTCCCCGGCAGGATAGTGGATTGATACATTGTGTCTCCCTATATTTTTTAGAAATGCATTCAGCTTGAAGCAATATGTTTGCCAACAGCAAGAAACATAAGGTCGCACGCCGTTACAGCGAAATACGCGAGTCTGAATCAACTTAAATAATACGGCTGCGACTGTTCCATTTACGACCACGACTGTTCCGTTTTTTAACAATATCCCTAAATGGAACAATCGAATCAACGAGAGTGGCTGCGCTGGCAGATAGACGTCGACCGGTTAGCAGCTAAGTATTTTTAGTGTTTTCGGAGTCCCGCATTAAGCAGTGAACGGACATTCGTGCGCGTGATATGCGCGCAAGACTGTCTCCGGCCGCGCCATTAAGATCCGAGCCAACGCCCATTCTTTGTCGCATGGCGATTCGTAGAACGGCAACCTCCGGTTTGATTCACTTCTTGCCCATCTCCATTTTATTCAACGCCTGGAAATCAAACGGAAGCACGGACGTCCGGTGCCGGCACGGTAGAAATCCCCTGCGCCAAAGCCGCCCGTTCCTGGGAATCTATCGCGCGCCGGAAGCCTTCGCGTTCGCGCAGGCGATGCCAATAGGCTAATACGGCGGGCGTAAAGCGGTCTGTCAGGCCAAGATGCTGTGCCAGAAGGAGCGCGTATCCCACCGAGACATCGGCCGCAGTAAATCGGCCTGCGGTCAGGTAATCGCTGCGCGCAAGTACACTCTCGAGGCTGCGCAGCCGTGACAAAAACCACTTTGTATAATCTTCAGCGACATGGAGCGCCTGACGATCACCTGTTTCAAAATGGGTATAGCGCAGGATCAGCGTCTGGGGAAACGTTAGCGTCGCTTCGCCAAAATGCAGATAATTCAGATAAGCCGCGTAGCCGACTTCATGAGGCGCCACATCGAGTAAGGTGCCTGGTACCCGTGACGCCAGATATTGACAGATCGCGGCTGACTCAGTCATTCGCGCATCCCCGTCCAGTAGTGTTGGCACCGTACCCAGTGGGTTGACCTCAAGATAGCTCCTGAGCGTAACGCGTGGTGGAAACGGCAGCATTTTCAACTCGTATGGCAGACCCAGTTCTTCGAGCATCCATAAAGGACGGAAGGAACGAGCACTCATGCAATGGTAAAGAATCATCATGTCGGACATCCTATAGTGATTACGTACTGCTGGTATGGCGGAAGTACGCATGATGCCTGATGGGCAGGTTGCCCCCTCTTCCATCCATACGACGGGTGCTTCGGTCATGCGTACCCTCAACTTCAGCCCGATTTAGATAGAAACAGGGTGTGTCGGCAAGCAGCGCATGGGGGCGATGCCAGGTAGCCGGTTACCCCTATTTCCAGATCGCGCACTTCGATTCCGACTTGCTGGTAAAAGCTTGCTCCGCTGGCACACGCTCGACGACTCTGAGGTAATCCCAGGGATATTTGGATTCGCCCGGTGTCTTGACCTGCATGAGGAACATGTCATACATCACGCGACCATCAGGCCGGATGGTCGCATGTTTCAGGTACATGTCATTGATAGGATTTTTCTTCATTTGCGCGATAACCCTGTCACCGTCGTCGGTACCCGCCTGCTTGACCGCTGCGAGGTAATGCATGGTGGCAGAATAGCCCGCGGCCTGATTACCCGTCGGCATTTTCTTCATCACTTCAAAATAACGTCGTGACCACTTGCGTGAAGCTTCATCCTGATCCCAGTACCAGTTGTCACTCAGATACATGCCTTGAGTCAGCCCCAGACCGAGGGAATGAATATCGGTGACGAACATGACCATGCCAGCAAGCTTCATGGTTTTATTCAGTCCAAAATCATTGGCCGCCTTGATCGCGTTAATCGTGTCGGTCGTGGCATTCGCCAGACCAAGAATCTGTGCTTTAGACGCCTGCGCCTGCATGATGAAAGACGAGAAATCCGACGTGTTCAGCGGATGCCGAATACTCCCCACCACTGTGCCACCTGCCTGCTTGATGACCTTGGTGGTATCCGCCTCCAGCGACTGGCCGAACGCATAGTCTGCCGTCAGAAAATACCAGGTTTTGCCGCCCTGCTTGACCACTGCTGAACCCGTAGCCCGGGCCATGGCGACGGTGTCGTAGCCGTAATGAATAGTATAGGGATTACAGTCTTCGTTGGTCAATCGTGCCGTGCCGGTAGCGATGACGATGAACGGTTTCTTCTTTTCGTTAGCGACTTTTGCAATGGCAAGATCAGCTGCCGAGCTGGCACCCGACATCAATATGTCGACACCTCCCCGGTCAAGCCACTCGCGCGCCTTGACCGCAGCAATATCGGCCTTATTCTGATGATCGCTAACGATCAATTCAATTTTCTTGCCATCGAGCTGTCCACCAAAGTCAGCGATGGCCATTTTGATGGCTTCCACGTGGCCCTTGCCCGAAATGTCTGAAAACACCCCCGACATATCCGTGATCAGGCCAATCCGGATAACGTTATCGGAAATTTGCGCCATCACCGGGCTCATCACGCATGCTGTCACCGCGGCGGCGATGAAACGGACCACCTGCGTCATCGTTACTGTTCCCATGTTTTGTCTCCTCTTTGGTATCAAATTATGCCGATATAGTTTTCTATTCGTGCTTATTTTAAGTATTACTCAAAGTAATTATTGGGTCAATCTCTGCAATTGTTATCTAATAAATCCCATGATATTATCATTCGCACCTACTTGCTAAAAATAATATTTAAGTATTACTCAACAAATATTACACAACAAATTCCATGACCAAATTATTGTCGATCAATGCCCGAAGGGAAGCACTTTCACCAAAGTCACAACGGCGCGCTGAAGAAATTTTAGGCACGGCAAGAGAAGTATTTTCTGAGCAGGGCTACGAGAAGACGACCACACTGGAAATTGCGCAGCGCCTGGGAATTTCGGAAGCCACAGTCTTCACGTATTTTGATAGCAAGCGCGATCTTTGCATGCAGGTCATCAGTGACTGGTACGACGAAATCAGTAAGGAGCTAGAAGAGGAGTTGCCCCATATTCAAGGCACGCGCGTGCAGCTGCGATACATTGTGCACAAGCATCTGAATGCACTGATGCGAGATGGGCAGGGTCTCTGCGCCCTTGTGCTGACAGAGGGGCGCATTCCGAATACCGAATTTTCCGATCTATTGACCCGATTGCAGCGCCGCTACACGGCACCGCTGATGACCGTACTGTCGGCGGGCCAGCAGGCAGGGGAAATCCGCGCTGATATCTCCCTGCGCATGTTGCGCAACATGGTGTATGGATCGATGGAGCACATGATGTGGAAATACATCATCAGCGGCGAGACGCCGGAGCTTGAGGCGAATGCGCACGAACTGACCGCGTTATTGTGGAGCGCCTTTGCCCCGCCTCGGCCGGACGTCGAGGCGCTGCTTCAGCTGAAAATAGAACTCTTTGCAGCCGTAAATCGTTTTAACATTGCATCAGAAAATCACAAAAAAGATGGCTAACTCAGCGCCCGAATCAGGAGACCAGCATGCTCACACAACAGCAGACTTATGCCGAAGTACAAACCCGTTTCAAATGGGAAGTGCCAGAACGCTTTAACATTGCAGTCGCAGCGTGCGACCGGTGGGCCGATGGCTCCGGACGGCGCGCGATTATCGTCGAGGATCGCGACGGCAATGTCACCACGTACAGCTACGATCAGCTGAAAACCCTATCGAACCAGCTTGCCCGACATTGGCATTCGCAAGGCGTCATCAAAGGTGATCGCATCGGCATCTTTGCGCCGCAATGCGTGGAAATCGTTATCGCACATATGGCGGCTTATAAGTTGGGGGCCATTGCCCTTCCTTTATTTTATCTGTTTGGTCCCGAAGCCCTGCACTTTCGGCTGGGCGACAGTGGCGCCACCATCCTGGTGACCGATAGCGACGGTGCCAAAAAAATCAGAGAGATTCGTCCGGATCTGAACTCCCTACGCAACGTGTATTGCATAGATCGTCACACTGCGGAGGATGGCTGCCTGCCGTTCTGGGAAAGTTTTGATGGCGAACCGGACATATTCACGCCACTGGATACGTTAGCAGAAGACCCTGCAGTCATCATTTACACCTCAGGGACCACCGGCAAACCCAAGGGAGCGTTGCATGCTCATCGCGTGTTACTCGGGCATCTTCCTGGCGTAGAAATGTCGCATGATTTTTTCCCACAAGAGGGAGACCTGATGTGGACGCCCGCCGATTGGGCGTGGATAGGCGGCTTGCTCGATGTATTGATGCCGTCGCTTTACCATGGCGTGCCGGTCCTGGCGCGACGCTTTGAGAAATTCGATCCTTCTGCTGTCTTCGCCCTGATCGCAAAGCACAAGGTCCGGAATATTTTTTTCCCACCGACGGCGCTCAAAATGTTGCGATCAGCAACCAATCCCGGCAAGCAATGGCCATTTTCATTACGATCGGTGGCCAGTGGTGGCGAATCGCTCGGCGACGAACTCATTACCTGGGGGCAAAAAACATTAGGCGTCACGATTAATGAATTTTACGGACAAACCGAGTGCAACATAGTGGTCTCCGGGTGTGCGAGTCTGTTTGCCAGAAGGTCCGGCGCCATAGGATACGCCGTGCCCGGTCACGACGTCGCAATTGTTGACGATGCCGGTATACCGGTCAGCGCAGGCGTTACCGGAAATATCGCCATCAAGTCACCCGACCCTGTGATGTTTCTGGGATATTGGAACAATCCAACTGCCACAGCGGAAAAATTTGCCGGTGACTATCTGCTCACCGGAGACCTTGGTGAAATGGATCTCGACGGCTACATACGGTATGTCGGTCGGGACGACGATGTCATCACCAGCTCCGGTTATCGGATCGGTCCGGGGCCGATTGAGGAATGCCTGCTATCTCACCCTTCGGTCAAAATGGCGGCAGTCATCGGCAAAAAAGACGCCCATCGTACTGAGATCGTCAAAGCGTTCATCGTGCTGACCGATGGCTTTACGCCTTCCGACCAGCTTGTTGCGGAAATTCAGCACTTCGTACGCACCCGCCTGGCTGCACATGAATATCCACGCGAAATCAGTTTTATCGACGCATTGCCAGCCACGGTGACGGGGAAAATCATGCGACGCAGCTTGCGCGACCTGGAAAATCCTTAAAGAGCCATACGGCTGCGCTGATTTCTTTCCATCGGCCAGTACGAAGCCTTATTGATCGGCTCGTTGTGTGCCTGCATTGAACGATGAGGAAGTTAAGCAGGATTCTGCGCTAGCTTTCGCGAAGAAAAACGGTACATCAGGATCAGGTAAGCGGAGGCTTGTCTGGTTAGCGGAGATAGAACTCCGCTATGCTTGCACCCAACTTCGTAATTAATTTATGTCGTTCCTTGTGCGAGTGGCACTTAAAATTCTTCGAATGAGCTTAGAGAACCGCGCATTCATTCGCTTAACAGCAATGTGCCCTCAATGCGAACGCATCAAGGGCACACTGTTTAGAATTTCGTCGAAGGATATCGACGAACGAAAAAATTACCAAATCAAGGACTAAGAAGTTACTACCGCCAGTATTCAATCAAGGCACGTATGTGGGATTGGGCGTGACATAGGCGACTACTTCGTGATCAAGTACATTTGCTGGTACGATGCGATTCAAGTCGAATGAGGTCACTTGGAGCGCGCCATCAAAATTCCACCCAAAAGTTTTATCCCCTGCAACAAATCTGACGCGTTCGCCACCGGTTACGTTCACGAATTTGGTACTTGGAGTAATAACGATTGTCCTGGTGGCTGCTGATGCCGGCATCGCGTCCCCCAGCAGATCAATCCTCGGTAAAGAACCGGCAAAAGCCGAAATGCTACCGCTTAACAGAGCAATAACAGCTATCAATTGTTTGGCGTTCATTTTGATTCCCTAATTAGAGTGGTAGAAGTCTCCGGACTTCACTGCGCTAGTCCGACCTATAAAGTAGCAATTTATAAATGCTATTTGACAAGTTGAAGTTTAATTGTTGCGCTCAAAGTTATAAAGAGCAATGTATGCAACACACTATTTCTTAAATAGAAATAATATAACCTTAGGGTAATAACCGTAATTGTAGCTTCGGCGCGATAACAATCAATCACAATTGGGTGGCCAAAATGGGATAAGCGCTCGCGCAACCCCGTACCAAACTGGCCGCTAGCGCCGAGCCGGGCCTCCCTTGGCATACCGCTACTCAGGGCACTGACTCCGGGTCAGCCAGTCCACCAATCACGTCCCTTGCGATAAAACAACCTTTATGCGGCGAACTGAACTCAGCTTCCCTGATATTGCACAGCTCAGTGAGCATGCAATGTGATCAATCTTCGTTCTGCGCTTCGAAGCCCATTTTATTAAGTTGGATTATTCTCTGCACGCCAAAATGCTGGCGATCGTTATCAATCCCGATCCTGTTTGCCGCGCAACGTGACAAAATCCGGTGAGCGCTTGGAAATGAAGGTAGTTATGCCTTCGGCTGCTTCTGGGTCGCCCTGCGACTCAACCATGTACTGCACTTCCAGATTAGTCCCGTAGGCATGCCGACATAAAGACTTGATGCGTGCACTTGCGCGCGCCGGTCCTGCACCCAAACGCGCCGCCAAGACGACCGCCTCGGCCACAGCGCCGCCATGATCTGTGAGCCGATTGACCGCGCCCATTGCATGTAAGCGCTCGCCTGTGATGCGGTCACCGGTGAGGCACAGTTCGGTCAGAATCTGCCGTGAGACGAACTCCGCCAGGAAAGCTGTGGCACCGCCGTCTGGTGTCAGCCCTACCTTCACGTAGGCCACCGCCTGGCGCACATGAATCTGAGTAATGCCGGTACTACTGCCAGCGGCTCCATCACGCCAACTGATGCTAATTTCCTGGCTCGACAACAAAAGACCTTCGGTGCGGGCATCAATTACGCGATTGGTGCGGCGACGCTTGGGTTCGTATATAGCAACACCAATCTGACCAATCCAACGGGTGGCAACGCGTACATCGGCTCGTTTGCACCATCAGTTGGCACATTGACTTCGCTCAAGTTCAGCAATTACGAAATCAATGCCAAGTATAATTTCACACCAATGTTTTACATCGGCGCGATGTACACCTACACCCAAGGCAAGTACGATACGACGGTCGGCAATGCCAAACCAAAATGGTCGAGCCTTGGTTTGATGGCCGATTACAACTTCTCCAAACGGACGGACGTTTATCTGCAAACTCTTTACCAAAAAGTCGGCGGCGATCTGATCGGATCGTCACTTGATCAAGCCTACATTCCTGGTTCTGCCGGGAGTTCGGACAATGACAAGCAAGTTGTTATCCGCCTAGCGATGCGCCACAAGTTCTAAGCAACAACCGGATAGTGCAGGTTGCCGCACCACTTGAATCCGGTGCGACAATTTGCGATTTTTCCGTGTAGTAGCAATAGCGAGACGTGCCTGGGAGAATCCCAGATTTTTCCCATTCGTAGTTGAATGGGAATTTTTTATGGTGCGCCCGGGTAGTGTCAACTTCTCGAAATGAAAGCCTAAAATGGCTTTTAACCGGATGTGATCGTGCCGAATCGCATCCAATGTTACGCACTGCCGGAATGATCGACATAACTTGCTTCTTGTCACTCTGAAAATAGCCAAAATACTGGTCGAACAATTTTATCAATCTGTTGAGTATAGCTAGCAAGTTCAGAAATAAGAAAATATGCGTATATTTTTAGATGATGAACGTGCAAAACCAGAAAGGATTGATTCGAACGTATTGACCTGATGAGGTTATTGCTTTGCCGCAGGCGGGCGGGGTGACTGAACTCTTGCCCATGATCTTGGGGATGATAGACGCGGTACTGGTTACGACGTCATAGTCTGGGGTATCGGCTTCACATTTCCCCTTCGCGATTTGACAATGCCGTTTGGGGGAAATTTACATCCGCAGCAATCTAACGAGGCATGATTCCGCGATACGGCTGGCGGTTGACCGTGGCGGCCACCATGTTGGTAAGAGTGGCAAGATCAAACACCGCTAATCCGGTCTCCTCCTGAATGCGATGTGCGAACGGCGGCATGTCTGTGCACTCCAGTACGATGGCGCCGACGTCTGGGTTGTCGCGCGCAAGTGCCACTGCGACTGCCACCACCTCATCCTCCAGCTTTTGCAAATCGAGTGTGTTGCGCCGTCCTTCAATGATGACTTCGACGAATTCCGGTTGTGCATCCATCCCTACAATGCAGACGGGAGTCTGGTCGGCCCGCACCGCCTGCAGATGCGCAAGTGTCAGACTTTCCTTGTGGGCAGTGATCACTCCCACTTTTTGCTGTGGCCGCAGCATCTGATGCACCAGCGGCACCTGGAGCAGGCTGGACATGAAAACCGGTATGTTCACCGCGTCGGCCAATTCCCGCTGATACAGCGCAAGAAAACCACAGCTACCGGTGATTGCGCGCACGCCTTCCGCTTCCAGTTCGCGCGCTGCGTCGATGAAAAGTTGGAGCTGCGCGGCGCTGGGTTCGCGTAACAGCTTCTTGACGGTGACACCCTTGATTGACTTGTATAAGATCGGGAAACCGAAGCCGCTGGCGTTCTTGATATGTCCAGGAGGCTTTGCATAATATGCCTCGAGACCCAATACTCCGATCGGGATGCCATACGTGTTGAATCCGCCTTGGTGCAACATGTTTGTGTTCCTTATTAAATGACTAAATGAAGGCGTGGCCGCATCGGCCCCGCCTGTATGTAACCGCTGCAGCTAAAGCCGCAGCGCTTTTGTGTCATGCTTTTTGCCCGATGGTGCCGTTGAAGCTTACGCACCTAAATCTAGTGATGCCCAACCCGGCGCAGGAAATCCTGCATACGCTCGTTGCTTGGGTTGCTCAAGATTTCCCGCGAAGGTCCCTGTTCCAAGATACGGCCTTTTTCCAGGAAAAGGGTGCGGTCGGATACTGCTTTTGCAAAGGCCATTTCGTGCGTCACGATAACCATGGTCATGCCGTCCTGGGCCAGAGACTTGATGACATCCAGGACTTCTCCCACCAGCTCCGGATCAAGCGCCGAGGTAGGCTCGTCAAACAAAATCGCTTCCGGCTCCATGGCCAGTGCGCGGGCGATTGCCACGCGCTGCTGTTGGCCGCCCGACAACTGGGCTGGATAAGCGTTGTACTTATCAGCCAAGCCAACGCGGTCGAGTAACTCACGGCCAAAAGCGCGGGCGCGATCAGGCGCGATGTGCTTGACGAAGATGGGGCCTTCGACAACGTTCTCCAGCACGGTTCTATGCGGGAATAAATTAAATCGCTGGAATACCATGCTGACTTGGCGCCGGATGTCGTGGATGCTGGGCGACTTGCTATCAACCTTGATGCCATCAACGGTAATTAATCCGCCGTCATAGGCTTCAAGTCCATTGATGCAGCGCAGCACGGTGGATTTACCCGACCCGGAAGGTCCGATCAGACAAACTATTTCGCCCTTTTTGATTTCGGTGGTAACACCAGGCAATACCAGATTTTTGCCGAAAGACTTGGTGATGTTATCTATTTTGATCATTTTTTTGCCTTGTTATATTTACGCTCAAGCCATCCAGCCAACGCCATCAAAGGCAGGCTAAGGCATAGATACAACAACGCGACAAGCGTAAATACAGTTGCATTCTTGAACGAAGACGAGGCCACGAGCTTGGCCTGCATCGACAGTTCGACCACCGTAATAACAGAAGCCTGCGACGAATCTTTTAATAACATGACCATGTTATTGCTATAAGGAGGCAGCGCGATTTTGAACGCTTGCGGCAAGATCACCCTCCGCATCATCAATATCCGGCTCATGCCGAGCGAATTGGCGGCTTCAATCTGTCCGACGTCAATTGCCTCGATACCTGACCGGAACACTTCTGCCATATAGGCGGAATAAGCGATGCCTAGACCAAACGCGCCGGCCTGGAATGCACTCATCTGGATGCCCATTTCGGGTAAAACGAAATACACGTAAAACAGCAGTACGATGATAGGAATGCCGCGAATCAAATTGGTGACAATCCTGGCCCCATTAGCCAGCCAGGAAATTCCGGAGACCCGCAACATGGCCCAGAAAAGACCGAGCAAGGACGCGATCACCAATGCACTGATGGTAATCGCGATGGTCATCCAGACCCCTTCCAGCAGAATCGGTACGAAGGTCACCGAATCCGAGAAAAAACCTGTAAACATAAATTCTTTCCTTTATAGAGTTCCCGATCCCGCCGCATGCAATAAATTGGCGGAAGCGGTCAAAGCGTTACGGATCAAATGATCTTCCATTTTTTCAGAATCGCATCCAGTGTGCCATTCGCCTTGATTTTAGCGATGCCGCGGTTGACGTTAGCCAGCAGCTCCTTGTCGCCTTTGCGCACAGCGATGGCAATGCGGATTTGTATCTGCTTCTGGTAGGTTTTTGGAACGCGTACGCCTTTGGCACCGGAATTTTCTATGTTATAGAGCATCACCGGACCGTCGCCGACCGCAACATCGATGCGCCCGATGGCAACGTCCCTGATCATGTCGGGCATGGTGTCGTACATCTTGAGTTCTTTGATGCCAGCGACACTCTTCATCGGCTCTACCGTGACGGTGCCGGTTTGTACGCCGACCACTTTGCCCTTCAAGTCGCTGGTGTTTTTGTACTCGGTGTTGTCTTTGGCGTTAACGACTAATTCTTCACCGTAGGTAAATAGCACGTCCGAAAAGTCGACCACCTCGGCGCGTTGCGGAGTGATGGCAAAGGCAGAGCTAATCATGTCGATTTTCTTAGTCTGCAGCGACGGAATTAACGCATTGAAAGGAGTCGGCAGTACTTCGGCGGTGAAGCCCAGTTCCTTTCCCAGCGCACTGGTGATGTCAACCATGGCCCCTTGCAACGAATTGGTTTTAGTGTCCAGAAAATTAAACGGCACGGCAGTCGGCGTTGCACCGACCATCATTACCTTGTTTGGCTGGGCGAGGCCAGACAGCGCAGACACTGCAAGTCCCGTGCAGATGAGGACTTTCAAAAGTGAGGTTTTCATGTTGTCTCCTTATTTGTTTAAATTTTGAGTGAAAAAGTGTTTGTCAGATAGCCGCTGAAACGATGATTTCAACCAGTAAATCGGGTGAAGCTAGTCGCGCTTCACAGGTAGCACGTGTCGGCGCACTGTCACGCGGCACCCATGCATCCCATGCCTGATTCATCGCCTGGAAATCGCGATCGATATCTTTGAGCCATATCTGCGCAGTCAGAAGGCGTGACTTGTCGCTGCCGACTGAAGCGAGATACTGATCTATGCGTGCCAGGACATCCTGCGTCTGTGCCAGTGCATCAGCATCTCGATTAGCGGCGACTACGCCAGCCAGGTATGCCGTTCCTTGATGGACGACGATTCTGCTCATGCGTGCCAAAGTTTCGTGCCGAACTATTGTATCGATCATATTGTTGCCTTAGAGGGAGATAAATCGTGATGCCGAGAACGCATCGAGCAAACCGGTATTGGGCTGTCCACCTATAGCATCTGCAATAAGTCGTCCTGTATGCACTGAACCGGTTATTCCGAGATGCCCATGGCCAAATGCACTCCACAAGCCGGCATGGCCGGGCATTGCCCCAATGACGGGCATGGAATCTGGCAGGCATGGACGGTGTCCCATCCATGTGGTGGCGGCACTGACATCAAGACCGGGCAGGCCGGCTTTTACGTGCTCCGCAAGCAGATTGGCGCGACTGGCACTTGGCGGCCGCTCCAGCCCGCCAAACTCGACCGTCCCGGCGGCACGCAAGCCGCAATCCATCGGCGTGATGAACACCTTGCGGTCCGCAAGAACCACCGTCCTTGAAATATCGATGTTCGGGTTGGCGAACTGGACATGGTATCCACGCTGGCTCTCCAACGGTATCTTGATCCCTAGCAGGCGCAGCAACTGTGCCGACCAAGCGCCGGCAGCGACGACAACATGGCGCGCAGAGTGCGAGCCGCTGCCCGTATCGACAGTCCACTCCCCATTGCCCGCAGGCGCCATGTTAACCACCTTGTCTCGCACAAACTCGACGCCTTGCTGGCGCAGTGCAGCAGCGATGGCGCTGGCATATAAAAACGGCTCAGCGACCCAGCCCTGATCCGGCAGGAAGTAACCGCAGTCATATTGATTGCTGACGGCAGGCTCCATCTTGCGTATTTCAGCGCCGCCAATCTCACATGTCTCCAAACCGTATGCGCGCTTGAGATCCCAGCTCGCGCCATCTTTTTGCAGTGCCAGCCGATTTGGGTACAACTGCAACTGGCCGTTATCTTTAAGTAATCCAGAGCATCCTATTTCCTGTGCCAGTTCCTGGTGCATTTGCATGGCGTTTTTCAACAAACCATGCAAGGCCGCGGCGATTTCGACTACGCGTTCCGGCTTGGATGCGGCAACAAATTTCTGCAACCATGGCGCAGCTTTAACCAAGTAACCAAGTGGAAGATAAAGCGGGCCTGTCGGCTCCAGCAGCATGCCTAACGCCGACTTGAGGGAACCGGGCATAGACAGCGGCGCCACAGCACCCGAAGATATTGAGCCAGCGTTGCCAAAAGTACATTGCGAACCCGGCTCCTCCGGATCGATTACTTTGACCTCGAAGCCTGCTTTACGAACGTAATAGGCAACACACAGGCCTACGATACCCGCGCCGACCACAACCACTGTATCCGGCTTTATACGATTGATTTCGTTCATCGAAAAAATTTAGGAGCTCAAACTGTTTATTGCTGCCACACATTATAATCATGGCAGATAGGGTAAATACGATTTTTATATATCTCTATACGATAGATTAATATCTATTAACAATATAATGGACTATCATTTGGCTTGTCAAGCAAATACAAATGCCCTCATACAATGATTTGTTGCGACCACTGTGGAAGATGCTTGGTAACGTGTGCAAAATGGCGTGTGCAGGAAGCAACATCCTTGGCACGCGTTGCGAAGGCGTACATATTTTCTGTATCGATTTACTAAATATCAAACGAGGAATATCTGATGGGTATGGAAGAATCTCCCCTTTTTGTACAGTCTTTGGCGACGGGCCTGACCGTTCTTGACGCCTTCAATGCTGAACGGCAGTCGATGAATTTGCCGGAAATTGCAGCTGCTGCATCGATTTCAAAAAGTGCAGCACAGCGTTTTACGCATACTCTGCAGGCCGTGGGGTTGCTGAAGAAGGATCCGGCGACCAAGCGATTTTCGCTGACAACCAGAGCGCTGAGCCTTGGCTACCACTATCTGCAGTCGAATCTTTTACTTGAGCGCGCTAATCCGTATCTGCTGGAGTTAAATAGGAATTCAGAAGAAACGGTCAATCTGGCTGAGCGCGATGGCGACAACATGGTGTACATTGCGCGCTTCCCAAGCCCGGTCAGAGCCATCGCACATATGCCGATCGGCCGGCAATTGCCTATGTTTTGCACTTCTGCGGGAAGGGCATTTTTATCAGGTCTGCCGGATGAGGAAGTGAGGGCAATCCTGAATGCAACGGAACGGCCTCAGTTTACCCAGCATACTGTCACCGACATCGATCGCTTGATGGAGATGATTGCGACCGTTCGGGAAACCGGCTATGCCTATAGCATTGAGGAATACTATCGAAGCGATCTCGCGCTTGCGGTGCCGCTGTTCGACGGATCGGGCGCCCCGGTTGCTGCTATCAATATTTCTGTATCGATGGCTTACTGGACACTGGAAAAAGCCCAGGCAGAACTTGTTCCACAATTGCTGGCGACGGCCAATCTGATTTCGACAAAACCGCCTAGCCCTAGTGCCTTGTCGCCATTTAAAATTGGCTATGGGACCGCAGGTAAAAATTCGGGTCAGTCGCATTAAGTGACCCAAATAAATTTTTGACATCCGATTTCGCTAACCCTTAAAACTGATGGCGATTCAGACTGCGAAAGATGAAACTGCATATTCCGGCCGCATCGACATTCATCAGCTAGAAGACAGCGCCATTTTGTCCGCCAGAAGCGCAACATTCATGTGTGTGGCGCGAAAGCATTTGCAGCGTTTTGGGACCTGTGATGGATGTCACTTCCATCGTGCCGAAGATGCCACGCTCAAATAATCGACTTGTCGCGTCATGACGCAAAACATGGAAATGAAGATCGGTCAAATATTTCTGCTTCGACTCGGTTCTGGCGTCAATGCGCTCCTCTGGTACACAGGCATGCATGCATGCTTTACGCGCCGCCGCAACTAACAGTAAATGGTCATCTCAGCCCATCGGCTGGCATTGTCAATACTAGAGAAAGGTAGTTGAACCGGTCAAAGACTACCGGCGCGGATGGTCATCGGGGGAACAACACATTGCTGATAGGCGATTGGAGCAGGTACTCGAAGACTGGTGCCAACCAATCCCTGGTTATCACCTCTACTACCCGAGCCGCCGACAAGCTGCCCCAACATTCTCGTTAGTTGTTAATGCCCTTCGCTATCAAGTTTGAGCTTGCTGGATAGATGTGAACGGCAGCAATGTGAAGTAAAGCCGCCGCTCAGAATCACATCTGAGAAAGGTCAATCCGTCGACATCAATAACCGCGCAATAGAAAGCCAACGACCGCACCCGTAGCATTTCTGCCGTTGGACCCGAGAGCCGTGACAGTCAGCTCAGGGACGTTAACGGCCTATGTTCAGAGTTTAGTTGTGGGATGCTGAGCGAGGGATACGAATTTGTTCGTGGTGGCGTCAAATGCGTCTATCGAGCCACTCTCGATATCGTAGACCCACCCGTGAAGTGTCAATCCACCTTGGGCGAGTGCCAAGGCTACCGACGGATGTGTGCGGATATTGTTCAACTGTGCAATAACGTTCTCACGAACCATGTCGTCTATGCGGTCATTCTCGTTTGCATGGTTCTTAGAATCATTAATCATCCGAGCAGCATCGGCATAATGCAGCCAGTGTTTGACCGCTGGCATGTGGTCCAGGCATGCGCATGTGGCGATTGCCGTCATGGCGCCGCAATCGGAGTGACCGCAGATGACAATATCCGTTACTTTCAATTGGGCCACCGCATATTCAACCGTTGCGCTGACACCGCCTGGTTCAGGGCCGAACGATGGCACGATGTTGCCAGCATTGCGAATGACAAACAGCTCTCCAGGCTCCCTCTGTGTGACAAGCTCTGGCACCATTCGGCTGTCAGAGCAAGAAATGAATAACGCTTTAGGCGTTTGACCAGTCGCTAGAGTCTTGAATAGCGCTTTGCGTGCTGGAAAGACGTCCTGCTGAAAGCGGAGAAAGCCATTAATAATGTCGCGCATATTTAAATTAGAAGTTGATTCTGGAACGTCATTATCGCTTGAATTCCTTGAATTTTCCCGCTACACCGGCCGGATTCCGTGCCGCTATATTCTCTGACATAACTATTTCCTTTACTTGGAAAATCGGACTGAGTGAGCATCTTGTTACAATTTAATTGTCTACAAAGTATCGATTTGGTGCTTCCACCGATTGCCCGCAATTAGCCGATTGTGCACATACGGTACGAGTCCTGAAAGCGTCCATCGGGCTGTTCGTAGATTAAATGATGTATGGCTTTGCGCTAGGCAGCACAATCAGACTTCGATCAACCACGAAGAAGCCTGACATGAAATCCACTCATAATCGCGAGCCATGGAATAAAGGCAAACTGATTGGGCAAAAGCCGCCACTTTAGCCAAAGGACATCTGGGCAATTCGAATCCACCTTCAAAATAACCAGCAGATTCGAGACTTGGCGATGTTCAACCTTGCCATCGATAGCAAGTTGCGTGGCTGTGATCTCGTCAATTTATGTGTTCACGATGTCACGCATGGCAACCAAATTTTAACCAGAACGATGGTCGTGCAGCGCAAGACCAAACGGCCCGTCCAATTTGAATTGACCGAACCAACCAGGCAAGCAGTCTTAACCTGGATTGATAAAGCGCATCTGAAGCCAGAGCAGCACATATTTCCGAGCCGTCTTACAAAGTCACCCCATGTTTCAACACGACAATATTCCCGTATCGTGCACCGTTAGATTTCAGCCATTGGCCTCGATTCATCAGTATTTGGTACGCACACCATGCGGCGAACCAAAGTGACTTTGATCTATAGGCGGACAAAAAACCTGCGTGCGGTCCAGCTCCTGCTGGGCCACATGAGACTGGAAAGTACAGTCCGTTACCTGGGCATTGAAGTGGATGACGCGTTGGAAATTTCAGAGCAGGCCGAAATTTAAGTCGCGTTGCATAATAGCGGTCATACGGCCGTTTTATTACGGATAGTCATATGACTGCTTTTTTCGATTCTGGTGAACGCGTACAGTCGACCATAACCAGCACTGGCTTTTCCTCTCCATTGCGGTAACTGATTCCGTGCACTGCTCCGAAGCGGCCATTGCACCGAGGGTATCCGCTTCCCGTTTGCTTTCAAGTAGTTCGGGTCGCTTCAATACGTGAGCTGATAGCAGTCAGAACAGCAGAAAACATCAGCAGCGCTGCGCTTGCGACAAAAGTGCTTTGGTAGCCGTTTGTGTCGAATAACAGGCCACCCATAGTTGAGCCAAGAGCGATAGCCATTTGGATGACGGCCACAAGCAGACCGCCGCCCGCTTCAGCATCGTTTGGGAAAGTCTTGGCCACCCAAGCCCACCAACCTACAGGGGCCGCGGTACCTGTCATTCCCCACAACCCAAGAAGCACGAAAACAATCGCCGTCATGCTTCCGAACGCAATTAGTGCCAAGCTAATCACTGCCATCAAAATTGGAATTGCAATGAGAGTTTGGTAGAAGCGGCGTTGTAGCGCTTTGCCGATGAACAAAGTGCCGATAAAACCTGCGATACCCATTACCAGCAGGATGAGCGAGAGCGTGGGCACCTGAACCTTCGTTATTGTTTCAAGAAACGGGCGCACATAGGTGAACAGCGCGAACTGGCCCATGAAGAAAAGGCTGCTGGCAGCCATTCCTACTGCTACACCAGGTCGCTTGAACAGCGCGAATACTTTGAAGACATTGCCGGCACCTGAAGCACGTGCTTCTACCCGCATGGAAGGAAGTGCGAACCATTGCCAAACCAGTGTAATCAGCGCCACCGGAACTAGGCAAAAAAATGCGCCTCGCCATCCGATGATGGTACCGAGATAAGCACCTAACGGTGCAGCTACGACCATGGCTAGCGCATTGCCACCATTGAGGATGGCCAAGGCGCGTGGAACTTGGAACGGCGGTACCAGCCGGATAGCGGTGGCCGCTGACATTGACCAAAAACCTCCGATGACGACACCGATTAACGCGCGACCCAGCATATACGTGAAGTAGTTAGGTGCCAGTCCAATGATGACGCCGGATAGGCCCATTGCCGCCGTCAGCAGCATCAAAAGTGTCTTGCGATTCAGGCTACCCGCCAGAGCTGAGATGAACAAGCTCGTCACCACGGCAAATGCGCCTGAAATCGCAATCCCTTGTCCGGCCATGCCTTCCGTTACATGAAGGTCGTTTGCCATCGGAGTCAGCAGACTTACGGGCATAAATTCCGATGCGACCAGTGCAAACGCACCAATCGACATCGCGAAGATACTGCTCCAGGAGGCAGTTTCGGACTTACTCCCGTTATTAGTGTTGTTTAGAGAAATGGATGGGATTGGTGTAGTCATGAAGTACTTCATTAAATTTGATACGCACACCAAGGAACGTTTAAGGAAACGCCAGCGATAGCTTTGCCTTTCAGATACGTGGTGCCTGGGGACTTAAAATACCGAGGTCTGCGGCATCAATTTTTTAATAGTTCAATCCGTACCTTATACGGTCCGGATTGAGCCAAGATGGGTAAGCCTTCGTCCACTCTGCCTAGAGGAAAAAGGTCCTTCGAATAAGAACGGCCTTTGATAAATATGGCTAGGTTGCCCCACGGAGCGTAGTGCGTGAGTTCACCAGCCAGAGGGGTCATGCCATCAGGTGCTCCGTCCTTGGATAGCTTGCGCGGCAGATTCGAAACTCGCTCAATGCTGGCGTAATCCTCCATCGTAAGCGTCAGCGGTAACAACGATGCGAAGTCACGCGCGGTGGAATTGTCATACAAAGTAGCGATAGCGCTTTGGCCATCTACAGTAAGGCGTATCTTCATGCGGAGCTCCTTGGAGAACGCGGACGAGGCATTGGTCGATGGCTGAGCCTCCGAAAAACCGGCTGTGCAAGCAATCATCACTAGCATCAACAGCATCAGCGCATTGCGGGGAAACGAAATCCACGAAAAGTCGATAGGCTTTTTCATAGCCTGTATCTTGACGAAGATAGCGCTCTTTGACTACCTAATAAATACTTAATGAGCTTATTAGATATACTAATTAATGTTCTTTTGAAAATGATGACAAATGGCTAAACGCAACTTCAATGACCTCGTGTACTTCGTCACTGTGGCACGCGAAGGGAGCTTCACGCGCGCTGCGGCAGAGCTGGGCGTGACTCAATCAGCGCTTAGCCAAGCCATAAGCGGTCTGGAGTCAAAACTTCAAATTCGACTGCTCACACGCACGACGCGTAGCGTCTCTCCAACTGCTGCCGGAGAGCGCCTCTTGAATGCTATTGGTCGCCGCTTCGATGAGATTGAGTCGGAACTTGATGAGTTGACGGAGCTACGGGACAAGCCCGCAGGCACCGTTCGTATCACTTGTGGCGATTACGTGTTGCATAGTGTCCTGCTGCCTAAGCTCACTCCATTGCTGCGTGAATACCCAGAGATAAAGCTGGAATTCGATGTGAACTACGGCTTTCGTGACATTGTGGCAGACCGCTTTGACGCCGGGGTGCGTCTTGGCAACACAATCGACAAAGACATGATTGCAGTGCCTATCGGTCCACCTATGCGCTTGGCAGTGGTGGCATCCCCCCTTTACTTCGAGACGAATCCCATTCCTAAGGTGCCGCAGGACCTCATGGCGCACCAATGCATCAATCAACGTATGCAAAGCTCGGGCGGACTTTATGTGTGGGACTTTGAGCGCCGCGGACGTAAGGTAAACGTACGCGTAGACGGCCAACTGATTTTCAACACCACCCAACCACAGGTGGATGCCGCATTAGCTGCGCTGGGCATTGCGCTGCTACCTGAAGATGAGCTGGAGCCACACATAGAGTCAGGTCGGCTAATTCGAGTATTAGCGGACTGGTGCGCGCCATTTGGTGGATATCAACTGTATTATCCAAGTCGGCGACAACCATCACCGGCCTTCTCATTGGTTGTCGATGCGCTGCGTATGACCAGCGCGAAAAACATAAAGTTGGGACGTGGGTAACTTTAGTCAAGTTCGCAAGCATTCAAGAAATTGTCATCAAAGCTGATGACTAATAAACTTCAGCAGCAGTCGTTCAGCTCGGAATATCTACTCCGCATCACGAACGGCCGCTTCCATTTTTTCACCTTGTGGTGAATGGCCGCTTTCGTTTTTCGTCGATGATGGCTCAGGGTCGGCTGCGGTCTTACAGGGGGCGCAAACCAGCCGTTCAAAAAGCATTTGTGGGTAGTCGTCTTCTTAATTGGCGAATGGCTGTAATGCGCCGTTGAGCGGCCTCCCAAAACCCTATCAAAGGAAGCCGAATACAGTAGGCGACAATGACCGCCTCATTGATAGCCAACGACTACATCCGCTGCATTGCTGACTTCAATGAATCAGGCTTGACCAGCCACTTCAGACCATTGTCGAATACATAACTATCGTGGGTAATAGGCTAAGATCGACCAACTGCAGTCGGTGACCAATGACCGCTATCGCGATGACTTAAATAGGGAAATAACCGCCGTCAACACTGATTGTGCTAGCGCGGCGACCAATCCGCAGCGGCGCCTGCGACCGGTGACCTACTGATCAAGAATCAAACATTAAATTTTGAACCGGACGTCCAAATCGTGAACCAGAGAAAATAGATCAAATTTATATGAGTAACACCCATAGATCCGAACAACCAAAAGAAAAAAGCGCTTAATAATCAAACTAACCATCTGATTATTAAGCGCTTTTTCTTGCTATCTCAGATAACTATCTGAGCAACTGACTCTTTGGCGGGAAAGGGGCATACAACATATGTTCCACCATGGTCCTCAGAAGTAAAAATAGCTATATATTTCAAATACTTAAGTTAAACATATTCCATGGAAGTCATTGCCGCCTACCTATTCCCCATACTAAAGTCAGGTAAGCCGGTGGCAATGCCGGGGAAAATGCATAGCAGCAGTACTGCGATGAACATTAGTCCAAGGAAAGGCATCACACCCCATACGACATCTTTTAGCGGAATATCAGGCGCGATGTTTTTAATCACAAAGATATTCAGCCCGACTGGCGGATGAATCAAGCCCATTTCCATCACGATAGTCATCACAACGCCAAACCAGATCAGATCGAAGCCAGCAGCCTTTAGTGGCGGCAAGATAATTGGGGCAGTCATCAGAATGATCGATACCGGCGGCAAGAAGAATCCAAACACGACCACCATCAACAAAATCACAAGCAGCAACAGCCATTTCGATAGATGCAGCCCAACCACCCACGCTGCGGCGTTCTGGCTAATCTGCAAATAGCTCATCACGTAGGAGTACAGCAGGGACATGCCGATAATCATCAGCAGCATGGTCGATTCCCGGATCGTCGACATCAGCAGCGGCGACAGGTCTTTCGGCCGCCATACTTTGTACACCACAGCAATCAGCACCAGCGCCAACAGCGCGCCGAGACCGGCTGTTTCGGACGGTGTTGCAAAGCCGCCGTACAGTGCGATCATGACGCCGGTCAAGAGCACAAGGAACGGCAACACGCGGGGCAACATTTCGACCTTTTGCGCGAAGGTGAAATTTTCATCATCCAGATAGGCCGACTTAACGCCACCGTCCTGATGGAGCGCGAGCGCCATCCGATACTCCTTACGAGCACGGTACACGGCATAGCCAGAAAACAATCCAACTAAGAGAAGGCCTGGTCCAATGCCTGCCAGAAACAGACGGCCGAGAGACTGCTCCGATGCGACCGCATACAAAATCATGGTGATCGATGGCGGCAGCAAAATGCCCAACGTGCCGCCCGCAGCAATAATGCCAGCAGCAAAGCCAGGAGAGTAACCGCGCCGGCGCATTTCCGGAATACCTGCCGCACCGATAGCCGAACACGTGGCCGGGGAAGAACCGGCCATCGCAGCAAACAGCGCACTCGCAAATACGTTAGCTATGCCGAGTCCCCCCGGAACCTTGTGCAGCCATGCGTGGATCGCGGAATACAAATCCTTACCGGCGGGAGATTTTCCAATCGCTGCACCCTTCAAGATGAATAACGGGATCGACAACAGTGTAATCGATGCCATTTCTTCGTAGACGTTCTGTGTCACCGTATCGAGCGATGAAGCTGGCATGAAAAAATACATGAAGGTAACGGCGACTGTGCCCAAAGCAAAGGCAATCGGCATCCCCGAGAACATAATCAACAGTGTGGCAACGCCGTACATGACGCCCATGGTCAGGTCGCTCATCGCGCCACCTGCGGCGTGCTTATACGGGCGATCAGCTGCACGAATATTTGGCAAGCTAACAACGTCATCCCGAACGCCATCATCGCGTAAGGAATCCACAGCGGCGGCGCATAAGTGGAGGTAGTAGTCTGTCCTTCGACGAAGGCCTCATGTACCAGCGTCCATGATTTCCAGGAAAAAAATGCGCAAAACAGAAAAGACAGCACATCGACCAACAACCGCCGCACTGCATTGATCGATGGCGGCAGTATCGACTCAAGCGTTTCGATGCCGATATGGCCGCGATAAGACTGCACATATGCAGCGCAAAAGAAAGTGGCGCCAACCAGCATAAATACCGACGCCTCATCCTGCCAGTCGGTTGCGACATGGAAAAAATAGCGCGACACGACTGAGTACGTCAGGACGATTGCCGTCAGTATCATCGCGCTCATCGATATTGCCACCAAGATGCTATTGGCCCTATCGAACCATCTGGCCACTTCGGCCACGCCAGGATGGGGCGGCATCAGCGGCCCCTTCAGTTGCTGGTTGGGGTGCATGCTGTCTCCTAAGAAATAGTAACGACTAAATTGTGCTTTCGCGTGCCGTCGCTGCACGCGATTTTTTATGGAAATAAACGGGATATCGAGAAGATGAAGAAACGCCGCGTAGAGTCCGATATCTACCGCATTAAGCTGAAACAGCTTCCGCGAGTTTCAGCAAGCGAGCATTGTTAGGACTCTTTTCAGCGTAGTCCTTCCATGCCGAAATACGTGCCAACGCCACCCATTTTGCGAGCGCGGCCTCGGTCAGATCGTGCACTATCGCGCCCTTCTTGATGTACGCTTCGGTGACATGAACATCGTCAGCCCGTGCGCCAGCCAGCGCGACCTTTTCCATCTCCGTGCCGACCGTCATGATCAGACTTTGCTGATCCTTCGGCAGTTTGTCGAACACGGCTTTTGACATCAACAGGGGTTCCAGCATGAACCAATAGGATTTGCCCTGCTTGTTGATTGTCAGGTGCTTTGATACTTCTTGAAGACGGAACGACAGCAGGCTAGTCGCCGAGGTCGTCACCACGTCGATAGCGCCGGTCTGCATCGCCGCATACGTTTCGTTCGACGGCATAGACACAGTTGCAGCGCCGGCCGCTTTAGCGACAAGATCCATTTCGCGACTGCCGCCGCGGAATTTCAATCCTTTGACATCTTCCGGAAAAACGATAGGTGTATTGCGGCTGGCCGCGCCACCCGCCTGCCAGATCCACGACACCAGAATAACGCCCTTATCGGCTAGCAAGTCGACCAATGCCTTTCCGATGGGCGCGGTCTTCCAGTTGTAACCTTGTTCATACGACGTCACCAAACCGGGCATCAGGGAAATATTCAGTTCCGCCACTTCGCCACCGACGTACGAGAGCGGTATTAGCGTCATGTCCAGTGCGCCTTTACGCACGGAAGAAAATTGGGCATTTACCTTCATCAAGGAAGCCCCCGGATAAACATTTGCCTTTAGCGCGCCGTTGCTGCGCTTGTCCAGTTCTTGGGCAAAGTGTCGACAGAGGCGATCACGGAAATCGCCTTCATTGCCCGAACCTGCCGGGAACTGATGCGCGATCTTTAGAATGGTCGGCGTCGCGCCGAACGCGAAGCGCGTTGGCAGTGCCAACAACGGTGCGGCAGCCAGTCCCGCCAATACAATGCGTCGATTGCTATTCATGCTTGTCTCCGTTTTTAGAATAAGATATTGGGCCTGCAGTTACGACTAATATTTCCCAGACAACAACGCGCCATATCCCGGCGCGTGGGTCGTAAGACCTAAGCGCTTGAGCATCCAGTAGGTAGTGCAGACAGCCGAAGAAACAACCGGCAATCCGACGCGGTCCTCGATACCCTGAATTGATGCCAGCGAAGGCATCTGGACGCAAGCCGACGCGACCACCGCATCGACGCCTACGGTATTGAGGCGCTTTGTGATTTCTAGCGGTGCCATCGGATCTTGAAGACCCACTTCCAGGTTGTCGGCAATTTCAAGCGAAATACTGTCAACCACCTCGATGCCCTCGTGCCCAAGATAATCAATGACAAGTTGGGTCAGCGGCTTCATGTAAGGAGTCAGGATCGATACTTTCTTTGCTCCAAGAACCTTCAGTCCATCGACCAATGCACCGGCGCTGGTCACCACGGGAGCCTTGCCGCCAGCCTCAGCCGTTCGCCGCTGAAGCCGTTCTTCAGAGACGCGATGATAGCCATTCCCCATGCTCATAATTGCAACCAGGCAGGCGTACCCCAAAACGTCCACGCGGGCATCGGCAAGTTCGATGGCACAACGGTCAGAATCACTGTCCATTGCAGCCAGTTCTTCTTTAGTCACTTTCTGCATACGCATGCGACTTGAATGAAAAGTGAAACGCTCCGGCGCGATGCCTTCGCGTGCACGCAAAATCGCGGGAATCTCGGTTTCCATCGTTGTATTGGAACTAGGCACGATTTGCCCGATGCGGTAAATACGATTCATAGCAATCTCTTTCGGCTCAGCTTGTAATGGTTGACCAGACAGAGATTACGTTGATCGAAATATGATTTCCAATATATTATTAGTCCAAATTGAGACTTTTAAAGTATAAATAGGAACTAAGTATTTAGTTTCGCACGGCCATTTCGCTAGGTGTCGGAGGCTTTTATTTCCGCCAGATGCTAATACTGACCAAGTTGATTTCTGGCGTACCCACTCGAAAAAAATGTCCTCAAAACAATTCAATCAGACTTTAGACAACACGCGCAACGTACATCCATCAGCAAGTCCGCAAATCACCCATGCAGGCGCTTGAGGAATAGCAACGCCGGATGCTCTATTTATTTACTAAACGCATTCACGATCAAACAGGCATGGACGGTTAAAGAACATCATGGAACTACGACATCTACGTTATTTTCTAGCGCTGGCCGAAGAGCTAAACTTCACGCGGGCTGCCGAGCGACTGCATGTATCGCAGCCGCCGTTCAGCCTGCAAATCCGTCAACTAGAGGAGGAAGTCGGCGCTCGCCTGTTCGGGCGTACCAGTCGGCGGGTCCAGCTGACCCCGGCTGGGCAAGCGTTTCTCATCGATACCCGGGCAATACTGGAACGTGTCGATGCGTCGATCAGCCGGGCGGCTGCAATTGAAAGTGGTTTAGCCGGACGGATTGAGCTCGGCTTGTCCGGTTCGCATTTTTTTGGTCGCTTGCCAAAGCTGATAGCCGGATACTCACAGGCCTATTCTGATGTGACCATTTCTCTTCAAGAGCTAAAGCCAGCCATCCAGCTCGAAGCGCTGCGCGAAAGACGTATCGATCTGAGTATTTCCCGCACGCCCGTCAATGACATGATGCTGAAAAGCATTCGGCTATGGGCTGATCCACTGATGGCGGCAGTGCCGCCGGGACACCGACTTCGGCGACGCAAACGGCTCACGCTGCGCGACCTGCGCGACGAGCCCTTCGTCATGCTGAAACTGGATACTTCAGCCTATGCCCAACATATTCGCGATTGCTGCGTACAGGCAGGCTTTGCGCCCCGCGTCGTCCACCATGTCTCAGAGGTGGCCGCGGTGCTCGGCCTTGTCGCAGCAGGTATGGGCGTGGCGCTGATTCCGGAGTCGCTGTCGCACATCTATGCTGACAAGGTTACCGTCATCCCTTTGGCAACGGACGAGCCGCATTCGGAGGTGTATGTTGTGCAGCATTCGGAAGAGAATGCCAATGTAACGAACGCCTTCGTTCGCTTCATCACGTCACATCATTGAAGAAAAAACCGCATCGTAGGGCATTGCCGATTCTGGCCACAGCGAATCACTGCGCCAATATGATTAAAATATTTAGATAGGCTTCGCAGTCGTTGGTAATGATGTTTGCATCGCGCAGGCAAGCCAATGCGGGCAACTGAAGATCAACCATTTCGAGCCTGTCATTGCGGATCGCCTATACATATAACGCCCAACAAAACAGCCACTACTACCGGCAAACGATTAATCATAAGCTGGTCGGAAGAAGTCCGTCACGCAGTGGCCATGGCAAAGGCAGCGCGATCCGCGAGCCGGTCACCATATCTTTTTTGCAATCGTATGGGCAAATGTTATTTTGATGAAACAACTGGGCGGGCGGGCGGATGGGACTCGATGTGGCGCGGATTTAGCAGACGGGTGCTGGCTGAAACTAAAGTTGTAGAAAAATTCACGGAACATGACTTAAGAGCAAAGTGCGCCAGTGATGCAAAAACATTAGAACACGCACGGTCACTATTAGCCCACGCAGACAGTCGACTAACGGACAGGGTATACAGAAGGAAGCCTGAATTGGTTGCGCCGTTACGGTGACATATTAGATTTGAATAGTACAAGTGGATTTTATAGTACAACATAACAAAAAAGCTGACTCGAAAGTCAGCTTTTTCTGTTTAAAATCAACGACTTATCTGTGGCGGAGAAAGGGGGATTCGAACCCCCGGTAGGCTATGAACCTACACACGCTTTCCAGGCGTGCGACTTAAACCACTCATCCATCTCTCCTATTTACTGCGTTTCATTTGCCAAGTCCGATTTTCAGGAGCCTAGTTTCACGAAGCCGCAGATTATAACAATATTTTGAACGGCTAGGCTAATTTCCATCGTGGCCGAACCTATTTTCTAAGATTTATTTCATAGAAGACAATTATTTCGGCCCTAGTGATAATACTTACTCCGCTCATCACATCCAAAACAATAAATCAAACGGGGCAAAAAGTACCGCACTCTCTGCCCTAGCCTGCTATTACATTGCTATTGCGCTTCTTTCAACTGGTCCAAAATCGCCGGATTTTCCAAGGTAGAAACGTCTTGCGTGATCTCTTCGCCTTTGGCCAGTATTCTCAATAAGCGGCGCATGATCTTGCCGGAGCGGGTTTTTGGCAAATTGTCACCGAAGCGAATTTCTTTCGGCTTTGCGATCGGGCCGATTTCTTTCGCGACCCAGTCACGCAATTCCTTGGCGATTTGCTTCGCTTCGTCGCCCGTTGGACGGCTGCGTTTGAGTACCACGAAGGCGCAAATTGCTTCGCCAGTGGTCTCATCTGGCCGCCCTACGACTGCGGCTTCTGCCACCATCGGATGCGCAACCAATGCGGATTCGATTTCCATGGTTCCCATGCGATGACCTGAAACGTTTAATACGTCATCGATACGGCCGGTGATGGTGAAATAGCCGGTTTCTTTGTTACGGATTGCGCCGTCGCCAGCCAGATATAAATTGCCACCGAACTCTGGCGGGAAATAGGTGCTTTTAAAACGCTCTGGATTATTCCAGATGGTGCGCACCATTGCAGGCCACGGACGTTTCACCACCAGAATACCGCCCTGCCCATTCGGCAAATCTTGTCCAGCCTCATCAACAATCGCCGCTTGAATACCCGGCAATGGCAACGTGCATGAACCCGGCACTAAAGGCGTTGCGCCTGGCAATGGCGTGATCATATGACCGCCGGTTTCGGTTTGCCAGAACGTGTCGACAATCGGGCAACGTTCTGCGCCGATATGTTTGTGATACCACATCCAGGCTTCAGGATTGATTGGCTCGCCAACTGAACCCAACAAGCGCAGAGAGGTTAAATCATATTTTGAAGGATGGATATTCGCGTCAGCGTCGGCCGCTTTAATGAGTGACCGAATTGCTGTTGGTGCGGTGTAAAAAATGGTCGCTTTGTGGCGTTGAATCATGTCCCAGAAACGGCCAGCGTTCGGGAATGTCGGGATGCCCTCAAATATAATTTGCGTCGCGCCGACCACGGTTGGACCGTAAGCGATGTAGGTGTGACCAGTAATCCAACCGATGTCGGCGGTACACCAGTACACGTCATCCGGCTTGATATCGAAGGTCCATTTCATGGTCAGGGCGGCCCACAACAAATAGCCGCCAGAAGAATGTTGGACGCCTTTTGGTGTGCCGGTCGAACCGGATGTGTACAAGATAAATAACGGATGTTCTGCATCGACCCATTCAGGCTCGCAGTGGGCAGCCTGATCGGCGACCAACTCATGCATCCAGAGATCAATCCCGGCGCTAAATTTAACGTTGCCGCCAGTGCGTTTGTACACAATGACATTTTTAATGCATTCGCAACCGCCAAGGGCCAGCGCTTCGTCTACGATAGCCTTTAGTGGCAAGCGTTTACCGCCACGTACTTGCTCATCGGCCGTCAACACTGCTACTGCGCCAGCATCGATAATCCGTTCTTGCAGCGACTTGGCGGAAAAGCCACCAAACACGACCGAATGCGTTGCGCCGATGCGCGCACAAGCTTGCATCGCGACCACGCCTTCGACCGACATTGGCATGTAAATGACGACGCGGTCGCCTTTCTTGATGCCGAGCGATTTAAGGCCGTTGGCAAATTTGCAAACTTTTTCGTATAAATCTTGATAAGTTACTTTAACGACATCGCCGCCGTCCGCCTCAAAAATGATAGCGACCTTATCAGCGTTACCATTTTGCAAATGTACGTCCAGGCAATTGTAAGAAACATTCAATTGCCCATCTTCGAACCATTTATAGAACGGCGCATCCGATTCATCCAAGACTTTGGTGAATGGCTTATGCCAAGCCAAATTTTCACGTGCAAGTCTGCCCCAAAAACCTTCGTAATCGATGGACGCCTCATTGCATAGAGCGTTATACGCATCCATACTAGAAATTGCAGCGGTTCTGGCAAATTCTGCGGGCGGAGGAAAAACGCGGTTTTCCTGGGAAAAAGTTTCGATATTAGCCATCGTGGTGTCTCCTGCTATTAGAAAATATTGATGCCAGAAAGTAGGCGTTTACACTTACTCAAGCCTTACATTAATTTTTTTGGCGGAATTTGCATAAAAATGCTGCGTGACATTTGCGATAGTAATTCTCATTACATGATTTTCTGTTAAAAATGTGCGCCTTGCTCAATCTTGGGAATATCCGGTGGTTTAAAAGGTAGAGCGCATTAAGAAACCTTCGCGATTGAAATGCAACGATGTGACGTGCGTTAATCTGGAATGATGCCAGTAAGCGGCCCGGTAGTCTTAATTAGAACGGGCAGGAAGTGTAAAATAGCCGGGTCGCACTTTCTCCACTTCAAAGCATCTATGAGCATTGTCAAAAATCCTGCAGCAAAAAAGTCTATTGGTACCCTTCCGAATTTGATTTTTATGAGCCGCTGGCTCCAATTGCCGCTGTATTTAGGCCTCATTTTGGCGCAATGTGTGTATGTATTTCACTTTTGGGTCGAGTTAAGCGATCTTATCGGTGCCATTTTTGGTAACGCTTCGTCTCTGGAACATATTCTAGATGCTGTCGCAATTGATGGTGCATTGCGTCCCACTAAATTAAGCGAGTCAACGATCATGCTCGTCACACTCGGCTTGATTGACGTGGTGATGATTTCGAATCTGCTCATTATGGTGATTGTTGGCGGTTATGAAACATTCGTCTCCCGCATGAATCTGGAGTCACATCCGGATCAGCCGGAATGGCTATCGCACGTTAATGCATCGGTATTGAAAGTTAAGTTAGCCATGGCGATTATTGGTATATCGTCGATTCATTTGCTGAAAACTTTTATTAACGCGCATGCCTATGATATGAAAACTTTACTTGCACAGACCGGAATTCATATTACGTTCCTCTTGTCTGCTCTGGCTATCGCGTGGTGCGATCGCATAATGACCGCCACGCAGCAAAGCCAGCGCGAGCATAGCGAAGGACATTAATGTAACGCCAGTAGTATTTAATGTAGCGCAATTATTCACAATTTTCACGCATTTTTATTGTTATTCTTTACAGAAAATCTTACAGCCATCCGCCATGACTACCATCACGACAATCAAGCAAGAAGACCTCATTGAATCCGTAGCTGCTGCCCTTCAATACATCAGCTATTACCACCCTGCTGATTACATCCAACATTTGGCACGCGCTTACGAGGCAGAGCAAAGCCCTGCGGCTAAAGATGCAATTGCACAGATTCTGACGAACTCCCGCATGTGCGCTGAGGGTAAGCGTCCGATCTGCCAGGATACTGGCATCGTCAATGTATTTCTAAAAATTGGGATGGATGTGCGCTTTGAAGGCTTCAAAGGCACAATCACCGACGCCGTCAACGAAGGCGTACGCCGTGGCTATCTCCATCCAGACAACGTCTTACGCGCATCGATCGTGGCGGACCCACATTTTGAGCGCAAGAACACCAAGGACAATACCCCTGCAGTCGTCCATATGGAACTGGTTCAGGGCAATACCATTGATGTCCAGATCGCGGCTAAAGGCGGCGGTTCCGAAAACAAGACCAAGTTTGTCATGCTAAATCCATCCGACTCGCTGGTCGACTGGGTCATGAAAACTGTGCCAACTATGGGCGCTGGCTGGTGTCCGCCAGGCATGCTGGGAATCGGTATCGGCGGCACAGCAGAGCGCGCAATGCTGATGGCAAAACAAGTGTTGATGGAAGATATCAACATGTATGACCTTCTCAAACGCGGCCCAGAAAACAAAACTGAAGAGTTACGCATCGAACTATTCCAAAAAGTGAATGCTCTCGGAATCGGCGCGCAAGGTTTGGGCGGCCTGACAACCGTACTCGATGTCAAAATCATGATGCATCCAACTCATGCCGCATCGAAACCAGTGGCGATGATTCCAAATTGCGCCGCTACCCGTCACGGCCATTTTGTGCTGAACGGTTCAGGACCGGCATTTATGGAGCCACCATCGCTGTCAGACTGGCCAGAAGTGCATTGGACGCCGGATACTGAAAAATCTACTTCAGTCAATCTCGATACGCTGACCAAAGCAGAAGTGGCCTCTTGGAAACCAGGCCAAACCCTGTTGCTGAATGGCAAAATGCTGACCGGTCGCGACGCTGCGCACAAACGAATTCAGGAAATGCTGGGCAGAGGCGAAAAATTGCCGGTCGATTTCACCAATCGCGTTATCTATTACGTCGGCCCAGTTGATCCGGTGCGTGATGAAGCCGTCGGCCCGGCCGGTCCGACTACTGCAACGCGGATGGATAAATTCACCGACATGATGCTGGAGCAGACTGGTCTAATCTCGATGATCGGTAAAGCTGAGCGCGGCCCGGCGACGATTGAATCGATCAAAAAACACAAATCAGCCTATTTAATGGCGGTGGGTGGTGCGGCTTATCTGGTATCAAAGGCGATTAAATCAGCACGCGTGCTGGCTTTTGAAGATATGGGAATGGAAGCGATTTACGAGTTTGATGTGAAAGATATGCCAGTGACTGTCGCAGTCGATTCAAATGGCATCTCGGTCCACAATACTGGTCCACAAGAATGGCAAGCGCGAATTCAATCAGCTTCGCTGTTGAACATTCCTGTTACGACTATCTAATCGACATTATCTGCAACATTACTTGCGGTTGACCTGACAGCACGTCATTAACTGGTCGACCGCTTGTATTCGTTGCGACATTTTATCTAGACATCACCAATATGGCCCTCTCACTAATGCCGATGGAAAAACATGCACCCATCGGCATTTTTGACTCTGGCGTCGGTGGCCTATCGGTATTGCGACATATCCGTGAAGCGATGCCGAACGAAAATCTGCTGTATTTTGCTGACTCGGCCCATGCTCCCTATGGCGATAAAACCGAACAAGCGATCCTTGATCGCACACTGGCAATTGCGGATTTTTTGCTGCAAAAAAATGCAAAAGCACTGGTCGTGGCCTGCAACACTGCTACGGCAGCAGCAATCAAAGCCGTGCGGAACGCCTATCCTGCTTTGGTGGTAGTCGGCATTGAACCCGGCCTCAAACCAGCAGCGCAACATACGCGTACAAAAATGATCGGCGTTTTAGCTACATCGGGCACGTTATCCAGCCTCCGCTTCAAGCAACTATCCCAACAAATTACTACCACAACAGAAGTGCATTTCGTGCTGCAAGCCTGCGTCGGACTAGCTGACCAAATTGAAAAAGGTGAGTTAAACACTCCGGCAACAGAGGCATTGATTCAGCGCTATCTCACGCCATTGCTAGAACAAAATGTGGATACCCTGGTGCTGGGCTGCACGCACTATCCGTTTGTTCGACCGCTGATTGAAGACATCGTGAGACGCCTCACCAGCAATCCGATAACGATTATCGATACCGGCGACGCGGTCACCAAACAGTTGGTCCGGGTACTCATTGAACATCAATTGCGAGAAACAAACACGCCGCCAGGGACATTAACCGCCTTCACTACCGGCGATCTCCCGGCCCTAAAAACGACCTTTTTTAACCTTCTTGGCTTACAACCGCCAGTGTTAAAAGCCGGAACTACGTAAAAACATAAAAATGACGCGATTAATCACGCCATTTCCGTATTTTTGAATTGCCAGTGCGAATTTTAGTTTGTATAATAGCCAGCTGTTCTAGTCCACAAGACGGAACGTAAAGTAGTTCAGTGGTGGCTGTAGCTCAGTTGGTAGAGTCCAGGATTGTGATTCCTGTTGTCGTGGGTTCGAGCCCCATCAGCCACCCCACAGAATATGCAATAAATCAAAGAGTTACACGCTTCGGCTTGTAGCTCTTTTTTGTTTTCTAGCGCACTAGCATCGCGCTGGAAATTTAATACCAAAACGGTAAGCTTCACGCTTGAACCGCGTTATGGTGGATTTGGTGGATTTATATTGAATCCGAATGCATTCACTATTCCATCAAAAAATAATCAACTTTTCTTCTACTTCGCATCATCGCTACCACTTTCTTTGGCATTTCGCTCCGGCTGCAAACGTGGATTGGGCGGTTGTGAGGGGTTCTGATCTGGCGCTTCATCTCGCTCATTCGGTTGACGTAAAACCCCATCGTTTTTAACCGGTGCTGCCGTATTGATTTGATCTGTTTCAGGTTTGTTTTTCATGGCCAACTTTCGTAGCAAGGATAGGTTATCGATTTTGCTCTTGGAGGAGCGAAATAAAAGCTGCATTAAAAGCAGGAATATCATCAGGCTTGCGCGACGATACAAAATTCTTATCGCAGACAACTTCCTGGTCCAGCCATTTTGCATTGGCGTTTCTGAAATCATCTTGCAAGCTAGGCCAACTGGTCAATGTCCTGCCTTTTACAATGCCGGTCGATATTAATAACCAGCCGCCGTGGCAAATGGAAGCGATTGGTTTGTTTGCTTGATTAATGTCCTGAATAAAGGCCTGGGCTTTGGACGACATACGTAAAGCATCACCATTAACCACGCCACCGGGCAAAAGAACCGCCTCGTAATCATCAGGCGGCGCTTCTTCCAACGCGCAATCAACATCAATACGTACGCCTTTTTCTGTATGCTTAAAACCTTGCACGCTGTCTTTTTTGTCTGAAATGACGTGGACTGTGGCACCAGCAGCCTCTAATGCTTCTTTAGGCTTAAGTAATTCTGCCTGCTCAAAACCATCGGTGACTAAAATGGCGATTTTGATGTGAGCAAGAACGGCGCTTTGCGGCAACGGAATATCTTCCGCGCCTGCATTCAATCCATTACTATTTTGATGATCTGCTGCAGCTGGCGCCATCTCGGGCGCTTTTTCTATGCGGGTAATGTTCGAAGACGACACCGGATCGCTAGCCGGAAAAGACATCTCATTTGCATTATCCAGCGCTTGTTCTGATGGGCTATCGGTCTGCGGTATTGCATCCGTTTTTGTTTCAGTTTTTGATTTGGCGGTCATGTTAACTCCTTGTATTGAACCATGATGGAAACCACAAAACAGCGCTGCGTCGGGGAATCAAATAGAGCTGCAGCCGAACCGGCAATTAAAATGAGAGCCTGAAAAATCCGGTGTGTAACTCTCGTTAATCTTCTCGCTAAATCTTATTCGCTGATTAGCACCAGTAGCTTAAAGACGAGCTTATATTCGATCACCTACGCTTTCTATAAGCGCGCACCTACTTACGATGTAGGAATTCATGAAATACGTACGTCATTTCAAATCTACGTTTAACGAGAAACAAAGGCTTTTAAGGTGATCTTAGAAAGAAATGCGGCATTACCTGATTGTTTTAATATGGAAAATGGTTAAAGTAGATTCAGTTTCCCATCTTCGAGGAGAAATCATGATCAAGCCGCTAATGCCCCGTCCTCACCCTGACGAACGCGTAGTTTACGCAAAGACCGCGAATAAACTTCGTATCCTAATAAGCCTGACAGTGTGTGCGTTAGCTGCGATCGCACTGACCGCAGCGCAGGCGCACGCTGCGGATAACCTGCTCTACAGCGATAAAAGCTTTCTGACGAACGTCGCCGAATCCAGAAACGCAGAAGTTAATGCCAGTCAGTTAGCGTTACAAAAAAAGTAGCGATCCGGACATTAAAACTTTTGCGTAAAAGATGATTGATGACCACACAATGTCGGGGATGATTTGAAAAATCTGGCTGCCAGCAAAAGTGTGACAGTGCCAGAAGGTCCAAGCGTCGCATAAAGCAAAGTATTGGTGTTGACCAAGCTTGAAGGACATACTTTCGATAAGCAATACGTCAGCATGATTGGCGTTTCAGCACATAAAAACACCGTTGCGCTATTCAAAAAAATGCCGCTAACGCAAAGGATGCTGATATTAAGCAATTTTCTGCTACTAATTTGCCTGCTCTACGACATCATTTAGAAATGGCGCAAAGCTTGAAATCTACAATTGATGTAACGAAATAATTTTTAAATACGTTACACCCTCAATTGAAAATGGAAGGTCGCCAGCTTCGGCTAGCGACCTTTTCATTTTACGGTCTGTTTCGTGATAATCGATTTAACGATTACGATTCAATACCGGCATATCGACATCCCAATTTTTTTCCTGTCACGACTGTAATAGCAATTTCCTTCTCACACAAACGCTAGGTAAAAAATGCTTTCTTTTCCGCCGAACTTTAAGGTGTTGGTCATAGGGGCATCGGGCGCAATTGGTTCAGCGTTCGTTGATGTATTGAAACTGCATCCGCGATGCGGTCTGGTCGAGTCGCTTCATCGTCACTCCGAGCCATCGGTCGACTTTGATTATGAAAGCAGCATTGCCGAAGCTGCTCAGAAAATTAGCCACAAAGGTCCCTTCAACTTAATTATTAATGCAGCTGGTTTGCTTTATACGCCACGATTTATGCCGGAGAAAAAAATGGCCGACTTGCACTATGATCAGATGATAGAAACATTCCAGGCTAACGCATTTGGCCCTGCAATGATCATCAGACATTTTTCAAGCATATTGGATAACGAAAGAAGCGTGATGGCGATCCTTTCCGCCAAAGTGGGGAGCATAGAAGATAACCGACTGGGTGGCTGGTACAGCTACCGCGCATCAAAAGCCGCGTTGAATATGTTTATAAAAACGGCCTCAATAGAAATCAAAAGAAGTAACCCCGAGGCGGTATTGATTGCCCTGCATCCTGGCACCGTCAATTCCAAATTATCTGAACCGTTCAAGGGTGCTCAAATCGGTCGCGCGCCGGAGGTAGCTGTTAAGGACATGCTTGGGGTCATCGACAAATTGACTGCGGCCGACACCGGGCAGTTTTTTTCCTACAACGGAGAGAAACTTCCCTGGTAACGACTTTGCTACCGATGAAATACTTCAATTAAGACTAATTCGATTGGTTATTTGCAGCCAATTTACATGTAAAATTTTCATAAACTATGGAATATTCATGCTAAATACAACTAATGTTGACAAACATTTCATGGTTTTATGCATGATTCGCCCAAATCAAATTGAGACAGACCTGCTCCGCTAAAATCATGCTACAAGTGATACATAGCAGCCGTCGGCTCTCTTTCGATAAGAAAAAATAAATGACATCAATTCAGGAAGTTCAGGCTGGCAAAGCGCCTCTGCCTGAAAAATGTGTCCAATGCAAAAACGAAAATGCCCTAGATTTCGGCTTCGTTTTTGCCTACCAGCCGATTGTTGATATGAGCACGCAATCGATTTATGCGCATGAAGCGCTGGTGCGCGGACCGAACGGCGAGTCTGCTTATTCAGTCCTTTCTCAGGTGACGGATACCAACCGCTATTCATTCGATCAAGCCTGCCGGGTGGGGGCAATTCGTGGCGCATCCGAACTCGGAATGACTGAAATGTTGTCGATCAATTTTTTGCCTAACGCGGTATATCGCCCGGAAGCCTGCATCCGCAGCACTTTCGCAGCAGCGAAACTTTATAACTTCCCGATCGAACAAATTATCTTTGAAGTGACCGAAGGCGAACAGATCCATGATCGCACCCATCTGGTAAATATCTTTCAGGAATACCGACGCTTTGGCTTTCACACCGCGATAGATGACTTTGGCGCAGGCTACGCTGGCTTAGGTTTGTTGGCGGAATATCAACCAGATATCATCAAAATCGACATGGCACTGGTTCGCGATGTGGATACCAACAAGGCGAAGCAAGCCATCGTTCACGGCATCGTATCAATCTGTACTGCGTTGAATGTACGTGTTTTGGCGGAGGGAATTGAAACTGCGGCTGAGCGCGATTTCTTGCGAAACGCTGGTATTAATTTGATGCAAGGCTATCTTTTTTGCAAACCGACATTCCAAGGACTCGGCATCATTGATCCGACATCCTGGGCTTAAAACTACATCAGGCATTTGTATACTTCGTCATAGCACGAACTATGTAATGCAAGCCTTTTTTGGAATGGGCAATCAAGAACAGATTGCCGGAAAATATCAATCTTCTCACTACCCTTACTCTGCTATCGACTCAACTTTTATGGCAGTAATCCGGTCAATAAAAAACTCGCCGTCGATGCACTTTCTGTGCGGCACGCCAGTCACAACAAACCCGTGATTACACTCTTCAGCCCAAAGCTTTGCTACCGTATCAAATTCTTCCGGCTCCAAACCCAGCATTGGTGCGGAGATAATAAATTTCGCACCGTCTTTTTGCCTTTTTACAATATCGTCAATTCTTGCCATGCCAGTTCCGCCTCGTTTAATGATTTATCACGAATCATAACGCGACTCGGCCATGCACAAGCAGTTCAAATATTTAGGAAGATGGCGTTCATCGCACACATGACATTTAGGCAGTCGATTCCAGCCAATTTGCAGCGATATTTTAAGACGCCAGAGCAATAAAAGTCGCGAACGCCACAGCTCATCCGCTCACAATCAGTATCCGGCACATCCCCGCTATTTTTCAGTGTGATTTCGACATGACCACTAACCAGCGGCGAAATAACAATATCTGGAGATGGCCGGGTTGCACTCCGGCGCAACATTCAATGAGGGGATTACTTCTATAAGAACGCTTGTAGTAATCCCGACATAGAAACAACTCGCGCTTGCCAAATCGCAACAGCATCGAAGAAGGGGTCGATTCCAAGCCGAAGCGGGAACCCGCATTGCTGTGTTCGCTTGCCATTATATTAATCCCATCGCGTTTAAGGAATTAATACTGTAACAGAAGTACTGTATATAAATACAGTTAAATCATCTCGAACTGACATGACTGTGACATTTACGGGACAAATTTAAACTCATCAGAGTTCTCCATCCATCCCGGATTTCTCATGATTAACGGTCATGGCGCATACGCCAATCTCTCTCCCGCCATTCCCGCTCGCGCCAGCCGTGACCTCTGCGATGGTAATCAGGGTAGCGATAGTAAGGCTGCGGATAGGCCTCTACATAAACTGGAGGCGGTTGCACATATACAGGGCGAGGTGGTGGTGGAGGTGCGTAATAGACCGGTGGCGGTGGTGCGTAATAAACTGGTGGAGGTGGGTAATATGCGGGCCCAGGAACACCGATGTTGACTGACCAATCAACCTGAGTACGAGCATTTGCGGACGTTGCCGACCAGAGCATGCTTGCCGTCGCCAGCAAACCAACTAGTGCGATACGCATGATTTTTTTCATGGAAGTTCCTGATGAATTTAATGAGTGGTGCATGTCCACATTTAACCCAAAATTTACCCCACGTTCCATGCTCAAGTCGTAAGGCTTGTAACAATATGTATCGTATTGTAGCAACATAATTTTCATAAGACGGCGTGAAAACACCGTCGACCAAGCACTATGACGGCGGCTAACAGCGGTCACTCAAAAAGAGCACAGGTTAGCGACGCGCAAAACGCGAAAGAATAATCTGCCGAAATTCAATGGGGATGAGAGTGGGCCAAGCCAATGCCTGCTTGTTTATGTGATTGCGCAAGACGACATAACCTTGTATGCGGAAGTCAATCCGGTTATGCCTGTTGCCTGAACGCCTGAAAATATGTTGCCGGTCTGGCGTTAGCAAACTGACTTGCTCGTAGACGATATGCGGTACCGGCAGCGCCGCATATCGAAAAACCAATCTGGGAATGTATTATTTGTCGATGAACAGCATACGTTCGACATACCGGGCAATTAAGTCCACTTCCAGATTTACCTGCTTGCCAACCGCAAGATGCCGCAAAGTGGTGACTTGTATCGTGTGAGGAATCAGGTTGATTGAAAGTAAACAAGCATCCGCAGTATCTTCAACCCGATTGACCGTGAGAGACACGCCATTCACTACAATCGAACCCTTGTAGGCGAAGTATTTTGCCAACCCACGCGAAGCCTGAATCACCAGTTCCCATGACTCACCGACTGGCTCAAATTTCTTCACCACACCTAAGCCATCAACGTGACCCGATACCAAATGTCCGCCTAACCGATCTGCCAGCGTTAATGCTTTTTCTAAATTGACCTCGCCGACCGCATCCAGGCCAACGGTGCAATTCAAACTTTCACGAGAAACATCAACGGTGAAAGTCAGGTCGGTCTTACTGGTGACGGTCATACATGCGCCGTTGAGCGAAATCGAATCACCAAGAGCCACATCTGCCATCGGCAAACCGCCTGCATCTATTTGCAGCAAAACGCCGTCTTCAGCGTTTGCACCTTGAGTTTGTACTGCAGTAATTTTGCCGACTGCGGCGACGATTCCTGTGAACATGTTTGTATAGATACGAAGTTAATTGAATCGTGCAAGGATACGCAAATCTTCACCGATTTGCTTGACCTGATGAAATTTCAGCGAAAACTTGTCTTGCAAGTTTTCTAATCCAGGTAGATCAAACATGCCGCGCGCATCGCCCAAAATACTTGGTGCAAGATAGATTAGCAGCTCATCTACGCATCCTTCGCGTATCAAGGACGCGTTTAACTTCGCGCCAGCTTCGACATGCACTTCGTTGATCTGGCGTTTTCCCAGCGCCAATATCACTTGCGGCAAATCGACTTTACCCTGTGCATTGGGGACAACGATAACTTCGGCGCCACGCTCTTGCAATAGCGCCTGTTTTTCAGCATTTTCTACCGCAGCAAAAATCAATACTGGATCGCCGCTTAATATTCGCGCTTTCGGGTCAATACCTAGTTTGCTGTCGATAATGACGCGCAAAGGCTGATGCGCAACGGGGATGGCACGCACGGTTAGCTGCGGATCGTCTTCTTTGACGGTGCCGATTCCCGTCAAAATCACACCGGCACGCGCCCGCCAGAGGTGGCCGTCATCACGCGCTTCTGCAGAGGTAATCCATTGGCTTTGTCCGTTATAAAGCGCGGTTTTCCCATCTAAACTCGCTGCCACTTTCAGGCGAACCCAAGGTTTTCCGTAATGCATGCGGGAGAAAAAACCGATGTTAAGCTCTCTAGCCTGCTCGGCCAGCACGCCTGACTCCACGATAATTCCTGCTGCCCGCAACCTTTCAAATCCCTTGCCAGCAACTTGTGGGTTGGGATCCTCCATCGCGGCCACCACTTTTGCCAGACCCGCTAATATCAGCGCATCCACACAAGGCGGCGTTCTACCAAAATGACTGCATGGCTCTAGCGTGACGTAGGCAGTAGCTCCGCGCACGTCATGACCTTTTTCACGCGCATCATGAAGCGCTTGAATTTCAGCATGATTATCACCGGGCGGTTGTGTAAATCCTTCGCCGATAATCAAACCTTCCTTGACAATCACACAGCCGATGGCGGGGTTTGGGGCGCTTTTGAAAAGTCCGTGTTCGGCCAAACGCAAAGCGTGGGCCATAAATACGTCAGCGTGCATCATATAAAAACCTGAGGAAAGAGGGTAATAAGCACAACAAAGAGATTGCCAAATAAATCATACTTATCATTGCAAAAAATGGCACAACGTCGGCATGGTCCACAATTTGTGCGTCTTATGGATTTAGAACGTGCCACCACCAGCATTATTGCGCAAAGTCACAACGCTGGTCATTACAGCGTGCAAATAACCATCGGCTGCGACCTGTTCCTGACCCTTGCAGTCTGTGTAACGTTGTTGTCCGGCGGTCCCTCGATGACTACCGCGCAATTGCAAACATAATTTGACGCGGATGACGTTTTTCCAGTTTTGGTACTGATCCGATGTTAATGCATCTACCTGTGCTGCCGAGAGAAATCGTTGCGCAGAAAAGCTGTTATTTCCGGCAACGCCAAAAGTGAGACGCAGATCTTCAATGTTACTCAGAATTGGCTGGCCAACGCTGAGGTCATTGCCACTGTTACCTTTGCAATACAGCGATGTCGTATTAGCGCCTGAGGGAGTGGCTACAAAAAACCTATTGCTCACAACGGCGACTTGTCGACTGAGAGCATAACTTGGATGACTACGCGGCAATGCGATCATCCCGGCCTTGCCGCCCACACAATCGGTGCCAGCGAGGTTATCAACGCGATAGGCAACATCGAATCCTGCCATTCCATCGCCAGTTTTGCAATTAAACTTATTGTTTAGGGGATTTACAAAACCGAAATCGCAACTACGCAAACCCTGCCCCGCCTGACCACCTGCGCTAACGAAGTCTGTTCTATCAATCTCGGCAGCACTTACACCGGCAGCGGTTAAATGTCCGAAACCCGCCTGCCGTAAATCACCCTCCATTAACGCCATCGCATAACGTCCATCTTGCTGCAAGCGTAAATGATCCTCGTTTAATTGGTAACTCGCGTTGCTACTCAAATACAAGCTTGCGACTGCGGCTATTAATACAAAGCTAATTAACAGCGACACCAGCAATTCAATCAGCGTGATACCAGATTGCCGCAGATGCCCATGTACGGTTAATTTATCCGAGCAGCGCGATTGCATTAGCATGCTGTGCCTTTCGTTATCCGCATGCGACCGCTGGCGCTAATGCACACCGTGCGATCAAATTCACCATCACGAAACAGCAAACTGGTAAAACTTGCGCCAGGTCGTCCCATACCGTCATATTTAATCTCTCGCCTTCCTCCATTCACGATTGTGTTATGACCCAGTGCTGCTTGCCGCAATAAAACGGGTTTGTCGTCTTTGGCCTTAGGCACGACGACGATCCAGCCTTTGCTCCACTCATAGCCATCACGCGATGGGCCACCCCCTGTCACGGTGGACATAGCGGTAGCGATGCATCCGGCAGTTTGATCAAACTCGGCATTGACACTAGGACACAGCACTACTGAACGCCCGCGCTTAATCGCTTCAGTACGTGCCAGCATTGCAGCGGTAATAAATTGATTTACGTTACCGTTCAAGCGTGTTTTTACGATGAAATCGCGCATGGAAGGCAAACCAATTGCGAGCAGAATGCTCATGATCGACATGGTGATCAATATTTCGATCAGGGTAAAACCCGTGCGCGGAACAATCGCGGTAAAAACAGGAAGCCGCTTGATGTAAAAGGTAGAGTGCAGCATGAAGGCCAGCCTCGCATCGAATGAAGGAGGGCTGAATACTAGCGCTGTTTATTGCAGCAGACCCGTTTTCAGAAAGAAAACGGGTGCAAGTTAAGCCTAGGCTTATAAATGCTATTTTTTCCGCGCTGGGCTGGAAAATTCTTCGATCATATTTTGGAATTCGGCGACATCTTCAAAACTTTTATATACCGACGCAAAGCGAATATAAGCAATCTTGTCCAGACGTTTTAGTTCATGCATGACCAATTCACCGACATGGCCAGAGAGGACTTCGCGTTCACCGCTGGCGAGTAATTTTTCTTTTATTTTTTGCAATGCTTCGTCGAGCGATTCCGCGGAAACCGGCCGTTTACGCAGTGCCAGCATCAAACTGGCGCGTAACTTTTCACCATCGAATTCGGTACGACTGCCATTTTTTTTGACGATGACAGGCATCACCAATTCAATCCGTTCGTGCGTTGTAAAGCGCTTGTCGCATTTTATGCAACGACGACGACGACGAATCGCATCGCCCTCTTCCGACACGCGGGTATCCAGAACCTGGGTTTCTTCATGGTGGCAAAACGGACATTTCATGATGGCAGCAATCTTTATACCGGTGGATCGACGCGCTAAGCGCTATTGACACTACATAGCTACTTTTTTCTATCACCATATTACATAGGCCCGTTCTAGTGAAACACCAGAACGGGCCCGTGGTTTATTACTTTAGCCATACCGCGCAACTAAATATCTATCGCAAAACAGGCTATTCAGAATAAAGCGGCATTAGCAATGGCTATCAGCCATACACCGGGAAAGCATCGGTTAATTTCTTGACTTCAACTTTGACGCGCTCGATCGTCGCAGCATCATGCGGATTATCCAGAACATCGGCGATTAAATTACCGATCTTAGTCGCTTCCGCTTCCTTGAAACCACGCGTAGTCAATGCCGGGCTACCGACACGAATACCTGAAGTGACGAATGGCTTTTCAGGATCGTTAGGAATAGCGTTCTTGTTGCAAGTCATGTGCGCTGTACCGAGAATCGCTTCCGCTTCTTTACCGGTAATGTTCTTAGCGCGCAAATCAACCAACATCACGTGCGACTCAGTGCGACCGGAAACAATGCGCAAACCGCGTGCAATCAGTGCTTTCGCCAACGCATCGGCATTCTTCACGACTTGCTGTTGATACGTCTTGAATTCCGGTGTCAGCGCTTCTTTGAAAGCCACTGCTTTACCAGCGATCACGTGCATCAGCGGACCGCCTTGAATGCCTGGGAAAATTGCCGAGTTGATGATTTTTTCGTGCTCAGCTTTCATCAGAATAATACCGCCGCGAGGACCGCGCAAAGATTTGTGCGTGGTCGACGTCACGAAGTCAGCGTAAGGCACAGGATTAGGATACTCACCAGCCGCGATCAAACCGGCATAGTGCGCCATGTCGACCATAAAGTAGGCACCGATCGCCTTAGCTACTTTGGATATACGCTCAAAATCGATGCGCAATGCGTAGGCTGAAGCACCAGCGATAATCAACTTAGGCTTCTTTTCGTGGGCCAGGCGTTCCAACTCATCGTAATCGATTTCTTCTTTGTCGTTAAGACCGTAGGAAACGACATTGAACCACTTTCCTGACATATTCAATGCCATACCGTGGGTCAAGTGACCGCCTTCTGCCAGCGACATACCCATAATCGTGTCACCGGGCTTCAATACAGCGAAGAAAACGCCCTGATTCGCTTGGGAACCGGAGTTAGGCTGCACGTTGGCAGCTTCAGCGCCAAACAACTCTTTAACCCGGTCAATTGCCAGTTGCTCAACGATATCGACAAACTCACAACCGCCGTAATAACGCTTGCCTGGATAACCTTCGGCATATTTATTCGTGAGTTGTGTGCCTTGCGCTTCCATCACGGCAGGCGAGCAATAGTTTTCAGACGCGATCAGCTCGATATGCTCTTGCTGACGATGATTTTCTTTCTGAATCGCGCTCCATAATTCTGGATCCGCGCTGGCAATAGTGTGGTTTTTTTCAAACATGAGATATTCCAATCGATAGAGGTTAACCTTTTCAGGATCTACATCGAATGAGGGCCAAAATGAGTGTGGAATGCGGCAGCCTCAGTCGTACGTTCCATTCGGGCTGCCCAGGCGCACGGCGAAAAACTCTCACGCTTCCCGGTGGATGCCCACCTTTGCCGAAATCAAGGCAGTCTGCTTTGATCCGGTTTTGCGCCAGTTACGTGAGACGAAATGGTGCACGTATTGTAAGTGAAGGGCTTGGATAGAGCAAGATTGCGCAAACAGCTTCCTGCTAACAAGATACGCTTCTGATCTTGTCGATTTCTAGTGCTTAATGACATCGGTATGGGCTACAATTTCTCATTATTTTGCATTGCAACAAGAATCGCCAAAAAAATTGCTTTAATAGTACTGATTAGTACGGATTCGCCCGCTTCATTTTTTAAAAGATAGGGCGTTGTCTTACATTTTCACCGCAAATATTACGCAAAGACAACGCAAACAAAGCCTCCTCAGCTCCCAGACACCACTGCGTCACAGTTAATTACCTGAAAAGCCCATCGGCACACTCCCTCATGAACGCAGCAATACCCGTCCCAAAAGAAGATTTTAGCTGGAACATCCGTGTGTATTACGAAGATACCGATGCTGGTGGCGTTGTTTTTTATGCAAACTATCTAAAATTTTTTGAGCGCGCACGTACCGAATGGTTACGGGCGGCAGGGATTGAACAGAGTCGACTGGTTGAAACTCACGAAGTCATGTTCGTCGTCAAAAGCACTGCGCTTGATTACCATGCGCCGTCTCGTTTAGACGATGAACTTAAATTGACAGTCACTGTCGAAAACGTTGGCCGCGTGGCAGTTGACTTTGTGCAACAAGCTTGGCGCCGCGATGGTGAGGAAATGAAGCTGTTAGCAACCGGTCGAATTAAGGTGGTTTGCGTGAATACGCATACTTTTCGGCCGCATGCTATTCCGCAAATGGTGCTAGATCGTATTCAACCCGCGACAGCACCGATTGCTACCTCGGCAAATGCCACTATTTGATTGCAATCTAACCAACAAAAATGTCTTCATTATCTTTTCAACATCATGTAGATGGGAAGCTGAAAAATACTAGATGCGATTACAATCGTTCCTTTTCGCCCGCCTCCTGCCTTATAAATTCATTTAGCTGCGCCCCTAAAAAATGTCAGCTACGCTGTACTGACTACTAGAGCACGTTAGTTAAGACTGTTACCCCAGACCATTTTATCCAGACTGCCTCCATGACCGTCACTCAAGATCTTTCGTTTCTTACCCTCATCACCAACGCCTCCGTGCTCGTCCAACTGGTTATGCTGCTATTGCTAGCAGTCTCCGTGATGAGCTGGACGTATATTTTCCGCAAGATGTTCGCCATCAAGGGCGCTCGGGCGCAAACCGAAGAATTCGAACGCGCCTTCTGGTCTGGCGGAAATCTGACAGAGTTATATCAAGGAACGACCTCGAATCGCCGGCGCGGCGCAGGTCAAACCGGCGCGATGGAGCGTATTTTTGCCGCTGGCATGGATGAATTTAGCAAAATCAAAGCATCGGTCGGTCATAAAGCCAGCACAGATTCTGCCGCGTTATTGGACGGCTCCCGCCGTGCGATGCGCGCTGCCTATCAGCGTGAAATGGATGCGCTTGAATCACACTTAGCATTTCTGGCGTCGGTTGGTTCTGTATCACCTTACGTTGGTTTGTTCGGTACGGTATGGGGCATCATGAATGCGTTCCGCGGTTTGGCAAATGTGCAGCAAGCAACACTAGCAGCGGTCGCGCCGGGTATTGCTGAGGCGCTGATTGCGACCGCGATTGGTTTATTTGCCGCGATTCCGGCAGTCGTTGCCTATAACCGTTTCTCGCATGACGTCGATCGGCTGGCAATTCGGTTCGAAAGCTTCATCGAAGAATTCTCTAACATTTTGCAACGGCAGGCACGCTAATGACGGGCTTCTCATCCATGCGCGGCGGCCGTCCGCGCAAATTCAAGGCAGAAATCAATGTGGTGCCCTACATTGACGTCATGATGGTGCTGCTGGTGATCTTTATGGTGTCTGCACCGATGGTCAATCCAAGCGTCATCAACTTGCCGACCGCTGCAAAATCTGTCGCACCTCCGACCGAATACATTGAAATCGCGCTGAAAGCCAATGGCGACGCCAGCTTGCGTATCAATGGTCAAAAAAGCGGTAGCGGCAAAACGGAAACCTTACAAAAATCCGATATCAAAGCCAGATTGCAATCCCTGCATGAGGACAGCCCAGATATGCCGGTCATGATTTCAGCAGATAAAGATATCAAGTATGACGAAGTGATAAAAATGATTTCTGAAGCAAAGACGCTGGGGATTAACCGCGTCGGATTGGCGACCAAGTGACGAACTGCCGCAAAGTGACAGTCTGCTCATGACAGATCGAACCCCTTATTCAATACCAAAAGAACCAGGTAGATGGCGCGCCATCACACTGGCGGCTGCCGTGCATGCAGCATTAGTAGCATTTCTGTGGATCGGCGTGCATTGGCAAAGCCAGGTCCCGGTTGCCGTCGAGGCTGAAATCTGGAATCCGAATGTGCGGGAGGCCGCGCCGAAACCGCCGCCACCCGAACCGACACCAACGCCGGAACCGATAGAAAAGCCCACCCCGCAACCCGAACCTAAACCTGTTGTGCGAGAAGCCCCACCACCACCTAAAGTGGTGGAGCCGATCCTGCCCGATCCAGAAATTGCCCTGGAAAAAGAGCGCAAACGCAAGGCGCAGGAGCAGAAGGATCAAGACCGCGCTGAGCAGGCCCGCGAAGATAAAGAACGTCAGCGCAAAGCCGACGAACAAGAGCGTAAAGATCAGCAGAAAAAAGATGCTGAAAAGTTAGCCGAAAAAACCGCTGAAAAGCAAAAAGCGCTGGCAGACGCGAAGAAAAAGGCAGACGCTGAAGAGAAAAAAGCTGCCGAAGCTGCGGATAAACTGAAAGCAAAACAGGATGCCGTAAAGAAAGAGAAAGACAAGATTGCCGCTGACAAAGCCCATCAGGCAGATGCTGCTGCCGCTGACAAACGGCATAATGACGACATGAAACGCCTGCAGGGACAAGCTAGCGGGACTGGCGCAGCCAACAGCACTGGCACCGCAGCGCAATCACAAGGTCCACGTGGCGACCCTGGCTATGCGCAAAAGGTCGGGAACAGAATCAAAGGAAACATTAACTTTGGTGTCCCAGATGGCATGACGGGAAATCCAGCGGTAGAATTTGAAGTCCAATTGTTACCGGATGGATCGGTGGCTGGCATTCAATTAAGAAAATCCTCCGGAGTTTCCGGTTTTGACGAAGCGGTGAAGCGTGCAATTGAAAAATCTGCACCATATCCAAAAGATAAATCGGGTTCTGTTCCTTCTAGCTTTATCGGAATCCATAAACCGAAAGATCAATAACTTATGAAAAAGAATCCACTCAACGCGTTAATACCGACGTCGATACGCAAATTGGCAAGATCCATCGCAGTGATCGGTATTACTGTTGGCGCGCTTATCTCAGCGCCTATCGTGCACGCACAGTTACGCATTGAAACCGCCGGTGTAGGAGCCAGCCAAATCCCAATCGCCATCGCAGGTTTCAGCAATGAAAACCTGGCACCGCAACAAATTACGGCGATCATTAAAGCCGATTTGGCACGCAGCGGCATGTTCAAAATTATCGAAACCGGCGATGTGCTTTCCGATGCCGCGCAAATCAATTATGGCGACTGGAAATCACGGGGAGCTGACGCGCTGGTAGTCGGTAGCGTCGCCAAGCTGGCGGATGGCCGCTATGACGTGCGCTATAAATTGCTCGATACGGGTAAGTCATCTCAGTTGTCTGCATTGGCGCTCTCTTCATCGCCACAATACACCCGCGTTTCTGCACATAAAATCGCCGATGATATTTATGAAAAGTTGATCGGTGTCCGCGGTGCCTTTGCAACGCGTATTGCTTACGTCACCAAATCCGGCAAAGAATATCGACTGGAAATTGCAGATGCCGACGGCGAAGGTACACAAGTTGCACTGCGTTCTAACGAGCCGATTATTTCGCCAGCCTGGTCACCGGATGGATCAAAGGTTGCGTATGTCTCGTTTGAGCAAAAAAAGCCCGTGGTCTACGTACAAAATCTGATCACAAAACAACGCACCGTCGTTGCTAATTACAAAGGCAGTAACTCGGCACCTTCATGGTCGCCCGATGGCACTAAGATCGCGATTGCTCTGGCGCGCGATAGCCTGACTCAGGTATATGTAGTCAATGCCGATGGCTCCGGTTTGCGCCGTCTGACAAATACGAATGGCATCGACACTGAACCGCAGTTTTCAGCAAATGGACAAAGTATTTACTTCACCAGCGACCGCAGCGGCGGCCCGCAAATTTATAAGATGAGTGCCAATGGCGGCGATGCACAGCGCGTCACTTTCAGCGGCAGTTACAATATCAGTCCTCGGGTTTCGCCAGATGGCAAAACATTGGCGTATATTGCTCGTCGGAATGGTGGCTTCCAACTTTATGCAATGGACCTGAGTAACAACCAGGAGCAACGTTTGTCCGATACCGTCAAAGACGAATCGCCTAGTTTTTCACCGAACGGCCAGTACATTATGTACGCCACGGAGTCCGGCGGACGCCGCGGTTCACTGGCAGTGGTTTCGGTCGACGGGCGCGTCAAGCAACGTTTGACGGTACAGGCAGGCGATATCCGGGAACCGACTTGGGGCCCATTCATGAAGTAGTCACCGCGTGTCTCGGATTGTTAATTCTTTAACGAATTAACAATCCGAGACACTGGTAGTAATTCCGTAGCAATAAGTAAGGCCGCATAATTGTTTAGACTAGACGCCCCGATGCAGGCAGTACGAAGGTACGGCAAGGAGCGGCAACGACGTATAAGCAGTTATGCGGACTTACTATGATTTAAAGTTAAAGTAGCCAACTCACTCTCTGGAGAATAACAATGCGCAATCTCAGTAGTTTTGCCCTTATCATTTCAAGCGCCGTTTTGCTGGCCGCCTGCTCATCACCTGTCAAATTAGACGACAAAGCTAAGATTGAAGACCGTAGCGGCATGAATGGCGCTGCCGATAGTCGCTCAGTCAATGCAGTCGATACTGGCTCTAGCGATCCGCTGAATGACCCGCAAGGCATCCTGGCCAAGCGCAGCATTTATTTTGATTACGACAGCTATTCAGTTAAAGAAGAATTCCGCTCAGTCGTTGAAGCACACGCTAAGTACCTGACATCACACAAAGTACGCAAAATCATCATTCAAGGTAATACCGATGATCGCGGCGGTCGTGAATACAATCTGGCACTAGGCCAAAAACGTGCTGAAGCAGTCCGTAAAGCATTAGCACTGTTAGGTGTATCCGATACGCAGGTAGAAGCTGTTTCGCTGGGTAAAGAAAAGCCTAAAGCGTTGGGTACTGATGAAGCGTCCTACGCTGAAAACCGTCGCGCAGATATCATTTACCAATAAGCACAGCGATGATCATGCGGATTTTTTCTAAATCAACGCTGACTGCGGCCATATTGGCCGCAGGTTCCCTTGCCCCGCTGGCGCATGCCGGTCTGTTTGACGATGCTGAAGCGCGTCGGGCGATTCTCGATATTCGCAGCCGAATTGATGCGGTCAATGCCCGTGTCGATAGCAAAGCGGATAAGAGTAGCTCGCTGAGCCTGGCGGATCAAAACGATCAATTAAACCAGGAAATCGCAAAGCTGCGCGGACAAATCGAAGTATTGACCAACGAGGTTGCCAACACGCAGCAACGTCAGAAAGATTTTTACGTCGATCTGGATAATCGTCTGCGCAAACTGGAGCCGCAAAAAGTCAACGTTGACGGTCAAGAAGTCAGCATCGATCCCAACGAGCAGAAATCGTACGATGCAGCGCTGGCGAGTTTTAAGGGTGGCGACTACAAGGGCGCCACCGCCGCCTTCTCTGATTATCTGAGACGCTATCCGTCATCGGGCTTCGCACCTTCTGCACAATACTGGTTGGGCAATTCTTATTTTGCGCAACGTGACTATAAAAACGCCATCACAGCGCAACAAGCGGTCGTCAAGAAATATCCTGACAATCCGAAAGCTGCTGACGCGCTGTTGAACATGTCGAGTAGTTATACCGAGCTGAAGGATAAAGTCGCTGCGCGGAAAACGCTGGAGCAAGTCGTGGCGCAATATCCGAACACGCCAGCAGCAGTCACAGCCAAAGAACGCCTCGGCGGTGCAAAGTAAATACCACTACTTTTCATGTAACTGAAATAAAAGCCAACAGACGTTTGACATAGTGGCTACACCTTCTCTATAATAGCGATCTTTCGGGTCGTTAGCTCAGCTGGTAGAGCAGCGGACTTTTAATCCGTTGGTCGCAGGTTCGAATCCCGCACGGCCTACCACGAATAAAAAAGGGTTTTAGACAAAATCTAAAACCCTTTATCGTTTCTAGTATTTCCAGAAATGTTGTGGTTACTTTTAGTAGAAATTAGATGTAACGTTTTTGTAGTAGCACTATTTTGGGTCGTTAGCTCAGCTGGTAGAGCAGCGGACTTTTAATCCGTTGGTCGCAGGTTCGAATCCCGCACGGCCTACCAGGATAAAGAAGGGTTCTAGATTTTATATCTAGAACCCTTTTGTGTTTTTTGCGGCATTTTTCTGCTGCGGTATTTTTTGCATTACGCATTACTCAGGCAACGCTCTCAAATGTCTGCGCAATCAAATCGAGCAATAGCAAAACCTAAAATCCGGCAATCCGACTGCATAGCAAATATCAACATCAAATAAACCCATCAGATCGACCACCTCATTGCAACTCGCCACAACTCACTGACCGATCCCAGTCAATCCAATCAGCGCCCCAGCAGCCAGAAACCACAGCGGATGGACGCGCGTCGTAGTCGTACCAATCACACACATCAACGCAATCGCCCCTAATATCCAAGAGTGCACCGATGCCTCTGTAATCAACGCAGCGCTTGCGGCAACCAGCCCGACGGTCACAGGCACAAGTCCGGCTTGAATCGTCTTTCGCCATGGCGCATCTTTAAAGCGTCGCCAAAAATGTAGCGTAATGCCCGTCAAAATAGATGACGGTCCAAATTTTGCCAGTGAGGTAACCAGCACACCGGGCCACCCGGCAACGTGCCACCCCACCAGCGTCACGACCATCATATTGGGTCCCGGTGCTGCCTGCGCCAACGCAAACATGGCACTGAAGTCCTGTGCGGTCATCCAATGATGCACATGGACTACCTGCCGCTGCATCTCGGGCAAGATGGTATTACCGCCGCCAAACGCCAGCAATGATAGTTCTGCGAAAATCGCGGCGAGAGAAAGAAGGACTGCTGTCATGATGCCCATCTCCAGGTCACCAATATACTGACCGGAACCAGCACCAGCATCGTCGGCAACAATGGCAGCCGCAACAGCGCAATCGCTACGAAGAATGTTAACGCAATCAGGATAGCCAGTCGCCTACGTCGCAACGGGGTCGCCATCTTGATCGCTGTCGTGATAAGCAGCCCCGCTGCCGCTGCCGCAAGACCTGCGAACATATGCGCAATGTGGACATCGCTTTGGTAACGCTCGTAAATGACACCAAGACCGATGACGATGGCCGTTGGCGCAGCAATTAGGCCCAGCAATGCCGCACAAGCGCCGCGCAGGCCGCGAAACTGCAAGCCGATCGCAACCGACAGGTTGATAATATTTCCCCCTGGCAGAAACTGGCAAAGGCCGAGAAGGTCTGTGAATTCGGCATCACTCAGCCATCGCCGCTGCTCCACCAACATTCGCCGCGCCAGCGGCAATACGCCGCCGAAACCAATCAATCCCAAACCAAGAAAACCCAAAAATAAAGCCCGCACCGTTGGGGCTTCCTGCGGACTGTCCTGCACTAACTGTTGTGAGGATTCTTGCTGCATCTTTACACCATTTTTTATCGAATTTTTTTATCGTCTCTATTGCCAGATAGTTTTCTGACTACCGGCAACAAGCTATGGTTTGCGCAACGTAAAGCATGATTAATTCTAATTTTGTACTATGAAAAAATTGTGCCCGACTTGACCACCAAGCTGCGCGCCCGATCAGTTCATGAGAATGCTTACGCAAACGTATTTTATATCGATATAAACGCGACCGCATATCTGCAAAATAACAGAGCAGAACAATGGCTGCCAAGACAGAGGGCGTAAAAAAACCGCTGCGAAGACTGGCAGCGGTTTTTTTTTTTGCGTGACTACATTAATCCAGTTTGATACCTTCGACCTGAATCTCTAGCTTTACTTCCTGCTTGAAACCCATTTGCTTGCCGTAATCAATACCGAAATCGTCACGACTAAATTTGCCGTCAACTTCAGCGCCACATACCTCGCGTTTTAACATCGGATGCATCTTGCAAAGGAAATCGTCAATTTTGAGTTTGACTGGTTTAGTGACGCCGTGCATTGTCAATTCACCGGTAACTTCTTTCGGTACATCACCTTCGAACTTGGTGAATTTGCCTTTATAAGTAACTTCAGGATATTTGACCACATCAAACATGTCTGGGCCCTTGACATGCTCATTTAACTTGGCGAAACCGAAGTCAATCGAAGCAGGATCAATTTTGATGTCAATCGTGCCGGTTTTGGCTGCACGATCCAGTACGACAGTACCGCTATTCTTCGTAAACTTACCGCGCCAAGTGGACAAGCCGCCCATGTGGTCAACGGCAAAGCTTGGGTAAGTATGCGTAGGATCCAGATTGTAAGTTGCAGGAACAGCCAACGCAGCACCAGCCGACAACACCGCGAGCGCGGCAACCAAAATACGTAATTTCATTGTTTTCCTTTTTCGTAAAGTAAAAGCTATGCAAAGCACTAGCCTAGTGGTGCGCAAAAAATTCTTAACCTGTTTTAAAACCGTTTTCTTAGCCGACTTCTAAACCTGTACGTGGAACGCGATTACCGGGCTCACACTCACTGACTGATTTATTTTTTTGCTACGGTGACGATATGAAATTTAATCACAACCTCATCAGCAACCACTGAAGTGTCTTTCCAATCGCCCTCGCCGACATTAAATGCGTTGCGCTTGATCGGCAAAACACCATCAAACACGTTGCTGGCACCGTCTTGCTTATAAGTTGCAGCAACGACGACATCTTGTGTCTTGCCTTTGATCGTCAGTTTGCCTGCGACATCATATTTGCCCGCCGCGCCCTGCTTGATACTGCTGGAAACAAACGTCGCTTTTGGATATTTTGTCGTATCAAACCAATCTTTACCGCGCACTTCGCTGTTGTATTCTTCTGCGCCGATATCAAACGTCGCCATATCGATCTCCAATTTGGCGGAGGATTGCGGTAATTGCGCAGGATTAAAATTGATAGTCGCATCGAACTTTTTAAACTTACCATTCATCGCCACGCCCAGTTGCTTTGCGACGATAGTGATAGTGCTTTTACCTGTATCCAACTGCGCCCAAGCGCTATTCGCCATCCATGCACCGGCACCGATCAAAGCCAATACTATCGCTGATTTTGCACGCAAATTTTTCACTTAGAACACTCCTGCATTATGTTTTGGATCGTCTCAAATTTACGCTGTCGATATTTATAAAAACAACGCAGAGATAGTCGAGAAATATGGTCGGTCTTACTTCAAAAATGGCAACATCCGGCCCAAGGTACCGTCGCGATCAATTAACTGATGCTTTAATGCTGCCAGCACATGGACTATAACAATCGCGGCCATCAAATAATTCAACCAGACATGCGTCGGACCTAAAATGGCTTTTAATTGATCATTTTTTTCAATGATCATCGGCATATCGAACAGTCCCAAATACCGCACGGCGATACCGGATGCAGCGCTATAAAAATAACCCGTTAGCGGTATCACAATAATCAGTGCATATAATAGCTGATGCACCAGATGCGCCGCTTGACGCTGCCAACGTGACATACCCTGCGGTAACGGTGGCACGGGATTTAATAAGCGCCATGCAACGCGGATCACGGCTAATCCAAAAATGGTGACGCCCAGCCATTTATGCCATGAAAATAACTTTAATTTCTGCGGGGTAAATCCATGAATTCCTGTCATGTACCAACCAATACCAAATGCCGCAAAAATCAATAATGCAACCAACCAATGCATACCAATAGCGGTGGCGGTGTAACGTGTCGGGGGATTTAAATTTTTCATACTTTTCATATTTATACAAGTTGCTTCAGAAGCAAGCCATTGACTGTACCGTAAGTCGCAAAGTTCCGCATCGTCCAAAGCAGACTTATTCAAATTTCTTGAATGAGATTTCGCCAATATCCGTTACGGCTAGCAAAAACCGCAAATAGATAAGTCGTCTTACAATACGTTGATGCAATATCAATCATCTTATTTATAAAGAAAAGAGAATTCTCCATGCGCGTAATCGACATTACCCAACCCGGCGCACCCGATGTTTTACAAGTCCGTGAGCGGCCAATCCCCGCTTTTAAAGCGGGTGAAGTACTGATTAAAATCCATGCTGCAGGTGTCAATCGCCCGGATGTCTTTCAGCGTATGGGCAATTATGCGCCGCCACCTGGAGCCTCGGATTTACCCGGTCTGGAAGTAGCGGGAGAAATTGTCGATGGCGATTTCGCCAATACGCATTTTAAAAAAGGCGACCTGGTATGCGCATTGGTGCCGGGCGGTGGCTATGCTGAATATTGCACCACACCTAGCGTCCAATGCTTGCCGATCCCAAAGGGTATGTCCACGCTTGAGGCCGCGTCCCTCCCCGAGACTTTTTTCACCGTATGGAGCAATGTTTTTGGACGCGCGCAACTAACTGGCAATGAAACCTTGCTCATCCAAGGTGGCAGTTCCGGCATTGGCGCCGCAGCAATACAAATTGCGACGGCCCTCGGTCATGAAGTGTTTGTCACAGCCGGATCGGATGAAAAGTGCCGTGCGTGTCTGGAGTTAGGCGCGGCGCATGCGATCAATTACCGCACAGAAGACTTTGTCGAGCGCGTGAAATCGCTGACCGGCGGCAAAGGCGTCGATGTCATTCTGGATATGGTCGCGGGCGATTATGTGCCGCGTGAAATCAATTGTCTGGCCAACGATGGCCGTCTGGTCTTCATTGCGACGCTGGGTGGCAAAAGCGCGAACCTGGATTGTCAGACCATCATGATGCGTCGTTTGACCATTACCGGCTCGACATTACGGCCACGCCCTATCGCGTTCAAGGCAGCGATTGCCGAGCAGTTGCTTGCCCGTGTCTGGCCTTTGCTTGAAGCTGGCAAGATCAAACCCGTCATCTTCAAGACTTTCCCTTTCGAGCAGGCCGCAGAAGCCCACGCACTCATGGAAAGCAGTAGTCATATTGGGAAAATCATGCTGACGATGGATGCAATCCAAACGGATATTTAATTATCAGGTCAGCGTAAAAGACAAAAAAAGCAGCCAATTGGCTGCTTTTTGTGGTTTTACGCTGAAGAAATCAATCCAAAGGCACGCTGCGATATCGATTCACTTCCGACGGCGATACCAACGTGGCGCTGTTTCCCCATGCGTTACGAATGTACGATACGACAGCCGCTACCTCAGCATCCGTCATATCCTGCGCAAACGGCGGCATGCCATAAGGACGCGGATTGCCAGCAGTGGTTGGTGCAAAACCGCCATTTAATACTATCCGTATAGCGTTCACGGGCGAAGGCATGGTAATCGCACGATTGCCGGCCAGCGGCGGATAGGCCACGGGCACACCTTTACCAGTGCTGAGATGGCATGCAACGCAATTATCCTTATACAGCTCAGCGCCCAGGGCTAAGACCTGATCGATCTCTTGCGGACGCGCATACTCTTTTTCAGCCACCGGCCGCAGATCGGGACGTGGCAAAGTCTTTAAATAAACCGCCATCGCGGTGACATCGTCGTCGTGCAAATGCTGCAAACTGGCAGCAACCACCTCAGCCATCGGACCAAACACCGCACTGCGCGGGGAGACACCCGTCTTCAACAGTTCTGCGATGTGCTTGATCTCCCAATCCCCAAGGCCAATTTCAACATCCGATGTTAATGAAGGCGCGTACCAATTCACTACTGGAATAAAACCACCGCCCAATTCGCTTTTTAGGTCCAATCCGCCCAGCGCATTACGGGTCGAATGACAAGCACTGCAATGGCCCAAGCCCTGTACTAGATAAGCGCCGCGATTCCACTCGGCTGATTGCGTGCTCTCAGGTTGATATACACCCGGTCGGAAATACAACGCACGCCAGCCATATAACAGAACCCGATTGTTGTACGGAAAACGCAATTGCGGCGCAATATTCTTTTGCTTCACCGCCGGGATGCTGCGCAAATAAGCAAACATCGCGTCTGAATCCGCGCGCGATACCTTGGTGTAATTTGTATAGGGGAAAGCCGGATACAACAGCGTGCCATCTTTAGATTTACCGTTATGCAAGGCACGCCAGAAATCGTTGGGGTTCCAACTACCGATACCGGTTTCCTGATCCGACGTTAAATTTGGCGCATAAATCGCGCCGAATGGCGTCAGCACTGCGCGCCCACCGGCATATTTTTGGCCTCCCCGCACGGTATGACAAGCCATGCAATCGCCAGCTCGGGTCAGATAAGCACCACGCGCAATTTGATCAGCAAGTTGATGCGTCGCAAGCGGTGCTGCGATCTGCTTCGCGCGCGGATCTGGATCATCCACATTCAGGTAAGCCAGCGCACCAACGATGACCAGAATCAGCGCAAACAAACTGCCAAAGCTCCATAACAAAATACGTCTACTTCTTGTCATTCTCGACTCCGCTTAATTCGGTACGCTGCCACAGGCAAGCGGAAGTTTTACTGGGCTGGCGGCGACTGCAGTCGCGCCCGCAGGAATCGGCTGGGCGGCCAGCCAGGCGGAGACCGCGCCGATATCTTCAGCGCTCAGCCGCTTCGCTACTTGCGCCATACAATCCGGCGCGGCAGCGTGACGTACCCCCGTCTGCCAGGCACCGATCTGCGCCACCAAATAGTCACGCGGCAAACCCAGCAAACCCGGCGTTGCAGGTAAAACACCGGTCATTGTGTTGCCATGACAAGCGATACAGGCAGGGATTTTTTTGCTGGCGTCGCCGTGCTGCACCAATGTCTGCCCGCGCTCAAAACTAGCTTTCGATACGCTAAATGGTTGCGGTGCAGGATATGGTGGATGTTGATCCGCAAAATATTCTGCAATCTCATGAAGATAAGCGTCAGACATGTGATCAACCATATAGGTCATCATCGGATACTGCCGTCTTCCGCTACGAAAATTGACAAGCTGGTTGTACAGATAGCCAGCCGGTTTGCCAGCGATCCGCGGATAATAACCATCGCTGGCAGCACGACCTTGTTTACCGTGACAGGCGGTGCAGGCGGTAAGGCGTTGCGCGATGGTATCTGGGACAGGCTGATTATCGACATCTTCCGCCGAGGCTGGGCCGCTGCAAAGCATAAAAATGCCAATTAAAACCGCAGTTATATTGAAGTTTGCGGCCATCGGCCATAACCGACGCGGGGCACGTTTGGCGTAAGAAATTGACACGGATTTAATCATCTTTTTTGCTATGACCTTGCATGAGTGGGCGCGACATTCAGCACTCACAGTGAAGCGGGACGATGACCATCTGCTGTGCGATAAGAAAACAATTTCGCTTTTAAATAGATGACAGCATGCCGACTATCGAACGGTAAAGCTTTCGCCAAAACACGGGTAAATTTTATGTGCAGCGAAACAGCAACAGTCCCGGAGTATATCAATGTTCAGCACCAAGACAGTGCGCGGCATGATGAAATGCATGCAGGGATAAATTGCATCGCCATGTCCATGCACTGCCAAGAACTTCTGCGAGGGTTTATAGAGGGCAGCGACAAAAAGGTGTGGATGGACAAATATGGGACCATCGGACAAAAAAATACTGTCACCAATCCAATCGATAAGTGACAGCTATTAGGCTTGCGACCAGTTTCCCGACTTACTTTGTGCTATGTTTTGGCGGAACGATGGGCTGATCTTTGGCTGGCCCGTCGGTGTTCGCATACACCTGCTCTTCCAAAATATCCAATTGCTGACTTCCGTCCAGCGCATGGCCGAATGCTGATTGCCGAGGAGGAGAAGTCGGCGGACTATTTGACTTAGTCGGCGCTTTACTGTTGTCAGTGTGCGCGTCGGTTTTATCTGGCGTTTGCTTGATATCAGGCATGAAAATTCCCTTCTGTCATCACGAGGTTGATGCAACGATTAGTGAGAAGAACAACACTACAATACTCGCAATGCAGGACTTCTACCAATGATGAAAAGAAGAATGATGAGAGCAGTTGAATGTCGCCGGTCATATACGAGCAAAATGTAAAATGCCTATGCAGGAATTTCCCGCATAGGCATCAAAATTAACTCCATCAGGCATTTGAAGAAACGACGATAGCGTTTGCTTCTGGCTTACCGACCGTAATAGCCGCCATCATAACGCTGTGAATAACCTTCTTGATAATAGCCACCGCGTGGATAGGCGCGTGCTGGTGGGTAATATACTTGCGGCGCTGGTTGGTAATAGACCGGCGCAGGGCGCACATAAACTGCTGCTGGCGGACCGTAATAAGCCGTCGGGCGACGGTAGTAACCGCCACGATCATAGCCGCGATCGTTGTAACCCCGATCATCACCGCGGGCTGTTGCGCCCACAGCAAGGCCGAGCACACTGCCAACTATCGCGCCATTCCGACCGCCAACGGCGCCACCGATAGCAGCACCCGCCAGACCACCGATGACGACATTCGCGCCTTGGTCATAAGCGAACGCAGAAGCAGAAAAACTGGCTGCTGTAGCAACGAGCAGTGTAGCGATGATGGTTTTTTTAGCTAACATGGTGGACTCCTTTAAGGGTCGAATACAGTGCAATTATTGTCATTCCCACATCTTCCCAACTATTCCAGCACGATGTATAAATGCTGGGTTGGCGATGCGTTGAAGTGAATATAACAGCGTTACCATGCAGAAAAAGGACGCGACACAGACTATTACACTTGCAATGCGGTAGTTACGTCTGACATAACTTTGCACCGATGCGTTACGCCAAAAATGCTTTATTTATAACAAAAACTGTAAAACCGACGTCTATTCAGAGATTAACTCCGGACATTTTTCTTTTTATCCACCAACACCTTCAGCCGCTGTCCAGTTTCCAGGTTTTGGGTCAGCATTGGTAAAAATTTCTTGGCAAATGCTTTTACGTCGGCATCTTTGGCACGCTTTTGCGCTTGGTCAAACAAAGCAACCATATCCTTATGCGCCAATATTGCTATCTCGCGGCTGTACTCCCTGTCAAACCTTGCACCAACTAACTTCGACAACCTGAAAATAGACGCTTGTTGCATCTTGCTGGACACCTCTGGCAGTGACACTCCCTTAGCCAATGCTAAAAGCCTTAATTCAGCCAGGATGGTTTGCTGATCCGCAGCCATCGCCTGGGCAAATTTTTGCACCTCAGGGCTGGATGAACGCACTGCTGCCAACTTACTTGCCTCCAATTCTGCAAGGCCATCTTCCGCCACGTGTTGCAAAAACAGGGTTTCATGTCGCGACAAATCCGCGGCGCGCGCACTGCCGAATCCTGAAGCCAGAGCGATAAAAAAACATAGCTGCATCAGGGAGAGAAGGCGACCGATAAATTGGGCGCGGGCCAGCGGAATGTTTGATGAGCGTGCCACGGATAGGGACATAAGGTCTTTCTCTTTCTATATAGAGAGTGATTCGGTACGAAATTTCACCAGAGAGATAACGTCGCTCCCTGATCCCGGGCTGACACGAGAGGCATAAATTCACCCCAATCGGCTACATACATCATCCATATCAAAAAAATTACGAAAATAGTCGCTATCGCTAACATCGCAAAACCACCGCTTGCAGGAAAAGTCCTACAGGGTAATGAGTGTATGGCTGATAGCAACAGTTACGGTAGAGGCAAAGAATACTACTACAAGCCGTTATCACGATATTGGCTGCAATAGTTTTTCTCCATCGGGGAAATATCCCGATATCTCTTCCAAAAAGGAAAGCATTATGAAAACCGTACACAATATTCTTGTCAGCGCCGTCACCTTAACCCTGCTTGTTTCGCTAGCTGGTTGCGGCGGCATGTCCCACCGCGGTGCAGATACGGCAGTCGGTGCAGGCGTAGGCGGAGTAGCTGGCGCCGTGTTAACTGGCGGTAGTGCACTAGGTACTGTCGGCGGTGCAGCTGTTGGTGGCGTAGTCGGAAACCAGATCGGTAAATAATTCCGGTCAATATAAAATGCTGCTGGCGGTTATTGGACAATTGTCCAATAACCGCCAGCAGCATTTTTAGATCAGAACTTGAATGCACACCTCGCGCATTTTCAACGCCCATCTTCTTGTTAATGTAACTTTACGGAAGGTTTGGCATGTTTCATCAAACTACTGGCCGTCGCAGTAACGCCTGTGCGTATCGGCCCCAATAGTGCATTCAAATGCAGCAAATGCAAACTGGTGTACATCATACGGGCGAAGAAGCCGTCGACAAACCATCCCAGCTTTGTCAGCGATCCCATCAAAGTACCGACCGAGGTACTTTTGCCAAATGAGACTAGCGAACCATAATCTTTGTACACATACGGCGCATCAGATACGACCTGTTTTTTGTGTTCGCGGACAAACCTCCCCAGTAAATAGTCAGCCTGCTGATGCGCGGCCTGTGCACGTGGCGGCACCAGCCTGCCATCCGCACCGATGCTAGCGGCGCAATCGCCCAGCGCAAAAATATTCTGAGTCCCCTTTACCTGCAACGCCCCATCTACTTCGAGCTGGCCTAATCTGGTGACAGGCAATCCGAGCGACTTTAACAAATCCGGCGCTTTGATCCCTGCCGACCAAACACACAAATCGGATGGGTAATCGTTGCCATTCGCATCCGTGACAAACCTATCCGCAATACTGGCTACACGACAATCGGTCACCACTCGTACATCCCGCTCGCGCAGCAGCTTGGTGGCGGCTTTAGACACGCGCTCTGGCAACGGTGCCAGCAAGCGCGGCGCACCTTCCAGAATAGTAATACGTACATCTTTATCAGGATGCAGCCGCGGAAAGTCGTAGTCGGTATACACACCGCTGGCTTCGCGTAATTCCGCTGCCAATTCAACGCCGGTTGCACCGCCGCCAACTATCACGATATCGATACCGGCATCTGGAGAAAATTCTTTTTTGACGTCGGCCAAGGCGAGCAATTTTAGTAAGCGTCGACGAAAATACTCTGCATCCTCTGTGGAATTGAGTGAAATGGTATTTTCTTCTGCGCCAGTCAGTCCAAAGTAATTGGACACGCTGCCAACCGCAATGACCAACTTACGGAAAGCAATCTGACGCGGTGGAAGTATCTCAGTTCCGACCTCATCATTGAGCGCATCGACTGTAATGGTATTGTGCGCACTATCCAGCGCGCTCATCGCGCCATAGACGAAACGAAATTTATTATCATGCGCCAGCATTTGGTACGATAAACCCTCTTGATGTATATCACGGGTTCCCGCTGCGACTTCGTGCAAGGAAGGTTTCCAAATGTGGTACAAAGTGCGGTCCACCAGAGTGACATGACCGTGGCCAAGTTTACGACCCAGCTTGCAGGCTAATTCGAGACCGCCAGCACCACCGCCCACGATGACGATTTCATTGGCATCTATTCCCTGATTGGCAATAGTCTGCATCATGATCTGATTCACATTTTCGTCCGACATTCTGCGACCCTTTATGCGTTATTATTTGATGCCTCAAGGTAGGACCGACGACCTTTATTAATGCGGATTGGCTTAAAAAAGGCTACCGCAAATAGAAACTATCCCTACTATTTAAATATAGCCAATAGTCTACGTTGAGATAAGCGGTCTATGCAATAGCAGCATGGCTAGTACGCCGTTTTCACCTCATTTACACAACTGGTGAGCACAGTCAGTCTGCGTTATGATAAAAGAAGTCATCACCTCCGGAGGGCATATGTATCGAAAAATTCTTGTCGCCTACAATGGCACACCTGAAAGCCGTTGCGCGCTGCATGCCTGTATCCGCCTCGCGCCCGGCCCGGAAGTCGAAGTACATCTTTTGGGCGTTATAAACCTCGCCACTTATTTAATGGCCGGTGAATTCGTTGCTGAATCAGCGATTACTTCGGAAAAAGCCCTGTTAGAGCAGGAATTGACTAAGGGTCATAAGCTCCTAAGCGATGTCGGGCTGAAGGTCATTACCCACTTTGAGAGCGGCGAACCGATCAACGTCATAGGCGACCTGGTGACCCAGCTAGGGATCGATTTAGTGATCATCGCGCATTCTCGCAAGAAGCCTATGGCATTACGCTGGTGGCGCGGTTCCACCGACAGCTTGCTAGTAGAAAAGATCTCTTGCAGTATTCTGGTGGCGTCTGATTGCTAAAACAAAAAAAGAGCCCATTACAGGGCTCTTTTCCATACTTTTATCAATATAGCGCAATCCTTGTATCAATATAGCGCAATCCTTGTGGCAAAAAAACGTCGATACTAAATGGCGAATTAAACGCACCAATTTAGTACCAACGTCTGGTCAGTGCGCACCAAATTGCGCACTGCGATCGCGTCTGAATCAGCGACCTTTTTGCGCGTCTTTGATGGACTCTTTCACATCTCCAACACCTTTTTGCACTTTTCCCGAAATTTGCTTTTCCATCCCTTTGGCTTGTTGACTGTTGCTGCCAACCAATTTCCCGGTTTTCTCTTGAATTTTGCCAGCAGCTTCTTTAACGCTGCCTTTGACTTGGTCTTTGTTCATTTTTTCAAACTCCTGAGTAAATGAATAAATACGTGAATAAGAAATACACCGAACAACGCAGACCGCAAAATATTGCCGCACCCAATACCGTGGACAAATGCAGCTAGCGACGCTACAAACAAAGAATTTGGGCACATTAAGACTATTTGCCGAACCCGCGCTTTTGGATGTGTTTACACTTTAGCTGGGAAAGTTATCGCTATCTATCAGACATCTTCTGATAACAATGTAGGAATTGGCGCAATTTGCAGTTTGACGCCAGCACGATGCGAGTACGATGGCTATTACGGCACCTGAGCAGGAGCTGGCGTTTCACCAACCGAACCCTGCGTCGGAGAAGTCAGCGGCACCTCAATCACGACCATCGTTCCCACAGATTTGCCATCAAACTGAGCAGCTTTAAACACAACCTTACCTCCCAGAAAGCTGGCGCGTTCTTTTAGCCCGCGCAATCCATGCGTGTGCACATTTTCCAGTCGCTCTGGCGAAATCCCCTTGCCGTTATCACAGACAGATAAAGCCAGTCTATCTTCATCGAGATCGAGTATGACGTTGACCTTGGTGGCTTGCGCATGCTTGGCAACGTTATTTAATATCTCCTGCAACATCCGATACACAGCGATTTCGATTTTATGGTCAATAGTGACGCTCTCATCGGGAAAACTGGCGCGACAAAGAATTTCAGTGCGTTGACCGAAGTCATCCAGTTGCTCTGTAATGGCCGCTTTCAGGCCAAAAAGATCAAGCATATTCGGTCGCAGTTCTGTTTGAATCCGGCGCGTAGTAGCCACCAATGAACGCAATAATTCCTGAATCCGCATGCGCCGTTCTTCCCATAATGAATCGTCGGGCAACACTTTATAGACGCCCTCCAAATGCATACTTAGCGCGGTAAGTGCAGCGCCCATGTTGTCATGCAACTCGCGGGCGATGGCGCGCTTTTCTTCTTCGCGTACATCCTCTATGTGGTTCGTCAAATCGCGTAGTAACGCGGTACGCTGGAAAATTGTGCGCTCTAATTCCAACTCCCGTTGCCGGAGCGAATCCTCGGCATGCTTGCGCTCGGTAATATCGGTTGCGATACCAACAATGCCCATGATCTTGCCCTGCGAATCAGACCATGGTGCTTTGGTGACCTGGAACGTGATGACTCCTGATTTCAGCAGAACCGTTTGCTCTAACGTTTGAGATGTCCCCGCTTCCATGATGCCGACATCGTTATGATCTATTCGATCAGCGTCTTCTTGTCGCGGAAACAGTTCGCGACTACGCCGCAACTTTGCTTCACTCCAGCTCATACCGAATTGGCGCAGACACGCAGGATTTGCAAAGATCAAATTTCCCGTACGATTTTTGACAAAAATCGGATCATTGGTATTGTCACTGACGGCAATCAGTAAAGCACTCGCCTCAGCTAATTCAGCAGCACTTTGCAGCCGAGCACTATATTCCCGATCGACTTTACCCGCGATGCGCCAAAAAATAAATAACAGCAAACCGCCACCGATGAGCGTCAGCAGCGGCGGCACCATATCATGCTCATAAAAACCCTGACGTGCACCCCAATCGGCCAGCCAATTCAGCACTATTAAAAGGGTTAACATCTGCGGCAGTGATCGACGCAGCATTTGCCCGCCGGGAGCATTACGCGTAATTATCGCCATTAATAAATGACGCGGACGCGACATCAATAGCGCAATCCCAAACAACAAAAAACACAACGCAGCAATCAACGGAACAGCAGTCCCGTTGATCATCTGCGTCATGATCTCGACGTTATATAAATATCCGAATAAGGGAATAGCGCTAAAGAACACCAATACACTGGCCACGTATTCAGCCGGGTAATGTTGATGCCGCGTACAGTAATCAAGCGCCAGCAACGACAGGCCTATAAAGAAAAAGCCAATTGCGGCAAAGGGATGCATTATGATTTTATTTGGAATGGTGCCGGGGAGCGCCAAGACAAATAACTGATCGAATTTTCCGGCAGTACCAAATACTTGCTGCGCTAGAAAAATGGCCGCAGGCAACAATGTAACAAGCGCCAGCGCTTGCGCCATTAATTTAACGGGACGACGCTGCGCGACAGCGGTACATTGCAACAAAAGACTAGCGCCGCCAGTCAGGAATCCAAGGATGATATTGGGATGTAAGGTGCCCAATGCACGCAGAGCGCCGCGGCTATCGACACCAAACCAGGCACACGCCAGGGCCAGACTGACGACGACCATGACAACGAGAGTCAACGCGACGGCACTAGCAACGGTGCGTGAGACGTAAATTTCAGTGGAGGCAAAACGTTCTAGTGCACGACTCTTCAGTAGGTACTGATAATGGGGGTGATCGTCGCTCACTTCACGAACAATATGCGTGTTCTTTTTATTCAAATTTTCCTCGCGGCTTTACGTCTTAGGGCCACAATTAAAGGAGAAACACTCCCGTTAATTGTTAAAGTCGTGGAAAGAACAGGTTGTTCACACTAGAACAGATGGCAACGCCGTTATCGGCCTCTTTCGATCAGAGGAAGCGTTATTGGCAACGGTATTACAGGATGTCTTGTGGATTTTTCAGACCACCATTGCACATATTTTTATCGCATATCAGCGCATTACCTATGCTCAGGCAGGGATTCATGATCACTCGCACCGAGTTCTTCAAGCAAAGTACGCAATTTGGTGAACTCAGAAGTTTTATCGAAAAAGAAGCGGACGCCGTATTGCTCTCCTGCGCGTCGATATACCTGACTAACGTTATTACTGAAGATAATTTTTAGGTTATCTAAATATTTATTCGACTTAGAGAGCGTTTTTAACAAGCTCATGCCATTGCCCTGCTTAAGCTCGATATCAAGAATCAGTATATCGTAAGGCTCAGCATCAATTTTTTGTAAAGCATCGTTTTCCTCTTCAGAAAAACCAGCCAACGTGACGCCTTGAATACCTTTTACGGTTTCAATAATCCAATCCCGTACATCAATCGAGTCTTCCACCAAGAAAATACGCAGCGGCGCTGAGCGAGATTTTGCGGGTAGCGAGGCGTTAGTTTTTTTCATGAAAGTTTTGATACATTCGACAACATCCGTAAGTACACATATAGCGGTTACGCTGACGCCCCATCATAGAAAAGGAAAGCATCCTTACGAATGATAAAACAATAATAGTGCTGCATCTGTGGATAAACTCCCGATCCAGCAACGCCTACGTTCGTTCGTTATTTATGTATTTGCAGTCACACCTACTGTAGCGCCCTACAAATTCCCAACAATTTACTCCAATTTATAGCCCTCAATCAATCAAGTTATTTTTGATTGCATAGTAAATAATGTCGGCATTATTGGTCATACTCATTTTTTGCAATACGCGCGTGCGATAAGTGCTCACCGTTTTCACACTAAGACATAATTCATCGGCAATCTTCGTCACTCCTTCGCCTTGGCTCAATTTATAAAAAATCTCATATTCGCGGTCAGACAACAATTCATGCAAAGGCTTTTGATCGTCGGTACCCGGATCGGCGGTTAATAATTCTGCAACGCCGTAACTGATATATTTATGTCCATCCAAAATCGTGTTGATTGCCTTCACTAATTCGGTCGCCAATGCTTCTTTCTGCACATAGCCATTTGCCCCACTGCGCAGAACTTGCACGGCATAGCGATTTTCGGGGTGCATACTCAGGATCAAAACGGGCAATTTAGGCTTTTCGCGTTTTATTTGTTTCAACACCTCGACGCCACTTTTGTCCGGCATAGCAATATCGAGCAACACAATATCCCAGTCCTGAGCGCGCACCATGCGGATCGCCTCTTCAGCACTGGCTGCCTCGCCACCGATTTCCATATTCGGTACATCAGCGATAAAGTAATGGACGCCTGCGCGTACTACAGCATGGTCGTCAACCACTAAAATTTTTATCATAAATTTAACAATCGGTATTTAAACAATGAGGCGGTGGTAAAACTAACGTTTTACGGTTTGCTTTCAAAGATCGCTGGCTACACGTAACTAAATACATCGTGTCAACTCCCTCTGAAATTCGAACACGCCTATGCTCAATTAAAACCATTTTTAGTGTGAGACCAATTCGAAATAATGTAAATACCGCAACGCTATTTATATCGCTATATCGCTGTCAGCACTTACTAACGACAATTCCGGAAGTCCTCTAATGAAAACTTCCGGGACCGTTGTTCCCGAGCCAGCTATGCTGGCCCATCATCCATTGACTTACTTCAGTCGGATGTCATTCTTTACAGATTGCACACCTTTAACGGTGCCTGCAACATTCGATGCGGTAGCAGCATCTTGACGTTGCGCCACAAAACCGCTTAACTGAACCACGCCCTTATAGGTTTCAACGTTAATTTCTGCAGATTTCAATGTTGGCTCGTTAAAAATCGCAGCCTTCACTTTGGTAGTAATGACGGCATCATCAACATAAGCGCCAGTCCCTTCGTGCGTTGTTGTCGAGGCGCAACCAGCTAGTGACAGCATAAACAGCGCAAAAAAGAATCCGGCAAAACGTTTGGTGATTGTGGTCATATGTTTCTCCTATAAGTCCTACATGAAATGCGTAAAGTTATATCCCTGATATTTCTATAAAGTCATGAAGTATGGCTGTTTCGTACTGCTCAATCGTTCATACCAAATTGCGCTTTTTGCCTTTATTTTTACTGATTGAATTGCAGTTTTGCGGCGTTAATACATGCATCTTTGGAAGGGCCCGCTTTGCTATTACATTTTTCGGCGGCTACAGCATAAGCTGCATCATTTTTGTCCTTATTAGCATCCGTGCGCGCTTCGGTCACATTCTTGCGTGCCTTGGCATTAGCAACAGCATCAGTCTTAGCAGCCTTAGCTTCCTTTACGCATACATCTTTGGCATTTCCTGCCAGAGAGTTACATTTTTCCCGGGCAACGGCATAGTCCGCATCAGCTTCTGATTTGCGGGCATCGGCAGCGGCCTTAGGCGTATTTTTATACATGGCTTTTGCGTCTTGTTTAGTATGCTCACGAGTGGCCTTAGCCTGCTTGGAACAAACATCCTTATCGTTACCGCTCAGTGAATCGCATTTTGCCTTGTCAGCTTTATAGGTGGCATCGGCTGAATCCTCCGCCGCTTTATAGGTGGCTTTTGAACCTTCCGCCGCCATTACGAAAGAGGCGCTACTTAATGTGGCTACGCTGATTAAAACGGTAGCAAATAGTTTATTCAGAGTCATCGTGTTTTTCCTTTACAATTTTTCAGGATCGAAACAAAGTTATCTGAGCACCGCGTCGCTCAATAGCATTATTTCGCGACGCAGATGCAATGGCGTTCGTTATAAAACGTTATGGCCGATAATCTTTATTGCTCTCTTCAAACGCTTTAATTTGCTTTTCGGCTTCGTCTTTATTTACGCCGTAGGCTTCTTGGATTTTTCCGCTGAGGTCATCCCGTTTACCGGCGATTACATCGATATGATCATCTGTCAATTTGCCCCATTGGGCTTTAACTTTGCCTTTAAGCTGTTTCCAGTTACCTTCAATAATGTCCCAATTCATTGCCTTCTCCTGGTGGTGATTATTCAGATATTCAACAGTTAATTTAACGCCGCCTTCAACCGAGTAAGTCGCGCATATCGTCGGCGTGTTCCTCTTCAACCGCCATGATGTTGACTAGCATGTGGCGGGTAGTAGGATCGCTATCGCCAATGCGTTCTATCATCTGACGGTAGGTTTCGATCGCGATGCGCTCCGCAATCAAATTTGCTTTGATCATACTTTTGATATCGCTGGAATCGTCATACTCTGCATGACTCCGTTCAGTGATACCTTTTGGATTAAAGTCCGGCTTACCATTTAACTGAACAATACGTTCAGCGATCATGTCAGCGTGACCTTCTTCCTCTTGAGCATGGGTTAGAAACTCTGCTTTAATAGCTGAATTTTCCAATCCGCTAGCAGTGAAATAATGACGCTTGTATCGCATCACACATACTAATTCCGTCGCCAGTGCGCTGTTCAATAATGCAATCACTTCTTCACGATTGCCCTGATACCCAGACGTGACTGCACCATCATCCAAATTTTGCGCAGCGGCGCGAATTGCATCTACATCAATGGGGGGATATTTATTGGCTGATGTAGCATCAGGTTTAGTAGTTTGTTTGGCGCTCATTATGTGTTTCCTTACGTTATTAGCTTGATCAAAAGGCGCGCGGTATCAAACAAATCTGTGGATCACGATCGCCTGGATTACGTCGCTGAATATCAATGCATGCTTTCTACTTACGTGAAATACAAATGCCAGCCAGCAGACCTATACCGAGCGAAACGGCAATGGCACGCCAAGGATTTTCGTGAACGAACTCGTCGGTTGTGGTGACCATTTCTCGGCCACTATCAATCGCAGCGCTTTGCACCTGCTGAGCTTTAGTAAGGGTGTCGTCTAATAATCCTATGCCTTTGCTGATCAATGCATTCGCTTTTTCACCCGTCTCATTAGAAGCCTCCCGAAACGTGAGTTGGGCCTCTCGTACTAAAGCTTGCATATCGCGCCGTGCATTTTTCAAAGCAGTATTTCGCATCATTAGACCTCTTTCGTAGGAGCAGGTTAGATTGCGCGGTCTACAAATTCTGTAAATCTCGACCGCATTTGGCAGAATCCAGTGACTGCGCACTAGAAATCGTAGATCGCTGAAGAACATCAATCCGATGTAAGAATCTTAGCAACCGAGGCAAACGCTCAATATAGGACATGCGCTTATTACTTTGTAGGACAAGCGGCAAGATTTACTGTGAACAATGACTAAAAGGAGGGAGAAAAGTATTAAATGTACTTTTCTATTGCTTTAATGCAAGAGGGATAAGGATACGCAAAAGATGATGAATGCATGTCGCGTAACCTTTTTTATGAGTATAACGAGGATGTTAATAAGCCCGGAAATCGCGGGATTTCCGGGCTTTGAGTGGCTGCTTTGGCAGTGTGATAAAGACGGCGCTAGCAATGAAGATTAATTCCACGCCTTACGATGTGCAAGCAACGTCAATCATTTATCTACACAAATTTCTAATTTCACGCGATTTCTTCTTCGATCCCCTCTTCCGCTTCTTCACCCAAAAATCCACCACTTTGATGCGCCCATAGCCGCGCGTAGAGGCCGCCGCTTGCCAGTAACTCCTGATGACTTCCTTGCTCAACGATGCGCCCCTTATCCAGAACAATCAGGCGATCCATCGCTGCGATGGTCGACAATCTATGCGCAATCGCGACCACGGTCTTGCCCTCCATCAACCGATACAAGCTGGCCTGGATCGCTGCTTCGACCTCGGAGTCGAGCGCACTGGTCGCCTCATCCAGCAATAAAATAGGCGCATCCTTCAACATTACACGGGCAATCGCGATCCGCTGGCGCTGGCCGCCGGACAACTTGACGCCGCGTTCACCCACATGCGCGTCGTAACCGGTGCGTCCTTTGGCATCAACCAAATTAAGAATGAACTCATGCGCCTCGGCCCGCTTGGCGGCGGCGATCATGTCTGCGTCGTTCGCATCAGGACGTCCGTAAAGAATGTTGTCGCGCACCGAACGGTGCAACAGCGACGTATCTTGCGTCACCATCCCGACTTGGGCGCGCAAGCTATCTTGGGTAACGTGATGTATATCAACACCATCGATCAGCACGCGCCCCTGCTCGACATCGTAAAACCGCAGCAGCAAATTGACAATGGTGGACTTGCCCGAACCTGAGCGCCCTACCAGACCGATTTTCTCACCCGGAGCAATATGCAACGACAGTTCTTGAATGACAGGTCGCGGTCCACCGTAGGCAAAAGTAACATTCTCAAAACGGACTTCACCGTGATGTACGTGGAGCGGTGTCGCATCCGGAAGATCGTTGATGGTATGGACCCGGGATAAGGTATTGATACCGTCCTGAACCGTCCCGACTTGCTCGAACAGCGATGCCATTTCCCACATGACCCAGTGCGAAATACCGCTCAGGCGTAACGCCATCGCGGTGGCGGCGGCGACAGCGCCAATACCGACCTGTCCTTGCGTCCACAGCCACAACACAACACCAGCAGTGCTGATGATCAATAACATGCTGAGGATATGGTTGACTATCTCAAAGCCGCTTACCAAACGCATTTGGCGATGTACGGTATGCAAAAATTCCTGCATTGCTGAGCGTGCATAACCGGCTTCGCGACCAGCATGTGAAAACAATTTCACAGTAGCAATATTGGTGTACGCATCCGTGATACGGCCAGTCATCAGCGACCGCGCATCGGCTTGCGATTGCGCCACGCGACTCAGGCGCGGCACAAAATAACGCAGCGCACAGGCGTACAACGCGACCCAGCCCAGAAACGGTGCCAACATCCAGATATCGAAGCTGCCAACCACCGCGACCAATGTGACAAAGTAGATCATCACAAACACCAGAATATCGCCCAAAATCATACAGATATCGCGCACCGCCAGCGCAGTTTGCATGACCTTGGCGGCAACCCGTCCGGCGAACTCATCCTGATAAAACCCCATGCTTTGATTCAGCATCAGACGGTGAAAATTCCAGCGCAGCATCATCGGAAAATTTCCCGCCAACGCCTGTTGCTTGAATAAGGTTTGTAGGGCAACAACGATGGGGCTGGCGATTAATACGCCTGCAAGCAACAGCAAATTTCCGCGCTCCTGCGTCCATAAAAGTGCGGGCTCAACGTGGCTTAACCAGTCGACGATTTTTCCCATCATCGCGAACAATACGGCCTCAAATGCACCGATGGCTGCGGTGAGCAAAGTCATGGAAATAATATAGCGACGTAAGCCTTTGGTACACGCCCAGACGAACGCAACAAAGCCGCGTGGCGGCGGTGCGATGACGGTATCGGGATAGGGATGAATCAGTTTTTCAAACAGACTAAACATGCAAATGCTCCAAGATAAAATCTGTAGAAATAGCGCCTCTCAGACCAGTCGATAGGTTGCGATAATTGAAAATCACGTGTGACAGAAGGCAAAGAAGACGCCACAGCTGGCGTCTTCGCCCTTCAAAGTAGAAAACCCAATTGGCTAGTATCACGCATTACGTGTTGTTATGTTTTCTGTGCTGGTGCTCAGATCTCGGCATCGATCTGGTTTCCCGGTGCTGCCATGATAAATGCGTCAAGTTGGCGGCAATTATCGACAATACGCATCAATGTCGGCATGCCCGACAAATCACATTTTTGTCGCTCTGCATTGAATATTTGCGGCACCAGACAACAGTCTGCCAGTGTCGGCGTGTCGCCAAAGCAAAACTTGCCCACGCGCGGATCAGCGGCAAGCGTTGTTTCCAAATCCGTCAGGCCCAGCTCACACCAATGTCGATACCATTGATTCTTGGCCTCTTCATCTACCTTTAAATCTCGTAACAAATAACGCAATACCCGCAGGTTGCTAATCGGGTGGATATCGCAAGCGATGAGCAACGCGATACTGCGCACAAAAGCGCGATCAATCGGCGTCTTCGGCAACAATGCAACGCCTGGATAAGCCTCCTCCAGATATTCGATAATGGCCAGCGATTGCGTCAGGACTGCCCGGCCCGACTCTGCGTCATCCGCCACAAATGTCGGCACCAGACCGCTTGGATTCAGTTGACGGTATAAAGGACTTAATTGTTCGCCACCATGCTTCAAAAGATGCACTGGAATGATGTCAGAAGGCAGCGCTTTAAGATTAAGTGCGATACGCACCCGATAAGAGGCAGAACTACGGAAGTAACTATAAAGCTTCATTAATTTCCCCACGAACTGGCGACAAACGGTCATTGCCCGGCCAGGTAAACAATCACCCGGCAGGGCATCATGCGATTAAATGACTAACGCAATTCAAACACTTAATGCACAAAAAGTACGCACATTTAAAACTAATAAACTACACCAGACGCAAGCGCAATTCACCGACACCTTCAACGCTGCCTTCCAGTAGATCACCGGCGACTACGGCACCAACGCCTGCAGGTGTTCCGGTAAAAATCAGATCGCCAGCGCGCAGTTCAAAGAAGCTGGACAGCTGCTCGATGGTTTCTGCGACGCTCCAAATCAATTGGTTGATATCGCCTTTTTGACGCGGCTGACCATTGACGCTGAGCTGGATCGGACCTTGCGCAATTTCACCGGTGGCACTGATCGGACGAATTGTCGAAATCGGCGCAGATTGATCAAAACCTTTACCGGTACACCAAGGGCGGCCAAGTTTTTTAGCTTCTGCCTGCAAATCACGGCGCGTCATGTCTAGACCCACGGCGTAACCGTAAATATGTTTTACCGCTTCGGCAGCGGGAATATTTTTACCGCCGCTACCCAGCGCTACCACCAGCTCAATTTCGTGGTGCAAATCTTTAGTCTGCGATGGGTAAGCCATTTCGCCGATACTGCCATCCGCGATGGGCAAGACGGCGTCCGCTGGTTTCAAAAAGAAAAATGGCGCTTCGCGACCGGTGTTTCCCATCTCTTTTGCATGCTCTACATAATTTCGCCCGACGCAATAAATACGATGCACAGGGAATAATTGACTAGTGCCCTCAACTGGCACGGCAGCTTGCGGCTGTGTAAAAACGAATTCCATAGAACGCTCCGTTGATGTCATGAATGTGATTGATACTGATGGTGAAGCTGTTTACATTTGCAGTGCAGATAGGTTACTGAAACTCAGACGCATATCGGCACTGCGGACTATCACTTTCCGAAAAAAGTTGCCAAACGGCGAATCGCTTCGTGCAAATTTTCCATCGAAGTCGCGTACGAAAAACGAATGTAATTAGACGCGGTGTAAGGTCCAAAATCCAATCCGGACACCACGCCCACGCCGACTTCGTTCAAAATTTCTTTGGTCAATCGATCAGCGTTATCGCTCAGATCACTGCAATCGGCGTACACATAAAACGCACCGTCCGGAATCACCGGCACTTTGAATCCCAGCGCGATTAATGCAGGAACCAGATAATCACGACGTTGTTTAAACTTGGCTTTGCGGGCCTCATAAATGGCGATCGATGCTGGTGAAAAACACGCGATAGCCGCATGCTGAGCAATTGATGACGCACATATAAACAGATTCTGGGCCAGCTTTTCAACGTGCGGCACCAGGGCTTCCGGCAGCACCAGCCACCCTAAACGCCAGCCGGTCATGTTGAAATATTTGGAAAAACTGTTGATCACAATGATGTCGTCGCCAAGCGACAGCGCGGAGAACGGCGCCGCATCATACGTAAGACCCTGATATATTTCATCCACGATGGTAAACCCGTCGTGGGCACGCACCGTAGCAACGATTTTCGCCAGTTCCGTTGCCAGAATCGACGTACCGGTTGGATTCGACGGCGATGCTAGCAATACCCCACGTGTAGCCTCCCCCCAATGCGCCTGCACGGCAGCATCGGAAAGCTGAAAACGTTCCGCAGGACCGCTCGGAATCATCTTCGCAGAACCTTCGAACGCTGCCACAAAATGGCGATTGCAAGGATACGATGGATCGGGCATCAAGATCTCGGTCCCCTTCTCGACCAAAGCAGCGCAAGCCAGCAGCAAAGCAGCAGATGCACCAGCGGTGATAACAATCCGCGACGGCGCAATGTTCAGGCCGTAGACCTCTTGATAGTGCGTAGAAATCGCGCTGCGCAACGCAGGCAAACCCGTGGCTGACGTGTATTGCATTTTGCCAGCTTGCATCGCTGCAGTGGCGGCATCGACTACCCCTTGCGGTGCCGTAAAATCGGGCTCGCCGATGCCCATATGAATAATATGACGGCCTTCATGCTCAAGCGCCGCGGCCATTTTTGCCAATTCCATGACGTGAAAAAGAGCGATATTATCAAGGCGCGAAGCCAGATTTGTGAGGTTCATTGAGACGTCTTTACATACAGAAGTAGGATGGTGCGATGCTAAATAGTCGGGCAGACCAATCGTGCTTTTGAAGCCAAACTTGCCGCAGACGTATGGCACGTTTACCAGGCGCACTCGGTGTGGCGGTGGTGTGCGGGCTTCTGAAATTCAATATCTTCCAAACTTGCGCACCACAGCGCGGTGGCTCGGTAGATAACCTTCGTTATCTGACCGAAAGGTATCACTCAGGCTACAGGCACTAGCGGCCTGGTATTAAGAACGGCGACCGGCGTTAACTTCAGTTTCCCGTGCTTTGGCGGCAAATTTGTCCAGCACGCCGTTGACGTACTTATGACCATCAATGCCGCCGAATGATTTGGTCAGCTCAACCGCCTCGTTGATCACCACTTTGTAAGGAATTTCCAGATGGTTTTGCAATTCAAACGCACCAATTAGCAATACCGCGTGCTCAACCGGCGAAAGCTCGGTAATTTTGCGATCGATCAACGGTGCCAGTTCCCCACGCAAAGTAGCCGCATCCTTGATCGCGCCGAATAAAAGCGAGGTGAAATGCTCGGCATCCGCTTTATCAAATCCATGCGCCTCACGGATATTGGCCTGGATGTCGTACACATCCTCGTTATTCAACAGCCATTGATACAACCCTTGCAAGGCAAATTCGCGCGCCCGATGACGGGGCGTACGGCTTTTGCTTGGGTTGGCGTGCTTAGGATGCTCTTGGGATTTGTTGGTCATAAATTTTCCGACTTGTGTGCCAACCTCACGGTTGGCGGTAAACCATTTAAATACGCACGGCTAATACGGCTGATACGCAACTTACACTCTTTTTTACGCGTTATGACGCTTATTTTGATGACTTAATAATGTATAGCGGCCATCTATTTCGATACTTCTCTAGCAACTAATGTAATCCTTGCGTTGCCTATTATTCTTCGTCGCTGGATGACTCAGCCAGTTCTTCCAAGGCAATCGTCAAATTTGCCATCTCGACGGCTACGCGGGCGGCATCAATGCCCTTCTCCGCCATCCGTACTTCGGCTTGCTCGTCGTTTTCGGTCGTCAACACAGCATTGGCGATGGGGATGCCGAACTCAAGGCCAACACGGTTAATACCCGCGCCGGATTCGTTCGAGACCAATTCAAAGTGATAAGTCTCGCCACGAATCACCGCGCCGATGGCAACCAATGCATCGAACTGCAACGTTTCAGCTAATTTTTGTAAGGCCAACGGGATTTCCAACGCACCCGGCACACTGACGTGCAGAATGTCTTCATCGACGACACCCAGATGTTTCAATTCGCCTAAACACGCTGATAGCAAGCCATGGCAGACATCTTCATTAAAACGCGCTTGCACAATACCGATTCGCAAACCGACGCCGTCCAGATTAGGTTCATAAGTTCCGACTGTCATAGTTTTCCTTTATGCGCAGCGCGCTTTGAGCATCATTTGAATTACTTTTATTACTGACAATAACACTGTGAAACAATCACCGAATGGTCGCATCCCAATAGCATTTTCACGCTATCTGCACTGGCCCCTTAAAAGACCTGCGCAACGCAGCTATGCTTTTTTAACCTTCACCATTCGGTTTATTTTGATAACCGGTCACGTGCAGGTCGAATCCAGCCATTGAAGGCATTTTTCTAGGACTTGCGAGCAATTTCATTTTGCCGACGCCGAGATCCTTCAGAATCTGTGCGCCGATACCGTAAGTCCGCAAATCCAGACGCGGCACCGCTGCCTTACCGTCTTCGCAATTCGCATCTAGCGCCGCAAACTTGGCAAATATCTGCTCGGATGATTGCTCGCAGTTCAGCAGCACTACTACGCCGCACGGGGAGGCTGCAATGGCTGCTAGCGCCGAGGCCATATTCCAGGAATGATTAGTCGCCTGCGTTTCGAGCAAATCCAGTATGGAGACCGGTTGATGCACCCGTACCAGCGTCTCTACATCCGGTGTAGGAACACCGTGCAATAACGCCAGATGTGCGCCGCCGCTTGGCGTATCGCGATAGGCAATTGTCTTAAAAACTCCCTGCGCAGTCTGGGTGGTACGTTCCGCCAGCCGCTCAATCACACTTTCATGATGGCTGCGATAGTGAATCAGGTCAGCGATCGTACCGACCTTGAGATTGTGTTCTTTGGCAAACTCAAGCAGATCGGGCAGACGCGCCATGGTGCCATCGTCCTTCAAAATCTCGCAAATCACCGAAGCTGGCGTTAATCCCGCCATATGCGTCAAATCGCAACCGGCCTCAGTATGGCCAGCGCGCATCAACACGCCGCCCTTTTTGGCCTTCACCGGAAAAATATGTCCCGGCTGGACGATATCGCTGGCTTTAGCATTTTTAGCAACCGCAGCCTGAATAGTGCGAGCGCGGTCAGCTGCTGAAATACCGGTAGTGACACCTTCTGCCGCCTCGATGGAAACAGTGAAATTGGTGCCGTATGCCGTCCCGTTGCGACTTGTCATCATCCCCAGATCCAGCTGGGCGCAACGTTCTTCTGTCAGAGTCAGGCAAACCAGTCCACGGGCATACTTCGCCATGAAATTAATCGCTTCCGGCGTGACAAAATCTGCGGCCAGGACCAAATCGCCTTCGTTTTCGCGATCCTCTTCATCCACCAGAATAACCATGCGGCCAGCGCGTAGTTCGGCGATGATTTCTTCTGTTGTTGCAATTGACATATTTTTGCCCTGAAATAGGCTCAAGTTGAAACCGGAGCCTAGATTTAATCTGAGGTTAGGCCGCTATTTTAATAGATTTACCCTACCTTGGAGGCTATATGACGACTGCGACGGCGTGGCATATGGCAATATCGGTCAGGCCGCCAACGGCTGCATCCGTCTCACCGCCTCCAATAACAATGCAGGATCCCCGGAAGCTAACTTTTTCGAGTCGGATAATACTTGCCGAAAACCGCGCGCGCCCGGCAGACCGGCCATCAAACCTAACATGTGCCGCGTAATACTATTCAGGCGCAGCCCACTTCCATCGCGCCCATACAACTCTAGCTGACGGTGAATGTAGGGAATCATAGAAGCCAGCACTTCGGCACGCGATTTCGGCGTTGCTTCGGCATCGGCATAATAACGAGCGTCAAAATCGGCCATCAAATAAGGATTGTGATACGCCTCACGCCCCAGCATCACCCCATCCACGTGCTGTAAATGAAGATCGATTTCAGCCGTCGTTTTGATGGCACCGTTAATAATAATTTCCAGCTCCGGAAAATCATGCTTTAACTGGTACGCAAAGGCATATTTCAAAGGAGGAATTTCGCGATTTTCCTTAGGACTCAGGCCTTTCAAAATCGCGTTGCGTGCGTGCACAATAAAGGTCTTACAGCCCGCATCGGCTATCGTCCCGACAAAATCGCGCACGAAATCGTAAGACTCAATCTGATCGATCCCTATCCGATGCTTGACCGTCACATCAATACTGACACTGTCGCGCATCGCTTTCACGCCATCGGCAACCAAGCTCGATTCAGCCATCAAACAAGCGCCAAAAGCGCCCTTTTGTACGCGCTCAGACGGGCAACCGCAATTCAAATTGATTTCATCGTAGCCCCATTGCTCGCCCAGTTTGGCACTTTTCGCCAGATCGGCAGGATCACTACCGCCCAATTGCAAGGCTACCGGATGCTCTTCATCATTGAAATCCAGATGACGCGGCACATCGCCGTGCAATAAAGCACCGGTCGTTACCATTTCGGTATAAAGCCAGGTATGGCGGGTAATTTCACGATGGAAACGTCGGCAATGCCGGTCCGTCCAATCCATCATGGGGGCAACGGAGATTTTGCGGCCGCCGTAGATACTTGATTTTCCAGTATTTACTGGGCTAATCGTCGCATTTTGGTGTAATTCGTTATTCACTTAGATTCACGTTTTAATATCATGTCTCGTTGCACCAACATTGCGACAGACATGGCTTCAATGACAAAAACAGGGAAACGTTGGCGCGCTCAAGTATGACGCAGAGGACTTCCGACAGTTACACAGACGTTTGATACGCAAGCCGGCACAAAAGAGCGATGAATTGCGTTTAACCAGGTGCGCTTAATTAAATATCGGGATGGACGCATTATATCCGGTCTCACTCTGATGAGAGTGATTGACAGATGCATACAGGATAAAGGGGATGGTGCAGCAGTTTGATATAGGAACCGGAAACCGTATCGCGTTTCTCGTCAAATTAGAGGAGCATGGTTACGTTAATAATAGGCTTAACGCGCAAACATCCAATATTTGCATGCAACTACTCATTGCCTATCGTGATGACTTTTAAGGAATGCTTGCTCGTACCGCGTTGTCACTTCCGCCCGACCAAATAACTCACACCCACCGAACCATAACGCTCCGAGTGCAATGTATTTGCAGGCAGGTGAAACACCTGGCCCGGCTGATACAGTTGCTCCGTGTCACCTACCCGAAGACTTAATTCACCCGAGAGAATAAGCGCCTTCGCTTCGAAGGGATGTACGTGGGAATCGAGAAATCCATTGGACTCTTTATCCACAACGATGCCCTCTGCAAATCCTTCATTGAGAAGAATGTTTGCAAACTCTTCACGCTCCATATTATTTCCGATCATATTTTTGCGTTGTGGCGGATTTGAAGTTATTCCAGTTGAGCATTTTTCAACCAAAATACTCATGAAAATAGTTGCTGGAGGATGTTTTGAAGAACTGATTAGAACCGGAAAACTTTAAACCTAACCGCAGTATTTTTCTGCTGTTTAGCTAAGCAGGCAGGTTTAAAAACTTCAAAAAAACCACAATTAAGTAGATATATCGAGATTGCAAAAATCATAGGTCCTGTTTTTACCGACCTATCTTTTTATATCGTCCGCTCGCCTACCCATCGTGGTCACAGGCTTCGAATCGAAATATAACTTTAACGCCATGATCTCGCGCGATACATTTACAGGAAAACCTTTACGCGTCCCGCGTTGATCCAGCAAAAGCTGTACAAACAGCCCTTCACAGGTATCAGGCTTTCTCCAAGCTTCGGCAAACTGATTTGCAATTCTCGGAAAATTCTTCATTAACCACAGAGGCCATACCTCGGTAGGTAGCGTTAGCACCCAATGATATGTTGCCTCGTTTAACTTGAAATCAGCAGGACCTTCCATGCGACGTTTGGCGGCCCAATTTTCTTCTTTGGAGAGCGAGGGGGCATTATCCAGCACTGCTTTGGCTTCAAGAAATGCGACTTTTTCAAAAGGAATTGGATTCATTGCGCTCACCGATTTGAAGTGTGATGTTTGAAACGACTACTCATCATGGATGGCTATGGCAACCAATCAAGGCTATGGTTAAGTTGCCATAAAGAACGTTATTTTACGCTCATCAATTCAAAAAATAATTTCGTTTTAAATGCACACTTCCTCATGGCAATGCAACACGCTTTGGCACGGCGTCTTTGCTGCCATCTATGCAATCGCACGATCACAAGTACACCACGTCTTACCGCTTAGGTTTCCGCGCTGGCCTGATCCAATAGAGCTATGGCTGCTGCATCCAACGACAATCTGGTCGCTAATATCAAATCATCTACCTGCGCTAATGTGGTGGCGCTAACAATCGGCGCGGTGATGCTGGGGCGGGCGATTAACCAAGCCAATGCAACCTGAGTCGGCGTGGCGTTAAGCCGCAATGCGACGCTATCAAGCGCATCAAGTATGCGCAAGCCACGCGCATCCAGATAACGTTTTACGGCTTGCCCACGAGGACTTTTTCCAAGATCCTTTTCACTGCGATATTTTCCGCTTAAAAATCCACTGGCCAGTGCGTAATAGTTGATCACGCCGAGACCATGCTTTAACACAAAGGGTTCCATCGTTTGTTCGTATCCAGCACGCTCATATAAATTGTATTGCGGCTGTAACGACTGATAGCTTGGGTAGCCCTGCTGCTCACTTATCGTCACCGCTTCCAGCAGTCGCTCGGCGGAATAATTTGAAGCACCAATGACGCGTACCTTACCTTGTTCAACTAAACGCGCATACGCGCCTAAGGTTTCTGCCAACGGCGTTGAAGGATCATCCTCATGCGATTGATATAAGTCAATATAATCTGTATTTAAGCGGCGCAATGAGGCTTCGACCGCTTCCTGGATATAGGCTTTACTCAGTCCCTTTTTATCTTTTCCCATCTCCATACCGACCTTGGTCGCGATAATGACCTGCTCGCGCTTGCCACTGCGCTTAAGCCAGTTGCCGATAATAGTTTCGGACTCTCCACCATCATTACCGGGCACCCAACGCGAATACACATCTGCGGTATCAATAAAATTCAGCCCCGCATCGACCAACTTATCTAGCAAGGTGAATGCAGTTGGCGCATCGATAGTCCATCCAAATACATTCCCGCCAAATGTCAGAGGTGGAACTGCCAACGGGGAATTACCTAACTTTCGTGTAGTCATCGTCATGGCATCGCTCTTCGTTAAATAAAAACATTTAGTCTAACGTTATCCTAAAAATTTTGCCGAAGCTGCGCAAACCATACGTTCACTTCCCCCATTCCAGACGTAAAAAACCCGTCAAATCTGTATGGCGGTTAGCCTTACAAACTTAACGGGTTGATGTTACTAGTGCCACATTAACGCTGGCACATTATGTACCAGCTAAATGCGCTGCTTTAATATATTACGCGTCGCGAGAAGCTTTTTTGCGGTCATTCTCTTTCAAATAACGCTTACGCAAACGGATGCTTTTCGGTGTGATTTCGACAAGTTCGTCGTCTTCAATAAACTCAACCGCATATTCCAGAGACATCTGGATAGGCGTCACCAAACGCACCGCTTCATCCGTACCGGACGAACGCACGTTTGTCAGTTGTTTACCTTTGATCGGATTCACGACGAGATCGTTATCCCGTGAATGAATACCAATAATCATGCCTTCATACACTGGATCATTGTGGCTGACGAACATACGACCACGTTCCTGCAGTTTCCAGATAGCGTATGCAACAGCAGCGCCATCATCTTGAGAAACCAACACGCCATTGCGGCGACCGCCCAATTCACCCTTGCTATTGTCAACGGGGGCGTACTCGTCAAACACGTGGCTCATCAAGCCAGTACCGCGTGTCAATGTCATGAATTCGCCCTGGAAACCGATCAAGCCACGCGCAGGAATACGATATTCCAGACGTACACGACCTTTACCATCCGGTTCCATGTTTTGCAGATCACCACGACGACGACCCAACTCTTCCATGACGCCGCCTTGATTCGCTTCTTCGACATCGACTGTCAAATTCTCGAACGGCTCTTGACGTACACCGTCAACCATCTTGTACACAACGCGAGGACGCGAAACAGCAAGTTCGAAACCTTCACGACGCATGTTTTCGATCAAAATAGTCAGATGCAACTCACCACGGCCTGACACTTCGTATGTCGAATCATCGTTTTCAGCAGCAACTACGCGCAGGGCCATATTGCCCTTCAATTCGCGATCCAGACGGTCGCGGATTTGACGGGTAGTCACAAACTTGCCTTCACGACCGGCTAATGGCGAGTTGTTCACCATAAAGTTCATAGTCAGCGTTGGCTCATCGACTTTCAGCATAGGCAAGCCGTTCGGCGCATCTGGCGCGCAGATTGTCGTACCGATACCGATCTCTTCGATACCATTGATCAGAACGATGTCACCGGCCAGTGCTTCGTCAACCAGAACACGGTCCAAACCTTTAAAAGTCAGAACCTGGTTAATACGCGCTCTAACTGGTTTGTCATCAGGACCGTTCATGATAACAACATCTTGCAAGGCTTTAACACGGCCGCTCAAGATACGTCCAACGCCGATTTTACCGACATACGACGAGTATTCCAGCGAAGTAATTTGCAGTTGCAAAGGACCATCTGGATCATCTTCGCGCGCAGGAACGTGCTGCAATACAGCGTCAAACAACGGCGTCATATTACCTTCGCGGACATCCGAATCCAGGCTAGCGTAGCCATTCAATGCCGAAGCATAGACGATAGGGAAATCGAGTTGTTCTTCAGTCGCGCCCAACTTGTCGAATAGTTCGAAAGTTGCGTTGATGACCCACTCAGGGCGAGCACCCGGACGGTCGATCTTGTTCACTACAACGATAGGCTTCAGGCCAAGTTCCAGCGCTTTGCGTGTTACGAAGCGCGTTTGTGGCATTGGACCTTCAACTGCATCGACCAACAACAATACGCTATCAACCATCGACAGCACGCGTTCAACTTCGCCACCGAAGTCAGCATGGCCCGGGGTATCAACGATGTTGATATGGGTGCCGTTATATTCGACTGCGCAATTTTTTGACAGAATCGTGATACCACGTTCTTTTTCAATATCATTCGAATCCATCACGCGAGCATCGACGTGTTGGTTGTCGCGGAAAGTACCGGATTGACGCAAAAGTTGGTCGACCAAGGTAGTTTTGCCATGGTCGACGTGAGCAATGATGGCAATGTTGCGGATAGCGCGTTTTGTGTTTGACATATTGTTATGGATATAGAGGAATTCAGTAAGGAATTCGGTAATTAACGCAGCAAGTGCGCGGTAAAAGCCCGCGCAGTACAAACCCTGAGAGGCCTGGTAAATGCAGCGGAATTCGGAAGGCCGAGAATTATAACATGATGCAGTGCAAAAATCGCCAAAAACCCAGTAATTTCAAAGAGTTGAGGGGCGCAAGAACCCTATCATTGTTGGCACAAGACAACAGGAATACAAGGCAAATCACGCAGCCAGACTAGCTATTTTTTTGGCACTGTCGAAACGAGTCTTTCCGGCGCCAATACGCCGTAATCGTGTAACTGAGCCGTGCCAAGCAATTCACGCGGTACGCCGTCGCCGCCATCCGTGGTTTCGGCAGTTTGACGATATACCCGTACCCGGCCTATCGTGGTCGGAGGTGAGACCCCTTCCTTCACAAGCGTCAAGCGTTGGCCTTGCAAAAAACGTTGCGCTAAAGCTTCCGGCAAAACCACTTCAGGAAAAGATAACAAAAGACTATCAACGGAAGCTAACAATTCTGCACGCTCAGCTTCGGGTGTCGCTATTAACGTGTCTAACGTGATGCAATCGGCCAGCAGCAAATGCCCGACCTGGGTCCGTCGCAACGCCTGCAAATGTGCTCCACATCCGAGCGCCGCACCAATATCCTCGCCCAACACGCGAATATAGGTTCCTTTGCTGCACACCACGCGCACGGTCAGATAGGGGGCCTTATAGTCAACGTATTCAAGCAAATGTATCGTCACATCGCGCGCTTCACGCTCCAGCGTAATGCCAGCACGCGCATATTCGTACAATGGTTTGCCATCGCGCTTGAGCGCCGAATACATCGGCGGAACTTGTTTAATATCACCGCGAAATTGCGCTAGTACAGTATCAATCTGATCTTTTGTGATATCTACATCTCGAGTCTCGAGAATAGGCCCTTCTGTGTCGCCGGTGGCTGTAGTCAATCCGAGATGGATCACGGCCTGATAAGTCTTATCGGCATCAAGCAAATCCTGCGCAAACTTCGTCGCCTCGCCAAAACAGAGCGGCAACACCCCCGTCGCAAACGGATCTAGCGTGCCCGTATGTCCAGCTTTTGTGGCATTCATCAAGCGCTTGGCTTTGATTAAGGCATCATTACTCGACCAGCCCACTGCCTTATCCAGCAATAAAACACCGTTGAGAGGAACACGAATTTTTTTGGGCGAGAGTGACGCCATGGATAGAGTACTTTTGAGTGTGGCAATGGCAAACTTACTTGACGAAGCCGGATGAATTGAAAGACGCGGATAAATACATTGTCGATTAACTCGCCAGCTTATCAAGTGGCTTTGATGGTGTTTTGAACGGTAACTTAAGGCATCAGACGAACGATTTAATCCTCGCTATCGTCTTTGGCACGCGTCGCATTTGCCAAATCGATCAATTGCGACATATGCGCACCGCGAGCAGTCGAATTGTCATGATGAAAATGCAATGCCGGTAGCGTGTGAATCGTGAGACGCCGCCCTAGTTGGTTACGTAAAAAACCAGCCGCCTGCGTCAGGCCAGCGACGGTATTACGAATCGCCTCTAGATCGTCATTGAGCATCGTAAAAAAAACTTTTGCATGCGCATAATCAGGGGTCACTTGCACTTCAGTGATGGTGATCATGCCAACACGCGGATCTTTAAGTTCGAATACGATAATTTCCGACAAATCGCGCTGGATCTGATCGGCAACGCGCAGACCGCGTCCTGGGATGGATTTACTATGTTTAGCCATATCTTCTACTGAACCACATCTTTCACTAATTTGATAACAGAATTAGGACTTACGCAAAATTGTTCCGGAAATCCGTTTGCCAACACTCGCAGGTGAAGGCAATACAGATTGTGTTAGCCATGTGATAACCGTTACTGGAAATGCTTTGCGTAAGTCCTAAGAATACTGCAAAAGGAAATCGGGCATTACGCCCGATTTCCCCTGTTCATACCTGCTTTCATGTGCGCTCATCTGCACATGTCCGCATTATTTTTCTAACGATTACAGCGTCCGTGCAACTTCTTCGACTTCAAAGATTTCGAGTTGATCGCCTTCTTTGATATCATTAAAGTTTTTCAGCGTCAGACCGCACTCGAAGCCAAACTTGACTTCTTTAACGTCATCCTTGAAGCGCTTCAACGAATCCAGCTCGCCTGTCCACAAGACCACGCTATCGCGCAACAGTCGTACCGAAGCACCACGCTTGACCACACCTTCGAGGACATAACAACCTGCAATCGCACCAACTTTGCTGACCAGCAGAACTTGGCGAATTTCAACCAGACCCAGAGATTGCTCACGCTTCTCAGGTGACAACATACCGGACATCGCTGCCTTGATCTCATCTACAGCATCGTAAATGATGTTGTAGTAACGGAGATCGACGCCGTTAGCTTCAGCCATTTTGCGCGCCTGCGCATCAGCGCGGACGTTAAAGCCGATGATGACCGCTTTCGAGGCCAGCGCCAGATTGACGTCGGATTCGGTGATACCACCAACTGCGGCATGGACCACTTGAACCCGTACTTCGCTGGTCGACAGTTTTTGCAACGACTGTACCAATGCCTCTTGCGAGCCCTGGACGTCCGTCTTAATGATCATCGGCAGATTTTTGACTTCGCCTTCGGCCATTTGGTCAAACATGTTTTCCAGCTTGGCAGCTTGCTGTTTAGCCAGCTTAACGTCGCGGAATTTACCTTGACGGAACAGACCGATTTCACGCGCTTTGCGCTCATCGACCATAACCATGACTTCTTCACCAGCGACCGGCACTTCGGTCAAACCCTGAATTTCAACAGGGATAGAAGGACCAGCTTCGCTGATTGCCTTACCATTTTCATCCAGCATCGCACGGACACGTCCATACGCCGAACCGGCCAGAACCACGTCACCACGCTTCAATGTACCGGACTGCACCAATATAGTTGCAACTGGACCACGTCCTTTATCGAGTCGTGCTTCAACCACCAGACCACGTGCTGCTGTGGTGACCGGTGCTTTCAGTTCCAGCACTTCGGCCTGCAGCAATACTTGCTCCAGCAAGGCTTCAATGCCCTCACCGGTTTTAGCAGAAACACCTACAAACGGTGCATCGCCGCCGTACTCTTCAGGCACAACTTGTTCTGCGATTAATTCCTGCTTAACCCGATCCATATTGGCACCAGGTTTGTCGATCTTGGTGACAGCTACAACCAGTGGGACGCCAGCTGCTTTCGCATGGGCAATCGCCTCTTTCGTTTGCGGCATCACGCCATCATCACCGGCGACAACCAGAATGACGATATCAGTCGCTTTTGCACCACGTGCCCGCATTGCCGTAAATGCTTCATGGCCCGGCGTATCCAGGAATGTAATCATTCCGCCGGATGTTTCTACGTGATACGCCCCGATATGCTGGGTAATTCCGCCAGCCTCGCCAGATGCAACTTTAGAACGACGAATGTAATCCAGCAACGATGTTTTACCATGGTCGACGTGACCCATGACAGTCACTACCGGTGCGCGGGAGATCAATTCTGCATCGGCCTGCTCTTCGCCATCGACTAACAATGCTTCTGGATCGTCTTCCTTGGCAGCATGTGCGGTATGGCCCATTTCTTCCACCAAAATCATGGAAGTTTCCTGGTCCAGCACTTGATTGATGGTGACCATTTGGCCAAGCTTCATCAAATGCTTGATAACTTCCGATGCTTTAACCGCCATTTTATGGGCAAGTTCGGCAACGGTAATGGTCTCAGGAACATACACGTCCTTAACCACTGCTTCAGTCGGCACCTGGAAATTGGTTTCGTGATCATCACTATGTGAATTACGACGTCCTTTACCACCACTCCGCCAACCATCGCGACCGCCACCAGTGTTGCCACGGGTTTTGATGCCGGCACCGCGTTTTTTAGCATCATCCGACCAGGTCGAAGACACATTCGCAGATTTAATCGACTTCTTGTCGACGACAACTTTCTTATCGTCTTTTTTCTCACCAGGCTTTTTATCGGCAGGCTTGTGCAGTGTTCCTGCTGGCGCTGCTTTCGCAACCACCGGAGGAGCAACAGGCTCAGGTGCTTTGATGACGCGACGAGGCGCATTCATCATTGCCTTGATCTGGGCTACTTCATCTTGCACAGCTTTACGGGCACGCTCAGTCGCAGCTGCTTTTTCGGCAGCTTCCTTTGCGGCTTCCGCAACCTTTTTCTTAGTTTCTTCAGCAGCCACACGCTTCTTCTCTTCTTGTTCCGCGTGATCAGCAGTTTTCACTGGTGCGGCTGCCGGAGTTGAGGAGGCAACCGGTGCCGCAGCTGCAACAGCAGCTTTCTTGGCATCAATTTCAGCTTTCTTAGCTTCGCTTTCAACTTTTCTAGCTTCGCTCTCGGCTTTTTCGGCTGCTTTTGCCTGTGCTTCTTTTTCAGCTTCCAGCTTTGCCAGATGCTCTTGTTTTTCGCGCAATTCTGCTTCCTGACGGACCATTAATTCTGCTTGGCGACGCGCTTCTTCTGCACGACGGGCCAGTTCTGCTTCATCAACCACCAATGCCACCGGCTCGACTGCAACCTCTGACGTTTCCGCCGCAGGTTCGTCGCGCTGGACAAAAGTACGCTTCTTACGCACCTCAACCTGGATGGTGCGCGATTTTCCCGTCGCATCAGCCTGCTTGATTTCAGTGGTTTCCTTGCGGGTCAGCGTAATTTTCTTTTTCTCGCCATCGGTTACCGCGCCGTGCGAACGGCGTAGGTGTTCTAACAAACGATCCTTGTCTTCTTTTGACAAGGCATCGTCAGTCGAATCTTTTGGGACACCTGCTGAACGCAACTGCGCCAACAACAAATCTGCAGGCATCTTCAGCTCGGTGGCAAATTGGGCTACATTATTACTCGCCATTCAGTCCTCTTTTCTATGTGGCGCGGTAGACGACATTGGAACCTCGCGGATCACTTGACTTCCGCGGTATTCCATGCTTTAGCCTGTAAGGCTTTGGCACGATCATCGTACTTGGCATCGATAAGTTTCATCTCATCGTCGGTCACATCTTTAAATTCTTCTTTAATCAATTGACGGGCACGGTCAGTTGGCAAAGCCAGAATCGCACCAAATTCGTCATACGCAAGACCGGTAAACATTGCCAGAGTCTTGACACCCGCCAAGCCCAACTTACCGGCAACAACACGGTCCATGCCTTCAAAGTTGGCTAGCGCATCTTCCATGCCTTCCAGACCTTCTTCCGAAGCAATCGCTTCTGTCACCAATGCATCGCGTGCACGGTTACGTAACTCGTTGACAGTTTCTTCATCAAACGATTCGATTTCCAACATTTCGGTAATCGGCACGTAAGCGATTTCTTCCAGGCTGGCAAAGCCCTCTTCCACCAGAATGTCAGCAACTTCCTGATCGACATCCAGTTTTTCCATGAAGAGTGCGCGGATTGCGGCAGTTTCAACAGCTGACTTATCTGCAGATTCTTCTGCTGTCATGATGTTGATTTGCCAACCGGTCAACTCTGCTGCGAGGCGTACATTTTGACCGCCGCGACCAATTGCGATAGCCAAATTCTCAGCATCGACAACCACATCCATCGCGTGCTTTTCTTCATCGACGACGATAGACGAGACATTTGCCGGGGCCAGTGCGCCAATCACAAACTGCGCAGGATCTTCCGACCACAACACGATATCCACACGCTCGCCACCCAGTTCACCAGTAACTGCCTGTACACGTGAACCACGCATACCTACGCAAGTACCGATCGGGTCAATCCGCTTATCGCTTGTATAAACAGCAATCTTTGCACGCACACCAGGGTCACGCGCAGCCGATTTAACTTCTAGCGAACCTTGTTCAATTTCTGGAACTTCAAGCTCAAACAACTTCTTGATGAAATCCGGTGCGGTACGCGACAAAATGACTTGTGGGCCACGCGCATTCCGGTCGATTCGCAGAATAAAGGCACGAACACGGTCACCGATACGCAGATTTTCTTTAGGAATAGTCTGGTCGCGCGGCAGGCGTGCTTCAATTTTGCCGGACTCAACGATAGCGTCACCGCGTTCCATGCGCTTGATCGTACCCGTTACCAATGAATCGCCACGCTCAAGGAAGTCAGCCAGAATTTGTTCGCGTTCGGCGTCACGAATTCGTTGCAGGACTACCTGTTTAGTATCTTGGGCAAACCGACGACCAAACTCAACAGACTCGATTGGCTCTTCAATATGATCATCCACTTCGACATCGTCGATTTGTTCTTTTGCTTCAAACAGCAAAATTTCCTGATCAGGCAATTGCAGACCTGCTTCGTCCGGCACAACGTGCCAACGACGAAACGATTCAAATTCACCGGTTTCACGATCAATCGACACACGAATATCAACATCACCCTCATAACGCTTCTTGGTAGCCTGACCAAGTGCATGCTCGAGCGCGCCGAACACTACGTCTCGGTCGACGTTTTTCTCATGCGCGAGCGCATCGACCAACAATAAAATTTCGCGACTCATGCTTTGCGACTCCTAAAATTCACCTGCGGCACCAAGCGTGCCTTGTCGACATCAGCGAGCGTAAAATCCAGCAGCGCTGACGACCCATCGTTTGCTTCAAATTCAAGTTTCAGATTATCGCCATCCGGCGCCAGCAAAATACCTTGAAAGGTTTTTCTGTGCGCTGCACCGGGCATCGGCAAAAGCAACTTGATAATCACTTCTTTGCCAGTAAAACGCAGATAGTCGACGTATTTTTTTAACGGACGATCCAGCCCCGGAGATGACACTTCAAGCCGCTCATAGACAACATTCTCGACGGTCAGAACGTGCAGTAACTGATGCGTTACTTTTTCACAATCTTCTACCGTGATAGCGCCTTGCTCAGCATTTTCCATAGTAACGTCGATAAAAACGCGCAATAGACCACCCGCGGCTTTTTCGAGTTCTACGAGCTCATAATCCATGCCCACAACGGTTTTTTCAATCAGTTCCAGCAACTGCAAGGCGACTCTCCATTAAATAGCTACGCAACCATCATGCTAAAAAGCATGCAACAAATGTTTGGCAAAAAAAAAATGGGCATCAGCCCATCTTCTTATTACTTGTTATTGAAGCAGCCTTCCACGACAGCAATTGCGAAATGACTTTTGTTAACTGATAAAGTATAAGCGATTAGCACGGTTGCCGCAATGCGGAAACCGTCTTTTGTTGCAGCGACAAGTTTTAAATAACACATTAACCGTAACCGAATAACAACTTCTAACCGCAATCATCAGTATTACTTAGGGTCTGCCTGAATACCTATATGTCATCAGGCAGATGTAGTTCAAGCCAACCTAACGTGGTCGACGGCGCGGCAAGCCAGGCAAACCTTGATGCCCGGCAACAGGCGCTCTGCCGCCGGGACGCGCAGGACGCGTGTTGTTGCGTCGCTGCCCTGCATCCGGAAAGCCAAGCGCAGTTTGCAGAGGATCCGGCTGCCGACTACGCGGAGGCTGAGAACGTCCACCCGCGCCTTGACCTTGTCCCTGCCCTTGATTTGGACCGCGTCCCTGATTCTGGCGCGGCTGTCCGTAAGTTTGTCCCTGCCCTGGCCCTCTGCCTTGACCCGGATTTTGGGGATAGCTGCTGCTTGCACGATTGCCATTTGGCTCACGATCGCGCTCTCTTGGCTCATCACGACCTTTATTACCCGCACCCGGAGCTGCTATTTTTTCAAGACCATTGGCTGCCATCATTGCGCGCACAGCATGCTCGTCCAACTCTTCCCAACGACCACGTTTCAGGCCGCGAGGTAGCGTCATGGCACCGTAGCGCGTACGAATTAGTCGTGAAACAGTCAGACCAATTGCCTCAAACATACGACGCACTTCACGATTTCGACCTTCGCCAATCGTTACTCGATACCATTTATTGATACCCTCACCGCCGCCATCTGCAATTTTTGAAAATTGTGCAGTGCCATCGTCAAGCTCTACGCCAGCCAACAATTTCTGACGCATACCCTGTTCCAACTCACCCAGAGTACGTACTGCATACTCGCGATCAATGTTGTAACGCGGATGCATCAGTTTATTGGCTAAATCACCAGAAGTCGTGAACAGCAACAATCCCTCGGTATTAAAATCGAGGCGACCAACTGCCAGCCACTTGGCTGCTTTCATATTCGGCAAACGATCAAATACGGAAGGACGGCCATCCGGGTCGTTATGGCTAACAATTTCGCCCGACGGCTTGTGATATACCAACACGCGTGGTGGGCGCTTGGAAATCTTGCGTTGTAACAATTTGCCATTAATACGCACTTGATCGGTCGGCAAAATACGCTGACCAGTATGGGCCGGCTCACCATTTACCGATACACGGCCGGCAATAATCAACTCTTCCATATCGCGACGCGAACCCAGACCGACATCCGCCAGCACTTTATGCAATTTCGGTGCATCGTCTTCAGCTGTCAAATCGCGACGTACATTTTTTTGCGGGGCATTACGGCCACCTGCACGCTCACCGGCCTCATCTTCCGTCACCAAATCATCGAAATCTTCCGATGTCACAAACGAGAACATATCGTCTGCATCAGCGATCCGGGGAGCGCCCTGAGGGCCCTTCTGACCTGGACGAGCTGGTTGATTGTGCGGCTTTTTAGCCTGCTGCCGATCACGCGAATTCGTATTATTCAGACTATTGCCATTGCGACCATCACGCCCCGGTGTCCGACCTTCGTTACGACCACCTGGGCGCCCATTGCGCTCGTTATGGTCAGTACGCGGCGTACTCACTGGCACAACAGTCGTATCGCGATTGCCATTTGGCTCGGAAGCCTCAGCGCCCTCAACCGCTACAACTGCTTGCGCAGGGGCAACCGACGGCGCTTGAGATGCCAACTCTTGAGCACGTGCAGCGCGATTGCTACGCAATGCACGGGGACCGCGAACACCACGGCGAACCGGCTTTTCTGCTGCAGAACTCGCTTCAGTCGCACCGCCTGCTGGCGCATCTATCGATGATATCGGGGCGGCTGAAGCTGCCTCAGCGACCGGCTCAAATACTGGCGTAGTCTTGGCTCTTGGCTTGGTAGTGCGTTTTTTTGGTGCAACAGGAGCAGCCGTTTCAGGCGCCACCTCAATCACTAGCTCTTTTGCCGCAGGCTTCTTGCGCGGCGCACGTTTGACCGGCTCCTTGGCAACAGCCGACTCGGCAACGCTGGCTTCTTTAACGCTTGCCTGCACCGCCGATGGCGTTTCGACCGGGGCGACCGGAGCAACTTTACGGGCTCTCGGTTTTCTGGCCGGCTTCGACTCGGGGGTGTTTGCAGCGGCGTCGACTATCGGCGCGTCATTGGAACTAGGTGGATTCATTATTTAGATCGTAGTTGTGCGGACCGAGCTTGACATCATCAGCTGATTCAGGCGTAGGGTCGTTGGTAAAAACTTCATTCGGTGCAACTGACAATTCAGCCGGCTGTGTGTGCGCAAGTTCATCTGACATGACATCCATGTCGCCCACCGCATGCTCAGGAGTTGCTTCTGGTATTTCTAGTGTTGGTGCGTGTGCCGCCATTTTTTCGCTAGTTGCCTGAACCGGGTCTTCAACCGGGGCAGATAAATCACTGTGTTCGGTGCCGTCATTAATATTGCTAACCTCTGCCTCATTCCTGGCTTCGGCCTCATCCGGTATAGCAGCATCTGCGGTCGTCTCGCTATCCTGACTGACAACAGCTTCGCGATCTGCCGCGAGACTTGCTTCAATATCGGCTTCCAATGCCTGCAATTCAAGCAACGTACCTTCTTGCATATCGTTTTTAGCGACTTGCTGTAACGGCGGCAACTGGTCCAACGACGTTAATCCAAGATCATCTAAAAACTGTTTGGTAGTAGCAAATAGTCCTGGCCGACCCGGCACATCACGGTAACCAATGGCTTCGATCCAGCCGCGCTCTTCGAGCATCTTAATAGTTTGCGAATTGACAGTTACGCCGCGAATTTCTTCGATATCACCGCGGGTCACAGGCTGACGATAGGCAATAATCGCGAGAGTTTCAAGGGCGGCACGTGAATATTTCGGTGGTTTTTCCGGATTCATGCGCTCCAGATACATCTTCATCTCTGGTCGGCTTTGAAAACGCCAGCCTGTCGACAGACAAACAACCTCAATGCCTTTATCCACCCAGTCGGTGCGCAGTTCTTCCAGCATCAATTTGATCGTTGTCGCGTCGACTTCACCTTCAACGCCGTCATGCGCCACATAGAGTTTCTTTAAGTCGTTAATCGACAACGGCTCATGGGCACAGAGTAGCGCTGTTTCGAGGACTTTCTTAGCCTCAACAATATCCATGTACGACGTATTTATTAAAATTTTATTAAAAATGTGCGGAAAGTAGGTCCAACATCGGCATTGTGCCGTCTGCGACCTGATCAAATTGAAACGCATTGATACTGCTGTCCGACGCCCGTCAGAGGAGGTGCAAAATTGGGCGGGACCAGAAGACTTGGCGGTGAGGCGAGGTTATCGTCTACATGCGCCGGTCTACTCTTTTCTTTCGGTGTAATCGGCAATTTAAGAAGCAGCCAGACTATTTTGCAAAAGATATTGCGCAGAGTTTAACACAAGCTTTTGCAACGGATATATCGAATTTTTGACGGTGTTGGTTATTTACCGCTTCCCAAGGCCGAGTGGCCTAGGGGGAAGATATCAGAAAGAACTGATCGACAGGGGCAATATTAATGCCCATACCGCCGCACGTCCAATCTTGAACGTACCAAATATATTGCCAATTAACTAACTGCCGCGATAAGTCGAATAGGACCATGGCGATACAACTAAAGGAACGTGGTAATTCTGCCCCGCATCCGCAATGCCGAACGCAAGAATGACCTCATCCACAAAACGCGGCGCAGGAACCACCACCCCTTGCGCGGCGAAATAGTCGCCCGCTGAAAAAACCAACTCATATTGCCCTGCCTGCATTTCCTCACCCTGCAACAATGGCACATCACAGCGACCATCGGCATTTGTCACCACATTTTTCAACAGCGTTTTGCCGTTAGCATTAACCCGGTGCAGTGAGATTTTCACCCCAACGCCAGGCTTTCCCTGCGTGATGTCCAACACATGCGTACTTAGCTTCCCCATTATTTTTCCTTATATCGACATTGAGAGGCGATTTCTGATCAAATCATATACCGCAGAATGCAGGTCAATATATTATCCGGCATATATTAATCATGACATCAGGCACCATAATCCAAGCATCATCCATAAGGATCAGTCACGCGTTTGCATTCGGAAGCCAGTTTATCCGGCCGCAATCACCGACGCTGCGGCAGAATTTGCGCAGGTTCTTACACGCACATCAAATAAGAGATATAAAACTACGCCATGAACAAGCCTAACAATTATCCGCGCGATCTGGTCGGCTACGGCCGTACCCCTCCCCATCCACATTGGCCCGATCAAGCCCGTGTCGCCTTGCAGTTTGTACTCAATTACGAAGAAGGCAGCGAAAACTGCGTGCTGGACGGCGATGCCGGCTCCGAAACCTTTTTATCTGAAATCGTTGGCGCACAAAGCTTCCCAGCCCGCCATATGAGTATGGAATCGTTATACGAATACGGCTCACGCGCAGGCCTGTGGCGTTTGCTGCGCCTGTTTGAAGAGCGCAAATTGCCGCTAACGGTATTTGGCGTAGCACGCGCCTTGCAACGCAATCTGGAAGCTACGGCAGCCTTCCAGCAACTCGGCCACGAAATTGCCTGTCATGGTTTGCGCTGGATCAGCTATCAAAATATCGACGAAACCACCGAACGCGCCCACATCGCAGAAGCCGTCAGCATTATCAAAGACCTGACCGGCAGCGCGCCGCAGGGTTGGTACACCGGCCGCGATTCCCCTAATACCCGCAGACTAGTCATGGAACATGGCGGCTTTAGCTATGACGCCGACAATTACGGCGATGATCTGCCGTTCTGGCAGCAAGTCACTATTAATGATCCAAACGGCGCAACCAGCACTAAACCGCAACTGATCATTCCGTACACCCTAGACACCAACGATATGCGTTTTGCCGCACCACAGGGGTTTAACTCTGGCACGCAGTTTTTCGACTACCTGAAAGATGCTTTCGACGTCCTCTATCAAGAAGGCGATCCGCAGGGATTAAATCAGCCAAAAATGCTGTCCATCGGTTTGCATTGCCGCATGGTTGGTCGTCCAGCCCGGGCTGCAGCGTTAGCGCGCTTTCTAGACTATGTTCAGTCGCATGACCGGGTCTGGATTGCGCGCCGTATCGACATTGCGAATCACTGGCGCGCTACTCACCCATTCTGATAGATTTCCGACCGATCCAGACAGCTCACAACTTAACTGTATGGCTTATACAGCGCGATTGCTGCACTGATGAACACATCATCCGCGAGTCGTTAAAACGCAACACCACATCAATGGGTTATGACTATAATCGAGCGAAACGCAGTGCGCTTTACACGTTTATGTGCCACACAAAATCACAGCGGGATGCCGTCAGTTCTGCTATGTACCTGAACTTGCATTAGTCCGAAAGTCAAACGCCAGGCGTCCCACAGGATTACGACAATCCTACCGGAACGCCGCATAAAATAAGCGGCACTTTTATGGAAGCACATTTCGCCCATCACCACATCAAAGGCACGCCCTCCAAACCCGCGCTGCCGATCAGTCGCGCCGAATGGAAAGTGCGGGTTGATCTGGCGGCCTGTTATCGGCTGTGCGCTCTCAACGGTTGGGACGATACGATTTATACCCATATTTCGGCAACAGTGCCGGATCAGCCCGGCCATTTTTTACTCAATCCCTTCGGCTATCGCTTTGATGAAGTATGCGCGACGAATCTGGTGAAAATCGATTTGCAAGGCAACGTTCTCGAAGGCAGTAAATATCGTGTGAATGTCAGCGGTTTCGCGATTCATGCGGCCGTGCACATGGCGCGGCCTGATGCCGTTTGCGTCATGCATCTGCATAACGTCGATGCCATTGCGGTAAGCGCTCAGACCGAAGGCTTGCTACCGCTATCGCAACATGCTTTGCGTTTTTATGAGCAAATTGGTTACCACGATTACTCAGGTCTGACGCTAACACCGTCCGAACAAATACAACTAATCACGCAACTGGGGCAACACCCGGCAATGCTATTACGCAATCATGGCAGTCTGGTTTGTGGTCGCACGGTGGCTGAAGCATTTGTGCTGATGGATACGCTAGACAAAGCCTGCGCGATACAACTCAAGGCGCAAGCAGCAAACGGTCGACTGAGCATGCCATCTGTTGCGATTTGCCGCCAAACCCGTGACCAATTGATCGGCGATGGCAGCCCGGAAGGCGTGCTGGAATGGCCTGCTTTGCTACGTAAATTGAACGCACTAGATCCAACTTATCAAACTTAACCGACAGTACAACTGATAGTCGTACTACACACTGAAGGAACAACATGCCAACATTTAATATTCAATTGTTTGAAGGTCGCAGCATCGAAGAAAAACGTGCGCTGGTCGTCGCCATTACCGAAGCCACGTGCAAAACATTAGCGTGTAGCCCAGCATCGGTCGACATCATTATTCAGGATGTCAAACGCGAAAATTGGGCGACCGCTGGCAAACTCTGGTCGGACTAAATTAAAAAGCGCACAGCCCTTTAAAAGACTGTGCGCCGATTTCAAACACTATACAAATTCACCAATTTTAGCCGCCACCGCGTCGCGTACCGAACCGCTCACCACAAACGACTGCGCCATCAAAATGTCATCATGGAACCAGCGATCGCCATCCAGACACGCCGGAATCTGGCGACGAATTTCATCGTAGGCGGCTTGCGTTCCTTGACCCAGCACGAACTCTGGCAATAATGCTTCGGTCATCGTCAATGCTTGCGCTGCCAGCAACATTTCTACGCCGATAATGTACTGGGTATTCGCCACCACCGTCGCTGCCTTGCGCGCACACCAGGTCGAGTTGGAGACGTGATCTTCGCTGTTGCCCTTGGCTGGAATGCTATCGACGCTGCCCGGCATGCACAATGTGCGGTTTTCCATCACCAGCGAACTTAGCGAACACTGCACCACCGGATAACCGGTGTTGACGCCGCGCACGCCGCTCATCAAATTGCGCGGCAAGCCCCATGACAGGGTCGGATCGATCAAACGCGCCACGCGACGTTCGCAAATACTGCCCAGGTCGGTGATCGCCATCGCCATCAAATCCATCGCCTGTGCCAAATATTGGCCGTGGAAATTGCCGCCGGAAATGATCTCGAAACCGCCGCCATCCTTGCCGAAAATCAACGGATTATCGGTCGCCGAATTGATCTCTTTATCGACGATATTGTCGATGTAATCGAGTGCGTCGAAGACCGGGCCATACACTTGCGGCGCGCAACGCAACGAATACACATCCTGAATCCGGGGGCTGTAAGGAATATCGGTACGACGTGATTCTTCCGGAAACTGCACTGCACGGGCGGCATGCGTGGTGCGGGTCGAGCCTTTGAGTAATTTGCGTACGACCGCCGCCGTTTTGATCTGACCGGCGTGCGGACGGGCTTGCTGAATCCGCGGATCAAAGGCCGCCATCTCGGCCCGCATCGCTTCCAGCGTCAGGCCCAGCGACAAACACGCATCGGTCAGCAAATTGCGAGCGTCGTGCGCGACAAGCACCGCAACCGCAAGCGAGGCCGTGCAACCATTGATCAGCGCCGATGCATCTTTAGCCTGCAAATCGAATTTCACCGGACTGATCCCCGCCTTCGTAATCGCGGCGGGCGCGTGCATGCGCTGGCCCTGATACATGACTTCGGCCTCATCAAACCCGGCAATCGCGGCGGCCAGATACGACAACGGCGCCAGATCGCCGGAGGCACCGACCGAACCTTTTTGCGGCATGATCGGATGAATCCCGGCGTTCAGAAACGCCAGCAACCGGTCCACCACTTCAACCCGCGGCGCGGAGTAATTACTGGCAAACGCATTGGCGCGCAGCAACATTGTGGCGCGGCTGACTTCTTCGGAAAATGGCTCGCCAATACCGGCGCAATGGGCCTTGATCAATTGCGTCTGAAACAGCGCAATGTGTTCGACCTTGATCCGCGTATCTTTGAGCAAACCGACGCCGGTATTAAAGCTGTACATCATCGGCGCATCGTCATGCATCCAGGTCGACTCAATATAATCGCGGCTTTCTTTCAATGCAGCGCGGGAAGAGTCTGCCAGCGTGACGCTGACATGCGGTGCACGGGCGACGCTCATAACCTGCGCTGCGGTGAGAGTAAAGCCATCAATGGTGAGAGTTGTCATAGTAACTTTCAATAGTGGGTTATTTCAGCACGCGACCAGACAACAGGAAGCCAGCGACGTCACCGTCGCTGTAGCCCTGATTTCTATGCTGTGTGATATTTAGAGAGAGAGATTGACGCAGCGCTAAACTGCGATCGCCAAGTCATGACTGCATCATTACCTGGCCTCAACGCTTACTTGGCGCCAGCCTGATACCACGTACCGATCATTGCGCGTTCTTCGTCGGTAATGTGCGTCAAATTAGCTAGCGGCATGGCTTTTAACTGCACCGCTTGCTGATAAATCCTGAAAGCATTCTGACGAATCAACTCCGGCGTCTGCAACATGACGCCCGCCGGTGCTGTCGCAAAGCCGGGCTGCGTCGGTTGCGCCGAGTGACAAGTAGCGCAACGCTGCGTAATAATCGCCTGTATATGTTCCATATCTGCTACCGGAACGTTCGACGCTGCCGCCGGCGTTATCGCACCAGTAACCTGTGCTATCGGTGCAGTTGGCGTCGCCACTGCTACCGCAGCAGCCGGCATTGGACGTGGTGCAATCGCAATCGCCACCGCGATCAATAAGGCAAGACCGGCAGCGGGATAACCCCACGACACACGACCAGCATGGCGTAGATTGAAAAAGTGACGAATCAGCGCACCAGCGGCGATAATCGCTGCCAGTATCAACCAGTTATAAGCATGGCTATACGTCATTGCGTAATGATTGCTGATCATGATGAACAGCACCGGCAATGTGAAATAGTTGTTGTGTACGCTGCGTTGCTTGGCTTTTTTGCCGTAAATCGGATCAGGCGATTTTCCGACGCGCATGGCTTCCACCAATTTGCGTTGACCGGGAATAATTACCATCAGCACATTCCCCACCATCATCGTGCCCATCATCGCGCCGACGTGGATATAAGCAGCGCGACCGCTCAATAAATGGCTCAGAACATACGCCGCCGCGACGATAAACAGATACATGACGATGCCGAACAAGCCGTCGCGTTTACCCAAAGGCGAGCGGCACAGCAAATCGTAGACCGTCCAGCCAACGACCAACGTACCCAGACCAACGCCGATGGCTTGCCATGAACTAAGGTCGGCGACTTCTTTATTAATCATCATCGCCGAGGCGTTGAAATAATAAACGATGAACAGCATCGCAAAGCCGCTCAGCCAGGTCGCGTAAGCTTCCCATTTAAACCAGTGCAACTCCTCCGGCAATTCCGCAGGGGCGACAAGATACTTTTGCGGATTGTAAAAGCCGCCGCCATGCACCGCCCACAACTCACCGGATACACCTTTATTCGCCAGATCAGAACCCGGCTTCGGCGGACGTATCGAATTATCCAGCCATACAAAGTAAAAGGAGGCACCGATCCACGCAATACCGGTGATCAGATGCAGCCAGCGCACCAGTAAATTAAGCCATTCAACTCCATACGACACCAACATTGCATCCATGTCTTCCTCACGATTTACACTCGTCCGCCACTGCGGGCACTGCAGACGAGAGAGGGACACCCCCTCAAACCAGGCCGCGAACTTAATAATTGCTAGCTAATTCCTAGCAATTACAGCTCCGCTACGACCACGATGACTTGCGTTTTACAACTTGCGCTGACGCTTATTTAACTACTCTTTTCAGCAACTTTTCCACACTGTATTGTGCGCCGCAATATGTACTTTACGTTAACCCAGTCACATTCTTTTTGCCGAAGCTGCTCTAGCCCTGAAGTGCTGCAAATGCACAACACTCCGACGCAGATTGCCGCGGATTCATGAAAGATAAACGGGTTCGGCTTTAAAAATATTGAATTTGACGTATATTTGACATACGTATATTCATATACAAATGCGAATATACGATACCTAATAATAAAGAAAATGTATTTCTAACAGCACTAGTTACATTCCGCCGAAAGCCCAGGCACTGCAATTCATTCTGGTAAAGCAGTCGTGGAACAAGGATGTAGACATAGCGCGATATCACCGGAGACACCATGTCCAAACTTCCCGACCATCTCGATATTCATCTGATCCGTATCCTCTATCTGTTACTCTGCGAAAAAAACGTATCGCGCGTAGCGCTAAAGCTGAATCAGCCGCAACCATCGATTTCAGCATCGTTGCGCAAATTGCGCGAGCTGACCGGCGATCCGCTGTTGGTACGCGGCGCACGCGGAATGGTACCGACGCAGCACGGTGAAAGTCTGCTGAAACCCGCCAAACGCATACTGGATGAGACAGAACGTCTATTCGTCCACAAGACCGCATTTGTACCGCAAGACGAAGCGCGGACCTTTCACATCGCCGCCCCGGATTACATGAACACGCCATTTTTTCTGGAAGTCGTCTCCAGAATGCGTCGAGAATCCCCAAAAAGCCGCATCGTCATTCACGCCCTTGGGCCAGAAACCGACTACGTGCGCCTGCTATCCGACGGCGACCTCGATCTGGTCATTGCCAACTGGGATGAACCGCCGCAACATTTACATTTATCCAAATTATTTGACGATCCCATCGTTTGCCTGATGCGTGCCGACAGCGCGTATGCCAAACGCACCGCGCCAGATGCCATGACGGTGGAAGATTATCTGAGTCTGCCACACGTTGCCCCATGGCAAGTATTACCTGGCTATCACGGCATCATCGATTCTTTTCTTGATCGCCAAAATATGCGCCGCAACGTCGTAGTCGAATCCGCCTATTTCGGCATGCTGCCATATATGGCAGCGCAAACCGATCTGGTGCTGACCACAGGCCGACAATTTGCCCAGTTTTATGAGAAAAATCTCGCCCTAAAAAGCTTTACGCTGCCCATTAAATTTCCCCCAATGCGTTTTTATCAACTGTGGCACGAACGCGTGCATCAGGCGACCGAACATAAATGGCTGCGTGAACAGGTTAACCAGGTCGCTAAATCCATGCTCATCAAATAAATCAAAAAAGCCGACTTGCAAGTACAAGTCGGCTTGATCCCGTGCATGACATAACGGAATTCAATCAATATCGATGCGATCACCCAAGCGCAAGATTACACTCTGCATGGCGCGCTCAGCTCACATAAATAGACGCTAATAGCGATAGACGCATTTCGGCCCCATATATTCACATACTGAAATCAACTATCAATTCCTGCGTATATCACACTCGAAGGAACCCTATAGTATCGGACCACACAATAAGCGCAGCATCGCCGATAACAACAAAGCCATCCGGCAATTACTTGGCGTGAATCTTGCAACACCTTTTGCAACACTTTTTGCAGCGTCGTTTGCAACGTACTTTGCATTATGTTTTGCAGCATTCTTGCACTATTTGTGTACCACAAAACAAACTCAAAAAAATCCGAGAACCTGGAGACAACCATGACCACTACCACCGATCCTGTAGACGAAAAACTGCCGATAAGCAAACTCACCGCACTCGGCATGCAGCACGTGCTGGTCATGTACGCGGGCGCGATTGCGGTGCCATTGATAGTCGGCGGCGCGCTCCATCTGGCCAAAAGTGATATCGCCTTTCTGATCAGCGCCGACCTTTTTTGCTGCGGACTGGTGACGCTGATTCAAAGTCTTGGTTTCTGGAAATTCGGTATCAGAATGCCGGTAATGATGGGCGTCACCTTCGCGGCTGTGGGGCCCATGGTCGCCATGGCAGGCAATCCCGACCTCAGCATCGTGCACATTTACGGTGCGGTGATCGTCTCCGGCTTCTTTTGTATGTTCGCAGCGCCCTACATGAGTCGCATGATGCGATTTTTCCCGCCAGTCGTGACCGGCACCGTGATTACCGTTATCGGGATTTCGCTAATGGGGATCGGTATAAACTGGGCGGCGGGCGGCCAACCTGTAATCGGCAAACTGGTCGACGGCGTCTTTATCAAAATCCCCAATCCCGACTACGGCTCACCGACTAGTCTGGGAATTGCGCTGATTGTCTTAGTCTCGATTCTGCTCATCACAAAATACCTCAAAGGTTTTATCGCCAATATTTCAGTCCTGATCGGCATGGTTATCGGCTTTTTAATCGCCTTAACGATGGGAAAAATCAGCTTTTATGGTCTGGGCGATGCAGACTGGTTCGCGCTGATTAAGCCATTTCACTATGGCTGGCCAAAATTCGATCTTGGCTCCATCATCAGCCTGTGTCTGGTCATGATCGTCACCATGATTGAATCCACCGGAATGTTCATTGCGCTGGGTGAGATCGTTGGCAAAAAAGTCGACGACAAAACCTTAGCGCGTGGCTTGCGTGTAGATGGTCTTGGTTCCATCATTGGCGGTATTTTCAACACTTTTCCCTATACTTCGTTCTCTCAAAATATCGGTCTGGTCGGCGTCACTGGCGTGCGTAGTCGCTATGTCTGCGCTGCCGCTGGCGTGATTCTGATGGCATTCGGTCTATTCCCAAAAATGGCGAGCGTCGCAGCTTCGATTCCACAATTTGTCCTTGGCGGCGCTGGTTTGGTAATGTTCGGCATGGTGGCTGCAACCGGTATCAAGATTCTTGCCAAAGTCGATTTCGTCGGCAATCGGAATAATCTGTTCATCGTCGCCGTCAGTATTGGCGCAGGCATGATCCCCATCGTCGCCCCCACCTTTTTCAACCAAATGCCCGCCTTTTTATCCACGATTCTGCACAGCGGTATCCTGCTGGCATCCGCCATGGCAGTATTGTTAAATCTATTCTTTAATGGTGCAGGCAATGCAAACAGCGCCCGCGACTATGCTGTGGCAGCTGCGCAAAGTTCGGATCATTAAACCCTGGCAGCAACGGTCAATAAACGGGTCCCACCCGTCAATGATTTCACTTAAGGAGCAGGCGCGTGGGACGCGCCGACACAGACCATGACCACTCTGGAACAACTCAACGGTTGCGACGCCAATAGCTTCGTCGCCACTCTGCACGGCATTTACGAGCATTCTCCATGGATACCTGAACGCGCTGCGCTAGAACGGCCTTTTTCAAACATTACCAAGCTCAAATTGGCGATGCAAGATATCGTCCGCAACGCCAGCAATGAAGAGCAGCTCGGCCTGATTCGCGCCCATCCCGAGCTGGCGGGCAAAGCCGCGATCTCCGGCCAGTTAACAGCGGAGTCCACTGGCGAACAAGCCACAGCCGGACTCAACAATTGCAGCGCGGAAGAATTCGCCAGACTGCAAGAATTAAACGCCGCCTACAACACCAAATTCACGTTCCCGTTCATCCTGGCTGTCAAGGGTGCCGATGGACAAGGCTTATCGCGCAGCGCCATCATCGCCGCCTTCAGCCGTCGTCTAAAAAATCAAGTTGCCGACGAGCAAGCCGAAGCGCTGCGCCAGATCGGCAGAATCGCCGAAATGCGCACCAACGATTTGCTAGGCTATACACCGACACTGGGCGCAACCGTCATGCGCTGGGCCGAAATCATCGGCGCATGGAGCGATGACGACAGCGGCCTGACCTGCGCCTACATGACCGACGCCCACCGCCGCACAGCAGCACAAATCGCCGACTGGATGCGCGAAGCGGGTATGACCGCCGGTATCGATGCCGTCGGCAACGTGGTTGGTCGCTATCTGTCCGACAATCCGCACGCCAAAACACTGATCACCGGTTCGCATTACGACACCGTGCGCAACGGTGGTAAATACGATGGGCGCGAAGGCATTTTGCTGCCCATCGCGATCATCAAACACCTGCACGAACACGGCGAAAAACTGCCGTTCCATCTGGAAGTTATCGGATTTTCAGAAGAAGAAGGCGTGCGCTTCAAGAGTACCTTTCTCGGCAGCAACGCCGTCATCGGTCAGTTCGACATGACCCTATTAGACAATCTGGATCGCGATGGGATCAGCATGCGTGCCGCACTTGAAAGTGCAGGACATGACGTCTCCCTGATTCCATCGTTAGCACGTAACCCAGATGACTTACTGGGCTATGTCGAAGTCCACATTGAGCAAGGACCGGTGCTGTTGCAACGCGATCTGCCAGTCGGCATCGTCACCTCTATTGCCGGAAGTTGCCGTTACTTGGTGCAGCTAAAAGGCGTCGCCAGCCATTCCGGCACGACACCGATGACGATGCGCAAAGACGCTGCCACCGCCGCTGCCGAGATTGTGCTGTATGTCGAGCAACGCTGCGCCCAAGATCAACAGGCCTCACTAGTCGGCACCGTCGGCCAATTACAAGTACCCAACGGCTCTACCAACGTCATCCCCGGCGCTTGCCTGTTTTCATTAGATATCCGCGCTGCCGATGATGCAATCCGCGACGCGGCGGTGAATGATGTGCTGGCATTTATCGACGCCGTCTGCGAACGTCGCTTCGTAGAAAGCAGCGTTGAAAAAATGGTTTCTGCGTCAGCAGTCCCTTGCGCACCGTGGCTGATGGCGCAGCTGACAGCCGCCACCGAACGCGCCGGTGTACGTCCCTTCATGCTGGCATCCGGCGCGGGACACGACGCCATGGCGATTGCCAAAGCAACCGACGTTGCGATGTTATTCACCCGCTGCGGCAATGGCGGCATCAGTCACAATCCAATGGAGACAATGACCGCCGACGACGCTGAAGTATCTGCGCAAATCTTGCTGGATTTCCTGCGCAACTTTATCCCAAAGTCCTGAACCAGAGCCGGATATTACGTCAGCCGGATTGACATAAAATCCGTCTGGCGCATGTCCTTTTATAGTCAGTAAACCATGTCCAAAACCTTACTCATCAAGAACGCCCGCGTGTTGGTCACCATGGATGACCAACGTCGTGAAATCAGTAATGGTGCAGTGTTCATCCGCGACAACGTCATCGAACAAGTCGGCAACAGCGCCGATTTGCCGGGCACAGCCGATGAAGTCATCGATGCCAGCAATCATGTCGTGATCCCCGGTCTGGTGAATACCCATCACCACATGTATCAAAGTCTGACCCGCGTGATTCCTGCGGCACAAAATGGTGAGCTATTTAACTGGCTAACCAATCTGTACCCGATCTGGGCCAATTTGACGCCGGAAATGATACAAGTCTCCACGCTGACGGCGATGGCAGAATTGATCCTGTCGGGCTGCACCACCAGCAGCGACCATTTATATATTTATCCGAACGGCTGCAAGCTCGACGACAGCATCGAAGCCGCTAGCAATATCGGCATGCGCTTCCATGCAGCACGCGGTGCGATGAGCGTCGGCCAATCCAAGGGCGGTCTGCCACCAGATAGCGTTGTCGAAGAGGAAGCCGCGATCCTCAAAGATACCCAGCGCCTGATTGAGACCTATCACGACGCACAACGTCACGCCATGCAGCGCATCGTCGTCGCGCCCTGCTCGCCATTTTCTGTATCGCGCGATCTGATGCGCGAATCAGCCGTGCTAGCCCGCCATCATGGCGTCTCCCTGCATACGCATCTGGCCGAAAACGTCAACGATATCGCCTACAGTCGTGAAAAATTTAACATGACGCCAGCCGAATATGCCGAAGATTGCGGCTGGGTCGGGCACGATGTCTGGCACGCGCATTGCGTCCAGCTTGATGACGATGGCATTTATATGTTTGGCCGCACCGGCACCGGGATTGCGCATTGCCCATGCTCCAACATGCGGCTGGCATCCGGGATTGCACCTATCCGCAAAATGATCGACGCCGGCGTCACTGTCGGCTTAGGCGTTGACGGTTCAGCCTCGAATGACGGCGCGCACATGCTCGGCGAAACACGGCAAGCCATGCTGCTGCAACGGGTCGGTTTTGGACCAGATGCCATGACCGCACGCCAAGCATTGGAAATTGCGACACTGGGCGGCGCTAAAGTCTTGAATCGGGATGATATCGGCGCACTCAAACCCGGCATGTCAGCCGATCTGGTGATGTTTAATCTGAATCAGGTGCGCTTTGCCGGTGCATGGCACGATCCGGTCGCAGCACTGGTATTCTGCACGCCGTCTGATGTTGCCTATAGCATCATTAATGGTCGGATTGTGGTACGCGAAGGTCAATTGACGACGATCGATTTAGGTAATGTGCTCGAAAGACACAATACATTAGCTAGGGAATTAGCAGAAGCTGCGCGCTAAATTTCTGCGGTGAGCCAAGGCGGTTATCGCTTTGCCTCACTTTTTATTGCTAAATTTGCACCACTTCACCCTTTCATACTCTCACCACTCAAACGACAATTGCGCCTTCTAAGGCAGTAAAAATTTGCCCATCAAAAGGGCGAAAGCTATATATTCTTGTTTTCGCAATTTTCCGCAGGCACCACTCTTGTTTTTTGAATCAGATCGACTCAATTTTTTCAGACCCATCGCAGGCAAGCACCGTACAGTCGTCGTCGCCTGTTTGCGTACCTTGTACGAGCGCCTGCACGGCCCCAGCGCCGACTACGGCCAAAACCTGACGCGCGACAGCTTGCGCGATCTTTTATTGCCGGTGGTACAAGATGCGCGACATTTATTGGCACAAGCCCGGCAAGACGAAGCCGATAGCGAGGACGAGTCCACGTTACCAAGTCTGATTCCCGACAATGCCGACGATCAGCAAAGCACCAGCGCGGTCGTGCGCGCCCTGCATAGCGATGGCTGGCTGGAAACCTTCGGCGACCGTGCTGGCCTTGTAACGGCTTACCGTTTTTCCCGCGCTGGCAAACTATTTGCCGAGGCCTTCTGGGCACTTGACCGCCGTAGCGCCCGTACCCGCCAACGCAATGTCCGCAGTTGCCGGAACGCGCTGAATGCCGCTTTGCGCAACATCGACGCCTATGATTTAGTCGATGCTTACGAATATGCAGAAAAAATCATCAGCGATATCTCAGAAGGCGTGGATTACTTTCAGGAGCTGGTACGCCGATTGATGCTGGAAGCATCGCAAACGCCGTGGGATAACTTCATGGAATTCCTTGATCGTTTTGAAAAGGAATTCAAAAAGCAACTTACGGCTGACAGCATCGAACGCCATCGTCAGGCGATTCGGGATGTGATTGCACAATTGCATAGTCTGGATGACGCAAAATCCCGCGCTTTAGAGGCGCAGCTCAACGATATCGCACGCTGGGCGATGCAAGAACGGGTTGGCGCATCGACGGTCGACTGGATGCTGGAACGTATCGAAGAAATGGTCGAAGCTGCCTGCACCACCAAACATCCTGAGCTGATCAAAGCCATGAGCGTGTACATGCAACGCGCCGCCAGCATCGTCCAGCAAGCGCTGATGTTGCGTGGCGGCCAAACCCGTCAGGCCTACACCGCCGCCATCGCCAAAACTGCCAGTTTGAGTGGTGATGCACAAAACGCCTTGTTAGCGCGCATCGGTCAGACGCTGGCGCCAGCTGAAATACGGCTGCTTGATCCGGCAACCTTCAAGTTGCGGACCATCTCACAACGTCGTAAAGCCCTGACCGTCACAGCGCAGCCAAAAGTATCACGCGATGCGCGTCTGGCAGCAGCGCTATATCGTGCCGAAGCAGATGCTTTTGCGTTATCGAACGACGACGTCGTGCAACGTATCCGCGCCGAATTGCGCCTGCGTGACCGCCCGATCCGCCTGTCATCGCTGCCAACAGCCACCACCACCGATGTCCTCAACAATATGCAAATGGTAGAAGCTATACGCGGCGCGCGTGATCCGTCGCTGAAGATCACCAAGTTGCCGAATAAATTGTGGAACGACTTTTACGCCGGTGATGACTATCAAATAGAAATGAAAAAATGAACCTGCACGAAGCCTTAGAAGCGCAATTGCGCTTGCACAATACGCCACCGGAACGCTTCCGCGATATCGTCGGTCGTCTGTTTTCCGTTGGCATCGTCGTCCGCGAAGAAGATAACGTCGAACAACGTCTTTACGATGACGCACGGCGTATCGAAACCTGTTTGCGCGAATACTTCCAGCTCGGCGGATTTCGTCTGGAGCACAATGTAAAAAGCGAATTCTTTCGTCTATATGCACCGGGGGCAGACGTGCCGGGTCTGCAAGACGATGGCATGGAACCAGTGCCGGGCCTGCGTGCGCGCTTGTCGCCAGACTTCGTTGCCGCAGCCCTCACCTTACGTTTTCAGTATCAACAAGGATTGTCGGAAGGCGGCAATCGCCTGACCGATGCGGGCGAAGTATTGATCCGCTTTGAAGAATTATCAGCGACCTTACAAACTCAGTTAAAGCGCGCATTACCGGCAAATTCGGTAGAGCGGCAACGCCTGTTAAGCGACCTAAAGCGTCACCGATTGATACGCGTCGCCGCCACTTTCAGCATGGATGACGAAGATGCATTGCTGGCAATTCGTCCGACGATATTAGGCATCATTAGCGACGATATGCTGGAAGCCGCGCTAGACGCCGAGCAACCGTTGATGCCGCAAACTGCAACGGAAGATGCAGATGCAGAATATATAGAAAATGCAGAAAATATCGACGATGTAGCTGATGTAACTGATGTAACTGAAGCTGAGCAAATACTCGAGCAAACAGCAGCGCAAGCCATCATCACCGAAGAACAACAAGGATAGTCTGAATGAAGCTGGAAAAATTAATCCTGGTGAACTGGGGCGCGTTGACCACGCAAGAATATCCAATGGGCAACATGACGCTGCTGACCGGCCCCACCGGTTCTGGCAAATCGACCATGCTGGATGCGCTGCAAACGGTGATGACAGCGGTCTATCAAAACATTTTTAGCTACAATCCGGGGCAGGACGAAAGCAGCCAAAGCACCCGTAACGGCAAGACTAAACGTACCCTCGCCTCTTACATTGTCGGTGCCGAAGACAACTTATATGCACGCCCTAGCGCGCATGGTTATATCGCCGCCGTATTCCAGCCTAGCGAAGGCGAAGAAGGCAAAACTTTTACCGCGCTGGTCGCTGCTGCTGCCCGCGTTGACGGCACAGGCGAACGTCGCAATGCGGTCACCGAACGCATGGTATTACTCATCATTGACGATGTCGCGCTGCGTCTGGATGATCTGACTTCACGTGAATTGGATGGCGGTATGCACGTCGTCGCCGTCGAAAAAATCGAACATCATCTAGCCGCCAGATATCGCAACGTGATCAACTTCCGTGACAGCAAACGCGAATATCTATGCCAACTTTACGGCCGCTTTCGTGGGCAAAAATCGGTCTCGTTCAACGAAGCTGAAAGCGCTGCCAAAGCGTGGAGTCAATCGATTGCACACAGGCCAATCGGCAGTGTGAACGATCTGGTCAAACATCAAATTCTGGAGCTAGATACATCCGACTTAAACAAGCGGATTGGCGACATCAGCAAGTTGATGCGCGATGTTAACGCCTTACGCAAAGAAGGCGAACGCCTGACAGATAACGTCAAACGCCTCGATACGCTGGCAAAGACGGTCAGTGCAACGGCCCGTGCGCATGAGTTGGCAACCCAGTCGCAACTGTTGGTATCTTCGCTCGCACTGCGCGACGATCAGCGTCAGCTAGACGTCGCGATGAATGTGATAAAAAACGTCACGAGCCTGATCGCAGAAGAAAGTATCGCCGCCGACCGACTAGAGGATGATAGCAATGCCAAAGGCCGCAGCCTGACGCAAATACATGCCCAAATGATGGGGATACCGGCCGCCGATCAAAAGAAGCGTCTGCTCAACGATATTAGCGACTGCAACAGCAAAATCAGGACCATCTTTAACAATTTGCATGGCAACGCGCTGGCAGCACAACAACTGGAAAATGCCGCACGCAATGTCGCTGGCATGCAACTGCCCGCCGAACAGACCGACATCGTCCGCGCCGCACGGCAAGTTGTATTAGCGTTATCCGCTGTCGACGCACTCGATATCGGAGAGCAGCTGGAAAGTATTCATTCGCTGGCACAGATGGAAGAAGTTGACGTACTAAAAGCCTTATTGCTGGTACGTGATTTTGCTGGTGTCGATGTCGCATTACGTACGTTGCACGCCACGCTGGCTGGTACCGAAAATAGTTTCGTCGCTGCGTTGCATACCCAAATCGCTCACCTTGGCGAAAGCCAAACGCATGCGCAGCGGCACGAAAAAGACGCCGCTTCCCGCAAGGCCAATCTAGCCGAAGGCGGCGCAGACTATCCGCATCATATTCGCCACGCACTGAAAGAATTTCGCGCCGAACTAGGTGCAGCGCGGGTGCAGGTATTGTGCGATCTGATTGAGCCGATGTCCGCCGAATGGCAACCGGCAATTGAAGGCTATCTGGGCGGTGCACGCTACAATCTGGTCGTCGATCAGGATTGGGAAACCAGAGCCATCAATTTTGTCCGTGACCGCAAACTACGTGCGCACGTTATTCAAGGCAGCTTCTGCCTAAAGCATCTAAAAACAGAACGCACGCCTACGGATTCGATCGTGCATGAACTCAGCGCAGAACATCCCGTCGCGCACGCATTTTTGCACGAACAATTCGGTCAGGTAGTCAAAGTCAACGATACCGAGACCTTGCGCGATACGCCACGTGGCCTGACTAAGGATGGTAAAGGCAGCGGCTCCCGCACCATGTTCACCATCGACATGGCCGCAACGCTGGTTTTCGGTCAGGAAGCCAAGCGACTTGCCAAGCAACGCGCTGAACTGGAACACGCAGACGCCGAACGGGAATTGACGCAAATCCGCACGCAACTACGCGACTTCCAAGGCGCGCTGGCCTTGATGGGCAAACTACAATGTCCATCGTTTGTCGCTATCGGCGATCTGGAACGTTCAGTGCGCGACATCGATGCGGCGCGTCAGGATTTAAGCCGACTTGATTTAAGTCAGGTCAGCAAACTCGAAGATGAAGCCGAAGCGTTAAACATCGAAATTAAAGCGCTCAATGACCGTAAAGTTGCTTGCAACAAAACCATCGGCGGTTACGAAAATACACTAAAAAGTCAACAAAACCTTGTCACGAACGTGACCGCCGGAATGGCCGCCAAGCAAGCCAAAGTGGACATCGACACTGCCAAATTACGCGATCTGTGCCTGATCAACGCCAGCTTGTCGCTGACGGCAATAACCGATGAAATCAGTACCTGGATCGACGAGAAAAAATATTCGGCGGCGCAAGGATCAAAACAAGTCGAGCAACAAAAATTACGTAGCTGGCAAGTCTACGGTGATGTCCGCAATGCCTTGGGCGAATATCATACCCACGCACGTATCGATGAACGCTTTGAAATAACCCACACCGACGACGCCCGAGATGGCGATTTTTCGCCGACGTATCCATTGATGGTCTCGCTGCAATCCAGTGTGCGCAAACAGTTGATGCGCCAGCAAGATATCGGTCTGATCAAAAATCTCTCGCAATTACGCACCGCCGAATCGTCTTTCAACGACGTTTTCACCAAGCAGTTCTGCTACGAAATCCGCAACGCCGTCGATACCGGCGTACGCACGTTGCGCACACTGAATATCGAACTCGATAAGCTCAAATTTGGCACAGACAAATTTCGCATCGACTGGTCCGAATGGATACCGGAATTCAAAGCTTATTACGACTTCTTTTGCGCTACATCTGAAATGTCGGAAATACACGATTCCAGCGACTTATTCGGCACCACCGACCTAAGCCCGGAAAACTGTATCGTGCGTGACCGCCTGGTGCAATTACTGCTATCGGACGATGAAGATCGCGCCGTCAAAGAATTGCAACGCGTAGCCGACTATCGCAATTATCGTCGTTACGAAATCTATAAAGAATCAGATACCGGCGCGCAGGTCCGCCTATCAGAATGGGGCACCGGCTCTGGCGGTCAGCTAGAAACACCGGCTTATATCATTCACGCAGCCGTTGTCACCAACCGCCTGAAACGCTTTGAAAAAGGCGCAAGTCTGCGCCTGCTGGTCAACGACGAATCGTTCGCGAAAATGGATGAAGGACGCGCACGCGACGTACTAAAATTCCTGCGCGATCATCTTGGCATGCAGTTAATCTGCGCAATGCCAACAAAACACGCTGGTGCAATCAAGCCAGAATTTTCACGCGAATGGAGCTTTAGCCGCACCGAAGCGGAAGGCAATGGGGAAGTCGGTTTTGTGTCCGAAGCCGATGAACGCGAACTGCGCTCCGACAAATTGCGTGAACTGTGGGAATTGCGTCGTACGCAAGTACGCGAGCAAGCGCAAATCACATTTGAGGCGGCGGAGCGTATCGCTTGAGTGCGCCACTTTGGCTAGAAAAACCCGCTATGCAAGCCTTGCTGCATAAGTTGGTAAATCGTCTGGACGACGAAGTGCTGAAGGGAAAGCCGTCAACACACGCCTTTAAATTGGATAGTAAAAGTTGGCCGACTTTCTTCGCTGCAGAGTTTGAGACCGAAAGAGAAATCCTTTGGTCACATCTTGCCTGGCTGGCGCAGCAAGGTTGGTTTGAGATCAAACTAACGAAGTCAACCTCGCCTGAAGCCGATTATGAACGCAAGCCCCGCTTGCTAAATCTTCATATCGAACGATTGCGCGAGGCGACGGGACGACTTGAAAGAATCGTCAGCGCTACTGAACTATGGCGCGAAGCGGTGCGTAACAAACTCCATGCATCAGATGATATCAAGCAGCAGGTCGCACGTTCTTTGATCGAAATTTCCGATCGATCAGCGGACGAAATCGTGGAACGGCTAAACATGTTGCCAGCGTTAGCAAACGCCCCTTTACTTCTCAGACAGGTTTCAGCAGAACTATTCTGGACCAAATCGAAGATATTAGATAAGCGACAAGAACTGGTCGCTATTATTCTGGGATTGGAAGAATGTCCATTTCCATTAATGCCCGTGCAGTTACAGGTATTCTTGCCAAAGCAAGGCTATGACAGTGTGCTGTTTATAGAAAACCAAACCACTTTTGAGCAAGCAATCAGAGAAGCTGACGGACGATTTTCTGGATTAGCGATCATCTTTGCGGCAGGATTCAAAGGCAGCGCGAAGCGCTTACGGTTACGTTCCGGCAGCTCCTTGTATTTTTCGGTAGAAGGTGATTTATCATCCGCAGCAACGGGGAAATTTGCTGCTTGGTTATACAAAGATGGCGGCGATAACAACTTGTCGAGTTGGTTCTGGGGTGATTTGGATTATGCGGGGATGGGGATTTTGCAAACGTTAAAAAACTCATTTATCGCCCTGGAAGCATGGCAACCGGGCTACGCGCCAATGCTTGAAGCACTTCGAAATGGGGGTGGTCATTCACCAGAAAACATACAAAAGAAAGTCGAGCGCACCGGATGCCAATACGCAGACAATATTCTGATACCGGCCTTACATACAATCTCAAAATTCGTAGATCAGGAAATTGCCTGATCTACGCAAGTTTGTTTTACTTCCGACATCGGCCTCGCCCCGCAAAGAAAGATCAATCAACTTAGACTGCTAAATCCATCAATGCAAGTCATAGCGTTCCTATGTCGGCCTGCTTCAATCCTACCTTTATTGCGGCCAGATTTCTGCTAATCGCAACAGATTAGTACTACCCGGTTCACCAAACGGCATGCCAGCGGTGATCGCAATTTGATCGCCGATTTCTGCGAAGCCTTCCTTGAATGCGGTTTCACACGCGGCTTTTACCATCTCGCTTTCGTTATGTACCTGATCGCTGATCGTTGAATGGACGCCCCATACCATCGCCAGTCGCCGGGCGGTTGCCAACTTCGGCGTGATGCTGACGATCGGTGCAATCGGACGTTCACGCGCTGCACGTAAACTAGTATGTCCAGAGCTTGTATAAGTCACCGTAGCTTTTGCCCCGACAATACGGGTGACATCACGCAGCGCTGAACAAATTGCATCGCCACGATTCGGCAATGGCGTTTGATGTTGCGCATCCAGCATGTTGCGGTAAAGCGGATCTTGCTCCACCTCAGCAATGATGCGACTCATCATTTCTACCGCCTCGACCGGATACGCACCGCTAGCCGATTCAGCCGACAACATCACCGCATCCGAACCGTCATAAATGGCACTGGCAACATCCGATGCCTCAGCCCGAGTTGGAACAGGCATAGTGATCATCGATTCCAGCATCTGCGTGGCGATAACAATCGGTTTTCCATGCTGACGACACACCCGCAAAATACGTTTTTGCACACCCGGCACACGCTCCGGCGGCAGCTCCACACCCAGATCGCCACGCGCTACCATGATCGCATCAGACGCTTGAACAATCGCATCAAGCTGATCCAGCGCAGCCGGTTTTTCCAGCTTGGACAAAACCCAGGCGCGGTCGCCAATCAATGCCTTAGCCTCCAGCACATCCTCCGGCCGCTGCACAAACGACAATGCAACCCAATCCACACCCAACTCAAGCGCAAACGCCAGATCACGTTTATCTTTCTCAGTCAAAGCAGGAATCGGCAACACCGCATCCGGCACGTTAACCCCCTTGCGATCCGACAGCACACCGCCATTCACCACCCGCGTACGAATCCGCTGCCCATCGCTATCCTGCACCTGCAATCGCAACTTCCCATCATCCAACAGCAAAGACTGTCCCGCAGTGATGACCGCAAACAACTCAGGATGCGGCAAACAAACCCGCTGGGTATTACCCAGACTAGTATCGCGATCAAGCACAAATTCCTGCCCGGCATGCAGCGTTACTTTACCCTCAGCAAACTGCCCGATCCGCAATTTAGGTCCTTGCAAGTCAGCCAAAATCGCAATAGGCCGCCCAACCAAACGTTCAATTTCACGCACAATCCGATGACGTTCCTGATGGTCCGCATGACTACCATGACTAAAATTAAATCGAAATACATCAGCACCAGCTTCAAATAAAGTCTGAATCATTTCCTGACTAGAACTGGTTGGACCGAGCGTAGCTACAATTTTTGCGTTACGTTGACGTCGCATGGGACACTTTCTTTAGAGGACTACAAAACGGATTAAACTGAAAAGTCAGCGGAACATCTTATCCCGCACAACATTTTTTAAATCCAACTCACTATTATTTAAGATAACTCCGCGACATCACACCAGTTGCAAAAGCAATCAAAGTGGCCTTTGAAGCAGGCGCAGCCACCTTTGACGCTGTTCTTGAACTTGGAGGCGCAGCCACTTGGACTTTGACGTTGCAGTTGATCTGCCCCGTCATGTAGCGCTGCCAAATGTCTCAGCTGTTTGACGGGGTTTGTCGGGAAACATGTTTGAGCGAAGCGAGTTGATTTCTCGACCCGGCAAACAGCTGGAACATCTGGGAATCCGAAGGGCAGCGATACCTGCGGTCGCCTTCTTTTTGATTGCGTTTTCTGCGGGGGTGCCTCGCTGAAGCAAGAAAAAGTGACTAGCTGTGGGGCTACCCCGACAAGCATCCACGGAGCCCCCTGCATCAAAACCCAATACCCCCGCACTAACAAACTTCTACAAAATCACCATAGCCCGAAAATCATTAACATTAGTCCGAGTAGGCCCACTAACCACCAAATCCCCCAACGCATCAAAAAACCCATACCCATCATTGTTATCCAACATCACCTTAGGCAACAAACCCAATTCCCCCGCCCGCCGTATAGAATCCGGCTGATAAATCGCCCCGGCATTATCCTCAGACCCATCAATCCCATCAGTATCGCAAGCCAGCGCATAAATCTCAGGATACCCATCCAGCGCGGCAGCAAGGCTAAGCAAAAACTCCGCATTCCGCCCACCACGTCCATTGCCACGCACAGTAACCGTAGTTTCTCCTCCAGAAATCACCACGCATGGTTTGCTAAACGGCTGCCCCCGGCGCGCAATCTGACGCGCCAGAGCAGCATGTGCCAAGCCGATATCCCGTGCCTCACCTTCCATTTCATCGGACAAAATGTACGGTGTCAGCCCAGCTGCTGTCGCCGTAGCAGCCGCAGCGTCCAACGCATCTTGCGCAGTCGCAATTACAAAATGTTGATTACGTGCCAGCCGGGGATCGCCGGGTTTTGCGCTCTCACCTGCACCTGTTTCCAGATGCTGCAAGACTGCTTCTGGAATGGTTATTTTGTATTTTTTCAGGACGGCTAGCGCGTCGGCGCAGGTCGTTGGGTCGGCTAGCGTGGGGCCGCTGGCAATGATGCCGGGATCATCACCCGGGATGTCCGAGATCATTAGGGTGACAACGCGTGCAGGCGCGCACGCCAATGCTAATCGACCGCCTTTGATCGCGGATAAATGTTTGCGGACGCAGTTCATTTCGAAAATGTTTGCACCGCTTTTTAGCAGGGCTTTGTTGATGGCTTGTTTTTGTTCTAGCGTCAGGCCTGGGGCTGGCAAGGCTAGCAATGCGGAGCCGCCGCCTGAGATCAGGCACAAAACCAGATCGTCTTCGGTTAGTCCTTGCACCATTTCCAGAATGCGGGAGGCGGCTTGGCGGCCTGCTTCGTCCGGGACTGGGTGGGAGGCTTCGACTACTTCTATGCGCTTGCAATCTGCGCCGTGGCCGTAGCGGGTTACGACTAATCCGGTTATGTCGCCTTGCCAGTGGTCTTCTACTGTTTTGGCCATGGCGGCGGCGCCTTTGCCTGCACCTATTACCAGGGTTCTTCCTTTGGTCGGCGGGGTGATTTTTGCTAGGAAGGGGGGAAGGCATTTTTCGGCGCTGACTGCGGTTACAGCGCTTTGGTACATTTTTAGAAGGAGATCGCGGGGGGTGAATGGTGGGGTGGACATTCTGGGTGACCTTGAGGGGGAGTTGTTATTGGGTTTTGTTTGGGTGGTGATTATTGAAACGGTTTGTGCTCCGTGGATGCTTTGTCGGGGGGTGGCCCGACAGCCAGTCACTTTCTTTTGCTTCAGCTCGGCGCCCCCGCCAAAAGAAAGTAACCCAAGAAAAGGCGACCGCAGCTACCACTTCAAGAACAACTTCAACTGTGGCTGCGCCTGACGTCAACTGCGCAGCCTTGGTGTCTTTTTTGTTATTGGTTTGTTTAATTGTTCCCGATTTTGCGCCCTATTTTGAATTTATGCTTTGGCAATTTCGTGATTTGACATTATTTCAATTGCACGGCACAGGGCGGAATGGTCTAGACCGCTCATCCCGTGGGCGGCGCAGGTGTTCATTAATTCTTGTGCCATGGCAGTGTTGGGTAATGAGACGCCTAGGGCTTTTGCGCCTTGCAATGCTAAATTCAAGTCTTTCTGATGTAGCTCTATGCGGAAGCCTGGATTGAAGGTGCGCTTCACCATGCGTTCGCCGTGGACTTCGAGAATTCTTGATGCAGCGAAGCCGCCCATGAGGGCTTGTCTTACCCGGGCTGGGTCAGCACCTGCTTTTGAGGCGAATAGCAGGGCTTCGGCGACTGCCTGGATATTGAGGGCGACAATGATTTGGTTGGCTACTTTTGTGGTTTGACCGTCGCCGTTGCCGCCTACTAGCGTGATGTTTTTACCCATTAGTTCGAATAATGGTTTGACGTCATTGAAGGTGGATTCCGAGCCGCCGACCATGATTGTCAGCGATGCGGCTTTGGCACCTACTTCGCCGCCGGACACGGGGGCATCCAGGTATTCGCAGCCTAGTGCGTTGATTTTTTTGGCGAATTCTTTGGTCGCGATGGGTGAGATTGAACTCATGTCGATGACCACTTTGCCTGCGCTCAGGCCTTCTGCTACGCCGTTTTTGTCGAACAATACCGCTTGAACGTGCGGGGTGTCTGGCACCATGACGATGATAATGTCGGCGCGCTTGGCGACTTCTGCGCCGGATGTACAGACTGTTGCGCCGCCTTCGATCAATGCTGCTGGTGGATTTTTTTGGTCATGCAGGTATAGCTTGTGGCCGCCGCGTTGCAGATTGTCCGCCATTGGCGCGCCCATGATACCTAATCCGATAAAGCCTACTTTTGCCATGATGATGCTCCTTGATGTCTTGCGATTTTTTTAAATTCAGCGTTTTTACAGCGATCTGCTGATGGATTTTTTACGATTAAACCCCGTGCGCTGCGCGCCAGCCCAGGCCTTCGCTGGTGCCTGCCTTCGGCTTGTATTCACACCCGATCCAGCCGTCGTAACCGATTCCATCTAAAAACGCGAACAGAAAACGATAGTTAATTTCGCCTGTGCCGGGCTCAAAGCGACCTGGATTGTCGGCTAGCTGGACGTGACCGATTGAGTCGAGATTGGCTTTAATGGTATTGGCGAGTTCGCCTTCCATTCGTTGCATGTGATAGATGTCGTATTGCACAAAAATATTCTTTGAGCCGGTTGCCTTGATCAGGTCCAGGGCTTGCTGCGTTCCACTCAAATAGAAGCCGGGAATATCGAAAGTATTGATCGGTTCGATCAGCAAACGGATGCCCGCTTCTTGCAATTTATCGGCAGCAAATTTTAGATTGCTGACGACTGTGGCTTCGGCAGTTTCTGCACTGACGCCAGACGGTGTAATGCCGACCAGACAGTTGAGCTGCTTCACGCCTAGCACCTTGGCGTAACGCAGCGCTTCGTCTACGCCTTCTTTAAATTCACTGACACGATCTGGATGACAGGCAATGCCCCGCTCGCCTGCTTCCCAATTTCCGGCTGGTAAATTGTGCAAGACCAGTTCTAGACCATGCGTCTGTAATTTATCGCTGATTTCTTCTGCACGAAACGCGTACGGAAACAGAAATTCGACACCTTTGAATCCGGCTTTAGCTGCTGCGCCGAAACGCTCTATAAAAGGTAATTCGGTAAACAGCATGGTGAGATTGGCGGCTAGTTTTGTCATACTTTTCTCCTCAACTTAATTAATCGGGCAAACAATGCAGACGGTGGCGTAAGACAATTAGTCCAGCAAACTTACTGCTGTAGGCGCATCGGCACGGCACGTTGCCAAATCTTCAAACTCATTAATATTGTCAATTTCAGTACCCATCGCAACGTTGGTGACGCGCTCCAAAATGATTTCGACCACTACCGGCACACGGAACTCGGCCATCCAGCGTTTTGCTTGCGCGAAGGCGTCTTGCAGCGCATTTGGATCGGTGACACGGATCGCCTTGCAACCCAGACCTTCCACCACGGCGACGTGATCGACGCCGTAACCGTTCAGCTCTGGCGCGTTGATATTTTCAAACGCCAGTTGAACGCAATAATCCATCTCAAAACCGCGCTGCGCCTGACGAATCAAACCGAGGTAGGAATTATTAACGACGACATGCAGATACGGCAGATTGAACTGGGCACCGACGGCTAATTCTTCGATCATGAACTGGAAATCGTAATCGCCTGAAATCGCGACGACTTCGCGCTTTGGATCAGCGACACACACACCTAACGCCGCAGAAATAGTCCATCCCAACGGTCCGGCCTGACCGCAATTAATCCAGTGCCGGGCGTGATAGACGTGCAGGAATTGCGCTGCGGCGATTTGCGACAAACCGATTGTGCTCACATAGCAAGTATCGCGACCGAATGCACGGTTCATTTCTTCATACACACGTTGCGGCTTGACCGGGACATTCTCAAAATGCGTACGACGTTGCAGTGTGCGTTTACGCTCTTGGCACTCACGCAACCAAGCCGAGCGATCCGGTAATTTACCCGCTGCCTTCAGTTCTTTTGCGACTTCAATAAACAACGTCAATGCAGCTTTAGCGTCGGAAACAATCCCGTAATCCGGACCAAATACGCGACCAATCTGCGTCGGCTCAATATCCACGTGTACAAATTTACGGCCCTTGGTAAATACTTCAACCGAGCCGGTATGACGATTGGCCCAGCGATTGCCAATACCCAAAACGAAGTCAGACGCCAGCATCGTTGCGTTGCCGTAGCGATGGCTGGTTTGCAAACCCACCATGCCCGCCATTTGCGGATGATCATCGGGAATTGCGCCCCATGCCATCAGCGTTGGGATCACCGGAACGCCGGTCAACTCGGCAAACTCTACCGCCAGATCGGCAGCATCGGCGTTGATGACACCGCCACCAATGGTCAGCAAAGGCCGTTCGGACTCGCCCAGCATAGTCAGGGCTTTTTCAATCTGGGCACGGGAAGCTTTCGGTTTATAGACCGATAACGACTCATACGTATCTGGATCGAATTCGATTTCAGCGACTTGCACATCAAATGGCAAATCGATCAATACAGGGCCGGGGCGGCCTGAACGCATCAAATGGAAAGCTTGCTGAAATACGCGTGGCACCAGCGCTGGCTCGCGCACTGTTACCGCCCATTTTGTGACCGGCTTGGCGATCGACTCAATATCGACGGCCTGAAAATCTTCTTTGTACAAACGTGCACGCGGTGCCTGACCGGTAATACACAGAATAGGAATTGAATCTGCCTGCGCAGAATACAAACCAGTAATCATGTCTGTGCCAGCAGGACCGGAGGTGCCGATACACACGCCGATATTGCCAGCGGCGGCACGGGTGTAACCTTCGGCCATGTGTGAGGCGCCCTCAACGTGGCGTGCCAATACGTGCTTGATGCCACCGTGCTTTTTCATCGCAGAATAAAGCGGGTTGATGGCCGCGCCGGGTACGCCAAACGCCTGCAAGCAGCCTTCTTTTTCTAATACAAGTACTGCCGCGTCAATTGCTCTCATCTTTGCCATAGTGCCTCCGGGATAGCTAATGCATGATTGGTCAGTGCCGCTCTGGTCTTGCTACGGCGTTGCTGATGCTGGGATTACGGTTTTTGAAGCGAATTACAGTTGATGAAGCACATCCTATAAGCAAACTTTATGTTTGATAAGAAGACAAACTGTCTGTTTATTCCATACTTTTTATATCGAATAAGCAGTAAAGTACGCAATTGGAGGGATATATGGACAAATTGAAACAAATTGAGGCATTCGTTAGCGTGGTCGAAAAAGGTAGTCTGGCGAGTGCCGCGCTGGAACAAAGCATCACGCCCGTCATGCTGGGACGGCGCATCGATGCGTTGGAAAAACGGCTTGGGACGAAATTAATGCACCGCACGACGCGGCATTTAACGCTGACCGAGCAAGGCACGGTATTTCTGGATCATTGCCGCAAATTGTTAGCGGAGCTGGATTTTGCCGAAAAAATTATTTCCGAAGGCCGCCACAAAGCTACCGGCCATCTGGTGGTATCCGCGCCAGCAGCGTTCGGCCGAAAACATGTCGCACCGCACGCCCCTGCATTTATCGCCACCAATCCAGAGGTAAAAATTTCGTTCAATCTGACCGATCGCGTGGTTGATCTGGTGCGTGAAGGCTACGACATCAGCATCCGTATCGGCGGCACCATCGACCCGAATTTCGTCGCCGTAAAACTAGCGGGAAATCGCCGCGTAGTCTGCGCCACGCCGCAATACCTCGCACAAAATGGCATCCCTGAAACGCTGGACGATATTGCTCACCACAATTGCTTATCCTTTAATTTACAAGGCGGCCAGCAACGCGGCTGGTACTTTCAGCAAGGCGGCAAGCCAATCATTATCAAAGCTGAAGGAAATCTGGATTGCAACGATGGCGAATTGCTGCATCGCTGGGTGAGTGAAAGTTTAGGCCTGGCCTGGCGTTCTACGTGGGAAATCCAGTCGCAATTAGCCTCCGGCGAACTGATCACGGTATTGGATGAATTTGCATTACCGCATTACGACATCATGGCGGTGTACCCGCAACAACGGCATTTACCGGCTAAAACCCGGTTTTTTATTGATCGACTGAAGGAAACCTATGCGCAGCCGGGGTATTGGACGCAAAGCAACTAGTTATTTACGACGGATGTAATAGGCACATCCATTTTCTGGCGGACGACCTATTACCACGCCCTGCCGGGTGGTGCGGCCGCAATAGTGGAGTGGTTTAAAGGAAGTGGCTTAAGACCGTTTTTGTCGCGGCTCAATGAAGAAGAGCAAGGTGAATATCTGGAACGCTATCAAGCAGCGTTGCAGGAAATTTATCCCGCATTAGCAGACGGAACCGTCCTTTTACCTTTTCCAAGACTGTTTATTATCGCTACGCGGTAAGCCGACATTCAGTCAAGACTCTTAGGGTGCGGACAATCTCCCTTCAAAGTGGAACGATTTTCAGCGACTTTAAGGGCTGCGCTTGCTAAATGTCGAGCGCTCAACCCAAAGAGCGCATAAAATCTACCACTTGGTGATATAGCTTTTCACGTGATGAAGCATTGCTTGCATGAAATGGCCATCTCCCGATGAAGTCAGCGGCCAATAACATTGGCCGCTGGCAACAGGAAGCACTAATACGGTGCAAAAACTGTCGTATCGCCACACCAATAACTCCGCTCCACCAACTGCAAGGAAATTAAAGTGACTACCGGTAAATCAACGATCATTTACACCCTTACTGATGAGGCGCCACTGTTGGCGACTTATGCTTTTCTGCCGATCATCCAGACGTTCACCGCACCAGCCGGCATCGATGTCGTCAAGAGCGACGTTTCGGTAGCAGCGCGGATTCTTTGCGCGTTCTCCGACATCCTCCCTGAAGAGCAAAAAGTGCCGGACAATCTGGCTGCGTTGGGCCTTCTGACACAAGAACCAGAAACAAATATCATCAAGCTGCCAAACATCAGCGCCTCAATTCCGCAATTGATCAACGCGATTCGCGAACTGCAAGCACGCGGCTACGCGATCCCTGACTTCCCTGAAGATCCTAAGACCGACGCAGAAAAAGAAAATTTAAAGCGTTATTCAAAGGCATTGGGCAGTGCGGTTAATCCAGTGTTGCGTGAAGGCAATTCCGATCGTCGCGCCCCGGCTGCGGTGAAACGTTACGCGCGCAAGAATCCGCATTCGATGTCTAAATGGAGTCCTGCATCGCGTACCCACGTTTCGCACATGCACGGTGGCGATTTCTACGCCAGCGAAAAATGTATGACGATGAGCAAGGCTTGCGATGTCAAGATGGAACTGGTGACCAAGGATGGCGCAACCGTCGTCTTGAAAAATAAAGTGTCGCTGCTCGAAGGCGAGATCATCGACAGCATGTTCATGAGCAAGAAAGCGCTGTGCAAGTTCTACGAAGAGCAGATGGAAGACGCGCGCGAAACCGGCGTGATGCTGTCCTTGCACGTGAAGGCGACGATGATGAAAGTCTCGCATCCGATCGTTTTTGGACATGCGGTAAAGATTTTCTACAAAGAAGCCTTCGCTAAACACGGCAAACTGTTCGAAGAGCTGGGCGTGAATGCCAATAACGGCTTGAGCAGTGTTTACGACAAGATTGCCACGCTGCCAGAATCGAAGCGCGACGAAGTTATCAAAGATTTGCACGCCTGCCACGAACACCGTCCAGAACTGGCGATGGTGGATTCGGCTAAGGGTATCTCCAATCTGCACGCGCCTAACGATGTGATCGTGGATGCATCAATGCCAGCCATGATCCGTCTGGGCGGCAAAATGTGGGGTGCGGATGGCCGTCCGAAAGATACCAAGGCAGTTATTCCGGAAAGCACGTTCGCCCGGATTTATCAGGAAATGATTAACTTCTGCAAAACCAACGGTGCATTCGATCCGACCACGATGGGCACAGTGCCGAACGTCGGGCTAATGGCGCAAAAAGCGGAAGAATACGGCTCGCATGACAAAACTTTTGAAGTGCCAGCCAATGGCGTAGCACGGATTGTTGATGTTGACGGCACGGTGCTGTTGGAACAAAACGTGGAAGAAGGCGATATCTGGCGTATGTGCCAGGTTAAAGATGCCCCGATCCGCGACTGGGTCAAATTGGCCGTGAACCGCGCCCGTTTGTCGGGTATGCCAGCGATTTTCTGGTTAGACGAGTACCGTCCGCATGAAGCTGAGTTGATCAAGAAGGTCAGGACTTATCTGAAGGAATACGACCTGACCGGCCTTGACATTCAAATCATGTCGCAAGTCCGTGCCATGCGTTACACGCTGGAGCGCGTCATCCGCGGCAAAGACACTATTTCGGTCACCGGTAACATTTTGCGCGATTATCTGACGGACTTGTTCCCAATTATGGAACTGGGCACCAGCGCTAAGATGTTGTCGATTGTGCCACTGATGGCAGGCGGCGGGATGTTTGAAACCGGCGCGGGCGGATCAGCACCGAAGCACGTCAAACAGTTGGTAGAAGAAAACCATCTGCGTTGGGATTCGTTGGGTGAATTTTTAGCCTTGGCAGTATCGCTGGAAGATGTCGGTATTAAAACCGGCAATAACAAAGCGACGATCCTGGCAAAAACCCTCGATGATGCGACTGGCAAACTGCTAGAGAACAATAAATCACCTTCGCCACGCACTGGCGAACTAGACAATCGCGGCAGCCAATTCTATCTGGCGATGTATTGGGCACAGGCGCTGGCGGCACAGACTGAAGATGCGCAATTGCAGGCGCATTTTGCCCCATTAGCCAAGAGCCTCACTGAAAATGAGCAGGCTATTACCGAAGAGTTGAAAGCGGTACAGGGTAAAGCTGTGGATATCGGCGGTTACTTCCTTCTCGATGAGAAGAAAGTTGAAGCAGTTATGCGGCCTAGCACGACCTTCAATACTGCATTGAGCGCTGCAAACGTTTGAGCGTAATGTAATAAATATGCAGTAGTAAATACTGTAGCAATACTGCGCTGCGCAAGGATTTATACAATCCTGTAATACCATCCGGCAAGCTTAGGCTTGCCGGATTTTTTTCACTTTGCTTTTCGAAACGCCACACTTTTGAGGCTACGTATCGCCTTTCAATCGAAATCTATCCCACGATTTCCCGTAAATTATCTCGGCTCAACCGGCTTGCCGGGAAGATTTCCGCCCTCGCCTTCCCATGTTGTCAGCGCTTTTTTCTGCGAGCTTTGATCAGCTTGCGCACGAGCAAGCCTTTGTTTGCTGAGAACCAACAACGCCGTGAGGCTAGACACGGCTAGCATGAGTAGTGCGCTTTTATTATTAAACATTTAACTCTCCTTTAATGTGTGGGCCGGTTATCCAGATACCATTTCTGGAAGCGTTGCGTGCTGCCTGAAGGGTAGTCAGCAAATCAAGCGATTCACCGTGCATTCCCTGCAATAACGCATCATATCCAGCTATCCCACTGCTGCGTATAGGACATCGGCGGGCACCGATGTAGGACTAACGGAAGCTCAACCTCCATAAAAGTCACCTTTTTGGGCCTGCCTACTTCACCGATTCCTACAACACTATCAGCTCATGTCCGATAGAAAAAAGATGACGTTCTCTCTATAGTTGACTGCAACATAGATATTCTGAAAAGTTAATTACGGACCTGCTATCAAGACTTTCGAGGAAACTGAAAAGTACATAGCGGATCTTTTGACTCACTAGTATTTCGAGAGGATCGCTTCATGGGCAAATATTTTTTAGCATGGTTGCTTGGTGTTCCTGCCATCGCCTTAGCGCTGATCTATCTTTTCATACATTGATAGTATTGACGAGATCGCGACAATCCACTCCTACTCTCTTTAAATGACGTTGACTCCCCAATGCACGGAGATGACGAGAAATGAACAAATTACCTGGTCACGATAGGTAACCGATTGCAAGCACAGGAAAGTCACTTTTAGGAAGTGTCATGAAAATCACCCAGAAATCAACAAAGATACTAATGGCGATGGCTGTCGGTAGCGTAGTTTTACTTGGCGGTTGCGTCAGTCCTTACGACAACCAACCCTACCGGGGCGCAAACAATCCGCCCAATCAATATTCGCAGCAATACTCTCAGCCGAATCAACAATCCTACCGGCAATCGTATAACGGTGGCGGCGTAGTTGAAGCCATTGACGTCGTGGCTGGCGAAAATAGAAGTAGCGGGATAGCTGGGGCGCTGGTCGGCGGGGTATTAGGCGGCGTGGTGGGGCATCAAATTGGTCATGGCACAGGGAACACTGTTGCCACTGTTGCGGGCGCTGTTGGGGGTGCTGCGGTCGGCAATCAAGTCGAGCAGCGCAATAACCAAAGTCCAGCGACGTATAACGTGCGTATTCGCATGAACGATAACGGTTATCAAACTATTACGCTATCGAATCCCGGAGATTTGCGCGTGGGTGACCGCGTTCGCGTGGATAACGGGCAAATATCACGGTATTGATGATGGATGATGGCGGCTGAAGTCGATCGATTAACGAACTTTGGCTGCTATTGCTTCAAAAAGAATAAGAAAAATTTGTAAGCGTTACGGCAGCGTTAATAGCTTTTGCGCTTGTAGTAAAAATGTCAGGTATCCGCCTGACATTGCAGACCGGCAACCAACCGTCAAGGAGTAAAGCAATGGGCACCATTCTTCTGATTATTCTGATCCTGTTATTGATTGGTGCATTACCAACGTGGCCACACAGCCGCAGTTGGGGTTATGGCCCAAGCGGTATCACGGGCGTGATCGTTATCATCCTTATTGTATTGCTGCTCACCGGGCGCTTATAGAGACGAAATGGAAAATCGATCCAGCCGGGATACGTTCGGCATGGATCAATTTCATGGCTGAAAGCGCATCGCCGATAGCCAATAATACAAAAGGAGAGATTCATGGTCAGGAAAGTTATTCTGGCGTTCATATGCGCCATAGCAGCAACAAGCAGTTTTGCTGCGCCAGTCATTGCCGGGTACGGATTCGAAAACGTTCAGATGAACGACCCTCAGCGCTGGCATAGAGAAGACATGGGGCCGCGTGCCCGCTATGAAAATATGAAAAGAGAAGCTGCCGCAGCCTATCAGCAGTCGATGAATGATTGCAGAGCAATGCGCGGCAGAGATGCGATGGACTGCCGACGCGAAGCAAAAAGTAACTTCGATCAGGATATGCGACATGCACAGCGCGTGCGGGACCGTCGCGAAGACCGAGAAATGAATTAATTTTTTGGTATTTTTTTGATGCAGTCCAGTGAGAGGCTTCAAATCTGGTCACTGGAGAATTGAAGCTGGCTGGATACGGCATTGATTAGCTTGTGCGCGAATACACTTATACAATCATCAGCCCACATGCAAAAAGCCCGCATCAACCGATGCGGGCTTTTTAACTTGGCGTCCCCAAGGGGATTCGAACCCCTGTACTCACCGTGAAAGGGTGATGTCCTAGGCCTCTAGACGATGGGGACAGAAATCTGTCCGTCCTGCTATGCGCGCGTGGCCACTTAACTTCGCTTGCACTTTACTACTTTTGCACTTTCGTGCTGACTGCTGCTTGCAGCACGCCCGACCTATGCGGTCTAAATAAAAACAGTCGCATCACTCTGATGCGACTGTTTTATCCTGGCGTCCCCAAGGGGATTCGAACCCCTGTACTCACCGTGAAAGGGTGATGTCCTAGGCCTCTAGACGATGGGGACAATAATCTGTCCGTACTGCTAGTGGTACTACAACTACTATTTACTGCTACTTCCACCTGCTTACGCTGGTGGAGGTAAGCGGGATCGAACCGCTGACCTCTTGCATGCCATGCAAGCGCTCTCCCAGCTGAGCTATACCCCCTTGCGAAGAAGCGGAATTATAGCAAAGTTATTCCAACTCTGACAATCCCGTTTTGAATATTTATCAAAGATATTTCTGCAAGCGCTCTAGTACCACTTCACGACCAAACAACTCCAGCACCATATCAATCGCTGGCGTCTGTAACTGACCGGTAATCATCAGGCGCAATGGCATAGCGATTTGTGGCATTTTCAGCGTATGCGCTGCTAAAACTTCCTTAATCATGGCGGCCAATGCTGGCTTGGTCCATTCCACCGACTGACAACGCCCAGCAAAATCGGTCAGCGCCGGTTTGATAGCATCTGCAACGGCGTTAAAGTGTTGTTCCAGCAGCGCTGCATCAGGCGCAGGCTGGCGGTAAAACAGCATTGCCGCAGTCGCTATTTCGTGCGTGGTGTTAGCGCGCTCTTTTAATAACGCGATGACCTTGGCCAAATCCGGGACCGGCGAAGATCCACTAGTAAAATCGGCACCCGCTTTTTCCATCAATGGCCGCACCAACTCAGCCAGACGCGTATTGTCGGCCAGCTTGATGTAGTGGTTATTTACCCACGCCAGTTTTTCAGGATTGAACTGGGCTGGTGATTTGGACAAATGATCCAGATCAAACCATTCGCAGAACTGCGCCATTGAGAACACTTCTTCATTACCGTGGCTCCAGCCCAGACGCGCCAGATAATTCAGCATCGCTTCTGGCAAATAGCCTTGCGCTGGATAATCCATCACGCTGACTGCGCCATGACGCTTAGAGAGTTTTTCGCCATCCGCGCCCAGGATCATCGGCACGTGTCCGTACAGCGGCAAAGTTGCGCCCAGGGCTTTCAGAATATTGATCTGGCGCGGGGTGTTGTTGACATGATCGTCGCCACGAATAACGTGCGTGATCTGCATATCCCAGTCATCCACGACCACGCAAAAATTGTAGGTCGGCGTGCCGTCTGGTCGGGCGATGACCAAATCATCCATTTCCTGATTGGCAATCGTAATCGTGCCCTTCACGACGTCATCCCAGCTCACTTCACCATCCAATGGATTTTTGAAGCGCACAACGGGAGTGCGGTCAGCTGGAACTGCTGGCAAAGTCTTGCCCGGCTCTGGACGCCAAGTGCCGTCGTAACGCGGCTTGTCGCCAGCTGCGCGCATTTTTTCGCGCATTGCTTCGACTTCTTCCGGCGACGAATAACAGTAATAAGCAGTGCCATCGACCAGCATCTTCGCAATCACCTCACGATAGCGATCCATGCGCTGCATCTGAAAATACGGTCCTTCGTCATGCTCCAGACCCAACCATTGCATGCCTTCGATGATCGCCTCGACTGCTTCCGGGGTCGAACGCTCAAGGTCGGTATCCTCGACACGCAATATAAAAGTGCCGCCGAAATGGCGCGCATAGGCCCATGAAAACAATGCCGTGCGCGCACCACCCAAATGCAGATAGCCAGTAGGGCTAGGCGCAAAACGGGTCCTGACGGGGGTTAATGCAGAGGTGGAAGTTGAAACAGGAGTAGCTGCGGTCATGATAAATAAAAACGGCCTTGGATTGCCAAAGCCGCTATCAATGAAAACCACATTTTACCGCGTTGCCCCGACTGAGGGAACTGGCAACCCGATTGCACTGTAGTTAGTGCAACAAGCAATCGGGCCAACAACGCAGCATGTGCGTTTATATCCGTATTTATTTGACAGTAACGTTAATAGTCTTGCTTAACTCAGGACCATACGATTGATGCAAGCCATTCGCAAACTGCATCGTCAGACTATATTTACCCGGCGGCAGTGTCACACTTGTTTCAGTTTGACCTTTGCCAAAATGCAGATGCTGCGCATCGGCGGGAATAGTCTCACCAGCCTTGATTGGCCCTTGATTGATCAGCAGATGGTGATGACCGGTATTAGGAGCCATATCTCCGGCAGGCTTAACTTCCATCCCGCTGACAGCGAATTTGACAGTAAAAGGACTCGTCACTACCGCGCCATCCGCAGGCTCGACAAAATTAACAGAGGCTGCATGCGCCAATTGCGGCACAAACCCGACACCCAACATCGAAGCACTAAAAAGTACCGCTAACAGTTTTGATTTCATCTAAATAGCCTTTAAGTTTCTGTTCTGATTAAGTAAATGGTACGTCAATCATGTATCAATAACATGTCAGGCGCATGTCAATCTCGTGTCAAATCTAGCCGTTGCATCATAGCATCAGTCATAAAACACTGACTGTGCCCGTCACGCTAAGGCCCTGAGACGCTATCAATCGTTTTTGATAACAATCGTTGGAAATTTACTAGACATATCTTTAGCTTTTTCCGCCACCTTAATAGCGATCTTGCGCGCAATCTCTTTGTAGATATGTGCTATCGGACCATCCGGCTCAGCGACCACGGTAGGCCTGCCAGCGTCAGTCTGAGAGCGAATCGACATCGTCAGCGGCAGCGCGCCGAGGAAATCAACGCCATACTCGCCACACATTTTTTCACCACCACCGGCACCGAAAATTGCCTCGGCATGACCGCAGTTAGAACAAATATGGGTGCTCATATTTTCGACAATCCCCAGAATAGGAATGCCGACTTTCTCAAACATTTTCAAACCCTTGCGCGCATCCAGCAGAGCGATATCCTGCGGCGTCGTGACGATGACCGCGCCGGTCACCGGGACTTTTTGCGACAGCGTCAATTGAATATCGCCAGTACCCGGCGGCATATCAACGATCAAATAATCCAGATCGCGCCAGTTGGTCTGATCCAGCAATTGTTGCAACGCCTGCGTCACAATCGGGCCGCGCCAGACCATCGGTTCATCAGGATCGACCATAAAACCGATACTGGAAACTTGCAAACCGTGGTTTTCCAGCGGCTCCATGGTTTTGCCATCTTTGGTTTCCGGACGACCGCTAATCCCCATCATCATCGGTTGCGACGGACCATAAATGTCCGCATCCAGAATTCCGACTTGCGCGCCCTCAGCGGCCAGTGCCAGCGCCAGATTGACAGCCGTAGTCGATTTACCGACGCCGCCTTTGCCCGAGGCCACGGCGATAATATTCTTGATATTTGACATCAATTTGACGCCGCGCTGAACAGCGTGCGTCTGAATTTTTGAGTAAACATGCGGACTAACCTTGCCGCCAGCGCCTGCAAGCGGCGCAACTGCCAATACGGCAGCCGCACGAATCAGGTCAAACTGACTTTTGGCGGGATAGCCCAGTTCGATATCAAATGCGATATTCGCGCCATCTAACTGGACGTTTTTTACGCATTTGCTAGAAACCAGGTCCTTACCGGTATTCGGATCAATGACACCGGACAACGCTGCCTTGACCTCTTCAATCGTAATGCTCATTATTTCTCCTCTGTTGGTTGAACAAGTCTAAACTAAATCGTCGGATGGGCGCAGGCAACCGGCCAAAATCCAACGCAGAAAACCCCATCGCTTCCGGCAATTAAATAGTATTGACACAACAAGAAAAGTGACCCTAACGCCACACTCTTTGCAACGTCGGCATCAGCAAAAGCGTCGTCACTGCTAAAATCACTGTTTTATTTAACCAGCATCGCTAAATGAGCACCACTTTGAGCCCTTCTCCTCTGCACACGCCGCGCAAGTTATTCGTTACCACCGCCCTGCCTTACGCCAACGGCGCTTTCCACATCGGCCACATCATGGAATACATCCAGGCCGATATCTGGGTACGGTTTCAGCGAATGCTAGGAAATGAGGTCCATTTTGTCGGCGCCGACGATGCGCACGGCGCGCCGATCATGATCGCGGCCGAAAAAGCCGGGATCACGCCGCAGCAATTCGTGGCCAATATCGCCGCCGGACGCAAAGAATATCTGGACGGCTTTCATATCGCGTTCGACAACTGGCATTCGACCGATGGCGCTGAAAATCATGCGCTATCGCAAGAAATCTATCGCAGCCTGCGCGACGATGCCGAATTGATCACGACCAAAACCATCGAGCAATTCTTCGATCCGGTCAAAAATATGTTCTTGCCGGACCGCTATATCAAGGGCGAGTGTCCAAAATGCGGCACCAAGGATCAATACGGCGATTCTTGCGAAAACTGTAGCGCGGTGTATGCGCCGACCGACCTTAAAAATCCGTACTCGACCTTGTCGGGCGCAACCCCGATCATGAAATCGTCGGAACATTTCTTTTTCAAGCTATCCGATCCACGTTGCGTCGACTTTCTGCGGCAATGGGCATTAGAAGATAATCGTTTGCAGCCGGAAGTTGCCAATAAAGCCAAAGAATGGCTGGAAGGCGATGGCGGCTTAGGCGACTGGGATATCAGCCGCGACGCGCCGTATTTCGGCATCGAAATTCCGGACGCACCGGGTAAATACTTTTATGTCTGGCTAGACGCGCCTATAGGCTATCTGGCATCGCTAAAGAATTATTTCGACAAAACCGGGCGCGATTTCGACGCCTTCATGGCCGACCCAACTACCGAGCAATACCATTTCATTGGTAAGGATATTACCTATTTCCATACCCTGTTCTGGCCAGCAATGCTGAAATTTGCCGGGCGCAAGGTGCCAAATAACGTATTCGTGCACGGTTTCATCACCGTCAGCGGCGAAAAAATGTCAAAATCACGCGGCACAGGTATTTCACCGTTGCGCTATCTCGACATCGGCATGAATCCAGAATGGCTGCGCTATTACATCGCCGCCAAACTCAGCGCCAAAGTAGAAGACGTTGATTTCAATCCTGACGATTTCGTTGCCCGCGTGAATTCTGATTTAATCGGCAAATACATCAATATCGCCAGCCGTGCCGCGGGTTTCATCGCTAAAAAATTCGATGGCAAGGTCAGCACTGCCTGGGCTACAAACAGCGATCCGTTCCTGACAAATCTGCGTGCAGTCTCAGCCGACATCAAAAACCTGTACGAGGGACGCGAGTACGGCAAAGCCCTGCGCGCCATCATGGATCAGGCCGATATCGTCAATGCCTACGTTGACGCCAACAAACCGTGGGAACTGGCGAAAGATCCGAGCAAGACCGCTGCATTGCACGAAGTCTGTAGCCGCTTACTGGAAGCGTTCCGGATATTGACGCTGTATCTGAAACCGGTTTTACCGGTCTTGGCGCAACAAGTCGAAACTTTCTTGCAAATCAATCCGCTGCAATGGGCCGATATCGCGACGCCGCTGGCTGATGGTCATAAGATTAACGTTTATGCGCATCTGATGACGCGGGTCGAGCCTAAAATGCTGGACGCTTTATTCGATGCCCCTGAGTTGAAAACTGACGCGCCCTTGCTGGAAACAACGGATGCAGAGGTAGCCGACTCGGCCATCGAAGAACTGGCACCACAAATCAGCATCGACGATTTTGCTAAAGTCGATTTGCGGATCGCCACTATCGTCAATTGCGAACACGTTGAAGGCTCGGATAAATTACTACGTTTGACGCTGGATGTAGGTGAAGGTCGCTTGCGGAATGTCTTTTCCGGGATCAAATCAGTCTATAAACCAGAAGAATTAGTCGGAAAAATGACCGTCATGGTTGCCAATCTGGCACCGCGCAAGATGAAATTCGGTATTTCAGAAGGCATGGTATTGGCGGCGTCGGCTGCGGATGAGAAAGCCAATCCGGGCATTTACATCCTTAATCCATGGCCGGGCGCTACGCCGGGCATGCGCATTCGATAACCATCACATAGCATCACATCACCGTTCGCCGGGCCTAGCCCGGCGAATTCCGCACCGCAGCAACAAACGGCTCGGTGCTATGAGAAATGACATAAAATAGCGCCACCATCAGCGGCGTTATCAAATAGGATCACCACCATGAAGTTTTCTAAGCAATTTGTCGGCTATCAATCCGAGATTACCCAGTTCATCAACGAACTGAAAGAAAAGAATCCTGCACTAGAGCAATCGCAGCTGGATGGCCGGGCACTTTTGTGGGACAAATCCCCGATTGATCTCGATAGCCAACTCCGCACCAAGAATTCACGGGTTGACCAACAGCCTTACGTCTATCAAAACGAGCACTAAAATCCATCGGTTTCCCTGCACCATAGGTTAGTTGCCAGCAGACTATGACGCAAAATCTCTCCGACGCTGCCCAAATTGCCGTTGCAGGACAGGCCGATTCGACACCGAACGTCGTCGACGGTGTCGCTTTTGCACGTCTGTATGGCGAACCGCTGTTCCGCATGCCGACGGATTTGTATATTCCGCCGGATGCGCTGGAAATTTTTCTCGAAGCATTTGAGGGCCCGCTCGACCTCTTGCTATACCTAATTCGCAAGCAAAACTTCAATATTCTGGATATCCCGATGGCGCAGGTCACACTGCAATATCTGGAATACGTCGACCAAATCCGCATTACCAATCTAGAGTTAGCTGCCGAATATTTGCTGATGGCAGCCATGCTGATTGAGATCAAATCGCGGATGTTGTTACCTTCTAGAAAGACCGATAGCGAAGAGGCCGAAGATCCGCGTGCAGAATTGGTGCGCCGTTTGCTGGAATACGAGCAAATGAAATTGGCGGCCAGAGAAATCAACGAAATCCCGCAATTGGGCCGCGATTTTGTCCGCACCCAAATTTATATCGAACAAAGTATCGTCACGCGCTGGCCCGAAGTAGACGTGATCGATCTGCAATCGGCTTGGGCTGACGTGATCAAACGCGCCAAACTGACGCAACATCACATCATCAGCCGCGAAGAATTATCCGTGCGCGAACACATGACCGGGATTTTGCGACGTTTGCAATCGGCCAGATTTGTCGAGTTCGCAGAGTTATTTGACCCTGCCCGCGGCGTGCCGGTATTGGTCGTCAATTTCATCGCTTTACTGGAACTGGCCAAAGAAACGCTGATCGAAATCACGCAGGCTGAGCCTTTTGCGCCTATTTATGTGCGCCTGGCTTATTCGCCATCTTGATAATTCCCTTAAACATCATCGCAATCCCGGCATGTAGGCAAACTTGCTTAGCCGATGCTGATTTTGCCAGCGCGTAGCGAACGATTGCGCCGCTGCCCTCGCACTCCTGATATCGAATACTTACCACTGATCTCTCCATGAAAATCATTTCCTCCATCGAAGAACTACGCGATCAAATGCGCGGTCAATTGCGCACCGCGTTCGTGCCGACCATGGGCAACTTGCATGAAGGCCATCTATCGCTGATGCGACTAGCCAAACGTCATGGCGACCCGGTAGTGGCATCGATTTTTGTGAATCGCTTGCAATTCGGTCCGAATGAAGATTTCGACAAATATCCGCGTACTTTTGCCGCAGACGTTGAGAAATTAGAAAAAGAAGGCGTTTACGTCCTCTTTGCACCGACCGAAAAAGACCTCTACCCAGAGCCGCAAGAATTCCGCATCCGCCCACCGGATGATCTTGGTAATACCCTTGAAGGTGAGTTTCGGCCAGGATTTTTTACCGGCGTCACTACGGTAGTCATGAAGTTGTTTTCCTGCGTTCAGCCACGCGTCGCCGTCTTCGGTAAGAAAGATTATCAACAATTGATGATCATTCGGAATATGGCGAAACAGTTTGCGCTGCCGACCGATATCATCGCCGCAGAGACTTTTAGGGCCGACGATGGTTTAGCCCTCTCTTCGCGCAATATGTATTTATCGCCAGAAGAACGTGCGGAAGCGCCGAGGTTGTACCGGACCTTGACGCAGGTTGCTGAAGAAGTCCGCAACGGCCAGAGAAATATCGCCGCGCTTGAACAAGAGGCGATGGCGCAACTCCGTACAAACGGCTGGCAGCCAGATTACATCTCGATTCGCAAGCGCAGCAATCTGCAAATGGTGACGGAAGCTGAATTGGTGCAAGGCGAGGAATTAGTCGTTCTCGCCGCCGCCAAACTCGGCATCACACGTTTAATCGATAATTTGGAAATTTAAGTTTTTTTGCCAAGTTTCTTGGCTCAGTTTCTTTGTTATCGCATTGAATCCAATAACGAAAACAGCCACATTTTTAAAAAATGTGGCTGTTTTAGCCATCCTAGCGGCCCGCAGCAAATCCCCGACTGACTCCCCGGTATTCACCCAATTCCCACGCTTTAACAACGCAAGAGCTGCGCAATCGGACTCATCCGATCTTAGCCGCCATACGCATAAGTAAATTTATTCCCAATAATCCGCCCCATTACCCGGGAACGCTGATCCAGACCAACGTGATCGTTAGGGTTCATATTGATGACGCCTTGCGGAACGGTCAAATTGTGCGTCTGCTCCAGCGCATCGCGTAACGCTGCCCGAAATTGCTTGGTCCCCGGCTTGGCGACGGTCAATGCTTTCGGCACGGCGTTGGCAATCAACATATACGCACCCCACGCATCGGCAGCAAACTGCGTCATCGTATCGGGGCCATACGCTGCTTCATAGCGCCGTGTGAATTCCATCGCGGTCTTCTTGATCGGATTGCTATCCGGCAATTGTCGGGCAACCACCGCTGGGCCGGTTGGGAAAAAAGTACCCTCAACATCCTTGCCACCGACCTTCAGAAAATCACGTGTAGCAATCCCATGGGTCTGATAAATCCGGCCTTTATAACCACGTTCAACCAACGTTCTCTGGGGCAATACTGCGGGCGTGGCAGAAGCGGCGATCAGCACGGCATCAGGTTGCGCCGACATGATTTTTAAAGTTTGCCCGATGACGCTGGTGTCGTTGCGGTTATAGCGCTCGCTGGCAACCACCTTTATCTTGCGCAGCTCGGCCAACCGTGAAAACTCACGCCACCAGCTATCGCCATACGCGTCGGCAAAACCGATAAAGGCGACCGTCTTCACTTGATTGTCCGCCATATGTTGCGTCAATATCGTCGCCATATGCGAGTCGTTTTGTGGCATTTTGAAAGCCCATGCACGCTTCGCATCCGGTGGCGCAATGATCGATGCCGACGCCGCCAATGCCACCATCGGCGTTTCGCCCTCGGCAATCACATCCAGTAACGCCAATGCATTAGGCGTAGTGTTGGGGCCGACAATAATGTCGACTTTATCTTCGCTGATCAGTTTGTGGGCATTGCGCACGGCATTGGTCGGGTCGGAGCCATCATCCAGAATGATGTACTCGACCTGTTGCCCTGCGATCTGTTTCGGCCACAGCAGAATGGCGTTTTTGGTGGGTGCGCCTATCGCGGCAGCAGCGCCGGTCATCGCAATATCTACCCCAATTTTTATCTGCGCCTGCGCTGATCCCGCGAGGAGTACGAGAGGAAGAAAAATAATGTTGTTATAGCGATTAAAAAAGAGACGGGTAGAAGGATTTTTCATGTGCTTCATCAGTGAAAGGAACAAAAATGATCAGGAGAAGCACAGTTTGCCACATTGCCAAACGAATACCGATATCGGCAGTCTGCATCTGTGGCAGCTGCGGTAACATCACTACTTTAAGACTTTTGCGATGCCACCATGAGTTCACTCCGCTTTGGCGCGCTGGCCCGATCCTTTGTGCCAACCAAACTGCGATCTATTGTGCAGCGGTTGCTCATCGCTTGCTTCTTATTCAGCCTATTTGGCGCCCTTCCGGCATGGTCTGCTACCGATAGCGCTAGCGCCTCCGCCAGTTCCGCAAATGCATCGAATCCCCCATCAACGCTGAGCAGCGCCTTAGCCAAAACATTACAGGCAAATCCTGCCGCTAACGCATTAGTCGTCGCCTTGCAACAGGCGGAACAACAAAGTAAAACGCCGCAGCCAGCACAAAAGGGACTAATCGGCTTAATTGCCGATAGCCTCGACGCGGTGCAGTCGCATTACGATCAGGTCGTCGCCCCGCAAAAATATTGGTTGCAGCAATTCGCTCGGGCCGAGCAGGAATTTTCCACCCTCTTGTCACGACATACCGATGAACCACCATCGTCGATGTTGATACATTTCATCGAGATGTTGGCCTTGTTCGCGCTGGTTGCGTTGACTTTGAAGTACGTGGGCAAGCGGGTGCGCCAACATTTTGGTGTGGAGGAAGAGCTCTCCACCGATCCAAATCTAAAAGAATTATCGATCTACATCTTGCGTCATATCGTGCCATCGGTACTAGCGCTGCTGGTGGAAATCGCCGTCGTACTGAGCTTACAACCGTCGTTGGGCCGCGCCCTTGCTACTGTGCTGCTTTACACCATGATTGGTGCAAAGGTATTCCGAGCCGTGTGTGCCATCATTTTTTCGCTCTCTTACAGCGGACATCGTAGCGTGGCGATCCATATTTTGCGGCGGCGTGCCTGGAAATTGTTGTATCTGATTGGTTTTGCTGGCTGGCTCGGCGATGCGATCAATAATCCCAAGCTATATCCCATCATCGGCGGCGCTTTGTCAGCGCTGGTCGCCACCTCTGCCAACCTGATCGCCGCCATCTTGTGCGTCGTCTTCGCGTTGCGCTTCAGACGCCCGATCGCGCACTTGATCCGCAATCGTTCGCTGGAAGTACGCACCGCCCATCGGGCCCGTATGGAAACGCTGGAGATTATCGCGTCGCTATGGCAATACCCGATCTTGCTGCTGGCTGGCGGCGTCAGCCTTGCAACGTTAGTCGGCCCCGCCAGCAGCACGGCAGCGCTTGATCATGCATTGAGCAGTGCTGCGCTATTAGTCGGCATGTTTTTTGTCGGTACGGTATTACAGCGCATCGGTCGCGGCAAGAAACGCACGTCTTTACGCCGTCAATCCCCCTACATCTTGCGCCTGAAAGCAGCTATTTTCAGCCTGCTGCAAATCGTGATGTGGATAGGATTTTTTGAGTTGTTGACGCGGATATGGGGGCACTCATTACTGGATTTCGCCAACGCGACCCTGATCGGCCGCTTGATTTTAGCCGCCGTGGGCAAGATTGGATTGACACTGGCGCTAGCGTGGTTAGCCTGGATATTGCTGGATACTGCGATTCAGGAAGCCATCAGCCCTACCCGCAGCGGCCGTTACGGGCGCAGTCCCAGCACCCGTATGCGCACTATCTTGCCGTTATTGCGCAATGCCTCGCTGCTAGTCATCCTGACCGTCACCGTTATCACCACGCTAGCCAATATAGGGATTAACGTCACGCCGCTTCTGGCATCCGCTGGCGTAGTCGGGCTAGCTATCGGCTTTGGCTCGCAATCGCTGGTGAAAGACGTGATCACAGGGATCTTTATCCTGATCGAAGACTCGATGTCCGTCGGCGACTGGGTTGATGTCGGTAACGGTCACGCGGGCACGGTAGAACATCTGTCGATCCGCACGGTCCGTCTGCGCGACGGCAACGGCTCGGTCCACAGTGTCCCCTTCTCGCAAATCATCGCGGTCAGAAATGACTCGCGGGAATATGCTTACGCGGCACTGAAATTGCACGTCACACTGGAATCGAGCATCGACGATGCTTTGCGGATAATGCGCGAAACCGGCGCAGAAATGATGAAAGACGCACGTTTGCGTCGTTTATTGCTGCAACCTATCGAGATTTACGGCTTAAATGGCTTCGATCTGCACGGCGCGATCCTGACCGCCGCCTTTCGCACCAGACCCCAAATGCAGTCAGAGGTAGTGCGCGCTTTCAATTTACGTATCAAGGGGAAATTTGACGCTGCTACGACGGTGTCATTTGCTAATGAATGGGCAAACTTCCCGGCACCCACACCGTCCCTTGCAGCGACTGACAATCAAGAGTTGAACCATCAGCCTGGGGCGTGATGCCCGTCAAGGGCTGCCGACTGAAAGCATTATTTCAAGCGGCAGTTCAACAACCAATAATGCTCCATCCGCAAAATCCGCAAATCCCGCGTATCCGACGCCAGACGCTTGCGCAAATTACTATCGCTAGGGAAATTTTTCAAAATTTCATAACGATCACCGTCAGGAACGCCCGGCAAACGCCGATGCTGAAACGTATTTCCCTTCAAATCGGTGCGCGCGATAGTGGTGCTGCTGCCCTCAACATAACTATTGTCCAGCATTACCATTAATGTATTCGAGCCCAACTTTTCACGCATGTGCGTCAAAAATCTGTTTTGATCTTCGCGCGCAATGTGCGACCACAAGAAACCAAAAAAGACCGCAGTGTAAGGACGGTCAAGCTGAAGATTAAAAGCATCGGCCAAAGCAAAATGCACTTTCTCCGGCGGGAAACCCTTCGCCTGTGCCAATTTCATCACTTCCGGATTGATATCAGTGGCCGTCACGGATTTTGCCGAAGCAGCCAACTGCTCTGTCCAGAATCCTGTACCGCAGCCAAGCTCCAGCACATCATGGCCATCCAGCAGTTCTTGCACGCGCACTTGTAGCGTCAACAACTCATCTTGACGTTCTGGGCGGGTGTAAATCTCTTCATACGAAGCGGCGCGTTTGGCGTAATACTCCGCCATATCATTTTTAACCATTTTCTGACTTTCTTAAATCCGGTAAAACAATCTGTGATGCACAAGCCAGTCGATAGCGCTCTGACAGTGCGTCATATAAGGGTGGTGCAAAAAAACGTGATACCCGACTGGCAATCAAAGCAGTTGCCATCAGCGAAATCACCAATGCATGGCCGTTAATCATTTCCATCACAATTACAAAAGCCGTGATCGGCGACTGCGTTACTGCAGCCAGATAACCGACCATCGCCAACGCAATCAACATCTGCAACGAGGTGTTATCGAATAACAGATGCAGCAAGTTACCAAAGCCAGCACCAATCGATAGCGATGGTGCAAAAATACCGCCGGGAATGCCGGGCAGATAAGAGCCAACCATCGACGCCATCTTTAAAAAGGGATACAGCACAGGTAAATGATCGCCCGCTAGTAAACTCTTAGCCTCAAAATAGCCGCTGCCAAAAGTAGTTCCAGCGGCTACGACACCAATCAGCGCGACTACTAAACCACATAAACCGCCGAACACCACCGGCCGATCGCGTCGCAGAACTTGTACTTTAGTGGGTATCCAGCGCGCTGTATTGAGCAGCAACCAGCAAAAAATGCCGCCAGCAACGCCCGTCACCAAACCTGTTACGACCACCGCCACTGCCAGCATATTAGTCAGACCGCCAGCAATCTGGATGGTGCCGAAATAGGTATAGTTGCCATTTAGGCCAAGGGCGACAACACCGGCAAAAATAATCACGGTGATAACGACGCCGCTGGCGCGATGCTCAAAACTGCGGGTTAACTCTTCAATCGCAAAGACGATCCCGGCCAATGGCGTATTGAAGGCGGCTGACAATCCTGCGGCTGCCCCAGCCAAAATCAAACGCCGTTCGAGCGCGGCGCTGGCACGCGGATATAGCCGCCGCAAATTAAACATCAACGCCGCACCGACCTGCACTGTCGGTCCTTCGCGCCCTATCGTGAAACCGCCAAGGATCGCCATAAAAGAAATCCCGATCTTCCCCGCCAGAATTTTCAGCGACAACAGCGACAAACCGCGCTGCGTGGTGTCTTCTTCCAGTGTGGCGATGACTTGCGGAATTCCGCTACCCTCTGAACCGGGGAAAAAGCGCCGCGTCAGCCAGACACACAAGACCCCAGCCAACGGCGTAATAATAATCGGCAACCAGAAATGGGCCTGCTGCATACTACGAAAAATCTCGGAACCAGCATCAATCAGGCGCGCATACAACACTGCGACCAAACCGACCAATACCGCACCCAACCATAAAATGCCAAATTTACGCCATACGCGCCGTAAATGACGCAGCGTCTGACCAGATATATTTGTTGGGAGCAGGTTCATTTAATGGGGTCAAAGGCGGCATTATAAATTATTGTAGGGTGCGCATGACTTTATGACCGCGAATCTGCAAAGATTAACGGGGCAAGGCTTGCCATTTATTTGTATTTGTATTGGTACTTAACTACCAGATAAAGGCAGGACTTCTGCAAAAAGGGAAGATTCCGCGTATGATTCTCAGTCTACAAATAATTTCCGCTGTGTCCATTGAGTAACAAAAGAATTTGCTGCAACTGCCCGCAAATCACCTTCTCGGGCGTCTGTTAGCAACTCAGCTCAATGGCCTCATCACTACATCACAATGGCTCTTCATTCTGCCGCCGCACACTCGAGCGAGCAAGTACTCCCTTTTCGTGAATCTTTAATGGCAATGCTGGGCGTGGCGTTCGTCATCATGCTGGTAGCGCTAGACTCCACCATCGTCGGCACCGCTTTACCCACTATTGTGGCCGAACTCAAAGGCTTCGATTTATACGCCTGGGTTGCCACTTCCTATCTCCTCACCTCGGTTATTACCGTCCCAATCTTCGGCCGACTTGGCGACTATTACGGTCGTAAGCCATTTGTCATTGTCTCAATTATCTTATTCACTGCCGCCTCAATCCTGTGCGGTATGGCTGACAGCATGCTATGGCTAGTCATTGGGCGTGGCGCGCAGGGAATCGGGGGCGGCATGCTGGTCGGTACTGCTTTTGCCTGCATCCCCGATCTATTCCCCGGTGCCCGGGTCCGCTTGCGCTGGCAAGTCATGATGAGCACCGCGTTCGGTATCGCGACTGCCGTCGGTCCATCGCTCGGTGGATTTTTAACCCAATACTGGGGCTGGCGCTGGGTATTTTTTGTAAATCTGCCAGTCGGTCTATTGTCCCTATTTTTTGTGTGGAAGTATTTGCCGCATCTGCGTCATACCGATCCTGACGCCAAGATCCGCCTCGACTGGCCGGGCGCGCTACTAATTACGTCCTCGCTTGGTTGCTTGCAATTGTTCGTCGAAATGCTCCCCAAGCATGGCTTGACGGTTGGGATGCTGGCACTGCTGCTCGCCAGTATTGCTTCGTTCGTTGCGCTATGGAAATGGGAACATCACGCGCCGCAGCCGATCCTGCCGTTCGATCTATTATTCCATCCGAAATTGTCGGCGCTATTCCTGCTATCGGTGCTTAGCGGCTTTTCGATGTTTTCATTGATGTTTTTTGCGCCGTTGCTGTATCAGGGCGGTTTTGGCTTGTCACCGCAAGAAGCCGGTTTGTTAATTACCCCGTTGGTGGCCTGCATTATGATCGGCAGCATTTCTAACGGTCGGATTATCACCCGTATCAAAAACCCGATGATCATGTTGTATATCGGCTTTATTCTGCTGGCATTGTCGTGCCTGGGCGTCGTGATATCAAATCGCTGGACCTCGCATGGCGTGATCGCCGTGTTCATGCTGCTGGGTGGACTAGGATTAGGCTTCATCTTGCCAAATCTGACCGTATTTATTCAACAAGAAGCTGGCCGTGAAAATCTGGGGATCGCCACCGCGTTGTTGCAATCTCTGCGCATGATCGGCAGCATGCTGGGAACCGCCATCACCGGTACGCTTATCAATCACCTATACGCTGGCAGCGTACGACAAGCGCTAGAAGGCGATAAGGCAGAACAATGGCTCTCCAGCTTTAGCGACCCGCAAATTCTGATCAGTCATGAAACACAAATGACTGTTCTAAAACAATTGGCGGATGCAGGTCACAACGGTCAGCTATTAATAGAGGCAGCGCGCGATGGGCTAATCGGATCGATACATGCAGGCGTAGGCGTGGCGGTGGTCGTGACTGTCATCGCTATCGGACTCGTTAGCCGGGTGCCGAAAGTAACGTTACATCTGCAACCTGAACCGGCCGTAGTCGGTGAATAACGACTAACTAACTGATTAAGCGACCGGACGAGATTTCCAACGTTTCCCCGGTCGCTTTATTCGTCACACCTCCCGCACTAATTACATTTCCAGCCCGGCAAAGCACTTAAGCGCATGTCTAACATGCGCTTACAATTAACACACGCTCGTTGCACATGAGCGACGAAGCCGATGGCATCCTGATTACCTGGAAATTCAACTAGGAAGGATAAAACATGAAAAAGCTACTTAAATTGGCAGTGTTAGGCGCGCTTCTCAGCACCATGTTAGCGGGTTGTATCGTCGTCCCGGCACGTGGTGGTTATTACGAGCGCCCTTATCACGAGAACCGCTATTAATCCTGCTGCATCACCCTCCCCAACAGCGCGTCCCCAAGACGCGATGTTGGCATTTTTTACAACTCATACATATCTTTTTCACCATTCATGACTTGTTCAATCAGCTTCCGATTCATCGTCGGCGCTAACAACTCAATAAATGTGTACACATAACTGCGCAAATAAGCCCCTTGCTTGACTGCCGCCCGCGAGACATTGGTGCCAAACAAATGACCAACCTTAATCGCCCGCAGCCCGGTATCGCGCTCAGCATCAAATGCCATTCCAGCAATAATCCCAACACCCATCCCTAGTTCAACGTAAGTTTTGATGACATCGGCATCAATCGCCTCCAGCAATACATCCGGCTTCAGATTGCGTAATGAAAACGCATGATCGATCTTGCTGCGTCCGGCAAAAGCACTATCGTAAGTAATCAGCGGATACGCCGCGATTTCTTCCAGAGTAATTGCTTTGGATTGCAATAAAGGATGTTCTGGTGGCACCACAACCATATGTTCCCATTGATAACATGGCAACGTAATTAAGCCTTCCGCATTTGCAATCGCCTCAGTCGCCAACGCCAGATCAGCCTGATCGTTGCGGACCATGTCAGCCACCTGACGCGGATTTCCTTGCAACAAAGACAATCTAACCTTCGGAAACTTCAACGTAAACGCCTGCACCACTTTAGGCAACGAGTACCGCGCCTGCGTGTGCGTAGTAGCGATAGTGAAACTGCCGCTATCGTGCGCAGCATATTCCTGCCCGATCCGCTTCAGCCCCTCGATCTCCAACATGATGGCCTCAACCGACTTCAACACCTGTCGCCCCGGCTCCGTCAGGCCGCGTATCCGCTTACCGTGACGCGTAAAAATATCCACCCCAAGCTCTTCCTCAAGCTCAATAATGGCCTTCGACACCCCAGGTTGCGACGTATACAACGCCTTAGCCGCCTCGGTCAGATTAAAATTTTGCCGCACCGCCTCGCGCACAAAACGGAACTGATGGAGATTCATGCGTGCCCTTCACTTTTTTGTCCAACGTGTTTTAAATAAACTACAGTACACAACGATTACATCTACTTATCAAAATTACACAGACCACCCGAAACAACGCAGCAGTACACACATCCCCGATACTGCAAGCCAGTACAGCAAGCAAGAGCAACGAAGCCTCACACTTCAAAAACGTCCGTAAAAGCGCGCCCCGAGGCGTGCCAACTGAGGCAGTCGCCATATAACAAGGCCGGCTAACGCAGCTGGGGGCGTTTTTATGGACGTTTTTTGTGTTTGTATATATCAAATGTGAATATAAGCAAATAAATACTATGTAGTTGGGAATAAACAAGAAGTTTATTACGATTCAGACTGTTCTGTATGGGCCTATATGACTTTATCTTATGTAGTGAGCGGCTTTGCCGTGGGATTGCTAGTCGGATTGACCGGTGTTGGTGGCGGTTCCCTGATGACGCCCTTGCTGACGTTGCTGTTCGGCATCCATCCTAGCGTTGCGGTGGGCACTGATCTGGCGTTTGCGTCTGCAACCAAGGTTGCGGGGACGTTTGCCCACCGCTATAGCGGGAATATCCGCTGGGATATTGTCCGTAAATTATGTCTGGGTGCCTTACCGGCCGCGATTATTACTGCGCTCGCCCTCAAACATTTCGGCACAGTCAGCCCTGAAATGGGCCAGATTATTCGTTATTCGATTGCGGGTTCGGTATTTCTGACCGTGATTGCTTTGCTATTTAAAGGTAAACTACAGCACTGGCTAAATGCGCATCCAGAAAAACAACTCAGCGGGACCAAATTAGCGACTGCGACGATTGTTGCTGGCGTGGTTCTCGGCACGTTGGTGACGATTTCATCGATTGGTGCGGGTGCTGTTGGCGCTACGTTGCTGGTGCTGCTGTATCCTCGCCTGACTCCGGCGGAAGTTGCGGGTACAGACATCGCTTACGCGGTGCCATTGACAGCGATTGCGGCTGCCGGGCATTGGTGGTTGGGATCGATAGACTGGGCATTATTGAGCGCCCTGCTACTCGGTTCGGTTCCAGGGATTACACTAGGCTCTTTGGCTGCACGAAAAGTACCTGAGAAAATTTTACGAGCCTTGTTAGCAGTGACGCTTACTAGCGTGGCTATCAAATTGGTTTTTTAAAATATTTACTTATATTAGAGACGTGGTTGCAAAACCACACCAGATTAGGAATAAAAGATGTATCGCTACGACCAATACGATCACCAAATTGTCAAAGAACGCATCGCCCAATATCGCGGTCAGGTAGAACGTCGCCTGTCTGACGAATTGGCTGAAGATGAATTCCGCATTTTGCGCCTGCAAAATGGCCTGTACATGCAACGTCATGCGTACATGCTGCGCGTAGCGGTTCCTTACGGCCTGCTGGCATCGGCACAAGTGCGTATGTTTGCGACGATCGCGCGTAAATACGATCGAGGTTACGGTCATTTTACGACCCGTCAAAACATTCAGTACAACTGGATCAAGCTAGAAGAATCGCCGGATATTCTGGCGGAACTGGCCACGGTCGAGATGCACGCGATCCAGACTTCCGGTAATTGTATTCGTAACATTACGTCTGACGAATTGGCTGGCGTAGCCGCTGATGAAGTCATTGATCCACGTCCGTATGCTGAAATTCTGCGTGAATGGAGCACTTTCCATCCAGAATTCGCCTACCTGCCACGTAAATTCAAATTTGCGATTAATGGCTCGGAAGAAGATCGTGCTGCCACGGCTGTCCATGACATCGGTTTAACGATGGTCAAAGATGCATCTGGCGAAATCGGCTTTAAAGTCATGGTTGGCGGCGGCATGGGCCGTACCCCGATTATCGGTAGCGTAATTCGCGAATATCTGCCATGGCAGCACGCGTTGACCTATATGGAAGCCATCCTGCGCGTCTATAACCAGCATGGTCGCCGTGACAACATTTACAAAGCGCGTATCAAAATTTTAGTAAAAGCACTGGGTGCGCCAGAATTTGCGCGTCAGGTTGAAGCCGAATGGCTGGATATTAAAGATGGTCCGGGCACGCTTACTGTGGAAGAATTGCAACGCGTCGCGCAATATTTCACAGCGCCAGCCTATGAAACATTGCCAGCGACCGACGCAGAATTCGAAACATTGAAAGCCAGCGACAAAGGCTTCGCTAACTGGATCAAACGCAACGTTAAGGCACACAAAGTCAGTGGCTATGCAGCGGTTATTCTGTCGTTGAAAAAGACCGGTGTACCGCCGGGCGATATCACAGCCGACCAACTCGATTTTGTTGCGGACCTGTGCGACCGTTACAGTTTCGGTGAAATCCGTGTGACGCATGAGCAGAATCTGGTGCTGGCAGACGTAAAGATTTCTGAATTATTCACACTGTGGAATGCCGTCAAGGCGCAAGGACTGGCTACGCCAAATATTGGTTTACTGACCGATATTATCTGCTGCCCGGGTGGTGATTTCTGCTCACTGGCAAACGCTAAATCGATCCCGATTGCGCAAGCCATTGCCGAGAAATTCGACAACATCGATTTTCAGCATGACATTGGCGATATCGAACTGAATATCTCCGGCTGTATCAACGCCTGCGGTCATCATCACGTCGGCAATATCGGTATTTTGGGCGTCGATAAAGACGGTGCAGAGTGGTATCAAGTCTCCATCGGCGGTGCGCAAGGTAACAGCACCAGTATCGGCAAGATCATCGGCCCATCGTTCTCGGCACATCAAATGCCGACAGTGATTGAGCGTCTGCTGGCTGTCTACGTGCAGCAACGGACCGAAGACGAGCGTTTCATTGATACCGTACAGCGGCTTGGCGTCGCTCCGTTCAAAGAATACGTCTATGCGACACCTATCAAAGCTGCACAACCAACTGGGGAGGATGCTTGTGTCTGAATCAATTAACATTATCAAAAATCGTAGCGTCGTCACCGATGACTGGACCGTTCTACGTCTGGCGGAAGGCGATACTGCTGACAGCGTCGCCATACCAGCCGGTAAAGTCATCGTCCCGTTGACCGTCTGGGAAGCACAGCGCGCCGCGCTCGAAGGCCGTGCCGATTTAGGCGTCTGGCTGAGCAGTAATGCGCGTCCCGAAGCCATCAAAGACGACTTCGCGCACTTTGCATTGATCGCCGTCGATTTCCCCATCTTTACCGATGGTCGCGGCTATTCAATCGCATTTAACCTGCGTACCCGTTACGGCTATGCAGGCGAATTGCGCGCCATCGGCGATGTGTTGCGTGACCAATTATTTTATATGTCGCGCGTAGGCTTCGATGCGTATGCAGTTCGCGCCGACAAAAACATCCACGATGCGTTAAAAGGTTTAACCGATTTCTCGGAAAAATATCAAACCTCGTGGGATGAAAAAACACCGCTGTTCCGTCGCGTAAACCGTCAGCCTGTGGTTCAGGGATAACGATCATGTCTACTACCGTCCCTGCCGATGCCAGCCTGGCATTACCTGATCTGATTGCGGCTACCAAAGCGACGTTGGAGAAAATCGCCAGCGAATATACGCCAGCGGTTTTTGCCTCCAGCCTCGCCGCAGAAGACATGGTGCTGACCGATCTGATTTTGCGTAGCAAGCTGGCGATCAACATCTTTACCCTTGAAACCGGCCGCCTGCATGCTGAAACGCTAGGTATGCTCGACCGTATCAAAGAAACCTACGACTACGACGTGACAGCTTTCCGCCCGCAGCCAGAAGCGGTGGCCGCTTATGTTGAGCAAAACGGCTTGAATGCGTTTTACGACAGTGTCGATATGCGTAAAGAATGCTGCCGGATTCGTAAGATCGAACCTTTGAATCGTGCGCTTTCCGGCAATAAATCCTGGGTCACCGGCCAACGCCGCAGCCAATCGCAAACACGCGCAGAACTGCACGTGCAAGAGCAGGATGAAGCCCACGCGATGACCAAATTCAATCCGCTGGCAGATTGGTCCGAGGAAGACGTCTGGGAATATATCCGCAGCAACAACGTGCCGTACAACCCGTTGCACGACAAGGGTTATCCGTCGATCGGTTGCGAGCCTTGTACTCGCGCGATTCAGCCGGGCGAGGATGTCCGCGCCGGTCGCTGGTGGTGGGAAAATCCAGAGTCAAAAGAATGCGGTTTGCATGTCGTTGACGGCAAATTGATCCGGATTAAAGCAATCGCTTAATCAGATCGATCCCTACGCCCGCCCGCCAGTAGACGCGCGATACTTGCAGAATGCATCATCATTATTTAAGAGATAAAACAACATCATGAATACTGCTGTAGAAAAGCTTTTTCTCGATAACGCCAGTGACCGCCATCTTGATTGGCTGGAATCTGAGGCCATCCATATCATGCGCGAAGTTGCTGCCGAATGTAGCAATCCGGCGCTGCTGTTTTCTGGCGGTAAAGACTCGGTCGTGATGCTGCGCATTGCCGAAAAAGCGTTTCGTCCTGGCAAATTTCCGTTCCCGCTAGTGCATATCGATACCGGCCATAACTTTGCAGAAGTGATTACCTTCCGCGACAAAAAAGTCGCCGAATTGGGCGAGCGCCTGATCGTAGGCTCCGTCGAGGATTCGATCAAACGCGGTACCGTGCGTCTGCGCAATCCACAAACCGACTCGCGCAATGCTGCTCAGGCTGTGACGTTGCTGGAAACCATCGCTGAACACAAGTTCGACGCCTGTATCGGTGGGGCCCGCCGCGATGAAGAAAAAGCCCGCGCTAAAGAACGTATCTTTTCGTTCCGCGACGAATTCGGCCAATGGAATCCAAAAGCCCAGCGCCCAGAGCTGTGGGACTTGTATAACACCCGCGTGCATCCGGGCGAAAACATGCGGGTTTTCCCGATTTCAAACTGGACCGAACTCGACGTCTGGCAATACATCGCTCGTGAAAAACTTGAGCTGCCGCCGATTTATTTCGCGCATATGCGCCAGGTGATTCCGCGTAATGGCTTGCTAGTACCGCTGACGGATCTGACACCTGCCAAAGATGGCGAAGTAGTCGAATTGCGCGAAGTCCGTTTCCGCACGGTTGGCGATATTTCGTGCACCTGCCCGGTCGCCTCTGACGCAGCGACAGTAGAAGCCATCATCGCAGAAACTGCCATCACGCAAATTACAGAACGTGGCGCCACCCGCATGGACGACCAGACATCAGAAGCATCGATGGAAAAACGCAAAAAAGAAGGATATTTCTAATGAATGCCGTAGTGTCTGAAAATAAGCCAGTCTCCGCAAAAACAGCGCATCCTCTGCAAGAACGTGGCCTGCTGCGCTTCATTACTGCCGGGTCAGTCGATGACGGCAAAAGTACATTGATTGGCCGTTTGTTGTTCGACAGCAAAGGCATTTTTGCCGATCAGCTGGATGCAATGTCACGCGCCAAACATAAGCGCACCGTCGGCGACACAATCGATCTGTCATTACTGACCGATGGTCTGGAAGCCGAGCGCGAACAAGGCATCACAATTGACGTTGCGTACCGTTATTTCGCTACGCCTAAGCGCAAATTCATCATTGCCGATACGCCGGGGCATGAGCAATACACGCGCAACATGGTCACCGGCGCTTCGACTGCGGACGCGGTCATCATTCTGGTCGATGTCTCCAAGGTCAAACTCGGTGACGACGGCAGCGTTGAATTGCTGACGCAAACCAAACGCCATTCAACCATCGCGCATCTGCTGCAAATTGAGCACGTGATCGTTGCTGTGAACAAAATGGATTTGGTCAACTACGATGAAACGGTCTATAACCGCATCGTTGGGGCCTATCAGGAATTTGCGCAACAACTTGGTCTGCGCGATGTTCACGCCATTCCATTGTCCGCGCTAGCTGGCGATAACGTCGTGACTGCTGGCGATAAAATGCCTTGGCATAAAGGCCCGACATTGATCGCGTTGCTAGAATCGTTGAGTGTGTATGAAGATGCGCACGATGAACCGTTCCGTTTTCCGGTGCAATTGGTGGCGCGTCACAACGGCCATGAAGCCAATGATTTCCGTGGCTATATGGGGCGTATTGAAGCAGGCAAGGTTAGCAAAGGCGACAAGCTGACGATTCAACCTAGCGGTCAAAGTGCGACAGTAAAAGACATTTTGGTATTGGAAGGCTCACTAGAATCGGCGGTGGTCGGCCAATCCGTGACACTGCTGCTGGAAGAGTATCTGGATATCTCACGCGGTGACATGCTGGCATCGGTTGAGCGTCCACCGACGCTGCTGAAAACTGTCAGCGCCGATCTTTGCTGGTTGTCGGAAGATGCGCTCGATCTGCGTCGTAAATACTGGATCAAACATACAACTAAGCAGACTGGCGCACGGATTACTAAAATCGATACGCTGCTGGATATCAATACACAGGAACGTCGCTCGGCTGAAACCTTGAAGCTGAATGATATTGCGCGTGTATCGTTGAATGTGCAGCAGCCGATTGCGGCGGATTCTTACGATGCGGTGCGGGCAACCGGGGCGTTTATTCTGATTGATGAAGTGACGCATCAGACTGTTGCTGCTGGCATGATTCGTTTCGACTAAAGTATTGTAAAGACGCGCATATGCAATCCTCTTTTACGACAATTACCTCTGGCTCTCAGGGTCTCGGCAAAGTCTATCTGGTTGGGGCCGGGCCGGGTGCAGCTGATTTAATTACGGTACGTGGCGCGCGGATTTTAGCGCAGGCAGACGTGGTGTTGCATGATGCGTTGGTGACGGAAGAAATGTTGGCGCTATGCCCGCAGGCGATCAAAATTCTTGTGGGAAAGCGTTGTGGGAAGTTGTCCACTGCGCAGCAATTCATTAATAAGCAGATGATCGACAATGCTCGGAAATTTGGTGTTGTGGTAAGGCTTAAGGGTGGCGATCCGATGATGTTTGGTCGGGCCGATGAAGAGTTGCGTGCGTTGGAGAATGTTGGAATTGAGGTTGAGGTTGTGCCCGGTATTACTGCTGCGCTGGCTGCCGCTGCTTCGGCGCAGCAGCCGCTGACTAAACGTGGGGTTTCGCGTAGTGTAGCGTTTTTTACGTCTAGCACTGCACCTGGCGAGGCTGATCAAACTGTTATTCCTGACTGCGATACGTTGGTGCAATATATGGGTGGGCGTGAAGCTACGGCTACGGCGCAGCGGTTGCTGGCACAAGGACGGGTGGCCTCTACACCAGTTGTTGTGGTGGAAAATTGTAGTCGTGCGAATCAGAATATATTGCGGTTGCGGTTGGATGAGTTGGAGAGTGGTTTGGCGCAGTGCGAGGGGCCAGTGTTGGTGATGATTGGGCAGGCCTTGGCTTCGCGTGTTGGGCGGGGTTTGGCGTATTTGGACGAGGCTGATACGCAGAATGTTGCTTAGTAGTGGTGATGGATTTATTTCGGTTCGTAGATGGCTAATAACGTTAGCGCTCCGTTGATACAAGCCGGGGGCGGCCCATCGGTTAATCCGGTGGGCTTTTTTACTTATAGCAGTATGCCTGCTACGTTAGTACTGCATTACCTATTAATGCAACTATGACATTATTAACAATCTAATCCGGTCTTATCAATTGCTCAGATCATCAAAATAATCTTCGCTTTTTAATCATCGCTTCAGCCGCTCTTATTTTCCCTATATCATGCAATAAATGTCCAAAAATGATACTGGCGTACACCTCGGCTTATGAATTTAACGCTGGAAGCATTACAAATCCTCGATACCATTGATCGCAAAGGCAGTTTCGGCGCAGCCGCTATTGCTTTAAATCGCGTGCCGTCGGCGCTGACTTATAGTATTCGTAAGCTGGAAGAGGATCTTGATGTCCTGCTCTTTGATCGCAGCGGTCATCGCGCAAAATTGACGGTCGCCGGTCTGCAATTATTGACCGAGGGGCGGCACTTATTGCTTGCGGCGCAAGATCTGGAGCGCAGAGTCAAGCGCGCTGCGACGGGTTGGGAAGTTGAACTGCGCATCGTTATCGATACCATCGTGCCTTTTGAAGCGTTGATGCCGCTAATTGCTGCCTTCGATCGCGAAAATGCGGGTACGCGTTTGCGTATTTCGCATGAGGCGCTCTCGGGCGTGTGGGAAGCCTTGATCAGCGATCGCGCAGACCTCGCCATTGGCGCGCCGCTCGATGGTCCTGACCATATCCGCATGAGCGGCGATTTTCAAACCCGTCAGCTACGCACTATCGACTGGGCCTTCGCAGTTGCGCCGCAACATCCTCTGGCTTCGATAAAAGAACCCTTAACCGCCAACATGATTCAACGTTATCGCGCCATCGCGGTCGGTGACACAGGGCGCGTTTTGCCTAGCATGACTTCAGGTTTGCTGATCGGACAAGATACGTTAACAGTGCCGTCAATTCCTGCAAAATTACAAGCGCAACTGAATGGTTTGGGGTGCGGTCATTTGCCGCGACGTCTGGCTGAGCCATATTTTGCTTCCGGCGCGTTGATTGAAAAAGAAACATGCGAAGCAAAGCCCGGCGTCAGAGCCCAAATCGCATGGCGAACACCGGTTTTAGGAAAATCTCTTAAATGGTTTATCCGTCAATTGGATAATCCCGCTACGCTTGATAGCTTACTTGGATAGTTAAATTGATATCAGATAATGATGTTTACACCAGATTTCTACGATTATTAGACGTTCTTATTTTTACGCAGTAACTCAAAATGCCCTATACAAACCAACGCGCCGGACAATACATCGGACGTTTTGCCCCCTCGCCTACCGGACCATTACACGATGGCTCTCTAGTTGCCGCGATGGCAAGTTATCTGGATGCCAAAGCGCATCAGGGAGCCTGGCTGGTAAGAATGGAAGACGTGGATGAGGCGCGCACTGCCCCATGCGCCGCCGATGCAATCCTGAATGCCTTGACGACCTTGCAAATGCATTGGGACGGGGCAGTAGAATTCCAAAGTAATCGGGGTTATTTGTATCAAGACGCCTTCGATAAACTGGGAAGACTGGCCTATCCCTGCGGCTGTACCCGTCGCGAAATAGTCGACTCTCACGTGGGTATTACAACCGACGGCGAAGCGGTTTATCCTGGTACTTGTCGTGCCGGCTTACCAGTTGGCAAAGCAACGCGTTCCTATCGTTTGCTGGTGCCGGAAGTCGGGCAACCAGCTGAACTAATTCGCTTTGAAGACAGATTGCAAGGACTGATACAGCAACATCTGGCAATTGAGGTGGGCGATTTTGTACTGAAACGTGTGGATGGATTTTGGACGTATCAATTAGCGGTGGTGGTGGATGATGCAGCGCAGGGCATCACGCATGTGGTGCGCGGAACCGATCTTTTGGACTCAACGGCAAGACAGATTTATTTGCAACGGCAACTGCATTTGCCAACCCCCGTTTATCTGCATGTACCAGTCATCACCAACGCCAGCGGCGAGAAACTATCTAAGCAAAATGGTGCACAACCGCTGGATTTGACGCAAGCCCTGCAAACTCTGATTAAAGCAGCATGGTTTTTAGGATTGGAAATCGGGTATGTGACGTCGATTGAGGCATTTTGGCCGCTGGCCGTGGCCGCGTGGGAAAACCAACGGCGCGTTGAACGGCCAATACAATTGCAGTAAGGGTCAATATTCGGAAGAATGCAGACCATTCCTATTTTTTCGACAGCAATGAGTGTGAGAAAGAACGTAAAACTGGTGATTGATCTATGCAATCACCAGAAAGCGAATCTTTAACGCTTCGGCATACCACCCAATAAAGCTGCAACCTTGCCTTTAGATCTGGTCGTGGTAGCAACCGACTTACTATTTTGCGCGCTCTCGACAGAGGACAAAGTCGGCTCGTAAGGCTTCAAAAACCACGGATCTATTTTTTCCTTGCGCGGCAACGATGCATAGGCGCTGCGGGTATGTTGATTACTGCGATCGGTCGATCCCGAACGGGTATCTGGTGACCGCGTGTCAGTCCGAGTGTTGCTACGAGAGTCGCTATCATCCCGACGCGGTGAACGTTCACGTTCGGCAACCCTTGGTTTCGGTGCGAAGCCAACCAACTCGGCACGCACAAATTTGTGCTTAATCATTTTTTCGATATCGACCAACAATCGTTCGTCTTTATCGGTATACAAAGAAATGGCATCGCCTGAAGCACCAGCGCGACCGGTACGGCCAATACGGTGAACGTAATCTTCGGCGTTATATGGCAAATCAAAATTAATGACGCAAGGCAACTCGGCGATATCCAGACCCCGGGCAGCAACATCGGTCGCAACCAATACTTCAATCTCACCTTGCTTGAAGGCTTCTAGCGCAGCCATCCGTTCGTTTTGACTCTTATCACCATGGATTGCAGAAGCATTGACGCCTTCGCTTTCCAAATGTTTCGCCAAACGCGATGCACCGATTTTAGTATTCGAAAAAACGATTACCTGCTTTAAATTGCGCTCACGGATAATAAACGATACGGCATCCAGCTTGGCCTGATCCTCGACCCGATACATGGTTTGCGTGACATTATCAGCCGTCGCGTTGCTGCGTGCGACTTCGATTGTGACCGGATTTTTAAGAAAACTACCTGCAAGCTTTTTAATTTCAGTCGAAAACGTTGCCGAAAACATCAGGCTTTGACGTTCTTTCGGCAACAAGTTAATAATGCGCTGCAGATCAGGCAGAAACCCCATATCGAGCATACGATCAGCTTCATCCATCACCAGAATCTGGGTCTGCGACAAGCTAATGGTTTTTTGCTGTACATGGTCTAGCAGTCGTCCTGGCGTAGCGATCACTATCTCAATACCAGAGCGCAATGCCGCAGTTTGCGGTGCCATGTCAATTCCGCCAAACACCACCGTGGCGCGCAAAGCGGTATGACGAGAATAGGCTTTAACGTTTTCTGCGACCTGATCGGCCAACTCACGGGTCGGCGTCAAGATCAAAGCGCGCACAGGATGCCGGGCCGGAGAAGCGCTGGTATTGGCATGCGCCAGTAATAATTGAATAATCGGCAGTGCAAATCCTGCTGTTTTGCCAGTTCCGGTTTGTGCTGCACCCATGACGTCACGGCCTTGCAGGACAATAGGAATGGCCTGGACTTGAATCGGCGTTGGATGGACGTAACCCTGATCGCTCAGCGCCCGCAGAATGTCTGGCGACAATCCAAAATCTGTAAAACGTGGGGGCGCAGATGCTTCGGCATCGGACGCAAGGAGGTTTTCTTGTTGCTGTTCAGACTGAGTGTCAGGCATGGTAATTGGCGGCCTTGCGCGCTAAATCGTTGAATCGTTAATCGATACCGACAGGCGCTGGCACTATTGCTTTCAATGAATTCGTGATTTCGTGTCAACTTTTACATCAGGCCAAAGGTTCTGGAGCAACCGTTTGACCGTATCCAAGCTGAAGCGATAGGGGTGTATAACTGTCGTTAGAACAGCACACTTTTGCATTACAGTCCAGCATTATACGCCTAGCTGCCACTTTTCCTCGTGTTGGTTCAGATACCCAGTTGATCTAGCGGCCAACGCGGTCGTACATTAAAAGCATAGTCACGTTGCGCTGCTTCTGGCTTACGTTGCAAGCGCATTGCACCGGCAAATGCGATCATCGCACCATTGTCGGTACAAAACTCCAACTCGGGATAAAACACTTTGAATCGGCGCTTCACTGCCGCAGCATTTAAGGCCTCACGCAATTGCTGATTGGCACCGACCCCTCCGGCGATCACTAAGCGATTGAGGCCAGTTTGTTTTAATGCAGCGAGACATTTGACGACTAACACCTCGACCAGCGCATCTACAAAAGCGCGTGCAATATTGGCTTTATCTTGCTCGCAAATATTGGACGTTTGTTTTTTTACCAAGGTGAGTACGGCTGTTTTGAGGCCAGAAAAACTAAAATCCAAATTCTTGGAGTGCAACATAGGCCGCGGTAATTGATACGCCGACGGATCGCCAAATTCTGCCAGTCGCGATATCGCTGGTCCGCCGGGATAGCCAAGGCCGAGTAATTTGGCTGACTTGTCAAAAGCTTCGCCAGCCGCATCATCCAAAGTTTCGCCCAGCAACGCATATTGCCCGACGCCATCAACTCTCATTAATTGCGTATGTCCGCCGGAAACCAGTAGGGCAACAAAAGGGAAATTCGGTGGATTAGACGCCAGCAGTGGCGACAAAAGGTGGCCCTCTAAATGGTGCACGCCCAACATCGGCTTGTCTAATGCCAGTCCCAGACCGCAAGCAACGGAGGCACCAACCAACAAAGCGCCTGCCAACCCAGGCCCTTGAGTATAAGCAATGGCATCGATTTCACTTAACTGAGTATTGCCTTCCGCCAAAACTTGTTGCAATAAAGGAATGGCCCGACGGATATGATCTCGCGATGCAAGCTCTGGCACGACTCCGCCGTATTGTTCGTGCATCGCCACTTGTGAATGTAATGCGTGCGAAAGCAGCCCGCGCTGCGTGTCGTATAAAGCTATGCCAGTTTCATCACAGGAGGATTCAACGCCGAGAACGATCATGGTAGGGATGAGTTTTTACAATCCAGCATTGTAATGGAAAGTGTCTTCGCTTTAATCTTTCCCCAAGCGCTGCATCGCATCACGCAAAAAATGTATGTGCTGCGAAAAACGCGTACACGCAGTACAAGTCCATAAATGGACCCGCACGCGCGCCCGATGCAACGGCGATAGTCTGCGATCTTGTGCTTCAGATAGCAGGCTTTGCGTTTCTCGGCAGGTAGGAAATAAACGATGACGTGGCATGAGTAATTGGTCCGGCTAAAAGGTCATAAAGTGTAGTCGTCGCAAGACCGAAAAAATTACATTAAATAAAGGATAGGCTATTTTTGCCACCTTTATTGCCATAATATTAACCAGGCTGCACACCAAACCAGTTCATTTGTAAACATTCACGCAAACGCGTGCGGGCGCGATAGAGAAGAACCCAGGCATTGGCGCTGGTAATATCCAGTTCTTTGCAGATGGCATCGGTATCGAGCTCGAGCCATTCGCGCATCATAAAAATGCGTCCTGTCTTGGCTGGTAATTTATCAATACAGAGCTGCAAAATATCAAAAAACTCTTTGCGCTCAAGTGTCCTATCTGGGCTGCCCCAGTCAGGCAAAGCCTCTACCGCATGATCTTTACTGGTGAAAAGCGCATCCACCATTTCGGCGTCGCTACGTTCGTCATAGACATCGTCAGTGAACTGCACTTCACGCTTACCGCGCCGTAACTGATCAATTAACTTATGTTTGAGTATGCCGATGACATACGTCTTAAACGAAGATTGCTGTTGAAATCTATCCGGATGCTCCATCACGGCAACAATAGTTTCCGAAACGGCATCTTCCGCCAGACTCGTATTACGCAATTGAAGTTGCGCGAACCTGACTAACTGGGGGCGTAGCGCTTGAAGATCACGAGGGTCAACTGCCATAAATAATCCAGCAAATTAGTATAAAAAATGCTTCCAAAAAGACAAGCGGTGCGGCTAACGTTAGAAATACCGCTATTATGCGGATAAATCGGCTTAGCGTATCAGGCATCAAAGCCGCTGAGCGCATCGCCAACGGCACCAGACTGTCGACGATTCTACCCGACTGTTGAGAGGTCGAATCTACGAAGCAGTAAAATTCAGATACTTCGACCGTTAATCTTTACGCAATCTACTATTGGCAATATTGTTATATGCAAAATACCTTATCTACGGACCCATTTATAGCTGCCCGCTTCATCAAAGAGATCGGACGCGGCAAAGATGGCGCTCGCAGCCTTTCTCGCTCCGACGCACACGACTTATATGCGGCAATGCTGGACGGAAGGGTATCTGATCTGGAGATGGGCGGCATTTTGCTAGCAATGCGTATTAAAGGAGAATCAGTCGATGAAATCGCCGGTTTTCTCGATGCTGCTGAGGCCTCTTTTGCGCCTTTATCAACCCCAGACGCAGCATCGATTTACGCGCCGGTTGTCATCCCCACTTACAACGGCGCCCGCCATATGGCCAATTTAACGCCATTACTAGCGCTGCTGTTGGCACGCGAAGGCATCCCAACGTTAGTGCATGGTGTGCTTACAGATACAGGCCGGGTCGCAACAGCAGAAATTTTTACTGCGCTTGGACATACGTTTTCTACTAACGTCGAGCATGCGATGCAATGCTTCGAACGGCAACAACCAGCTTTTATGCCGATTACCGCATTAGCCCCAAAAATGTCGCGTTTGCTGGATATGCGCCGGATATTGGGCGTGCGCAATTCGACGCATACCTTAGTCAAAATCATGCAACCGTTCAGCAAACCGGCGCTGCGCCTGACTTCTTATACGCATCCAGAATATCTCGTGATGCTGGGCACCTATTTTAAAACCACCGCGGCAGCAGAACGCGGCGATGTTTTTCTGATGCGTGGTACCGAGGGTGAAACGGTTGCAAATGCAAAAAGAGCGCAGCAAATTGAATGGTTTCACACCGGAACACACACTACGTTAGTAGAAAAACAAAACGTCGCCGAAGAAATCCCGGCGCTGCCGGAACAACGAGATGCTGCCGTCACGGCACGCTGGATAACACAGGTTTTAAAGGGAGATATCTCGGTACCGAAACCAATTGCAGAACAGGTGGCGCACTGCAAAGAGGTTTGCAAAACGCTGAAACTGCGGCAAAATCCCGCTCAACCCAGCCATTAAACGCCATCGATAAACGGAACTAAACCGATCTTTAGCTGACAAATTACGAGCAAATAATCTGGCCGGTATGAAAGCGCACTACTCGTGTTAGGCTAAGACAGCTATTACATGCGGTAAAGTCAACGCTATCAATTTACTCACAACAGGAGATCACGCTAACCTACGCTTTATTAATTCAGAGTAATTCTGTTTTAAGTCTTATGTCGTTTTTCCTCTCAATCAACTTCTTGCGCCACACTCTATTCGCACCGACAAAACCGATACCATCTACGGTTGCACGGTTATGGCAAGCACAGCAAGATCAATAAAACTAACCTTAGGGAGTATCCATGGACTGGGCTCTTCCATCCTTTGCCCTAGCAGATCCTCTTCAGTGGAATGCACTGTTATTGTTTGGCAGCTTGCTGCTATTCGGGTTGCTGGGCGGCTATATCGCGACAAAAACGCCTTGGGTTCCCCGGATTACCGGTTACTTAGTGGTCGGTTTCATACTGGGCGTCGGCGGCTTGGATCTGTTATCCGGCGATGTTCTCAAACTGGCAAATATTTTCGCTGATATTGCGGTCGCACTGGTCGTGTATCAACTTGGACGTTACGTAGACATCGGTTGGCTGCGCCGCGAAAAATGGTTGCTGGCAACTGTGATGCTGAGTTCAGCCTTATGTTTTGTGTTTGTAAGCGGTGCGCTAATATGGATCGGCACCTCAACCGTGCTCGCATTATTAGGTGGTGTGCTCGCCATCGCAACGGCACCGGCTGTAATCATGGTGGTAGTCAGGGATTTGAAGGCTGAGGGTCAAGTGACGAGACGGTTGGCTGCGATGACGGCGTTAAATAATTTTGTCGCGATCCTGGTGGCGTATGCATTACTGCCAGTCATTGCACATGAAGGCACAACGCCCTTCATCACAATGCTGGCACATACCGCGTATTCGCTCGTGGGATCGATATTGCTGGCATATGTGACGTATCGGCTGATGATCCCATTGGCGCGCCTGCTGGGCCGGCAGCCGAGTCGCCAATTCGTACTCGTCATCGCTGTGATCTCGCTGGCCATTGGTGCTGCCCATGCGCTGCAATTACCGGTATTACTGACAATGCTGGTGTTTGCCATCATGTCCAAGAATCTCGACCATCAGTACGATTTGATGGAATTAGAGTTCGGGGTCGCCAATGAGTTATTCATTGTCATGTTATTTGTCACCGTCGGCGCTTCTATCCGCCTCTCGGACTTGTCGATGGTGGGCCTCTCGGTTGTCGTCTTAATCGGTGCGCGCTTTCTGGCGATGGCGTGCGGGGTCTTTACCTTCGCCCATTTTGCGCGGATGAAATGGAAACAAGCGGCGTTGATCACCTTAGGCACATTGCCCATGACCGAGGCAGGTCTGGGTTTGATGCAGACTATTTCTTATCTTTATCCTCATACCACGGCAGATGTCCTGCCCTTACTGGCCGGTTGTCTGATCGTGCTGGAATTATGCGGACCGATAGCGACGCAATTTGCGTTAATTAAATCGGGTGAGAGCGGACGCGAAATTTAACTATCGGACTGATGCGAAAACCCCCGGTGCGCAAAATAGCAATACTTGCGCCATTCGCATCAGCCCGCAAATCATTGGCAGCAGCAGGCCAGCGGAGAAAACATGATTGATAGCGCAGACACAAGCACGCTGGAAACCCCGGCTATTTTGCCCTTTACCTCTTCGACGCCCTTTACGATGGGCATCGAACTGGAACTACAACTGGTCAACCGACGCAATTACAACCTGGCGAGTGATGCTGTCGATTTACTAACGTGGATTGAGCCACGCGAGCTGCAAAAACAAATCAAGTTAGAAGTAACGCAGGGAATGATCGAACTTAATTCTGACATCCACACCAGCGTAGCGACCTTGATTGAAGAGTTGAAAGGTTTGCGCTCTGCACTCAATAAGGGTGCGCAATATCTCAATATCGACGTTTCCGGCGGCGGTGCGCATCCGTTTCAGCACTGGAACGAGCAACGCATCACGCCAAGCGAGCGCTTTAATCACTTGCATGAAAAATATGGCTATCTAGCCAAGTCTTTCACTGTCTTCGGCCAGCATATTCACATTGGCGTGCCTAACGGCGACGATGCGATGTATTTAACGCACGCTTTTTCAAGATTTGTGCCCCATTTCATTGCACTTTCTGCCGCTTCGCCATTTTATCAAGGCGCAGATACGCAATTCGAATCTTCGCGTAGTAACGTCGTACGGGCGTTTCCACTTTCCGGCACGGCCCCGGTCAGCCACCGCTGGACAGAGTTTGAACGGTATTACGACGAGTTGCTGCAGATGGGCATTATCGACAGCATGAAAGATTTTTACTGGGATATTCGCCCCAAGCCGGAATACGGCACAGTCGAAATTCGTGTTTGCGATACCCCGCTGACCATTGAGCATGCCGCGCATTTAGGATGCTATGCCCAATTGCTGGCACGTTGGATACTGACTGAACGCCCGTTTGTGATCAGCGATGATTTTTATCTGCTCTACGAGTTCAATCGCTTTGAGGCTAGCCGCTATGGACTGAACGGCTCTTACGCAATACATGGTGAAACGTTGGCGATGTCATCCAAACAATCAATATATGACCATTTGCTGAAACATTTGCAAGATCTGGAGCGCTATACTCAGAATGACGCCGAACGATCAACGCTGAAACGTTTGAGTCATATGGCAACTGCGCGCCTCAGCGACGCCGACTGGCTGCGAAAAACATTCACGCAACGCGGCTCTTTGAATGACATGATGCGACTTTCCTCGGAATTATGGATGGGGGAAACACCTCCACCTTACTTTCAATAACTCTCTTTTATCTGCTTTAACGTAATATTTAAACAACGGTTAAGTAACAATTAATGGCAAAACAATTTGATGTCGCCGTAATCGGCGCAGGGGCCGCTGGCATGATGTGCGCAGCAGTGGCAGGCCAACGCGGTAAAAAAGTGGTCTTACTTGACCACGCAACCAAACTGGCGGAAAAGATTCGGATTTCTGGCGGTGGTCGCTGCAACTTCACGAATGCTGCAGCGGCCCCCCAACACTATTTATCGCAGAACCCGCATTTTTGTAAAAGCGCCCTGTCGCGTTATAGTCCGCAAGATTTTATTAGCTTAGTAAAACGTTATCGCATCAATTATCACGAAAAACATAAAGGTCAGCTCTTTTGCGACGATTCCGCAGAACAAATTATTGCCATGCTAAAAGCAGAATGCGCACTCGGTAACGTTAGCTGGCGCATGCCTTGCAGCGTGGCCAGTATCGGAAAAGAAGGCGACTTATTCAGAATTGATACTGGTACAGGTGAAATACTGGCCAATAACGTCGTGATTGCCACAGGTGGTCTATCGATACCAAAAATCGGCGCCACCGATTTCGCTTATCGCATCGCACACCAATTTGGCTTAAAGATGATTGCCCCAACCCCCGGCCTCGTGCCCCTGACATTCGATGCGCATGGATGGCAGCCCTTTGCCCCATTGGCGGGGATCGCCTTGCCTGTTGAGGTCGTGGCCGGAGAGAAGAAGGCACGCGGCTATTTCAAAGAAGATTTGTTGTTCACGCATCGCGGTTTATCCGGCCCGGCAATTCTACAAATTTCGAGTTTTTGGCAATCTGGCCAACCTCTGAGCTTGAATTTATTGCCAGAACTGGACATCGCAGAAACGCTGATAGAGGGCAAAACCTCCATCAAAAAGAATTTCGGTAATTTATTGTCTCAATGGCTACCAAATAGACTGGCGCTTGGCCTGCTAGAAGCAAATGGCATTGATCCTGCCGCCCGAATCGCGGATACTCCTGACCGGATTCTGAAAAAATTGAGTGATTCGATCAATCGCTGGGCTATCGTACCAAGTGGGTCCGAAGGCTACCGCAAGGCCGAAGTTACTCTAGGCGGAGTAGATACCCGAGAATTATCCCAACAAAGCATGATGGTCAACAAAGTCCCAGGATTACACTTTATTGGGGAGGCGGTCGATGTCACAGGTTGGCTGGGTGGCTACAACTTTCAATGGGCTTGGGCATCTGCGACCGCAGCAGGCTTGTCGCTTTAACCTTACGTTACAAACTTAAACATATTGATGTTGTACAAACTGCTACAGTTGCAGTGAGATTTATTCGTTACCGCACTTGAAAGAGATACACCATGTCAGACCAACCATCAAAAAATGGCTTTATCTTCGATAAATCCTCTCCGGATGCAACAGCAGAGTTCCTAGATTTAGCCAAACTCGGGGGCGTGCTTAAACGTCAATGGATAATCGTAGTAACATGCATCGCATTGGGCGCAGTTGTCGCTGTGGGACTACGGCTCACTCTTCCGTCAAAATGGAGAGCGACAGCAACTTTACAAATCGGTCAAATGCCATTGACTACCCCCACCAAAGATTCAATTCAAACCGTGTTGGTGGAACCGCCAGCACAAACAGTGGAACGTCTGAATCAGCGCGATCTGGAAGATAAATCGCTTGCGGCATCAGGATTGCCATTGGATGAAAGCACTGACAAAAACACGGCGTTATTTCGCCAATCCCTTAAAGGAGTGGTCGTCAAAAACACCAATTTCATTGAAATAAGCCTTTCAGCCTACTCCATTCAAGATGCTAAAAAATATTTGAACGCCGTTGCCCGATCCCTAATTGCTCTACATGATCTGCGCATGGCACCAATATTAAAAAATGTGAATACGCGGGTCGCAGCCAACCTCACGCAGATGGCAGACGCGCAAGCACAGCGCACGCGCTTACAGGGAATAATAGCCAGCATGGGGCAACCGAAATCGGACGGTCATTTTGCCCCGCATATTGTCGCAGTAGACTTACTGGCAAAGCAGGAGCAACAAATACAAGATCTGACAACGGAGCGCACACTGCTCTCCGATTTATTGCTGCCATCGAATACCTACCCAACTACGGTAATTGATGCTGTATTTGTGCCAGATCGGCCCTACTTTCCGAAACTTTCAGTCTTTCTTCCCATCGGTGTATTGCTAGGCGCAGCACTGGGCATCGCCCTGGCACTTCTACGCGACTGGAAAAAAACTAAGAAAACCGTGTGAGCTTTGCCACATTTACACTAACATTTACACACAGGCGGTTAGATAACTTCCCTTTATTCTTTTCGCCTGCTATAATCGCCCTCTTCCCAATTTAACAATGGTTTGAATTTACATGACCACAATTCGTCTTAAAGAAAACGAGCCGTTCGAAGTCGCCATGCGTCGCTTCAAGCGCACCATCGAAAAAACAGGTCTATTGACCGAGTTGCGCGCACGCGAGTTTTACGAGAAGCCGACAGCTGAACGTAAGCGCAAGCTAGCAGCTGCAGTGAAGCGTCATTACAAACGCATCCGCAGCCAGCAATTGCCGAAAAAGCTGTACTGATTCTTCACCGCACATGTTGCGGTGCAAAGACAAGAATTACAAACCCGCTCCGGTGTTGTTCCGCAGCGGGTTTTCCCATTTAACTGCGACTTACGCAGAATACTTCCGCAAGGCAAGGAGATTAAAAGACTCATTAGTCTTATAAATCCTTCGCCGATCCGGCAAGATAGCATTCCGCGGCCGGGCAGTTTACGCAAATCCTATATTGATTTTATCTGGAGATTCACATGGGCCTCAAAGAGCAAATTACAGAAGATATGAAGGCCGCGATGCGTGCCAGAGAGACAGCGAAACTCAACACAATTCGTCTGATCACTGCTGCAATGAAGCAAAAAGAAGTCGATGAAAGAATTACCTTAACCGATACGCTAGTTCTTGCCATCATTGAAAAAATGATCAAACAACGCAAAGACTCGATCACGCAATTTGAGGCTGGCAATCGCCAGGATCTGGCCGATATCGAAAAAGCGGAACTCGTTATTCTTACCGCATACATGCCAGCAGGATTATCTGACGCAGAAATTCATGCAGAAGTTGCCGCAGCGGTCAGCGCCAGTGGCGCCAAAGGTCCGCAAGACATGGGTAAAGTGATGGCAATACTAAAGCCAAAACTAGCAGGACGCGCCGATTTGACCGTAGTATCCGGGCTGGTCAAAATCGCCCTGTCAGCAAACGCTTAATTTAAGCCGGCGTGATCCCACCATCCTTTATTCAGGATTTACTGACCCGCGTTGACATCGTCGACGTGGTGGGCCGCTATGTTCAACTCAAAAAAGGCGGCGCAAACTTCATGGGTTTGTGTCCGTTTCACAACGAAAAATCACCTAGTTTTACAGTTAGTCCGACCAAACAGTTTTATCACTGCTTTGGCTGTGGCGCGCACGGAACAGCGATTGGATTTTTAATCGAGTATTCCGGCCTCGGCTTCGTCGAGGCAGTCAAAGATCTAGCCCAAAACGTCGGCATGGTCGTGCCGGAAAATGACGATAAAATTCCACCAGCACAGCGCGCCGCCTATCAGGCGCAAAACCTCGCCCTGTCAGAAGCGATGACCATCGCCTGCGACTTCTACCGACAAAATTTGCGCTCCGCACCGAATGCAGTGGCATATCTCCAGGGCCGCGGATTGACCGGCGAAATCGCTGCAAAATTCGGACTTGGTTATTCAATAGACAACTGGGACAGCTTACGTACCGTTTTCCCTGATTACGAAGTCACTGCGCTAGTCGAATCCGGCTTAGTCATTGATCGCACGGACGAAGAAGGTAACAACCGCAAACGCTATGACCGTTTCCGTGATCGCATTATGTTTCCTATCCGCAATACCAAAGGCCAGGTTATCGGTTTTGGGGGGCGGGTCATGGATCATGGCGAACCTAAATACTTGAATTCTCCAGAAACACCCCTATTTCAAAAGGGCAGCGAGTTATATGGTTTATTTGAGGCACGTCAGGCAATTCGCGACGCCGGTTATGTATTGGTGACAGAAGGCTATATGGACGTAGTAGCGTTGGCGCAATTAGGGTTTCCGCAGGCGGTGGCCACTTTGGGCACTGCTTGTACGCCAACGCATGTAAACAAACTATTGCGCCAAACCGATCAAGTTATCTTTAGTTTCGATGGCGACGGCGCGGGACGACGGGCTGCGCGAAGAGCGCTAGATGCCTGCCTGCCCCACGCCAGCGACAACAAAATTATCAAATTTTTGTTTTTACCTAAAGAGCATGATCCCGACAGCTATGTTCGCGAATTGGGCGCAGAAGCATTCGAACGTCAAATTCATGATGCGATGCCATTATCACAATTTTTGCTCAACGAAGTCACCGCAGAGGTCGATTTAAATACGTCGGAAGGCCGTGCACGCGCACAATTCGATGCCAAGCCAATGTTGCAAATCATGCCACCATCATCGCTACGATTGCAGATTGTGCGTGGATTAGCGCAACTAACTCAATCAACGGCGGCAGAAATTGAATCATTGTTTGATCTGGCAAAGCCGATTGCACGCGCTCGACAAGCACCGCCACGCAGCAATCGCCCGGCGCCAGTCGGACTAGAACGGCAAATTATTCGCCTGATGGTTGCCCATCCGGCACTGACATCGGAATTGGACGAAGCCGCATTGGCTGCCGTAGCTAACTTTGCACCAGACCGCGCCGAAATGCTGGCGCAGTTAATCGAAGCAAGTCAAAGCATGGGCGCTCAGGCTAGCTTTGCCTCCTTGGCCGAACATCTGCGGGAAGGCGGCCCGGAATTCGAGTCCCTTATTGCTGAAATTGCAGCAGAAGCAGAATCCGAAATCGAAACTGCCAGAATGGAATTGGCTGACGCGATTCGACAGACTAAGATGCAGACATTAAAGGCAGAATTAGCCCAATTGGCAGCAAAAGGATTAGGGACCGATGAGGCGCGCAATCGCTATCGTGAGATAACCGTGCAGCAAGAGCAGTTGCGACGACAGGCTGAGTCGGAGTTGGCGCAACGTTAATAGTGCGATAGAACAAGTCGGAACGCCACAATATTGACATTAAAAGCAACAAAAGCCAGCAAAAATCATCCTAGAGGATGGGCTCTTGCATTGGAGAAAAGCATCTCCATATGCTACAATTAAAGGCTTTAGATTCAACATCTTAACCCCATGTAATAGGGGCTAAATTGTAGAGTTTGGAATGTTTTGAAGTGTTATTAACAAAATTGAGGAATGGCGCGCAGGTCGCTCCATTGGCAACTCGATGGCAACTGAAGCTCAAGAGAAATGTCTGAGTGTAAGTTGCGATTTAATTGAGAGTCACGAAAGCATCATAAGGTATTGCGCAGATTAGTGTAACCAGTTTGGTAAATGATTCCATGGCGAACGCAAATGAAGAAACCCGCGAAACCCCTGATAATTTCCACCAAAACAGTGAAGCCGATAGCGACAAAGTTAGCCGCGCACTCTTCAACTGTAAAACCCACCAAAACGACCGTTACCAAGTCGCTTAGTAATACGGCAGGAAAATCGCCGGGCCAAAGCATTATTCGGTCTGGCACCAAAAAACTAGCGCCTAAAGTAGCCGTCAACGCTGCTCCCAAGGCAGTTTCCAAGGCGGCTGCAACGCCCACGAAAAAAAGTGCATCAAGAACTGTTGCGAAGCCAGTATCTGAGAAATCGAAAGCCCCTGTGACAAACAAGAAACCCGTACTCAAAGTCGTCAAGTCGCCTAAAAACATCGTTCCTGAAGCAATTGTCCCAAAGGACATGAGCGTGATGATCGGATCAGGCGTTAGCCAGACGACCGATGCCGCTACGCTCGCGGCGATTGACACCTCCAGCTACATCTTGCCTTCGGTCAAGGTGCCGGGCCGTCGTGGTCGCAAGCCAAAAGAATTTCAACCAGAGAACGACGAAATCGCTGCATTGAATGCAGTTGAGCGTGCTGAGCTTAAAGCTGTCGACAAGGCTAAGGCCAAAGATCGGAAAGCAAAAGAAAAAGCATTGCTGAAAGATGCATTTTCTTCAGACACGGAAGCGTCTGAGGAAGAACTTGAGGCGCGCCGTCAAAAGCTCAAAACGCTGATTAAAATGGGTAAGGAACGTGGTTTCCTTACTTATTCAGAAATCAACGATCATCTCCCCGAAAACATCATCGATCCAGAAGCGATCGAAGGCATCATCGGTACGTTTAGCGACATGGGTATTGCGGTTTCTGAGCATGCTCCTGATGCAGAAACGCTGCTTTTGTCAGATAACGTGGCAACTGTTACCAGCGATGATGAAGCTGAAGCTGCCGCTGAAGCCGCACTGTCAACTGTTGATTCCGACTTCGGCCGTACTACCGACCCGGTCCGCATGTACATGCGTGAAATGGGTTCGGTCGAGTTGCTGACACGCGAAGGCGAAATCGAAATTGCGAAGCGTATCGAAGATGGCCTGAAGGATATGATCCAGGCGATTTCCGCGTGCCCGACAACAATCGCCGAAATCATTCTGGCGGCGGAAAAAATCGCAAAAGATGAAATCAAGATTGATGAAATCGTTGATGGCTTAGTTGATTTAAACGCAACGGATGAGGCCTTAACTGCGACTACAGTTGCGGCAAGTTCTGACGACGATAGCGAAGACGAAGACGAAGAAGACGACGAGGAAGAAGCCGAAGAGGAAGAAGCCAACAGCAATTCCGGCGCAGCTGGCTTCTCGGCAGAACAACTTGAGCAACTCAAGCGCGATGCGCTGGCCAAGTTCGAAACCATCTCGACGCAATTCGACAAAATGCGTAAAGCCTTTGAAAAGGACGGCTATAACTCTAAGCCTTACGTCAAGGCACAAGAAATTATCTCAAACGAACTGCTCGGCATTCGCTTTACCGCAAAGGTAGTTGAGAAATTATGCGACACATTGCGCGGTCAAGTAGATGAAGTTCGCAAAATTGAGCGCCAAATTCTGGACGTTGCAGTCAACAAATGTGACATGCCGCGCTTGCATTTCATTAAGGTATTTCCTGGCAATGAAACCAATCTGGACTGGGTTGACGGCGAAGTCAACGGAAACCATCCGTACAGCATTGTATTGAGCCGTAATGTACCTGCAGTAAAAGAATTGCAACAACGTCTGATCGACCTACAATTACGGGTCGTCTTGCCATTGCCTGATCTACGCGGCATTAACAAGAAGATGGGTGCTGGCGAGAAAAAAGCACGTATGGCGAAGCGTGAAATGACCGAGGCCAATTTACGTCTGGTTATTTCGATCGCCAAGAAATATACCAACCGTGGCCTGCAATTCCTGGATCTGATTCAAGAAGGCAACATCGGTTTGATGAAGGCGGTAGATAAATTTGAATACCGTCGCGGCTATAAATTCTCGACCTATGCAACATGGTGGATACGCCAGGCTATCACCCGCTCAATCGCGGATCAGGCCCGGACTATCCGAATTCCGGTTCACATGATCGAAACGATCAATAAAATGAATCGTATTTCTCGTCAAATTTTGCAGGAAACAGGTGCAGAGCCTGATCCGGCAACATTGGCGATCAAAATGGAAATGCCTGAAGACAAGATCCGCAAGATCATGAAGATCGCCAAAGAGCCAATTTCGATGGAAACACCGATTGGTGACGATGACGATTCACATCTGGGCGATTTCATCGAGGATAACAATACACTGGCACCGGCTGACGCAGCATTGCATGCATCCATGCGCGGCGTAGTCAAAGATATTCTTGATTCCCTGACGCCACGCGAAGCTAAAGTGCTGCGCATGCGTTTCGGCATCGAAATGTCGACTGATCACACGCTGGAAGAAGTCGGTAAGCAGTTTGACGTAACGCGGGAGCGTATTCGTCAAATAGAAGCTAAGGCATTACGCAAACTGCGTCATCCTTCGCGCTCCGATAAGCTAAAAAGCTTCCTGGAAGGCAACTAAGCTAGCGACTGCTTCTGCACCATATTATTACAAAGCAACTATAACAATAGTTGCTTTCAAAGCGGAATTTCTTCTACAATGCTGATCCGCTTAAGAACTATGGTGCCGATCAATCCCGGTGGCAAAAACGGTTTAAGTAGGAAATCGGCCCCCTAGCTCATGCTTGGTTAGAGCAGCGGACTCATAATCCGTTGGTGCGCAGTTCGACTCTGCGGGGGGCCACCAGAATTAAGTAATACATTTAAAGAGTTACAGGCCTGAGGCGTGTAACTCTTTTTTCGTCAGCGACCTACTAATCCTAAATTAGGTAGGTACCCATAAAAAAAGCGCGTTACTTCACAGTAACGCGCTTTTTGCTTATTTAGCCCCGCCGTCAATCCAAATACAAATCGCTTCATAGCCTCAGAAAATAGACGGGAGTTAGTCTCGATCTAACTTAAACCAATGTCAGCGTGACGTCGACATTGCCACGGGTTGCGTTTGAATAAGGACATACATGATGCGCTTTATCGACCAATGTTTGTGCCGCGGCTTTATCCATACCTGGAATCGAAATCTTCAATTCGACTTCAATACCAAAGCCACCCGGTATTTGGCCGATACCTACTAGGCCAGTGATGGAAGTGTCAGCTGGCAGCGCGATTTTGTCTTGTGATGCCACAAATTTCATTGCGCCGATAAAACAAGCTGAATAGCCTGCTGCAAACAGTTGTTCAGGGTTAGTACCATTACCGCCACCACCGCCGAGTTCTTTCGGAGTGGTTAATTTTAGGTCAACGATGCCGTCTGGTGAAACAGCACGACCATCACGTCCACCAGTTGCTGTGGCTGTAGCTGTAAATAGAATTTTTTCGACTGACATAATAATTTCCTTTAGATAAATTACATTAAATGGCCGCTTGAGAAAATCCGTTAAAACTCGTCAGCTGGCTTTACTGAGAATACGGATACTAACAACTACCTTACACTGCAACGCATATTTGAGCAGATTATTCGTCATAAATTACACAATAAAATTGCACACAATTTAATAGAAAAAATATCAAATTGCTCTACTGCCTTACCTCACACAATTAAGTAATATTGCTAGCCATTGCTCTACGCAAACGCTGCAACTGGCCTGTTAGCGCTTTTAATTCGTCCAGCGAACATTGCGCGCTGCAGCTGACCTGCTGCGGAATAGTTTGCGCTTGGTGCCGCAAACTATCACCCATTGCAGTCAGACTAACGATCACCTGACGCTCGTCCTTGGCGGCCCGTTGACGTCGGACCAAACCGGCAATCTCAAGCCGCTTTAGCAACGGCGTGAGTGTGCCCGAATCCAAATACAAACGCTCACCCACTTCCGAAACCGTGACTGCATCACGCTCCCATAATGTCAGCATTACCAAATACTGTGGATAAGTAATGCCCAACTGTTGCAACAACGGCTTATAAATCTTGGTCATGGTTAACGAAGCAGAATATAGCGCAAAACATAATTGATTATCTAACAACAAACTATCTGGACCGAATACCGCGTCAGACAGATCGTTATCAATGATATTTGCGTTGTGCGTTTCCATAGCCTGAATAATATACTGCACAAAATTAAATTGCAAACAATTTAATTGCAAGTATTAAAAATTAAAATCGTCCCTCATCAAACCCTGCGTAAATTAGCTTGTAAAACCACACTAATAAAATGCCCCTCAGGCGATTCTTACATCAATCGCGCGAAGGGCGTTCCTTACCAAACGTCAAACGCTCATATTTCCCAGAGTACTGGCACGATAGGCTGCGACAAACGTATCAAAATCCCCTATTTGGGTGCGCTCAATCTGAGCTTGCTCGTCTAATGATTTTGCGGCCATTTCGGTGAAGTAGGCATGCTCCTCCGGGCTAGGTGGACGCGCGCGAAACTGCTGGGCATGTACGTTACTCTGACGCAACGCAAATTGCGCAAATGTTTCCTGATGCTCCTGCATTGCGGCCAATACGCGTGCGGATGGTGTCAGTTCAGGTGCTTGCAACTTGCGGCGTTGCTGCTCCAGTGCATCTGCGTGTTGATTATCGTCACGCTGAGCATCTAGCAATACTGCTGCGGCGCCGATTTTTTTAAGTAGCGCCAATCCCCATGCCTGCAAGGTAATCGGGGCACCGTTATGCTGCAATTCCAATCCAGGGCGTCGGCCCTCTTTTACCACTTTGGAGAAATTTTCTCCATTTTCGATACTTTCGTCATCGGTCGTACACGGGCTTTCTTCAAGCGCGCAAAAGAGCAAGAAGGCATCCAGAAAGCGGCCAGTTTCGAGGCTGATCCCAGTCGGCTCAAATGGATCGATATCCATGCAACGGACTTCAATGTACTGCACTCCACGCGCGGACAAGGCCTGTATCGGTCGTTCGCCACTATTAATGACGCGCTTAGGTCGAATAGTGGAGTAATACTCATTTTCGATCTGCAGAATATTAGTGTTAATTTGGATCCATTCACCATCGCGGTGAGTGCCGATTTCTTCGTAGGGAGGATACGATTGGCTAACTGCGCGCGACAAACTCTTGATGTAGCTGTCAAGATTGTTGTAATGCGGCGTCAGATTTGCCTGCGCTTTGCTCTGATAGCCCAAATCGCTCATCCGCAAACTGGTGGCATACGGCAGATAAAGCGTGTCATCGTCTAACGTTTCCAGACTATGTGGACGCCCAGCCAAAAAGTTTTTAGAAAGTGCCGGGGAAGCTCCAAACAAATACATTAGCAACCAGCTGTACCGACGAAAATTGCGGATTAGCGCAATATAGCCATCGGACTGAAAAGATCTTGCCGTGCAAGGATCGCCCGCCACTTGTTGTAACAGCGGCCAAACGGCTTCAGACAGAGAAAAATTGTAATGAATGCCAGCGATGCACTGCATCCGCTTGCCGTAGCGCAAGGCTAGACCGCGCCGATAAACGTGCTTTAAGGTGCCAATGTGCGACGTGCCGTACCAGGCAATCGGAATCTGTTCCTCGTCTGGCAATTCGCATGGCATCGAATCACTCCACAGCATTTCATCGCCCAACTGGGTATACACAAAGCGATGGATGGTATCAAGTTCAGTCATCACGGTCGCGATGTCGTTTTCGGCCGGTGTGATGAACTCTAGCAACGATTCCGAGTAATCAGTCGTGATCTGCGGCTGCATCAATGCGGAACCTAAGGACGGCGGATGGGGCGTTAACGCCAATTTACCGTCAGGCTTGACACGTAATGTTTCACGCTCGATTCCACGCAAGCCTTTAGTCAATAAAGCACGATGCTCATCTTGTCCGAGTAGCGCCAGACGACGGGTGTAATAATCAGTCAATTCGATATTCCTTTCAATTTTGTCCCTCGTGCCTATTGTTTTTTTTCGCGTCGATAGGATGCAGGTACTGCTGTAGTACGCGAGAATAGCCGAAAATACAAAAGTGCGTCGGCGGACAGAACGCCATCGTCATCCATCAACAAACCCCCAAACGAATCAAACCATCCATAGCGCTCCTCAAAAGCAAAGATTGATTAGGTAGGATAGGTATTTCAGGTTTAAACGCAGAATTTATTTTTATAAATAACCGCCAAAATGTCGTTTATTCGATGCATTTGATCGTTTTTTGATATGCACCTAATCAAAACTATATGACAACAAAATCGCAGTACAACCTCTATTTAGAGGGCTGCCAAGGACAAGGAATCGCAGTCCAACAGACTTTCAAGCCTGTCGAAGCTTTATAATCTTGTTTTAATTTGCTTTTGCACCCTTCCCCACTATGTCAGCTCAATCAACTTCATCAGCACAACTCATTAACGGCAATCTTCTCTCGCAACAATTACGCGCCGATGTCGCCATCCGCGCCGCTGCGCTCACCGCGCAAGGTAAGCGTCCTGGCCTGGCCGTAATTCTGGTCGGAGACAGCCCGGCATCGCAGGTTTACGTCCGCAATAAGGTCAAGGCTTGCGAAGATAACGGTCTCTATTCAGTATTAGAAAAATACGATGCCGATCTGACTGAGTCAGACTTGCTAGCCCGCATTGACGCCCTGAATCACGATCCAAAAATCAACGGAATATTGGTGCAATTGCCTTTGCCTGCGCATATTGACGCTAATAAAGTCATTGAAGCGATTGCCGCCGAAAAAGACGTAGACGGCTTCCATATCAGCAATGCCGGTCTGCTGATGACCGGGCAACCGCTATTCCGCCCTTGCACACCCTACGGCGTGATGAAAATGCTTGAGTCGATCAATTTTCCAGTGCGTGGCGCGCATGCAGTGGTGGTCGGTGCATCGAACATTGTCGGCAAACCGCAATCCATGTTGCTCTTGCAAGCTGGCGCGACAGTCACCATCTGTAATTCCAAGACCCGCGATCTCGGTCACCACACGCGTCAAGCAGACATTCTGGTCGTTGCCACTGGCAAGCGCAATATTGTCACCGCTGACATGGTCAAACCGGGCGCTGTCGTCATCGATGTCGGCATGAATCGCGATGACGAAGGCAAACTGTGTGGCGACGTGGACTTTGCCAACGTCAAAGAAGTTGCGGGTTATATCACCCCGGTGCCAGGCGGCGTCGGGCCGATGACCATCACCATGCTTCTGGTCAATACGATTGAAGCCGCAGAAAGAACCTAAATTCATGACCTCCATTTCCGCAACATTGCTTCCACAAGATAATCCTCTATTGGATTTTTCCGGCCTAGCCTGTTTTGACAAAATTCAGCCGCAACACGTCACGCCCGCGATTGCCTATTTGCTTGAGCAGGCGACCGTCGTCGTGAAGCAGCTGGAAGCGCCGGACGCCGCGGTGACCTGGGCTTCTTTTGTGACGCCGCTCGAAAACGCCACTGAAAAACTCGGACGTGCATGGGGCATTGTGGGGCATCTGAACGCGGTAATGGATAGCCCGGAATTGCGCGCTGCTTACAATGAAAATCAGCCAAAATTGATCGAATTCTGGACCTCGCTGTCCCAAAATCTAGCACTATTCGAAAAATACAAAGCCCTTAAGTCTGGCGCCGAATTTGCCGATTTATCGCCAGCGCGTCAGAAAATTATCAACAACGCCGTGCGCGACTTCCGTCTAGGCGGCGCTGAATTGGCCGACGCAGACAAAGCTCGTTTCGCCAATATTCAAGAAAAATACGGCGCGCTGACCACCAAATTTTCTGAAAACGTGCTGGACGCTACTAACGACTACGCTTTATTCATTACCGACGAAGCCGAACTGGCAGGCTTACCGGATGACGCCAAACAGGTCGCTCGGGCAGCGGCACAGCAAGATGCCAAAGAAGGCTATAAATTTACGCTGCATTTCCCATCCTATTTCCCCATTCTGCAATACGCCGACAATCGCGACCTGCGTGAGAAAATCTATCGCGCCAATGCTACCAAAGCATCTGAACTTGGCAGCAAAGCAGATTGGGATAACACGCAAAATATTGTCGATATCCTGAAACTGCGGAACGAAGAAGCTAGATTGTTAGGCTTGAAGAATTACGCAGAACTGTCGTTAGTACCGAAAATGGCGCAAACCCCACAAGAAGTCATCGACTTTCTGGAAGATCTGGGCCAGCGCGCGCGTCCCTTCGCCGAAAAAGATTTAACCGAATTGCGCAGCTTCGCCAAAGACCAGTTGGGTATTGCATCATTGGAAGCCTGGGATAGCACATACGCATCTGAAAAATTACGCGAGCAACGCTATGCTTTTTCTGAGCAAGAAGTAAAACAATATTTTCCTGAGCCAAAAGTCGTCCAGGGTTTATTTGCGCTGGTGCAGAAGTTATTTTCAGTCGACATCAGCATTGATGCGGCCCCTGTCTGGCATCCTGATGTAAAGTTTTTTAAGATTGAAAAAGAAGGCAAACTATTAGGTCAGTTTTATCTCGATCTGTATGCGCGCAAAGGCAAACGCGGCGGCGCATGGATGGACGATGCACGCGCTCGTCGACGTCTGGAAAATAGCGATGCTATTCAAACGCCGATTGCCTATCTGACCTGTAATTTCTCGGCCCCTGCCCTTGTCGATGGAAAAGTCAAACCTGCGTTATTTACGCACGACGAAGTCATCACACTCTTCCACGAATTTGGCCATGGCCTGCATCACATGTTGACGCAAGTCGATGAAATCGGCGTATCCGGCATTTCTGGCGTCGAATGGGATGCGGTTGAATTACCCTCACAATTCATGGAAAATTTCTGCTGGGAGTGGGATGTGCTGCAAAACATGACCGCCGAAGCGACATCCGGTCAGCCTTTACCGCGTGCACTGTTCGATAAAATGACGGCTGCCAAAAACTTTCAGTCTGGCCTGCAAACTCTGCGTCAAGTAGAGTTTTCGCTCGTAGATATGCATCTGCACGACAAATACGATGCGTATGGCACGCAAACAGTGCAAGAACTGATCAATCAGGTTCGCGCCCAAATCTCCGTCTTGACGCCGCCGCCATTCAATCGCTTTCAGCATTCCTTCTCGCATATTTTTGCGGGCGGTTACGCGGCAGGCTATTACAGCTATAAATGGGCCGAAGTATTGTCTGCCGATGCCTATAGCGCCTTCGAAGAGATCGCCGATGGCGGTAATGTAGTATCGGCCGAGACTGGCAGCAAATTTCAACGCGAAATCCTGGCAGTTGGCGGCTCACGCCCGGCATTGGAATCATTCAAAGCTTTCCGTGGACGCGAGCCTAATATTGATGCATTGCTGCGCCACAGCGGTATGGCAGCCTGATCACGAGGGTAATTGGTAACGCCAAAGGGGATATTTAGGTAAATAAGAGTATGCCGTGCGGCCACAAATAAGATCGCACGGCGTATCCTGTTTGCACCCCGCCGATATCTTGATTATTAGCAGCATTTTAGTGACCATGCTAACAACGTGCGCAATCCTTGCTCCGTGGTGAATACGCAGCGAATAACTGGTCGGCAACTCTTCATATAAGGAAAATTAGATGAAACTGGCTGCATCTGTATTTTCAATCACCAGCTTGGCATTCTGCCTGTTAATCGCACCAAGCGCGCAAGCGGAACTCTATAAATCGATCGGCCCAAACGGCCAGATTACTTATAGCGATAGCCCTCCGCCATCAGGAAAAATCGTAGAAAAAATATCACTGATCACCAAAAGTGATGCCGACGCAAGCGGTTTTCCCTACGAATTGGCGCAGACCACCAAGAACAACCCGGTCACGTTATACACATCAGCAAAATGTCTGCCCTGCGACGACGGACGAAACCTTCTTATAAGTCGCGGCATTCCATTTAGCGAAAAAACAATCAGCACCAATGAAGATCTTGCGCGTTTAAAAGCCATCAGCGGCGAAAACCAACTTCCATTACTACGCATAGGGCGTAGTAATGAAAATGGCTATGAAGCAAGCGTATGGAACAAAGCCTTAAGCACAGCCGGCTATCCGGCAAGCAATCAGCTACCTCCTTCGTACCGCAACGGACAGGCCGCGGCGGCAGCACCCGTTGCCGCAACGACAAAAGGCAGCCCCGCCACCGGCAGTCCCTCTAAAAACAAAGCTAATACCGTTAGCGGCCAACAATTACCCGCCACCGGGAACGCGCCGCCTGGCTTTCAATTTTAAGCAGCAGACCTCAGCACACTATGACGCATATCGATTTTCATACGAATATTCCTGACAAGTTTTTATACACCTGTCGGCTTGTACGCAAAGCCCGCGCAGCAAAAAATCAAATCGTCATATTTACCAGCAGCGCCAATGACCTGGCCAAACTGGATCAAATGCTATGGACGTTCTCCGAGCACGATTTTTTGCCACACGTAAAAGCAGAAGATCCAGCCGCCATACAGACGCCCATCATTCTGACCGACAACAACACCGTCGAATTGCCGCATCACCAGGTGTTAATTAATTTGTCCGGCACCACCCCCACCCATTTCGCCCGCTTCGAACGCATGTTTGAAATCGTCTCGCTCGATGAGACTGACAAGAAAGATAGTCGCGATCGCTACCGTTTTTATCAGCAACGTGGATATCCACTAACCCACTTCGTTGCAAACAATGCCTAGCCGCTTAGGCCAAGAAACAGACACCCAGACCGCAGGAGAACAGTCTATGGATCACAAGCTCGACGCTGGCATTCCTCTACTCACCGAAGTCATTGCGACAGTAGAAATCCCTACCGTAGACGAAGTTTGGCAGGCAAGCGATGTCGCGGACATGGATGATGACGTCCATACTCAATCGTTTGTAGAGATCGATAACAGCGCCCAAACGATGCCGCCAGCGTTAGCGTCCACGAGCACATTAAGTCCTCAGGATTGGGAAAAACTGCAACGTGAAATGCATGGAAAAGTGTTGGAACAATTGCAAGAAAGAATCAATTTGATCATCGAACAACGGTTGCGCGAGAGTATTTCCGGCATTTTGCAATCGGTGGTCGACGGAATGGCCCAGCAGATCAAAAACACTCTGCAAGACACCCTGAATGACGTCATTTCCGAAGCAATCTCACTGGAATTGTCGAAATTTCAAAATACAACAAAATAATTAAAATACTTTGTTTATTAAACAAAATATCAATAAATATGATTTTTTTAGAAAAATTTTATAGCAATATTGAGTACATAAACAATCCAGAACTTCTTACAATAACGCTACTTCGTAAGGACTAGGATTTACGCAAAAGTGTACTTGCAACGCGCCTGAGTATCGGTAAGAGCGGTCATCGCGAAGGAATAGCTAGCAAATATGGCCTTTCGGAGCACTTTTGCGTAAGCCCTAACATTCGGAGATTTAGCATGAAAGTAATCGTATTGGGAGCCGGCATTATCGGCACTGCATCAGCATGGTTCCTCAACAAGGAAGGCAACGACGTCACAGTGATTGAGCGTCAATCAGGTGCTGCCCAAGAAACCAGTTTTGCAAATGGCGGTCAGATTTCGGTATCCCATGCTGAGCCGTGGGCCAATCCTCAGGCACCATTAAAAGTATTGAAATGGCTAGGCAAAGAAGACGCTCCGTTACTCTATCGCTTTCGCCCGGAATGGCTGCAATGGAAATGGGCCTTGAATTTTCTGCGCGAGTGCACGCCCTCGCGTACCGCTTATAACATTCGCCAAATCGTCGCCATTTGCGAATACAGCCGCCAGACGTTGCAATCCGTGCGCGCTGAAACCGGGATCGAATACGATCATCTGGTACGCGGCATTCTGCACTTTTATACAAACCAAAAAGAATTCGACGACTCGCTGCCTGCGGCTAAACTGATGCGCGACTTAGGTTGCCCGCGCAACTCCATCAGCGCCGACGAAGTGGTTAGAATCGAACCTTCTCTGGCCAGCATCCGCAACAAAATTGTCGGCGGCGATTATACCGACAATGACGAATCCGGCGATGTCTATAAATTCACCACCGGACTAGCCAGCAAAGCAGAAGAAGCAGGCGTGAAGTTTCAATACAACACCACGATTACCCGGCTGATCACTGAAGGCAGCGGCGCCAACGCCAAAATTACCGGCGTCGAAATTATTGGTGCTGATGGTCGCCACCAAGTCTTGCACGCCGATGCTTTTGTCGTTGCCATGGGAAGTTTTTCAGAGCAACTACTGAAGCCGCTCGGCATCAACTTAATGGTTTATCCGGGCAAAGGTTATTCAGCCACCTATAAAATAATTAACCCCGACGCTGCCCCGACGGTTTCATTGACTGACGATGGTTACAAGTTAGTGGTATCGCGCCTTGGCGACCGCCTGCGCGTCGCCGGAACTTGCGAATTGAACGGATATACCCGCGAACTGAACACCACCCGCTGCGAGGCAATTACGCGTCGTACGCGTGAATTATTCCCAGACGCCTGCGATTACGACAATCCGACCTACTGGACCGGTTTACGGCCATTAACGCCGTCGAATGTGCCCTATATTGGCAAGACCAAAATTGCCAACCTATTCCTCAATACCGGCCACGGCACGCTCGGCTGGACCATGGGCTGCGGATCTGGTCGGGCGATTGCCGAAATCATGGCTGGACGCCAGCCGGAGGTCGATTTCGCCTTTACCGGCGTGCCGAGTCAAAGGCCTGCAACGGTGATACAACCACGTGAAACGCAAGCCGCCTAAGCAACGCAAGGCATTCCAATGTCAGCACAACAGCGCTGGCACTGGATACCTTTTTCAGGCCTGACAAAAACAAAAAAGACTACAGTTGATATCTCAGCCGTAGTCTTTTTTTGTATCCATTTTCCGGCACCGAATCATGGTCCAGATATTGCTTTAATATTGTTTAAATACGGATAAGCGCATAGATGGTGCTGTTTTCAACATGGAACGCCCAGTTAATGGGCGTCAGCGAGCACCGGCTTATTTTTCTGCACGTACTTGAATCGTCGCGGCTTTTTCATCAAACGCTACGCGAGTGACAAATTTAGCCCGCTTCATAGGAAATCGAGATTGAAAGTGACGAACATTGCCAGACCCTGAAATGACCCTTCTGACGAACTGATAATACGCCTCCATATCAATCACGTGCGCCACCAGGAAATAATCATAATCACCTGAAACGAAATAGCATTGCATAACCTCAACCTCTTTATTCATGCGTAATTCGAATTCCTGCATGTGTTCATCGGATTGATTATTTAGTGATATTTCGAGAAAAGCCAGCATCCCGTAACCGAGTGCAAATGGATCAACTAAAGCGACATCGGCATTTATGATTCCTGCCTCACGCAAATCGCGGATACGTCGCAGGCAAGTTGGCTGGGAAATATGGGCTTTATCGGCGAGTGTGCGGGTGGGAATTTGATTGTCGCGCTGCAGCATATTGAGTAGCTTGCGATCTACCTTATCAAGGTTGTGTTGTTTGCTCATATAGTTGGTGTTGTTTGCTCATAAAGGGAGGGTAAGGGATTGAAAAAACGCATAAAACCTCTTTGCGAACTGTTTTTTATGATGTACCGTTTGCATGTTCGCAGCAACCTAATAAGCTGCAAACGGAGGGATAAGGTTCAGACACATATTGTGTGTGACTTTGTAATATTTAGTTTTATTTTAAATCCTCAGGAGAGAATTTCATGCAGATCAAGACCAAATTGATTCCATTAGTCGGCGCTATTGCACTTGCCCTGGCTGGTTCGGTATTCGCACAAGAAGAAGTCGTCAAGATCGGCCACGTTGGTCCACTTACTGGCCCGAACGCGCACATTGGTAAAGACAACGAGAACGGCGCCAAAATGGCGATTGACGAGTTGAATGCCAAAGGCACCATGATTGGCGGAAAAAAAGTAAAATTTGAACTAGATGGCGAAGATGATGCATCCGATCCTAAACTAGCCACCACTGTTGCCCAGAAGCTAGTCGATGCCCACGTTAATGGCGTAATCGGCCACATGAACTCTGGTACAACGATCCCTGCATCCAAGATTTACTTCGATGCTGGCATCCCACAAATTTCACCTTCTGCAACCAACCCGAAATACACCCAACAAGGCTTTAACACCGCATTCCGCGTGGTTGCCAATGATGGCCAATTGGGCGGCACACTCGGTAAATACGCAGTATCAACACTTAAAGCCAAAAATATCGCTGTGATCGATGATCGCACAGCCTATGGCCAAGGTGTTGCTGAAGAGTTCACCAAGAGCGCTAAGAAAAATGGTGCAACCATTGTCGCAACGCAATTCACAACAGACAAAGCAACTGACTTCAACGCCATCCTGACATCGATCAAAGCCAAAAAACCTGATCTGGTTTTCTTCGGCGGTATGGATGCGGTTGGTGGCCCGATGTTGCGTCAAATGAATCAACTCGGCATCAATGCCAAGTTCATGGGCGGTGATGGCCTGTGTACTACAGAGTTGGCTAAATTGGCTGGCGATGGCCTGAAAGACGATGACGTTGTCTGCGCCGAAGCGGGCGGTGTGCCAGATGCAGGTAAAAAAACGCTAGAAGATTTCAAAGTCGCTTACAAACAGAAGTTCAATCAAGACGTCGTCATTTACGCACCGTATGTCTACGATGCATTGATGACGATGGTACAGGCTATGCAAGAAGCCAAATCAACCAATCCAAAAAAATACCTGCCTTTCTTGGCTAAAATTAGCCACAAAGGTGTAACAGGTAATATCGCTTTCGATCCTAAAGGCGACATTAAAGATGGTTCGTTGACTTTGTACACATACAAAAAAGGCGTCCGTACTTTGTTGACAGTGACTAAGTAATTAGCCGCAAAATCCAGCAAAATTACAGCTGGAAAAATAAAAGCGCTCCGACTTTATTGTCGGAGCGCTTTTCTATTTCTCGATCTATTTCTTCCTCAGCGCATCTTATAAACACCGCGCTAAAGCTTATTTAAAAGCTGACGAATCACATACATTGGCTGCAACAGACTGAAGCAACAAGTCCAATAACGCTGCTGCGACAAAGCGTACCGTTAACAGCTGATTACCCCTTATTTGCAACCTTTAGGATGCACAGCGCTAGCCCCTTTGTCATTATATTCATCGCGCCCACCTCTATCCTGAAAGAAAAATACATGCATACGAAGTTCAAATTATTACCATCAATGACCACAATCGCGGTTGCGCTCATTACTGCATCCGGCAACAACTCAGCGCAGGAACAATCGACACAACTCGTAAAAATAGGCCACGTCGGGCCACTGACCGGCCCTGTCGCCCACATGGGTAAGGACAATGAAAACGGCGCAAGGATGGCAATTGAAGAATTGAATGCCAAAGGCATCTTCCTCGCCGGACAAAAAATACAATTTTCGCTGCAATCGGAAGATGATGGCAGCGATCCAAAAATGGCCACATCCGCTGCACAAAAACTTGTCGATGCAAAAGTTAAAGCCGTCATCGGCCACCTGCAATCAGGAACCTCGATCCCGGCCTCCAAAATTTATTACGATGCAGGAATCCCGCAAATTTCGCCCTCCGCTACCAGCCGCAAATATACGCAACAGGGATTCAATACAACATTCAGAGTAGTCGCCAACGATGGACAGCTTGGCGGCATGCTGGGGCGCTATGCGGCAAAAAATCTCCACGCAAAAAATGTTGCGGTGATTGATGATCGCACCGCATATGGACAAGGTCTGGCGGATGAATTTATCAAAAGCGCCAAAGCTGCTGGCCTCACCATAGTGACTACGCAATACATCAGCGACAAAACCACCGACTTCAATGCGATCCTGACCACCATTAAAAGCAAAAAGCCAGATCTGATTTTCTTCGGCGGCATAGATGCAAGCGCCGGTCCGATGCTGCATCAAATGCAGCTACTTGGAATGACATCACCATTGATGGGCGGCGATGCAATTTGTACCAATCAACTACCCCTATTAGCGGGAGCTAGCCTGCGCGACGATCAAGTAATATGCGCCGAAGCCGGTGGTGTAGAAAAATCGGGACAGAAAAAATTAGATGCATTCAAAGCCGCCTACAAGCAACGCTACAACAACGAGATAAAACAATATGCGCCTTACACTTACGATGCTGTGATGACAATCGCGGATGCAATGCAAAAAGCAAATTCAGCCGATCCAAAAAAATATTTACCGCAACTAGCCAAAATCCATCACAAAGGTGTGACAGGAGAAATTGCGTTTGATGCTAATGGCGATATTAAAGATGGTGCGTTGACCGTCTATACTTTTAGAAATGGTCAACGCACAGTGGTGATGGTTACTAAATAGAATCTTAAAATAGCTCAAATTTGAATCAAGAGAATTCGTTTAAAAGCTTGATACAAATCTAAGCTAATCAGTGTCAATACCCACGTCCAAGAATGCAACGCAAATAAAGCCGCCTAAGATAACATCAGTATTGCTCAATGAAGGACTGTAGGCTTATTGCCGGCGCTATGGAGCCGGTGCGACGTCTGCCACACAAAGAGCCGGAACCTTGACACCCTCGTCATCAGAGGCTGCTTGAGGACTTAGGCATCCCGACTTAGTCGTACCATTATTATTCCATGTAACGGCTCCTGGCACAAATAGTGGGGTCAGTATCAGCGTAGACAGCTTATTAGTTGTGGGGGTTGGCGTTGCTGTAATTACTCCATCAGTAACAGTCACAGAGCTGACATGTGTAGTAGCCACATCGGTTCTCGCCGGAATACCTAGGAGACCAGAACTGCATCCTGTCACAGTTCCCCGCATTTGCTGACATAAAGCTACGGCAGTTTTATACGGACCGACAACGGCATAGACTTCTGCAAATCTAGCCCTTGCGGTGTAATCCTGATAAGCAGGCAATGCGATAGCAGCCAGAATCCCAATAATCGCCACGACGATCATCAATTCAATCAGGGTAAAGCCCTTTTCTACCTGCCGTTTAAAGTGCGCAAATTTCATACATAATCCCTTGTTTTTCCATCAGAAAAAAGTCGCTATTCTTAAAAAGAATTGCGCACCTGCAGCTAATAGACGATAAATAAAAAAAGCAGAAAAATACTAAATTCAGATTCTTGTCTGGTTAGACGCCGCACCCTCAAACCGACGGCAATCCGTTGTATAACAACAAAAATCTCACAACCAATCTCAAGCTATAAGAGCCGAACTGTTGAGACGACATTTGAGTCGCCACGCTTTAACGTCGGCGAACTATATACGCAACTAATCGCCAAATCGCGGTATTAAGAATTTATTAGGGTAATTACTTACTCGCGCATTAATCGCCATTTTGTTCTCTCATTTTGGTAGTGTTACGCTATCTAAAAATACTCATCGAGATTAATTATTAAATTTATCTTAAGTAAAATTCGTATCTTTATCAGGCTAAAATATTCAAAAAATGAGCGCGAATAATAAAATTTTTATCACTATGAAAATGAATACAAACAACGCGCACAGCCAATCTAGCCGGGGCTCTCTGATGGCGACTATCAACAATTCACGAAATTTTTTATGCCGACTAAAAGCAAAATTCGAAATTAATTCCGTAGTCATTTACAATCCCCTTCGCAAGCAAATTGTTGTACGCTATGGCGTGCTCAATAAAGTCGAACGACTGTTATTACGACCGAGATAACCCATAAGCGGCTACGACAGCGTTGAAATCATTTACCTTAAATTTAAAATCCTTAGGAGGAACCGCATGTCATTTAAAACACACTTAATTCCTTTGTCCGCCGTAATTGCACTGGTATTTTCCAGCAGCGCATTTGCGCAGGAAGAGGTCGTCAAGCTGGCGCACGTTGGCCCTATCACAGGTCCTATAGCGCACATCGGCAAGGACACTGAAAACGGCACCAGAATGGCGGTGGAAGAATTAAATGCTAAGGGCATTATCATCGGTGGCAAGAAAATTAAATTTGAGTTGCTGACAGAAGATGATGCGGGCGATCCTAAGCAAGGTACTGCGGTTGCGCAAAAGCTGGTTGATGCGAAAGTACAAGGGGTGGTGGGGCATTTGCAATCGGGTACAACGATCCCTGCATCCAAGATTTATTACGATGCCGGCATTCCGCAAATTTCACCGGCTTCGACCAATCCAAAATACACACAACAAGGTTTTAATACGGCTTTCCGTGTGGTCGCAAATGATGGCCAATTGGGTGGCGCTTTAGGACGTTATGCGGTTGCTACGCTGCATGCTAAAAACATCGCGGTGATCGATGATCGCACCGCCTACGGTCAAGGCCTGGCGCAAGAGTTCACTAAAGGTGCCAAGGCGGCAGGCGCGAATATCGTGGCGACGCAATACACCAATGACAAGGCAACCGACTTCAGCGCGATCCTGACGGCCATCAAAGCCAAGAAGCCTGATGTGATTTTCTTCGGCGGTCTGGACGCTGGCGCTGGCCCGATGCTGCGTCAAATGAAACAGTTGGGGATTACTGCAAAACTGATGGGCGGCGATGCAATTTGTACGACCGAATTGCCGAAGCTAGCTGGCGATGCGCTTTCAGACGATCAGGTCGTTTGTGCTGAGGCTGGCGGGATTCAAGAAGCTGGCAAACCGGCGCTTGACGCATATAAAGCAGCGTTCAAAAAACGTTACGGCCATGAGGTCATTATTTATGCACCGTATGCTTATGATGCTTTGATGACGTTGGTCGATGCGATGCAAAAAGCGAATTCAACCGATCCTAAAAAGTATCTGCCTGCATTGGCAAAGATCAGCCACAAAGGCGTTACCGGCACCATTTCTTTCGATACTAAAGGCGACATGAAAAATGCGACGTTAACTTTGTACACTTACAAAGCAGGACAACGCACCATCATTGGCGTGACAAAATAAATGCAAAGATGATTAATCACAATCATCTTTGCACATAGTTTTATAGTGGTTTTTAATCGTCTCAGCTCAAGGGCTGGAACGATTAAAATCACGTCAGAATGTCTCATAAGATTTACAATTTATTCTGCCCCTATATCTTTGCAGAGAGTAATATTTAGCGTCGCACTTGCCTCGGTCAGTTTCTCTGCACTACGCACTTGATACGTCACTCTCTGTCGCGCACAACTACCCCGCTCTCTTCCCGATATCTCTACACGTACTATATTTTAAACGTCCTCTGCTACAGCGATCCTGTCGCAATGGGATGCCATGTTGTCCGACTAGGTAAGGAAGAAACTATAAATGCTATGGGCGATCTGGTCGCCGACAACGCAAAAAGATCGTTGCAATTCTTATCGAAAGATCACATGATGGCAAAGTAGTATGAGTTTATAGTCGCCATTTAGCGATAAATACAATCGTATAAATGACGATGTAAACTGTCCCAACGTAAGGCTAAGTGGCGCAAACATGTGCCGATCTCTCTAGGCTCTTGCGACCTTTTTCTGCACTTCGGCTCTGCATGTTTGATAATTAAAAAAAGGGGATCTACATTTAGTAAATCCCCTTTTCTAAATCTCAACAACAGCGACGATCTGCCGATCACTTACTTCAACGACAGAATCCATTTAACCAGCGTATGCGCTTCGGCATCGCTTACTTGCGCGTTAGCAGGCATCGGGATCGGCCCCCAGACACCTGAACCGCCCTTCATTACCTTTTGAGCCAGTTTGTCCTCTACATCAGTTTGACCGGCGTATTTTTTTGCCACATCCTTGAACGCAGGACCAACAACTTTGTTGCCAATCGCGTGACAAGCCATGCAATTTTTTGCTCTGGCAAGATCAATATCCGCCAACGCACTACCCGACGCGAATACACCCAATAACGCCACGATCAACAGACTACGCTTCATCATTTCTTCTCCGAATAAGGAATATTCATTGCTTTCACCGACCGGATTGTCTCATACCCAATCAACGTACTCGACTATCCGACATCACTAATAATCGCAGCGTAATTTACCAGAAACTGACAAATTAACGTATATCGGCCTTTGATCGTTGACCACCCTCACCTTTCGCCCTATCCTGCGCGGTATCGGCAAGAGTTGCCCGCAGTAAATTAAAGGAGTGTAATGCCGCTCATTATCGTCATTGTTTTACTGGTCGGATTGAAATTCTTTGCCATCGGCCCATTCGCCAATTTTTCCTGGTGGTGGGTAGCGCTATTGATGGTGTTAGCGGTTATATGGTTTGAGTTTGGGGAACGTATGCTGGGCCTCGACAAACGAAATGCGCACGATGAAGTGGATAAAGTACGCGCAGAGCGTGTCAAAAAGACATTCGAAACCACTAAGCGTCCTGATAAGAAATAATTCCCAACTTTGCCCGACTATCCCGCACCGCCCAAAAGCTGCCTCAATGGCAGTTTTTTACGTCAAATAGCTCCGGCATTGCCTTTATTGAGTCAATCCAGCTATGATTTGTCCTAGATGAATATGGATATCATATGACGATAGAAATGCGGCAATTACGTTATTTTCTTGCGGTTGCCGAAGAAAAGCATTTTGGTCGCGCCGCCATCCGACTGCATATGACGCAACCGCCCTTGTCGCAAGCAATTCAGGCGCTGGAAGCGGACATAGGCGCAATGCTGTTTGCCCGCACCAAGCGCAGCGTGGCATTAACGCCCGCTGGTCTGGCATTGTTACCCGAGGCACGCCGCATATTGCAGCAGGCTGGCACGCTGCCTGATCTGGTACGGCGCGCGGCTTCTGGCGAGTCCGGCCTATTAACGTTGGCTTTCGTATCCACCGCCGACTACAGTATTTTGCCGCCATTGCTGCGAGAATTTCGTGAAGCGTATCCGCATGTCCAGATCGATTTAAAAGAAGCCACCAGCGATTTGCAGCTTGAGCAATTGGGGCTAGGTCAAATTGATGCAGGCTTACTGATCCCACCGCTGCCAGACCCGTCAAAACGGCTGCTGGATTACTTGCCGGTGCTATCGGAGCCACTGATCGTCGCCGTCCCGTCCGGGCACAGCGCGTTGCGCGTGAAGGGAAAAATTAGTCTGAGCGCTTTAAGTGCCTTACCGCTGATTCTCTTCCCACGCCGTATTTCACCCAGCTTTCATGACACCATTCTGGCTTGCTTCCGCAATGCCGGGCAAACGCCGCATATTGGTCAGGAAGCGATACAAATGCAAACCATCGTCGGTTTGGTGTCGGCTGGCATGGGCTGTGCGCTTGTGCCACAATCTGTGTCAAATTTAAAGCGGCCCGGCGTTGAATACCGCGAGCTGGAAGATGAGACTGCGCTGATCGAAACTGGTCTGGCTTGGCGCAAAGACAATACTTCACCCGTATTACAAGCCTTTTTAGAATTGTTACGAAAGAAACCATAAATGCTGATACATCCAATGCCCGACCCGATAGCCTTTTCGCTTGGCCCACTTCATGTCCGCTGGTACGGACTGATGTATTTACTGGCATTCGTCCAGTTTATTTGGGTCGGCAGAATCAGAATTAAACAGCCGCATATCGCTGCCGCCGGATGGAAAAAAGAAGATTTAGATGACATGCTGTTTTATGGCGTGCTTGGCGTCGTCATCGGTGGCCGACTCGGTCAGGTATTCTTTTACGATCCCAGTTTTTACTTCCACAACCCATCGCAAATCATTGCGGTCTGGAACGGCGGAATGTCGTTTCACGGCGGCTTTCTGGGCGTACTGCTAGCTATGGCGTGGTGGGGCCGCAAAAAGGGCCGCAAGGTGATGGACATCATGGATTTCATCGCACCGATGGTGCCGCTCGGTTACGCCGCTGGTCGACTGGGTAACTTTATTAATGCCGAGCTACCGGGTCGCATCGCCGATGCGTCGTTGCCGTGGGCGATGATCTGGCCGAATGTAGACAATCTGCCACGCCATCCATCCCCGATATATCAAATGCTGGTAGATGGTATTTTGCTATTTATCATACTCTGGCTATTTTCCCGCAAACCACGACCACGCATGGCTGTGGCAGGTATGTTTAGCTTGTTATATGGCTGCGCCCGATTCTTCACTGAATACTTCCGCATTCCGGACTACAACGTGACGTTTGGTGGAATAACAATTTCGGCCGGACAGATGCTGTCGATACCGATGGTCATACTTGGGATTATTCTGCTGGTGATGGCGTATCGGACGCCGCGCTACGCTACCAGTCAATAACCTGATCGGCGCGCTAGGATGTCACTGTCAATTGCTTCATCAGACAGTGCCATTCAGCCGCTGTGACAGGGGTAATCGAGAGACGATTGCCGCGCCGCAAAATCTGCATCTCGGCCAACGCTGGCTGCGCACGTAATACGGCCAGACTTAGCAACTCAGTTTTATTAAGCGCGCGCACATCGACCAACATCCAGCGTGGATTCTCACGGGTGGCTTTGGGATCAAAATATTTGCTATCCGGATCGAATTGGGTATCGTCCGGATACGCAATACTCGCCACTTCAGCAATCCCCGCAATGCCCGGCTCTGCACAACTGGAATGATAAAACAGGACACCGTCGCCAACCTGCATCAGGTCGCGCATAAAATTACGCGCCTGATAATTTCTTACGCCATACCAGGCGATCGTTTGATCCGGCATCGCCAGCACGTCATCGATGCTGGCATCTGCGGGTTCGGATTTCATTAGCCAATAGTGCATTTTTTGTCTGCCGAAAATAAAAACAAGGCTAAAGAAGTTGTTTCGGCACTGCATATATTTACATGCAGCGCCACATTAATATCTGGCGATAAAAGCTGGCAGCAGCGCACATGCCGAACGATCAGACGCCGCCATCAATGTGCGCAGACACCATACAGCCGCGGTGGGCCTGGCATTGCATAGTGCTGACACACAAACAGCAGCCCTATAAAAAAAGCGGCTGCATTTGCATGCAACCGCTTCTAAATTAGATTCCCACCAGTGCCGCTTTGCCGGCATCCTGAACCAAGAAGGTTCAAGTTGGCTACAGTTAGTTCAACTTCGGGTTCATCGAACTAGCGACGATCACTCCCATCGAACGATATCCCGTAACCGCTGCGTAAAAATGGTTCAAGGAATTATGGCAATGGCGAACACGGTAGGAGCGCTAAGTTTACTCCAAACATAGTCCATGTCAAACACTTTGGAATAAATTTAAAACAGTCCTAAGTCGTTTAAAAATGCATCAGAAAATTCATCTAAAAACGCGTCCCAAAATGCAGCATCCATACGCCTTAAAACAACACTTCCTGCGGCCCCAGCGCTTGATCCAATACAGTATGCATAGCGGAGATTTTTTGCTTTACTTCGGCCATCGTCAGGTCCGACAAAGGACCATCAGGCGCTTTTGCAGATAACATTTCTGCTGCCATACCCAAGGCTGCGATCACTGCGATGCGATCGTTACCACGGATTTTTCCGGCATCGCGGATCGCGCACATCTTGCCATCCAGATAAGCGACTGCTTGTTGCAATACTGCCTCCTCGCCCTCTTTGCAAGACAAAATATAAGGCTGGCCCATGATATGGACATTCAACTGGGTCATACGCTCTCCTGAACTTGCGTGTCGTCTTCCGGTACTACCGGAATTTTTTCGAGTAGCGCGGCAACCCGCTGATGCGCCTCATTAATACGCTGATGCGCTTCGGTAACACGCAGCGTCAGGTCCGCATTTTCGCTGACTAGCGTAGCGGCATTAAGACGTAAGTCAGCATTTTCATGCCGCAGTGTCTGGGTTAATTCGGCGAGTTGCCGGATTTTTTCGGATAGTTGGTGGAATTCTGAAATCATGTCGCCACTATAGTAGCGCCCATGAATCTACGTCAATAGATTCGATCAATGAATTTCACCGATTCAGCCGTGAATCTGTCATTTGAGTTAGCTTGCGCCTTTGCAAGCACCTAGCCGCAGCTGCTCTGATCAAGGCAATTCAGTATTCTCGCTTGTCACATGTTTAATCAAATGGCCGTAGACTAATGCCTGCAATAATGCCACGCTGCTGCCGGCCAGCACTTCTGCCACCCGCAACATGGCCAGATGAAGCTCCTCATGCAAGCCGGTTCCCTCAACCGCTGCGGACATCAAAATCACGACCGTTGCCGGGCCAAGCCGCCAGTTCGCGGGGTAGTTGTGCAGCAACATTGCCACTAATACCGATATCGCCAGCGCAATCAGCATTGGAAAAAATCCTGGCCCCAATATCACCAGCGTCAGACAGGCAACAATCGAGCCATTGATCGTGTTGATCACACGCACTTTGAAGTTCGCTTTGGCTAACGTGATATCCGGTTCGGTCACGATGATCAAAGAAATCATCGCCCAATACGGTTCGACAATCCCACACGCGCGCAATCCGTACCAGGTAATTAACGATCCTGTAAGTATCTTGATGAGATAAACGAGGGCATTTTTTCTGGGACTGATGAATTGAAATTCCATTGTATCCAGACTATGAAGCGAGGTTTAAGCGCATAGCGTGTAGTGCCGGAGGGCGCTTGCTGAGTTACGCGATGATGGCAAATACATATTGTCTCGTCATTTTAGCCGACAAATGCCAAACGACCACCACTTCCGAAATCGAAGGTGGCGGTCGTTTTTAACCATTTCAAACTTACCGAACAAAATTTACCGGATAGCGTCAGCGTGCACCCGAATACTCTCACGAACGATTTCTTTCAATTCGTTGCCCTCTTGCTGCTCCGCATATTTTAGCAATGCGTTACGCATCCGAGGCTCCCAAAAGCGCTTGATGTGCATCGAGAAATCGGTCATTGCCTGCGGGCGATCGGGCATAGTTTCAAAAAAGGAGCCAATCTGATTGGCCATTTTGATCAGGTTTTCTACGTTCATTGCTTTATTCCATTTCTACATTACGACAAGAGCGAAGGGGCTAAAAAACACGCAAGCACGCTATTTGCTCATCAACAAACGATGACCGTTCGCATACACAACATGCGAATGCTGACGCATAAAGCCCAATAACGTGACGTCCGCCTGTTGCGCCAATCTGATTGCCAACGCCGTCGGTGCAGAAATCGCTGCGATCAAGCCGATGCCCATCGTCGCGGCTTTTTGCACCATTTCATAACTGGCTCGGCTAGTGATCAGTACCGCACCGCTAGAAAAATCCTGTTTGTCGGCCGACAACGCACCAATCAGTTTATCCAGCGCATTGTGGCGACCGACATCTTCGCGCACCAATAAAATCTCACCATTTTTCTGGACCCAGGCCGCAGCGTGGGTAGCACCTGTCACCTGTTGCAATTGTTGCTGTTTTTGCATGCTCTCGACCGCAGCATGCAAAGTCACCACCGAAAAACTAGCGCTGGATTTCACCGGTGACGGTTTGCGAATAGCTTGCGCCAGCGTTTCCGCGCCACACAATCCACAACCGGTGCGCCCGGTCAGATTGCGACGCTTTTCTTTCAACGCCATGAACCGTTGCGCGGCGATCTGCATCTGGACTTGAATACCGTCCGTGGCAGTCACAATCTCGCACTCGAACAGCTCGCCAGAATCAGCCAGAATGCCTTCGCTTAATGAGAACCCTAGTGCAAAATCCTCCAGATCGGCTGGCGACGCCATCATTACCGCATGCGAAATACCGTTGTACTCCAGCGCGATAGGCACTTCTTCTGCCACCACGTCACGCGCCGACGACTCCTGACCATCGCGCCATTTTTCAATGGCAACGTCTGCGGTGGTCGGATAATCGGCCGTGGTGAAGCTGCCTTCTATGCTGCGCATTTACAACGTACTCCTGCTTTATTTGGCGGCCGCTGTTTCTGCGGATGCGCTTTGCAACAAGCGCAACTGCTGTTCATTGACCTGACTAAAGTTATTCTGCCACTCTGACGGTTGCGAGACTGGCATGACCTGCACCGCCGTCACCTTGTACTCAGGGCAATTCGTCGCCCAGTCTGAATTGTCAGTGGTGATGACGTTAGCACCCGATTCCGGATGATGGAATGTAGTATAAACCACACCCGGCTGCACCTTCTCTGTCACGGTTGCACGCAATACCGTCTGCCCCGCGCGCGATTCAATACCGACCCAGTCATTTTCCTTGATGCCACGATCCTCAGCATCATGCGGATGAATTTCCAGTCTGTCTTCGCTATGCCATTCCACGTTCTCGGTACGACGCGTTTGTGCGCCGACGTTGTATTGCGACAGGATCCGGCCAGTCGTCAGAATCAGCGGAAATTTTAGTGTTACTTTTTCATCCGTAGCGAAATATTGCGTGTTGATGAACTTGCCCTTCCCGCGCACAAATTCACCAATATGCATAATCGGTGTACCTTCTGGCGCAGCCGCATTACAAGGCCATTGCAGACTTCCGGCTTCGTCCAGCTTGGCATAACTGACGCCGGTGAAGGTTGGCGTCAACGCGGCGATCTCATCCATGATTTCGGATGGATGTTTGTAATGCATCGGGTAACCCAATGCATTCGCCAACGCGACTGTTACTTCCCAATCGGATTTTCCGGCCTTGGCTGGCATCACTTTACGGACGCGAGAAATGCGGCGCTCGGCGTTGGTGAACGTACCGTCTTTTTCCAGGAAAGATGAACCCGGCAAGAATACATGCGCGTATTTAGCTGTTTCGTTCAGGAACAAATCCTGTACCACGATGCATTCCATTGCCGACATTGCCGCAATCACGTGCTGCGTATCAGGATCGGATTGAACGATGTCTTCGCCTTCGCAATACAGGCCCAAGAAGCTACCATCCAGCGCAGCATCGAACATGTTTGGAATCCGCAAACCCGGTTCAGCACTCAGCGTCACGCCCCATGCCTGCTCAAATTCTGTCCGAATCGTGGTATCCGATACATGGCGATAGCCCGGCAATTCATGCGGGAACGAACCCATGTCACAAGAACCTTGCACGTTATTCTGACCACGCAATGGATTGACGCCGACGCCTTCACGGCCAACGTTGCCAGTAACCATCGCCAGATTAGCAATGCCGATCACCATCGTCGAGCCTTGCGCATGTTCAGTCACGCCCAGTCCGTAGTAAATCGCGCCATTACCATTGGTGGCAAACAAACGCGCTGCGCCGCGTAATTCTTCAGCAGGGACACCGGTCACGGTAGCCATCGCTTCGGGCGAATTTTCCGGACGCAAGACAAATTCTTTCCACTCTGTAAACGATGCAGTCTCGCAACGCTCAGCCACAAACGCCTTGTCTTCCAGACCTTCAGACAAAATCACGTGCGCCAACGCAGTAATCAACGCAACGTTAGTGCCAGGCCGTAATTTCAAATGGTAATCGGCCTGAACGTGCGGCGATTTCACCATCTCGGTCGTGCGCGGATCAACGACGATCAACTTCGCGCCCTGACGAAGACGGCGCTTCATTTGCGATGCAAAAACCGGATGCGCGGCGGCTGGATTGGCACCGATAATCATGATGACATCAGATTTCATGACCGAATCAAAGGTTTGCGTTCCGGCGGATTCACCCAATGTTTGCTTCAAACCATAACCCGTTGGCGAATGGCAAACGCGTGCGCAAGTATCGACGTTATTGTTACCGAAAGCAGCGCGAACCAGCTTTTGCACCAGATACGTTTCTTCGTTAGTACAACGCGAAGAAGTGATGCCGCCGATGGAGTCTTTACCGTGCTTGGCTTGAATCCTGCGGAACTCGCTGGCAGCGTAACCAAGCGCTTCATCCCACGACACTTCACGCCATGGATCAGTAATCTTGCTGCGGATCATTGGTTTAGTAATGCGGTCTTTATGCGTGGCATAACCCCAGGCAAAACGTCCTTTGACGCAGGAATGACCATGATTGGCTTTGCCGTCTTTATGCGGCACCATGCGCACGACTTCATTGCCTTTCATCTCGGCCTTGAACGAACACCCAACACCGCAATACGCGCAAGTCGTGATGGCGCTGTGCTCAGCCTGACCCATCATGATCACTGTTTTTTCGGTCAGCGTCGCAGTCGGGCAGGCCTGAACGCAAGCGCCGCAAGAGACGCATTCCGACTCCATGAAACTGTCCATCTGACCGGCGGATACGCGTGATTCAAAACCACGACCATCGATCGTCAGCGCAAAAGTACCCTGTGTTTCTTCACAGGCGCGCACGCAACGATTACAGACGATGCACTTGGACGGATCATAGGTAAAGTAAGGATTCGATTCATCCTTCTTCATCTTCAAATGATTGTCGCCTTCGTAGCCGTAACGCACATCGCGCAAACCTACTACGCCAGCCATATCCTGCAACTCGCAATTACCGTTGGTAGGGCAAGTTAGGCAATCAAGCGGATGGTCAGAGATATACAGTTCCATCACGCCACGACGGATATCGGCCAGTTTAGGCGTTTGCGTACGGACTTTCATACCTGGTTCGCAAGGCGTAGTGCAAGACGCTGGATAACCACGCTTGCCATCAATTTCTACCAGACACAAACGACAGGAGCCGAACGGCTCCAAACTGTCGGTAGCGCAAAGTTTTGGCACATTTACACCGGCTTCGACAGCAGCCCGCATGACGGAAGTACCGGCGGCGACTTCGACTGTAACACCATCGATTTCCACCGAAACTAACTGCGGAGAAATCTTTTCTGGCGTGCCGTAATCAAGTTCATTCATCTGGTTCATAGCTGCATCCTTTTACACCCGGGAAGGTGATACGCGCATGGTTACACAATATTTATTGCGGTCTGACATCAAACCGGATGGCTGCCGGATTAAGGCAACCATCGCTCCGTTACTAATGTTCGGCGACTTCTTGCACTGCTTCGATACCAAAATCTTCAGGGAAATTATTCAGCGCCGACAAGACTGGCAGCGGGGTCATATTTCCCATCGCGCATAACGAACCATTGATCATGGTGTCGCACAAATCGCGCAGCAAAGTAACTTGGCGCGGTTGATCTTCGCCATCGTTTGCTCTGGCAACAATCTTGTCGATGACTTCCACGCCACGGGTTGAACCGATGCGGCAAGGCGTACATTTCCCGCACGATTCAGCGACGCAGAATTCCATCGCATAACGTGCCTGTTTCGCCATGTCGACCGTGTCATCGAATACCACGATGCCGCCGTGGCCGACTGTGCCGCCGACTGCGCTAAAACTCTCATAATCGATCTTGGTATCAAATAGCGACTCAGGCAAATACGGTCCCAATGGGCCACCGACTTGCACCGCACGAATCACGCGCCCGCTGGCTGTGCCGCCACCGAAATCGAATAACAATTCACGCAGCGTGACGCCGAAAGCTTTCTCAACCAAGCCGCCAAATTTGATGTTGCCCGCCAATTGCATCGGCAACGTGCCGTAGGATCGGCCGATCCCATAATTTTTATAGAACGCCCCGCCACGCGCCAGAATAATCGGCACCGACGCCAGCGAAATAACATTGTTAATCACGGTTGGCTTGCCGAACAAACCTTCCAGCGCAGGCAGCGGCGGTTTAGCCCGCACCATGCCGCGTTTGCCTTCAAGGCTTTCCAGCAGCGCGGTTTCTTCACCGCAAACATACGCGCCCGCGCCTTTGCGGACTTCCAGATAAAAGGTCTTGCCCGACCCACAAATATCTTTGCCGAGATAACTCCGCGCATTGGCAACCGCAATCGCCTCATTCAACGCCACAATCGCATGCGGATATTCTGACCGCACGTAGATGTAACCCTGCGTAGCGCCCACCGCCAACGCTGCAATGGTCATGCCCTCAATCAGCACAAAAGGATCATCCTCCATCACCATTCGATCCGAGAAAGTACCTGAATCACCTTCGTCTGCATTGCAGACAATATACTTTTGACCAGCCTGCGCATTGGCGACTGTCTTCCATTTGATGCCCGTTGGGAAAGCCGCACCGCCACGTCCGCGCAAACCGGAATCGAACACCTCTTGCACCACTGCTTCAGGTGACATCGACAGCGCGCGCTGCAAACCTGCATAGCCTTCGTGCGCCAGATAATCATCGAGCGAAACGGGGTCAGTAATACCGACGCGGGCGAACGTTAGACGCTCTTGATTTTTCAGATAAGGGATCTGATCAACCAGACCCAAGGCCAACGCATGCGCCCCGCCATTCAGAAAATCAGCATCGAACAACGCACCGATATCTTCCAACTCCACAGGGCCGTAACCGATGCGCCCTTCAGCAGTCGCGACTTCGACCAGCGGTTCCAGCCAAAACATGCCGCGTGAGCCGTTGCGAATCAATTTCACCGGAATGCCGCGCTCCTGCGCTTCTGCAACAATCGCATCAGCAACCTGATTTGCGCCAAGCGCAATCGCGGTGGAATCGCGTGGCACATAAATAGTGATCGCCGTGACGGCAGCGACGGTAGGAATAACCGGAATAGCGTTCATATCAGTAGGTAAAGTAGCCATCAAACGCCTCGCTTGGTTTGCAACAAGCGGTTGAATTTATCATTACTAACGCGTGCATATAAATCGTCGCCGATCATAATATTTGGGCCTGAAGCACATTGGCCGAGGCAATAAACTGCCTCCAGCGAAAATTGTTTATCGGTAGTCGTCCCGTGATAATCGCAGCCCAATGTTTGCTTGGCGTGCGCTTCAAGTGCGACTGATCCACGCGCCTGACATGCTTCTGCGCGGCAGATTTGTACGACGTGTTTGCCGGGCGCATGTTGGCGAAAGTGATGGTAATAGCTGATCACGCCGTGCACTTCTGCGCGTGACAAATTCAGTTCGTCAGCAATCAGCGGCACAATATCCGATGGCACATAACCGACCGCATCCTGAATCGCGTGCAATATCGGCAGCATCGCTCCGGGCATCGGTTTTAGTTCGGCAATGATGGCCGCAACCTGCGCTTTTGTTTCTATCGAGCTTTCAGGTTTGGTAGCAGCCTTGGGGCTGATTTTATTGCCGATACCCGGCTTAACCTGATGCAGAATAAATGTCTTCTCTGTAATACTTTGCGTGCTCACAGCAACCTCCTGCCAATGCGTCGAATAGCGCGCCGGGCGGTACCAAACACCCGCCCTCGCCTTGAACTTACGTTACGTTATATTTCTTTATATATTTACTTCAGGACTTGATCGACCAAAAAACAAGGATAAAAATTTCTTACTTTTATCCTTGTTTTTGCAGGTCGATCAACCCTTATTTTCAACCTATTTGCTGCAATTTCTTACTTGAACAGCACAAACGCTTTTTGTAAAGTCACGGCAATTCCCCAGACCAACGGGATACCAACCGCTGCCCATGAAAACACCAGCAACGCAGGGTTTCCACCAGTACCGATCAAACGCATATCGACTACGACTGGGGCATCAGTGCCATTGCTGGCGATTTTCTCGTGCGCAAGATGCTTCTCTTGCGCCAGTTCTTCCGGCGTCATGAAATACTTTGCGGCGACCGGACGTATCAACAAATTGCAGATCAAGCCAAGTACCAACATACCAGCCAAAATGTACATCGTTGTGTTGTAAACCGATTCTCTCGGCATTCCCAACGACAATTGATACTCACGCATGTAGTTGACAACCACCGGGCCCAAAATCCCGGCCGTCGCCCATGCAGTCAACAAACGGCCATGAATCGCGCCAACCATCTGGGTCCCGAACAGGTCAGCCAAATACGCTGGTGCTGTCGAAAAACCACCGCCGTACATCGAGACAATCAGACATACCGCTGAGACGAATAACGCCATACTTCCCGCTGCGCCAGACCAAGGCAAACTAACGAACAAGATAAAGCCCAACACAAAAAACACCATGTACGTTTTCTTGCGGCCCAGATAATCTGAACAGGATGCCCATACAAAACGACCGCCGATATTGAACAAACTGATTAAGCCGGTGAAACCTGCTGCAATCGCGGCGATGGCACTTTTTTGTTCCAACGACAATTCAGAGAATTTCGTCGCAACGCCAAGCAAACGCCCGCCAAACACTTCTTGCAACATGGGTGACGCCATACCAATCACGCCAATCCCAGCCGACACATTCAGACACAACACCAGCCACACCAACCAGAATTGCGGGATGCCCCAAATCTTGCTGACGTGGACATGTTTCTGCGTGATCATCGTGTTGCTAGTCGCCGCTGGCGCTGTCCAGCCATGCGGCTTCCAGCCCGACGGAGGAATCCGATAACCGAACGCCCCTGCCATCATGAAAACAAAATAAATGACCGCCATCACGACAAAAGTCTGCCAAACGCCGACGCTGGTATCGTTCGCAAAATGCTGCATCAACTTAAATGCCAGTGGACTACCGATCAACGCGCCGCCACCAAAACCCATAATCGCCATCCCGGTAGCCATACCGCGCCGATCCGGAAACCACTTAATCAACGTCGATACTGGCGAGATATAACCCAATCCCAGACCAATCCCGCCGATCACTCCCGAACCCAGCCACATCAGCCAAATTTGGTGTGTATACACCCCGAGGGCTGAAATCAGTAAGCCACCAGACCAGCACAATGCGGAGACAACACCTGCCTTGCGTGGACCAACGTGCTCCAACCAGCTACCCCAGACTGCTGCCGATGTCCCCAGAATGACGAAGAACATCGTAAATATCCAACCCAGCATCGAGATCTTCCAATCGCAATTACTGGCGAATATCTCTGCAAAAAAACCGATATCTTTACCGCAAGCGATGGATTCTCGAATGCCGATCGCCTTGGATAAAGGCAACCAGAAAACTGAAAAACCGTACGCCATCCCGATGCACAGATGAATTGCCAGCGCGGCCGGTGGAACTAGCCACCGATTGAATCCCGCTCCGGCAATAGTCCGCTCTTTCGATAATAAATTCATATGTCCCCCACCTTTGTAAGACGATCATTATATGTATCGAATTACATATGTTTGGACATGTTCCTCATATTATTTATCTATTATGCGGATAGTGTGGGGCGCAGGGAACAAAATACCATTAAGATTGGCAATCTTCAATAGGTAATATTTTGCATATTGCTTTGTTTGAAATAGTGTAATTTAATGGCTCTCATTTATCATCCTCACCCGCGCCCACTCAGCTGAATCAGTGAGCACCAAATTAGTAGCAACAATCCGCACCACCCTGAATTGCAATAAGGATGCAAGACGGTTAAATGCGCTGCTGGATTTTATGGAAAAGCTGCATGTATAAAGTCACCATCAAGCCGCATTGGGAAATTGGACAACACTCTGACGACTCGCTCGACACGGCAGCGCTGCTGGCGCTACTCACGTCAATCAGGGAAACCGGATCGATTTCGAATGCGGCTAAAGAGACCAAACAGTCCTATCGGCATGTGTGGGGATTATTGCGCGAGGCCGAACAGTTATTCGGGCATCCATTAGTGATTACCGAGCGCGGTCGCGGCAGTATCCTAACCGCGCTGGCAGAGAAATTAATCTGGGCTGACCGTCGCATTGCAGCGCGTTTGTCGCCAACACTTGAAAGTCTGGCCTCAGAGCTGGAAGGCGAACTCAGCAAAGCCGTTGCCGGTTCTTCCAAAAAGATACGCCTGAATGCCAGCCACGGTTTTGCGGTGGCAGCACTGCTGAACCAGTTAAATGCCATTCATTTGCCACTTGATCTGCGCTATCGCAACAGCACCGATGCCGTCTCAGCCCTGTCTCGCGGCGAATGCGATCTGGCCGGATTTCACGTGCCCTTTGGCGAATTTGAAGAGGCAACCGTTGCCCTGTATGCCCGCTGGCTAAACAAAAAGATGCACTGTTTGATTCATCTGGCGGTGCGCAAGCAAGGATTGATGGTCGCGCCAGGCAATCCAAAAAATATTCAAACACTGTCGGATCTGGCCGGTACGGGCGTATCTTTCGTGAATCGACAAGCCGGTTCGGGCACGCGCATGCTGCTAGAAATGTTGCTATCCAAGGCTGGTGTAGCGCAATTAGCGATAGAAGGATTTGAAAGTACGGAATTTACCCATTCGGCAGTAGCTGCCTTCATCGCCAGCGGCATGGCTGATGTTGGATTCGGCGTACAAACTGCCGCAGAGCGGTTTGGTCTGGAATTTATCCCATTAATCAGAGAACGTTATTTCTTCGCGCTGCCAATCGCCGCGATGCAAGACCCATTGATGCAACAGGTCATCACGACAATACAAACCGACGCTTTCCGTCAGGTCGTTAATCAGCTGGCTGGCTATGACGGCAGTGCAACTGGCGAAATTTTTTCACTTTCAGATGCATTTTCCAGCTTAAGTTGAAGCCTGTTCGAGTAAGGCCGCGACTGACTTGTAGTGCCATATAAGAATGAGGACTAGTCATGTTTGCCCCTTATTCCCGCGTCACCGTCACCTTGACATGACCATTCTGACCAGCACCCCATCCGGCAACCAGAATCCCGAAGGCTACGACAATAAACAATATGGCACTGGTGTGCCAGCCGTCGCTTATGTCGTGCATGATACCGACAGCAAGCGGCCCTAGCGCCGCAATACTGTAGCCAAAGCCTTGCGCCATCCCGGATAACGAAGCTGCAATATGCGGATCGGATGAGCGCAATACGATTAGCATTAAGGCAATGCTGAATGTGCCGCCCTGCCCCAATCCCAGTATCACAGCCCACCACCAGACCGCACCGATGTCGCTGATATCGCCACTGGCAAAAACGCTGGCAACACTGCCGCCCAGCCCCCCAAACAAGCAGCCCATCATCCCGGTTGTGGTAAAGATCACCGCCAGGATAATCATTAAGCGCTGATCCTTGCCACGGGTTGCCAGCCACGGCCCACTAAACGCCGTGATCAATTGGGATGAGACTGACAGCGACATCAACAAACCGGCATCCAGAGGCGTCATCCCACGCGAAATCATGATCGTCGGCAACCAACCGAATACGATATAGGCCAGCGCTGACTGCAAGCCTAGGTACAACGTTACTTGCCATGCCAGTTTACTGCGCAAAACACCACTTACGCGGTAACGATGCTGCCCTTGATGTCCTCCTGAAAGCGACAATCGCGGCGCAAGTTGCGGCCACCAAATGACCGCAGCAAGTAACGCGGGCAACATCCAAAACGCCAACGCGACCCGCCAATCACCGCCCGCCAGTTGTTTAATCGGCACCGTAATCCCGGACGCCAACGCCGCCCCAAGCGACAGCGCCATCGTATATAAACCGGTCATTACACCGGCATGACGCGGAAAATCACGTTTGATAATCCCCGGCAACAAGACCATCACCACGCCGATGCTAGCGCCCACTAGCAAAGTCCCCGCAAACAAACCCTGCACACCTAGAAAAACCCGCAACGCCATGCCGGCGGCTAATACCAATAAAGCCGATAAAATTACCCGCTCAGCCGACCACCAACGCGCCAACAAAGGTGCCAACGGTGCAAAAATACCAAAGCACAGCACAGGTAAAGTCGTCAGCACTCCTGCACCGGCCGAGGATAAACCAGTGCCCTGCCGCACCATCTCCAGGATGGGTGCAAGACTTGATAACGCCGGGCGCAAATTGATGCCTACCAAAAATATACCCAGCACTAACACCAGCTTTGATTGCGCAAATCTAGCCGCAGCGCTAGCGGCGACATGCTCTATTTCAGAGGGATGCGGTAATGTACTTTTTTCATCGATGTCCTCGTCATGATTGTTGACCTCAGCATCGACCAGCAATAACTCTGCCTTAGGCGTTATGCATAAAGCGCCGCCCTCGTTTTGCATCATTACAGCGTCTCCGGTTGGTACTATTTTAAATTTCCCATAATCATATACGCTTAATATGAAAAATTAACATTAAGCCAAGGACTAGCAAACAAGCGTCTTGGCAAAGGGCGTGATGACGCATGATATTTTGATAATTAATGTGCGACATTTCTGGAAATCGCCTAAATAAAGGGTTTTTTCGGCTCCTTTATTGATCCAGCCTTTAAAATAGCGCGTTATCCGCAAATAGCGGACTTAAAGGAAAAGTAATGAAGAAAGTATCAAAAGCCCTGTTATGTATCGCCTCAAGTGTTGTTCTATTGGCAGCATGCGGCAAGCAAGAAAGCAAAGAAGAAAAAACGGCATCGGCCGCCGCACCTGCTGAATATATTGTCGGTGCAGAAGCCACCTTTGCGCCATTTGAATACCAGACTGAACAAAAGGAAATCGTTGGCTTCGATGTCGATCTGATGAACGCCATCGCCGACAAAGCGGGCTTCAAGGTCAAATTCGTCAACACGCCGTTTGAAGGCATTTTCAACTTCCTCGCCCAAGGCGACCGCGATCTGCTGGCCTCGGCCATCACGATTACCGACGAACGCAAACAAACGGTCGACTTTTCTGAACCGTACTATGAATCGACGCAACTGATCGTGGTGCCAAAAGGTTCGACAGTCACCAAATTTACAGATTTGAAATCATTGACCGTCGGCGTCCAAAGTGCCACTACCGGCGATGAAACGGTACAAAAACTGCTAGGCAAAAGCAATCCTAAAATCAAACGCATGGAATCCGCGACGTTGGCGCTAAAAGAACTCGAAGGCGGTGGTGTGGATGCCGTTGTTCTGGATACCGGTCCGGTCAAAAATTACGTTAAAAATAACGCTTCGCTCGGTTTTCATTTCATCTCTGACCCGGATTTTCCGAAAGAGTATTACGGCATCGCAGTTAAAAAGGGCAATACCGCCTTGCTAGCCAAAGTGAATGATGGTTTAGCCGCTATCAAAGCGGATGGCACCTACCAGAAAATCTTCAGCAAATACTTTGCCGACGACGTTAAGTAATTTCCCTTGGCGCAAGCCTGCAGCACGATAGAAGGTGCACAACCCGCACGGGTTCACCATCCCCTAAAGAGAACTTCATCCGGCGAGATATTTACCTCTCGCCGACGATTTTTTGAGAATTATCATGAAACAAATTTTTCGATATTGCTTTCCGGTTTGTGCCGTTGTCATGGCACTGGTAACGCTGAGTGCATGTAATAAACAAGATGCAAACTCCGACACTAAAACGTCCGAAGCGCCCGTTACCGAACATGCTGCCTATGTGGTTGGCGTCGAATCTGCCTATGCGCCGTTCTCTTCAGAAAATGAAAAGAAGGAAGTTGTCGGTTTCGATATTGAAGTGATGAAAGTGTTGGCTGACAAAATCGGCATTGCGGTCAAATTTGTCCCGACACCATTCAAGGGAATTTTTAATTTCCTTGCGCAGGGCGACCGTGATTTACTGATTTCGGCGATTACAATTACCGATGAACGGAAGCAGACTGTTGACTTTTCGACGCCGTATTTTGAGGCTAGCCAATTGATTGCAGTGCCTATTAATAACACTACGGTACAAAAATTTACCGACTTGAAAAATCTTAAAATCGGGGTCCAAAGTGCGACCACTGGTGATCAGGTAGTGCAAGAGTTAGTTGGCAAAAATAATCCGAATATTAAGCGGCTCGATTCGACGCCATTGGTATTGAAGGAGCTTGAAAGCGGCGGCGTCGATGCGGTCGTGGCCGATGATGCCGTGGTAAAAAACTATATCGCGAATAATCTATCGGCACATTTTCGCGTGATTTCGGATTCCAGTTTTCCGAAGGAATATTACGGGATAGCGGTGAATAAAAACAACCCCGCGTTGCTGGCAAAAATAAATCAGGGACTGAAGGAAATCAAGGCGGATGGCAGCTTCGATAAAATTAGCGAAAAATATTTTGGTCCGGCAAAAAATAGCTAATGAGTAAGTCACCAATAGGTGGACGTACCTGAATATGGGCTTTAATTTTGGGTACGGTATAATTTTTCGTCATTTTTACGCGCCAAAATGCGTGACTTGCGAGGCATTGCGGGATTGAAAAATCCTCACTGAATGAATGAGGCAGAATAAAACGCACCGATTTATCTGCATTGATAGTTGCCTATCGATGCAGATAAACCGGTGAAACGTTGGCATTGCGAAATGCAATGTCTGACAATTTTTTCTGTTTCATCCAAGCTCGGCAAGCTTTCAAAGTTACGCATTTTCTATTCATTCCGTCGCACTGCTTTTTCTTAACAAAATATGGATTTTCGCTGGAGCATCATCCAAGGCTACGCGCCACTGTTCGTCCAAGGTTTTTTCATGACGTTACAGGTGGCCGTGATCAGTATCATCATTGGGACTATCCTGGGTCTTTTTCTGGGGATGTTGCGGGTTGCCGATGTCAAACACGGGCCGTGGAAATGGCCTTTTCGGGCGGTCCGTGCGCTAGCTAGCTTTTACGTCGCATTTTTTCGCGGTACGCCGTTGTTCGTACAGATTCTGTTGATTCACTTTGCGGTTATGCCGGTGTTGATTCATCAGGATAATGGTTTGCTGATTTCGGGTGAGCTGGCGCGTACTATCAAGCAGAACTATGGGGCGTTTATTTCTGGTGTGGTGGCGCTGTCGCTGAATGCGGGTGCTTACATTTCGGAGATTTTCCGGGCGGGTATTCAGTCGATTGATCGTGGTCAGACTTATGCTGCGTCTAGTCTTGGGATGGGGTATCGGGCGACTATGCGGTATATCGTGCTGCCGCAGGCGTTTCGGCGGATGTTGCCGCCTTTGGGCAACGAGGCGATTACGTTGCTGAAAGATTCGTCGCTGGTGTCAGCGATTGGGTTGGCGGAATTAGCTTATGCGGCGCGCACGGTCGCGGGCGCTTACTCGCGGTATTGGGAGCCTTATATTACGATTTCGGTGGTGTACTTTACGATGACAATATGTTTGGCTTCGTTGGTGTCGCGGTTGGAGAGGAAGTATGCTGCGCCGGGGCGACATTAAGGGGGATTATTTTGGCTGATTAGTCGGTAATTGAAACGGGGGTTTCTCCGTGGTTAGTTCGCCGGAGGTAGCCCGGCAGCGAGCCACTTTTTCTTGCTTCGGCTAGGTGCCCCCGGCCTGTAGCCACGGAGAAAAACCCGTTTCTATTACCGACTAACTAAAAACCATTCACTCCATCTCCACCAACACCCCATCCGAAGTAATCACAGCAGTCCGAATCCTCTTCCCTAAAAAAACTCCCTCAACAGCCGCCCGATATCCACTCAGTTGCGCCTGATATCCAGCCCGCTCACTGTCCAGCAACTGCCGCTTATAATCCAAAATCCAAACTTCCTCCTCAAACATCACCACCCGATCAAAGCGTAACGAAACATCCGCCGTCACTTCCATCTCATTACGAGCAGCAACATGTAACCCCGGATCAAAAAAATGTACCAACGAAGGCTCAGCCAAGATAGTCCTAGCCTGCTGCTGCACAATCAATGCCAACTCCAAAGTACACGGCAACCAGCGCGCGATAGTCGCAACATCCGGCACAACGATCGGCCAATGCCCATGCTGCGTCAACCGCTCCAACAACGCATGCAAAGCCACACCTTCATCAATGGCATCGTTACTGACCTCTAAAACCGACAAAACCTCTTCCTCGGAAACATCAATAAGCGCGTGCGTCAATAATGACAATGACGATGACAACGGCATTGGCACCGGATCGAACACAGGCAAAACAAAACCGCCATCGCCCTCAGCATCAAGGCTAACCGCAGCCTCCTCCGCCATCTCCAAATCTATTTCCTCCACCCATTCCAGACGCGCATACCAACTCCCCTCAGTCACCCCACCAACCGCGCTGCTACGCGCCCCCGCAACGCCGCTAATAATCAACAACTGCTTGGCACGCGTGGTGGCGACATATAACAAATTCCAGTCTTCCTGCGCCTTAAATCCCTCTTCCGCAGCAAACAAACGATCCCGCGCCGCGCCGCGCTCAGCGGCGCGACCGAACGCTGAAAAATGCACCGGTGCATCTTCATCTTGCGGCCAATCGCACAAAATCCCGATATCATCGCGCGCCGGATCGCTATGATTTGCGTCCAGCAAAACGACGACGGGCGCTTCCAAACCTTTCGCACTATGCACAGTCAATATCCGCACAGCATCGATAGACGCATCGATACTCGCCTCATCCGGCGCATCACTTTCGGCAGTATGTTGCAGCACCCGCAATGCATCGATAAACTTCGGCAAACTTGGATAACGCCCGGCATCCATATTCAACGCCAGCGCAACGAACGCTTCGATATTGCCAATTGCCTGACTGCGCGTCATCGGCGTTGCAGCCTGCGCGTAACGCTCAACCAACTGTCCCTGATGCAACATCACATCCAACAAATCATGCACCGATAAGCGCGGTGATAGCGCCAGCCAGTGTGTCAACAAATGCGCTGCGCGCTGCAACGCAGCGGATGCGTCGGACGTCGAAATTGCATTTTCACTGATCGCGGTGAATGCCAGCAAACGCGGCCACCAACCACGCTCAGTGCGCTGCGCCAACGCAATCAAATCATCATCGGTAGCAGAAAAAATCGGCGACTTCAACACATGCGCCAAAGCGCGACTATCGTCGGGGGTGATCAAAAATGTCAGCAACGCAATCAGATCGGAAATTTCAAGCGATTCGAGCAAACCGCCGCGCCGATCCGATATAAATGGAATCCCGGCGTTGCGTAAAGCGTTCTCATACGCGCCTAAATGCGTGCGTTTTTTTACCAGCAGCATGACATCCGACCAACGCACATTGCGTTTACCATCAACGCTCTTAATCCGTATTCTATGGCGCGCCGCAATCAACGCCTGCGCCACGCCAGTGCCTTCATCCCGACGCCGGGCGTCCTCCGATTCTTCCCGCGCCGTCGTAAGAGGATTGCGCAATCCCATTAACGCATCATCATCTTGCCCGGCTGAAACGGCGGCGTTAGGAGTCTGTTTAATCAACGGCAAACGCCAGACCGCGCCGCCTTTTTCTCCCAACGTCGTTTGCGCTGAAAACAAGGGATTTGCATCAAAACTGGCATTCAATACATCAACAATCACGGTCGCATTACGGCGCGTCTGATTAGCTTGCAAGACTGTCGCTCCCTGCCGTTGTAACATATCGCGGGCGGCAACAAATACGCGTGGTTCTGCGCGGCGGAAACGATAAATCGATTGTTTTGGATCGCCCACAATAAACACGCTGGGTTGCCCGGCATCTTCGCCATAGGCATTTAGCCAGGCGCGCACGATGCTCCATTGCAGCGGATTGGTATCCTGAAATTCATCCAGCAAAATGTGTTTGTAGCGCGTATCCAGCCGACTTTGCACATAGGCCGCGCTGTCGGGATTGGTTATCAGGCGATAGGCTTGCCACTCCAGATCCGCAAAATCGAAGACGCGCTGCTCTCCCTTAATGGCCTGATAAATTTCTACATAAGCATTTCCGACAACGAATAAGGCCCTATTCAGCGCCAGCACATTCCGTTCACCACTACGGCGGCGCAGTAATTTCAGCGCTTCGCCGACCTCGAAAAATGCATCATCAAAAACACTGATGCCATCGGGACCAAAGTTATCCTCCAGCGCCTTTTTCAGATTATTGGTTTTAGTATTACCACGTGGTTTGCCGTTATCGTCAAAAAACTGATGACACAGCGCATCGAAGTTTTCTAAGGCAGCTCCCGCGGTCAGCGCGCTTTCCATCGCCGTCGCGCGTTTTTGATTGGTCGCCGTGCCCTGCCCGAGCAACCATGAAATATTTTTTATCCTGTCGATTACCTTGGCGTCATCCCATAACGATAGTCGGGCATCTATCTCAGCATCGGCGCCACACATAGCGGTCAGCCATTCCAACGGCGTAGCAATATCCAGCGGCGCGGTGCTGCTGGCCCACCATTCCGCCCGCTTACTCACGAATGCGTTCAGAAGCTTGCGTGCGTTGGCGTCACCGACCAACTGATACAAACTCAACATTGTCTGCTTCAGTTCGGCATTATCTTTATCGTTTAACGATTGCATGAAGCGTCGATACGCATCGGCTAACAATTCGCCGGTTTTATCGGTCAACGCATAGCCGTGCGGCACGCCCGAATTGAGAGGCGCAATTTGTAGTAACCGGGCAAACCAGCTGTGAAAAGTATCGATAGACAGGCTTTGCGGACTAGACAAAACGCGCTCATACAAAGCCCGTGCGTGCGGCATTGTTTGCGTCAAATCTTGCGCCGGAATACCACGCTCCGCTAAAAGAATACGGACCTGCACATCCGGTGCCAAGGCTAGTTCACGCAGCAACTCAAGCAAACGCTCGCGCATTTCTTGCGCGGCTTTGCGGGTGAACGTAATCGCCAGCAATTCTGATGGCGCTGCGCCCGCCAACAGCAAGCGCAACATACGCGCCACCAGCAACCATGTTTTGCCGCTACCGGCGCAAGCCTCAACCACGACGGAATGATGCGGATCGCAAGCGGCGTTAACGAAAGGCTGGGCTTCTACTGGTGTGCCATTCATTTGATAGGGATGCGGCATTGGTGCGCCAGCTTCGTCATGCTCAGACATATTTTGTGGCTCCATCATTACCATGCTCCCTTACGACATAAACCACGCACATCGCAGTATTGGCATACGGCATCTGTACCATTCGCTGGCATCGGTGCGCCGTCGGAAATTGCCTGCATAGTGTGTCTAATATGGTGGTCCAACACTGTCTGCGCCTGTGCATACTCGGGCGCGCTGACGTCGCCAATTTTGTCCTTGCTGAGTTCCAGCGCGACGTAATGCGCCGCCTCCACCGGCAGGTCTGAGAGCAAGCCATAAAAAGCCAATTGATGATCTTCGTGATCATTCAATTTCTTATTCAAGACAATGACGCTGCTGGATTTGTAATCCAGCACGGCGCGTTCACCGGCATCGTTTTCATCGATTCGATCGATACGGCCATGCAACGTAATTTGTCCCTCAGCTAACGATAGATTTTTTTCGTAAGCCTGTTCGCCAAAAATAAAACGCCAGCCTTGCGCTTCACGATCATTCGCCCAGGTTACATAAGCAGAAATCACTTTCTGCCAGCGTGCGTAATAGCCAAGCGCAGCGGCATTTTTGGCAATAATTTTATCGAATAATTGCTTCGAAATATCCACCAATATCGCAACACGCTGTTCTTGCACATTCGCGATAGATTGATCTCGCAACATTTCATGATAGGTCTGCAGAATCTGATGCAGCCAGCCGCCATAATCACGTTTTTCTGGCAAATCGGACAGTTCATCCAACGATGCCAACGACAACATCCGCTTAGCAAAAAATTGATAAGGGCAGGCAATAAAACTGTTGTAGCCGCTGGCTGAAAGGCGTCCCGGACGCAGCACTGCGGCGATCGGTGCAGGCATCAACGCTGGGGTCGCCAATAAGCGCTGCTCTGCGATGATGGCGCGATGTCGTGGCAACGTAGCCACGCCAGCACGCGCCAAAGTCAATTCCAGACGTTCAATCCACGGACTAACCGGATTCGGTTCACCATCCTGATGCGCCTGCCATGACAACACCACCGTCGGATTCATCGCTAGCAATTCGACCAGATCGCGCATCTGCTGACGTTGGCGACTTTCCCGCGTCGCCAGATTCAATTCACGGCGCACGGTATTGGCGAAAAATAAGGTCTCTTGCGGCTGCGAAGGTAAATGGCTAGCATCGGCACCGACTAGCAGCACGGCGTCAAAATGTCGTAAGCGCGCACCGTTCAGCGGCAGCATTACGACGCGCCGGTCGCTGGCAGGACTAATGAAACTGGTGTCATCGAGCTGCAGATTGACTAGTGCGCGCCATTCAGGAAAAGAGAACAGCGCGGCGTCTCCGTCGTCCCCACTTTCAGCGGCAATATTTTGGAGCATTTGCAAAACTTGCTGACCCGCAGGATCGCGGCTTAACGCAGTCGCGACACCAATTGTCTCTAACGCACTTCCGGTATTGATCCATCCACGCAACGTTTTACGACCGGCGTAGACGCCCGCTTGTTGCGCCAGCATGGAGACCGTTTGTTGCGCCACGGGCACATCACTCAGGGCATAAATGACGCTACCCCATTCACCTAAAACATTCGCCCGCCGCAGCGCTATTTCAATCGCCATAACTTGCGAGGATTTATCCGGCAAATCGGCCAACATAAACGGAGATTTCAGAAAATCCAGCAACGCCGTCGTTTCGCCACGTTGCGTGACAACGTCAAACCATGCCGCAATCGCAGATGCTGCGCGCGTGGTCGATAATTTCCAGCCGGTTTCATCGGCAACGTGGACTTGCGCACGTTCTAGCAAAGCGCGTATCCGTCGCGCAACAACCCGATCCTGCGCCACAATCGCTAGCTTGTTTTTGCCAGCTTGCAGCCAGTCAAGAATGGTCTGCGCACCCTGCACGGCTTCGTCTTCGATGCTGTGAGTAGCACACAAGGCGAGGCTGGATGGCTGCCTGACATTAAATGCTGGGGCCGCAAATAAATCATCAACAGGCGCTTGATGGCCGCTCTGTGCTGCGTCTGGCGCATCAATTAGCTCTGGCCACGCGGCAGCATAGGCTGTGGCGATATTCTCGGGCTGCCAATCCAGTATAATCAGTAAGACCGGCTGCGTCTTTGCGTAGGCTTCTAGAAAAGCACGTTCCATCGGCTCGGGTTCGACTGAGCTGATCCATGCCAGCGGTGAATTGGCTTGCTCCGCAAATTGCAGCATTTGATCGAAACGCACCGCCATCGCATCATCGCCATCCAGCTGACTCTTCCAGATCGACCATACCAGTTGCGTCTCGTCAGACAGCAGCTGACGGGCGCTTGGCGTCAATTGTTCTAGCGCGGCTTCCCAGCGCTGATCTATGTCCCCGGTCGCCCGTATCGATGGCAACAATGCCTGCGTCAACTCATCCGACAATGCCAGCAGCGTTTGCGCCAGCGGTAGCAAATCAGTGTTGCGACGCGCACTAAATATTTTTTTCAACCACGCATGTTGGCGCAATTCAGAATACAAGCGCATCAACCGTTCACTGCTGGCACTGGCAGTTGGCGCGTTTGGCGCTGGCGGCAAGGTTTGCAACAGTGCCGATAAGGTATTGATACGCGGCGGAATAAATGTGCCGGCGCCGGGTAAAGCCGTCGCCAGCGCATCTTTCAATAATGTGGCGTGCACATACGCCGGCACAATCACGCGCCAACTGGAAAGATCGCGCGTATTCTCACCACCGCTTTCGCGACAGACACGCGACAAAGCAGCGGCTACCTCGGGCCAAAAAGTATTGGAAGGCGATAACGATAAGGACTGAAATTGGGACTTGAAAAGAGACTTATTCGGCATATTACTCATGAAATAGGGATATGGATCATGCCAGGAGCACTACAATCGGCCTGTTGGACGACTCTTTTTGCAACAGGCGCTTAGTATTTTATGCGAGCAATCGGCGTAAATAGGTAAAAAATAAGAACACTGTCTCCCCTTTTTATTAAAATCGGTTATTATTTAACGAACATCCCGCCGCAACACCTCTTATCACACCCGCAAAACTTGAAGTCTCGTACGGCATCCCCACTTATTTATTAGAATAGGGACCCGCCGCAGACAGCCACCCAGGTATTCGGATAAGTTGTCTTGGCACACATTAATTCTTTTTCCCTCTACCCGAGGAAACCATGAGCGAAAACATTAAACATATTACCGACGCATCTTTTGAAGCAGATGTACTTAAATCCGACAAACCAGTATTGGTCGATTTTTGGGCCGAATGGTGTGGTCCTTGTAAAATGATTGCCCCGATCCTGGAAGAAGTCGCCAAAGAATACGACGGCAAAATCCTGATCGCCAAGATGGACGTTGATGCTAATCAGGCAGTACCTGCCAAATTTGGTATTCGCGGCATCCCGACATTGATCTTGTTTAAAAACGGCGTTGCAGCCGCTCAAAAAGTAGGCGCGTTGGCAAAAGGCCAGCTAACCTCGTTCATCGATAGCAATATTTGATGTATCTGATGTAAACTGCGAACAAACGCGACGGTGCGCCCGCATCGTCGCCTATAATTTTTAGACGACACCGTACAAGTAAGCTACTCACACCACGTAGTCCCCTCCCCCACCAGACAATTCCCACCCCGGGACACTCATAACTATGCATTTATCTGAACTAAAGGCGCTACACGTCTCCGCCCTGCTAGAAATGGCAATCGGCCTCGACATCGATAACGCCGCGCGCTTGCGCAAACAAGAACTGATGTTCGCCATTCTCAAGAAACGCGCGAAATCAGGAGAACAAATTTTTGGCGATGGCGCTCTTGAAGTTTTGCCTGATGGCTTTGGCTTCCTGCGCTCGCCCGACGCCAGTTATATGGCGTCCACCGACGACATTTATATCTCACCTTCACAAATCCGCCGTTTCAACTTGCATACTGGCGATTCAATTGAAGGTGAAGTCCGCACCCCGAAAGACGGCGAACGCTATTTCGCCCTGGTCAAAGTTGACAAGGTCAACGGCGAATCACCGGAAGCATCGAAACACCGCATCCTGTTTGAGAACCTGACGCCCCTGCATCCGAACAAACCGCTGCCGCTCGAACGCGACATGCGCGGCGAAGAAAACATCACCGGCCGCATCATCGACATGATCGCGCCAATCGGCAAAGGCCAGCGCGGTCTGCTGGTAGCATCCCCAAAATCTGGTAAATCCGTCATGCTGCAACACATTGCGCATGCGATCACGACCAACCATCCTGATACTGTGATGATCGTCCTGTTGATCGACGAACGTCCTGAAGAAGTAACCGAAATGCAGCGCTCAGTGCGCGGTGAAGTAGTCGCATCGACATTCGATGAGCCCGCTACCCGCCACGTCCAAGTCGCCGAAATGGTGCTGGAAAAAGCTAAGCGTCTGGTCGAAATGAAAAAAGACGTCGTGATCCTGCTGGATTCCATCACCCGTCTGGCACGTGCTTACAATACCGTGATCCCTGCTTCCGGCAAGGTACTGACCGGTGGTGTAGATGCAAATGCGCTACAACGTCCAAAACGCTTCTTCGGCGCGGCCCGTAACATCGAAGAAGGCGGCTCGTTGACCATCATCGCTACAGCGCTGATTGAAACCGGTAGCCGTATGGATGACGTGATTTACGAAGAATTTAAAGGGACCGGTAATATGGAGGTCCATCTGGAACGTCGCCTTGCAGAAAAGCGCGTCTATCCAGCGATCAACTTGAACAAATCCGGTACACGTCGCGAAGAATTACTGATCAAGCCTGATCAACTGCAAAAAATCTGGGTGCTGCGCAAACTGCTGTACAGCATGGATGAAATCGAAGCGATGGAGTTCATCCTCGACAAAATCAAATCTACCAAGACCAATCTGGAGTTTTTCGATATGATGCGGCGCGGTAATTGATTGAATGATTGAAAATAGGCGATTGCGGTAAGAAGTCGCTGAATTGAGCTACAAAAAAGTCTGACCTGCGCAAGCACGTCAGACTTTTTTTGTGCAGCACAGCAAAAAAATATACGGAAAAATAGACGTTAGTTTGAAACTTCGGACAGTGTCCATCGGTCGCACACGACCAGTGCAGACGCGCAATTTTCGATTGGCTATGGACATAAGCACGCCATGAGAACAAAATTATGGAGCGTTAAAAACGCTGAAAGAATAAACAAAAAACCTCGCAAGTTCTCTCCGGCATCCTTGCTGACTTGCATATGGCATAAAATTTATACCTGATGAAGATAGGAATAATCCAACAACTCTGACGTATTGACAACGCCCCGAGATAAATCCCAATTAAGTGCTATTCTTGCGAACCTCAAATTCTGGCGGAAATAAAACCATGACAACCACCAAGTCCAGTCAATCAAAATTCGGTACCGTTTTGCGCGTTACCAGCGGCAACTTCATGGAGATGTTTGACTTCTTCCTGTTTGGATTCTACGCCACACATATCGCCAAAACCTTCTTCCCTGCAAGCAATGAATTCGCGTCCCTGATGCTGACTTTCATGACCTTTGGCGCAGGTTTTTTAATGCGACCTTTAGGCGCGATTATTCTAGGCGCGTATGTCGATCGCATCGGTCGCCGCAAAGGTTTGATCGTGACACTGGCATTAATGGCAATCGGCACGATGCTGATCGCCTTTGTACCGGGCTATGCCACCATCGGCTATCTGGCACCGTTTCTGGTCTTAACCGGTCGTTTGCTACAAGGCTTCTCAGCCGGTGTTGAGCTGGGCGGCGTGTCTGTTTATCTGTCAGAAATGGCAACGCCGGGCCACAAAGGATTTTATGTGAGCTGGCAATCGGCAAGTCAGCAAGTCGCCATTATTGTGGCAGCTGCGCTTGGCTATGGCCTTCAGGTCAATCTGGCACCAGCGCAAATCGCTGATTGGGGATGGCGCATTCCTTTCTTTATCGGCTGCATGATCGTGCCGGTATTGTTCATTATTCGTAGTTCGTTGCAAGAAACAGAAGAATTTCTCGCCCGCAAACATAAACCAAATATGCGTCAGATCATGCGCTCCATGGTTGACAATTGGGGCTTGGTAATCGCTGGCATGATGCTGGTGTCTATGACAACCGTTTCTTTCTACCTCATCACCGTATACACACCGACATTCGGCAAAACGGTCTTGAAACTCACGACGACTGACGCATTGATCGTGACCTTTTGCGTCGGTATCTCCAACTTTATCTGGCTGCCGGTCATGGGAGCGTTATCTGACCGCGTCGGTCGTCGCCCACTGTTACTGATATTTACGATCCTCACGATCCTGAGCGCTTATCCGGCGTTATCCTGGTTAGTGTCAGAACCAAGCTTCAATCGCATGCTGATTGTTGAACTATGGTTGTCATTCTTATATTCCAGTTATAACGGCGCGATGGTCGTTGCATTAACAGAAGTGATGCCGGTGGATGTGCGTACTGTCGGCTTTTCCTTAGCCTACAGTCTGGCAACGGCGATTTTTGGTGGCTTTACCCCAGCCATTGCGACCGGATTGATCGAATTTACCGGAAACAAAGCAGCGCCAGGTTTGTGGATGAGCTTTGCAGCTGTTTGCGGCCTGATTGCCACGCTGGTGCTTTACCGTAAAAGCGGTAATCAACAAACAACCGCTATAAAAGCACCTGCCTGACGCTAACCGGCCTATGCAGAATAGTCTGACTGGTAATACTTTTGCCAGTCAGACAACAAAGCGCCATGCGTAAACCACTGATTCAATTGCAGTTTTACTGTATAATCGCGTGTTTTCCACCTTGGCAAGTGATCGACAATCGGGTCAAGAAGCATGGCGACCGACGAAGTGACGATTGGCTACCGACAATTTTGAGGCAATTATGAAAGACGGCATTCACCCAAATTATCGTGAAGTTTTGGTCCAAGACATGTCTTGCGGTTTCCAATTCATCACACGTTCTACTATCCAAACACGTGAAACAGGTACTTTCGAAGGTAAAGACTATCCTTTAGTAAAGATCGAAGTTTCATCGGAATCGCATCCGTTCTACACTGGTCAACATAAAATCGTTGATACAGCTGGTCGTGTTGATAAATTCCGTAAAAAGTTTGGTACTGTTGGTTCAAAAACATCAGTCGCTGCAGGTTAATTTATATCTGCTGAGCGGTTGTAAAAAAAGGCAGCTCTGGCTGCCTTTTTTATTTTCAACATCGATCTGCCTACGCCGCGATCAACTATCGACATACTAGTAGCGCAAAAGCCATGCATGAAGAACGTATTAAGAATGCATCGTGCAACGGATCGATCGCTGGGATGCCAGACACTTTGTACCCGATAATATGTGCCCACCGCAATTTTTGCGGCACAATACCCACCTCAACATTCTCATAAAGCCACATTGTGATGAAGCCAGTTCGCCTTCCCGCTTCCGCCACCAGCGCACTGCCACGCTGGGGCTTATGGGCGCTCGGTTTGCTCTATATTTTGCCCGGCCTGTTCGGTCGCGATCCGTGGAAAAATGACGATGCCTCCAGCTTCGGCATTATGTGGACCATGGCGCATGGCAGCCTCAATACTTGGCTGGCACCACAAATCGTCGGCCTGCCTATGCCGGGTGAAAGCCCGCTGACTTTCTGGATCGGAGCAATCTGCATTAAGCTTTTCGGCTGGTTGCTGGGCGATCCCCTGGCAGCGCGACTATCGACCATCGTTTTCTTTTTAATCGGTTCGCTGTCCGTGTGGTACGCCACCTATTTACTAGGACGCCGCAGCGAAGCGCAACCGCTGCGACTCGCCTTTGGCGGCCAGCCAGAACCCAGAGATTTTGGACGCACGCTTGCCGATGGCGCTTTCCTGATTTATCTCGGCTGCCTCGGCCTGCTATTACACAGCCACGAAACCACCGCAAAAAGCTTGCAGATGTCGCTAGTCGCATACGCGATCTACCTCGCGGTGCGCCTGTTCGACGCCTCCAACGCAGCACCCGGCACGACGCGCACCGCTGCTTTTACGGCAGCTTTCGCACTGCGCAGCGCCGCCCTACTTGGCTTGGCGCTGGGTTTACTGACCCTGACACGCGGCTGGGCTGTCCCGATAACAATCTTCATTGGCTTAAGCAGTTTAGCCATGCTGCGAGAGAAAAAAATCGCCGTCCATTTGTTGCTGGTGACGTTACCCGTCGCCATCATCGTCAGCGGTGCGTGGTTTCTGGCGAGTTATATATTGCTGCCAGATGGCAATAATTTCACTTTCTGGGAAGATCAAAATCTGCGGCAACTCGGCTGGCCGACGTTGACCACTTTCGCGTATTACTTCAAATACGGCATTTGGTTTGCGTGGCCAGCGTGGCCGTTCGCTGGCTGGGCCGTGTACGCATGGCGACAACAACGCAAAGCCCTTCATATTGCCCTGCCCCTGACATTTTTCATCAGTTTGACCGTCATGATTTTCCTGACGCCAAGACCGGACGAAGGCATACTTCTGCCACTCTTACCGGCGCTGATTATTCTGGCAGCATTCGGTCTTCCGACGATGAAACGCGGCGCGATCAATGCGGTCGATTGGTTCTCGGTGATGACACTGACGACATGCGCGGCTTTTATCTGGATTGGATGGATCGCCAAAGAAACCGGCTGGCCAGCGCAAATTGCCAAGAATGCCTATAAGCTGGCGCCCGGCTTCAAACCCGGATTTAATGCGACCGCATTAACGATCGCCATTCTCGGCTCAATTTGCTGGATATTTTTAGTCAACTGGCGCTTGTCACGCCGACCAGCGGTACTTTGGCGCGCCGTCGTATTGTCCTCAGGCGGCGTCGTATTGTGCTGGTTGCTGCTGATGACGCTGTGGTTGCCATGGATTAATTACGGCAAAAGCTACGCAGGCGTGGCTACCCAAATCGAGGCGCATTTGCCCAACCTCAAGCAATGCGTCGACACCAACGTGGGCCCGGCACAACGTGCTTCGTTCGCCTATTTTGGAGACATTCCATTTTCTGAGTTAAGTCAGGAACGTTGCGATTTTCTGTTGTACCAGGACAATAACAATACCAAATCCGACGATGCCGCGATCTGGCGCCAATTTAGTGGCCGCTGGAAATTACTATGGAGCGGACGTCGCCCCTCCGACCGCGATGAGCGTTTCCGCTTATATCAACGGGTTGGCAATTAGCATGGAATTAGCGCGTAAAAATATGACATTTTCTTTCGGAAAAATCAGAATGAGAAGTCATCACGCGCTATTGCAACAACGCATAACGTAGACGGCCCGGAAAAAACGTAAATTATTGCCACTGATTTTCCGGGCTATCAAAGCCACTATCGAGCTAAACATTACACAGTCATTCATTCATCGCACCAGAACGCGCCTCGCCCGCTCTAACACAACGCACATTGCCAAGCTGGCGTGGCCCATCCTGATTGGGCAATTGGCGCTGATCTTAAACGGCGTCATCGATACCGCCATGACCTCGCGATACTCCGCCACAGATCTGGCTGCACTAGCGTTGGGCGGCGCGATTTATGTCAGCGTGTTCGTTGGTCTCAGCGGCGTTTTACAAGCGTTGTCCCCGATCATCGGCCAACTATATGGCGGCCAGCGCATGGCCGATATCGGCTATCAAGTCAAACAAGGCACTTGGCTAGCGCTATTTTTATCATTGCTCGGCTGCCTCGTACTGCTATTTCCGCAGCCGTTTTTATCGGTCGCCCATGCCTCGCCCATCCTCAGCGCCAAAGCCACTTTATATTTGCAAATTCTGGCGTTAGCGTTACCGGCCACGCTTGGATTTAATGTCTACTCGGCGTTAAACACCGCAGTCTCGAAACCCAAAATGGTGATGGCAATCAAAATTATTGCCGTTCTGCTTAAGTTTCCACTAAACGCACTGTTCATTTTTGGCGGCTTCGGTATTCCGGCGTTAGGCGGCCCCGGCTGCGCCATCGCCACCACCGTTATTTCATGGCTGATGCTATTGATCGCTTGGCTGATCCTGCGCCACAATAGTTTCTACAAACAATTTGCCTTGTTTCACAGCGGGTTCGTCAAGCCACACTGGCACGCACAACGCGCTTTATTAAAATTAGGCATCCCCACCGGCTTAAGTTATTTCATCGAAGTTACTGCGTTTACCTTCATGGCAATTTTTATTGCCCGGCTGGGTGAAACTGCTGTGGCAGGGCATCAAATTACCGCCAATTTTGCGACCGTCCTATACATGCTGCCGTTATCCATTGCGATCGCCAGCGGCATTCTGGTAGCCCAAGCGATTGGTGCCAAAGAACTCGATCAGGCGCGGCGCATCGGCTTTTCCGGCATTCGATTGGCGGCAATTTGTTCGGCCACTATCGGCCTGATCATCTGGCTTGCACGCGCCACGATCATTCGCGCTTATACGCCAAACGAAACCATCATCGCGGCTGCCATGCCGCTGTTTATATTTATCGGTTTTTATCAATTATTCGATGCAATCCAGTGCAGCACTGCCTTCGTTTTGCGCGCATACAAAGTCGCTATTGTTCCAACGATCATCTACGCTGTATCGCTGTGGGGAGTGGGTTTAGTGTCCGGCTATATTCTTGGATTAAATCCATTTGGCATCAGCCCGCCAGCGCTGCATGGGGCTGCCGGTTTCTGGATGGGAAATAGTGCCAGCATTGCATTGGTCGCCACAAGCCTGCTAATTTATTTACATATCGTGCAGCGCCGTGCGCAACAGCAGCAGCGCTAAACGGCCAGTGCGCAACGTACGAACAGTCGATTTTATAATTTATTAAATAAAAATAGCATTTACAGTGTTAAAGCTATTGATCCAGCGAATCAAATAAGCCATAATAGCGGACGCGTTGCCGAGATGGCGGAATAGGTAGACGCACGGGACTCAAAATCCCGCGCTGAAAGGCGTGCCGGTTCGATTCCGGCTCTCGGCACCAAGAATGTGTTTTAAGAAGTTCAAGTAAGTCCAATGACCCGTGTTTCTCCTCTAGAGAACGCGGGTTTTTTGTTTATAGAGGGCTTTTAACGCCCATTGCAATCAAACGGTTTTGAATACACTCTTGCATCCAGGAGTGCAAACCCCAAAATCGCGTAGATACAAAATGCCGAAATTAGCAAAGCCACTGACTGACACACAAGTAAGAACCGCCAAGTCCATGAGCGGGCACTCCTACACGCTGTCTGATGAGTCCGGTATGTATCTGGAGATTGCAGAGTCCGGCTCAAAAATATAACGCATGTCCTACCGACAAGAAAGAGCGAAACAAAACCGCTTAACCTTCGGAGCGTACCCTGAGGTTTCGCCACTTGAAGCAAGAGCGAAACGTACGGCAGCGCGTAAGCTCTTGACGGATGGCATCGACACGGAAAATTCAGGCGTGACTCAAAGCAGGCTAAGGCCATCGCAGCAACTACACAAGAACAGTTAACCAACTGGCTGCAAAAGGATGTATTTCCATTGATCGGAAATATGCCTGTTTCCACGATCAAGCCACTTGACGTTCTGGCGACCGTGGAGAAAATGGAAGCGCGCGGCGCTAGTGCTTCTACACTGGGTAAAGCAGCTATGTGGGCAGGTACTGCGATATGGTGTGGCAACCGGGTTGGTAGAGCGCGATGTGACGGCAGACCTGAAAGGAGCTTTGTCCGTCGTACCGAAAACAAACTATGAGCCATCACGGAGCCGAAGCTTGCCGGGGAATTGATGCGGTCGATATTCAGCTGCACGGCCCCCACGCAATAGCGGCGCTGAAGCTGTGCCCGTTGCTGTTTGTGCGACCAGGAGAATTACGGGTGGCAGAATGGGCAGAGATTGACTTTGGCACGGCAGAGTGGCGCATACCGGCGAAAAAATGAAAATTAAAATGAAAACGGACCACCTTGTGTCGCTATCGATACAGGCAGTGGAGATTCTGCGTAGCGTCCATGCCATGTCAGGACACGGTGGGATAAAGTGCTCGGCGCACAGAGAAATACGATTTTTCAGAACATGTCGGTCACCTTTTAAGGCACCAATCCCAGGCACATGTTCTAAGACCGATAACATACTCGTGCTTCTCCTCGTGAGAAGGCAGATTTTATGTTGTTTAAGGAATTTTAACGTTGGTTGACATACGGCATTTTTGAGGACACTCTTGGTGACATTCCACAGCGAGGGAAATGAAAAGCCCCAAATTACATAAACTGTTATGTCACTAGCGACAGATATAGGTCAAAAATATTACACTCTAGCCTTGAACTCTGGGGACGCTGGCGGAGAGCAAAGAAGGGGAAAAGTACATTAGGTGCTGAAGAATGTATAAGTAGGAGCCTTCGGTTTTATATTCAAGCAGCCAGCTTCCCGCCTTATTACGGATGTATATCAGTACCGCCTCATGGAAATATCCAGAATCGGGAAATGTGACCTTAAAGCAGCTCTTATTTATGCATAAAAATGTTGCCCCTCTCACCCGCAAAAGAAATGTGCCGCTAACCCGTACACCTTGTGCCAGGGAAAATTTTCTCACACAATTTCAGATCACATCTCGCATGTGCATCGCGCTGTTTATATTCCTGACAACTACTTTTTCCAGCATCGTACAAGCGCAAAATAACGCCACCGAGTTGCAACGTGCGCAAAATATTTCACACGTCATTATCGGCATCAGCAGTTATGTACGCTGGCCGACGCCATCCTCTGAATTACGGCTATGCGTGGTAGGTGAGGCGAAGTATGCAGGGGTCTTGATGGACAGCGCAAAGGAAAGTTCCGTGCCCCCTATTCGGGCCCATCAACTAAGCCCAAAAAGTGACGTGACCTCTGCCGAATGCAACATCGTCTACATCGGAAATATCGACGGGGCCGAGCGCGAAAAATTGTTTGCGCAGCTAAATGGGCAACCGATACTGTCGATCAGCGAACCCGGCTTGCCGTCGACAACCCGCAGCATGTTCTCTCTAAAGTTTCGTGACACTCAGATTGCTTTTGAAGTTAATTTGGACGCTATCGCCCGAAGCGGCCTGCGCGTACATCCAAACGTACTGCAATTCGCAAAGCGCGAAGCACAAAAACCATGAAAATAATAACCGAGCGAGATTCGCGGCCAACGCTGGAAAGCGTCTTACGAAGGGCGCATCTGAGCGTGGCATTGATTGCGGTGATCATGGCAGGACTGACAATCATGATCGCGGGCTTGATTGCCATGCGGATTTACTCTGAACAAAATTTGATATTGGTCGCACGGTCAATGAGCTATACCGTTGAAGCCGCTGTCGTTTTTAATGACGCCACAACAGCGCAGGAAGCGCTGGCTTTAATTGCCAAGAATGAAGATATCGATGAAGTGCGTTTGACCGATATCCACGGCAAGTTGCTGACCAGATGGAAGAGAGGCGAACCCGGCACAAGATACCTCCTTGAACAAACATTAGGCGAGTTGATACTTCCTGAACCGTTGCTATTTCCGATCACGCATAACGATGTCGTGATCGGACATATTCGGTTGACGCCGCATGGCCGCAACTTGCTGCATTTTTTGCTAAGCGGATTACTATGTGTATTGATCTGCCTGGCACTCAGCATAACGATTGCTCTGCGTTTTGCGAATCGTATGCAGGCAGGCATTATTGGACCGATGCGCGATCTCGCAGAAATAGCCCATCGTGTGCGCCGCGAACGCTCGTTTGAATTGCGTGTGCCATCGGCCGAGATTGCCGAACTGAACGAACTCAACCACGATTTCAATGCCCTGCTTGATGAATTGGAGGCATGGCAAATTCATTTAAAAAGAGAACATGAAGGCCTCACACATCGTGCCAACCATGACAGTCTGACAGGCCTGCCTAATCGTGCATTTCTGGTAGGCGAGTTGGATATGGCGATCGCCGACGCAAGGCAGAATAAAACTAGAATCGCCGTCATGTTTATTGATTGCGATCTTTTCAAGCAAATCAATGATAAGCACGGACATGCTTCTGGTGATAGTGTCCTGATCGAGATCGCGTCGCGGATCAAGGGGCAGCTGCGAGGAGAAGATCTTGTCGCGCGACTGGGCGGAGATGAATTCGCCATCTTGCTCAAATCACTGCATCATAACAACGATGCCTTCCATATTGCCGATAGAATTATCTTCGAGATGAATACGCCGATTGAATTGCCAACAGGGCGCTCTATCGTTACATCGTTAACGATCGGTATTGCAAAGTTTCCTGAACATGGTGATGATCCTGTATCCATTTTGGCTGCTGCGGACAAAGCGATGTATTCCGCAAAAAAAATCCATCGCGGCACGCGTCAACTGGCCGAACAACCTGCATTATCATCATAGGTAAAAAAATGCTTCCTTTATCAAATAGGCTCTATCTGGGGATGATCGGTATATTGCTGGCGACTTTACAGTTGACCGGGTGTCAAACCTCGCCGCCAGCAGCCAAGGCCAAATTAACACCCGGACAGATCGCCGTGCTTCAAGAACAGGGATTCAAGCTCGCAGAAGAGGGATGGGAATTAAGCTTCGCCGAAAAATTGCTATTCGGTGTCGATGCCTACAAGCTGACAGAAAAAAGTTCGGTCGCAGTTGAGAAGATCGGGAAGGCTTTGCATTCCGCTGACATTGAGAATCTCAAGGTAGATGGCCATACGGATTCATCCGGCAGTGACGTTTATAATCGTAAGCTGTCGCTACTGAGAGCAACCGCGGTCGCAGATTCATTGGTCAACGTTGGCCTTAAGCGCACCAATATCGTTATTAGTGGGCTAGGAAAAGCACATCCGGTTGCCGATAATTCGACCCCGGATGGACGTGCAGAAAATCGTAGGGTTGTCATTATTGTGCTGGTGCCATAACTTTACGCATTCGTCGTGTTGATCCTGCCTTTCCTGCTCTTACCAGGTAATTACAAAGAGGAAAAACGCGATGGCCCGCATCAAGAGCGCAGCGATGACGGGAAAATCATCTTTGCCCGTATCGGACTTCAATACGCAGGCTCTTGTGAATCCGTCCAATAGCGGCAACTGCATCGAGAACTGACGACGGCCGAGAAATAAATTGAAAAAAGGCAGCCGCAAAGCTACCCTTTTTTATACACCATGTATTACGGGAAAAATTACACGCAGAAAAACACGCAATCAAAACATCAAAATACCTTCTGAACGCCCGCCATCACACCAGTTTGATTCAATCCCGGCCCGGCGACACTGCCAGCGTCAACCGACAAAGTCGACGTGCCTGAGTTACGAATGTAGCCCGCAAATGCATACACTGCCGTAGACTTCGAAAGGTTATACGTAGCCCGTGCCAACACCATATCCGCACCATTCGGCGAGTTCTTGATTTTGTTGCGTGAAACCTGCGCATCCAGCACCAGCGCATTTATCGGATAGCTCGCACCAAGGGAATAAATTCGGCTGCCACCATCAACGGTGGTGGTCGTTTTTCTATCGATGCCACCGGCACCGATACCCCAGGCGAGCATGGCCAAGCAGATGCAATTAGCGCAAACCGGTGGCGATCACAATATGGATAAAAAAATAGCCCCTTCGATGGATCCAAAAATGCACGGAAAAATGGGCCACATGCCATCGACCAGCAGTTTCAGCGACCTATATCATGGACACTAAATCATTGTGTTGCGGCCGGAGTTTATGCCGCAGAGTACGGCCGGTGGCGGACCGAACTAGATTTGACCTGACACTACCTGTCAGGTCAAATTTGAGCTAATACGCTTTAAAGAACACCACGCTCTGAAGTTGCTATCGCATTGACCATCAGCGCTGTGTTTTCCTCGAATTAATACTGTTAGCCGCAGGTCCGACAACGTCTTTCGATAGCAGCTTCACCTGCTCGATAAATGCCCGGACCGCTGGCGCGCGTTCATGTCGTCGGTAAGTCAATGCGATCTCGGTCTCTATCGGCTTTCCCGCCAGTGGCCGATACGTCACCCCCGGAATCCGAATGTGATCAACTGCCGAATACGGAACAATCGCCACGTCCTGGCTGATCGACACGGCAGCGATGACCGCGACTAAGCCGCCCGGTGCGGCGCTAATGCGGGGCGTGAATTTACCACGGCGGCCCACCGCGAGGGTCCCTTCGACCTGCTCGGGGACAATAAAATTTGAGGTAGCCAGATCCGCGGCGCGAATGGCGGTCAGATCAGCGAAGCGGGAATTGGTTGGCACCGCCACGACATAGTTCTCGCGCAGGACTGCCATCGCGTCGATACCCGGTGGGAAATTGATTGGCGGCCGCACAAAGGCCAAGTCCAGCGCACCGGCTTCCAACATCTCTGGCATGGCGCGCATAGAAATTTCACGTGAATTAACCTGCACCGCAGGGTAGGCCTCCCGATAGCGGCTCAGTTGCTGCTGGAACAATCCCGAGAACGCCGCCGAGGCCACGTAACCGAGTTCGATCCGTCCGATCTCGCCGCGTCCGGCACGGCGAGCAGTCTCCTCAGCACGATCGAACTGCGCCATGGCCAATTGCACTTCTACAAGAAATAACTGGCCAGCCGATGTCAGCGTCACCGAGCGCTTGGTGCGATTAAACAAGCGCACGTTCAAGAGCGTTTCCATCTCCCGAATCTGCTTCGAAATCGCTGGCGTCGAGATCCCAAGTTCCTCTGCTGCCCGCGTGAAATGAAGTTGCGTAGCGACCTCAGCGAAGCAACGAAAATGTCTAAATTCCATCATTTTGTGTTAACTCACATGAAATTATTTGGCTGTTTAGTTATAACAGAAAATAACAATAGAAAGGTTATATTCATACTCAGTGCAAAAGATCATCCCGCCTTGAGCCAGTGAATACCGCTGGAAATACGCGGCTTATGCATTCCCTGAATTTTTTCCAAAGGAGATAACCCATGAAAACTTATCCAAAATTTAAAGCGGCGGCGTGTCACGTAGCGCCCGTCTATTTCGATACACCCGCGACAATCGACAAGGCCTGCGCATGGATCGCAGAAGCCGCAGCCAACGGCGCGTCGCTAGTCGCATTTCCTGAATCGTTCGTGTCGGCTTTTCCCGTCTGGTGCGGTGTATGGGCACCGGTAGACACGCATGAATTCTTCGTCAAGCTGGCTTCATCCACAGTGCTAGTGAACGGACCGGAAATTGACCGCCTGCGCGCTGAAGCAAAAAAACACGGCGTCTTTGTATCCATCGGTATCAACGAAGGCACACCCAACAGTTTCGGCTGCATCTACGATACGAATTTGTTGATCGGCGACGACGGCAGTATCTTGAACCGCCATCGCAAACTGGTGCCAACCTACTGGGAAAAATTGGTCTGGGCGAATGGTGACGGCAGCGGATTGCGCGTGGTCGATACCCGCATTGGCCACATCGGCGCATTGGTTTGCGGCGAGAACACCAACGCACTAGCGCGCTACTCTTTGCTGGCACAAGGCGAGAACGTGCACATCTCATCGTTCTCACCACGCTGGCCTACGCATCCGCCGGGCGAAGCCGCCTACGACCTCGAAGCATCGATCAAGCTACGTGCCGGTGCCCATGCGTTTGAAGGCAAACTCTTCAACATCGTCGCTTCCGGTTTCTTGCCGCCGGAAGCCATTGATATGATCAGCCGTGGCGATCCGCGTCCGCGCCGTTTGATGGAGGAAGCATCGAAAAGCGTATCGATGATCCTAGGCCCGGATGGCGTGCCGATCAGCCCAATCCTGCGTGATGAAGAAGGCATCGTCTACGCCGATATCGATCTGGAACGTTGCGTTATACCGAAGCAATTCCAGGATGTAGTGGGTTACTACAACCGTTTCGATATCTTCGACGTAAACGTCAATCGTCGCGCCCAATCGCCAGCACGTTTCAGCGATCAGGACAGCACCGAGCCCTATGGCGAACCCGGCTGGTCGGGCGCGCCGCAAGCTACTTCGTCGAGCGCGGAAGTCTAAGCATTTATTGAATCGCCAGGCCGCAGTTCTCACTCGGCCTGGCATTTATCCTTTTAAGCGAGGCTTACTTCGATGGCGACCAATTCCCAATTTCAACACGACCACCCTGTCATCACCGCGGTGCGGGTGCGCGCACTTTCCGTCCCCTTATCGACACCGTTACGGACTGCAAGCGGGGTCATGACGGTGGCTCCATTGCTGCTATTTGACATCGAGACCAATGCCAATGTGCGCGGCGTCTCGTATATTTTTACTTACACCCCCACCGTGCTGGCGGCAACCAAACAACTTGCTATCGATCTTTCCGCACTCGTCGTAGGACAAGCACTAGCCCCGTTAACCTTGCTCACCGCGCTACGCAAACGGGTCAAGTTGATAGGCTCTTACGGGCTGATCGACATGGTGCTGGCGGGAATCGACATGGCGCTGTGGGATGCCTGGGCGCGCCACCTGCGTCAGCCACTCGTACGCGTACTAGGAGGCACCACGGCACGCCCTATCAACGCGTATGCAAGTTACGGCATGGATGGCGTCGAGCAGGCCGGTCGCAACGTGATGGCGGCTGCGGAAGCCGGTTTTAAGGCAGTCAAGATTAAGATCGGCTATCCGACCTTAAAGGAAGATATCGCCGCAGTCCGTACTGCCCATAGCGCAAGTGCAGGAGCGGTTGGCATCATGGTCGATTACAACCAAAGTCTGAACGTGCCCGAAGCGATCACGCGCTGCAAAGCGCTCGATAGCGAAGGCCTGTTATGGATCGAAGAACCTACCGACTTCGACGATAACGCAGGGCACGCCCGGATCGCAGCCAGCATCGAAACGCCGCTTCAATTAGGCGAAAACTTATACGGACCAAGACTGATCGCCACCAGTTTACGTGACGGCGCTTCGGATTTGATGATGCCGGATTTGATGAAGGTTGGCGGTGTCAGCGGGTGGATAGAAACGTCCGCGATCTGCGCTGCGCAAAACGTCCCGGTTTCGAACCATTTCTATCAAGAAGTCAGCATACATATGCTGGCCGTCACGCCCACCGCACATTTCCTCGAATATTTCGCCATGGCCGATCCAATCCTGGTCGATCCATTACGCATCGTCGATGGCAAAGCCTATGCGCCTGATGCCGAAGGCAACGGAATGACGTGGCAAGAGAAAGCCATTAACCGCTTTATTTGCTGAGCTATCGCCAATCCTAAACCGTCCCACCTAAGTAACCGTGGTGCAGTCAGCACCACGACAAAAACCAACCGACCACGATCCGCATGGCCAGAGACGAGCGCCGCCTACAGGCGCCCGGCCAACCCACAATTGCAAACATAAAAATGGAGACAACCATGATCTGGCAGCAAAACTACAACCCCTTCGGAAATATGCTCATCTCGACGCTACTGGCGATTGTGCCAGTAGCCGTCATGCTGATAGGCCTCGGATTTTTACACCTGAAGGCGCACATCGCGGCATTTGCAGGGCTGCTCAGCGCATTCTTCGTCGCTGTGTTTGCATTTGGCATGCCGGCCGATCTGGCGATTCGGGCAGCCGGAATGGGCGGTCTTACCGGGCTGATGCCGATCGGCTGGATCGTGCTCAATATCATCTTTTTGCATCAACTGACCGAGCAGAATGGCTCATTCAAAGTCTTACAGGATTCCATCGCAGGCATCACCGAAGATCGACGATTGCAACTGCTGCTGATCGCCTTTTCTTTCGGCGCTTTTTTCGAAGGTGCGGCCGGTTTCGGTACGCCGGTTGCGGTAACGGCGTCGATCCTGATCGGCCTCGGATTCTCACCGCTAGCGGCATCGGGATTGAGCCTGATCGCCAACACTGCACCAGTGGCATTCGGCGCGCTCGGAACGCCTCTTATCACTTTAGCCAAGGTCCACGGCTATGACGTGATGGCGATTTCGTCCATGGTCGGTCGCCAATTACCGTTATTCTCGTTACTTGTACCTTTCTGGATGATCTGGGCATTTGGCGGTCGCAAGGCAGTCGTCGAAATCTGGCCAGCGATCCTGGTCAGCGGGTTAAGTTTCGCGATTCCGCAATATCTGGTTTCTAATTTCATCGGTCCGGAACTGGTAGACGTGATCGCCGCGATCAGCTCACTGGTGGCTTTGGTGTTGTTCCTGCGGGTGTGGCAACCCAAGCGCATCTGGACCTCCGCATCGCTACGCCAGCACGACGACAGCCGCGTAGAAGGCCACACTCTTGCCAAGCGTGAAACCCATTCCTGCAGCGCTGTCATGCGCGCCTGGATGCCGTGGGCGATCCTGACCGTCTTCGTGTTCGTCTGGGGCTTGCCGCCGGTGAAAACGTTCTGGAATAACTTGTTCGCACCGGCGTTTCAGATTCCCGGCCTGCACAATCTGGTTCAGAAAGTCGCGCCCGCAGTAGCCATACCGCATCTGGAAGGGGCCGTATACGTCTTTAGTCTATTCTCGGCAACCGGCACCGGGATTCTGCTGGCAGCGTTGCTTGGCGGTCTGATCATGCGATATTCGATTATGCAACTCGTAGCAAGCTACTTCCGGACAGTCTGGCTGATCCGCTATTCGCTGCTGACCATTACGCTGATGCTCGCGCTGGGCACGTTAACCCGCTTCTCTGGCCTGGATACCACGCTGGGTCTTGCTTTCGCCACTACCGGCGTTATGTATCCCTTCTTTGGCACGCTGATGGGATGGATGGGCGTGGCGCTGACAGGCTCTGACACTGCCTCCAACGTGTTATTCGGTGGCATGCAAAAGGTTGCCGCAGATCAGTTGGGACTCAGCCCAAACTTAATGGGTGCAGCGAATAGTGCGGGTGGTGTCATGGGCAAGATGATCGATGCGCAATCGATCGTCGTAGCCTCCACCGCAACGCGCTGGTTCAATCATGAGGGCGACATCCTGCGGTATGTGTTTTTCCACTCGATTGCATTGGCCTGTTTGGTGGGAATTTTCGTGACGCTACAGGCGTATGTATTTCCGTTCACGCTGATGGTCGTGCACTGATACTTCAACGTCGACTATTTTTTGCGAACTAATGAGGGTTACCCGCTTCGGCGCGTAACCTTTTTTTGCGCCGTCAGTATCAGCCCAGCATCATGATTGCATCGATTGAAACCTGAGCATTCTTCGGCAGCGAAGCAACACCCAGCGAAGCGCGCGCGGGATACGGCTGCTGAAAATAACGCGCCGTCACGGCATTGAGAATGGCCGACTTGCTGAGATCAATGAGGTAAATATTCAGCTTGACGATATCGGCGAGAGAACCACCGGCCGCTTCAGCCACTGCCTTGATATTCTCGAACACTTGCACAAACTGCGCCTCATCCCCTTCCACCAATTCCATGGTGCGCGGGTCTAGCGGAATTTGTGCCGTCAGATAAACAGTGTTATCGATCTTGATAGCCTGCGAATAAGCGCCAATGGCGGCAGGCGCTTGGTCACTGTGGACGGCGGTCTTGACCATACTATGTTTCTCCAAAAAATAGTCGCCAGGCATCAATCCAGCGCAATGCCGCGATGATGCCCGATGACCTTAATGTGTTTGCTGTGCTTGTTGTGCCTGCTTACACTGAGCGCGTGATGCCACCATCTACGCGGATATTTTGGCCAGTAATATAGCCAGCAGCTTCAGAGGCAAGGAAAGCGATCACACCCGCAATTTCGCTGCTCTTACCGTAGCGTTCCATCGGAATGCGGCTGCGGAATTCTTCCTTTTCTGGCAGGCTGTCGATAAAGCCCGGCAGCACGTTATTCATGCGAATATTTTGCGAAGCATATTTATCTGCGTACAACTTTGTGAAAGCAGCTAAGCCAGCGCGGAATATCCCCGATGTCGGGAATACAGGATCAGGCTCGAAAGCGGCAAATGTAGAAATATTGATAATTACGCCAGATTTCTGTTGCAGCATGATCGGTGTGACCAGCCGCGTCGGGCGCACAGCATTGAGGAAATAAACATCCATCCCCTTGTGCCAATCTTCATCCGTCAGTTCCAGAACAGGGGCGCGCGGACCATGACCGGCGCTGTTGACCAAAACATCAATCCGGCCCCATTTCTCAACAACCTGATCCACCAGCCGCTTCAAATCGTCGTTGGACTGGTTCGAGCCGGTAATGCCAATACCGCCCAATTCCTTCGCCAAAGCCTCGCCTTTTCCAGACGATGAAAGAATCGCCACACGAAAGCCATCCTGCGCCAGTTTACGGGCCGCATCAGCACCCATCCCGCTTCCGCCAGCCGTTACAATAGCTACTTTTTCATTTGACATGATTGCTTCCTCTGTTTGTTAGAAAGGCTTATTTAGCCATAGATTTTTTTCACGAACCAATCAAAAATAAGCATCTAAGACAGTAGGAAATCTACAGCATGAAATATTGGGGATCGCGCCGCAGTACATTGCCAACACTCAACCACCTTGTGGCGCTTGAAGCGACCGCGCGTCTGGGCAGCTTCAGGGCTGCGGCAGAAGAAATGCATCTGACCCAAGGCGCTGTGGCACAGCAGATTCGCGCTTTGGAAAGTGAACTTGGCTATCCCCTCTTCGTCCGTCAGCCACGCGGGCTGAGCACCACCACTCAAGGAGCGGATTACGTCGATCGTGTCAGGCTAGCCTTAGGGATCATTGGCGATGCCACCAAGGAATTTCTAGATCAAAATCAGCAAAGTGCCCCAGGACGACTAACGCTGAGTACCACGTCCGCTTTCGCCAGCCGCTGGCTGATTCCACGCTTACCCCGATTGGCCGAGGCTTATCCTGACATTTCCATCATGATCGATGCTTCGGACGTGGTACGACCTTTGTATGGCAAAGGACGGGTGGATATGGCGATCCGATGGGGCGTGCCCCCATTTGCGGAAGGTAATGCGCAATTTTTGCTACCGGGAAAGGCCATTCCGGTATGTGCGCCTATCCTGATCGCGCAGAAACAACTCAGCAGCCCGGAAAGTCTGGCTGACATGCCGCTTATCTCAGACAGTCATAACAACTGGAAGCGCTGGTTTGACGCGTATAGAATCACCGGCACCAGACCAACAGGCTTGACGTTCTCTCAAACCAGTTTAGCGCTGGAAGCGGCCGAGCAAGGAATGGGAATTGCGCTGGTACCCGAGGTTTTGGTGGAAACCGCCTTGAAAACCGGCGCGTTGGTGCAAGCGATAGGCGGGCAATATCAGTTGGATACAGACGTCGGATTTTATATCCTCACCGCACTGCCCTACCCCGGCGAATCGATCACCGGAAAAGTCGTCAGCTGGTTGCTGGAAGAAGCACGACTGAGCCAGCTAAACCAGCTAAAAATTAACGAATGAAGGTCGCCCCAAAAAGACGACCCTGCATCAACGTACTTTTTTAGCCAGTGAGATTCGCATCAGATTTCATGCAAACAATCAGCGCTCGACCGAGCGATTCCAGCGATTGTTCCAGTCATTGCGCTTCTCATTGATGACATCCCAATCTACCGTATTGATATGTTTCATCAACTGATCGACCTTGCCCAACTTGGCCTGCACCGCATCCGGCACTTTGACGTTTTTGTTGATTGGAATCGTATTCACGTATTCCATCGCCTTGGTTTGCGACGACACGCCCAATAGATATTCAATCAGTTTTTGCGACAGATCCTGCTCCGAATTATTCTTCAATGCACAAGCACCGGTCATCAGCAATACCCCACCTTCTTTAGGCGTGGCAAATTCAGCTGGAATACCTTTAACTTTCAAATTCGCAATCGCCGTCGATGTCAGCGGGAAAATTGCCGCTTCGCCGGTCTGCACCATCTCTGAAATCTTGGCCGAACTGGAGACATATTCCAGCACGTTTGGACCGACCGTCGTCGCCCACTTCTGGAAGCCAGGATCCACGTTCTTGTCGGTGCCGCCGAATTGGCGATTCAGCATCAAGAAACTATGCAACCCGAAAGTACTGGTCGAAATAGACTGGAATACGACCTTGCCTTTGTATTTTGGATCGGCAAAATCCATCCATGATGTCGGCGCCGCCCAGCCTTTTTGGTCAAACAATTTCTTGTTATAGCCGATGCCGACAATTCCAAGTTCGATCCCTACCGCCTGATCGTTCGCCATGCGCGCATAAGGATAAATTTCTTTGAACACCGGCGTTTCGTTTAACTTCTGGCATAAGCCCATGCCGATCGCCCGATACATCACGCCATCGTCGAGAAACACGACATGCATCTGCGGCTTGTCCTTTTGCGCCTGCATTTTGGCGATGATGTCGGACGACGTCCCCGCGACCACAACGATTTTCACGTTATTGGCTTTTTCAAATTCCGGGAAAATATAACTGGTGTAATTTTTTTCTAAACTGCCACCGTTCATACCGACATACAGGGTGCGCGTTTGCGCACTTGCCGTCGTCGCGACCCCCAACGCTGACAGAAGGCTTGCCACCAAAAACAGATGCTTGAATTTCATGATTCCCACTCCTCGAAGATTAAACAACCCCATGCAGCACACTTGCATTCCCACTCCCGACAATGACTGACGTCACCCTGCCAAACTAAATCTCTGAATCCCGAACGGCCCAATCGGCGTTGTACTTATACCGCCCTGCACCAGTTCGGCCAATACCTCGCCGACGGCAGGACCTAGCTGAAAACCAGCGCCGGAAAAACCGAACGCATGCAATAAACCGGGCGTAGTACAACTAGGGCCGAGCACCGGCTGATCATCCGGCATCTCGCCCTCAATCCCGGTCCAGCTACGGATTACCAGCGCATGCCGCAGCGCCGGAATAATGTCGTAGATCATGCCCATCGTCTGAAACGTGGCTGCAGAGGTCGGTCGCGTTGCCTCCAGCGCCAATTGATCGCTACCCTGTGCCCGCCCGCGTGCTCCGCCGATGACGAAGTTACCGCGTTCCACCTGACGCGCATAAAAACCACCACCGACCAGGCCAAGATTGACATCTACCAGTTTCGGCAATGGCTCGGTGACGAACATGCTCGGATAAATAGGTTGTTCCGGCACCGGCTCACCGAACTGAGCCGCCACGTTAGCACCCCAGGCACCGGCACAATTGAGCAGAAAACGGCTCTGTACTTCCAGACCATTATGGGTACGCAAAGTGAAATGTTTACCGTCAAAGGTCATGCTGTCGACCCGACTACCTTCGTGTATCTGCGCGCCCTGACGTTTTGCTGCGAGCGCAAACCCCGCGGCGACCAAGCGTGGATTAGCGTGGCCGTCGGTGGCGCACAGCGATGCGCCCACTACTTCTTTGCCCAGCCATGGATAGCGGCTATGCACCGCTTCTCGCCCCATTAATTCTAGCGACAGACCCAGCGGCTGAGTCAGCTCGCGGTAAGCTTCGAGGATTGCCATGTCGTCCGCACTGCGCGCCAACCTCAGATGGCCGGACATGATGTATTCGCCATCGCTGCCGATGATTTCCGGCAGGCGTTGCCAGAGCGCATGGGCCCGATCCGCCAACGGCATTTGAATCGGTGCGCGGCCCTGACGGCGCACGCCGCCATAGTTGACACCGCTAGCCTGCGCGCCGCACCAACCCTGCTCTAACAGGACGACTGAACGCTGCTGACCGCGCAGCGCCAGCGCCGCAGAACTGCCCATTATGCCGCCGCCGATAATCGCAACATCAGCTATCAGACGCTCGGTCATGGCAACTCCTGTGAAGATGTTGCAAGCTGTTGCGCCAGCATGACGGACGCCACCGGAAACGGCTTGACCGGCGGTTGTCCGCGCAAACGACCGACTTCGGCCACCGTTTTGCCCGAGGCGCAGGCCAGAATCTCCGCTGCTGCCGCCCCGCAAACCCGCCCCTGACAACGTCCCATGCCAACTCGTGTCAAGGCTTTGAGCCGATTCATTTCGATTGTGTCGGCATGTTGTACGCTGCGGCGCAACTCGCCAGCAGTAATCTCCTCGCAACGACAGATCACCAGATCGTCCGCAGCTTCTCTGGCCCAATGTACCGGCACCGGGAACGCACTTTCCAACCCGCGCCGAAACGCTTGAATCCCTTGCAATGCGTGATCGATACGGGCGGCCTGCGCCAGCACCACCGGCTTGCCCATATCCTGTAACAACGCCAGCGCAGCACGTTGCCCGGCCAATTCCGCAGCATCCGCACCGGCGATACCACTGCCATCACCGGCCAGATAAATGCCAGGCACACTGCTGCGGCCTGCCGCATCACGCACCGGCAACCATTGTTGATTGAGACTATCGAATTCAAAGGCACAACCAGCCAGATCAGCGAGTTGGGTTTCTGAACGCAAGCCGAAACCGGCAGCCACAGCCGCGCATTCGAGCTGTTCCGATTTACCATTGCGCTGCCAGGTAATCTGCCGCACTTTCAGATCGCCGCTAACCGCGATGTTGTCCACGCCTTCAACGATGCGAATACCGCGACTGCGCAACCAGCCAATAAAATACAAACCCTTGGCGAACGTCAGCGGTTGCCGCAGCAAGGCCCCGGTTGCGCGCAACTTGCCAGAAAATGATGCAGTATCGAGCACTGCTACAACGTCGGCACCGGCCTTCGCATACTGATAGGCAACCAGATACAGCAACGGCCCGGAACCGACCAGCACGATCCGACCACCGATCACACAGCCCTGCGCTTTCAATGCGACTTGCGCCGCGCCCAGCGTGTAGACGCCCGGCAACAACCAGCCCGGAAACGGCATGATGCGGTCCATCGCGCCGGTACACAGGATCATGTGGGAGAAGTCGAGTATCTGATGACGGCCCTGATGCAGCAAGTCGAGTTGCCCGGCATCACAGTTCCACACCAGCGTTTCCGGTCGATAGTCGACCTGCGCACGCAACGCGTTAAAAGATTGATGAATCGCGTCCGCCTTGGCCGACTCGAAACCATACAAAGTCTTTTTAGAGCGCTGAAATCCTTCCGGCGGCTGGCGGTATATTTGCCCGCCAGAACGTACATTTTCATCCACCACTATCGGGTGCAGCCCTGCCGCCACCAGCGTTTCAGCGGCCCGCACACCGGCTGGACCTGCACCGACAATCACAATCGAAGGCGGCTTGCTGCTGCTCATGCGTCACCTCGGATACCGCTGGTTAACAAACGCATGCCCGGCTGAATCAGGGTCGTACAAGCCCGCAACGGCGCGCCATCTTCAGTGCGCATCCAGCAATCCTGACAAGCGCCAATCAGGCAAAATCCGGCACGCGGCATACCGCTGAATTCGGACACACGGACCCGGTCGCCGCTGGTCAGCACGGCGGTCAAAACGCTGTCGCCGCTGAGACCTGTCACAGCCTCACCGTCTAGCCAGAACGCGACCGGCGAGCGCTCTGTTTCAGCTACTCTGATAAGAATCGTCATGCTTGCTGCCCAATCAATACCTTATCCAATCCATAGACGCGATCCAGAATCAGCATTGCGACACCAGTAATCAAAATCATCAGCGCCGATACCGATGCCATCATCGGATCAATCGATTCGGTGGCGTACATATACATGCGTACCGGCAGCGTCATCGTTGCTGGCGTGGTGACAAAAATCGACATCGTCAATTCATCGAAACTGTTAATGAAAGCCAGCAGCCAGCCGCCGGTCAATCCCGGCAGAATCATCGGCAGCGTGATCCGCCGAAAAACGGTCCATGGTCCGGCCCCTAACGACTGCGCGGCATGCTCTGCGCTTTTATCCATACCGACCACCGCCGCCAGCACCAGCCGCAACACATACGGCGTAATCACCACGACGTGCGATACCACCAGCCAGCCAAACGATCCCGCCACCCCTAAAGCCGCAAAAAGTCGCATCAAAGCGACGCCCAGCACCAGCGTAGGAATGATCAACGGCGATAGAAATAATGCATTCAGAAAATCGCGTCCAGGAAATTGAAAACGTCCAATCGCCAGTCCGGCAGGCAATGCTATACACACCGACACAGTCGCGGAGATGAACGCCAGCTGCAAACTGATATAGAACGAATCGACAAAATTAGGATGATCGAATATTGCCCTGAACCAGCGCAACGAAATACCGTGCGTCGGCAACGACAATGTATCGCCCGGCGTGAACGCTACCAGGCAAACAATCAGCAATGGTGCCAGTACGAAGGCCACCACCAACGCATGAAAAAGTAATGAAATCGGACCATTTTTACGCATCTGGTCTCTCCCTTAACCCAAAACTTTGGAATACTTGCGTTCCAAAATCCGGTTGTAACTCAACATGATCAGTAAATTCGCGACCAGCAGAATGATGGCAATCGATGCCCCCATCGGCCAATTCAACGAACCCAGAAATTCATCATAGACGGACGTTGCCACGACTTTCAATCGACGTCCGCCCAGCAATCCCGGAATCGCAAAGGCGCTGGCGCTGAGCCCGAAAACGATCAGACTGCCGGACAGAATACCGGGCAAAATCTGCGGCAAAACGATGCGACGCAAGATAGTCGGTTGTGACGCATTCAGGGATAGCGCTGCGTGTTCCACCGCCGGGTCTAGTCGCTGCACCGAAGTCCAGACCGGAATCACCATGAACGGCAACATTACATGCACCAGTGCGACGACCATTGCGCCGGTGGTGTACAACAGTTTTGCTGGCGGTATGCCGAACCAGCCCAGCATCGTATTGACCAGACCGTCGGCGCTCAGCAACATGCTCCAGCCAAATGCGCGGACCACGACTGAAACCAGCAACGGTGCCAGAATTACGATCAGAAAAATCGATCGCCACGGCTTGCGCATGCGGCTTAATACATACGCTTCCGGCGCGCCGATCAGGATACAGATCAGCGTTGTAAGTGCTGCCACCCAGAAGGTGCGCAGGAAAATACCTTGATAATATTCATCGCTGACGACTTGCCAATAATTGTTGAAACTATAGGTTGCCTTGATGCCGGTAATCGCATCGAAGCCATTGAAAGACAAGATAAACGTCAGCAGCAACGGCACCAGCACCATCGTAAAAAATACAATAATGCCAGGCGCTGTCAACAGATACGGCAGCGGCGATACGCGCGGTTTATCCATGCACTACTCCGCCTGCCTGACGACGAACTACGTGCATCGCTTGCGGCGACCAGCGCAATGAAACCTGATGACCAGCCGCGCACTCTGCCTGACCGCAGTTCTGCCAGATTGCCAGCACATCGCCCAATTCAGTGCCGATCCGATATAGCCATTGATTGCCAAGGAAAAAACTGGCCTGCACCTCGCCACGGATCATTTCATCGTGTTGATTACAACGCTCCAGTTTTTCTGGACGCAGACATAACGTCGCCTCATCCCCGACTTGCAGATTGGTATCGGTAACGTGCAGCAACTGCGCGCCGACGCGTAACGTCGCGCCTTGCGAACTTTGCGATTCAACCTTGCCGATAAACAGATTCGCCTTACCCACAAACTGCGACACAAATTGATTGGCGGGGTTTTCATAGGTATCGAACGGCTTACCGATCTGCACTGCCCGCCCGGCTTCCATCACCACTACGCGGTCGCTCATTGAGAGCGCTTCCGATTGGTCGTGCGTGACCATGATGGTGGTGGTGCCGACCTTGCGCTGAATCTCGCGCAATTCGATCTGCATATCTTCACGCAGCTTGGCATCCAGATTCGACATCGGCTCGTCCAGCAGCAATACCGGCGGTTCAATCACCAAGGCCCGCGCCAGCGCAACACGCTGCCGCTGACCGCCCGACAACTCGCGTGGATAACGATGGCTGAATTTATCCAGATGCACCAGCGCCAGCGCCTTACTTACGCGCTCGGCACTTTCGCTGTTAGGAACCTTCCGCATCTCCAGGCCAAACCGCACGTTATCGCTAACTGTCATGTGCGGAAACAACGCATAACTTTGAAACACGATGCCGAGGCCGCGCCGATTCGGTTTCTCGTGCGTAATATCGCGTCCATCCAGAACGACGCTCCCTTGCGTCGCATCGACAAATCCCGCGATCATCTGCAACGTGGTGGTCTTGCCGCAACCGGACGGGCCTAGCAGCGATACAAACTCGCCTTTCTCGACCGTCAGATTCAGATTCTCAACTGCAGTGAAATCGCCATAATGTTTCGACAGATTTTCTAATTTCAAAAAAGTCATGCGGATCTCCTGTACCGGCCTTTTTTATAATTGCGATGAGCCAGTATTTGCAACCTGTTGATATAAAATCCGCGCCGCCAAAATGCTAATCATTGGCATCGCTTGTTATTTTTTTGATGGAAACGTCCCTGCGTCTTTCGAGCAATCATTATTGACCGGACTATGCATGACTGAATGCATCCGCGGGCGCATGCGCCCGGTCGAAATGACTACTTTTGACTACGCGATATCAAACTTCACACCCTGCGCCAGTGGCAGCGTGCGACTGTAATTGATCGTGTTGGTGGCGCGACGCATATAGGTTTTCCAGGCATCGGAGCCTGATTCACGGCCGCCGCCTGTTTCTTTTTCGCCACCGAAAGCGCCGCCGATTTCAGCGCCGCTGGTCCCGATGTTGACATTTGCCAGTCCGCAATCGCTGCCGGTGGCTGACATGAAGGCTTCCGCTTCGCGCATGTCGTTGGTGAACACCGCCGACGACAAGCCCTGCGGCACCGCATTGTTGAGACGAATCGCCTCATCAAAGCTTTCATAGCGCGTCACATACAAAATCGGTGCAAAGGTTTCGTGGTGCATGATCGCGCTCTGTTGCGGCATGCGTACCAGCGCCGGACGCACATAAAACGCATCTGCGTCGCCGTTCAAATCGACTCTTTCACCGCCAGTGACCACGCCACCTTCGGCACGAGCTTGCGCCAGCGCTTTTTGCATCGCATCGAACGCTTGCTGATCGACTAACGGACCGACCAGCGTTTCTGCATCCAGCGGATCACCGACTTTTACGCTGGCATAAATACGCTCGATACGGCTCACCAGCTCATCGTGAATGCTGCTATGCACAAACAAGCGGCGCAAACTGGTACAACGCTGCCCGGCTGTACCGACTGCAGAAAAGGTCAGGCCCAACAATGCGAGATTCAAGTCAGCACTTGGCGCAACGATCATGCCGTTATTGCCCCCCAGTTCCAGCAAACTGCGACCAAGACGCTCTGCCACAGCAGTTGCAACCTTGCGTCCCATCGCTACACTGCCGGTCGCACTGACCAGCGGCACCAGCGGCGAACGAGAAATGACTTGACCGATGTCACCACGCCCGATCAGCACCTGGCATAAATTCGCCGGTACGAGATCAGAACGCTCCTGTGCAAAACGTGCCACGGTTTTGGCGAAAAGCGATTGCACCGCAAGCGCGGTAACGGGTGTTTTTTCTGATGGTTTCCAGATGATTGCATTGCCGCAAACCAACGCCAACGCGGTATTCCAGGCCCAGACTGCTACCGGGAAATTGAATGCAGTAATAACGCCGCAAACGCCAAGCGGATGCCAGGTTTCCATCATCCGATGACCTGGACGCTCGGAGGCGATAGTCAGGCCATACAATTGGCGCGACAGACCGACTGCAAAGTCACAGATATCGATCATCTCTTGCACTTCGCCGATACCTTCGGAGAGGATTTTGCCGGATTCCAGCGTGACCAGCTGGCCTAGTTGCGTGCGATTTTCACGCAGGACTTCGCCCAGCAGACGCACTAGTTCGCCGCGTACCGGCGCTGGTACTACGCGCCATTTTTCAAAGGCTTGCTGTGCGTTCAAGATGGCCTGCTCGGCCTCTTCCACAGTGTGGGTGCGCAGCGATGCGATGGTGGCGCCATCGCGTGGTGAACGTGCGATGAGATCAGTACCGGCCTGGGAAGAACAGTCAAAGCCCAGTTCGTTAAATAAGGTTGATGCTTGCATGGTGGTGTCCTTGGCGATCACGCGTCCGACTGGCAATCAACATGTCGGCCAGTCCGGTTGCGGCGTGTGTTTCAGAGAATTCGAGGCTGAGTATAAGTAATAAACTGGTGACTTTGAAAGGTAAAAAATTTCAGGACATCATTACTTTTGGTCATGGCAAAAAAGGGTGCAGTGCAGCATAAGCGCATCGGAAAGGTGCATTCATCGCCAAGCTGAAGGCTAGCAGGGAACACCCCAGTCGAAACTCCCTCTCATTCGGCAGGATGCATTCCAAAATCTCAATGATTTAGGCTCTTTTCGATACGACCAATAAGCCGCACCAAAGTGAGGATCAGTCCCAATAAAGCGATTGCGCAAAGTAACGCAATAGGGGAAATTTTTTAAAAAATAGTCGTTATTTTTGCCATCATGACGATGATTGTTTCTGCCAGTCATCGTCAATTTAGTATTCGTTGAGACAATTAGGCCGAAGAAAAGCCTTGCAGCGATAGATAAATTGCCGCAGTGATGCAACCGAATGGCGAACACCATCGCGTTTTATTTCCAGACAGAAATGTAAACCACGGCCGACGCTCAACGGTGCATCGCATGTCTTAGCTGTCCTGCAACTCGCTTAAAATCCAGTCACGGAATTTGATCACAGCAGGCTTGCTGGCGTTTTTTTCGGGGTAAGTAAGGTAGTAGGATTGCGGACTTTTGAAGGCAAGCGGAAACGGTATATATAGCTGCCCGGAAGCAATTTCCACTTCGACCAGAAATTTCGGCATCAGGGCGATGCCCAATCCGGCGACGGCGGCCTGGATGACCATTAACAATTGCTCAAAGCGCGGACCAGACAACGCATTCGGACAATCCACCCCCGCTTGACGGAACCAATCCTGCCAGGCGAGTGGTCGGGTCGTGTGCTGCAACAGCGTCATTCGCGTCAGATCATCAACGCTGCGCACCTCAGTGCTCAGCGACGGACTGCATACCGGCACTACTTCTTCACCGATCAGGCGCACCATCACCGCGCCGGGCCAATCCGGCTCACCGAAGTGAATCGCGGCATCGACCTGGCGGCTGTTGAAATCAAACGGCAACACTTCCGTGCTGAGATTGGGGATAACTTCTGGATACGCTTTAGTAAATTTTGGTAACCGAGGAATCAGCCATTTGATGCCGAACGTCGGCAGCGTTGCCAAATTGAACATGCCAGCCGAATTCTTGTAAGTCATGACTTGAAAGGTGGCTATTTCGACCTGCGTCAAAGTTGCCGATATCTGCATCGCATATTCGCGCCCGGCTTCGGTCAGGATCAAACGATGATTCACCCGCTCGAACAGCTTGACGCCAAGATACGTTTCCAGCACTGCCAGTTGACGGCTGACCGCCCCCTGCGTCATGTGCAATTCATGCGCAGCCTTGGTAAATGACAAATGACGCGCTGCAGTATCAAAGGCGATCAGGCAGGAGGTAGAGGGGATAAATCTTCGCATGTTTTACGCAATCGTTGTAGGCCGACAACCGTGAGTGAATGCGGATGAGGCTAGCAGACATTCCGTGAATAAGGCAAGAGCCTACAACAATGTGCATGCAATTTACAAAACATCGCAACTTATAACGCGACAGCCAAAGGTAACCATTCTTCCAACGTCACTTCAAACGTCATACAGATTGGGTTAGCCCCGGCCACGAATGGACCGCCGTAGACATTTCCCTCAGTATCCGCGACTACGCCGGTCAGCGATGCGCTCAACGATCCGTCTTCCTGTGAGCGCACTTCACCGGCAAGGCTGACGATTTCTACGGCTGGTCCTTTGATTTGCACGTATTTGCCATCCCGCGTACCCAGACAGGCATCGACCAGACTGCCTAAAGCGCCGCGCACGAAAGCGTTCTTGAAGCCTTCTGCCATGCATAATTTTTCGACGCCCAGCACCAAATCTTCATTCGGTGCAATACGAGCATAGGCGACGCGGCCCATGCTGCCGGTTTCGACGATGGTTGCTTCACTCATTTGGGCTCTCCGCTTGCGGTTGTAGTAGGGGGATGTTGGTTTCCGGATCGTAAGTCACGCGCAACTCGAAGCCATCGAGCGAGGTGACCAGGACTGAAATCGGGGTACTGCCGACGATGCAGGTGTCGGTAATAATGTGACCGCCTTTGACGATGCCGTCTTGGGTGCGAATCGCGGCGTGGCAATGCACGATTGGTTTGCCATGCTGATTTTTGCCCATCGTCGCATTGCCAAAAATCATGTACGCAGGACCGGCTTGAATCGGTTTGGAATACGCGATCATGGCTTGATGCGATGGATCGGGCGCGGCCACGCAATATTCAATTTGATCGAAATAACCGCCGAGTATGGTGAATGAGGCGCTCTTGATACCGATCTCAATCAGCGGTTTAACAATCGCATCAAACAGACTGAGGCCGGCAACCAGCGTCAGGCGCACGTGCCGACAACTTGCCGCATGCCGACTCTGAATCCTGACCGGATTAAACGGTCCGGGATGCAGCATCATGCGCGAACGATGGGCGCTGGATGAGGTGGTTGCAATGTTGCTTGCGGTGGTCATAGATGACATTCCCCCTCTGCTTCAAGCAACGATTTGATCTGTTTTTTGACGATCTTGCCGTAGCCGGATTTGGGCATTGTTTCCCAGAATACAAAACGTCGCGGCCATTTGTATTTGGCGAGGCGTTCTTCCAGATGCGCGTGCAGTTGTTCGCAATCGACTGTTGCACCGCCCTTGGTGACGATGACGGCGATGCCGCTTTCGCCCCATTTGGGGTCTGGCAGGCCTAATACTGCGACTTCGGACACTGCCGGATGGGTCAGCAATGCTTCTTCAATTTCACGCGGATAGACGTTAGAACCGCCGGAAATATACATGTCGGAAGAACGTCCGGTGATGTACAAAAATCCTTCGCGATCGACGTGACCGATGTCGCCGGTGTGGAACCAGTCATCTTTGAATGCTTTGGCATTGGCTTCGGGATTGTTGTGATAGCCCATGAATACGGCGAGGCCGCGCACGCATATTTCGCCGGTTTCAAAGGCGGCTAATTTTTTGCCGGACTCGTCCAGGATGGCGATTTCCATGCCGGTGCGCGGGATGCCGCAGGAACCGACGCGGGCATGTGGGTCGCTGTCGTCGTCGGTGTGCATGTAGGTTGGCAAGAAGGTGATGTTGCCGGTGACTTCGCCCAGGCCGTAATATTGGACTAATACTTTGCCGAGCTTTTGCAGCGCGTAACGTTGATCGGCGCGATACATCGGCGCACCTGCATAGATGACGTGTTGTAGCGAGCTGTGATCGTAGCGGTCTACTGAGGGATCTTCGGTGAGTATTTTGACGATGGTCGGGACGGTGAACATGTTGTCGATGCGGTGCTTTTCGACTAATTGCCAGACGTCCTCGGGGATGAGTTTTTCTGTTGCGGGCAGGATGCTTGCTGCGCCGCGGGCGGTATTGACGATGGCGTGGATGCCTGCGCCGTGGGATAGTGGGGCGACGACTAATGAACGTGATTTATGTGACAGGCCAGGTAGCAAATCGGCTAGATGATTGGTGACGACAAAGGCCATTTGTCCGTGCGATAGCATGCCTGCTTTGGGATGGCCGGTGGTGCCTGATGTGTAGAAGAACCATAGGGGATCTTCGTAGTCGACTTCAACTTCCTCGAATGGGTGGCTGTTCGCCGGGTCTGTTGCCAGCGCTTCGTAATCTAGTTCGCCTTCGCGCGGGTTACTCAGCGCTATTACGTGGGTTAGGGCTGGGGAGACTGCTCTGACTGCATCGACGTAATTGGCCATGCCGTGGTCATATAGCATGATGCTCGCGCCGCTTGACTCGCCCAGATAGGCGGCTTCTGGTGGGGTGATACGGACGTTTGTGGGGACCCAGACCATGCCTAGCTTGAATGCTATCCAGGCGCTTTCGAAGATTTGTAGATTATTGCGGGAGTGGACGAGAAACTTGTCGCCTTTTTTTACGCCTAGCTTTTGGAAGGCGTGGGATACGGCGTCGACGCGATTGTTGATTTGCTGCCAGGTGGAGATGTGTTCACCTATGATCAGACCGGGTTGGTCTGGGAACCGTCGGGCGACGTCGGATAGAAGTCGTCCCAGATTCATAACTTTTTTTAACATGATGGTGGTTTTCTTTAGAATCTGTTCAAAGGGATAGGGTTGTTATTAGTGTTCGGTGGTGGTGTTCGATGGTGGTGTTATGTAGCGCTACCAAATGTTTGGGGGTTGACGGGGTTGGTCGGAAAACATGTTTGAGTGCAGCGAGCTGCTTTTTCGACCCGGCAAACTTCTGAGACATTTGAGGCCCGGAAGGGCAGCGATATCTGCGATCGCCTTCTTTTTGGTTGCGTTTTCTGTGGGGCGCCTAGCCGAAGCAAGAACAAAGTGACTTGCTGCCGGCCCGCCCCCGGCTTGCAGCAACGGAGCACCAACCGTTCAAATTACCAAAACCCTCTCGCAAACCCCAATTACCTAACTCTCTCCAAAATACTCACATAATTAGCCACCGCCGCCCCACCCATATTGAACACCCCCACAAACCGCGCATCAGGAATCTGCATGTCTCCAGCATCATGACAAGCCTGCATAGCCGCCATAACATGCATAGAAACCCCCGTTGCCCCAATAGGATGCCCCTTAGACTTCAACCCACCAGAAGGATTAATCGGCAACCGTCCCTCTTTACTGGTAACGCCATCCAGAATCGCCCGCGCGCCCTGCCCCGGCTCAGCCAACCCCATCGCCTCATATTCCAGCAACTCAGCAATCGTAAAACAGTCATGCGTCTCAACCAGCGACAAATCATTCAACGTCAACTTAGCCTGTCCCAGCGCCTTCTGCCAAGCCAGCATCCCGCCTTCAAACCGCGTAGGATCGCGCCGACTCAGCGGCAGAAAATCATTCACCTGCACGGCTGAGCGGAACTGCACTGCGCGGGTCATGCCCTTCGCCACATCAGCGTCACTGATAATCATCGCTGCAGCACCATCCGAAATCAGCGAGCAATCCGTCCGCTTCAGCGGGCCAGCCACAAACGGATTTTTCTCCGATACATTGCGACAAAAATCAAACCCAAAATCTTTATGCATATGCGCGTACGGATTCGACATACCATTCTTGTGATTCTTCGCAGCAATCGCCGCCAGCGCATCCGATTGATCGCCATAGCGTTCAAAATAAGCTTGCGCAATCTTCCCAAATACACCTGCAAATCCGCCGGGAATACTCGCCTCTTCTTTGGCATAAGAACATTTCAACAAAACATCCCCCACCGCCGCCGTTGCCAGCTCCGACATTTTTTCAAACCCAATCACCAACGCATGCTTCGATTGCCCTGACAACACCGCTTGCAAACCTGAATGAATCGCCGCCGAACCGGTAGCGCAAGCATTCTCCACCCGCACAGAAGGCGTAAAACGTAACTCAGGAATCTGATTGAACACCAACGACGAAGGGAAATCCTGGTACAAAAAACCACCATTGAAAGTGCCGATGTGAATCGACGAAATATCCGCCGGGGTCAAACCCGCGTGTGCGATCGCCGCCTTCGCCGCTTCGGAAATTAAAATTTCAGGATCGATGCCATCTAACTTACCGAACTTCGAATGGTTCCAGCCGGTAATACAGGGTGCGGAAGTAGTCATAAGGTTTCCTTAAAAGAGTTTTCACAAGACGCTATGCAAAAACGATGCCACAGCTATTTCATGGTCGGACATAAGTAATTACAAAGGAAAGCACGCACAACATCGCGCCATTTGGATCAGCATGCAGGCAAGCACATAGAGGTCAATTTACACCCTTTACATGACCGTTTCCCACTCGCCAAATTTGCTGCACTGCGGGATATACAGGTGTTTATTCCATGCGACACCTGTCGCACAAATTAAACACATGACATCCACCATAGAAGTCACCTTGAATCCCCCGTTTTAGACGAGAATAGCAATGCCGCTAAGGCATACGGCCATGCATCAGGGCAATCTCAAAAGGTAAGCCCGGGCTTGGCATCTAAATTGCTCTATCCGTTATCAGGAAGCATCGATACAGCATCGATACAGATGCAGATAGCATTTTTCATACTTAAATCCAGGAGACAAACAGATGGGTAATATTTCACGCCGCCGTTTTTTGAAAACCATTTCTGCTACATCGGCGGTTGCCGCCAGCGGTCTCGGTCTGTATTCAACACAAGCCCATGCTGCTGCGGAATTCACTTTGAAATTCGCTAATAATCTACCGATCACCCATCCGATGAATGTGCGCGCCAAAGAAATGGCTGCCAAAATCGCGACCGACTCCAAAGGTCGCGTCGACATGCAGGTGTATCCAAACAGTCAACTTGGTACCGATACCGACATGCTGTCGCAAATCCGTGCCGGTGCGATCGATTACTTTATGTTGTCTCCGCTGATTCTGGGAACGCTGGTTGCAGATGCGCAGATCAGCGGCATCGGCTTTGCTTTCAAGGATTACAACCAGGTCTGGGCTGCGATGGATGGCGATCTGGGTGCTTTCGTCCGCAAGCAAATTGCTGCCAAGTCCACCTTGTTCGCTTTCGACAAAATTTGGGACAACGGCTATCGCCAGATCACCAATAGCACCCGTCCTATCAATAAGCCGGAAGACCTGAAAGGAATGAAGCTGCGCGTGCCGCCTAGCCCACTCTGGACATCGATGTTCCGCGCTTTTGATGCCGCACCGACCAGCATTAACTTTGCCGAGGTGTATTCCGCCCTGCAAACCAAGATCGTCGAAGGTCAGGAAAATCCACTGGCCATCATCGCCACTGCCAAGCTGTACGAAGTCCAAAAATACTGTTCCGTCACCAATCATATGTGGGACGGTTTCTGGTGTCTGGGCAACAAAGCATCGTTTGAAAAACTGCCTAAGGATCTGCAAGATATCGTGACGCGCAACGTCAATGAAGCTGGTCTCAAGCAACGCGTCGACACGAAAGCACTGAACGATTCATTAGTCGCCGACATGAAAACTAAAGGTCTGGTCTTCAATACCACCGATAACGAAGCCTTCCGTACCAAGCTGCGCAGCGCTGGTTTCTATGAGCAATGGCATAAGAAGTTCGGTCCAGAAGCTTGGGCAGTGCTTGAGAAATACACCGGAAAACTGGCGTAATGAGCGTTGCTATGACCTCTGCCACCTATCCTGTACCGGTGCAAAGCCACTTTCTGGCTAGGTTGCTGGCGACCATCAACCGCGGCGTCATGCACGTAGTCGCCGCGGTGGCGGCACTGCTGGTTGTGGTCGAAACGCTGGTGCTGTTCATCGGCGTCACTTACCGCTACGCATTGCACGATCCGCTGATATGGTCGGACGAACTGGCATCCACACTCTTCATCTGGCTATCGATGCTGGGTGCGGTGTTGGCTCTGGACCGTGGCGAACATATGCGGCTGACTGCCATCGTCAACAAACTCTCAGAAAAATGGCGCATCTGGTTTGAGACGGTGGCGGCGCTGGTCGTCTGCATCTTCGTGCTGATGATCATTCATCCTGCAGTTACCCACGCTACCGAACAGATGGCGATTACTACCCCGGCCCTCGAAATCCCTGATGGTCTGCGGGCAGCGGCGTTACCGGTTGGTGCAATTCTGATGTTGCTGGCGGCGATTGCAAAAATGGCTAGCCATGCGACGTTTAAACAGGTCGGCTCTGCCGTCGGCGTAGTGGGCATCATCGCCCTTGCGCTGTGGTTGGGCAAACCGATGTTGATCGCGATGGGCAATTACAACCTGATCATCTTCTTTGTCGTGTTGATCGGGGCGTGCGTGGCGGGCGGTATTCCGATTGCGTTTGCTTTCGGCACCGCGACGATGGCCTATCTGGCACTGGCGACTAACGCGCCAATGATGATCGTGGTTAGCCGCATGGACGAAGGCATGTCGAGCCTGATTTTGCTGTCGGTACCGCTGTTTGTATTGCTGGGAGCATTGCTGGAAATCAGCGGTCTGGCGCGCACGTTGATTGATTTCATGGCGTCATTACTGGGCCATGTACGCGGCGGCTTGCAATACGTTTTGTTGGGGGCGATGTTTTTGGTGTCCGGTATTTCTGGCTCCAAGGCAGCGGATATGGCGGCAATTGCGCCGGCACTATTCCCTGAGATGAAAAAACGTGGCGCTAAACCGGAAGAATTGGTGGCCCTGCTGTCATCCTCCGGCGCAATGACCGAAACGATTCCGCCTAGTCTGGTACTGATCACCATCGGCGCAGTCTGCGGCGTATCGATCACGGCGTTGTTCATCGGTGGTTTGATGCCAGCGGTGATTGCAACCATCGCTATCGGTATCGTTTGCTGGTTCCGTGCACGGCGCGAGCCAATGCCCGACGTCAAACGCGCAACGTTAGCAGTTATCGGCAAAACGTTGATCGTGGCGTTGCCAGCATTGGCGTTGCCGATCCTGATCCGTGTCGCAGTGATTGAAGGTGTCGCGACAGCAACCGAAGTAGCGACTATCGGCGTGGCTTACACCATCGTCGTCGGTCTGGTGATGCACATATTTATGCGTCATCTGAACTTCAAGCGGCTGTATCCGATGCTAATTGAAGCGGCGACTTTGTCGGGCGCAATTTTGCTGATCATCGGTATGGCGACGTCGATGGCTTGGGCGCTGACCCAGTCTGGTTTCTCGGCCAAGTTGGTACAGTTGATGCAAGGCGTGCCGGGCGGTGGAACCGGGTTCTTGCTGATTTCGGTCGCGATCTTCATTGTGTTGGGCAGCATCTTGGAAGGCATTCCGGCGATCGTGTTGTTTGGTCCGTTACTGTTTCCGGTAGCACGTTCGCTCGGCATCCATGACGTGCATTATGCGATGGTGGTGATTTTGTCGATGGGGATAGGCTTGTTTGCTCCGCCGTTTGGGGTGGGCTTCTATGCTGCTTGCGCTATCGGTAAGGTTTCGCCGGATCGTGTGTTCAATCGGGTCTGGGGATATCTGGCAGCGCTGGTGCTGGCGTTGTTGGTAGTGGTTGCCATACCTTGGATTTCAATTGGCTTTCTTCCAAAATAATTCTTCATTCATTCATTCAATAAATTAATTAATCCATTGGCTTAATTCAAATCAAAAAAGGCGGTCTGTAGGGTCTACGAACTTCTGACAGACACGACAGATCGCCCCCATCTCGGAGATACAAAATGCCTCATTATGATAGCGGCGTCCACAAAGTGGCGCTCGTGACGGGCGGAGCCATGGGCATCGGTGCTGCAATTTCTGAACGTCTGGCGGCCGATGGGCTGATGGTTTTGGTAGCGGACATCAATCACGATGCTGCGGCGGCAACGGCGGCGAAGATTAATGCGGCGGGTGGGATGGCAGCACCGCTGCAAATGGATGTCAGCAATGCTGCGGCGATTGCGCAGGCATTTACGACTATCGAGAAGGACTATGGCCGTTGCGACGTACTGGTGAACAATGCCGGGATCGCCAAAATGTGTTCTTTCCTGGACGTGCAACTGGATGGCTGGATGCAGATTCTGACAACTAATCTGACCAGCGTGATGCTGTGCGGTCAGCATGCGGCGCGTTTGATGTTACGCAATCAATGGGGACGGATTATCAATATTTCTTCGGTTTCAGGGCTGCGTGCCGGAACTGGACGGACCGCGTATGGGACTTCGAAGGCTGCGGTAATTGGCTTGACCAAGCAGATGGCGATTGAGTTGGCCGAACATGGCATTACGGTGAATAGTGTTGCGCCCGGCCCGGTGGATACGCCGTTGACGCAGGCAATGCATTCAGCGGAAACGCGGGTCAGTTTTACGAATGGGATTCCGATGAAACGCTATGGCACACCGGCTGAGATCGCTGCTGCGGTGGCATTTTTGGCAGCACCGGATGCGTCATTTATCACGGGCCATGTTGTGCCTGTGGATGGAGGATTTATCGCCGCTGGCGTGTTGGCCGTTTAAACGCATTGGGTTGAAGTTCGTCGGATTTAATTAAACATTTCACTGGTCGCTAGGAAATATATGAAGCCCATCATGGAAGGCAAAATTGTTATCGTTACTGGCGCGGGGTCCGCTGGGCCGGGTTGGGGTAACGGTAAAGCTGCCGCTGCGTTGTACGCACGAGAAGGTGCGAAAGTGTTTGCGGTGGATCGCAATTTAGAGGCCGCTGAAGAGACGCGCGATGTGATTCGGTCTGAAGGCGGGATTTGCGAAGTCATGGCGGTAGACGTTGCTAAACGCGAAGATGTGCAGGCGATGGTGGCGGCTGTAATGGCGCGTTTTGGACGGATTGATGTGTTGCATAACAATGTTGGGATTGCCGAAGTTGGCGGCCCAGTTGAGACTAGCGAAGAGAGTTGGAATCGGGTCGTGGCGGTGAATCAGACTAGCTTATTTTTGACCTGTAAATATGTTTTGCCGGTGATGGAGAGCCAGCGCAAAGGCGCGATTGTGAATATTTCCTCCGTGGCGGCGTTGCGTTGGATTGGGTTTCCTTATGTTGCTTATTCGGCGACTAAGGCGGCGATGTTAGCGTTCACAAAGAATGTCGCTATGCAGTATGCCGGATCGGGAATTCGGGCGAATTGTGTTTTGCCGGGGATGATGGATACGCCGATGATTCGGGAGCCGCTGAAGGCTTCTTATGGTGGGGATATTGAGGAGATGCGGCAGAAACGGGATGCGCAGTGCCCGATGGGGCACATGGGGGATGCCTGGGATGTGGCACATGCGGCGTTGTTTTTGGCTTCGGATGCGGCGCGGTATATTACTGGAGTGGATTTAATTGTGGATGGCGGGTTGTCACTTAAGTGTGATTAAACCCGGTTTAGTCGTTGGAACGGTTTGCGCTCCGGGGTAGCTTGTTCAAAATTAGCTCGGGGTGGGGCTTTACCAAAATGTCGCCAAGGTATCGAAATCTTCTAACTTCTATCGAAAAATTATAACTTTTTTGCTAAATATTCAGTTTTTATCGAAAAATCTTAAATTTTTGATGATTACTCTTGATCCTCTAAGGCTTTGAACGTCTCCCGAACCACTTCCTCGATTCGGTTGAGGACCTTTTCTGGGATATAAACATACTTTTTCCTGCGATTAGCCGAGAGCATCCCTTTGTTGGACTGAATCATCCGGATGAGGGCTGAAAGGTCTTTCTGGGGTACGTCCAGCTCACGATCGAGTGTTGAAAATGCTAGGTCATACCCCTTTAACCAAGCGAGTTCACGCGGAATTTCCTCCTGAACGGCTTGCTTGATAACGGCATGAAGAAACGCCACCTCCCGGTCCGCCTCAAAGAAACGGTAAGAGCGACTGCCCGGCGCGCGCAAAATAATAGGATCGATGTCGCCGCGGTGGTAATCCCAAAGTGCCGTCACGGGTCGCGAAAAGGCACTTAGAACAGCGTGATATTGCGGGATGTTCTGCTCGATAACCGCAGAGACGGGAATAACTGTTTCTGGTCCCATAAGCGCCGAGCGTGCCAGCACATGCTGGATAAGAAAGCGGTGCAAGCGACCGTTGCCATCCAGAAAAGGATGCAGATAGACGAAGCCAAAGGCGGCGCAGGCGGCCTTGACTAGCACATCGGTACAACGTTCATCATCGTTAATGAAGGCTTCCCAACCGCGCATGACGCGTGTCAGGTCTTCGATCGGTGCCGGGATGAATGAGATGCGACTAATGCTGTCTTCCAGCCAGTTTTGCTTAGTACGATAGGAGGCTTCCTGGCTGTAGACGTCACGCACGATGACGTTTTGTAATTTCACCAGCCATTCTTCGCTCATGTTGACGTGCTCTCCCGCATGCTTCAAAAGCTGCACGAACCGCTCTTGCTTGCTGAAGCTGGGGGTCTCCGATTCGATTGCATAGCTACCGCGCGTTTCTGACAGATACAGGTAGGCCAGCGCCCGGCTATAAATTTCTGGGTTGTCTACTGCATCTAGGGTTCTCTGCGCTTCTTGCAGCAATTCTGGTAAAGGCGCGTCTTTCGGGATGGCTGCGCGGCGCACTATCGGACAAAAATCGGGTGTGCCTAAGGCGTTGTTGCGAACTCGAAAATTCTGGGCACGGGTGGATTTGGTGGCGGTGAAATAGATGTCTTCAGGGAAAAGGTCTACGTAGCCACCTTTAACTGCTATGCCTGCATTCAGGTCCTTGCCGGTCAGCCATTCCCAGAGAAAGCAGGCCCGGCGGATGTGCTCGCCGGTGGGGGTTGCCTTTAGTCGGGCAATTAAATCGTGCGGCGGCAGATGTTCAAATACGGCGTCGATGACTTCCAGATTGACGCCCTCGTGTCGTAGTGCAAATTCCAGATGGCCTACAAGTGTGTTCTCGATGGCGACGCCAGTTGGAAACAGAATGCGCGCGTCGCTCTCGGTACGACGATTTACTGAAGGATTGGCAAACGCTGGTCTTGCCAAAGGCAACACGTTGAGGTTTAGGACACTAATGAGATGGGCGTAGCCGATTGGGGTCACTGGATATTGAATTCTTTTAACTTTTATCGAGAAATTATAACTTTTTGCGTTAAAAAAGTGATTTCGCCAAAAAATTATAACAAATAATGGAAGGGGGGTGTCCTGGATTTGCTGCCCAATTCACGATCAACTTATTGCGTATTTTTTGCTGATGGTTTTATTCTGATGGTTGGTATTTAAAACTGAAAAAGCGCCGCAAAAGGCCCTCTCAATCCACACTAAATAACATCCCGGCCGACGTTATTTCGTCACTCTGTTTTAACCAATTTCGACGATTTCTTCACCGCACCTTTTTCCGCACTTTGCATCGACTCGGCAAGTTTCCCCCATACCTCCTCTGCCGTCTCCACAAAAGTCCGAAGACAAGGGTTGCGGTTTTCTTTATTCCAGATCACCGCCACCTCAACCATCGGGGCATCCGTCATCCGCTTAAACACTGTCGTCTCCAAATGCATCGCCTGCATCGAACTAGGCACCATCGCCACCCCCAACCCCTCGCCGACCAGATTAACAATCGTCTGCTGCAAATTAGTCGCCAACTTAATCCGCGGACTAAAACCATTCACCCGACAATAATCCACGATCAAATCATAGACAACCGGCGCTATCGTGCGCGGAATGCTGATAAAAGATTCACTTGCCAGGTCTTTAGGTGAAATCATTTCACTTGAAGCCAAACGGTGATTTTTCGGCAAAACCAACACCAACGGCTCGCAATAAATAGTCCGACTATCCAACCCGGCACAGTCCTCCGGCCGATACATAATCCCCACATCACACTTATTTTCCTTAATATCGATCGCCAACAAATTCGGCACATATTCCGTCAATTGCATATCCACTTCAGGATACGCAGCAGAGTAATGCCGCGTCACCGAAGGCAAAATGTTATACGCCGATGACATCATAAAACCCACCATCAGCGCACCGCTCTTACCCGCGCTGGTAGACACGGCGTTGCGTTTTGCCCGATCCAGCGCGTTGAAAATTTCGGCCGTATCTTTATAAAAATTCTGCCCCGCTTGCGTCAGCTGCACATTGCGTCTGCTGCGGTCAAACAGCATGACGCCCAACTCCCTTTCCAGGGCCGCAATTTGCCGCGTCAACGGCGGTTGCGAAATATGCAGCAACCCCGCTGCACGCCCAAAATGCAAGGTTTCAGCAACGGTTCTGAAATACGTTAAATGGCGCAACTCGATCATCTGATACCTTTAAGGTATTAATTGGGTGACTATATTGTATTGGAAGTAATCAACTAAGCTAGCTATTCTTAGTTCCAGAGATAGCGTTCTGATCCAAGACTTTTACCGCTGTCTCATAAAAACACGCAAGACTTGTTGCCAGCAACATATCCTGACGAGTTTTAAAAAGCGCATTCAGCCATAAGCCAGAATGAACGCCACTTATAAAAATAATTAGTTCCTAACAGGAGACAATGATGCCGACACCAACGGTAGCTTTATCCACGCATAAAAGCCATGTCAGAACAACGCCTTATCGCTCACTGGAAGAACTCTGCGGCGGCGATCCCCAGATGCAAGAACTGATTACACGCGGCAAGTTGTTGATCGACCGCGGCATCCCGATTTTGATCCTTGGTGAAACTGGCACCGGCAAAGAATTTCTCTCTCGCGCATTGCATGCCTTCAGCGCCCGTCGCAACGGCAATCTAGTCGCCGTCAATTGCGCATCTATCCCCGAAAGTCTGGCCGAAAGCGAATTGTTCGGCTATTGCAAAGGCGCATTTTCCGGCGCATTGCCGGGCGGCATGAAAGGCAAAATCCAGCAAGCTGATGGCGGTACTTTATTTTTAGATGAAATCGGCGATATGCCATTTTCTCTGCAAACCCGATTATTGCGCGTGTTGTCCGAACGCGAAGTCATGCCATTGGGTGCGCCGCATCCGGTCAGCGTAGATGTGCATTTGATCTGCGCAACGCATCAGGATTTAAAAACATTGGTGGCGCAAGGCACGTTCCGCGAGGATTTGTATTATCGGATTGCCGGCGGTGTACTGCGTCTGCCGACATTGCGCGCACGCGCCGATAAATACCAGTTGATCATGCAAATGATCGCGGATGAGTTATCGCTAATACAGGCACCCGATCAGATTCTTGCCCCGGCTGCGTTACAGCACATGCTGGCGTATCCATGGCCGGGCAATCTGCGACAAATGCATGCGGTCGTCCGCTATTGCTGCGCCGTCATGAATGGAACGCGGATTGAAGTCAGCGATTTGCCTGAGGATTTGATGCAATTTCAGGTGGAAAGCAGCCCGGTCGAGAATGTGCGCCGCATCACAGCGCTACCAATTTTCCCACGTCAAAGTCACTCCAGCACGCCATCGCGCGATGAACGCTCACGCGTGATTGACGCTTTAAATGGCAGCCGTTGGAATATTTCTGCCGCGTCGCGGCAATTAGGAATGTGCCGCGCATCGCTATATCGGAAGTTGCGAGAACTGGATATTCCGCATCTGCGCGATCAGGCGATGCCTGCTTATGCATCTTGATGCAGACTGCGTTTAGCGACATTTGGTGAGGCCCGTGCTATTGCTATTCGAAAGATTCAGCAGTAGCGCGGGTACCAATTTTTGGCGCAGACTAAACGCATTTCGTCACTTCAGCAAGCTATGAAACTGAGTACTTTCTAAAGCTTTATCAAGGCTTGTATTTCAGTTCGAGTGTCTCAAAATATTCTTCAAACTGCGCTGCTGGCAATGGCTTGCCGAGATAAAATCCTTGCGCCTCGTCGCACCCTTTTTCCTTCAAAAAATCCAGCTGTTCTTCAGACTCAACACCCTCACCGATGGTTTGCAGGCCAAGGCTTTTGGCGATGCTGATGATCGCCATGATGATGGCGCGGTTTTCACTGCTATCGTGAATGTCGCGCACAAAAGACTGATCGATCTTCAGCTTATAGACCTTGAATTTCCGTAGATAGCTAAGGGACGAATAACCGGTGCCGAAATCGTCAATTGCAATCCGGATACCATTAGCATGCAAGCGGTCCATCGTGGCGATGACTTTCAATGGATTATCCATCGCGACGCCTTCGGTCAGTTCCAGTTCCAGATAGTGCGCTGGCAATTGGGCCTCGTGCAGCATCTGCATCACAAGTTCGGGCAAGCGTGGATCGCGGAATTGCACAGCGGAGAGATTCACCGCTATCGTTGTCGGTGGAAAGCCGCTATTAATCCAGTCTTTGCACTGGCGGATCGCGCTGCGTAATATCCACTCACCGATTTGCAAAATCTGTCCGCTATCTTCGGCGATCGGTATAAATTCAGCCGGTAATAACGCGCCAAATTCGGGATGATGCCATCGCAGCAGCGCTTCAATCCCTACCATGCGCTGATCGCTCAGTTGTATCTGAGGCTGGTAAAACAGTTCGAATTCGTTGCGTTCCAGCGCATGCCTTAAAGCATTTTCGAGCTGCATTACGCGGGCTGAGTTGGCCTGCATTTCGGTGGTAAAAAAACGATAGCCGTTGCGTCCTGCCTGCTTAGCGCGATACATGGCGACATCGGCAGATCTGGACAAGGCTTCAAAATCGGTGCCGTCGCCAGGATAAACTGCAATCCCGATGGAGGGCGTAACGACCAATTCATATTGCGCTATCTGGTAAGGTTTGTGCGACAATTCCAACAGTTTTTCGACGACATGCGCGGCACCGGCAGCATCGGTCTCCGGCAACACCAGAATAAATTCGTCGCCGCCGAGACGCGAAACCGTATCTTGCCCGCGTATCGTTTCCGTCAGACGGTCAGCCCACGCGATCAACAATTGATCTCCTACCTGATGGCCGAGGGAATCGTTAACGTTTTTAAAGTGATCGAGGTCGAGAAACATCAGCGTCAGCGCGCCTTGAGTACGCTGCGCAACGGAGAGGTCGTGGCGGAAACGGTTCTTCAGTAACTCACGATTTGGCAATCCGGTCAGCGGATCGAAATGCGCTAGTCGATGAATGTGCGCCTGCGCTTCTTTATGCTCGGTGATGTCGCTAAATATGGCGATGTAGTTGGATAGTTTATTGTTATCATCGAGAACCCGGCTGATCAACAGCCATCCCATATACTCACGGCCATCCTTGCGCCGAAATGCCATTTCGCCCTGCCAATGACCTTCTATATTGATGGTCATCCACATGTTGTGATAGAAGTCCTGACTCTGATAATCAGACTGCAGCATGCTTTGATTTTGCCCTAGCGTTTCAGCTTCGCTAAAACCACTGATGACACTAAACGCCTGATTGACCATGATGATGGTGCGGCTGGCGTCTGTCACCATGATCGCTTCGCCGCTTTGCTCAAATACTTTGGCGATCAGATGCAGCTTGGCTTCGGCCTGTTTACGGGCGTGAATATCGGTCAATGTGATGCGCATTAACTGCGCATTCTCACCATGTTTTGCTGCATTATTGGCACAACCCATTGCGCCGTTGACCCTGCCATTATGCGCAGCACTATTCACGTCTATGCGTAGGCAATCCAGCTGCACGTCAAGCTGTGAACCATCATTGCGTTGTAGCAGCAGCTCGCATTGATGCTGGCGATTGTGTCGCAGGACGTTGATAAAGTGACGGTGCCAGCGATCCTTGTCGTCTGATGCGATAAAACGGGTGAAGCGTCGTTGCAGCAGTTTGGTTCTCTCCACACCCAACAGCGCTGCGGCGGTCAGGTTAATCTCTACAATCATGCCTTCGGGAGTGATGGTCAGATAACCGACCGGCGCGAAGTCATACAGGTCAACATAGCGGTCACGCGATTCTTCCAGATTGATTTGCGCGCGCCGCAATTCTTCGTTCTGCATTTCCAATTCAATCTGATGCACCCGCAACTCATGCAGAATTTCTTCTGTAGAACGGTCTGGCAGCACTGGCAGGTTGCCCACCGGCGTGCCCGCCAGCTGACGTTCAGCCTCTGAACGCTGCCTGTCGGCATTGATTGATTTTTTTGTCATACAGCCGCCGCAAGCGCCAATAAAATCAAATTCGATTCGCCGGTTTTGCTGACTATGCGACGCGCATTAAGCAGCATTTTTCGGCGGCCTATGATCGGGAAATCCTGCTCTACCGGATAGTCTTCAAAAGTCTGGTTATGCTGGCGCACACTTTCCAGCAATTGACGCAGCGCGGGAATATCCCACTGGCGATTGCCAACTTCATAAATCAAGCAGCCCACGGTGTCTTGCGGTTGCACTTTGAATTCACGGTAAAACGAATGACTAGCGGAGATAATTCTGAAGGCGTTATCCAACACCAGCAGCGGTTCACGCACGGTGTTGATAATGCCTTCGGCCAGCTGCTGCGCTTCGCGCGCTTCCATTGCCTTGATGTGTTCGGTGATATCGGTAAAGGTCAGCACGACGCCGTCGATCACGTTATCGAGCGTGCGGTATGGCTGGATGCGGGCCAGATACCAGTCACCGCTTAAGGTGCTGACTTCACGCTCCAGCGGGATCAGCGTATCGAGCACGACTTGCGCTTCGCCTAGCAGGTCTTCGCCTCTGAGCTCGGATTTGATATCGCCCAGTGCACGTCCCATGTCAGATGGGGCCAGCCGATAAATCCGCACAGCGTCGCGGGTAAAACGGCGCACGTGCATGTGCTGATCAAGGAAAATCGTGCCGACGTGAATATTTTCGAGCAAGTTTTTCATGTCGTTTTGCATGTCGGCCAGCTGCTCGATTTTGGCTTCTAGCTCGGCATTAACGGTGACCAGTTCTTCATTCACCGATTGCAATTCTTCTTTAGAGGTCTCTAATTCTTCGTTGGTCGATTGCAATTCTTCGTTAGTCGATTGCATTTCCTCGTTGACGCACTTGAGTTCTTCATTGAAATTTTGCTGCTCTTCAATCGTGCTGTGGAGGCTTTCTTTGGTGTAGGTCAGTTCGCGTTGCAATTCTTCGATCTGCCGTAATTCTTCCGTGCTGGCAGGATGCGCATCAGCGCCGGGTTCCATCGGCCTTGGCGGTGCAACATCTTTAAAACTGACTAGCAATAAATCTTGTTTAGTATTCGTTTCCAATAGCGGCCGGACGCTGACAGTCATCAATTGCGAGGTATCGTTCGCTTTGAGTGTCAATTCTTGATTCAGCGTCGAAGTCCCTAAATTGGCGGCGGCATAAATGGCAACGCGTAATTCCGTTTGCAGGCCGTCACGCGCCATTTCGATGACATTCAGCGAGGCTTGACCGGGTGCCGGGCGCAAATATTTTCCGGTATCGCCATGCACATACAAAATATCTCCCTTGGCATCGGTAATGACCGAAGCAGGGGCAAAGGTTTGCAGCAACACCCGCTTAGTCAGCTCGGCAAAGTTCGTTTCTTTGGTTTTCTTGATAATGTCCTCCGGAGTTTTCCTACGTATATCAGCGGTCCACGATAGATCGCGTGCCTGCACCAGGCGTGTCGGCGTAGAGGATGGCACTGACCGATACAATTTCCACTTGCGATTTATCGGCGTGAACAATTCTGTATGCGTACCAACACCTTCGGACGGCGACAACAGCAATGTGCCATTTGGCTTAAGAGCGTAATGAAAAGAGGGGATAAGGCGATTTTGCAGCTCCGGCTCAAGGTAAATCATGACATTGCGACAGCTCAGCAAATCGAGCTTGGTAAACGGCGGATCTTTGAGCATGTTATGGACCGCAAAGACGACCATCTCGCGGATTTCTTTTTTTATCCGGTAACCGGCATCTTCCTTCAGAAAAAAACGTTGCAGACGCTCTGGCCCGACGTCGTCGGCAATAGCTTGCGCATACAGACCGGCGCGGGCGACCGCAATCGCTTCGTCATCCAGATCGGTGCTATACAGTTGCACCTTGCATTCGCGGCCGCTTTCGTTCATCAGTTCACGCAGAATGATGGCGATGGAATACGCTTCTTCACCGGTGGCGCAACCAGCGATCCATGCACGCAAGATATACCGATCTGGCACTTCTGCCAGCAACGGTGCCAGAATTTCTTTCTTCAAAATGCTAAAAGTGTCGGGATCACGAAAGAAGCGGGTAACGTTAATCAGTAGTTCCTTAAATAATATCTGCACCTCAGGCGGATGCTCGCCGAGATAGCGCGCATAGACTTCTATGTCATGGATGCTGTGCATGGTCATTCGCCGCTGGATGCGACGGAAAATCGTGTTTACTTTGTACAACGAGAAATCGTGACCCGTGCCAGCTTGCAGTAACTGAAGTATCCGCGAGATGCTGCTGGCCGTCACGGCGGTGATAGCTGCCGGTGCTGGTTTTATGATGGGCACAGTCGATTTAAAGTGATGGTCAAGCAAGCGTGCTGCCATTTTTTCGGCAGGTAACGTAAAACTGGCATACCCAGCGTTAATCGCGCTGCGCGGCATGCCATCGTATTTTGCCAAGGTGGGATCTTGCACCAGAGAAACACCGCCTGCTTCAAGAATAGCGTTTAGTCCATTGGTGCCATCGGTGCCGGTCCCGGAAAGAACAATCCCGACCGCCGCTTTACCCTGATCCTGCGCCAATGAAGACATGAACATATCAATCGCCATCCGTTGCCCGCGGGGAACAACGGGAACGCTTAAATGCAGTGCGCCATCGAGAATGGTTAAATCACGGTTGGGCGGAATGACGTAGACGCAATTCGGCAACACTTGCTCGTTATCCTGCGCCTCGGATACGCGCATCGCCGTACTACGTTGCAAAATTTCAGTCAGCAGACTGGCGTGATCGGGATCAAGATGCGATATCAGTATGAAAGCCATCCCGGAATCATCCGGACAAGGCCGAAAAAACTGTTCGAATGCTTCTAAACCTCCCGCTGAAGCACCGATGCCGACAATACGGAAAGATCCGGCGGCTTCTGGCTTAATGCGCGAAGTCATGCCTATGCTTGCGCCAGCAAACTTTTTTGCCAGAGAGTTAGCGGTTTTAGCCACCATCGAATTTCCTTTTAGCAAGGTACTTCTATAGTGAGAGGGTGCGATGTGCGGCCTCAGGTGAGTGCGGCAATCGCCAAAAAAGTAGCATTTATTCAGTCATTTTGTTGATCGCTACGATCGACAATGACAGATAGTTCACTTATTTTTTTGTCAATGCCGAAGAATAGCCATACAGCAACTTTATGTCTACTCGTTTCCACGAATACTATGACAAATAACGACTCAACATGATGAGTGGCGAATAGCGCGGAAAAGCGATAACAAAACAGCACTTATTATGATAATTATTGCTGGATAATGCGGAAACGTTCCAAGAATTATATCTGGGCAAAGTGAGGATGTATCATTGCCGCGCGATATTTAATCTTAAACGCAACAAAAGAGTAAGCTAAAGTTGACTCCGGGCGTGGAGCTGGTAAAAATGGTAATCGACCACGCGCTTGCAGCTATTTACGAAGGTCGAATCCATGAAAACAGTGTTCGCCATTTTGATGACGTGTTCCCTGCTATCCGGTTGCGTATCGCCCAGCAATTTCAGTTGCGATCAACCCGACATCAGGCCGATTTGGTGTAACGGCCGCGCCATCCAGACCGAGACGCCGCCCGCGAAAACACCCGGATCATGAAATAAACGATGTAAATGTACATAAGTTCTTCGTCATCTGAGTGGATTGCAGATTACTCAATGACTAGCGCGATTGCATTGTCACACCGGTATCGATAGTGCCATACACCTGCACCGATGAACCGCCGCCGGAAGCTGGCGAAGTGCCTGCACAGCCAGCTAAAAACAAGATACCGGACAGCGCAGCGAGTTTGCACAATGGTGAAAAAAACAGTTTCATCGAAGACATTTCAGGTGGCATGGCGTGGACGCATTATGTGGGGAGTCTGACTTGGACTCAACTGGCAACGAACAGTTCGGTTAATTCAGTGATATGGCATGAACGTTCACTTTCCTGCTAAAAAATTGGTTTTATGTACTGAATGACAGGCTTTGCCGAACCAATTCAACTATCCACAATCCCAACCTTCCCGATACTAATGGATTTCTCATCGATGCATGTTCCCTACCGCCGTAGTTTGCTACTCGCCATTGCCACCCTGCCATTGACGGGCGTATGTTCGCCGTTGTTGAAGACTGGCACTGGCAATCAATCATCCGCGCAGATGCAATTAGCAGCCCTTGAAACACAAACTGGCGACCGACTAGGTGTCCACGCCATCAACACCGCTGATGGAGGCCAATTAGGCCACCGTGCAGATGAACGGTTCCCGTTTTGCAGCACGTTCAAAGTGCTAGCAATATCGGCGATTTTGGCACGCAGCGCGCACGAAGACGGATTGCTTCAACAGCGCATTCACTACTCACCGAGCGAAATGGTGTCGTATTCACCGATCACAGAACGGCACGTCGCGGACGGTATGACGATTGCCGAACTCTGCGCCGCAGCGCTGCAATACAGCGACAATACTGCGGCGAATTTGTTGATAAAAGCGTTAGGCAGCCCGGCTTCTGTCACGGCGTTTGCGCGCACAATAGGCGACAACACCTTCCGTCTGGATCGCTGGGAGACCGCGCTCAACAGCGCTATTCCCGGCGACCCACGAGATACGACGACCCCCGCTGCAATGGCGCACAGCCTGCAACGGCTGGCCCTCGGCGATGGCCTTGCACCGCCTCAGCGAGCGCAATTACAGCAGTGGCTGCAGGGCAATACGACGGGTGCGAAAAGAATACGCGCAGGTGTCCCGGCCGATTGGCAGGTTGGTGATAAAACCGGCAGCGGCGATTACGGCGCTACCAACGATGTTGCTGTGCTATGGCCACCGGGTAAGCCCCCGATTATCGTCGCGCTTTACTTTACCCAGCGCGAGAAAGAAGCAAAATCGCGCGAGGATGTGCTGGCATCGGCAGCCCGGATTGTGGTGAAGGCATTCAGCTAACTTCAGCTAAATATAGATGCGGTGCGGCTGACCTCATGCCTATCCGCCGATTTCATCCATGCCTGAAGTAGCGCATATTTGGCCGGTTGACGGAAATTTCTAAACGACTATACTCAAGCGCATTAACCATTAAAACGTCCAGCCCTCTTTTCATGACCACGCCCACTTTTCCATCGAATCGCATTCGTTCAGCGTCGAGCAAGGAAGACTGGCGCGTGTTTCCATTTCATCTTACGCAACGTTTTCTGGCAATACGCGCGCCATTAAAACGCCATGCGCGATCCATTTCTACCAAAGACCTTGCCTGCCTTACTTTGGCTCGGTGAGCATCAAGAGAACGATTAGCGTTCTCTGAAACAGCTCCCGGGCCTCTCTCACAATCTCACAAAAAATCGTTGTGCCGATGCTGCAATGCATCTGTACTGCTACGCCATGCATTTTTCGGCAATCACCGCCGAGACAGGAGCTTTTCCGATGAATAACCAACGTTGTGTCACGCAGGCGGATGCTTCCGCCCTAGCCCATCTTTCCGACTATTTAGAACGCGGCAGCGAAGTTGAATGCGAATGGGCCGATCAGTTACAAGACCTGATCGCCACCGCCTTTATTTTGCCCGCCGGTGTACGCGATGAAAGTTACGTCGCATTGCACACGACGGTCACGTATAGCGCACCGGGGGCGAAAGATAGTCACTCGGTGAAAATTGTGACGCCAGCGGATGCTGATCCGGGCCGTGGGATGATTTCGGTGGTCACGCCAATCGGCATGGCGTTGATCGGCAGAAAATTGTCTGAGATTGTCGACGTATCCTTGCCAGCCAACCGCAGCGAAAAAATCGCGATACGTGATCTGGCATTTGATGACAATAATGCGGCTAATGACGTGTCGCTGCAAAACGCTAAGGCTTGATATTTACAACACATTGGCAAGTGTTGATGCGAACCGCCTGCTCCGAGAAAGGCTGTAGATGGCTCTCGGAGCGCAGGTCAACAAACAATGCTCAGGTATCGCACATACTGCAATTAAAGCCTTTGCAATTGTGCAGCACGCTACTACGCGCAGAACCGGTATGCGCGCCCGGACCGCCCGCGCCCATACCTGCCAACTGCTCTGCCCCATTGCGCGGCTTCCAGCGCTGATTGACTTTCACCGCGACATGACTGGCCCCCAACAAAGGCGCGGCAGCCGTTTCTTGCACGCAATAAGGGCAAGTAATATCGGTATGCAAAGCGTGCAGGCGCAACAGCTTTTCGAATATGCCATCGCAATGACTACAGCGGATATCGTAAAGAGGCATCGTATTTCCATCCCAAAATAACATCGAACCGATCAGCGCCGCGTTGCATCGTATGCGGCACTGATTCGCATGACTGACTAATTGCTATCGCGCCTAACGGCCCCAATACGCTTTATCGTTCAACATGCCTTTAGGCGTGATGTCCTGATCGAAGATCGACGTCGGCAACGATACCGTACACGCGCAGTTTGGAATATCGACAATCCCGCCGATCCGCCCTTCCACTGGCGCAGCGGTCAGCAGCATATACGCCTGACTGCCGGTATAGCCGAAGTGGGTCAGATAATCGATGGCTTTAAGGCAAGCCTGACGGTAGGCGACGGTCGCATCAAGATAATAATTAACGCCATTCTCAACGCTGATACCTTCAAAGGTCAGCCATTGCTCGTAATGCGGTTTGACGATACTAGGCATAAAAATCGGCGATGTAATATTGTATTTCGCCATGCCACCTTTGATCAGATCGAAACCGACATGACTGACGCCATCCATTTCAATCGCGCCGCAAAAACCGATCTCGCCATCGCCCTGTGAGAAATGTAAATCACCCATCGAAAAGCCCGCGCCTTTGACATACACCGGGAAGAAAATCCGCGTGCCAGCCGACAAATCCTTGATATCGGTATTGCCGCCGTGTTCGCGTGGCGGCACTGTGCGCGCCGCTTCCCGCGCCATGGAGTCAAATTGTGGGCCGCGCAGACCGCGCAAAACTGCCGTGCTTGGATCAGGCGGTTTGGCCAGACCTTTGGCAGCCAGCGGCGCTTCGCGACGGTTCCATTCAGCCAGCAAATCATGCGAAGGCAAACAACCCATCAAACCGGGATGCGTCAATCCAGCAATCCGCACGCCGGGAATATGACGCGAGGTGGCGTACAAACCTTTCAAATCCCAGATTGCTTTATCTGCATTAGGAAACATATCGGCCAGAAAACCGCCGCCATTCTCTTTCGCAAACACGCCAGAAAATCCGACTGGTGTGATCGGTTTGATGTCCAGCAAATCAATCACCAGCAAATCGCCCGGCTCTGCGCCCTCGACATAAAACGGCCCTGTCAGCGGATGAGCGCGGGTCAGGTCAACATTTTGCACATCGGATACATCGTCGTTATCTTTAATCTGCGCATCCAGAAAATCCAGTGACTCAATCATGATCGATTCGCCCGGTTTTACCGACGACAAAAATGGAATATCCGGATGCCAGCGGTTATGACCTAGTTCTGCTTGTTCTGCCAATGGTACGCCGGGTTTAATCTTGAAATGTTGCATACGTATCTCCTAATGAGTGACGAAAAATGAGGGCAAAAGGTCAGGCATTCGGAATGCCGTCAATCGGGCATTCCGGCGTTCCGGCAGTGCTACGCGTCAAAGCCTCGACTTGCAGGCGTGCCGCTTGTGGATCGTTGATCCAGGTTTTATAGAAATCGAACGGACAGTCGGCAACGCCTTCCGGTGCTTCGCCGGAGTTAATCTTGCCGGTATAGCCACGATGCAGCAGCTTGTACAAATGGTTCTGCGATTGCCAGTTGCGGCGCGCATCGCGGATTTGACTGACCGATAATTCGGCGTATTGAATCCCCATTTCTTCAGTCCCGCATTCGCCCAGCGTGCGGCCATCGAAGCCGACGATGGCGGAATGGCCGAAATACGAATACACGCCGTCAAAGCCGGTGGCATTGGCGACCGCGACATAAATATTGTTCATCCACGCCATGCATTTAGAGACCATGACTTGCTGTTCTTTGGCGGGGTACATATAGCCCTGACAGCGCACCACCAATTCGGCCCCTTTCATCGCGCAGTCGCGCCAGATTTCGGGGTAGTTACCGTCATCGCAAATAATCAGGCTGATCTTCAACCCTTTAGGGCCATCCGAGACATACGTCTGCTCACCGGGATACCACCCTTCAATCGGCGTCCAAGGCATGATCTTGCGATATTTCTGCACGATTTCGCCGAGGTTATTCATCAGAATAAGCGTGTTGTACGGCACATTGTTTGGATGATCTTCATGGCGCTCGCCGGTCAGTGAAAACACGCCCCAGACATTGGCGGTGCGGCAGGCATTGGCAAAAATATCCGTCTCTTCACCGGGAATCGTGGAGGCCGTTTCCATCATTTCAGTCGGGTCGTACATAATCCCATGGCTGGAATACTCGGGGAAAATCACCAGATCCATACCGGGCAAGCCCTGCTTCATGCCGACTACCATCGCGGCGATCTTGCGCACGTTGTCCAACACCTCTGCCTTGGTATGCAAGCGTGGCATTTTGTAGTTCACCACCGCAACACCAACCGCGTCTTTGCTGCCCGAAATATCACCATGTCTCATCGCTTCTCTCCCGTTACTTTCTCGTTATTCTCTCGTGGGTTGTTCGGATTTATTAAGTCAACTACACCGATAAATAACGACTGATCGTCGCTGCATCGACTCGATCTTTGGTGTCTTCATAGACGAAGCGCCCCTTGTCGATAACTAGAAAACGGTCTGCAATTTCCATCGTAAAACTGAGCACCTGTTCGGACACGATGATCGTCAGTTCGCGGATTTTGCGGATCTCTTTCAGACTGCGCGCAATGTCTTTGATGATCGATGGCTGAATACCTTCGGTCGGTTCATCCAGCAGCAGCACTTTGGGATTAGTCGCTAAGGCGCGGGCAATCGCCAGTTGCTGTTGCTGACCGCCGGACAGATTGCCGCCGCGCCGACTACGCATATCGAACAGCACCGGGAATAAGGCATAAAGTTCTTCGGGCACACGCCCCTGCGCCGCAGCCGGCAAGCCGGTTTGAATATTCTCCAGTACTGTCATACTCGGAAAAATCATGCGGCCCTGTGGAACATAGGCCACGCCACTGGCGACACGCTGATGGCTTTCCATTTTTGCCAGTTCGATGCCATCGATAGTGATGCTGCCGTCACGGGTTGGCAGGATGCCCATCAAGGTTTTAAACAGCGTGGTTTTCCCCATGCCGTTGCGGCCCATGACGGCGACGATTTCCTGCTTGGCAACGTTCAAATTAATGTCATGAATGACTTGGCTCTGACCGTAACCGGAGGCGAGGTGCGCAACATTAAACATATGCATTCCTTGAATGAGGACTTAGTGCCCGAGATAGACTTCGATGACCTTTGGATCGGCCTGCACCTGATCCATGCTGCCTTCGGCCAGAATTTTTCCCTGATGCAGCACGGTCACTTTGTGCGCAATACTTTTAACGAATTCCATGTCGTGCTCAATGACCAGCACCGAACGGCCTTTGCTGATACGCCCCAGTAATTCAGCGGTCTTTTCGCGCTCTGAAACGCTCATCCCCGCAACCGGCTCATCCAGCATTAACAACTCTGGCTCCTGCATCAGCAACATGCCGATTTCCAGCCATTGCTTTTGGCCGTGCGATAGCAAGTCGGCTTGCATGGTCAGATGTTGTTCCAGAAAAATTTCTTTGGCGACCATCTCTACGCGTTCGATCACGTCGGGACTGCGCTTGAATACCAGCGCACCAAAGACCTTCCGACCGCGTGGAAAAGAAATCTCCAGATTTTCAAAGACAGAGAGATTTTCATAGATCGACGGTGTCTGAAATTTACGGCCAACGCCCGCTTGCACAATTTCGTGCTCGCGCATTTTTGTCAGTTCACGATTCTTAAACTGAATGCTGCCCGAAGTCGCCTGCGTCTTTCCACAAATCAAATCCAACACCGTCGTTTTACCTGCACCGTTAGGACCGATCACGACACGCACTTCGTTGCGCTGAACGTATAAATTCAGCTTATCTACAGCAGTAAAGCCATCGAATGAAACGGTCAAATCTTCAATCGCCAGCACTGGATGTTCGGTGGATTCAAATCCTATCGGGCCGCTCATTTCGACACCTCCAGATTGCTGCTATTTACGATAGATGGTGACGCTGTTACGGGTTGCTTTTTAACAGGTGCTTCAGGGATAACCGGTGTTGCTTTACGCTTAAACTTTGCCAGCAATTTTTTGCCATGACTGTCGTATAAGCCAGCCAGACCGTTCGGGAAATACATCACCACTACGATGAACAAACCGCCCATCAAAAATAGCCATAGTTCCGGGAATGTCTCGGAGAAAAAAGTCTTGCCGAAATTGACCAGCAATGTTCCGTACACCGCTCCCAGCAAGGACATACGGCCGCCCACTGCTGCAAAAATGACCATTTCGATGGAAGGCACTATGCCGACAAACGACGGCGACATAAAGCCGACTTGCAACGTGAACATCGCGCCACCAATCGCGGAAAATAACGCTGCGACGCAATACACAAATATCTTGAAACTGGCGACGTCATAGCCAGAGAAACGTACCCGCTCTTCTTTATCGCGCATCGCCATCAACAAGCGACCTAATTTGGAGGTCAGGATGATGCGACCAAATACGACGCAACTCAGCAACAATCCAGCATTGATGAAATACAAAATCAGCTTGGCGGAATCGGTGCGAATATCCCACCCCAGCATCGTCTTCAAATCAGTGATGCCATTGACACCGCCCGTCAGACCTTGTTGACCGATAATCAGGATTGACAGAATCGCAGCGATAGCCTGCGTGACGATAGAAAAATAAACATCGCCCACCCGCCGTTTGAACATCGCAATGCCAATAACCAAAGCGATTAATGTCGGCACTGCCAGCACGGCGAGAATAGTGAAAGTGAGGCTGTGAAATGGCCGCCACATCATCGGCAATTGCGTGATCTGATTCCAGTCCATGAAGTCTGGAATTCCCGGCGTGGATTGGATTTTGGTACTGATCGGGTCTGATGCTTCCAGCTTCAGAAACATTGCCATGCAATAGCCGCCCAGGCCAAAGAACACGCCCTGCCCCAAGCTGAGAATGCCGCCATAACCCCAGCACAGCACCAGTCCGACTGCGACGAACGCGTAAGTCAGATATTTGCCGACCAGATTCAGTCGAAAGCTATCGAACAGCAGCGGGAATACCACCAGTAACAACACGCCCAGTATCAGCATGCCAATCGCACCGGATCGCCCGCCTAAACATTTTTCGTATGCGAAATTCATAGTGCGCCTTTAATCGACGGTTGGTGTAGCACGAAGAGAGCGCTCATTTGCGTAGCTTTGCCGAAAACAGACCTTGCGGACGCAGCATCAGGATCAGGATCACGGCGGATAAGGTAAGCACCTTTGCCATCGAACCGGTCAAGAAAAACTCTGCCGTGGATTGGGTCTGGGCTATGGTAAAGGCCGAGGCGATGGTGCCGATCAGACTTTGCGCGCCGCCAAATACGACGACTAAAAAGGTATCCACGATATACAGCGAACCGCTGGTTGGGCCGGTCGAACCGATGGTGGTAAATGCTGCGCCAGCGATACCAGCGACGCCGCAACCGAGGGCAAACGTGCTGCGATCAACTTTGCGCGTATTGATACCGACGGCGCCGCTCATTACTCGGTTTTGCACGGTGGCGCGAACTTGCAAACCCCAGCGCGAACGAAACAGTAATAGAAAGATGCCGCCGGTCAGGATCAGGGTTAGTCCCATGATGAACACACCGTTGATCGGAATATCGATATTCGAAGTCAGTTTGAATGAACCCATCAGCCATTCAGGGAGGGTTGCGCTGACTTCTTTTGCACCGAAAACGGAACGGAAAGTTTGCTGCATCGCCAGGCTCAGTCCCCAGGTTGCCAGCAGCGTATCAAGCGGTCGTTTGTACAGGCGGCTGATCATCAGCCATTCGGCCAGATAGCCGACGCCATAGGCGACGACGAACGATAAAACGATGGCGGCGAAGAAATAATACGGTTGCAAACTGGGTGCATATTGGGTGGTCAGTTGCGATAACAAATACGTGACATATGCGCCGATAGTCAGGAATTCACCGTGCGCCATATTGATGACGCCCATTTGTCCGAAGATGATCGCAAGACCCAATGCCATCAACAACAACACACAGAAAACAGACAGGCCATTGAAGCCCTGCATGACAAAAACGGCACCGAATTCGGATAGCGAAACCATGGTGACTCCTGACGGCACAAAAAAGGAAACTGGACGAAAAATGTGTAAGAAAAAAAGTCAGGCGATGGTGCTGCACGCCTGACTTTTACGACTGCAAAACTATTATTGGTAACCCTTAGGGAAAGGATTAGGTTCGATCATGTCCGACGTATAAACAACTTTGAACTGGCCGTCTTTTTGCGCTTCACCGATGACGGTTTTGCTCCACAGATGATGATTCGGATGAATTTTTACATCGCCTTCAGGGGATGTTTTCAGCTCGATTCCTGGCGAAGCGGCAACGACTTTATCGACGTCAAAACTACCGGCTTTTTCAACAGCTGCTTTCCACAACCAAGGTCCCAGATAGGCGGCTTGGGTAACATCGCCGATGACGGCATTCGCGCCGTATTTGGCTTTGAATTCGGCGACGAATTTCTTGTTAGCTGGGTTGTCCAGACTTTGGAAATATTTCATCGAAGCGTAGAAACCTTCGACGTTTTCACCGCCGATGCCAAGCATTTCATCTTCCGTAACTGAAATAGTCAGCAGGTTCTGGGTCTTAGCAGTGACGCCAGCGGCCTTCAATTGCTTGTAGAACGCCACGTTACTGCCGCCAACCACGTCAGCAAAAATTACGTCTGGTTTTTTCAGTTTGATTTTGTTGATCAAAGAACCGAATTGCGTGTTGCCGAGTGGGTAGTACTCTTCGCCGACGACGGAACCTTTCAGGACGTTTTCGATATGTTTGCGCGCAATTTTATTTGACGTGCGTGGCCAGATGTAGTCAGAGCCGACCAGAAAGAACGTTTTGGCTTTCTTTTCTTTGGCGACCCAGTTCAGGCCAGCCAACACCTGCTGCGTGGCTTCTTGTCCGGTATAGAAAACGTTCTTCGATTGCTCCAGACCTTCGTAAAAAGTTGGATAGTAGAGCAAGCCGTTTTCTTTTTCAAAGATCGGCAATACCGCTTTGCGTGAGGCCGATGTCCAGCAACCGAAGACGGCGGCAACGTGATCGTTCTGTAGCAATTTCTTGGCTTTTTCAGCAAAAGTTGGCCAGTCACTGGCGCCATCTTCTTGAATAATCTTGATCTTGCGACCCAAAATACCGCCAGCAGCGTTGATCTGTTCAATCGCCAGACGCTCGGCCTGAATCGAACCTGTTTCACTGATCGCCATCGTGCCGGTAGCCGAATGCAACTGACCGACTGTTACTTCAGTATCAGTGATCGCCAGCTTGGTGGTATTGACTTTGGCGGTCGGAAATTGTTGCGCAAAAACCGTCAGTGGCAGCAGCATGGCAGCGCTGGCCGCCATTCCCATCAACATTTTGCGACGGCGGAATGACGTTAAAGAGTGAGATGAACGGTGCGACATGCAGTGCTCCTTGAGAACGATGGACTAAAGAAATCGGTTGGCGTTTTGAATTTGCGCTAATCGGAACGCGTTGGATTGGAGAGTAAGTTTTGCGCCGCAGTGCAGCAATACGTTATTTGACGTAAGAAGCCCGCACTGAATCGGTGCGCCAATGGCGTGAAATTGGGGTGGTGAGAGGCATGCAAAGCCAAAAAATGGCTGAAATACGCATGCGGCCTACGTCAAATGACGTATAAGCGAGGCCGCTCACTGGTGTGGAAATTGCTTAAGTGTAGAGACAAAACAACGCCATTTAGCCGTAGCAAAAGAGGACCGAATTCCGTGAAAGCCCCTGCCACCCAGCGCATCGTCAAAGTCCGGCGCGATTACAACACCTGGGTCGCCAACGAGACGCTGGAAGACTACGCGCTGCGGTTTACACCACGCTCCTTCCGCAAATGGTCAGAGTTTCGACTGGCGAATACCGCCTTGGGCGCGGTGTCGTTTCTGGCGCTGGAGGCGATCAGCGGCGCGATTACGCTGAGTTATGGCTTCACTAACGCTTTCTGGGCCATCATTTGTGTGACGCTGCTGTTTTTTCTGACGGGCTTGCCGATCAGTTATTACGCGGCGAAATACGGCGTGGATATGGATTTGCTGACACGCGGCGCGGGATTCGGCTATATCGGCTCGACCATTACGTCGCTGATTTATGCGTCATTTACATTTATCTTTTTTGCACTGGAGGCGTCGATCATGGCGCAGGCGGTCGAGCTGTATTTCGGCTTGCCGTTAGTGCTGGGCTACATTATTTGCTCGTTGATCGTGATTCCGATGGTGACTTACGGGATCACACTGATTAATCGCTTGCAGATGTGGACTCAGCCAGTATGGATTGTGTTGCTGCTGCTGCCGTACATCGCGGTCTTGCATAAAGAACCGGATGCGGTCGCTAACTTAATGTCTTTTGCCGGACGGGCTGAGGATGGCACGGCATTTAACGTCGTGCTGTTTGGCTCGGCTGCGACAGTGGCATTTTCGTTGATCGCGCAAATCGGTGAACAAGTCGATTTTCTGCGCTTTTTGCCGGAGAAAACGCCCGCAAATCGGGTCCGCTGGTGGAGCGCATTATTGCTGGCTGGTCCCGGCTGGATTTTAATCGGCGCAGCTAAAATGCTAGGCGGCGCTTTATTGGCGTATCTGGCAATTCAGCACGAAGTACCGATGGAAAAGGCAATCGAGCCGACGCAAATGTATCTGATCGGCTATCGCTATGTATTTTCCGACCCGGCCTGGGGATTGGCTGCGGTGGCGGCATTTGTGGTGGTATCGCAAATCAAAATTAATGTCACCAATGCTTACGCCGGTTCGCTGGCATGGTCGAATTTCTTTGCGCGTCTGACACATAGCCATCCCGGGCGCGTGGTCTGGTTGGTCTTCAATGTTTTGATCGCCGTGTTGCTGATGGAGTTGGGCGTATTTAATGCACTGGAACATGTATTGGGCCTGTATTCGCTGGTCGCGATTTCGTGGATCGGCGCGGTGGTCTCTGATCTGGTGATCAACAAACCGCTAGGCTTAAGTCCGCCGCATATTGAATTTAAACGTGCGCATTTGTATGACATTAATCCGGTCGGCGTCGGCGCAATGCTGTTAGCGTCGGTGTTGTCGGGGATTGCGATGGCGGGCGTGTTTGGCGTCGTCGCCAAAGCGATGTCGCCGTTTATTGCGTTGGGCAGTGCGTTGCTGATTGCGCCGATCATCGCGTGGCTGACGAAGGGCCGCTATTATATTGCGCGCCCGAATACGTTGATGGATGAGACCGATACGGCGCTTAACGAAAACACGCACGCACAATTAGAGTGCGTGATTTGCGAAAAGCAATTTGAGACGCCGGATATGGCGCATTGCCCAGCCTATCAAGGCGCGATTTGTTCGCTATGCTGCTCGCTGGATGCGCGTTGTAATGACCGCTGCAAGACCGATGCGCGGATGCCGGATCAAATTTTTAATGCATTGCGCCGGATATTGCCGGTACGGTTTACCCGCAAATTAAATACGCGGATAGGGCACTATCTGATCGTCTTCGGCCTGCTGTCAGCAGGACTGGCCCTGATTTTATGGACGTTGTATTACCAGCAAGTCGTGCCGGTGGCCGGAGTTGCGTCCACGCCCGCATCGATGTCCGAGGTTTTTATTAAATTGTTTGCGGTATTAATTGTGGTTACTGGCGTCGGCACATGGTGGTTGATTCTGACCAATGAAAGCCGCAAAGTGGCACATGAAGAATCCGAGCGCCAGACCAATCTGCTGCTGCAAGAGATCGAAGCGCATAAACAAACCGATAGCGAATTGCAACGCGCCAAAGAAGCGGCAGAGGCGGCAAATTTAGCAAAAAGTCGCTTCGTGACAGGGATGAGTCACGAATTACGCACGCCGTTGAATAGCATTCTGGGTTACGCGCAAATTTTGCAACTGGACGCGGCGTTGCCAGCAGGCAGGCGCGATGCGGTTGGCGTGATTCGTAGCAGCGGCGAACATTTGTTGAGTCTGATTGACGGCCTGCTCGATATTGCACGGATAGAAGCAGGCAAAATGCGACTGGCATCCGACGAGGTGCCGCTGAACGAATTTTTGGATCAGATCGTGGATATGATCGCACCACAAGCTGCCGAGAAAGGCTTGCAGTTTCAGTTCGATAAAGGCGAACGCATGCCAGAGGTGGTGCACGCCGATCAAAAACGTTTGCGTCAGATTCTGATTAATCTGCTGGGCAATGCCGTCAAGTTTACTGATAGCGGAAGCGTGACATTACGAGTGCGTTATCTGCGGGAAATGGCGTACTTCGATATCGTCGATAGCGGCATCGGCATCAACGCCGAAGACCTGACGCGGATATTTCTGCCGTTTGAGCGCAGCGATGCGGCCAATCTGCGTGAGGATATCGGCACCGGTCTGGGTCTGGCGATCAGCAGCATGCTGACCCATATCATGGGCGGCCAACTTACAGTCAAGAGTGAAATCGGCATCGGCAGTACGTTTCAGCTAAAGATTTACTTGCCGCAAGTAAATGTTCCGCGTCCACGCTTGAAACTGGAAGATCAAATGTCGGGCTATCGCGGTGCTAGAAAACGCATTCTGATCATTGACGACCAAGCCTCGCAGCGGGCGGTGTTGCACGCCATTTTGTCGCCATTGGGTTTTGTGATTGCGCAAGCTGATAGCGGAGCCGCAGGGTTGGCAGCGATTGCGGCGCAATTGCCTGATTTGGTGCTGCTGGATATTTCTATGCCGATCATGGATGGCTGGGCGGTCTGCCGCACGATACGCGCGCGCGGTCATGCGCAGTTGCCGGTGATCATGGTATCGGCCAGCGCGATCGATGGCGGACCGGAACGTCTGGAAACGGCGCTGCATACCGATTTTGTCGTGAAGCCGGTATCGTTTAATGAACTGCTATATAAAATCCGGCTGCATCTGAAACTGGATTGGATTGCAGGACCAGCACCGACACCAGTGACGCTAGCCCCGTTGCCTGTGCAGACAAAAGTAATGTTTCTCTATCCGTCGCAAGAAAAGCTCGACGCGTTGCTGGCGCTGGGAGAGATCGGCTATGTCAAAGGTATTTTGCAACGGCTAGATGAGATCGCCGCACAAGATCAGGCGTATTTGCCCTTCACCAACGAGATGCGGGGCCTGGTAAAGCGGTTCCGGCTGAATGATTTTAATAACCGTATTAAGGAGATGATGCGTGATGATGTCGACAAGGTTTGACAGACACGTGGTGCTGATCGTCGACGACGTGCCGGACAATCTGGCGGTGTTGTCGGATGCATTGGATGAAAGCGGGCATATCGTGTTGGTCGCAACCGACGGTGCCAGCGCGCTGGAACGATTGCAACGTATTACCCCGGATTTGATTCTGCTGGACGCGGTAATGCCGGGCATGGATGGCTTTGAGACTTGCCGTCGGATCAAACTATTAAAACATGTCGATCACGTGCCGGTTGTGTTTATGACCGGGCTGACCGAGACCGAGCACGTGGTAAAGGGTTTTGAGGTCGGCGGGATCGATTACGTGACTAAACCGATACGCCCGCAAGAGGTGGTGGCCCGTATCGGTGCGCATATCAAGACCGCGCGCATGATGGCGCAAGCCAAAGGCGTGATCGATGCGCTGGAAGAAAAAATGGCTGTGCAACCAGCTACCCTTTCGGCATCGGGATTGATACCAGCGTTGGAGCAATATCGGCTTACCCCGCGTGAAACCGATGTGCTGAACTGGTTGGCGAAGGGTAAAACCAATCGCGATATTGCGGAGATTCTGGGCATGAGCCCACGTACGGTGAACAAACATCTGGAGCACATTTTTATTAAGCTGGGAGTGGAAACCCGCTCTGCCGCCGCTGGCATGGCGCTTAATCGTCAGCAGGTCAGCCATTGATGAATCATTGATCTGTCATTAGCAGCGCGGTATTGCGAAGACGAGGCTAGTCGGACCGCTGTCTATAGATAGACCAGATAGCCGACTATAATGAGCAATCAATTTCTTTGCTCGACCAACGTCCATGCCCTTTTCTCTCGATAAACTGCTCGTCATCGGTATTTCTTCCCGCGCCTTGTTTGATCTGGAAGCGGAAGAAGCTATTTTTCGCACGCAGGGGTTAGCGGCGTATCAGCAGCATCAACTACTGAATGAAAATCAGATTCTGAAACCCGGCGCGGCGTTTGCGCTGGTCAAGGCGTTGCTGAAGTTAAACAAACTGACCCCAGATCAACGTTTGGTCGAAGTCGTGATTATGTCGCGCAATTCGTCCGAAACGTCGATGCGCATTTTTAACGCAATCAAACATTACGAGCTGGATATCACACGGGCAGTATTGTCCGGCGGCGCGTCGCTGGCACCTTATCTGCATGCCTTTAATGTCAGCCTATTTTTGTCGCTGCATGAAGATGACGTGCAGGCGGCCATCAATTCGGATACACCCGCTGCGCTGCTGTATCAAATGCCGATCCATCAAAGTGCTGACGGCGACGTTCAGGAGCTGGATCAGATTCGCATCGCATTTGACGGCGATGCGGTGATCTTTTCGGATGAATCAGAGCGCATTTTTCAAGCCAGAGGGATTGAAGCTTTTGAGCAGCACGAGCGTGAAAACGCGTTGAAACCGCTGCCAAAAGGTCCCTTCGCACGATTGCTGATGGCGTTATCGTTTATTCAGAGCAATTTCAAAAATCCCGATGGCCGCGCTGCGCCGATCCGTACCGCGCTGGTGACGGCACGTTCGTCGCCAGCCCACGAACGGGTGATCCGCACATTACGCGCCTGGGATGTCACCATTGATGAAACGTTCTTCATGGGCGGCGTCGCCAAATCAGACGTGCTGGCTGCCTTCAGACCGCACATGTTTTTTGACGATCAACCCGGTCACTGCGAACGCGCATCGCCGCACGTGCAGACCGGCCGGGTGCCGATTAAATGGCAAGAAAATAAAGACGCAGCGGATTGATAACACTAGCCTGCGCCTATTTTCTCGCAATCAGGCAGTGGGCAAGATGTAATCCTTGAACTGCTCACGCAACTTATTCTTCAACAATTTACCGGTTGCGCCGATGGGCAATGCTTCGACGAAGACAACATCGTCCGGGGTCCACCATTTGGCGATTTTGCCCTCGTAAAATGCCAATAATTCTTCTTTGGTGACTTCGGCGTCCGGTTTTCTGACGACCAGCAGCAATGGCCGCTCATCCCATTTCGGATGGACCACGCCGATGCAAGCGGCGATCTGCACGGCGGGATGCGCCATCGCAATATTTTCCAGATCGATGGTGCCGATCCATTCACCGCCGGATTTGATCACGTCTTTACTGCGGTCGGTGATCTGCATGTAACCATCGTGATCTATGGTTGCCACGTCGCCGGTCGGAAACCAGCCATCTTCCAAAACATCGCCGCCTTCATCTTTAAAATACGCGTCGATGATCCACGGCCCTTTCACCAGCAAATTACCGTAGGTTGTGCCGTCCCACGGCAAAGCGTTGCCATCGTCATCGACGATTTTCATATCGACGCCAAAGATGGCGTGCCCCTGCTTTTGCAGAATGGCTTCTTGCTGCTCGGCTGGCAACAACAAATGCTTGTTTTGTAAGGTGCCGCTGGTGCCGAGCGGCGACATTTCGGTCATGCCCCACGCATGGATAACTTCGATGCCGTATTGATTGCGCAAGGTTTTCATCATCGCAGGCGGACAGGCCGAGCCGCCGATGACGGTGCGCTTAAACGTCGAAAAGGTGAGTTTATTCTGCGCCATATACGTCAGCAAACCCAACCAGACTGTCGGCACTCCGGCGGAAAAAGTGACCTTTTCCTGCTCGAACAATTCATACAACGACTTACCATCCAGCGCTGCGCCGGGCAAGACCAGCTTGGCACCCGTCAGCGGTACGGCGTAAGGCAAACCCCAGGCATTGACGTGAAACATCGGCACCACCGGCAAGACCGTATCGCGCCCGGAGACATTCAGACTATCCGGCATGACCGACGCGTAAGAATGCAGCAGCGTCGAGCGATGCGAATACAGTGCACCTTTGGGATTGCCCGTAGTGCCGGAGGTGTAGCACAAACTGGAGGCAGAATTTTCATCGAACAGCGGCCATGCATAGTCGTCGGAACTGGCGTCCAGCAATTCTTCGTAGCACAACAAATTGGGGATTTTGTGATCCTGCGGAATCTGGTCGCGATCACAGAGGACGATATAACCCTTGATGGTTTTTGTCAGCGGCGCGATGGCTTGAATGATGGGCAGAAAGCAGGCGTCAAACAGCAAATACGCATCCTCAGCATGGTTCGCGATGTAGGCGATCAACTCAAAATGCAGACGCGGGTTGATGGTATGCAACACCGCGCCAGAACCGGAAATGCCGTAATACGCTTCCATGTGGCGATAGCCGTTCCATGCCAGTGTGGCGACCCGATCGCCCATTTTTACGCCGAGCGTCTTCAGCGCATTGGCCAGCTTCCGTGCGCGCCGATGGCAATCCCGGTAGGTGTAGCGGTAGATATCGCCCTCAACCCGGCGCGAGACGATTTGGTTATCGCCAAAATGGCGATCTGCGTGGATGATAATGCTTGAAATCAGCAGAGGCTGACGCATCATTTGGCCCATTAAAGGGCTCTTTAGATATTCTGACATTTGCGTCTCCGGTAACGACATTTGCGGCAGCGCTGAAAAATCAGCGCTGAACCGTCAGCACATTTACATTTTGATCAAGACTGATATTACTAGGACTTATCGCCACTTCACTAGGAAAAAATAGGGTTGCTGTGGCGGCTTGTTTGGGACTTGCCAGTGGCCTCATTGATGTTAAGGAATAGCGTGAGGCAGAATTGCATGTCCACTATCGCTAAATCGTCGGCAGGGTGAATATTTGATCGAAAAAAAGCCCGGATTATCGCGTTTAGGCGAAAAATCCGGGCTTTTTATCCGTTCTGTATGCGAAAACTTAGCTTGCCGCACACAGAACTACTATTACGGCCTGCGATTACGCAAGCCTGAGCACTTTACAATCAACGCTCAGAAATGGCATCCACTACACACAACGCTGTCATATTGACGATACGACGGACCGTCGCCGATGGCGTCAGAATGTGTACCGGCTTGGCGCAACCCAACAGAATTGGACCGACTGCGACACCGTTACCGGAAGTCGTTTTCAGCAAGTTATAGGCGATATTGGCAGCGTCGATGTTAGGCATCACGACCAAATTAGCGTCTGCTGTCAAGGTTGAATCTGGCATTACTTTTTTCAGTAAAGCCCGATCCAAAGCTGTATCGCCATGCATTTCACCGTCGATTTCCAGATCCGGCGCACGTTCACGCACAATCGCTAACGCCTTACGCATTTTTTGCGCAGACGCACTATTGCTGGAGCCGAAATTGGAATGCGACAGCAACGCTGCGTGTGGCTTGATACCGAAACGCTGCATTTCTTCCGCTGCCAGAATCGTGATTTCTGCAATTTGTTCAGCAGTTGGATTTTCATTGACGTGCGTATCGACTATCACCAATTGGCGATTCGACAAAATCAATGCATTCATCGCTGCGTAGACATTAACGCCCTCACGACGGCCTAATACTTTGTCGATGTAGGTCAAATGCAAATCATGCGTTCCGTAGGTGCCGCAGATCATGCCGTCAGCATGGCCCTTGTGAATTGCCATCGAACCGATCAGGGTATGACGGCGACGCATTTCAAGCTTTGCGTATTGCTCGGTCACGCCTTGACGCTTGGTCATTGCCAGGAATGTCTGCCAGTAATCGCGATAGCGCTCGTCGAAGTCAGGATTGATGACTTCAAAATCGACATCGACTTTGAGGCGTAAACCGAAACGCTCGATACGCTGCTGCAACACGGCAGGACGACCGACCAGAATCGGTTTAGCCAGGTCTTCATCGACCACGATTTGGACCGCACGCAGTACGCGCTCTTCTTCACCTTCGGCAAAAACAATCCGTTTTTTCCCAGCCGGTGCTTTCTTGGCAATCTGGAACAGCGGACGCATGAAAGTACCGCTGTGATACACGAACTGTTGCAAGCGGCCGATATAGGCATCCATATCCGAAATCGGACGCGAAGCCACGCCAGATGCTTCAGCGGCTTTTGCAACGGCTGGCGCGATCTTGATCATCAGACGTGGATCGAATGGCTTCGGAATAATGTAATCCGGGCCGAATGACATATTTGCGATACCGTAGGTTGCCGCGACAACATCCGACTGCTCGGCTTGCGCCAGTTCTGCAATCGCGTGGACAACCGCGATTTCCATCTCACGCGTAATAGTGGTTGCACCGCAATCCAACGCGCCACGGAAAATGTACGGGAAACACAATACGTTATTAACCTGGTTTGGATAATCCGAACGACCGGTTGCCATGATGACGTCATCGCGTACTTCTTTGACATCTTCGGGAAGAATTTCAGGATTTGGATTTGCCAGCGCCAATACGATAGGACGCGGTCCCATTACCTTGACCATATCTTGCTTAAGCACGCCGCCAGCGGACAGGCCAAGGAAAATATCTGCACCCGGCATCAGATCAGCCAGTTTGCGGGCATCGGTTTTGCGGGCGAAACGCAATTTGTCCGGATCCATCAGTTCGACCCGGCCTTCGTAGACCACGCCAGCCAGATCGGTGACGAAAATATTTTCAATCGGGAAGCCAAGATCAACGATCAGGTCAAGACAGGCAAGCGCTGCAGCGCCCGCACCGGAGACAACCAATTTGCAATTTTTGATATCTTTACCGACGACTTTCAGACCATTCAGAATCGCCGCGCCGACAATAATCGCAGTGCCGTGCTGATCGTCATGGAAGACCGGGATCTTCATGCGATCGCGCAATTTACGCTCAATTTCAAAGCATTCCGGCGCTTTGATGTCTTCCAGGTTAATACCACCGAAAGTCGGCTCCAGCGAGGCGATGATGTCGCACAGTTTGTCTGGATCGGTTTCGTTAATTTCGATATCGAAAACGTCGATACCGGCGAATTTCTTGAATAGAACGCCCTTGCCTTCCATCACTGGCTTCGATGCCAGCGGGCCGATATTACCCAGGCCAAGAACAGCAGTGCCGTTGGTGATGACGGCAACCAGATTGCCACGCGCTGTATAGCGGAATGCATTGGCCGGGTCGGCGACGATTTCTTCGCACGCGGCAGCAACGCCGGGAGAGTAGGCCAACGCCAGATCGCGCTGCGTGGTCAATGTCTTGGTCGCAGTAACGCTGATCTTGCCCGGCGTCGGGAACTCATGATATTCAAGTGCAGCTTGACGCAATTGTTGGCGAAGTTCTTCTTTTGTATCAATCATCGAATCCATGCTGCTGTCCCCAAATAGTTCATGTGAAAGGACGGTAATTCTAGCAGACTGCACGCGTCAACTTATGCGTTTTTGGTATGAACTGCCTCTCTCATAAGTACAATCCACATCGCCATTTTTGTGTATGCGGACCACGGCAGTCAAAGAAAAAAACTATGATCAATAAATACTAAATAATCAATATCTATCAAGCAACAATGTGTCATCATCGTATTTAACCGATGGCGAACATTGATTAAAGAACAGGCATTCGCCCTAGCCGGTTCCGCGAATCCGCATTATCATCACGCCCAACCGACTCACTCAGAAACCATCATGAAACCAATCATCATCATCGGCGCGGGCATGGCCGCCTATACCCTAGCCCGCGAATTACGCCGTCTGGACAAAGTTATTCCATTGACAATCATTACCGCAGACGACGGCGGTTATTACTCAAAACCGATGCTGTCGAATGCGTTCGCACAAAAGAAAGTCGCCGCGCAACTGATCACGCAAAGCGCCACCCAAATGGCCGAGCAACTACAAGCCACTGTCCTCCCTGGCGTGCAAGTCAACAACATCGACAGCACCGCCAAGATACTAGACACCAGCGCCGGTCCGTTCGAATACGACAAACTAGTCCTGGCCGTAGGCGCACAACCGATCCGCCTACACATCGACGGCGACGCCAGCGACACCGTACTGTCAGTCAATCACATCATCGACTACGCCACATTCCGCACCAAACTACTACCGGAACACCGCGCCTCAGCCCGCGTAACCATTCTGGGCGCAGGCCTGATAGGTTGCGAATTCGCCGACGACCTCGCAGCCCACGGCCACGCAATCACCCTGATCGACCCGAACGCCCTGCCATTAGCAGCCCTGGCAGCCCCGGCATTATCCCAAGGCCTGCAAAAAGCCCTGACCTCACGCGGCATAAATCTGCACCTAGGCACAACGGCCACCCGCATCGACCACGCTGGCGAAGCCCTGCAAGTAACACTAGCCAACGGCGAAACAATCACCACAGACGTAGTCCTGACCGCAGTAGGCCTGCGTCCAGACCTAAGACTAGCCACAGCCGCCCAATTAAAAACCGACCGCGGCATCTTAGTAGATGACCACGGCTGCACCAGCGCAGCAGACATCTACGCCCTAGGCGACTGCGCCGAATACCGCCTAGACAACCAAGGTCGCACCAGTCCCCTACCCTACATAGCCCCAATAATGAGCGCCGCCCGCGCCATAGCAAAAACCCTCACCGGCGAAAACACCCAAATAGAACTAAAAGATGCCCCGGTAATCGTCAAAACTCCAAGCTATCCACTAGCACTGGTCCCACCACCACGCCACGCAATCGAAGGCGGCCGCTGGGAAACAGAGCAAGACGGCGAAAAAACCATCTGCCGCTTCTTCAACGCAGAAAACATCATGGTAGGTTTTGGCGTAGCCCCGCAAGAAGCCAAAGCAAGACAAGCATTACTAGCAGCGCTAGGAACGAAAGCGGATTAAATCAGTTGAAGTAGATGCGACAAGCGCAGCCAAAGTTGAAATTGTTTTTGAAGTAGCAGCTGCGGTTGCTGTTGAAGTGGCAGTTGACCTAGCCGTCATGGGGCGCTGCCGAATTTTTTAGCTGTCACTCGGAAATAGGCGGGAAACACGTTTGAGCGCAGCGAGTTGGTTTCTCGGCCCTCGGGATGGCTAAAAAGTTTGGGAATCCGAAGGGCAGCGTCTTGGCGGTCGCCTTCTTTTTGGTCGCGTTTTCTGCGAGGGCGCCTAGCTGAAGCAAGAACAAAGTGACCGGCTGCCGGGCCGCCACCAGCAAGCATCCACGGAGAGCAAACCCTAATAAATAAAACAGACTAATGTAACTAAGCCAAACTAAACCCTATATATCAGTCCACATCCGCAACAAATTATGATAACTCCCAGTCAACTGCACCAAAGCATGAGCATCCCCCCCGCTTTGATTCAGCCTCTGAATCGCACTATCCAAATCAAACAACAAAGTCCTTTGCGCATCATCCCGAATCATACTTTGCACCCAAAAGAATGAAGCCAACCGCGTCCCCCGCGTAACCGGTTTAACCTGATGCAAACTACTAGCCGGATAAACAATCATATGCCCAGCGGGAAGCTTAACCGTATGCACCCCATACGTATCCTCCACCAGCAACTCACCACCATCATAAGAATCCGGCTCACTCAGAAATAACGTCACCGAAATATCCGTACGTATTTTGGCTCGACTCCCAGGCACCAACCGCACCGCCCCATCCACATGGCTACCAAACTCCATCCCCCCCTGATACAAATTAAACATAGGCGGATAAACATGATGCGGCAGCGTAGCGCTAATAAAAAGCGGATGCCGTTCCAACTCAGCCAAAATAAGATCACCCAGCTCAATAGCAACCGGCGCATGCTCATTAATTTGCAGATTACGCTTAACCTGCGCACCCTGATGACCAGCTGTAGCACGACCGTCAACCCATGCATCCCCGGCAGCATTGAGCTTATCTCGCACCAAAGAAAGTTGCTCGGCACTCAATACGTTGGGGATAGTTAACAGCATGGGAAAACAGCCTTAATAAAAAACAACGAAAAACAACGAAAAACAATTAAAAGTAATTAGAAACGATAAGTCACAGTCGCCAGCAAAGTACGTCCAACGCCAGGAACCGAACGACCGCCATCTGAAGGAATCAACGCATCAATATAATACTTATTCGTCAGATTGAGCAGATTCAAACGGACATCATACTTAGGCTGATGAAAAGCCACCGTCGCATCAAAACGGGTATAACCGCCAGCAGAAACAACGTCAGTATTGCTAGCAAAACGACTAGACATATACACCGCGCCGCCACCAACTTCCCATATTTTGCTCAGGTTATAAGTTGACCACAAAGTCAAATTATCGCGTGGCGTATTAGCCAGCGTTTTACCTTGTGTACCATCCGCCGCCGATGCCTTGATCACAGTTGGATTCAAATGCGTATAGCCAGCAAGAACTTGCCATTGCGGGTTAATGTAACCGCTCGCACCAAGCTCAAACCCGGTCACACGTACATCACCATCAAGTTGATAAACACCTGTCGTTACCAACGAACGGGCATTCGTTTTCTCGATATCAAATATCGCCGAAGTCAGCGACAAATCACCATTAAACAAATCCCATTTCGCGCCGACTTCGTACGATTTGTTAGTCTCTGGCGCAACGCCCTGCTGACCCGACGTCACCGTCAATTGCTCCAGCGAAGGATTGAACGACGTGCCATATGACGCGTAGTAAGACTGCGCGCTAGTCGGCTGATAAATCACGCCAGCACGAACGCTAGTGAAATTCACAGTTTGATCCGCACGCGTGAACGGTGGCGTACCAGTAGCGATACTGTTGTTCAACGCGGCTTGATAACGATCCCAACGCAGGCCACCGACCAATTTCCATTGCTTATTCAATTCAATGGTGTCGTTGAAATACGCTGCCAAAGCATTGGCGCTAGATGTAACGTGATTGCCAACCGTCGTGGTGACGTTAGCTGGCTGCGATTGATACACCGGATTAATCAGCGTGACAATCGGCAAATTATTACGGGTATAACCGGCATTATCGTATTCATCATGACTGATTTCAGTTCCGACAATCAGCGTGTGCTTGATCGACCCTGTCTCAAATTTAGCAATCAAATCGGTTTGATTATCGAGCGACTGATCATGAATCGTACGATCATGGCTAGCCAGTTTGATAAACAACTGATTCAGCGGCAAATTGGTAAGATTGCCCTGCGCAACGGTTGGCAATGCGGCAAATACACCACCGTTCATTGTGCCGACGTTATTTGGCGCAGTCTCACGCGCATCGGTTCTGTAATCGCTGTACTGCGTCTGATTGCGGAACGTCAGATTGTCGTTGATCTTGTGCTGAACGCGGGCGCTGAGGATGGCGACATCCTGAATCGTACGATCATCATTGAGACCGTAAAAAGTATTGCGCGGAACGTTCACAGGATGACCGTTCACCGCCGAAATACCGTAATCCGGCATGTCGTGGTTATGCGAAATCAAAGCCGACAAAGTCACTTCAGTTGGCGTACCGATCCCGAAGCGCAACGACGGCGCGACACCGAAATCCTGATTGCTCATCTGGTCACGATTGGTCTTGGCATCTTGCGCCATCATCTCTACGCGAAATGCCGAGGTATCGGACAATTTGCGGTTGAAGTCGCCAGTGGAGCGCACACCACCGTTGGTGTCCGCGCTAGCAGTAACCTGATTGGCATCTGCCAGAAACGGGGCTTTGCTAACCTGATTGATGACGCCGCCAGTTGAACCGCGACCAAACAACATCGATGAAGGGCCTTTCAGGACTTCGACCGATTCCAGGTAATAAGTATCGCGATAATACTGGCCGCGATCGCGTGAACCGTCCAGATACATATCGGTACGGGCGCTAAAACCGCGTAAATTAAAGTTATTACCGATTTGTCCACCTTCAGCGCCGCCGATGGTGATACCTGGCACGTTACGCAAAGCTTCTTGCAACGACGCCGCGCCCTGCGCTTCTAAAACTGCGCGCGTGATGACGTTGACGGATTGCGGAATATCACGAATCGGCGTGGCGACTTTGCCGCCTACGGTGCTGACGCCCGGATTGTAATCTTTGCTATCGGTTTGACTCTTGACCGTTACTTCAGGCAATGAGGCTTCAGCTTGCGTAGTTTGTGCTGCGGGGACTTGCACCGTTTGTGCATAAGCAGTTTGTTGCATGGCAACAGGCGCAGCAAAGGCTGCCAGCAAAGCTGCGGCCAATGGCGTGAGACGTCGGTTCATTACTTCTTCCTTGTTTAGTCAGTGTGTGCCCGATACGAGCAAGCAAATGGGGAGTTAATTACGGCATAGCGATATAGCATTTGGCTGGCTGGCCGGGATCAAACCCAGTTGGCTGACTAAGATTACAAAGAACAATAAAACAGACGCAGTAGCAAAAACAGCGCAAAACTTCTCGACAAATTGTGGTGCAATTCTGGAGACAGAACATTCTGGAGAAATATCTGCTTTTACTTAATTAAACAGAAATTTATTACGAATGATTCTTATTGTCAATTGAAACCCGGTGATGAAATATTTATTGTTTACACAATAAATAACATGCGAGTATGTGACTTTATTGATAACCATATCGCATGAAGCGGGCGCAAATTGGATTTTCTATGGCAACGGCGAATAACACCCCCTCCTTTGTAACAAAGCAGGCTGGTTAAAACCGCTCAACGCACCCTAAATAAGCGCTAAATAAATCTTATTGGCACCCCGTTATTAGTTGTTTTGTCACCACAGTACGGAAGTTAAAAACGGACTACACTAGTTTCCCGCGACGCTACAAATAACCAATAACCGAAAAGGAAATCACGATGTTTACCCAACATAAAGCACTACGGCCATATTTGTTCGCCTCTGCACTGCTGATGACACTGGTGATAACTGGTTGCGCATCAACAGCGTCCGCTCCACCAGCGCCAAAAGCCACGATGGGAATGATGGGAATGATGGGACACAGCATGCAGGCCAAACTGGATGGCGCGCATGAAGTACCCGCAAATGACTCCACAGCTAGCGGAATTACCAACATTACAGTGGCTGCCGATAAGTCTGTCAGCGGCAATGTAACGACGACCGGGATCGATGGCAAAGCTGCCCATATCCATATCGGCGCAGCAGGTGTCAATGGTCCTGTGATTGTGCCGCTGAGCAAAACGGGCGATAACGTCTGGTCGGTGCCAGCGGGCGCGATGTTGACCGACCCGCAATATGCCAGCTATTTAGCAGGCAATCTGTACGTCAATGTACATAGTGCAGCGCATCCCGGCGGAGAAATCCGGGTGCAATTAACGAAGTAATCGTCGTTTATTATTCGTTAATAGATAGATAAAGATAGATAAATAAATAGTAGAAAAACCGCCGTGGAGCAACATTAAGCAGAGCGCAGATGCGATACTTTTCGGTGTGAGAAACGCGACGACGATAAACAGTTTCATGCTTTCGTCGTCGCTTTTTCAGTTCTATCAGAGACGCTACTGACTTCTGAAGCTGGCAAACCGGGCATGAACGCATTCCGGGCAATACAACAACAACAACAACAACAACAACAACAACAACAACAACAACAACAACAACAACAAACAGCGGCAAAAAGCCGATCTCTTTTTTTGCGCCTTAAGACGCTATGGCATTGATCTCTCCCAGACTAAAAAATATTGTTTTCACACGTGGCGTTGGCGTCTATCTGGCGCTGGTGTTCACTACCCTTTCCGTCTTGCTGACGTTCATTCTGGTCGGCGTGATCGAACTCGCTGCAACCGACTCGGTGAAAACGCGCATCGGTAATAGCCTGGCAGAACTGGCAGCCCAGACCTCGGACAAACTCGATCGCGGAATGTTTGAACGCTATCGGGAAGTGCAGTTGATGACAACGCGCGATGATTTCGATCTCAAAAAAAATCCGGCGCACGACCGCTTGCAGCTAGAAGCGTTGCAGAACACCTATCCTTACTATGCGTGGATAGGGATGACGGATACGACCGGAAAAGTTGTCGTTTCAACCAAAAAAATACTGGAAGGCAACGATGTTTCGGCACGGCCCTGGTTTCACAATGCGCTGAATGATATCCACGTCGGCGACGTGCATGAGGCCGCGTTATTAGCCAGGTTATTGCCCGAGGAGAAAAAGCTTTCTAACGAACCAATACGGTTTGTCGACATCGCCTTCCCCTATCGGGATAAAACCAACCGCATCGCTGGCGTACTGGCTGCGCATCTGTCGTGGCGCTGGGCTAACGATATTCAGGAATCGATTATTACGCCGCTTGATCAGCAACATAATATCGAGTCGATGATCGTCGACAAGGCTGGCAAAGTACTGTTGGGACCCGCCGAGATCAAAGGCAAAACGCTTTCTTTACCCAGCCTGAAACGGGCGCAAATCGCATCTTCCGTCGGCGGTAAAGGAGACTATTCCATTGAAACATGGCCCGATGGCAAAAGCTATCTGGTCGGTTACAGCGGCAGCAAGGGCTATCAATCTTATCCTGGCATAGGCTGGAGCGTGCTGGTCCGGCAGAGCGAAACAGATGCATTCTTACCGCTAAAGCAAATTCAGATAAAAGTATTTTGGAGTGGTATTGCAGCCGCACTGCTGTTCTCGCTATTGGTACTTATCGCTGCGCAGCGCATTACGCTTCCGCTGCGTGCCCTGGCTAAATCGGCACAACGCATACAGAACGGCGAGATCGCCAACGTGGCACCGCCTAAGAATACTTATTTTGAGGTGCAAACACTGACCGCTTCGCTTAATGCGCTAGTCAGCAATCTGCTGAGCAAAGAGTCTGCGTTAAGAAACCTGAATCAGACGCTTGAAAAACGCGTCGAGCAGCGCACCGCAGAGCTTGCCCAGGCATTGGCCAAAATCACCGCCAGCGAAAATCGCATTCAAAGCATCGTCGAAACTGCGCAAGAAGCGTTTGTCGGGGTCGATTTACATGGCAACATTATTGACTGGAACTCGCAAGCTGAAAAAATGTTTGGATGGAGTCGAAAAGAAGTGCTTGGTCGAGAAATGTCGAGCACGATTGTGCCATCCAGATTCAAGCCTATTCTCGATATGATGATCAAGAGTGTGGCCGAAAGCGCGCAACCGAGCGAAATGGGGCTATTCAATCGTCGCATGGAACGGATCGTGATTGACCGCCAAAATAACGAATTCCCGGTCGAAATGACGCTGGGTCTGGTCAAAGATAACCACACTTATTTCTTTAGCGCGTTCTTGCATGACATCTCGGACCGAAAAGAAATTGAAGCCATGAAAAATGATTTCATTTCCACGGTATCGCACGAACTGCGGACCCCGCTTACTTCCTTGCGCGGCTCTATCGGTCTGCTGGTCGGCGGCGTCGCCGGGGATTTGCCGCCTCAGGCTAAAACGTTATTGGAAATTGCGAGTAAAAATTGTGCGCGACTAGTGCGCATGATTAACGATATGCTGGACATCGACAAAATCGAGTCCGGCAAAATGCGCTTTGAGATGGCAAATCAAGCGTTGCTGCCATTAGCGCAGCAAGCAATTGATGCGACCGAAGGCTATGCGGCGACATTTAATGTGAAGTTAGTCTTAAAAATCGTGCCGGAAGATGACAAAATTCATGTTTCGGCAGATCGTGACAAGTTAATTCAGGTACTGATCAACCTGCTGTCGAATGGGATCAAGTTTTCGCCGATTGAAGGCACCGTCACCATGGAGATACACTCCTACAGCAAGGCGGGGGAAAATTGGGTACGCATTGCCGTGATTGATCATGGATGTGGGATTGCGAAAGAATTTCGCAATCGGATCTTTCAAAAATTTGCGATGGCCGACTCCGCTGATTCCCGAAAAAAGGATGGCACTGGATTAGGGCTGAGTATTAGCAAAAGCCTGATTGAGCAACATGGCGGCGAGATTGATTTTTTTAGTGAAGCTGGCCTTCCGACCGAATTTTTCGTTTGCCTGCCATGCGTTGCAGCAGCAATACCGCTCAATGCTGGCGGTGTGGATGGCTCCGACCTGGCAGTAACTGCTTCAAATATTTCCAACATTACCGACACGCTTAGCAGCGCAGAAACAAAAATATGACCTTTCCAACGGCCACAAAGAGTGCAGCAGCACTCGAATCAATTATGTATGTGGAAGATGATCTGGATATCCAGAGCATCGCCACCATGGCGTTGGAATCGATAGGCGGCTTCAGCGTGACCCTCTGTAGTTCCGGGCGCGAGGCGCTGCAGGCGATTGAAAACGGCATACAGCCAGATTTGATTCTGCTTGACGTCATGATGCCGAACATGGATGGCCCCACAACTTTAGCGGCTTTGCGAAAACTGCCGCAAACGGCAACCACCCCAACGATATTCATGACCGCGAAAGCACAGCCGCATGAAATCGCACATTTCAAAGTGTTGGGAGCGTTGGACGTCATCGCGAAACCATTTGATCCTATGTTGCTGGCACAACAAATTCGACAAGTATGGGAGCAAAAACCATGATGGAAAATGCCGAAGAAAATACTGGACCGGATGCTGAATTAGCATTGTTGATACAAGCTTTAGGGCGCGACTACGCAGATAAGCTCCCGGCCAAATTCGCCCAAATGTTCGCAGCACTACAAAACGTGCGTGACAATCTGGACAATGCACTAAAAAGAAAGGAAGCCGTCAGCGAACTATTTCATCTGCTGCATTCCTTAAGCGGCAGCGCAGGCAGTTTTGGCTTTAACACATTGGGGGCGCAAGCGCGCCAGCTAGAGCACAAAATGACAGCCACCATGGCAGCTGATGTCTGGTCTGAATCAGCCTTAACAGAACTTCGTGTGGGTTTATCTGAACTTGAAGCGCATTTGCCGGTCATGACGATAGCGAATCCGCAGCAGCAGGATGCGTGATCAGAATCAATGGCACGACACATGACGGTGGGTGCTGTGTAGAGAAAATATAATTGTTGATATACCTCGCCGTCTGACGCTGTCGCACGACCAAAAGCAGCATAGACGCAATATACTGGCGTGAATTGGTAAAACAGAGAAAAGTAATAAACAATGGATAACCGGGTTATTTACAGCAAGACTTCCAAAGGCATGAACGAGCTCAAAGGCGGCGCGAAAAATATGTCGCGAGACGACGCCCGCGTTCTGACAATGATTAATGGCACCGCAAGTGTCGGCGATCTACTTGGCATGCTAGACGCGTCTACCGGAAAAAAACTGATACCAACGCTGGAATCGCTACTGCATCTGGGCTTGATTCGGGTGTTTGTGAACACGGCGTGGGATGTCCGCTATGCGCAGGAAAACGATCAGCAGCCAATGGAAGTGAGCGGCGATAGCGCGCACAATTTCACCCATGCGCTGCCAACGATTGAAGTTACCGAGTTATCGGCAGAAGAAAGTGTGCAAGCGTGGGCTGATGCAAAGCGCGGGGCAAACATTCTGGAAAAAAGAGGCTTTTATACGTACAACGATAAAACCCTTGATATCAATACCGAAACCCGCAAAGAGAGCTTGCGCGTAATGGTGGTGGAAGATGACCAGTCGCTGAGCCATTTGCTTGAAACACTGTTAAAACACAAAGGTTACGAGGTCCAGATCGCGTCCAACATTCCGGATTCCATTATCACGCTGAACCAACTAGCGGTGCCAGAAAATGGTCCACTTCCAAACTTGGTATTGCTGGATGTAATGCTGCCAGGATTGCCAGGAAAAGATGGCTTTCATGTATTGGAATACATCCGTAATCATCCCGCGTTACGGCATATCGCCGTCATCATGGTGACCTCTCAGATTACCGACGAATACGTCATGCAGGGTCTGAAATCCGATGCCGACGGCTATATTTTCAAACCATTCAAATGGCAAACGCTGTATGAATGTATCCAGAATGTGACGGGGCGATAAAGCTACGAAGCGGTACGAGCGATTACAGGCGTTGGTCTGGCGTGGCGCTAGTCGAATCAGTTCAACGTCTATGCCGTCCTTCGCCCGATCGTTCTCCGCTCAGACGCAATCTTTGCCATCGACTTCAGTATCACTCCCGTCAGCATCAATCTGCGCCATGCGTACCGTGTCATCGACGCTCAGGCCGTTCAGCGACAAAGGCGGCACCACCGTCGGATCAAGACTTTTCAGCAGCGTAACCACTGGTCCTTTCAGGCGCGCCAACAATAACCGCTTGCCGTCGGCGGCGACGAAACGATAAAAATCTTGCAACGCCTCGATGCTGGAACTATCCAGATCCGGGGATTCTTCCAGACTAATAATGACGGTATGAATTTGGGTTCCGGCGGCCTTAATGCCAAGCCGGGCCTGACTTAAAATCCGCTCGGCATTGGCAAAGAAAATCGGCTCATTCGGGCGCAGAATCAATATTCCCGGCACCGCTTTGGCTTGCGGATAAGCCGCCATATCCACAAAATCGTGGCTCAGGCCGAGGCGTCCCAACACCAGCATCGAAGATGCCGAAAACTGGCGCAGCATTAATAAAAGACTAATCCCGATGGCGGCTAACAAACCATCCAATACCCCTAGCAGCAAGACCCCAATCACGGCTGAGATGACTACCACCCGATCACGACGCCAGACAAAATAAGAACGGAATAAGGCTGGATTTAACGTGTGACTGACAGCATGAATGACAATCGCCGCCAAAACCGGTTGCGGTGTCAGTGCGATACTTGGCAATAATGTCAACACAATCGCCAGCACGACCAAAGCCGCTACCCATCCCGCCAGGCGTGAGGTGGCCCCCGCCGCTTCATTCGCCGAGGTGGCAGAATATCCCGCCCCGACCGGCATTCCATGAAATAACCCAGAGAGCAAATTTGATGCGCCCAAAGCCATCAAATCGCGATTCGGCGCGACATTATCACCATGTTTCATGGCAAAACTGCGAATCGAACCATACGACTCGGCATACAAAATCATCACCATCGCAAATGCTAGCTCGCCGATGCGCAACCATTCCGCGCGCGATAGCAGCGGCAATGTCGGTGCAGCCAATTCCAGATGAATAGACCCGACCAGACCTACCCCGTATTGCGTTAAGTTCAGCCATTTACCTGCTCCGATCCCCAGGGCAATAACGATCAGACCACCCGGGAAATGTTTGAAGCGGGCAAAGATAAACAACAATACCAACGCGACAGCCGCCACACCCACACCGACCCAGTTCCAGTGGCCGATCTGTGCGAGTAATTCTGGTACGAAGCGCGGCAAATCGCTGTGCGCAGGCTGGGTTCCCACTACGCTGGCGCACTGCTTCAGAATAATCACAATCGCCAGACCAAAGGCAAAACCACGCAGTACCGGCTTGGCGATGAAATCAGTGACACTGCCCATGCGCGCCAATGCCGCCAGCAAAAAGAACACCCCCGACACCAATACGAGACCAATCGCCAGCGTCAGTCTCAAGCCCTGATTGCCGCCGGCGATCGATGCCGTCGCCGCCGCCATTACCGCGGCCGAAGAAGAGGTCGCAGACACGATGGCAAAACGGCTGGTCCCGAGTATGCCGTAACACAGCAATCCGGCGAATAAGGCGATCACGCCAGCTTGCGGCGGCAGATTGCCGATACTCGAATAAGCGACGGCTTCAGGCAGCAATAAGCCCGCAATCGATAGCCCTGCGATCACATCCTGCCAGCGATTTTCTTGTTTGCCGTCGTTTTGCAGAGTGGTACGGGCGGCCTGATCCGGCTGACCGGCGGGACCATCGGCGCCAGGATTCACCGGTTGTGCATTAACGGTGCCCATCGGTCAGCTCGCAATGACACCGGTCCAGCCCGGTAAATAGCGGGCATCCTGACTGCCAGCCAGTTTCATCGCTTTGGCCATCGCCTTGGTAAAGTGCTGTTCCAGCATCTCACGCGTTATCCTGCTGCGAAAAAAATCGGCCCAGAGAAACTCGCTGAAAGGCGTGACATCTTTGGCGTACCCTCCGGCGCGCCGCAATTCTCCAGCAAGGCTGCGGTAGGGATCATCTTGTAATTGTTCCAGACGGCGCGGGATCGCATCAAAGTTGCAACGCAGGCCGTTGGCATCGTAGGGGTGGACCCACTGATGGTGATCCATGACGGTCCAGAAATGGGCGGGCTCGATAAAAGAGAGATCTTTAAGCACCAGCAATGAGACCAGTTTGACCTCCTCCTCAATCAATGCCAGCCCAAAATGATGATGATCAACGATGTAATGCAGGCCGCCAGGACCGGAAATCGCCGGAAACCAATGCTGCGATAGCGCCGTCGTGCGGGCTTTTTTACTCAGCTTTTCCCATTCCCTACGTTTTAGCGCCACTTCTTCCTTGCCCACCGTGATCTGGGTAGGATGCAGCTTTTCCAGCTTGACGCTGACGAGTTGTGGATGCGCGCTTGGCATAGTGTGTTCCTGTATCGATGGTTAACAGCGTGACGCTGTATTACGACGGGCAAAAACATTCGGACAATACCAAGCCAGAATGCTGTCGCCCACGCTGTCTAATATAAAGCCTTCCGTTGTCTCCTATCGCAGAAAATTCTTATTTTTTTGCCTTAAAGCCAGCCACTATGTAGTTTCCGCAACGTAACCTGACAAGCGGTTCATGTAGTATGCACATAGATCAAATTCACCCTTTCGCTTATGCGCCTCTCCGCCCTCCCCCGCCTGACGTTTAACCTTCGCACACTGCTGCTTTCAACGCCGGTCTTGTTGTGCGCGATATTAGCGCCAGACGTGAATGGCGCACCGCTCCAAAACCAGGTGTCCAAGACTGCTACAGAGACGACAAAACGGCCGCGTATCGGACTTGTGTTATCTGGCGGCGGCGCACGCGGTTATGCCCATCTCGGCGTGCTAAAGGTGTTGGAAAAGTGGCATATACCGATCGATTACATCGCTGCCACCAGCATGGGCGCAGTGGTCGGCGGCCTGTATGCCAGCGGCTTATCAGCGGATGCGCTGGAAAAGAAATTATCCGAGATTAATCTGAGCGATATCGCTTTCGACCGCAATGATCGCGCCAAACTGCCGCAGTCGCAACGCGAGGATAACTTTCAATATCCGATTGGCTTAGCCGCCGGTTATGGCGATGGCAAGTTAAAAATGGCGACCGGGCTGGTGCAAGGAAATCACCTGCTGAGCGTGTTGCAGAACTGGACCCCGCAATTGCCGGCCAATATCGCGTTTGATCAGTTACCGACGCCGTTCCGCGCTATCGCGACCGATCTGGGCACCGGTGAAGAAGTGGTGCTGAAACAAGGCTCGTTACCGCGTGCTATTCGTGCCAGCATGGCAGTCCCCGGTCTGTTCGCGCCGTTTCGGATCGATGGTCACACTCTGGTCGATGGCGGTCTGGTCAGCAATTTACCAGTGCAACTGGCGCGCGATATGGGTGCCGACATCATCATCGCGGTCAATATTGCCACGCCGTTACAAGACCCTTCAGACATCGAATCCCCGACAGCGGTTGCGCAACAAATGGTGACCATTCTGATCCGCCAGAACGTCAAAGCACAGAAAGCACTCTTAAAAGACGGCGATATCCTGATTGAGCCGGAACTCGGCGATTTGTCGTTTACCGACTTTTCTCGGGGTAAGGATGGGATCAATGCAGGTGCCGAAGCGACCGAGCAAATGCGCACAGAACTTGCGCCGTTGGCGTTGCCGGAGCCGCAATGGCAAGCCTATCTGGCCGCCAGACAAGTAACCCATGCGCTGACCCCCGACACGCGTATCGATAAGATTTTAATTACGACCAAAGGACGCGTGCCTGCGGACGTGGTACAGCGTCAGCTTGGCGTACGTGAAGGTGACCGGTACGATTCCAGTTCACTCAATCAGGACCTGAGCCGACTCACGACTAACGGCGATTTCAAAGGCGTCACGCAGGAAATGGTGATTGAAGATGGCCGTAACGTCTTAAAGGTTGATGCTGAGACAAAAACCTGGGGACCGCAATTTCTGCTGTTCGGCTTTGGCGTTTCGAATAGCTTTGATGGGCGCGGTGGATTCAATCTTCAGATTGGCCATCGCTTTCCATGGCTGACCCAAAGCGGTTTGGAGTGGCGCAACGATATCGTGATGGGCGACAAGCAAATCGACTGGCATACGGAATTGCGCCAACCTATCTGGAATACACTGGGTCTGTATATTGCGCCGTATGCCGAATACCGCCGCAGGCACGTGGATATTTATCCGGATGACGGTGCGAATGCAAACAGCACGCCACTGACGTCTTATGTCATCGATAGCACGACAGTGGGCGTCGATCTGGGCATTCCGATTGGGCGTCTGGGCGAGTTCCGGGCGGGGATCAACTATCGCGACCTCAGCGGCTATCCTTTTTATGACATTCCGCTGGAAAACGGCACGCTGTTTCAGAAACAACACGTGCGCCAACCTACAGCGCGGGCACAGCTGACCATCGATCAGCTCGACGATGCCTTATTTCCACGTAAAGGCTATTATTTATCAGCCGTTACCAACGTCGCATTTGGCGGTGCAGCAAACCGCTATAACGATGCGCAGGTGAAGGCTTTATGGGCAATCAGTCAGGGGCGTCACACGGTCAATCTGGCGTTAGAAGGTGCTGGCGTGTATGGCACAAATAATGGCAACGGCAGCATCAGCAGCGGCGGTCTGGGCTTTACGCTGGGCGGCTTCCAGCATTTGTCGGCCTATTCGCCTGACCAGTTTACGGGCAACTATTTGCTATACGGGCGCGTGACTTATCTGAATAATTTACGAGAGCTAAAGCTGCCGGGACTTAACAATCCCGTACTCGGCACATCCCTGGAAATGGGCGACGTCTGGCAGACCCGCGACCGATTTAACAAAGGACCTTACAAGAAAAGCGCCAGCATGTTTTTGGGCGGCAATAGCTTGATCGGTCCGTTGTATTTCGGCTTTGCATTAGCCCCCGAAGGCGTATGGAATCTCTACCTGCAATTGGGACGCGTATTTTAGTCTGCCATGAAGACGCTTATGCCGACGCCATTTTTCGTTCCACCGGCTGTTTTTCTCCCATCGTGCCCATAAACCCCTCGCTCACCAATGCAGGATAGGCGGGGCGCGGTGGATAGGCAGGCAATTGCATCACACGCTCTAGGGCGATGTCCAGTCGTCGCCGTCCGGAGGATGACATTACCGTCATCGGCAAGCGCAACTCTTCACGAATCAGATTCTGCATTGCCAGCGCGGCTTTTACCGGACCGGGGTTCGGCTCTGAAAACAAGATGCGAATCAACGGTAACAGATGATCGAAAATGGCCCGGGCCTGCGTAACTTCGCCCGTTTCCATCAGCGTGTACAGTTGGACAAACAAGTCTGGTCGAATATGCGCAGCCGCTGAAATTGCACCGTGTCCGCCCAGCAAAAATGTCGTCAACATCAGCGTGTCGTCGCCGCAGAAAACCTGCAATTTTGTATTTTCGATCAACTCTGTCAGTTGTAAAACATCGCCGCTGCTTTCTTTGACTGCCGCAAATTGCGGATGCTGCGCTAGTGCTTCTATCGTCCGCAAACTGATGTTGACGCCCGTGCGTGCCGGAATATTGTAGATAATAATCGGCCGTAGCGTTTCATTGGCGATTGCCTGAAAATGCCGCAAAATGCCGACTTGGGACGGCCGCACATACGCTGGCGCTGACACCAGATACCCCGACAATTCATAGGCATCCAACCGTTTTACCCGCGCCGCTAATGCTCGCGTGTCGCTGCCGCCAATTCCCATCGTAATCGGACAGCGACCGTCTACCGCCTCGATAATCGCCGCTAGCAGCGTAGCTTGTTCGTCTTCCGACAAGGCCGCAGCTTCACCAGTCGTGCCGCCGACCACCAAGCCGTGCACCCCCGCATCGACCATCTGCACAGCCAGTCTCTGGGCCGCTGGCAGATCAAGTTGCTGCTCCGAAGAGCGGGTAAATGGGGTAATGAGAGGAACCCAGATTCCTTTAAAGATAGACATGATTGCCTCACTTAAAATAGATTGATGCCGGAACACCACATAACACAATGGCCGCGTAGTTCTGAGCAGGAATCATTACCATGGCCTGATCTGACCGAATTCGGCACCCGACAAATTCTGCATGACGGCCGCCATGATGCGGCCGACTTCCGGCTTGCTCAAGCCAAGCCATACTTTCATACGCGATGCATGCGCAATCGGCTGAATGCGAATGAACGCCACCACGTCACCACACGCACCCATCACGATGTGGCGGAGTTGCGTCACACTATCCGCACTAATAGTTAAATGCATGATGCACTGATGATCTTCCGCATTGCCGCGGGGTAAATCCCGCGGTTCGGTACGCCGCACAGCGGTCATTTGTGTAACATTATTTATTTTGGATGGCGACCCATGAGAAGAGATCGCACTCGGTACCGAGTTTGGCTTTTTGAAGGTGAGGGTCGTTGCAGGAAATGCTGCAAGATTGCCACTGATGGCGATGTTCTGTGTTGAATACTGCGGATGCCGTTCAGATGCCGACAAGGAAATACCATCGTTGGCTAATACAGATTGATTTAAGTCTGCATGCAGGTCAGGATTTCGTGCGCCGAGAAGATATGCCGGTAACGAAAAATAAGAATGACTCTGTTCCGAATGGCGTTGCATCAGCTTGCCCATCTCTAACCTCTTCCGTGATTATCATGGATACAGGTTAATAGATCGGACGTAAAGATTCTCTAAAAATGATGCGGTGCAATGTAAAATTTACGTAAAAATCGTACTGCCATCATGTGTATTTTCTGCTTGAAAATCCAACAATACGGGGCGCGCAATATTCTGCCTACGCTGACAATTTGGCCTTTACAGTCAAGTATTGTCATCCTCATTCAACTTTTGTTGAGTGATACCGCCAGCAGCCTGAAGGTTGAATAACTCCGCATCGGTTTTACACCGCAGTTTTGTCATCGCAGCGCGCTTTTGATTGTAAATTGTCTTGGCGCTGCGCTTGAGTACGTCGGCGATTTCGCTCACTCTGCTGCCAGCAAGATACAGTCTTAGCACTTCAGCTTCGCGTCGCGATAATGCGGAAACGCCCTGCGGATAGAAGGCTCTGGATGCGCGTTCTATCTCGCGTACGCACTTTGCGTGATAACCATCGCCACGCGCTGCGCGATCGATTGCGAGGATAAGTTCGCTGATGGCATCGGCCTTATTGACGATGGCATGAATCCCGTTGAAGTTAAGCGCCGCGATAATTCCGGGGCTATCAAGCCCAGTAAATACAACGATACAAATATGCGGATATTTATAACGGACACGCTTAAGCATGGTCAAGCCGTCTCCAAAGTCGCCACCCGGCATGGAATAGTCGGTAACCAAAACGTCGATCTCGATAACACTTAGCTGAGCAAACAATTCGGTCGAATTAGCAACAGGAGAACAAACGCTGAATCCGGGATGTCGATCCAGTTGTTGCGTCACGCCCACCGCCACAACAGGATGATCGTCGGCGACCAAAATTCTTATATTTTTAATGGTCAAAAACCACCTCCTCGGCATACATATCAAGGAACATTTTTACTAACATAAGCGTTGAAGGAGAGGATTATCAGGCGATACGATGAATGTTAAGGGAGGAAACGGCAACTAAAAATGGTGCCATATTGACGAAATAGATCTAAAACGACTGACTTTGAATGGACAAATAAAGTATCACGGATAATAGCGAGCACGGCAGAGTACAAAAAAAATCAGATTTTTCTTAGTGCCAAATTCCGACATTCGAATCGCCGTTATAGTCGTATTCACCGCACTCACCATCGCTGTCATAACCATTGCGATCTGACCTTTTTTGATCATTTTACCGCGGGAACAGGCACTACCCACACCTGCTGCCACGTCAGCTGTGCGAAGAAGAATACGCCTAACGCCCTGCTGACAAGCGGTTTGCATGAAACAATTTCTTCAATAAAAAATGGCGCACCCGCTTTTACAGGTGCACCATTTTTGGCATGTCATCACATCCGTAATGCTGTTACGGATTCCACAGTTCTACATTAAAACTTGTGGCGAATCCCAATGCTCATCGAAGCTTGCTTGCTGCTGTCATCAGACTCTTGTGAAGCATAATCCCACACACCTACAGGAGAACCGTTGCTTCCTTTTGCATACGACATAAATCCATACACGTCGGTACGCTTGGACAGCCAATAATCAACGCCTAGATTAAGTTGCGTTGTCTTAGGCTTTTTGCTCGTAATCTCAACATCGGTGGTGTACCGCACATGTTGCACGCTAGCGAGCAGATGCAGCGGTGCCGACAAAGCAAAGTCAGAACCAATTTCGTACACGTCCTGACGAATTAGAGTAGGCACATTAAAGCGCGACCAATTCCCGTACAAGCGCGCCGGCCCTGCTTGATAGCTACCACCCAGACTGACCGTCTTAGTAGCGGTCAAGCCATCATCCTTAGCTGTCGGTTTCAAATTCTTTGGCAGTAGATCGACAATCGTACCGACCAAAGCATCACTAGGCGTTCTTCCCAATTTGGCCTGAAAGTAACCCAGATACAGACCCAAAGGTCCATTTTTATAAATACCGCCGAGACCGAAGGACTGGCCGGCATTGGCTTTGCCAGCTTGTTCGCCAAAACCGTAAATGACGCTACCGGTAAAGCCGTTTAGATTCGGGGTGTTATACCGAATTGAATTGCGTACCTGAATACCGCCAAGGCGATTAAAATTGTGCGCAGATAAACCGACAATCGATCCAAAATCTTGATTTGAGGTCAGATCGCCAGCGTCTTCCAACATATCTGTTTGATTACCCATCAAAAAAGTACCAAAGTTGCCAGACAAGCCGACAACTGACTTACGGTTAAAACCATTGTTGGTTCGGCTTTGACCGCCAGTGTCGCTGCTAAAACCGCTTTCTAACTGAAATACGGCATTTAACCCGCCACCTAAATCTTCGGTGCCTTTGAAGCCAATACGCGAGCCTTGAATCACGCCGGAATTCATACTGAATTTTCCGCCGTTGCCAGTACCGTCATTTTTTTCGATATTGTTTGAGAACGTTAATCCTGTATCGACAACCCCATAAATATTGACAGAGCCGTGCGCTTGTACTGCACCTGCACTTACGCTGAGAATGGCCAGTGTAATGAGTGATTTCTTCATTGATATTCTTTATTAGTTGACTAACTGTTTTAGGAATCCACATATCTGCTGTGACGGACAATAAGGCGATGGAGTGCCTTATTTCGTAACGCCTTTTAGGTCCTTGCAGCCATAAAAAAATAGCCGGGTGAACAAATTGAAGACCGACATTGCGTCTACTCCCCGCTATTTTTTGGGATGGAAGAAAATAGTTTGGACGCATTGTGAGAAGCGATTATCTCTAAAGAAAAACACGGCAAGTTTGGGATTTTTCCTAAAATGGAGCTGAGCCAAACAATTAAGATTTGTCCTATAACAGGACCTTATCTACACAAAATATAGGTGCATTGAAAATTTCCAGGCATGCCGATATGCTGCGATTGGTTGCCTTGATTGGTGGCAACAGCAGTAAAGAAGTAAGGTTGGAATGCGCTTTAAAAGCGTAGATGGAGATACTGGCATTTTCACGCTACCGGTCAACTTCAACCAGTAACGCGAGCATTCTCAGATATTCGGGACTGACGTAAAACGGCGGCTAAATTTATACGTTATGTACCGTACGGTAACGCGTGAACAACGACATTTTTTATGTCGGACATGCGCCCTTTCGATAAAAAAAGAATGCCATGTTAATGCAATCTTTTAATACAAATGAAAATGACTTCCGCCAAACAAACCTATCACGCCTATCACGATAAGATAAATAGCAATAATAAAATTCAGCAATCTGGGCATGACTAAAATAAGAATGCCAGCAATCAAAGAAACCAATGGAACCATGGTGATGTGAATGTTCATAATGCCGCCTAGTTAAAAAATAAAATGAAATATGAGGAGAAGGTTTTACCGCTATCTTTATACGTCCGCATCGATTGGCGCTTTGCGTAGTACTGGGGCCATTTTCCAGGTAGCGCGAATATAAGGTCGGTCGTGCCCGGCAAGATAAAGGCTGACATCTCTGACCCAGCGCTGGCTTGGCACTGGCTCTGCGCGGCTTGCTCCCAGCATGACTATCAAGCTTAGTCCGATATACCACCAACGGATGGCAGGCTTTGGGAGAGGCGCAGCAATCAACAAAAACACAATGCTGATAATCCCTCCAAGTAAGCATCCCGCCACCACTTCCGAAATCGAATGTACGTTGACGACCAGCCGTGAAATACCAATCAATACACCGAATAAAAGGCCAAGCAAAACGCCAGCGACAAGCAGCGGTCGACGCGTATTTTGCAGCATCAGATACAGCATCACCGGCATCACCGCCGTAGCCCGCATGGCATGGCCGCTAATGCCGGTGAAATCCAGATCTCGTATGCCGATACCCCAGCCGACAAAAGCAATTTTAGTCGCCAACACTATCAGAAGACCTGCGCCAAACAGTACGCACCACCAGAACGCCATCCGCCAGGCAGATCCTGTCATTAGCCAAATCGTTATTATTACCGCGACGGAAAGCATTACCGTGCTGTTGCCGAAATGGGTGAAAGTGCTCCATGCATTCATAAGTTTTCAGCGAATAACATGTGTTCTAAAAATACAGTGTAAAGGATCGCTAGATCCTTTAGCACATTTCAAAGCAAGAATTGCCATCCCGATAGCGTACGCTTCAAAAATAAAAAACTACCCGAAAAAATCTTAGGGTAGGCTTTTATTTAAATGGCACGTCACGTTAGCCGCAACGGCTTCACGCGCACATTTATATGTCACGCAAAATCGTACGTCGACCAATCGCCGAATTACTCGTGTTTACCTTCATCCTTCTTCGGCGGATGGGGATGGCCGCCACCACCTTCATGCGGCTCCGCATGATTATTCGGTGCCTGTGGATGCGGCGGCTGCTGTGGTTGCGGACGTTCCTGTTGCACCTGCGGACGCTCTTGCTGCACCTGCGGATGCGGTTGCTGCTGTGATTGCGGACGTTCTTGCTGCACCTGCGGATGCGGTTGCTGCTGTGGTTGCGGACGCTCTTGCTGCACCTGCGGATGCGGTTGCTGCTGTGGTTGCGGACGCTCTTGCTGCACCTGCGGATGCGGTTGCTGCTGTGGTTGCTGCTGTGGTTGCGGACGTTCTTGCTGCACCTGCGGATGCGGTTGCTGCTGTGGTTGCGGACGCTCTTGCTGCACCTGCGGCTGCACTTGCGGACGTTCTTGCTGCTGCACCGGTGGCCGCACTTCTGTGTGCGCGCCGGGTGCAACGGGTGCTTGTGGCGGACGCGTCATTTCTGGCCGTGTCTGACCTGCCGCTGCGGGCCGGTTTTGCGGCATATTTTCGAAGCGTTGTTCTTGATTAGGATGCGGCCTGCCGTTCTCTGTCGGCGCAGCGGGATTCGGATTCAAATGCGGCTGGTTATTCCCGGCGCCTGGCGCGACGTGATTAAAGTCGGGCTTGGTCATGTTATTAAAATTTGGCGACGAAACCGGCGGACGAATACCACCACCGCTGTTTTGATTAGGCTGAGGTCGGGTCATGTTGCCGAAATTCGGCTGCGTTGCTCCGGCCCCTTCTGGCCTTGCACCTGGCGGGACGACTACTCTTTGTGGATTTTGAGGCGCAAAATTTGGTCGCGCCGGATTGTTCGGATTTCCACCACCGGCTTGCGCAGCAATCGCTGGCGCACCATTATTGCCGGTCGGAACCGCATTATTATTCGTGTTATTTCGCGTGTTAATACTGTTGTTATTGTTGTTATTGTTGTTATTGTTGTTATTGTTGTTGGTGATATTGGCATTGTTGTTAGTAGTGGTATTCGAATTATTGTAGTTGTTCGTCACCCGATTAACGACCGTAGTCGAACGCGATACATAGGTCGAATTGTTATACACCACTGCTGGCCGATGCCAGCCACCTCCTCCACCACCGCCATCAGGACCGCCGCGGTCACGATCACGACCATCATCAGGACCACGGCCCCGATCGCCACCCCAATGCACGCCCCATGAATTCCAACCCCAGTTAGAATTACTGATCACCGCACCGACGGCAACGCCCAGACCGAATGAAATCGCGCCGGTAGTGACCACCTCGCCAGTGCTATAGACAGGCGGTGGCGGCTGATAGCGATAACTCGGATAGACGGGCAAAGGTTCGCCATAGACCACGCGCGGATCGTAAGTGGGCACATACACATAATCTGGTTCTGCTGGCTCGATAACAATCATGTCGGGCGGCGCAGGAATCACCTCTGGTCCTGAATACACTGGCGGTTCGCCCGGTTGCAGTACATAACCGGATGGCGGTGGCGTCCGATCAGCGCGTGGCCGCACCGCTATTTTTTGCTGTTTGGTAGATTTAAGGTTTCCGCTAGTTGATGCACGCTGGCGCATGACCTGAATCGCATTCATCACGTCAGTTGGATCATTGACGTAAGCCTCGCCCAATGCCGTCGTCCACTGGATATTTTGCGCCATCTGATCGAGTACATTGGGGAACGTTGTCAGGCCTTTGACGCTGACATCCCAAGGCTGTTGATTGGCTGCGGTCTGCAGTTGCGCAGGCTTCAAATTCTTGTTCTGCGCGAGCCAGCCGTCGGCCGCCGTAATTTGATCCGGATAAGTCGAACCTGCTAACACTTGCGCTACTAATTTATCGGGAAATAATGCGATTGGCCCTACCATCTGATAGAGCTGTTCAGCTGTCGGCGGGACGTAAGCAGGCTTAACAGGACTAGCCGCATCCGCCGCAACCGGTTGGTCGGGCGCTTTTTTGTCGCAGCCCGCCAGCGGTAACAGCGCTACGCACAACGTCGTACTGAGCATGAATGAAAGTGTCTTCTTGTTATTTAGCATTTTGAACTCACAGTAATCGCGATTAGTGGTGTTAATGACGGCAAATTATCACGTAACATTATCGGGAGAATAAGAGGTTACAAACTATTGCATATCCCTGCCCTGGCTGACGGTTGGAAGAAAATAGAAAATCTATTCACTCTGCGCGGATAAGCTAAAAAATTCAGTGACCGTTGCTTAAACTAACAGCGGTAATTAGTCACTTGCTGTGTAAGTAACGCCGCTAACCGTCGCTGGTTGACAGCGGCACAGCTGCTGTCCATAGAAGTAGCGAGCGCTCACATCCAGATACCGCTTAGCTATTTGGGACTCGCATAAGAAATTAAAACAAAGATTAAGATCGGAATCTTAAACAGAGACCGTCACGGCTAATTGATCGATCGATACCGCTCTACTAATAATGATTTTTAAGGTTAAGGTCGCAAAAAATCCGCCGAGATTGCGCCATTCTTTAAACCCTTGCCAAGTATGTGTTCGGATCGGTTTTCTAGCCAGATCGACGGGATCTAAGAAAATAGCCTAACGACAACATTTCATGCTATACATGACGTTCTTTCCTTCAGATTGGCAATTATGACAACGCTATACGAAATCCTCGGGCTAAGTCTAAGGGCCACGGCTGAACAGGTTGAGCAGGCATACACTGCCCAGACTCGAAAATTAGAAACCGAAGGTCCGTCTCCGGAGCACAACAAAGCCCAATTGATGGCAATCAAAGAAGCTTACGCCGTGCTTTCTTCTGAGGCGCGGCGCGCGGCCTACGATGCCAAACTCAATAAAACGACACAAGTCAGCTACGAAGTTGCAGCGTCAGGGTCGCTGCCATGGTTATCGATATGCCTGGTAAGCAGCGTTTTAGTGGTTGGCACCCTGTATTTTTATAAAACGCAAGATAACCAGGACCGTATCGACCAATTCTCATTGGCGACCGAAAAATCCAAGGCCGACGCTAAAACTGCGCTGTTGAAGGTTTACGCGGAAAAGGCTTCACTGCAAAAAGCGAAGCTATTGGATGACCAGCACGCAGCCGACCGACAACGGAAAAATTCTGAGCAAGCCCGACTAGAAGGCCAGCAAATCCATTTGATGTTAGAGCAGCCGACCGAGGCTAAGGCGCGCGATGACGCGCAGGCTGCCCGACAAGCGAAATATGGTCAGAGGCAAAACGCTACGACACAACTTGCCCTGAATATGCCGACCAATCGCTAAAGCGACTTGTTGCACATGTCGTTTGCTATAGGACCATTCCAGTTTGGTTTTGAAATTATCGGTTCAACGGCGTACGTCAAATTACCAACACAATGGCAGCAAGCGATATTTAACCGCCTGTTGATAGCTTTGATAGCCTGACAAATGCTCGACCAAAAAATCTTCTTCAAGACGTAATCGCCTTACGATTAATGCCGTCATCAAAACGACTAGTGCCAAGCCCCACAATGAACCAAGTGCCAGCGGCACGCCGAGCAACATAATGATGGCACCGCTATACATTGGGTGACGCACCAGCGCGTAGGGTCCGGTTGAGATGATTTTTTGGTGCGTGTCGACCTCAATGGTTGCAGATGCAAAAGTGTTTTCCTTAAACACCAAAAATACGATGAAAAAGCCGGTTGCTACTAAAACATCCCCACCTATCACGCCGTATAGCGGCACGACAGACCAACCAAACCGCGTGTCGATTGCCGATAAAACGAATATCGCTACAAAGACGACCTCGGCCAGCTTCAGTAGAATCTTTTGATTTTTCTCCGTCTCCGCACGTGCACCAGCACGCATGCGACGCGCCAACAGGGCAGGATCTTTTTTCATCAGGTAGACGGTAATCGCCAGCGCCGCAACAAAAAATACCGTCAAAAAAACCCACCCCTGCCAATAGTTGAGCGTGCCTAAAGGAACAAATATCAATACCGCCAGAGCAATTAAAAGGCGGAGAAGTCCAGAGAACGCGGTTCGATTTAAATTCTGCATCTTTAAATACTAGCACCAGGCATTTGCCGCGTGTGTTCCCCACTATTTCCGCCCGATGCTTACAATCCATGCGATATCGCTTAACCTGCATTTATGGGATGAGTAATCAGCATAAAAAACGACAAAAAGGGCAGATTTAAGGCAATTTTCTACCTAATTTATCAGAATGTCACATTTCTCAACCATTGCTGGCAATCGTGAAATCCGATCCTGAACAACTCTGCTAAAGTGCGTAAGATATTCAAATCACAATAAAATAGTTGTCAACAATAGGAAGAAAATTGGTCTATACCTCGCCCGTTTGGCCCCCCGAAGGCAACGAAATGGGGGCGCTAGTACGTCAAATCGACTGGGCCAAAACATCGCTGGGACCGATCCGCGACTGGCCCGCCAGTCTGCGCATTGCCGTCACCATGGCCCTTGATTCGCCATTGCCGACAATCGTGCTGTGGGGGACGGAGCTAATCCAAATCTACAACGACGCGTATCGACCGCTGCTGGGCCTGCGTCATCCGGTGGCTTTCGGACAACGCACGCAAGACTGCTGGCCTGAGGTATGGCACTTTAATACGCTGATTTATAACCGCGTCCTGAGTACCGGAGAATGTGTCCATCTCGAAGATCAGGAATATGTCATCGTCCCGTCGGGCATCTCCGAAACCCGCTATTTCACGATTACTTATTCACCGACCAGAGATGAATCGGGATCGGTTTGCGGTGTGTACATAGTCGCGACGGAAACCACGCGTCGGGTACTGGCAGAGCGGGAAAATATCACCCTTTTAAAAGCCACACGATTTGCGGCGGATCAACTCCAGCAAATGTTTGATCATGCGCCGAGTTTTATGGCCTTGTTGAAGGGACCTGAGCATATTTTCGACATTATGAACGCGGCCTTCATGCGACTTTTTCCACGCTATGACGTACTTGGAAAATCTGTGCGTCAGGCGATTCCGCAATTCGAGCGTCAGGGATTAGTGAAATTGCTGGATCAGGTCTACCTTTCTGGCAAGCCATTTTTGGCCTACGAAATGCCGGTTTATTTGCAAGAAACGCTGGATGGTCCGGGCAATCAACGGTATCTGGATTTTGTGCTCCAGCCCATCCGAAACGCAGACGGCCATGTTTCTGCCATTTTCGTTGACGGCAGCGACACCACCGAACAGCATCATGCACGGTTAGAGCTACGCCGACTTAATCAAAAATTGACTGATAAAGTAGATGGCCTGGAAGAGGCGCAAACCGAATTGCATCTCTCGCGATCGACCTTACGCAAGCTTATCGACCATCAGGAAAGTATCAAGGAAGACGAGCGCAAACGCATCGCCCGCGACATCCACGACGACCTCGGCGCAGTACTTACCGGAATCAAGGCCAATGTCTCGGTCTCTATCGACCGCTCGTTACGCGCCGGACAGCCCGAAGATTTGCTGCTGATGGAAGCGGTGGAACAGGCCGACACTGCCATCGAAACAGTGCGCCGCGTGATTGCAGAACTGCGCCCGAGTGTGCTCGATCAGCTAGGCGTGTGGGCTGCGCTGGAATGGTATGCAGGGCAAATCGAAGAGCGCACAGACCTGCAATGCCGATGCAGCATCAGCACCGGTGCGGCGGCGATCAATCTCGATCCCGAGCGCAGCACGATGCTGTTCCGCGTGGTGCAGGAAGCGCTGACCAACGTGGTGCGCCATGCTGCGGCGAGCCATGTGAAAATTAGTGTTGGTTACCATAAACACACCCTCAGTATTGAAATCAAGGATGATGGTAAAGGTATCGATGCGCAGCAACTGCTTGATGGCGAATCGTGGGGCATACTCGGCATGCATGAGCGTACCCGCCATTTCGGTGGAGAGCTGAACATTTCCGGCGAACCAGGTGTGGGGACAACGGTGGTATTGCGGTTGCCGCTCGGGCCAATAAGTCTCGTATAAATGCAGACTGGTATTACGCCATCAGACTAATCCATTTGCGATCATGTCTGACGGTCGTCGTACGCAAAAAATGCGTCTTTAAGAACGTGTAGCGATCACCAATTCATTCCGCCTTGCGCACAATCAAGCGATGAATTTTCTTGCCCGAAGAGGCGCTAGTCTCTTCCCGATCCAGCAGCACGCTATCGTGTTCATTTAACGCTTTCAGCACCAAATCTTTGTCGAACGCGGCATACAAGCGCCCATGTTTATCCCGCTGTGAATTGTTTTCGGTCACACGCCAGCTTAAATACAAAGTTCCGCCGGGAAAAAGTATGTCGCGCAGGCGTTGTACAGCCTGTGTGATCGTATCCGGTGCGAGATGCATGATCACCGTCTCGCACAGAACATTTTCAACCGTATTTTGCGGGATGTTTTCAAGTGCAGGCAGCGTCGCCACATCCCAGAGCAAATGCGGATACGACGACCTTGCTTCGCCCAACAACCCCTCCGAAGCATCATAGCCATGCACCGTGTAACCACGCGCCGCAAGCCACGCAGCATCGCGACCAGAGCCGCAACCGATATCGGCAGTCAGTCCCGGTTTGAAATACTGCACCAACAAATCATATAGATCGTCGGGCGCTGGTTGATCGCCCCACTCTTTCGAAAACTCGGCGGCAGCGCTGTTGTAAGCGCGCAATGTTTCTTTATCCATGACGGCCAGATCCTTACGGTAAAAATGACTGTTTTTGTCCCTTAATGGGACGAACTCAGCATAAATATTAATTGTGACAAGCCCGTCGGAATGCCCTACGAGTTTAAAAATTGTGCCATACACGCAACAAAATGGCAGCTATTCGCACGCCTATCATCGTCACGCATAAGGACTAATTTAGCTATTTTAGGGACTAAATTGTTACAAAAAATTACAAGTAGTTACATTTATTTGTTAATATTAATAGAAATCATTATCATTTGTACTAACACTTATCAATAGGATTCAGCATGACGTTGCGTTTCAAACCAGGATATCTGGCGGTATTAACCACTTTGTCATTAACATCTCTCACCAGCCTCAACGCATCGGCGCAGACCGATCAAAGTCTGCCTGAGGTCGTGGTCAGCGGCGCTAAAAGCAGCGACGGTTACGTTCCACAATCGGCAGTCAGCGCCACCAAAAGTGAAGCCCCGTTACGCGATATTCCGCAAACCATCAACGTAGTTCCTGCTGAAGTCATCCGCGACCAGCACGCCACATCCCTGCAAGACATTATGAGAAACATCCCCGGCGTCGGCTTGTCGACCGGCGATGGTCAGCGCGATCAAGTGTTTATTCGCGGCTTTACCGCCATCGGCGATCAATTTGTCGACGGTTTCCGCGACGATGCTTTGTACTTCCGCGATTTGTCGAATGTCGAGCGCTTGGAAATCATCAAAGGCCCGGCCGCCGTTCTATACGGTCGCGGTTCTTCCGGCGGCTTGATTAATCGGGTCACCAAAAAGCCCGGCATCGATGTTACCGACGCCAGTATCAGCCTGACCAGCAATGCAGGCCGACGCGGCGAGATCGATCTGGGCCGCAGCGGCGAAGTTGTTTCATGGCGCTTGACCGGCGCGCGTGAGCAGTCCGACAGCTATCGCAACCAACAATTTCTAGACCGCACCGCGATTGCGCCTTCGGTAGATTTCCGTATATCGCCAGATACAAAATTGCTGTTGCAAGCAGACTATCTGGAAGATCGCCGCCTGACCGACTTCGGCATTCCATCCTATCAAGGGCGGCCAGTAAGTGTTGCCGCGGGCACCTATTACGGCGCAGCGAACGCACGCGATGCCGACTACAGTCAGTCACGCGTAACCTCGACCTCGGCTACCTTGACACACCGCTTCGACGACTCGCTGTCGTTGCGCAACGGATTCCGTTACTACGATTACCAACTGCGCCGAAACAACACGAATATTAGTGGCAATGTGAACGAAGTTGCGCAGACGATGACCGTCATGCATGCCCGACTTGATCGCAACGAAGACGGCTGGATCAATCAGACAGAATTGACCCAAAAACTAACGCTTGCAGGCACCAAACATGAAATTTTGTACGGCGTTGAATTCGGTCATCAAAACAAAGATGCCGTAAGTTATGCAAGTACACCCGTAGCAAGAAATGTGTCGATTTTCAATCCCGTTATTCCTAGCGTAAATCCATCGATCGTCGGCGCTGCCACTTCCACCTTTGGCAAGTACGATACGGCCGCCGCCTATTTACAAGATACGATCGCCTTTAACGACCAATGGAAAGCATTGCTAGGCTTGCGCTATGACAGCTTCAAACAAAAGTCGCTGATCGTTGGCGGCACAGCGCCGGGCGATTTATCACGCACAGATAAAGCGTTTAGCCCACGCGCCGGACTGGTGTGGCAACCAACCGTGATGCAGTCTTACTACGCATCGTGGACGCGCTCATTCCAGCCAACTGGCGAGAACTTTGCGTTAGCGACCAACAACGCCGACTTGTCTCCTGAGACCACCCGAAATACCGAAATCGGCGCTAAATACGATTTCTTTGACGGCCACGTTAGCAGCACCGTATCGATATTTCGTCTGGAGCGCGACAATATTAAAGTCACCGATCCGACGACCAGACTCATCATTCCTGTCGGTAAACAGCGCACGGATGGGATGGAGCTGACCATGAACGCAAACTTGAAACAAGGCTGGAACGTCCTTGCCGGCTACGCGTATCTGGATGCAAAAATCACCGATTCAGTCGCAGTGGATTCCAGCGTCAACGTTGCTGGCAGCCCGAGCGTCGCCAGCAGCGTTCCATTTAAAGGCAAGCGCGCCACCTTAACGCCGGTTCACAGCGCTAACATTTGGCTGACTAAAGAAATCGGTAATGGTTTCACGTTAGGCGGCGGTGCCAATGCGGTCGGCAGCAGGTTTGCCAATCCGGGTAACACCGTATCGTTACCGGGTTATTTCACCGCCGATGCAATGGCTTCGTACAGAACGACAAAGTATCAAGTCCAACTCAATCTGAATAATATTTTCAATGCTGGCTACATCATTTCAGGCCACGGCAGCAGCCCTAATCTGAGCTTGCCGGGAGCGCCGCGCAATATGGCATTGACCTTGCGTTATTCGATGTAATAGAAGGCAGCCAGAACGTTGACCCGGCAAGACATTGCAGGATCAACGCTGGATGTAGAGATTGATGCGGATGTAGGTAGTCGATTTGAAATCGCATTACGGTTTTACGTAACAATCTCAATTCGCAAGGTCAGCTTAAGTCGCTGCGATGCTGCAAAATCTTAAGCAAAAAAAGCCCGCTGCTCACACAGCGGGCTTTTTGCTTTACCACTTACTCTTATCACTAGCAAAAATATCGACTTCTTTCTTACGTGCTACAGGCTTCTTACCGGTGGTGCCGGTAGCCGTTTTTTCTGGCGCATCCGCAGCTTTGGCGACGCTTAAATTACGCAATTGCAAACCGCCTGGCTGAATTTGTTCAAGCGGCATACGAATGTTTTCCAAACGGCCTTGCGCCATCGTTGGCCCTACTTTATCCACCACCACTTCGCAACAATCATACTCAGTACGCCCCAAAGATTGGCCGGTTTGCGGATCTTTGATTTCCGCCCCCATCGAGACTAACTGGTAACGCATACCTTCCCGGACCGATTGACCACCCTGGCTGAGCACCACATTATTACCATCGCGCGAGGCCACCGTAATCGGGAATGTGCGCATCAGAATGGCGCTGACCACACTGCTGACCATCCCTGTTTCGAGTGTCTGAACCGCACTATCGGCACCTTGGCTATCGGCCTGCGGATTGCTAACGTTGCCCTGCAAAACGCTGGACAATTGCACTTGACGCGTCGCAACGTTAATAATGCGCTGAGAGAGCGCCCAATTTCCTTGCTTATTCTGATAAGAAAAAGCATCGATTTTTGCGGTCCAGATCAAATCGGCACTGACGGACTGCCGCATTTTTGACAGCTCAGCGGCTGGCGCTTGTCCGGCGCTGATCATATCAAGCTCGCTTTGTATATCACCGCCCAATTCACGATCTAAAACAGCAAAACGCCCAGTATTCGTCAGTGCGTCCAGAATCTTCTGACGAATCTCAGAGGCAACTTTTTCAGAAGGCACCGCAGCACCAGCGACCTTGAAAGACTGCGCATCAAAACGAATCGGACCAACTACGATTTTAAGTTTTTTGGTATCCGCCGGCGCATCGAATTTGGCGATATTAGCTTCAATCGTCGCCTTAAATTGGCCGCCTGTTATGAACGAAAGACTGCCCTTTAAGAACGGCTCTTCCATCTTCGTAATTTTGAAACTGGTAACGACGCCGTTCGATTGCTGCGCTACGTGATCAGAAAAAGCTTTTGCTTGCAGCTGCGCTGAATCACGTCCAAGGGCAACCGCCAGCACCGAACGAAACTGTTCGGAACTCATATCAAGCGTCACGCCATTGACTTGTTTAATCGCCAGCTTGATCGCCTCATCCACCGCGTCGGCAGGGCTAGGACCAATTCCCGTCGCGGTAGTAGCAACGCTGGTCAATTTGCCAGCATCCGGCATCGCGTTGGTTGGTGCCGTTGGCGCGGGTGCAGCAGCAACCTGGGCGCTTGCAGAAGCCGCCTCCGGCTGCGCAGGCGCTTCATCGTTTGAGCAAGCAGCAACTGACAATATCAAGCCAGCTGCACAGAGAATTTCAGGCAACTTCATACAGTACAACCTCTTCATGTTGATTATTGGACGGTTGCCCGAACAACTCGATCATTTCTTACTTCAAAATATCTTCTTCTTACAACGCACTAGTCGCATCAGCAGGCACAGGAATGGCATTGCTTTTTGCAAAGCTCACAGCTTGTGTCAACGTTTTATGCAAATTTGAACTATTGCTTGGGAAGGTTTTAACAACGTAAGCACCGGCACTCAATTTCGTCAACGCTAACGGCGATACCGATGAAACAGCATTTTTAAACGCATTAAATTTTGTGGTCATTGCGGCGTACTGAATGACCCCTTTGCCTAGCGATGCCAGACCGGAAGCGTACTCTTTCTTAGCCGCCGCATCCATGTTGTTACCCACGGCGTTCTGACGTTCGGTGATCGCTTTTGACACATCGCTTTGCACGCTATCGGCTTTGCTCAAACTATCCACCGTCGCACCGGAGCCAAGCGCTGCCGCCTCCGCCTTGGCTAACGCAGCCGCGTCGCTTGCGCCCAGCGCACTTGCCATCTTGTATTGCGCGGTCAGCACTTCTTTATTCGCCGCGACATAAGAATTTACCAAAGCATCTTGTTGTGCCACAGCGTCACCACCAGAGCCGGAATCTGACTTACTGCCCGTGACACTACCGATAGCGCCCGACAAATCAAATGCACTCGCTGACAAAGGAAGGGCAACGGCCAACGACAAACTTAAAGCAATGATATTTTTTTGCATGGTGATCCTATTGGGTGAAAAAATAAGGGGTGAGAATGAAGCGACTAGTTATACAAACCAGTTCAAAAATGGTGTTGATAAGCTTGATCAATAAGCTTGATCAATAAGCTTAATCAATCAGTTTGACGATAGGCTTATTGATCAGTCTTATTGAATACAGTTAGCGAATTCCTGCGCCGGTCATTTGGCTGAGCAATTCTTTCGCCACTTTATCGGCGGCATTTTTCAGTGCATTAGTTTGGGCTTCTTCTTCCGTAGGACCCAAGCCAGCGCTTTGAATCGGGCCGACTTCGGCGACCGTGACAGGAATCGATTCACGCGCATCCAATACCTTGCCAGTCGCGGCGACGGATACACGGAACAAACCGGTTGCAGGATCTGTATCCGACAAACGCACGTCCAGCGTTCCATAAGCGATGTAAGGCACTTGCGCGTTTTGCAGGCCCATGGCGACATTGCGTTCGGTTTGCGGTTGCAGATCGTTGCCTGAATTGAAATCGCTCTCTACACTTTTAATCTTCAACAAACCTTTGCTGTACGGCTCAAGATAGGCAGCGTCAACGACTTTAAAACCAGCGCTTGCGAATACACCGTTGAAGACACTTTTCAGATAATTGCTTGGGAAAATGGTGTAAGTTTTTTTAGTCGCCTTGCGCGTAGTGCTGCCGCCTGTTTCTACAGAAGCGCGATATTGGCCAGAGTTGCGCGTCCCCTTAGACTGCTCTTTCACTTCGATGCCTTTATAAACTTTGTCATCGAAACTTTGCGCGCTGTCGGTCTGGCGCGATACGAAAATAAAGGTTAATTTCGATTTCTCACCGCTACTCGAATTGGCAACGGCAGATTTGGATTTCACCGCATTGCGCAATTGCGATACATTCAGCGTGACCCGAACGGTGACCGAATATTGCTTCATATCAGGACGATCTTCTTCGCTCAAAATCGCGGTTTCCAACAGGTAACGATCCGGATCAGCCTTGATTTTGTCGCGAATCACATCCAGATTTTCTGATTGTGAATCGCCAGCTTCGGCATAATATTTATCCACGGCTTTTAATTGCGCCTGTAGTAACGCCTTGCTTTTGTCTTCGGCACTCACTTTAGAACTAAACAACGAAGTGTTGTATTTGACGGTGGCCTGGCCTTTAGCGCTGGCGGTTTCCGCCATGGCGGATGTGCTTGTCAGCAGCAGAAGAGATAAAAATAGCGAACGGATTATTTGCATGATTTGAGTAGTTCTTGCGTTGTTTTAATTTGTTGCGAAATATCTGAAGCAGCCGTAGCGGATTTCAGCCAATCAGAAGGTGTACCGGCCAGATTGCCCGATAGCTTGGTAAACAACCCCTTTAATGCATCGTAGTAAGCGGGAGAATCGTCGATCGTGTCTTGCGAGGCCGGGACTAATTTGACTTCGCCATTTTTGAAATCGGCATCCATATAAGTGCGACCAGAAACCGGCTCTTTGATCGTTACATGGCTATAAGCGCCGAAAATATAACTGGCACCTGATGCCGCCTCACCGCTTTTGATTTTCTTAAAGCGCGGCACGGATAATGAAATCGCATAATCCGGCTCAGGTAATTTAAGGTTATAGACATCGCCATCAGCAATCCGCATGGACATCACGTTGCCAATCGCATAGCCTTTTGAGAAAGGCAGCACCGGAATCCCGGTCTTGCTGGATAAACTCTCCGCAAACAAATCAGCGACTAGCGTTTCTTCTTCGCCATTAGCATTTTTGACCAACTTGGATAAAACCGGATGCGCTTCCGCCCCGATATTAACGTCGGTGACCTGTATAAAACGCGGCACGTTGGTGGGAATGGTTGCGCTGCTTACCGCATCAGCGAAACGGGCAAGAATCCCGGCCTTACCTTGATCACCATAAAAAACGGTTTGAAACCGTTCGTTCATTTCATTCTTGCTCGGATAGTGATCAATCACGTCCAAATGACTAAAGCTAAACGGATAAGTACGTAAAACCGTCATACTTTTAAAGTCAAAAAACATCGCTTGGGCGCGTACTTGCGTTAACAACTTGGCAATATTACCAAATCGCTCGGCAGAAACGGTTTCGCCCGTAATCACCAACGCCAGCACAATCGTCTGGTCTTGCCCTTTTAATTCGGACAAAGCAAGCTGCTGAAGCTCGAAATTAGCCGGTTTAGCTTTAGCCATCATTTGCGCTAGTTGCTTATTAAGCGAACTGCCGCCAGTGGCCTGCGCCAGTTCCAGACGCTTGGTATAGGGGAAGCGCGTTGCAATCGACTTACTGTCGCCCGAATAAGCCAGCCCAGCTAATGTCACGGTGGCAGCATGGCTGATGTTGGATGCCAATACCGCCAGAAAAATTAGGCCGATAACGATGGCGGGGAAAAACCGACGAGAAAAATAATTAATACTCATAAAAACACGCCCTACTCTACGGGTTATATAACATTAAGATTGCATTAAGATTGGGTTAAATTGAAAGCGTAGCGACATTCCATTTTCCCGCTAATAACTAGCTTGCCTAAAATTCAATTTTTATAATTAGCGTGGACCTTACCACACGGAAATTATTTTCATTTAAATATTTATGTTAACTATTGTTATATTTATCGATTTCCATTCCCAACTTCTTATCAAACAACATTAACTTTAATGATTATATTTTTTGATTTTTTTGGCTATTTAATGCCTATTTCCCTATAACGAATACAACCAACACCGCGCACAATTTTTTCTGAAAATAAGTAGTGGCATGAATAGCTAATTTGAGAGAAAAAATCAATAAAACGACAAAACTGGCTTAGCCAGAATAAATTGACAAAGAATTTTGCAGAAATGTAATTCGGAGGATCGGGATATTGAATAATAAAAGTCTTATTCAATCGGAGGAAAACCAAGCTACAGAAGAGTATTTAAAACGTTGGAAACAACGCTTCAAGAACAAATACCAACATTATTCTTTGTGCTTGTTCAAAAGAGTCTGCAAAGAAAAAATCTAAGCTATTGCCGCGCTGAAACACTCGCGCTTTCCTACAACGTAAAAGGTCGTCATCCTACTCCGCAGTTGAAGTTCAGACGTTATAGTAAGTACGACGTTTTCGCAGATATAACGCAACGTTTTTGGTGGCATATCCGGAAATGAATTAACCAACGTACGGAGGTCATATGTATATAGGTATCGGAACAATTATTTTGATTTTGGTGTTAGTTTTGCTATTCAGATAGCAGCCCTATTACCACCATCGTCATTCACACCGACAAACTCTCACCGTCATAGCAAGACGGGATGCACTTTAACGGTGCGGGTCTGCACGCGCGCTATGGCTAACAATGCTGATGTAATCAGCATTGTCGACGGACGCTGCCGAGCGATTAAACGTGGCTTCGTTGAAGTCCCATTTCGGCGAATGCGCCTTTCAGATTAGATCCCCAAACTCGCGTCGATTGGCCTCATAACCCGCCCGACCGCGCTCAGTTGCAAAATAGAATTGATACCACCAACCGTGCTCAACTTTTGGCGACAACGGTATCTTATTGCGTTCACGATTGTTGATCAGATAGCCGTTCAACGACACTATCGTCCTGCCTTCTACATCCGCATTGATTCACCACACTAAAATTCAAATGACAGGTCGCAAATTTACGCAGAAATCCTAAACTGAAAATCAGTTTTATATGGGTTGATCGATACCTTTATCAGGGTAATTACACCATCTATAAGGAGGCAATTATGCGCATGCTATTAAATGTCAAATTTCCCAATGCTGAATTTAATGCAGCGATCAAGGACGGCTCCGTCAGCAAAAAAATGGGACGCATCATGGACGAACTAAAGCCAGAGGCTGCTTACTTTACCGAACAGCACGGGCAACGATCAGGCCTATTGTTCGTGAATGTCGACGACCCGTCCAAAATTCCCATGTTTGCTGAGCCATGGTTTCTCACCTTCAACGCCAGCGTGGAATTCAAAGTAGTCATGACGCCGGATGATTTAAAAAATGCCGGACTGGAAGAGTTAGGAAAAAAATGGTGATTTGCGGCTACGTCAAAAGCCGCGTTCATTGGTCAATGTCGTGCACGTACGCTGTATGTGCACGATCAATAGCAGTTACTTTCGTGGTGAACACTCCTCACGTATCAGATAGCTTGCGTCCCTCTCTCACTGCGATTGCATAGACCGGTTTCTCACCGGCACAATCGGTTAGTATGTTTCCTGCGTTGTTTATAAACTAACGAAGGAAATTTGAATGGGTAAAAGCCGCCTGGAAGCATTCAGCGATGGCGTGATCGCGATCATCATCACTATTATGGTGCTTGAGATGAAAGTCCCGCACGGCGACGACCTGGCATCGCTCCGGTTGATCTACCCGGTATTCTTCAGTTACATCCTCAGTTTTGTGTACACCGGAATCTATTGGAATAATCACCACCACATGCTTCACGCGACACAAAAAATCAGTGGCCCGGTGCTTTGGGCGAATTTACATCTTCTATTCTGGTTGTCCCTGATCCCGTTTGCCACCGGATGGATGGGCGAAAATCACTTTTCCGAAGTGCCCACTGCGCTGTATGGCGTGGTACTACTAATGGCTGGTATTGCTTATTACATCCTGAGTCGCAGCCTGATTAGACTTCACGGAGCAGATTCACCACTCGCCAAAGCGATAGGCAACGACATAAAAGGTAAGTTATCAGTCGTGGCTTATGCTGTCGCCATCCCACTCTCTTTTGTCAATCGTTGGATCGCGCTGGCGATGTATGTTCTGGTAGCGATCATGTGGCTGATTCCGGATCGCCGGATCGAGAAAGTGGTCGAAATATGATGCCCTGCGGCGTCAATCCAAGGCATGACGACGCTGAAGATTAACCGTTTTAGAAGTTATATCGTAGCTATAGCGATCCCACAGAACCCGCCTCAAGTGGCGTAAAATCCCTCTATCTTTGGCCTAGCGCAATGTAGCGACGAACGCCAGCTAACCACCAGACGATTGGAAGATCAGCGTGAGAAAAAGAAAATTTATCTTCGCCGCACTTAGTGTTGCCACGGTCCCGACTTTTGCCAAAAAAAGAACAGAATCACGCAAAGAAAATGGCCCGACATTACTGACAATCAGCGGTGCAATCGGTAAAGGTAATCGCGGCGCATTAGATCCGGCGTTGGATCAGATGATGCACAAGCAAAACATACAGTTCGACAAGGCCTATGTTTATAATTTCTCCGCCCTGACGTCCTTGCCCGCTGTTGAAATAACGCCGACATTCGAATACGACGCTAAAGCGCACGCCTTGCGAGGTCCGCTGTTAAACGATGTAATCGCAACCGCTGCCGGTGCCGTGTTACCCGGCAACACAACCGTCAAATTACGTGCCGTCGATGGGTATGTCGTGCAAATCGCGTTGGCAGACATACGAAAATATGGTTTTATTGTCGCCACGCATCTCGATGGGCAACCAATTCCCCTCGGAGGTTTGGGGCCGTTATGGGCGGTTTATGCACCAGATCGCTTTCCCGACATGATGTCGCGACCGCTATCAGCACGGTTTTCCTTATGCCCTTGGGCGCTGTATCACATTGAGTTGGGTACTGCTTAGTCATACGGTTACCGTTGGCAATGTAGTGCGATTGCTACAGACATTTATTGTTGCGACGCCCGATATTTGGTGTCGAGATAGTAGGGTTGCTCTTCTCTTGCGCTGATTTATACTGGTTTGGAAAGACCTCAGAAGCTGGTTGTCCCCGCAACGTTCATCCGTAGGAGTGCGCAATGGAAACTTCACTTCATTCAATCCGCTTCCCTGGCGAAAGCAACGAGTATCGGGTAGCGCGCGATGCGCTATTGCAAGCGGAGCTGGATCTCCGCAAGCAAGTAGAAAAAGTTGCAGAGTTGCGCAGAGAAATGCCCGTTGGCGGCCTGCTAAAAGAGGATTATGTTTTCGAGCAAGCCAGCATCGATCCCGACTCTTCCGATACAGGAAAAAAAGTCCGATTATCTGCGCTATTTCAAGAAGGCAAAGATAGCCTTCTCATTTACAGCTTCATGTACAGCCCGAACATGCAGCGTCCGTGTCCGTCGTGCACATCTATTCTTGACGGCTTAAACGGGGCCATGCCGCACGTGCTCCAACGCGTTAACTTTGCTGTCGTCGCGAAGTCGCCAATTCAGCGCATTCAGGCATTTGCACAAGAGCGCGGATGGCAAAAACTCCCTCTCCTATCCTCAGCGCACAATAGCTTCAACACTGATTATCACGGCGAAACCGCAAACGGAGGGCAGAACCCCGTGCTCAACGTATTCGTAAAGCGTGAGGGCCAGATTTATCACACCTACTGCACCGAACTTCTCTTCGCGCAACGCAATCCCGGTCAGGATCCCCGGCATGTCGATGCGTTCTGGCCTTTGTGGAATTTGTTAGATCTCACGCCAGAAGGACGCGGGACTGACTGGCGCCCGGCATTAACCTACGATCAGGCCTAGCGCACGATCCAGCGTTGTCCTTAGTGCTAATTCGCCTTTAGTTTGGGGGTAACTAGTAAGCGAAGTATTTCGACGCGTCTTGACAAAGGCTGCCCATATTACCGGCTCTCGACGGTAATGTCGGGCAAGCTATCCAACCTCACCAGATTAGCCAGTGTTGAGCGCGGCAAGATGGATGACATACTTGCGGCGAAAATGCTCGGCTTCCCTGATGCCGGTCACAACATCGCAGTCGATTTCACAGCGATATCACATCCCGATATGCAAGTATGGAAACGCACATTCGGCGGACGATCATTCGCCAGCAAACTCTCTTTGGGCAAAGGTAGATCAGATAAACTTTTGCGCGAACGCTTTGGCCCGCTCTCGTTCGGATTAGCAATCGTCATCGATGAAGACCGATTGCGCTTCATCGTCCGCAGCTGGAATTTTCTCGGCATACTGCTTCCGCTCTCTTGGGCCCCTGGCGGAGATTCGTATGAATTTTGCGAAGATGGTAAATTTTGCTTCAATGTAGAAATCCGACATCCTCTTACTGGCACCATCGTGAAATATAGAGGATGGCTGGAGCCTAAAATTGAATCGGTGAAGGATAAGCAAGCGGTTTGTGTTTAGCGCTGAAGTATTGCTGCTTTCTGTACTATTTGGCCCATTTATATTCATGAGCAAGGAAACATGCGTCCATTAAATCTCCTTGATTGAAAACAGTTCAAGGGCAACATAATCAAGCGAAAACTGCATACACCTTCTCGCGTACTTTAAAACGATCTCCCACTTACCCTTTATCCTTGAGTTACGGCTATCCGGCATTATGTCAACTGGTGTGATTGCCAGCACCTTATTTTGCTCCGCGGTCAACGCTGGAAGACGGTGCCCAGACTGCGACGCGATCACCACCCCCGCGCCACCGCGAGCGATCACGTTACCAAACTCCTCAAGTACGAGTGCCGTGCCATATAGGTCGACCTTCAGAATATGGGCGGGCAATGCCTGCGTCGGAGAAACACCTGCGGCATGGATCAAACCCGTGATGGGACCCAATGCCTCGGCCATTTCGACGAGCGCGTGGACAGCCTCACGTGAAGTGACATCGACGACGGCTGTGCTTACCTCAAATCCGGCTTCGCTGAAAGTTTTTGCGGCGGCGTTAGCGTGCTCTTCACGCAAATCTGCCAGGATAACGTGCTTTCCTGCGCTGACTCGACGGGCGATAGCCTGCCCGATCGATCCCGATCCGATGACTACGATAACGCCTTTCATTCACATTCCCTTTCGTGCCTGATCCATTTAACCTGGATGTCCAGGATTGCGGCTCAACAGGATGCAGCAACCGTTCCCGCCAGATATTGTTCGTCGCTGACTTTTTCCATCCAGACCACCGCGACGCCATCAAGCGCCTCCTGCACCGCGATATGCGTCATAGGAGTAGTCGGTGTCGCTCCATGCCAGTGCTTATGCCCAGGCGGGCACCAAATCACGTCGCCAGCACGAATTTCCACGATCGGTTCGCCCTCACACTGGGTCCAGCCACAACCGGCGGTGACGATCAGCGTCTGGCCCAGTGGGTGGGTGTGCCAGGCAGAGCGGGCGCCGGGCTCGAAGGTGACACTGGCGCAGGAAGTACGGGCCGGTGCGAGCGGCGTATTCAGCATTTCTACCCGAACCTGCCCGGTAAAGTTAGTCTCTGGGCCTTTCATCGAAGCAATCGTGCCTACGCGTTTGAGTTCCATTGCATTTCCTTTGCATTCTGTGAAGGTATGGAAGCAGTTTAGCGCGCCAGAACTGTTGTGATTAGATGCTATTATCGGCATGGACTTATGAGAAGGATTCATGAATGGCACGTGAAAATTTCAACGATTTACTAGCCTTTGTGACCGTCGCGCGCGAGGGCAGCTTTACACGCGCCGCCGCGCAACTAGGCGTGTCGCAGTCTGCGCTCAGCCACACCATACGCGCGCTGGAAACCCGGATGGCCATCCGTCTGCTGACGCGCACCACGCGCAGCGTCTCCGCCACCGACGCCAGTGAACGCCTGCTGATGCCTTTAAAGCGACTAAATCACATCACCTCAGCGAGCAGGTCAGACAGATTAAAAATCACCGGGTACGCGATTAGGCTGACGGGATGTCAATCACTCCCTCCATATATTGAACCGCTGCCCCTGAAACATAAACACGATCACTTTCAATACGGCATCTCAGTAATCCGGTACGGCGTGATACTTGCAGTGCTACAAGATTATTTTTCCCTAACCTGCTACCCCAAAACGGCGCAAGGCCGGCGTGAATTGAGCCTGTCACTGGATCTTCTTCCCCACCATTGGCAGGCCAAAAATAACGTGAAACAAAATCATGATCGTCCCCGGGAGCTGTCACCACCACGCCCAACGGACCAAGTTCAATGAGCTTTCGCAGATCTGGTACAACATCCTTTACTTCTTGTTCGTTCTCATAAATCGCGAAGTAAGCCTGCTGATTTTTCAAAACTTCTTTCGGTCTGATGGATAGTCCTTCGAGCAGACTTGAAGGTATCGTTTCCAATTGTTCCGGGCTGCGTTTCGGAAAACTCATTTCTATCGACCCATCTTGCAATTTGACTGCAGACAAGGTGCCAACTGCTTTAGTCAAAAATTTAATGACCGGCATATCTTTGTTTTTTTCAAATATGACATACGCACTCGCGAGCGTTGCATGCCCACAAAAATCAATTTCTTTGAGTGGCGAAAACCATCGTATTGCGAAGGTATCTTCAGCGCCAGGAACAAAAAATACTGTTTCAGAGAGATTATTTTCAACTGCTATCGCTTGCATCACGGCGTCTGGCAGCCAACTTTCAAGAGGTACTACTGCGGCAGAATTACCTTTAAATACCTCATTCGTAAAAGCGTCAATTTGATAGATGGGGAGCTTCATTTTTTCCTTTTTGAAATGGCATCTTCGTTTGATCTATTTTTGCATTTGCTATGTTCATGACCAAGTGCAAAAAAATGGATCAAATTAGTCAGTGGCGTATGCGTACTAATTTATATCGCCGGCGCTTACTACAATAATAATAACTGTTCCAGAATTTCCGCATCATGAATTTCACGACATGGCGCTCAGGGACAGATCGCCAATGCTCCTATCAGACTAAACACCTTCCGCAAGCGCAACCTTGCTCGCGTGCACCACATGCCATCCTCACCGGCAAAGGCCCAGAATTCGAACTTATACGCTCTCCTGCAACGACGGCGATGCCCTTGTGATGCGTTGTGATAATGAACAATGTCAGGTCTTGAAGTGATGCCCGTTAAGGAGTACGCGACAGTTTCGGCTGGCAAATCTGAGACTGCATTTAGTTGTTAACCCTTCGTCACACCACTGTAATTAACTTTTGGAAAAATCAATGTCTGCGTTTAATATATTTACTCTTCGGCACTATAGATGTTTCGGTTGAGAAACCCTGCGCCCCGTTTTCGGAGATGGCTTTAATGCTAGTGATGACTTAGAAGTAAACTCTCTGGCACAAGGGGAGGCGCAGCGTATACGAAATGGCTTCTGATCCACCTTGCCCGTATGCCTGAGCGGAGCAGATTGGCAGACTAGGGAAAGACCCCGTCCAGTTGGCGTACCATGCAGCAAAATCAGGAGATATTGCAATGAGAGTATTGATCGTAGGCGCTTCCGGGATGGTTGGTCAGGGTGTGCTTCGGGAGTGCCTTGCCGCGCCGGATGTAGAGGAGGTGATCTTGCTGGCTCGGTCGACAATCGAATCGGCGTCCCAAAAGGTCCGCCAGTTGGTCCGGGACGATTTGTTCGATTTGACCTCGCTTGAACCCGAGTTGCGGGGGATTGATGCCTGCTTCTTCTGCCTGGGCGTATCTTCGTCTGGAATGAGCGAGGCAGCCTATCGGCACGTTACTTTCGACCTCACGCTGACTGTTGCCAACGTATTGGTCCAGCTGAATCCAGCGATGACCTTTATCTATGTATCCGGTGCTGGCACCGATAGCTCCGAACTCGGTCGCAGCATGTGGGCGCGGGTCAAAGGGCAGACTGAGAATGCACTAAAGAAACTACCTTTCGCCGGTGTATACCTATTCCGCCCGGCCATCATTCAGCCCTTGCATGGTATCCAATCGAAAACGTCAAGCTATCGGCGCTTCTACAAATTGACAAGACCCTTGTTGCCCGTGATGAAAAGCTTATTTCCCAGCTTTGTCGTGACTACGGAAGAGGTCGGTCAGGCCATGCTCAACGCGATGCGGCGCGGATCTGGCCGTTTCGTGCTGGAATCCAGAGATATCGCACGTCTGGCACTGTCCCCGTCTATTGATTGAAAAAATAGATAGTTGCCCGGAAATTCAGGTAGAAATCTAAAGAAAGAGAGAGAGCTGAAGTTGATTAAAGTAATCATGTTTTGACGTAGCAAGAGCTCATGTTCGCATTGAACTTGCTGCCTTCCATCATCAAAAATTTGCCGCAACAATCATGCGCTAGCGTTACTCGGTTGTGGCTTGAACAGCCACAACCGGACCAAAAGCGGACGTGTAATCGCTATCCAAAAAACGTTAGCGCACACGCCCTTGCATACAATAAAAGAAGTTAAGAAATGTTAATCAAAGAATAGCACCTACCGATAGAAAGGTTCGACCGCGCCTTTTACTTTAGTCATTAAGGGGTTGCCCTTCCGATCTAGCGCCTTTCCGGCCGGGACTCTAATCCATCCCTCGCTGATGCAATATTCCTCAACATTGAAGTGCTCTTTGTCGTTGAGCTTAATACCAATCTCATGTTCAAATATAGCTGCATTATAGTAAGGGCTACGAGGATCGACTGAGAGCCGATCAGGAAGTGGGGGGCGGTTTTGGGTATCGTTCATGGCTACAATTATCAACTATAAGATTAACCAAAACAAATTTTTTGCGTGCTTTCGCTAAATTGCTTGGTTCACCGCACTAGGCCAGGAGAGGTCGCTGAATGGTTGTCGCTAAAATGGCACTAAATTATTTGACAGTGAGACCGTATGAGCTCGATACCAGAGCAACTTCACGAGCTTCTTACTTAGTGCATTGATTTGCGCACATATGTGGTTCGATCTTGGTGTTGTGCTCGGCTTTGTCAACTCTAGGAGGAATCTCGACAGAGTGGAGGAGCAAATGACAACGCAACAAATCACTCAAGCTCAGAATATGGCGCACGACTGTCAAAGGCAAAATTTCAAGGGATACGACTAAGAATAAAATTCGAAACAGATTGGTCGTCCGCGCTGAGTCGAAAGCGACCTGTAAGCAATCGGCCAGAAGGTCATTTGCACAGCCCTGCTTCCTCCTGTTGTGTAGCGCGTGCTTACACGCAAAGATACGCGAACATTTCATCCATTAAGGAAGGTCTAAATGAACAGCGTTATCGATTTCGTTGCGGCGGTCCCCGTGCTGGCGTCTCTAAACATTCAACGTTCTGTCAATTTCTTCGTTTCCAAGCTAGGTTTCGACGCCCACTATGTATCTCAAGGGGAATATGGCATCGTGTCTCGCGGTAATGTGAAAATTCACTTTTGGGCATGTACCGACAAGCGAATTTCCGAGGCCACCGGTTGCCGCGTAAATATTCGGAATATCAAATCCTTGTATGCCCAATGTTCCAGCCAAGAGATAGTTCATCCAAACGCGCCATTGAAAACCACTCCTTGGGGGAGCACAGAGTTTGCAATTCTTGACCCAGATGGGAACCTCGTCACATTCTTTGAGTTAGCTGACTAGAAACTGGGCTACCGAATATTTGCGTAAGAACAACATTCAAAATAGCTGATCGCAACTCCCCACATCCCAATTAGCAATCACCAATTCCTTGCTCGTTCCGGGCTGGCCATGCACCCGACACCCTCCGCGCCCGCACCGCCAACCTGATCGACACCTTCCGACAATTAGAAGAACACAGCTTCCACGACACCACGTTAGGCGCGATCATTGAAGTGATCGCATTTCGACAAGAACTCAAAGCCGGGATCGCAGACGCCTTGCGCAATGTCGCCGTCAAACACATCGACCAGACCCGCGAAATCGATGCCGCCTTCCTGCGTCGGCCCGGCAAAAAATACGACGCTGTAGCCACCGTTAAAAATGACACTCCGATCTTCGCCCCCGCCAGCCATATCCAAACTATTTCCGGTAAGACCTGGCCACCACTTACATCAACCACCAGCTAGGAGACGGCCACCGTTATCAAAGAGCAGAACGCGACAGCTACACCGGCGTGCGCGCGTTCTGACATGACGACAAATACGGTCCGCGCCGCAACATCGTGGCGAGGTACAGGGCAATGCCAAACTACGTTGGTCCCGCGATGCCTGATATCAGGCCGGCGGAAATTACTCACCCTGAAATAAGGAAAACACGATAAAAAGCACGATGAATGTGGCGCAAAAAAAATCAGACTGAGATGAAAAAATTGGCGTCAAGGTGTCCTGAAAATGGCATCAAAACCATTCATTGGATAGACCTTGTCTTTAATGTCCTTGTACAAACCAAGACTAAGCAGTTGATCGCGTACCTCGACAAACTGTGCCTCGTCTTTGGTGCCAATAATGCGGTAAAGCGCGGCATTCTCATTCAGGACGCCGATCAGTATCGGCTCTCTTCGGACGACACCGCTTTCGACAATTTCGGGTTTAAGGGTCGTCAGAATTTGAGTATCCAGTCTTCCGATTATTTCGTCGAAATCGATGGAGAGGCTTGTTTTCAAGAAATTCCTTTGGTTGGTTTACATGGCGCATCACGACCTGACACGGTCCGACACGCACAAAAGTATAGGTCCATGTCACCAGCAAATAAACATATGGGCCGCGATTTAAGTACGCAGCTATATCTCGCCTTTTATGTTCCGGCCTTTTATGTGGCTTTGCATTGCGGCAAGCAGCACAATATGCGGGATTCCAAATTCACTAGGCAGCATGGCGGAGCAATAGATGTGATTAATCTGGCAGTAAAAATTCTGGAGTTACCACCGCATTGTCGCTATCTTGTCGAAGAACTGGTCAAACAATTGCAACAGGATGTTGGATAACACGCGATCCGGACAACTATTGCCGTAATTTATGATTCTAGGAGCGAAGAATGAAACTATCATCAACCATCGTAGTGCTATCGATTGTAGGGTTGTTGGCATTTACAAATCCAAAACTAGACAGCTATGAGCAGCACATTCATCAAACAATCACTCAGGAAGCCAATAAACAGGATGACGTAGCTCGAACACTGGGAACGTTATTTGGAGGATTGGCCAGCAGTCTCATAGCTAACAGCACCGTGAGAAATAATTACATTCTGTTTAGCACTTACGACTCAAATCTGGGAAATCAACATCGAAAATTTTTAGGTATCCTTGGCAATTTCTTTCAAATATCAAGCCACTAAAAAGATAATATTACGGATTGCCTTCCCATTATCTGATTTCGTTTACTACCTGCCAATCAAAGATGTTATGAAAATACTTGCGCTATCAGGCAGCCTACGTGCTATGTCCATAAATTCAGCTCTACTAAGCGCTGCAGCAGCGCTGGCTCCGCACGATATGTCTGTGACGGTGTTCAACGGCATCAAGGATTTACCTCTGTTCAATCCCGACCACGAAGACTGCCTGCCAAGTAATGTCACGGATTTTCGCGCCAGCGTAGCTACTGCAGACGCTTTGATGATCGCAAGTCCTGAGTACGCACATGGCGTCACCGGAGCTATTAAGAACGCGCTTGATTGGCTCGTGAGTTTTGAGCCTTTTGCCTATAAACTGGTCGCCGTGCTAAATACCTCACCGCGCGCGCATCATGCCGATGATGCCTTACGCGAGACGCTTAAGACGATGGCCGCAATAATCGTTGAACCAGCATCAATCTCTATTCCACTACTCGGCGCCAAACTCGATGAAGATGGAATGATTTCAACTCCTAATATTGCTGCGTCTATTCAAGAGGCACTCGGAGCGCTAGGCGATGCGATTATTCTTCGCAAGACATCACAAGGCGCATCGTTTCCCATATCGTAAGTACAAACTACTTCAAGACTCACAATCTAAGGTCTATCTTCGAGCAAGTAAGCTCGAGTTCGATCTACCACATATAAATTAATACGAATCCCATAGTCCGGATAATGGAGCTCATCCATCACTATACAAATACAACAGGACTGTTATACGTGCAATTTATATTAGATGGTTTTCGGCTTATTGTGCGGGTTCATGACAACCGTCGCCGTCTATTGTTTAAATAAAACAGATAAATAGTTGCCCGGAAATTTAGGTGGAAATCTAACGTAGAATTTATAGTTGAAGCCGTACATGCACCACCAGAGTGCTTGCAGCTATTTCCTTTTTTGCCTCAGGACGAAATTGAGAGTGAGGGCTTAAAGTTGCATAAAAGGTATAAACTTTCCTGTCACCTCTTCCCCCACAAATCAATGGTCTTAGCATCGAACGTATTAACCTTCACGTGAAACTTGTGCTCAATACTTCCAATGTAGTCTATGTCATGCTGTGAATAGGTTCACACATCACTGCTTTAGAGGACGTTGCACTTTGGGCTTAAGAGAGTACTACTTTCTGGATAGGCCGTAAAACTGGAAATAAACGACATAGATCAACATGACATAGTTGAGAAGGTCGACCCAGGTGAGTGGATCACCGCCAAAGCCGGGAACAATTTCCGCTTCATGTAGTACCGCTGCGCTAAACCATCGCGTATAGACTACAAAAGAGATCAAACCAAGACTCCAGCACGATGCCGCGCGTATAACCCGGTTTGTCCCCATGCCGAAGCGGTTCGGCCAGTTGCCCGCAACGTTAGCCCAGAAAATCAACCAGAACGCGATCCACACGCCTAGTTGTGCTGGCCAACTTGGGAACATCTCACCAATTTTTTCGATAGCATCAGGAGGAATGAGAACCCAGCGGAGCAACGCGAGATGTACGCCATAGAGTGCCGTTCCCAGCAGGAAATTGCCGACCAACGCGGCGAGCGCCATGTGGCTTTTTCGCCTCAGCATACTCCACGGCCAGTTGTCAAAAATGAGGAAAGTCGTCAGCCACGCGACGATAACGGAATAGAACCAGCCGATAGCCACAGGCAAAGGAAGCAGTATCGCGTGAGGCGCAGAAGCGGTTGATATGCTGGGATAGATCAGCAGAAAATAGCCAAGTCCTGTAAGACAACATCCGCTGACCAGTTGCGCAAAACCGGACAGCACCGGGCTCAAACCACTATCGGACCATGGCCATCCCGCCATGCCTGTCGCCAATATGCCGAATCCATAGAAACCGATCAGCACGATAAGGCCGACTGCGCCATAGCCGGTGCCCCCGACTGCGCTGAATGCCGAATCCAATGCGCCGTAGCCATAGACGAGCGTAGCGGGAAGGAGGAAGGCAAGCGCAAATGTCAAAACGGTGGCGACGCAGCCTCGAACAGGCTGCTTCAAAGCTGAAAATCCTGCCATATTAAAGTTGAAACCGATGAAGACCAGAACCAGGATTCCCCAGAAAAGGTACATGCCAAACGGTTGAGGTGAGTACTTCCAGACTGCCAGTCTGGAGTCGACAAACAGACGCCATACGCCGAGGCTTATGGCATGCACGATCAAAAATACGGCCAGAGAAAACGTGAATGACCGGAGTACTAATCCTGTGGATACAAACGAGATTTTCTCTTGTACATCAATGTTAGGGCTAATGGGTTCCATGACAGACATGTCCAGTACTATGTAAACCCGGTCGCGAAGCATGCCAGAGACGCGATTGCGCCTCGCGCATACTTGCAGACCGGAAAATAGGAAAGTGACCACGTCGATTGACGTGGCGTATTGGAGTGAACGAGCGTCAGGTACTCAGTCGGCGACTGGTTTGACGATGATCTTGACGTTGCCATCCTTATTGTTGACCAATTCTTCGAAGCCGTGCGTCACAATATCAGCGAGGGAAATCCGTCCCGTGATGAGGGGCTGAACATCGATTCGACCGTCAGCGATAAAACGAATCACATCCGCGAATTCGCCGTTATAAGCGAGCGATCCAATGATCTCTTTCTCGGTCGATACGATTTCGAAGAAATTGAAAGCGCTTGGTTCTTCAAAGATTCCCACCATCACGGATTTTCCGGCTTTGCGAATCACGTCAATTGCAAGCTTGGCGGTGGATTTATTCCCGATGCACTCAAACGATACGTCTGCGCCATAACCACCGGTCAACGCCTTGACCTCCGCGATTGCGTCGCACTCGTTCGGATCAATAACGATACTGGCACCAACTTCCAGCGCCTTCTTCTTGCGCGCCGACGACATTTCGAGTGCGATGATGCGCCCTGCGCCAGCGGCCTTCGCGCACATGATCGTACATAGTCCGATGGTACCCGCACCAACCACCACAACCGTCTGGCCGACAATGTTACCGGCTTTCTTGACAGCATGAAGGCCAACCGCAAGGGGTTCGATCAGCGCTCCCGCCTCGGTCGGAAAATTGTCTGGAAGCTTATAGAGCAACTCCGCCGGGACGTTGACATATTCGGCGAACGCGCCATTGTTCATCAAGCCGGTGAATGCGAGATTTTCGCAGATGTTATATAGACCATGCGTACAGTAATAGCATTTTCCGCAATGCTGGCAGGCGTCGGCGGTAACGCGTTCGCCCACCTTGAAACCCGTAACGCCAGCCCCTAGTTCCGCAATCTCGCCACTGAACTCGTGACCGAGAATGCATTGCCCCATCAAACCGGTGAGAGGATGAGGATGGTCGACGGGAATAAAAACTGGACCTGCGACATATTCATGTAAATCCGATCCACAGATTCCGCACCAATGCACTCGAATCGTTACCCATCCCGCGACGGGCCGGTCCGGTACACGGACCTCTTCGACGCGAATATCGTTCCGTCCATGCCATACCGCTGCCTTCATGCTGCCTTGATGTATCAATGCTTCGTTGCTCATAATTGTGTCTCCATAATAGTTCTTGGGGTGTAACGAAAGTAGTGCAAGCTTTTGACGAATTACCTATTCGATTAGTTATCAGCAAAAATGATCGATATCGGCACGCGCCATTACCTGTTTCGGTAATTCGGGATGCGGGCGATCAACGGTAGACCAAACCACCATCGATTAATGGCGACTGCCCGGTCATATAGTCCGAATCTGGGCCCGCCAGGTACGAGACAAAGCCAGCCACATCCTCCGGTGTTTCGGCACGCCCAAGGGCGATGCCACTCACATATTTTTTGTACGTGGCTCCCACTTCCGCACCCGTTATTTCAGCCAGACGTTTATCGATCTCAACCCACATGTCGGTGCCAACCACACCTGGACAATAAGCGTTGACGGTGATGCCGTCGCTAGCCAGTTCTTTGGCGGCGGCTTGCGTGAGCGCACGCACGGCGAACTTGGTGGCAGAATAAACACCAAGCAAGGCAAAACCATCGTGCCCGGCAATCGAACAGGCATTGATAATCTTTCCGCGCTGATTCGATGCCTTGAACTTCCTGGCGGCCGCCTGGATACCCCACAACACGCCCTGAACGTTAATTTTCAGGATGTGGTCGATTTGCGCGGGAGTGACATCAAGCAATGGGGCGATCTGAGCAATGCCGGCATTATTCACAATGATGTCGAACCCGCCCAGCTCCTGCGAGGCGTAATCGACTGACTTTGCCACCTGATCTTGCTGAGATACATCGGCCACAAATACTGTAGCCTTTCGTCCCAGTGCGGTGACCTCCTTTGCGACGGCCGCTATTTTTTCCTCGTTGACGTCAACCAAAGCAATATCGGCACCATCCTTCGCTAAACGTAAGGCAATGGCTCTTCCGATACCTTGGCCGGCACCAGTTACGAGGGCTACTTTTCCAAAAATACTCATACGATTTTCCTTTTCAGTTTCGATGAAGTTTGAGGAGCTGCATCCTAGGACAAATGATGCACATCTTGCAGCGCATATACCGGCGTAGATAAGCCTTCCATACGCGCCTTCAATTGCAGCGACAAATACTGTGAGTAATGGCGCGACTGGTGCAGATTGCCGCCATGAAACCAGAGTGCCGCTTGCTGGGTCGGTTTCCACATATTGCGTTGCTCGCCTTCCCACGGTCCTGGGTCTTTGGTAGTAGCAGAGCCGAGGCCCCAGACCTTACCTACTTTATTGGCAACCTCAGGTGAAATCAGGTCGGCAGCCCAGCCGTTCATAGAGCCGTAACCAGTGGCATACACGATCAGATCGGCTTCCAGTTCGGTGCCATCACTGAGTAATACCGAATGTGCTTTTAGCTCAACGACATCGACGCCACTTTTCAATTTGATCTTGCCATCGGCCACCAACTCCGATGCACCCACGTCGATGTAATAACCTGAACCACGACGTAGATATTTCATGAACAGACCGGAGTCGTCATCCCCGAAATCAAGCATGAAGCCGCTTTTTTCCAGCCGCGCATAAAATTCTGCGTCACGCTCACGGATCGCCTTGAAAATCGGCGTCTGAAATTCGTGCAAGATTTTGTACGGCAGCGAGGCAAAGGTCAGGTCGGCCTTTGATGTCGTCATGCCCGCAGCAACTGCGCGCTCCGAATACAGGTCGCCCAGTGCCAGATCCATCAATGAGTTTGACTTGACGATATGGGTCGAAGAGCGCTGTACCATAGTCACATCCACACCGGCCTCCCACAAAGCTGCACAAATATCATGCGAGGAATTGTTGGCACCGATCACGACCACTTTTTTGCCGACATACGCATCTGGTCCCGAATGTGCTGACGAATGCTGCTGCTCTCCTTTAAATACATCCATACCCTTAAACTTCGGCAAATTGGGCTTGCCTGACATCCCGGTCGCCAACACCAACTGCTTAGGTCGCAGCGTAATTTGTTCGCCCTTACGATTAACTTGTACAGTCCATTCACCGCTGACCTCATCATAGCTAGCCGATTCGCAGGTGGTTGAACCCCAGTAGTTCAGTTCCATCACCTTGGTGTACATCTCGAGCCAATCGCCAACCTTGTCTTTCGGCGTAAATACCGGCCAGTTTTCAGGGAAAGGAATATACGGCATGTGGTCGTACCAGACCGGGTCATGCAGACACAACGATTTATAACGTTTGCGCCAGCTATCGCCGGGCTTTTCATTCTTTTCAATGATGATGGTAGGAACATTTAATTGCCGCAACCTTGCGCCAAGTGCAATCCCGCCCTGCCCACCTCCGATGATCAGGCAATAGGGTTGGCGCGAATAACCTAACTCGCTCAACTCCGATTCGCGATCCTCTGTCCAGCTCCTGCGGTTGGTAGTTGCACCGTGGGTCGCACCCATTGGTCGCTGATGGCCCTTCGCCTCTTCATGCCCCTTCAGCTCGGACATGGTCGTGAGCAAGGTCCATATCTTGCCGTCCCTGACACGTATGAAACCAACCCCGCGTGCGACATTAATCTCGATACTGATCCAGCTCTGTGTCACGCCACCGGCTTCGGTGGGATCGTCATTTTCCGACAAGCGCAAGGCTACCGGTTTTACCGCCTCCAACTGGGCATCGAGCATCGCGCTGATTTGCTCGCGGCCTTCCATGGTTTTAAGGTTCCAGGTGAACATCACCAAATCGCGCCAGTAGCCATTTGTCTCGAACAAATTTGCTGCAGCGCTGCTATCCCCAACGCGCATCGCCGTCTCAAGTTGCTCCAGAATGGCCGCAATGGTTTGCTTATTTTTTTCCGTAGTCATGCAATCTCCTTCAAGTTAATGGTTGGTTTGGAACGAAAATGGACGAGTTTGTTGTAGTTATTAAAATAATAACTAAATTACTAAAAGTTACTGAAGTCGCAAAATGCGTTATTGCCGATGGGGCGGCCGGATATTAAGTGATGCCAGTCGTCTGTATAAAGTCGCGCGTGAGATGCCGAGCAGTGTTGCGGCCAATTCCGGCGTCCAATGGGTCTGCGTCAGTGCGGCGACGATACGGGTCCGCTCGACAATATCGTCTTCGTCGAGCAGCACGCTGGCAACGTTTGTATTTTTGGGATTTAAATTGTGTTTTTTGGCGACGTTGCGTTGCAGTGGCGTACGAACACGTGCATACAGATACGTATTGCCAGCAAGCCGCAGTGACAGCAGGTTCTGTCCAGGGCGCATAGCGAATAACTGCTCCGCACGGATGTCGAACAATTCACTTACATGACGAGGCAATGCGCGTGACAGTGGGCCTCCCAGTCCAGCGAGTTCCGGCACGCGCGCTTTGGCGCAACGATTGGCAGCTACTACGTTGCCGTCACCATTCACTGCGATGAGAATTTCAGGCTGTGCTTCTACAAAATGCCGATTGTGGTGCGCCAGCAGAATCCAGCAATGCATGTTGGTTTTCAGGAAGTATGCATCTTCAATCCATATCGCGCTTTGCTGCACCAATCGGTTGACCAGCCGCTGGCTGTCGCGACTATCGGGTGACAGCACCGCCGATGCATCCAACACGCCAATCAATTCGCCCTCGGGCGCAAAGATGGGCGCAGCGCTGCAAGTCAGCCCGGTGAAAGTAGCGCGAAAATGGTCAGTTTTATGTACCGTGATGGGTGTCTTGTCCAGAAGAGTCACCGCAATACCACAGGTTCCCTCCTCGCCCTCTGACCAGCAAGAGCCGAGATGTAAGCCTGCGCGTTTGAATTCATTCCGATGGTCGTGGTCTACACAATAATCGATCGTGACACCATCTGCATTGCTCAACAGCACGCAATAGCCAGCCTCACGAATCATGTCATGCAAACGCGGCAGACATTCACCGGACGCTAAAAGCAACGCCTCCTCACCTTGCCGGATATCACGCAATTCCTGACTGGTCAGAATGCGGGGGCCGATGACGGCGCCAGGATCGAGATGGTAATCCTCTAACGCGCGTCGGTAGGATAAAGCGAGCCGCGCCGTATCCGCTCCCGGATTCATATTGCGGCCTTCGATTACTTTACGCACCCGCTCAAAATGGTTGGTCTGCGGATTGGTCAATGAAACGTATGGCATGACGACACTCCAGGAAGCTTGTTTCAGCCATGAAAACGGCTAGAACTAAAGTTGATATGCCGTTGTAACATGCTGATGCAGCGCTCGCATCTTGCGTTGCAACATCCCAGTTAACTGAGACATTTTTCTCACCTGTTTTGAGGGTGCACTAGCGCTCTTTATAATCAACCAATGTGCCCGTACTGAGACGAAACGTCGCTGCTCTGACTTTTCTGCTATCAATATGGCTCACGCTGACAAAAGCGACTTTTATGTTCGTGTTGCACTCGGTCAGCCCCCTTGATACCTCCAACACCATCCATAAGACCTATATCACTAGTCAGGGCTTGAACAAGCGGGGTCTGGAAATCGGTGGCGGCTATATTCAGTCCACTTGGAGCGATCAAATTTTTAATCACGGAAGATGAACCTGCTCAGCACCATCAGCACCGCTTTCGTCCGTTTTTTCAACGACATAACTCTTAATGATATTGGTGTCGTTGGCAATCTTCAACGCTGGTTTGCAATCGCGTACGACTTCAAGATCGGCTTTGCTCAGTCTATAACCTGTGATTTGTTCGGGGTAGAATGCACCTGACAAAACTGCTTCCAGAAATACTTGTGATTTAAATTCTTCGCTACCAGTCAAGTGAAGTCCCGGCCATCCTTTTTCTACCGCCAGCTTGTTTTCTTCTTCTGTACCACTCGCTATTTTTATTTGGCTACCGTAGTCATAAATTTTTCCGCCGCCATTCAGGTTGATTTGAAAGCATGTGCCGATTTCGGTCTCAATCTCGTCCACTCCAGTGCAATCGTCTGCAAATATTTCCAACAGAATCGGAATGTAGGTTCTGGCAAAAATCGCTTCACGGTATTTTCTGTTGCTCTTTAAATCGGTCGGATTCAAAAATAAATACCTGGATTTTTTTGCTTGGACAACTTCCTGCCAGATTGGGCTGGCTTCATTTTCCAATTTCAATGAAGCGATAAATTGTTTACTTTTTCCTTACGCATATTTTTCTCCTTGATCAGTGCATTGAGTTCCTTTCGTCTTGAGGTGACACACCTCGTTTATCCATCCCATGACAATTTGCGCCGACATGTACGGTCGGAATTTGGTCTAGTCTTTGGTCTTGTAAACTACGGTGGTCTATTCGGTTTTTACTGGACGCAATGGATTGTCTTCTGTTGCAATGTTTTGCCCACTTCTCGTGCCATTCCTCCAATTATTCTTTACTATTCCAGTCACGATTTTTCTTTCCAAAACCGTCGTTGGTGATATTGATGTCACGAGTACTCAGCAAAATTCGAGCATGAGGATTTCCCTTTTTGTTATGGATGACGACATCGGTAATCATGCCTTTGCTGGTGAGCTGAGTATGCATAAATCGCTCAAGCAAAAAATGTGCGGTGGGGGGGGATAATTCAATCGGTAAGGCGGCTTCGATTTCACAGGCCACTTCGGCATCCTTTCTGATTTCTGACTGCTCTACGGCATGCCAAAGCGGCTCACGGTCTTTCATCCATTGCGGTGCATTAGGCGGTGCGAAGATACGGCACAATATGACACCTCTTTTTTACGGGTTTAATCAAAGGTTTGACCAGTGCGGTTATCGTGAATTTTCTCGCCAGCTCTATATGCGGCGGCGGCGGTAGCACTTCATCCGGCGGTTCGTGTAATGAGTTTTACACTCAGGTGGTATATCGCCATTTTTACTCTCCTTGAACGTCTTTTTTTGTTTTTGCATTCAGCTTTGAGCACACGTTGAGAGATTTATCCTCAACGTATAAGTACGCATTTCGCCGTTCTGCTCTTGACGTTTCTTTTTTTTTGTTATTGGTAGTCCTACGGCGTGAATCTGAAATTTCAACGCTCAAACAATAAAAACTGGAGAGATAAAAAATGAGTAAACCGAATTTGAGAAAATCCGGATGGAATGATAAAATTACCGAGCATATGGATCCACTGCTACACACTTGAGCATTGCAGCGAAACGCTCATCACGACGCACCGGGATTCTGGGACGCGTGGGCTGACAAATTCTAAGAATGTTGACGCATATTTTCATATGCAACGGTAAAGACTAAACGACACGGTCCACTATTCCTTCACAAGCGAAGCGAATGAAGACTTCAATATGCATGGGGTGCGGCATAATGCTCTACCTCGTGGTAGTGTCACTCCATTTCACGGCCTGTTTGTAAACAAACGTTAACAAAAACAACTGCTATTTGAGGCAGAGTTATCCACTTTCTTTAAACAACGAAAATGAAATCTCAGCGTCTTTTGAGCAGCGACCTTGCGGGCATCCAATATTTGGGCCTAAGCGGCATCACCTTATCCTGCATTAAGGCCATCACTCTGCTGATAAATGGCGGTGAATTGATCACTCACGCATTCTTGATTAGTTACGACTCAAATCACGCTTTTCTACTCGCTGACGAATATGACACCATGATTGCCATCAAGGATGGGTTTAGCTCAGGTTATTCTGGCGAAGGTCCACGCGGTTTAGCCTCTGCACTAATGCTGCTATATCGGCATAACGTAGAAATTGAAGAGTACACGGTTGATGGCCCATTTATGGAAAGGCTAGGATACTCCTGCCTACTACAAAGCGACATCGACTCTATTAGAAATCGAAATCCTGTTCGCCCTAGTAGATGGTATGACTATGTGCACGATCAAGGCCGAGATTTGGAGACTCCCGGAAAACATCTATCGCGTCATTATCCATTCGCGATCCCCTTTGGCATAATTGATGAACGCATCATTGACCTGGCTGTAAATTTTCATAAAAACGCGGACATAGCAATAATTTCGGCATATCGACGTTTGGAAGACACACTTCGCAAGCGAACTGGATTGACTGGCGAAAGCACAAAATTGTTTTCCAAAGTTTTTTTATCAGACGACTCTCCTCTTCGATGGGATGTGCCTGACGAGGCCGAATTGAAAGGACGAGCCAATCTGTTCATTGCAACTTTTATGGCATTTCGCAATGCCAGAGCTCATCGCGAAATTGAATGTGGATCTGATACGGAGCTAAGGGAATTTCTGCTAGTCAATGAACTGTATCGTTTAGAAGCGGAAGCCATGACTGAAGCCGAACTCAAGGAAAAAAGGATGGCTGAGACAGCGTTAGATAAAAGTATGCTCCTGTTAAAACAAGACTCGACATGAGTTCTAAAGCTAATTCATTAGGTCGCACTGATGACCTATGTGATCGAGTTAACATAAAATTTCCGGCGAACGTCTGTTTTTTAGCAGGCCATTCGCTCGCCGCTTTGAGTTGATCGGTGGCCTTCGTGTTTGGAAATCTTACGTCAGATCAAATTACAATTTATACAGTTAGTTATTTTTCTCGTACTCCAATGCCTCATGAAAGCGTTCAAGTAGTAACTCCCATCCCCTAGTTCGTTTTTCTCGTTCTTCGGGACTCCATTGACTGAATCTGGAATCTTTGCTCGGTGGTTTTTCCTGTTCTTCGGCAATGCGTTTCTCTAAATCTCGAATATTCCGGAGTCGTTGAACATGCGCCGGAGGATTGTAATAACCACTGTCAGTTACTTTGCCGAACATGCCATCGGTCATCAGCATCACGAAGCCAAAAATCAAGAGCAAGAATACGTCCAGGTACACTGAGCCGGAATGCGAAACTGGCTCCGTGAATATCCAACTGACAGTTAGCCACCAGTTCTCAAGATTCCGATGCAGAATATTGTTGTCAATGCACAGAAGCACGAACAACAGAATCGCATAGATCATGAACCAACTGGATAACAGTTTCCAGGTCCAAAAAATCCGTTCTATTTCGGACGATGCGTTTTTACGGTGTTTCCATATCCACGGCACTGACCAGATCAAAAGGCCGAAGCCAACAACAACGAGAATGATGCTAAGAATATTCAGCAGGTTATTCAGCATCCGTAAAAGTGGGTGATTTGCGAAATCGTCTTGATCCATAGTTCTGTTTTGATTAAAAATTCCTGATTGCTACAATGTCCCACGGTGCGCTTGCAGAGCATCATTCAATCGCTTTCCGTTGACGGCCAGCTCAGTACTCCCAAGAAAAATTATCATCAGCTGAACTGCCATCACGGACAACGCAATTCCATCTATCACTATAAAAAAACAGCAAGTCAGTTATACGTGAGATTTACGGAAGATAACTATCGACATGTTTCCGGATCCGGACAACATCGCCTGGATATTAGTTAAATAAAACAAATAGATAGTTGTCTGGAAATTAGGTGGGAAGCTGGGATGAAAGGTAGCTGAAGTTGAGCGACGCATTCATGCCTTGGCGTAGCTCCAACGCGTGATTGCTTTGATCAAATTCGCACATGCACGTAGTGCGTGTGCCATCAATGGCGTCTTACGCCAGGGCAAAACAACTGGCGGCTGAAATATAACTTCAATCGCGTGTTTTTTCTGTCCAGAGTCTTTCCCGCAAAAACTTTTCCTTTATGTTTGCGTTATAGTGCCCATTCGCAACCATTACTTAAACACATGACTACAACATTTTCGCCGTTGATTTTTGCCCCCATACTCGGAATCACGATTGTGGGTGGGGCCGTTGCGATTGGCTTCCAATTTCTACTGCTAAAGTTGGAAAAAAAACTAAAGAAAAAATTTGGTGAAACTCCCCAGAAGCGTATCGAAAGGCTGACCCGTTCGCTCAGAGAGGCCAGCGAACTCACGTCCCAGATTGAACGTGAAATCGCAAAGCGTCACAGCGTGGTTGAAAAGCTCCGGGGCGACGTGGAGCGTTACGAGGAACTTGCGAAACTTAAAGGCTCTGAAGTTGAGGCAGTTGCTCAGACGCTTAGGGGGGAATTAAAAAAAGAAGGTAATAAAGCTTTCTGGCTTTCTATCGCAGTGAATCTGGTGTTCTTTGTAATGGGCGCGGCATTGACAACATTACTGCCTAAGTTGTGAAATTGCTCCGTCGTTTGGCCCCATTTTGTAATTTACGTTAGCTGTACATTTTCGCATCTGCATGCAGTCGGTAGATTTGACCTCATTGCACTAGATCAATGAGGTAACCAACGCAGGATGACGAAACCTCATAGCCCAAAGTGTTTATTTGCCCATTCGGCATTCGAAAGGTCTACGCAGACAATCTGTCTGCTTTTTGGCCAAGTCGGAGCTGAATCTATTTTTTGAACAGCGGGATCACCAATTTATTGGCACAAAGCCACGCAATTAGATAGCGGGGTAATTGGCTAATCTGCAGTAACCAAATGAACGCCCTTTGCTTGCCACAATAATATCGATAACTTCGTTCAAAATTTAGCCAACCAATCGCAAGTCTGGGCGCGGGGTAGTTTTGGATGATTGTAATTGCGGCCGCATTGGAATATCGAATCCGACGACCGAGCGAATAAATGACGGCGTCACTTGCATCGCGCAAGCAATATCTTCAGCGTAAATTCCCTTTTTATCCGCCAATAAAGTTAAGGAACGTGACAACATTTCCGGACCTTCAACTGGAATTAAATGGTCCTCGCGCTCACCGTTAGCTTCACCGGTGCGACGCAAAGTAATCGCACCACTTCGGTATTGATCATCGTTAATCAAGTCTAGCTGGCGCGCTCGGTACAAAATCGCAGCCTTGCTAACCTTCCACGTTAATTTAAATTCACTAATCCCCTGCCAGTCTAAGCGGGAACCACGAAGCTTCGGAAACAGTTTCGCCATCATTGCACGTGGAATAAGCAAGGCTCCCGAAAATCGATTTGCCTGTCCCTCAGTAATTCGATCACCCGTCACAACACCCGTATGCAACACGAAATGTCCAAGCTCGTGCCCAATATCAAATCGCTGGCGACAAATGCTTTCTTTGGCTTCGTTACGAACAATAATCGGGCGGCGTACAGCCACAGACAACGCGTCAATTTCTTTGGAAACCGAAGCAAAGCTCGTTATAACCGCCCCCACGTTTTCCGCAAGTCGATTCATGTGGGTGATGGGCCCCAGTCCCAACTCCCATTCGCGGCGACACTGTTCTGCCGCACGCTCAATATCATCGGCACTTGAGATATCAGAAATATCGGGAATCCGAATCTCGGGCAGTCTCAACTCTTTATCGAGATACGTCACGAGACGTCCCGTAAGTTCTCCTCTGGCCATCGCGACCTGCTTAATCATAGCCCTAGTCGTGAACAACTTTCTAAAATGAAATTGGTCTTCCTCGATCATTAACGTGTGCACATTAGTTAAAAAGGGGGGTTCGACCTGAAGTACTGCCGCAAGCTGTGCAAGAAGTTGTACTGTGGGCATCGCCTGTCCAGTTTCCAGGCGATGCATGTACTGACGTGTTTTATCAACTCGCTCGGCGACTTCTTCTAACGCAAAGCCATTGAAAATACGGGCGAGTCGAAGCTCTGCTCCGTTGAAGTTTTCCATCATTAACCTTAAATTTCACTTCTTTTCTAAATTGAGGTTGAAGTCTTCACAGCAGCTTCGTCGTCACGGATGTCAATTTCTGCTGGCATCAACAATGCGGGTGCTGGCGTCAGGTTATCGACGGTATGGAGTGTAGGAGTCGAATTCTGATACATCCATTCGGCGACTTTTTCGTGATAAACGTTATAACCGATAAAGAACACGCGATCTTCGTCGTCTTCGTTAAGGGCTCGCTCAATTACGAAACGCCACATGACAGGTTGGGTTTCATCGATATCAAAAAGGCAATCGACTGCGTTACGTTTGAAAAACCCACGCTTTTCGGGATTATCGACATAGTCGCGAAAAAACCTGCAAGGGACAGAATCGATGCCAATCGTGACATCCATTCCGGAATGCTTGATATCCAACCAAGGGATTTTCTGTTTTCCCAAATGCAAGAGCATATTTCTAGATCGACCAAACACCGTTGATTCGCGCGTGTAATTATCATCAAATGGAGAATTCAACTCCTGCATCGTAGAAAACCGCACATCCAATAAGCGCGACGCAATGGTCCGCAGTCGATCATCTGAAAGTCCGGGGTAAAAGCTTGACGGTTGCATCGCGATCATTGGATTCCTTGCAAATAAGTGAATTTGTCAACCACATGATCTTGCAAATTTTGACCTTTGTCAATCTTTCGTCGTAAACGCGATAGCGAGATCAGTTTGATAAATTACGGTCCCCCTGCATGATGCGAAGCTTGGTGCATACCCCCTCCACCAGAACTGATCAATCTAGCTGAGAAAATTCAGGAATTGCAGCCACATCGTAGATATCTGATCGAAAAATTAATTGCATAATTACAACAAGGTTTTGATAGACTGAAAACAAACTGCTTCGTAATTCACTAACCTCGCCACCTATATCGAGCTGAATTCAACGGTGGCAGCGACACGTTATCCAAAATCTTGGTTCTTTACCGTTACATCGGCAGCGTATCGCTGCTGTACATATTAATATAATAAATTCACTTAACATGTGAAAAAAACAATAACAGGTGATCGTGAATGAAAGAATTGAGTCTGACTATCCGTTTCGAGGGGGGAGATGCCGATGAAGGACGTTTACCAATTTACGATGCCGCCGCAGCGATAACAGGCTTGGCTCGCTCACTGAATATCGTTTCACATTCTTTCGCTAATGAGGAAGAGATAAGGAAGCAAGCCGATCATGCCAACGGAGTCTCGATCCAACTCCAAGCGTCCCAAAAAGGTTGTTTCGAGGAGCAGGTAAATATTAAGTTTGAAGGAAGCGTGTGCGAACGAATAGGGTATAGCGTAATTACTAATCACTATTGGGATTATTTAACTTGGTGCTGGTCAACAGCCGTGGGCGTTGAGTACGAGCCATCAAGTACTTATTTAAAAAAGCTGGTTAATAGCGATAATGCGATAATTTACGAGATCGCCGATGCGCTTGAGTCATCGATGGCCAAATTGCAAAGGCCTATCAAAACTGACTCAAACATGACAATGATTTTGGCACGCCCCAGAATAGGCGACATAATGACACTTGATAGCGATACGCTGCTATATGTGTCGACGTTGAAGGAGGCATCGGAAAGTCAAAATATTACAGGTAATGTCACAAAATTCAGTATTCTTAGTGGGTTTGGCCGACTTTACGATGACGAATTAAAACATACTGTTTCATTTCAAGCAGTAGAAGATCCAAGTCAACGATTGAAATCGCTTCTTGTGAAATCCATGCAACAGAGACTCAAGGGCGAAGGGGGAAAACTTAGCTTTCAGGTCCGAGCAGTCACCAACGCGCAGTCGAAGGTCAAGCGGTACATAGTTCTCGATGTTACCGAGATACATGAGGCCTAACAATGGAATACTGCGTTTATTTCACCAATATCTGCAGACCAATGTCCGATTGGAAAGATTTTTGGCAATGTCTTGGAATTGCGGTAACTATCGCCATCGGACTAATTGGAGTTAAAAAAGTATTTGTTGAGTTAAAGCGTATTAAAGAACAGCGCGAAAAAGAAATTTCTGATCAAAAATCGGCTTTGAAACTAAAAAAAACAGATTTTTTTCTCGATCAGCATCGTAGATTATTTGACAATCCAGAATTGTACGAAATTTTATGCCTTATCGATTCTGACGCGCCACAGTTGGCGGATGAATCCATGTGGGATAAAAAACGAAAATTTTTAACTTTTTTTGAAGAAATTGCTTTCTTAGTACGCTCCGATTACATCGACGCTTCATTAGCATTCTATATGTTTGGCTACTACACGCAACGCGCTCAAACAGGAAAAAATTTCTCGATAGGGATTAATTTGTCTCCTATGTATTGGAAGTTATTTTATGATTTCGTGAACGCCTCAATAATTTTTGATATGAAGAGCGCTGAAGAACGCGTCGATGCGATGTTTGCAAACCGGGATCAAAAGGAATGATGGCTAATTTTCTAGTAAAAGTGCTTCCAAGCATTCGATTCAAAAAAGACTGACTTACCTAAGGTTGTAGCAGCGCCATTTTTTTGCCTATGGGAACAACCATGCGATCACACCCCAAAGAAATCGGCCATCACATTCCCCATCCCCTCAAACATCTTTCAAGTTTGCAAACCCCGTCAAATCCCGCGTAAAATGCGTCCATCGCGGGTGTAGTTCAATGGTAGAACGAAAGCTTCCCAAGCTTTAGACGAGGGTTCGATCCCCTTCACCCGCTCCAGGTCATGACTGGCACCTGCATTTTAGGTGCCGTTTTTATTGTTGAATGTCATCGTTGTTGCTTTAGTATTAGGCTATTCCAGCCATAATTTGGCGCTTGGCACCGCATCCGCCGCCTTACTCATCTATATTTAATCGCCCATCAGCATGTCAGAAAACTTTCCACGCAAACCCCTTTTTTATGATCCAACGGAACGTCGTATACGTAGTTTTGTGACGCGTGCCGGGCGGCTGTCGACTGCGCAGGCGCGGGCGATTGAGGAGTTGGGGCCGCGCTTTTGTGTGCCTTATGACAAGGCGATACTGGATCTGGATAAGACGTTTGAGCGCTCTGCGCCAACGATTTTTGAGATTGGTTTTGGGATGGGGGAAACCAGCGCGAAGATTTCGGCTGGCATGCCGGAGAAGAATTTTATCGGCGTCGAAGTGCACACGCCGGGTGTAGGTAGCTTGTTAAAGCTGATTGGTGAGCAAGCGCTGACTAATCAACGCGTCATTCAGCATGACGCGGTTGAGGTATTGACGCATATGATTGCGCCGAACTCGCTGGCTGGGGCGCATGTATTTTTCCCTGACCCATGGCACAAGGCGCGCCATAATAAACGGCGCCTGATTCAAGGTCCGCTGGTGAGTTTGCTTGCGTCGCGACTGGTTCCGGGCGGCTATTTGCATTGTGCTACTGACTGGGAAGAATATGCGGAGCAAATGCTGGAAGTCTTGAGCGCTGAACCTACGCTGAAAAACACGGCGGAGACTTATGCGCCGCGTCCTGATTATCGTCCTGTGACTAAATTCGAGAATCGCGGCATAAAACTTGGTCATGGCGTGTGGGATGTGGTGTTCATCAAAAACTAATCGATTTGCAGTGATGCTTTGGGTTCTTTTGTTTTCCCATTCGCAGTGGTGATGTAAGTGGTCGCGTCTAAATCATCGATTTCTGCAGTTTAGAGCGCCGCTTAGCTGCTTGCCATAGTTATTATAATGACATTAATACCTCACTCACATTTCACAATCACACACTAAATCGCTCGCAGAGAATTACTTTTTACGCTTTAGCCCAATCCGCCGCCCCTTCTGCGATTACATCAATCGGCGGCGCTTTCTAATCGCATAGCTTCTGCTGTGTGAATGAGAATATATTCCATTCAACGTGCCATTCGGTACAATCCCAAGATGCTCTCCGAATTCGATCTTATTTCTCAATATTTCACCCGTGCGCCTCGCGCCGATGGTCCCATTGCGCTTGGCGTCGGTGACGACTGCGCATTGCTGATGCCGACCGCGGGTATGCAACTGGCTGTGTCGTCAGACATGCTGGTCGCCGGGCGGCATTTTTTTGCTGATGTCGATCCCTACACGCTGGGCCATAAATCGCTGGCGGTAAATCTGTCCGATCTTGCAGCGATGGGCGCGCGACCGCTGGGTTTTACGTTGGCGCTGGCGTTGCCAGAAGCCCGTGCCGAATGGTTAGCGCCGTTTGCTGCCGGTTTGCTGGCGCTGGCGGATGCGCATGCATGTGAGTTGATCGGCGGCGATACGACTAAAGGGCCATTGAATATCTGTATCACGATCTTTGGCGAAACTTTGCCGGGACAGGCGTTGCGCAGAGATGCTGCGCAGGTTGATGATGATATCTGGGTCTCGGGCACGCTGGGTGATGCACGGCTGGCGCTGGCGGGTTACCGCAATGAGTTTTCGGCCGATCTTCACATGACTGGCGACGATCACGCCCGCGCAGCGACGCGGATGCATCAGCCAACACCACGCGTCGCGCTGGGTATGGCGTTGCGCGGCATTGCCCATGCGGCGATCGATATTTCCGATGGCTTGGTGGGCGATCTCGGCCACATTTTGCAACGCTCTGGCGTCGGCGCTACTCTGGCGGTAGATAGCCTGCCGCCCGGCCCGGTTCTTCTGACCCAGGCGCAAGCATTTCAACGCCAATTTACGTTGGCGGGCGGCGATGATTATGAGTTATGTTTTACGGCTGCCGCGCACCAACGGGATGCCGTTCTGGCGGCGGCGCGTAGCGCTGGCACCGAAGTAACCCGGATCGGCTGCATTGAAGCGCTCTCTGGCTTACGTTTTATCGATGCTAATGGCGCATTACTTGATTTACAACTGACTTCCTTTGACCACTTCCGTACAACATGAATCCACAATCAGCAGCGCCGCCGCACAGTCCCGCAAGTAGTTCTGCGGCGCGTCCAACCAAAGTAAAAGCCACTGCCAGATTTATGCTTTCTCATCCGGCCCATTTCATTGCACAGGGTTTTGGTAGCGGTTTGTCGCCGATTATGCCGGGGACTTTTGGGACCTTGTTTGCATGGCTGACGTTTGTGGTGCTCTCTACACGCTGGCCGCAGTACTTCACGCCGTTGAACTGGCTGGTGATTATTGCAGCAGGTTTTGTAGTCGGGATCTGGACTTGTCAACGCACCGGCCGCAATCTTGGTGTGGCCGATCATGGCAGCATGGTATGGGATGAGATTATTGCGTTTTGGCTGGTGTTGGTGGTGGTTACGCCTGCGCCGTTATGGACGCAATTCTGGGCGTTCATTGTGTTTCGCTTCTTTGACATGGTGAAACCGCCGCCGATTGGCTATTTTGATCGACATTTCAAGGGTGGATTCGGCGTCATGTGGGATGACATTCTGGCCGCATTTTATACGCTGCTGGCATTCGCTTTCTGGCGTATTTTTTGGGCCTGAACAAAAAGCAAACTGTTCTCCATTTCGTTACGTCACCGATTGCATCTGTCCGCGACAAGTGGCAGTATGTATTGACCGACTAGATAAAAACAGGAGCACAACAATGGACACCAGCGTGGAAGTGAATCAAATATTGGACCTCGCCGAACAAGTAGGTCGGGCGTTGCAAACCAAAGGCTGGCTGCTGGCAACCGCCGAATCGTGCACGGGCGGCGGTGTTTCTCAAGCGATTACCGATATCGCCGGATCGTCCGAATGGTTCGATTGTGGTTTCGTGACCTATTCCAACGCCTCGAAGACTGAACTATTGGATATTTCAGAGGCATTACTAGCGCAGCATGGCGCTGTCAGCGAAGAAATCGCAGCGGCGATGGCCGAAAGCGCACTTGCCAATAGCGGTGCGCATGTTGCGTTGTCCACCACTGGCATTGCCGGTCCGGGCGGCGCTGTTCCGGGCAAGCCGGTCGGTACGGTCTGTTTTGGCTGGACGCTCGGTCACCAAACCCATACTGAACGCCTGGTGTTTCACGGAGATCGTCACGCAATTCGTGAACAAACGGTCGCGCATTCATTGCAAGGCTTGTTGCGCTTCTTAAAGTAACTAAAAGATAATTTTTGACGTTACCTTTTAAACTGCGGTCAATTTTCTGACCATTTGACAGGGAACTGAGCAGAAAATGAAAGCGGCGCTGACATTCGTTGAGAATGCCAGCGCCGCTTTTTTACTTACTATTGAGATATTAGTTTGAGCGATATTTAACGAGACTCAGACACGAAAGCGATTAATCGCGTCTCGGGTTTCGATTGCTACACGCCGCGCCGCAGCAGCAAAATCCTCGCCAGCAGCCTCATCCGCTTTTGCGTACAAAATTGCCCGTGATGAATTGATCATCATACCGCTGCCGTTGGCTGTTTTGCCTGCATTTACGGTCGCCTGAATATCGCCACCCTGCGCGCCGATGCCAGGCACTAACAAAGGCATGCCGCCAACAATACTGCGCACTTGCGCTAGTTCGTCCGGGAACGTTGCACCGACAACCAAGGCGCATTGACCATTGGTATTCCATTTATCCGCCACCAGGCGGGCAACGTGCTGATATAACGGTTTGCCGTCGACTGTCATGAATTGCAGGTCTGAACCACCCGGATTGGAGGTGCGGCACAGGACTATCGCGCCACGGTCTTTCCATTCCATATACGGTGCGACTGAATCCCATCCCATATAGGGGCTGAGCGTGACGGCGTCTGCGCCATAGCGTTCGTAGGCTTCGCGGGCGTATTGCTCGGCGGTTGCACCGATATCGCCGCGCTTGGCGTCCAGCACGATAGGAATAGTCGGATGCGCGCTACGGATATAGTCGCAAATTGCTTCCAGTTGATCTTCAGCACGCAATGCAGAGAAATAGGCGATTTGCGGCTTGAATGCACAAGCGGTATCGGCGGTTGCGTCAATAATTGCTTTACAGAAAGCAAAAATCGCATCCGGCTGATGTTGCAAATGCGATGGTATTTTATTAACATCCGGATCCAGGCCGACGCAAAGTAGCGAATTATTGGCGGTCCAGGCTGCGGATAATTTATCGATGAAAGTCACGGTATAACCCTAATAATACGAACGTCGACATTGTAACTTGTTGCGCCCTTTGCTAGCAGTAGTTAGCTCTATCATTGCGACGACTGTCGATATAACAGCATTTGGGCATGAACGCCCCGATTCGCCATATCAACGCTAACTTCAGGCTACAACCGGTCTACGATATATATTTACGCTTTATTAACGCTTGAGCACTGACCAATAGTTTGCTAACGTGCAGCAAAGGCCTTTCCGCCAATTTACTCTCCAAAGGAAGTTGTTATGCATAAAACTGTTAAGTGGCTGGCGATAGTCGCCATCGCGGCATTACTCAGCGCGTGTGGTTATAACGATTTCCAGACTAAAGATGAGGCCGTGAAAGCTGCCTGGGGCGAGGTGGTGAATCAATATCAGGGCCGGGCCGATCTGGTACCGAAAATTGCGCAAATCGTGAAAGCCTATGCAACCCATGAAGAAGCTACTTTTGAAGCCGTCACCAAGGCGCGCTCGGCAGCGACAAGTTTTCAGATAACGCCGGAGGTGCTCAACGATCCGGCTGCGCTGGAAAAATTTCAGCAAGTTCAGGGGCAATTATCTTCCGCGTTGTCGCGCTTGATGGCGGTTTCTGAAAACTATCCGCAGTTGAAGGCTGACGGGCTTTATCGCGATGCGCAGTCGCAATTAGAAGGCATCGAAAATCGCATCAAAGTCGCACGTAATCGTTATATCGTCGCGGTGCAAGAGTACAACGTCTTGGCGCGCAGTTTTCCAACGAATCTGACGGCGAAAGCGATGGGTTATTCGGTACGACCATCGTTCACGGTCGATAACGAAAAAGCGATTTCGACTTCGCCCGATGTTGATTTTGGCGGTAAAAAATAATGTCACCGTCGGTAACGTCGACCAGCGCTTGCCATAACCGGACACTGCGCTCGCCGCTTTTGCATCTGTTCGTCATGCTGGGGTTGATCCTTTTCACATTGATGGGAACGGCGGCCAACGCTCAGACGGGTAAGCTGGTGGCAGTGCCACCGTTACAAGGGCACGTTACCGATCAAATTGGCATGTTGCAGGCCGCGCAGCGCGCTACGCTGGAGGCGACGCTGAGCGATTACGAGGCACGCACAGGCAGCCAGATCGCGGTGCTGCTGATGAGTTCCACGGCACCCGAGGCCATCCAGGATTACAGCATACGGGTCGCCGATGCGTGGAAGCTGGGCCGCAAAGGTCTCGATGATGGCGTGATTCTGATCGTCGCGAAAGACAATCCAAACGACTTGCGGCGCTTGCGCATTGAGTCGGGACGCGGCGTGCAAGGCGTATTAACCGATGCGCAGTCAAAGCGGGTATTGCAAGACGTGATTGCGCCCTACTTTCAAAAAGGTGATTTTTATGCCGGTTTGACGGCTGGCGTGACGGCGCTGACAACGATTCTGGATCAGCAGTCTTTGCCGCCAGCAGCACAAAAGCAAGCGCAGCAACAAGAAGCCGGATCGAGTATCTTTGCCGCGATTGCGCCTTTGCTATTCATCGGATTTATAGTCTTGATAACGCTGCTTTCACGTAGAGGTGGCGGCAGCGGGCGCTCAGGAAACACGCTGAACAGCAACGTTTGGGGGAATGCGGCGGGCGTGATTATCGGCAGCGTATTAAGTCAAGGCGGCCGTGGCGGCGGAGGTGGTTTTAGTGGCGGTTTTGGTGGCGGCAGTAGCGGCGGCGGTTTCAGTGGTGGTGGGGGTGGTTTTGATGGCGGCGGCGCCTCGGGGAATTGGTAATGAAAAAGACCATCACGCGTCTGTATCGACATTTGATCACTACCAAGCATACTGTGCGGCAGGCATTTCCTGCCTCAACGCTGAAAGCCGTTCAAGCCAAAATTGCGGAAGGTGAGCATATGCATAGAGCTGAGGCCAGAATGATCGTGGAGGCGTCGTTGAATCTGCAAGCAGTGCTGAACGGCGTCACATCCCGACAACGCGCGCATGAGCTTTTTGCGCATTACCGGATGTGGGATACCGAAGAAAATGTCGGCGTCCTGCTGTACGTCAACTTTGCCGACCATAAAGTTGAGATCATCACAGACCGGGCAGTTGGCCGTGCCATACCGTCCACCGATTGGCTAGCCGTATGTCAGACTATGACGCAAGAATTTGCGAATGGGTCGTTTCATGAAAGTACGCTGGCGGCGATCGAGCAAATGAATCATTTGCTGACCGCACATTTTCCGGATAAAGACGGCAAGCACAATGAAATATCGGATCGGCCGTTGATGCTGTGAGATGCGCTTTCGTAAGCGCTCACACTAGACATTTGTGGCAACCGACCGTATTAACCATTTACATTAACCATTTACATTAACCATTCACATTAACCATTCTCATAAACCCATTGCAATAAAGCATCCTGCACGCCCTGCCCGCGCGCGGCATTGGCATGATTGATCAAACACACGACAACGTAATATTTTCCCGAGGCCGCCAGCACATAGCCGGCAATTGCGCGCACATCGTTGAGCGTCCCGGTTTTTATATGCGCCTGCCCCGTGATCCCCTGCCCCTTCAAACGATTGCGCATGGTGCCGTCAAACCCCACCAACGGCATCGATGACATGAATTCCGGCATCGTCGGCGATTGATAGGCGGACGCCAGAATGCGTCCCATCGTACGGGCCGAGATGCGCTCATTACGCGACAAACCCGAACCGTTTTCGATCACCAGATCGCTGGCGTCTATGCCCTTGTTGGCAAGCCAGCTTTGGATGGCGCGGGCACCTCGTTCTGGCGTCGCGGGAAGTTTCAGGATATCGGCGGCAATCGTCAGCAAAGTCTGACGTGCCATCACGTTATTGCTGTATTTATTGATGTCGCGGATTACCTCGGGCAGCGTGACTGAACTCCATTCGGCAATAAAGCGCGTGCCCACCGGGACGACCCCAGACTTGACGGTACCGCTCAACGTACCGCCAAGATCGGTCCACATTTGCCGGAATACGTTGCCAAAATACTGCGAGGAACTCATTTTGTAGGGATTCACGTACCAGATTTTTTCCCCGCAAGATGCAGGCAGCGTGCCGTTAAAACTAGCGCCGTTTTCATCAAATGTTGCCTGCAACTTCCCCTGCCAATCGCCACAAGCGCCCTTGGCGGAACGCGGAGGAATGACGGTATAACCGGCCATCGGCGGATCGACTACGACACGGATCAGGCCAGTCGCGTCATCGGGCACAAATTGGAAAGTCAGCGTTTTGTAATTCAGCAACAAAGCATCAGGACCGGCGTTGTATGGCTTTAGAGGGTCGCCGTCAAACGCCGCAGGGTCATAGGCATTTTCGTCAAACATACTGCGATCAAGGACCACGTTGCCGCGGATATCGCGTATACCTTTAGCACGAATCTGGCGTAAAAATAGCCAGAAATTCTCTAATACCAATTTTGGGTCGCCGCCGCCTTTAAAGATCAAATTCCCTTGCAACGTCGTACCAACTTGTCGGCCATCCGTATAGGCGGTGGTCTTCCAGCTATAGGTTGGGCCCAACAATTCTAGCGCGGCGTCTGTCGTGACGAGCTTCATGGTCGAGGCGGGATTAAAAGGTGTACTGATGCTGTTGGCGGCGACAACTTTGCCTCCGGCTGAGGCTTCTTGCACATATATACCGACGTTTTGCGCAGGAATAGCCGCTTCTTGTAGCGCTGCAGTCACCGCTAAAGGCAACGTCGGCGACGAGGATGACATCAATTCTTGCGCGTGACTAATCGAATACGGGGAGAAAAAGGCAGCGCTAACAAGGAGCGCACGCATCACGGCAGATTGGAATTTGTTCGGCATGGGCATCAGGTAGAAAGAAAATCGTGAGGGATTATCCCACGTGATCAATCTAAGCCCAGAATGCGACTTATTAAACGGAACGGAAAGACGATTATTTTGAAAGCGTCAAGGCGCAAGGACGGAAAGTCCGCCTTTGGTAGAAAGCATGGTCGACAGGCCTATGAGCAATGACGTATGCTTGCAATTCCAGCTGACAGGCAGCGAATGCCGAACAAATTGCACGTCAAATCAATACCGAGATGGCTTGAAGCAAAAACATTGCCAGTAATGCGCCAGCCGCCAGGCCCACCGTGCATAGACCACCATGAACTACTTTGGAATGCACCGGCACTTCGGAAAAGAGTACTAATCCACACAGCGCCATAGGGACGAAAAAAATCAAGTTCGTGACGATTAAATGTTGCATGGCTGTCTCCGTCTTTTTGATTTATATTTTAAGTATAGTTAACGATAAGCAAGACGCAAGGTTAGATTACCTTTGTATAAGGTTGAGGCCGAATTAGAAGACGAATAAAAAGATAATTAACAGGACTACTTTTAATCCGCGGTGTTGCTGAAAATGAAATACTTGCAGGCATTTATAAATTTACTAAAAACAACACAAAATCACGGACATAGACGTTCAGATGCTTTCCCATGCCGTGCTGCACAATTTTTCTTGACCGCCGTTTGCGTCAGTATTAACATCCGCTTGTTTTCATTTTATGGAGCCCCATTCATGGGCACTTGTTCGAGTGACAGTTGTTGCCAGATCCGCTCTGGCCACGTCTCGGCAAGATAACGCAGGCTTCTTCCCCTGCCGTCATCTCGCCGTTGGCGAATGATGGTATCCCAATGATCAACGTTGCCAAATAGCTGGTTAATCAAGCTATTTAGACCGTGCTGATCACAGATTTCCACCTAAATATTGCTGTAAGACTGCATTAGCGCTGCTGCATAACATTTACGTGCAGCAACAAAAAATGGCTGTTTTGAACCACGAGAGTATTATCCCTTGGTCATTAGACGGCTATTGCAATCTTGCATGGACTATTTAAACAAAGGATGACGACGCACTCGTCTATGCCATGCATAGCAGGCGTCGAAATCCCTTGTTCTGTCATTAAAACATCACTGCCCGGATTTTCAGTTTGCAGCCTTGCGTCTTAAGGCTTTTGTCTTTATTACACATGTCTGTCATCCACATCAATGACAGGCCGTTAAACCTGGCAGTTAGTCCAGTTAAGGGAATCCCTAAAATCTTCGTCTGAGCAAAAGGCTGGCCAGACAACGATGGAATACAGGCACGCAGAATAAGGCGCGCATCGATCCTCCATCATTGACTGGCGATATAGAGATTTTAGCGATGACCTTCCGGCATCTTGATTGAACGTGCTACGACTTTCAGGATGCAGGATTGCATTAGCAGATCAGGTCAGCGGCAGCCGAAATATATAGAAAAAAGAATAACATCATGAATCTGAATCTCTTGAAAGATACCTTCGTCAGGTTTGTCCACGCCCATGGCATGGATCGGCATTTTCGCCGTTTTGGTGGCGATATGTTTAGCAGCACACCTACGCCAAATGAAGTGCCCGCAACGCTCGCGCAGCATTTGCTGAAGGCGGCGCAGATTGAGCTGCCGGAATTGCTTGAGCAATTACATAGTCGGAGCGACGGCCTGACCGATGCCGAAGCAGATGCGATTCGGCTGGTAGTCGGCCCGAATGAGGTCGAGCACGAAAAGCCGCTGCCCTGGTGGGCGCATTTGTGGCAATGCTACAAGAATCCGTTTAATTTACTGCTGACCGTGCTGGCCGCCGTGTCGTTTGCGACCGAAGACATGAAAGCCACGGTCGTCATCAGCACGATGGTTGTGCTATCGACGCTGATGCGCTTCGTGCAGGAATCGCGCTCTAACAATGCGGCCGACAAACTCAAGGAAATGGTCAGTAATACCGCGACGGTTCTGCGTCACGATCTGACTGCGGATATTGCGGATGAGGCGTTGCGCTATTTTGACGTTACGCTGCATCCCAAAGGCGCGCGACGGATTGAACTGGCGATTAAAAAACTAGTCCCCGGCGATATCGTGCAACTCTCTGCTGGCGACATGATCCCGGCCGATTTGCGCTTGTTGACCGCCAAAGACTTGTTTATCAGTCAGGCCGCAATGACCGGCGAATCCCTGCCGGTTGAAAAATTTATCGTGCATCGCGGCGAGGATGTCGGCAATCCGCTGGAGCTGGATAATCTGTGCTTCATGGGCACCAACGTTATCAGCGGATCGGCCACCGCGATTGTTGTCACCACTGGCAATCAAACCTATTTCGGTGCACTAGCCGAACGTGTCACCGCGACCGACCGCACGCCGACAGCGTTTCAGTTGGGCGTAAATAAAGTCAGCTGGCTATTGATCCGTTTCATGATGGTCATGACGCCGATCGTATTTTTTCTGAATGGTTTTACCAAGGGCGATTGGGTTGAGGCCTTTTTATTCGGTCTCTCCGTAGCAGTCGGCCTGACGCCGGAAATGCTGCCGATGATTGTCACTTCGACGCTGGCTAAGGGTGCGGTTGCCTTGTCACGTAAAAAAGTGATCGTTAAACGCCTGGATGCGATTCAAAATTTTGGCGCAATGGACGTGCTGTGCACCGACAAAACCGGCACGCTGACACAGGACAAAATTTTTCTTGAGCGTCATACCGATATTCTCGGTAAGCCAGATGATCTAGTGCTGGAATACGCTTATCTGAACAGCCACTATCAAACCGGTCTGAAAAATCTGCTGGATGTGGCCGTCCTTGACCACGCAGAACTCCAACGTGAAATGGCCTTGGCCTCGGCCTATCGCAAGGTCGATGAAATTCCATTCGATTTTCAGCGTCGCCGCATGTCGGTCGTGGTCAGCGAGCGTGAGGATCATCATGAATTGATCTGCAAAGGCGCGGTTGAGGAAATCGTTTCTGTCTGCACGCATGCCCGTCACAATGGCACTGTCGTGCCATTCACTGCCGAGCTGCTCAAAGAAATTCACGAGACCACCGCCAGCCTGAATGCGGAAGGTTTACGGGTGGTTGCGGTTGCGGCCAAAGATTTGCCGCCGACCAAGGAAGTGTATGGCGTTGCCGATGAGTCGGATCTGGTCTTGATTGGTTATATTGCCTTCCTCGATCCACCGAAAGAATCGACTAAACCAGCGCTGGATGCACTGAAAAAACATGGCGTTACCGTCAAAATTTTGACCGGCGATAACCAACTGGTCACCGCCAAAATCTGTCGTCAGGTCGGATTGACTGTCGATGGCATGCTGCTAGGTTCCGATGTCGAGAATATGAGCGACGCGGACCTCGCCATTGCGGTTGAAAAAACCACGGTATTTGCCAAGCTCAGCCCGGATCATAAAGAACGCATCGTCCGCAGGCTGCATGACAATGGTCACGTAGTCGGGTTCATGGGCGATGGCATTAACGATGCCCCGGCGTTACGCGCAGCAGACATCGGTATTTCGGTCGATACAGCGGTCGATATCGCTAAAGAAGCCGCCGATATCATCCTGCTGGAAAAAAGTTTGATGGTGCTGGAAGAAGGCGTTTTAGAAGGTCGCAAGACGTTCGCAAACATGCTGAAGTACATCAAAATGACGGCCAGCTCGAATTTTGGGAATGTCTTTTCTGTACTGGTTGCCAGTGCCTTCCTGCCGTTCCTGCCGATGCTGCCCTTGCATCTGCTCGTACAAAATCTGCTTTACGATATTTCTCAAATCACGATTCCGTTCGACAACGTGGATAAGGAATTTTTAGAAAAACCGCAGCGTTGGGATCCTAAGGAAATCGGTCGTTTTATGATCTTTTTCGGGCCGATCAGCTCGATCTTCGATATCGCGACATTTGCGTTGCTGTGGTACATCTTTGGGGCCAATACGAACGAACATCAAACGCTGTTTCAGTCAGGTTGGTTCATCGAAGGCTTGCTATCGCAAACCCTGATTGTGCATATGATTCGGACCAGAAAAATACCGTTCTTCCAAAGCCGTGCTTCGTGGGCGCTGATGAGCATGACCGTCATCATTATGGCGATAGGGATTTTACTGCCGATGTCGCCGCTAGCGCATTACTTCAAGCTGCAAGCGCTGCCACTGAGCTATTTCCCTTGGTTGTTGCTGATTTTGGGCGCGTATGCAGTGCTGACGCAGATGATGAAGGGTTGGTATGCGAAGCGGTATGGCTGGCAGTAAAGCCTCTGCGTAAAACAAGATGTAGCGCACAAAAACGGACAGCCTCGGCTGTCCGTTTTTTTTGGAAAAGTATTCATATGAACCGGCCTGAAAATGGCCGTTAATCATAATGAGACAAAGGTTGAACCAGCAGAAAACGCCTGACTTTTAGCCTGACGTTTATTCAGATCAGGAAATCAAACCCGCCGCGATATTGATCGATAGCCCCAAAATCGCCGAATTAAACAAAAATGTCAGCACCGACTGAACCAGCACTACTTTGCGCATTGAGCGGGTCATCACGCTGACATCTGAAGTCTGTACCGCAACCGCCAACGTGAACGAGAAATACAGAAAATCCCAGTAATCCGGATTCTTTTCCTCATCAGGAAAACGCAACGGCAGCTTATCCTCATCCGCGCTGTAAAACAGCCGGGCGTAATGCAACGTGAACATGGTTGCGACTAAAAACCATGAGCCGAGCACGGTCAGTCCGGTGAATAAATAGCGAACTTCTTTCGGGCCCGGCAAAAAATCCTTCGCCTGAGACAACCCAAAAACGACCGCGACGATGCTTGAACTCGCGGCGATGCAAATCAACACCAAAATCGTGGTGTCGTTCTCATCCTCGATGGCGGCGCGGCATTTTACTTGCTCCGATCCTGCCCGCACCATCATCCACCAGACGGTAATCAGATAACCCCAAACCCCGGCATTCCAGCTAATTAACCCACGCGTAATCGGCGATCCGTGCGGCTGTAAGGCCCAAATGACGATGCCGAAGATGAAAGCGATGACCAGACGCGGATGGGTATGGAAAAGCAGATTTTTAAGACTATAAAAAAAACGTAAGCTCATGCTGAGACCTTAAAAAATGGAGATTTCACACTTTTGCAAAGGAGTTAATCCGACAATCATTGCATCGGTTGGCAATTGTAGCGGCTTGGCTGCGGGTACGCTCTTGAGTTTTGAGCAGCTCATATAGATATAAAACAACTGCAACGTAGTTGTCATTAATCAATTAAGAGATCGGACGTTCATTCCGCGTTGGCTAAAAGTGTCACCGCCAAGGGCAATTCGGCATTGTAGGAAAATAAAAAGAAAAGTAAAAAATATCCACTCTTGAAAAATCAACTAACCACCCCTATACTTAGCACTCGTTAGGTGAGAGTGCTAACAATCTCCCTGGCCTAGTCACTTTTTCTGTGCGGCGCATCGTAAAAGCCAAACTAATCGGTGCAGTCTTGTTTGCTGCGATGTTGCTGCAAAAATCATAACTTGTTGAATTTGAAGGAGTCACACATGAATCTTCGTCCTTTGCATGATCGCGTCATCGTTAAACGTCTCGACATCGAAACTAAAACCGCATCAGGTATCGTTCTGCCAGAGGCAGCAGCTGAAAAACCGGATCAAGGTGAAGTTCTGGCCATCGGTAACGGCAAAATTTTGGAAGACGGCAAAGTACGTCCATTGGCAGTTAAAGTCGGCGATCGCGTTTTGTTCGGCAAATATGCTGGTCAAGTTGTGAAGATCGAAGGCGAAGAACTGCTGGTAATGCGCGAAGAAGATTTGTTCGCCGTCGTCGAAAGCAAGTAATTCATTGTGCATTGTGTAGGCAGGTTGAAGCGATTCGGCAAGATGCGATAGCGCGTTTAACCAAGTTTTAAGCTGATCTACACATCATATTCAACCGTATTCAGGAGAATAAACATGGCAGCAAAGCAAGTAATTTTTGGTGATGACGCACGCGCTAAGATCGTCAACGGCGTTAACGTGTTGGCAAATGCAGTTAAAGTCACTCTGGGCCCTAAAGGCCGTAACGTCGTTCTGGAGCGCAGCTTCGGTGCCCCTACCGTTACTAAAGACGGTGTTTCAGTTGCGAAAGAAATCGAACTGAAAGACAAGCTGGAAAACATGGGTGCGCAACTGGTTAAAGAAGTTGCTTCCAAAACGTCAGACAACGCTGGTGACGGTACAACTACTGCAACAGTATTGGCTCAAGCAATCGTGCGCGAAGGCTTCAAATACGTTGCTGCTGGTTTCAACCCAACTGACCTGAAGCGCGGTATCGACAAAGCTGTTGTCGCCATCGTTGCAGAAATCAAAAACCTGGCTAAACCAACGACAACAAGCAAAGAAATCGCGCAAGTCGGTTCGATTTCAGCTAACTCCGACACCGATATCGGTGAAATCATTGCCAAGGCAATGGACAAAGTCGGTAAAGAAGGTGTTATCACAGTTGAAGACGGCAAATCACTGGAAAACGAACTAGACATCGTTGAAGGTATGCAATTTGACCGTGGCTATCTGTCACCGTACTTCATCAACAACCAAGAAAAACAAGTTGTTGCTCTGGAACAGCCTTATGTTCTGTTGTTCGACAAAAAAATCTCTAACATCCGTGACCTTCTTCCGGTATTGGAGCAAGTCGCTAAGTCGGGCCGTCCACTGCTGATCATCGCAGAAGACGTCGAAGGCGAAGCACTGGCAACTCTGGTTGTCAACAACATCCGCGGTATCCTGAAAACTGCTGCTGTTAAAGCACCAGGCTTTGGCGATCGTCGTAAAGCTATGTTGGAAGACATCGCTATCCTGACCGGTGGTCAAGTGATTGCAGAAGAAGTCGGCCTGACACTGGAAAAAGTGACTCTGGCAGAACTCGGTCAAGCACAACGTATCGAAATCAGCAAAGAAAACACCATCATCATCGATGGCGCTGGCGAAGCAATCTCGATCGAAGGACGCGTTAAACAAATCCGCGCTCAAATCGAAGAAGCAAGCTCAGACTACGACCGTGAAAAATTGCAAGAACGTGTCGCTAAGTTGGCTGGCGGTGTTGCTCTGATCAAAGTCGGTGCAGCTACCGAAGTTGAAATGAAAGAAAAGAAAGCACGCGTTGAAGATGCATTGCACGCTACTCGCGCTGCAGTCGAAGAAGGCGTAGTTCCTGGCGGCGGCGTGGCTTTCCTGCGCGCACGTGCAAACGTCAAGGACCTGAAAGGCGACAACGCCGATCAAGAAGCTGGTATCAAAATCGTGCTGCGCGCGATTGAAGAGCCACTGCGTCAAATCGTATTCAACGCAGGCGATGAGCCATCGGTTGTCATCAATGCAGTTCTGGCTGGCACTGGTAACTACGGTTACAACGCTGCCAACGGTACTTACGGTGACTTGGTTGAGCTGGGTGTTCTTGATCCAGCAAAAGTTACACGTTCAGCACTGCAAAATGCAGCTTCGGTTGCTGGCCTGATCCTGACTACTGACGCAATGATCGCTGAATTGCCAGAAGACGGCAAATCAGCTGGCGGCATGGGCGGCGGTATGGGTGGTATGGGCGGCATGGGTGGCATGGACGGCATGATGTAATGTGAGATTGATCTTCGACAACTGTATCTAGCGGCGCAATCTTGTGGCCTGCGATGCTCACCGTACATGCTACGGCTGCGCTTCTCGGCCACAATCTTCCACCGCTAGATACGATTCTCAACGATCACACAGAGTTGGCTGATATTTCTTCTTTCGTTTTTTGAGGATGTATTGGTTGATTAATAAAAAGCCCACAGTGATGTGGGCTTTTTATTGTCTGAATGAAAAGTACAGACGCTCTAATTTTAAAAAAGGGAAAACCGTCGTCAATACGTGCCTGAAGGCGCGAAATCCCTTTTCAAAATAGAACACGTATTAGCAGATTATATGGATGAAGGAGTCGCAGTCAGGCGCTCCCGTGGCCTATCCGCCCTTGCAGCTTGCACGACGTTCTGGCTATGTGAAACTCGCGGGCGCTTTCGCATCTCCACTCAACAACATGAAAAGAGAATATCGATTTCATGAGAAAGCGTGGGTGTCTTCATGAAAACGAAAATGCCGCGCAAAAAATAGATTTAACTACAAGATAAATCTTATATAGAAAACGGTTATAACCCTATACCAAAAAGATACTTTCCCCGAGTACAAAATCCTTATAAAATAAGCACTTACAAAAAAATTATATTGGCGGCAGATTGTCGGAGTCAGAGACAGTCGGCTGCCTTTTTTTATGCTGAAATGATAAAAATTCAAGCAGTTACCCAGCGGTTCGAGGGGGCTAATGGTCCGGTGGATGCGGTACGCAACGTTGATCTGACGATTAACAAGGGCGAAATCTTCGGCATTATTGGTCGCAGCGGCGCTGGCAAAAGTACGTTAGTGCGCACGCTTAATCTTCTCAACCGCCCTACTTCGGGCAAGATCATCGTTGATGGCAAAGATTTGACAGCACTGAGTGCCGATCAATTGCGCGCAGCGCGGCGTGAAATCGGTATGATTTTTCAGCACTTTAATTTGTTGTCGTCACGCACTGTCTACGACAATATCGCACTGCCGCTGGAACTGACAGGGATGTCGAAAAGCGACATCAGCAAAAAAGTCACACCGTTGCTAGAGCTAGTCGGCCTGACTGCGCTGAAAGATCGCTATCCGGCTCAAATCAGTGGCGGCCAGAAGCAGCGCGTGGGAATTGCGCGCGCGCTTGCCAATGCGCCTAAAGTATTACTATCGGACGAGGCCACATCGGCACTTGACCCTGAAACGACGCGGTCGATTTTAGAACTGCTGCGCAAAATCAATCAAGAACTAGGCCTGACCATCGTCCTTATCACGCATCAAATGGAAGTGATCAAAATGATCTGCGACCGGATGGCCGTTATGGAAGCCGGGGAAGTGATCGAATACGGTCAGGTAATCGATATCTTCCGCGCCCCCAAACATCCGGTGACCCGCTCAATGATTGGCGATGTTATCGCACAAGATTTGCCTGCCGGCGTCTTGCAGCGCTTGCGCACACGACTGGCGGGTAGCGATGCTGGCGATGGCACCGACCATTTGTTCCGCCTGGCATTTACGGGCGACAGCGTTAATCAACCGCTGCTATCCGAAGTTGTGCGTAAATTCAATTTGGATTTCAGTATTTTGCACGGCCAGATCGATGAAATTCAAGGTCAGGCGTTTGGTTCCTTGGCAATTTTAGCCAACGGCGGCAGCGCCGATATCGCAGCAGCAATGCAGTACTTAAGCGCGCAAGGCGTGACGGTAGAGGAGTTAAATCATGTCATCTGAAATGCTCGATCTTTTCATTTCTTCGTTCGGCGAGACGCTGATGATGGTTGGCATATCAGGCATTTTGGGTGCCATTTTAGGGATTCCGCTGGGGATTGCGCTGCATCTGACGGGCCGCGATGGCGTGCTGCCGAGTCTGGCTTTTAATCGCGTTGCCGGGCTGATCGTCAATGCAGTCCGCTCTACACCTTTCATCATTTTGCTGGTGGCAGTGATTCCATTCACGCGCTTTTTTGTCGGCACGTCCATCGGCACCGCTGCGGCGATTGTACCGCTGACTCTGGCATCGGCCCCGTTCATTGCGCGCTTGGTCGAGACCGCGCTGCGTGAGGTGGATCGTGGTCTGATCGAAGCTGCGCAAGCCATGGGCGCATCGACCTGGCAAATCGTCTACAAAGTGCTGGTGCCAGAAGCGTTCGCCGGTATCATCGCCGGATTGACGATTACTTTTGTTAGTCTGGTCGGCTACTCGGCGATGGCCGGTGCGATTGGCGGCGGCGGTCTGGGCGATCTTGGTATCCGTTACGGCTATCAACGATTTTTGCCGGAAGTCATGCTGGCTGTAGTACTGATTTTGATTGTCTTTGTACAGCTGGTACAAACCCTGGGCGATATTCTGGTGCGTCGTTTAAGTCACAAATAAATATTACTTTCACGCATAAAAAATCTGAATTGTTGTAAGTCATCCCTAGAAAGGAAAGAAATGAATCGTCGTCAATTAGTCCAATTTTTTGCTGGTTTAGGCGTCGTCGCCAGCTTGATATCCGCACCTGTATTTGCGCAGGAAAAAACGATCAAGATCGGCGCTACCGGCGGCCCTCATGCTGAAATCCTTGAAGTGGTGAAAAAGATCGCCGCTAAAGATGGCCTGAATATTCAGATCGTCGAGTTCAGCGATTACGTTCAACCTAACGCCGCCTTGGCTGCGCGTGATCTTGACGCAAATAGCTATCAGCATTTGCCTTATCTGGAAGCGCAAATCAAAGATCGCGGTTACAAGCTGAGCAATGTCGGCTACACCATCACTTTCCCAATGGGCATTTATTCTAAAAAAATAAAGTCATTGAAAGACCTGAAAGCTGGTGCGCGTATCGGTGTACCGAACGACCCGACTAACGGCGGACGTGCTTTGCTGTTATTGCAAGCCCAGGGATTGTTGAAGCTTAAAGCCAACGCAGGGTTACAAGCCACACCGTTAGATATCGTTGAAAATCCAAAGAAATTGAAAATCCTGGAAATCGACGCAGCGCAGTTACCGCGTTCGCTAGATGATCTCGATGCCGCTGCGATCAATGGTAATTTCGCAGAAAAAGCAGGTCTCAGCCCGACTAAAGATGGTATCGCTATCGAAGCCGCACGCGGCCCTTACGCCAATATCATTGCCGTGCGTACTGAGGATAAAGACAAGCCGTGGGTTGCTAAACTGCTCAAGGCTTACCATAGCCCTGAAGTGAAGCAGTTTGTCATCGATCAATACAAAAATTCGGTGATTACTTCCTGGTAAAAATAGCATGGTCTGTAGCTGCTTCAGTGGCTGACGCAACTACGATCTGCTAAATATCCGCAGGGTTAAAGGGCGAGGTAAATCGTAAAGATTTCCTCGCCCTAATTACGTCCGCCAATCAGCGCAACGTGTACGTCCGCTGATCAATGTGCGTATATATCCGATGAGCGCAGCACGTAGATCAACTGATCCACGCAACATGCACATCAAATTTGATCAGCTATTTTCCAATTTTTTAGTCGTCTGCGGCATCTCCACCATGACCGCCTGACCTGGAACTGTGCAACCAGTCGAACAACATTTTCCCGGTTGTTTATTGGCAGAAATTGCCCGACCCGGCTCTTCCACTAAGCCACGATCTAACAAACGTTCAACCAATTCCACCTTGCTGCCGATCGGATAATTGCGATAAATTTCCTGCTTCATTGCCGCTGGCGATCCACCGCCGTGCAAGCTGATCACAGAATACCAGCCGCCCTGATACGAGGCGGTTAAATCCTCGATAAAACGCGCCGTCTGTATCCGCTTTTCATAAGGCACATCTGGATTCGCCCGCAGCACTTCCGACAGAGTCGCCGCAGTCGCCGGATTATGGTCCTCGTCCGGTCCTGGCAACGCAACAATCAATCCTCCCGAAACATAGTGCGCGATGCGATGCATATCGTAGATTTGCGTCGATAACAGCAATTTACCGATATTAGAAAAGACCGGATCGGGGACAAAGCTGTTCGATCCTTCATCCATTTTGGCGTATACCGATGAGGCCACGCCGCAAGCGTAAAAACCCTCTGTAATCTTGATCAACTCCACCATTTGTTCGCGCAGATGATTTTCCTTGCCCGGATCAAAACCGTTCGCCTCGCACATTAGCGCCCCTGCGCCTATCAGCAAATCGCCAAAACCGGCACGTGCGCCGATGCAGCTGTGCCGATGATGCGTCGCGTAGTTATAGGTCATATAGCCGGAATGCTCCCATTCACCCGCATAGAACACGCGCTCCCAGGGGACGAACACTTTATCGAAAATGACCACGCCCGTAGATTGACCAAACTTATTGCTGAACAACGCCGCTTTCTCACCCGGACGTCCCGCCGGACGCGCCACAATCGTCAATCCCGGTGCGTCACAAGGAACCGCGCAGCAAACCGCGAACTCCGCATCTTGCTCCGACATATTTCGACAAGGCATGACCAGAAACTCATGCATATACGGCGCGCCAGTCACGATGGCTTTGGTGCCCGAAATAAGGATGCCTTTTGCAGTGCGCTCAACAATATGCACGTAGGTATCGGGATTGGCTTGCTCGTGCGGCTTTTTGCTGCGGTCGCCTTTGGCATCCGTCATCGCGATCCCTAGCGACAGATCGCGATCTTGCACTTCGTGCAGATAATTCAGAAAGTTTTGACCGTAAGTCGTACCTTTATCCGCATCGATGCGATGCGTGACTTGGTAGATCGCATTTAACGCATCATGGGCAAGATACCGCTGCGCGCAGCCGGTTTCCTGACACAGCAGACGCACCGCCTCCAGCTTATTCAACAGGTCGCCGCTGCTGGTATTGATGTGCAGCATGCGATTAATCGTTTTGCCGGACGTATGCTGTTTAGCTAGCATAATCGGCGCGTACTTTTCTTCCAGGGCATAGTCGTACGTCACGCCAAGCGCGTTGATGCCTGGCAAGAATGCTGGTTCATCGGCAACCGAATCGACTTTTCGGCCATCGACGTACACCGTTGGCGAGTAACGACGCAGCGACTCGCGATATTCTGCAGAAGACATCAACATAGCTTTCATCTCCGAATTTTGATTAACGATCATTAATATGAACGTTGTTCATTTTAAAGTCAAGCATTCACTTTTGAGCAATCTCCATGCTAAACTCGTTCCATGAACAAGCAAACAAACTTGAAAACAATACCGGATACAGCTACCGCGCCATCACCCGATGCAGCGCGCACGGATAAGCCCAGCACCGTTCGCTTGCGAGCAGTCAACGATCTGAAACGCCAGATGATTCTGCAAGCAGCGCGGCGCGTCTTCGAAAAAGACGGTCTGCTAAAAGCGAATGTCCGCGCCATTGCCAGTGAAGCTGGGTACACCGCTAGCGCTATCTACAATCATTACGAAAACAAGGAAGAAATATATGGCGATCTGCTCCAGCAATCGCTGGAACAACTCAACGCCGCTGTTCGCGAACATCATAACGATGCCCTTCCTGCAGCAGAACGAATTACACACGACGCGATGGCGTTTTATGACTTTTATTTAAAAAATCCGAGAGAGCTCGATCTGGGATTTTATTTTTTTCAGGAAATGAAACCGCTCGGACTGACGCCCACACTCAATGAACATCTGAATCAACGTTTGCGTGATGCGCTAGGTGGCGTGGAAGCCGGATTAAGGGAATGTGGATGTTCCGCAGCTTTAGCGGCAAGAGAAACCACAGCCCTGTTCGGTCATTGCGTCGGTTTATTGCTGTTGACGCATACCGGACGCATCCGCATGTTCGGTCAGGATGGCCGGGAATTATTTGCGATGTATGTGGATGGACTGATTAGCCGATCATTGCAACAAACCCTGCCTTAAATGCTGGAGTTTTCCGGCAGAAGTAAAAAAGCCAATCTAAAAGATTGGCTTTTTTGTGCAACGGCAATGTCAGCAATTCACCGCTATATCAGGTGTCCGAAACATCTCTCGGCGGATTATATAAAAGCTCTTCCGCAGCTGCGGCAGCGATCACATCATCCTTGGCTTGCTGCTTTTCCAGCAATTCTTGCTGATGCTGCGCCAGGCTTTCTGCACGACTCTGCGGCGTCTCTAATGAAATACGTCCAAGCGCGCCGGTACGAAAATCCTGCAACAACGTGTTTGCGGCCTTTTCCACATCGAAGCCACTGCCTTTAAGCCGATAACCGCGACGAATGGCGACGCCTTCAACGACATCAACACCGTCCGTAGCTTCCGTAATTTCCATACTGTAGCGAGCAGCAACTAATTGCGGATAACGCTGTAGCAATACGTCGGCCAGATACGTCGCCACTTCTTCTTCGATCAAGGCATTCACGCCAACGGCATGGCTGGCGGCCAACATCATGCCATCACTCGGCAAGGCAATCTTCGGCCACAACATACCGGGCGTATCGATCAACACCATGTTTTTGTTCATGTATAAACGCTGCTGCACTTTGGTCACCGCAGGCTCATCGCCAACGGCAGCGACACGTTTTTTCAGCAAAGCATTCATCAACGTCGATTTACCGACGTTAGGAATACCCATGATCATCATGCGCAAAGGTTTAAGCGGCGTGCCACGATGCGGTGCCAGCGCTAACGCTAAACCCGGCACTTTGAGAACATCGGACGGCTTTTTGCAGCTCAGCGCAACGGCGTGAACGCCCTTTTGCGCGTTGTAATAGCTAATCCACGCTTGTGTGGCGACCGGATCGGCGAGATCACTTTTATTCAGAATTTTGAGGCAAGGACGCTGGCGAAACAGCCGTAATTGCTCGATCATCGGATTGCAGCTGGCCTGCGGAATGCGGGCATCCAGCACTTCGATGATCATATCGACCTTTTCCATGGCTTCCGCCGCCTTTTTGCGGGCAGCGTTCATGTGGCCGGGGAACCATTGTATGGACATGCGTTTTCTTGTCTGACGAAAATAAACCGCTATTGTACGGACTTACCTGAGAGTGCTGTCGGACTTAGGGGGAATAGGCCGTAAAAGTCGCTAAAAGTGCCTTATTTCATTGTGTTTTAGTTCAATAGTCGCGCTATTGACACAGAAATGGCAACAAAAGCCCGCATTTAGCCAGCCTTGCCATCTATTTACGGCAACCCGCAAAAAACTAAAAACGCCTTTTTATTTTAGTCCAACGCCGCTAATACTTTCAAATGCGCCACAACACTGCGGCCTAGCGCCGATAAATGATAGCCGCCTTCCAGACAACTGACGACGCGCCCTTCTGCGTATTGATCGGCTACTTGCATGATCTGCTGCGTAATCCATGCATAGTCGGCCTCGACCAATGACATTTGGCCCATTTCATCTTCGCGATGCGCATCAAAACCCGCTGAAATAAAAATCATTTGCGGTCGATGCGCGTGTAACGCGGGCAACCATTTTTCGATCACAAGCTGACGCACCACATCGCCGCCGGAATAAGCTGGCACGGGGACATTCACGATGTTTGCGGGGGCATCTTCGGTGCCGCTAAATGGATAAAACGGATGCTGGAAAAAACTGACCATCAAGACCCTCGGCTCTTGCAAGAAGGCTTGCTCGGTCCCGTTGCCATGATGAACATCAAAATCCACTATCGCCACGCGTTCCAAGCCGCGCACTTCAAGCGCATGGCGAGCAGCAATGGCGACATTATTGAACATGCAAAATCCCATCGGGGCGGCATGCGTGGCGTGATGACCGGGTGGCCGTATCGAACAAAATGCGTTCTCCAGCTCGCCATCGATAACAGCATCAGTGGCCGCAATCGCCGTGCTGACGGCCTGCAATGCCGCTTGCCAGCTATGTTTATTGAGAAATGTATCGGCATCCAAGGGGTAGTGGAGTTCGCCGCTGTCGGCCAGCGCCAGCGAATTGGTGCGCACCAATTCAATCGCTTCGGGACTATGCACGCGCCCAATCGCCGTCACCAGCGCGGCTTCATCGATATCCGGCGCTTGCCGATAATCGAGCCATTGAGCAATACGGCTTGAAATCAATTGATCTTCAATCGCTTGCAGCCGCTGCGGCGACTCTGGATGCCAGGCACCCATTTCGTGCAATTTGCAGTCGGGATGGGTATAAAAAGCAGTTGTCATTTTATTTTTCTAAGTATCGAATTGCTCGCTTAAAATCTCCTATTACCGGGTCTAGTGTACCCAAGAAAATGCCCGTTGCATGCACGGGGAAACAACAACCTTAATTTATTTATAAGCAGAATTATCTGCCGAGAGTAATCTTGATATTTTCGTTACCGACATTCGTGGTTGAATTCGCGTTATTCTCAAATACACAATAGCGCTGCGGCGCGCGCTTAGTCGCTTTTACACACGTTTTTACATACCCTTTTTACACCATTCGCACTCACCGAAAACCCTATGTTCGCAAAAATCCATGCAGTCGCAAAACAAGTTAACCAAATTGTCGTCGGTAAGGATCTGCAAATTCGCCAGGCGCTGGTTTGTCTGCTGGCTGGCGGCCATTTACTGATTGAAGACGTTCCGGGAGTAGGTAAAACCACGCTGGCACACGCATTGGCAATCTCGCTAGGACTGCGCTTTAACCGCCTACAGTTCACCAGCGATTTACTGCCAGCCGATATTGTCGGCATTTCAGTGTTTGATCGTGAGAAAAATAACTTCGTATTCCATCCCGGCCCAGTTTTTACGCAAGTCTTGCTGGCCGATGAAATCAATCGGGCCACGCCAAAAACCCAATCGGCATTATTAGAAGCGATGGAAGAACGGCAAGTCACGGCAGAAGGACGCACGCGCGATCTACCTGAGCCGTTTTTTGTGATTGCGACACAAAATCCATCGCACCAAGTCGGCACTTTTGCGCTGCCGGAGTCGCAACTTGACCGTTTTCTGATGTGTTTGTCGCTGGGCTATCCGGATGCGGCGGCGGAACGGGCGTTGTTGCTGGGCGAAGACCGGCGCATCTTGCTCAAATCCTTGCAAAAAGTGATGGAACCGACCGAGTTAATCGATGCACGGCTTAGCTTGCGACAAATTCATACCTCGACTTCATTAATTGATTATGTGCAGGCGTTGGCACAAGCGTCACGTCAGGATGGCTTGTTTGCCGAGGGCATGAGTCCGCGTGCCGCCATCGCGTTGGTGCAGGCGGCCAGAGCCTGGGCCGCGCTTGAGGGCCGCAATCATGTTATTCCAGAAGATATACAGGCGGTGCTGGTGCCGGTCGTAGCGCATCGATTACGCCCGTTAAAATCGCGTAATGGTGCCGGGACCGCCTTGGGAAGTCGCGATCTGGTACTGCAATTATTAAAATCCGTACCGGTTTGACGGCGCCCGGCAAACCTATGCTGAAGATTCTGCAAAATAGATTGAAACGCAATCTCAGGTTACCGTTTGGCATGAAATTTCCGTTCAGGCCACGCGAGGGAGAACCCGAAATCGGCGAGGTATATCTAGGCCAAAGACGCGTCTACATCATGCCCTCCCGCCCCGGTTGTGCGTTCCTCGTGATTTTGTTGCTACTGTTCATCGGCGCCATCAATTACAACCTCAGCCTGGGTTTCGCGCTGACTTTTGTACTGGCGGCATGCGCAGTGATCGATATGCATCTAACTTTCCGGAATATGGCATTTTTACATTTATCCGCAAGTCAAAACTCCCCCGTATTCGCCGGTCAGGAGGCCTTATTCACACTACAAGTGATTAACCGCCGCAAGCATCCACGATATGCAATATGGCTGGGCTTTATCGGCGCCGATTTACCTGTGATGGAGCAGCCGATTGATATCGCCTCGGCAGCATCTTGTAGCGTTGTATTGAGTACGCCTACGCTGGAACGTGGCTGGCTGGCAGCGCCGCGGGTTCGACTGCAAACCCGTTTTCCATTAGGACTTCTGCGCTCCTGGTGTTACTGGCAACCGGACGGCATAGTATTAGTTTATCCGCAACCTGAATCGCATGAATCGTCGCCTGCGCTGCCCATGACAGCACTTGCAAACACTACCGGCAACGCGACTGCCGGTCACGAAGACTTCGCCGGCGTGCGGGCCTACCAAGCCGGAGACTCTCTTAAACACTTGGCATGGCGCCAGATTGCCAAACTCAATAGCGATGGCGAAACCAGTTTGATTACGAAACATTTTGAGGGAGGCGCCGCCAGCGACTTAGTCATCGATTATGCAATACTGCCCCACGTAATGGACGTAGAAACCAAGCTATCGCGCATGACGCGTTGGATACTAGAGGCAGAAACCCTGGGATTGCCGTATGCATTCCGCATCGGCCGCATCGATTACCCGACAGCAATTGGCGCAGCGCATCAGCAAGCGTGTTTGCAAGCGCTGGCTTTGTATGAGGGCAGCCTATGAGCGGCACAGAAAGCAACGCGCAAAAAGCTTCACCTTCAGTGGCCGTAGGCGTCAAAACAGACTCTTGGTTCAATGCCCTGCCACGAGACAAAAGCGATACTTTATTGCTGCTGTTTGCGTGCATCATGGTGTTATTGCCGCATATTGAGCATTTACCTGCCTGGACCTCATTCACCTGCGCGATGATCGTATTCTGGCGCGGGGCGATTACCTGGAGCGGCAGTCGATTACCGCCGTTAGGTTTATTGTTGTTTGTAGCGACGCTGACCATGCTGGGCGTCTATGCCACCGCGCATACATTGCTAGGGCGTGAAGCGGGCGTCACCATGTTGGTCTTATTGCTGACACTGAAATTATTAGAGATGCGGGCGCGGCGAGACGTATTTGTGGTGCTATTTCTGAGCTTTTTTTTAATCCTCACGACGTTCTTTTATTCGCAATCGATTGCCACGGCAATCATGATCGTGGCGACCCTGATCGTGCTGCTCACCGCGCAACTCTCCTTCCAATTTAGCGGTGCGATACCGCCGATAGGACAAAGATTGCGCATGGGCGCTTTTATTCTGGCGCTGGCGATACCGCTGACGGTAGTTTTATTCGTATTGTTTCCGCGCATTCAAGGGCCGCTTTGGGGTATGCCCGGCGACACATTTAGCGGGCGATCCGGTATGTCTGACAGCATGGCACCGGGCACGATTTCGCAACTTGCGCTGTCGGATGATATTGCCTTCCGCATCAAATTTATTGACCCTGCGCCCGCCTCGGCTCTACGTTACTGGCGCGGCGCAGTATTAACCAATTTCGATGGCCGCACCTGGACCCGCCAGGGCACCGCGACCAGTTTCGCAAATAGTAATAACGCGTCAATGGTGGAGAATACCAGCGCGCCGTCCGGCACCAATATCCGCCAACAAATCACCATGGAAGCGAGTGGGCAACGATGGCTATTTGCATTAGAAACTCCGCAAATAGCACCAATACTAACGACCAATCCAGCCAGCCGAAGCCACATTAACAGCGATGGCGAAGTCCTGTCCGATCGGCCCATCAGCGACCGAATTCGCTACGATATAACCTCTACTATTGGCTTGCGCAAACCGACTATAGAAGCCGCATCGGTATTGCAACAAGCGCTGAATCTCCCGGCTGGCTTTAATCCGCAAACAGTTGCGTTCGCCGCTAAATTGCGGTCCGAAGCGGTGACCGACTCTAATATCGTCAACGCCGTGCTGAGCCTTTTCCACAATGAGAATTTTAGTTATACGCTGCAACCGCCATTACTTGGCAAAAATGGCGTAGACGACTTTTTGTTTTCCACTCGCGCCGGATTTTGCGAGCACTATGCAGGTGCGTTCGTGGTGCTGATGCGGGCCGCACATATTCCGGCACGCGTCGTCACCGGCTATCAGGGTGGCGAAATTAACCCGGTTGATAATTTTATGACGGTACGCCAATCGGATGCCCATGCATGGGCTGAAGTCTGGTTGCCTGGTCGCGGCTGGGTTCGCGTCGACCCAACCGCCGCTGTCGCGCCTGAACGCATCCAAAGATCATTGAATCAAGTCTTGCCACGCAGCTTTTTTGGCGGCTTGATTAATATCGGTGTCGCACAGAATAATTGGTGGAACAAACTAAGCGTCGTCCGCCAAAACTGGGATGCGATCAGCAACAGTTGGAATCAATGGGTATTGAATTACACCCCTGAACGACAAAAAAGTTTATTGCAGTCTTTTGGCATCGATCAACTTGATTGGCGCATGATGGTGGGATTGATGTTCGGCATCGGCGCCCTTGTTGTAGCGCTCGTAACGCTGCCATTGCTGCTCGTTCGGAACAAAATTGCGCCACTTGATAAGGTATACTCGGCATTCTGCAAACGAATGGCGAAGCTCAATATGACCAGACAGCTTCATGAAGGGGCAACAGCGTATCGTCAGCGACTATGCGCGACTGAGTCTCCGCTCACGCCACAGGCAAAAAATGCTGCCGCAATGTTTTTGCAGTCTTACGAAACATTCCGCTATAGCGCAAATGATGGCCCCGACACAGTTTCGCTAACGTCATTAAAAAGCCAACTCAAAAAACTCAAACCTTTGCTATCCCAATGCCGATAAAACTTATCTCTAGCGTCAAATTGTCTCCACTTTCGTTGCCCCGCGCCCGACTTTCCGTTGCGCTTGCCATCGCTGCCTTGTCCGCTGCTTGCGCTGTAACGCCACCGGCGACTACAGTGAGTCCAGTCACGACTGCGGCACCTGCAACTTTGCCAGGTACTACAGCAAGCGCTCCTGCCGTAGTACCGCCGCCAAGGCTGGTAGACTCAGGCATTGCACCTTCCAACAACGACAATAGCGAATACGCTAATTTTGCCCAATGGAAGACCGTTTCTTCTTTCATTGATGAAATGGTGACTAAAAATGGTTTCACCCGCTCCGAACTCGAAGCGGTATTCAACAAAACCCGTTTTGTCGAAAGCGCCATTCAGCTGATGAAACCGGGACCACCGGGCAAACCAAAGAATTGGGGCGTTTATCGTGCACGTTTCGTTGAGCCGGTCCGTATTAACGCTGGCGTCAAATTCTGGAATACCTACGCCGATGCATTGGCGCGAGCCGAAGCCCAATATGGCGTGCCAGCAGAAATCATCGTTGGCATTCTGGGAGTGGAGACAGTTTTCGGTCGCAATACCGGCAATTTCCGCGTGATGGATGCCATTACGACACTGGCCTTCGATTATCCAAATACCCCCACGCGTGAAGCACGCATGGCATTCTTCCGCAAAGAACTAGAAAATACCCTTTTGTTCGCGCGTGAGTCGAATATCGATCCGTTCTCGCTGCTAGGCTCTTATGCGGGCGCGATAGGTTGGCCGCAATTTATGCCAAGCAGTATTCGTCAGTACGCTGTAGATTTTGATGGCGATGGCAAAATTGACTTGCGTAAATCGCCGGTCGATGCGATTGGCAGTGTTGCGCACTATCTGCAAGTGCATGGCTGGAAAAGAGGCGAGCCGATTGTTTTTCCAGCAACGGTATCCACTGACACCAGCAGCGAAAATCGCTGGCAGGCATTTATTGGCCAAGGTCTGGAAGCCAAATTCTCGCTGGATGAATTAACTGCTGCAGGCGTGGTGCCGACGTCGTCTTTAGCTAGTTCGGCCGCCGGCAGCAAACTATTTGGATTAGTGGATTTGCAAAATGGCACAGCGCCAACCGAACATTGGCTAGGCACGGATAATTTCTTCGCCATCACCAAATACAATCGTAGCTTCTTTTACGCCATGTCGGTGATTGATTTGGGACGTGCGATACGTGTCGCACGTGGCGGTTAATCGCTAAAACCGTACTGCACGCGAGAAGGAATGCGTCACCCCTATTGAGAGGATTATTGAATTATCTAACTCAATAGGGATGAATAAACGATAGGGCTAGTCATCAGCCCAGCTGCGCCTTACCCCTGAAGGGTAACCAAATCTACCTGAACGGTTTCATCGTTGGCAGTCATCCAGATTTGCCCATCCTGAATCGTGCACTGCAATTGCATATTGCGTTGCGCTTGCTTACTCAACGCCAGGCTGGTAATGGAAGGAAGGTTGATGACCGTTAAATTGCGGGCACGCGCCACTTTGTTACTGACTTGCGCCCACCAGATATGGCTGGTACTGCTATAGCAATACACCACTACCTGGGCAGCGCGACCACATGCTTTCAAAATACGCTTTTCATCTGGTTGCCCAACTTCTACCCACAGATTGATCGCGCCGGTGAGATCCTTCTCCCACAAATCCGGCTCATCGACGTCCCACAATCCCTTACTAAATACCAGCGCCTCGGACGCATGACGTGCAAAAGCCAACACCCGCACCATCATTCGCTCATCAGTCTCTGAAGGGTGGCGTGCGATGGTCAGGGCATGCTCTTGATAATACTGACGGTCCATATCTGCAATTTGCAGATCGACTTTAAAAATAGTTGCTTTAAGGGCCATAATGCTGAGCTTTATTGGTAATAGGTCACATAGATCATCGATATAACGAGGTGATATGCAACCCGCATGCGCCGCGGATGCGGTCGCGACCGGAAGAATAACCCGTTTTGTTTTTGTGCGGACAACATATATAGTAGTTTGCCCGTACAAGAGTCTGCGCTGTCTGGGATTGGCAACTTAAATTGCGCGTCACCCTTCTCGCATCAGAGTTCAACAGAGTTGCGTTGTGAAGAACATCTAAGCTGGGATGACTAGTTGAAGATGCCTGACTTGAGGTGAGAAATGTAAGAAAGCTGAAATAAGTGCGCTGTTCTTCTGCAATATTCGGTTAAAAATCTATTAAATAGCGATCATCAAGCTAGTTTTGTAGTCAAACCACGATAGCCAGCAATCCAATGCGGCTCTGGTAGTTATTCATTCATAGCCGCATTTTGCGGCTTACACACTTAATTTTCCATACGCTGAACAATGTCCAATTTTGCAGAACAAGTCACTCTCGACACAAAACGATGGTTAGAAAAAGCGGTCATAGGACTCAATCTCTGCCCTTTTGCCAAAGCGGTCTATATAAAAGATCAGATTCGCTTTGTCGTCAGTAATGCTGAAACCGGTGCAGACCTACTAAAAGAACTGGGAGCCGAACTAGATTTCTTACATCAGACGGATCCTACATTAATTGATACGACGTTGTTAATTCATCCATTGGTATTGGGGGACTTTTTAGACTACAACGATTTTTTGGATGACGCCGACGCCCTGCTGCAACAGCAAGATCTTGAAGGCGAAATTCAGATAGCCAGCTTCCATCCAGACTATCAATTTGCGGGCACCGATGCCACCGACATCACCAATTACACAAATCGCTCCCCCTATCCAACGTTGCACCTGTTGCGCGAAGACAGCATAGATCGGGCAGTCGAAGCCTTTCCCGACGCGGCGGATATCTTTGAAAAAAATATGCAAACCTTGAATGATCTGGGACGAGACGGATGGAAAAATCTTGGACTAGCCCCAACGTTTACAGAGAAAAATCTGCCAAAGTGAGGCGTAGAAGGACGAAAAAGGGCGGTTGTAAAATGTTCTTAACAAGAATAAAGTGACTACTAACTAGTAGTCTACAAAACAATACAATTTTAAATTGAGTTTTTGCAACTTTTTACTAGAATTAATCATCCAAGCTGACAGAAGTTGTTAGAGTTCAAAGTTAATTAATAAAAACACAATGTTGTTGGTTTTTTATTACTTTTCATTTAGAATTGTTTCAGGATGTTTCTTTATGAGAAAAAAGCACACTGAATCGGTATAAAATGACATGACTTGCAACTTCGCTAATAAGCCGAAGGTTATCACAGCGCAACGTTCCGAATACAGCGCAAACCTTTCCTATTCAACATCATAATAAATGGAATCTCATGAATATGAATACCTCGATAGAAGCACCAAAAAGCAACAAATTGGACGAGCAAGTAACTTACGATCCAAATCATTTGCTTGACTCGCTTATCGACAAACTGCACTTAAAGAATGATGCAGCGTTATCGCGTGCGCTAGAAGTGGCGCCTCCCGTCATCAGCAAAATTCGGCATCATCGCTTGCCAGTTGGCGCTTCATTGCTAATTCGCATGCATGAAGTCAGTAACCTGACAATCAGTGAGCTACGCGCATTGATGGGTGATCGTCGTGAGAAATTTCGTATCAGCGATAAGCAATTTAAGCCTAAAGACAAGGTCGAGGCAGATCTACAGAAGTAAATGCCGTATGTCGCCGACCTCCCTGCTCCCACTGCCACATTTTATTTAATACGCTTGCGAAACTGCAAGCGTATTAAAGAGGGATCAGGCAGGGAAAACACCTGTCGATAGGTAGCGATCACCGCGATCGCAGACGATAAAGACGATCGTTGCATTTTCTACCTGCTGCGAAATCCGAAGTGCGACTTCGCATGCCCCTGCAGCGGATATTCCGCAAAAAATTCCCTCTTCGCTGGCCATTCTGCGCGCCATATGCTCTGCTGCGGACTGACTAACCGCTTCAATTTGATCAACCCGCGCATGCTCATAAATTGTCGGCATGTAGGCTTCTGGCCATTTTCTGATGCCGGGTATTTGTGAACCTTCTTCCGGTTGTGCGCCGATGATCTGCACAGCTTCACTTTTCTCTTTGAGGAAGCGCGACACTCCCATAATCGTACCGGTCGTTCCCATCGCGCTGACGAAATGTGTAACACGTCCGCCAGTGTCACGCCAGATTTCCGGACCCGTCGTTTCATAGTGCGATAACGGGTTATCAGGATTAGCGAATTGATCAAGAATCAAACCTTCCCCATCTTTTTCCATTTTTTGCGCAAGATCACGCGCATATTCCATACCGCCGGTTTTTGGCGTCAAAATGATTTTTGCGCCATAAGCAGCCATGCTCTGACGGCGTTCTTCGCTCAGGTTTTCTGGCATTAACAACACCATTTTGTAACCGCGCATCGCCGCTGCCATGGCTAACGCGATACCGGTATTACCGCTGGTCGCTTCAATCAGGGTATCGCCCGGCTTGATGTCGCCGCGCGCTTCGGCACGCTTAATCATCGAAAGTGCAGGACGGTCTTTGACGGATCCAGCGGGATTATTGCCCTCTAGTTTGCCGAGAATAATATTATTACGTTGCGCGGCAGCTTCTCCCGGAATCCGTTTTAGCTGTACTAACGGGGTATTTCCGATCGTGTCTTCAATAGTCAGATATGGCATAGTTTTACGCTTACAGAGGAGGCAAAAGACCTATTCTAATATGAGACATTATTGTGCGTACGTCCAGCAGTCGATCTTTGCAGAATGCACATAAAGAAGTCATCATAAATGCGATAAAAATAGCATTTTGTTGTGGAGGAAATGAAAAGCCCCTTATGTAAAAGGGGCTTTTAAGTAATAGAAGCCACAGCCAGCCCCAAGTCATTAATCATTCTATGCCTTGGTAATTGGGTCTTCTATTTTTTTGCAGGGATTTTATCGGCTGCTTTTTTTGATTCTTCTTTCGCTGCAGGGGCAGCAGCACCAGACTTAGGCTGACCATTTACGCGCAAACCTGCCGTCGACAATTTAACGGCGCTTTTATCGCTGATGCCTTTTACGCGCTTTTCAAAATCAGACCAGTCTTTAAAATTACCGCCTTTAGTGCGCTCAGCAAGAATACGTTCTGAGGTTACCGCGCCCACACCCTTCACGCTATCCAGCGCGGCCTTATCGGCTTTATTCACATCAACTTGCGCAAAGACCAAGCCCATGGTCGCAATTAACATCAGGGTTATTTGTAGTAATTTCTTAAGCATGCTGTCCTTTTTGATTAGTGTGATGAGACTCATCAAATTCAGGACCTCGGCAACGCTCTTTCTGCCCGCGACTACAAATGCTATGGGGCAGAAGCGCCGCGCCCATTACGGCTAAGGGCGCGAACGTCAAACGATTGGTTTGCGTCAATCCTAAAAATGAATCAGGCACAAATGCACCTGCGGCATTATAGGAACGGAAATTCGCAAAGAACCGGCATTGCCTTCACACTATAGGACTTCTCTTATGTATTTTATGCAAACAGCTCTTCATGCGTGACAGTCGCGGTTCCCAATTTACCGACGACAATACCACCGGCACGATTTGCCAGCGCCACAGCTTCAGCGATAGGAAAACCAGCTCCCAGCATGACAGCCATCGTCGCAATCACCGTGTCACCGGCACCGGACACATCAAAAACCTCACGCGCCATCGTCGGAAAATGCACCACCTGTTGCGCAGTATATAAAGTCATTCCCTCTTCCGAACGCGTCACCAACAATGCTTCCAGCGCCAGTGATTCCCGCAAATTCTGGGCTTTCGTCGTCAACTCATCTTCGTTTTTCCAGCTTCCGACGATGCGCATTAACTCCGACTTATTCGGTGTCAGTATGGTGGCCCCGGCGTAACGTGAAAAATCGTCGCCTTTAGGATCAACTAAAATACATTTTCCCGCAGACTTGCCAGCAGCGATCATGTCCGTCACATTGACCAGGCTGCCTTTGGCGTAATCAGACAAAACGATCACGTTGTATTGCGGCAGCAAAGTGTTGTAGCGAGTCAACTTGTCGCGCAGCACCGTATCCGTTGGCGGCTCTTCAAAATCAATCCGCAACAGCTGTTGCTGACGACCGATGACACGCAACTTGATAATGGTAGAAATTGCCGGATCGCGCGTCAAAAAACTATCGATCCCCAATTCTGTCAGCAGGCTATCGACCACGTCGCCAGCCTCATCATCTCCCACGACGCCAAGCAACCCGGCTCCGCCACCAAGCGTGGCAATATTACGAGCAACGTTGGCCGCGCCACCCAGGCGCTCTTCACGCTTTTCGATGCGTACGACAGGCACCGGTGCTTCCGGCGAAATACGATTGACCTCGCCAAACCAATAACGGTCGAGCATAACGTCGCCAACCACCAAAACATGCGCACTTTCAAATGAAGCGGGAATCTGTTGAGCGACTGCCATTGCCTTGTCTTTCATTCTCATTAACCTTACTTACGCGTCAGTACCGAACGGCCAATACCGTAGTACTCGAAACCAATTTCGCTCATGACCGTTGGCTCATACAAGTTGCGGCCATCAAAAATAACTGGTGCCTTCAAATGCTGGCGAACCAGTTCAAAATCAGGACTGCGATAAGTCTTCCACTCGGTGACGATGGCTAGCGCATCGGCGCCTTGCAAGGCAGCCATTTGCGTCTCGCAAAAATGTAGTCGCGCTAATACGTCGGGCGTGGTCGCAAAATCAAGCTCCAAAACCCGCTTCGCCTCTGCCATTGCGACCGGATCATGCACTGCCACCGAGGCACCGCGATCAAGTAACTCTCGCAGCAATACGCGGGAAGATGCTTCACGCATGTCATCGGTATTCGGTTTGAATGCCAGGCCCCACAACGCAAAATGCTTGCCACTTAAATCCTCACCAAAACGCGCGACGATTTTATTGCCAAGCACATGCTTTTGATTATTGTTGACCTGCTCAACAGCACGCAAAATCAATAATTCCTGACCATAACCGCGCGCGGTGCGCTCCAGCGCCTGAACGTCTTTGGGGAAACAAGACCCTCCATAACCACAACCGGCGTAAAGAAAACTATGGCCGATACGCGGGTCAGAACCAATCCCGTGACGCACTGCCTCAATATCCGCGCCGACTTTATCGGCAAGATTTGCCAACTCATTCATGAATGAAATACGCGTTGCCAACATCGCGTTCGCCGCGTATTTGGTGAACTCAGCTGAGCGCACATCCATCCAATAGGTACGCTCATGATTGCGATTAAATGGTGCATACAATTGCGTCATCAGCGTACGGGCTTGCTGGCCTTCACTGCTGTCATCGCAACCAATGACAATCCGATCGGGACGCATGAAGTCCTCTACCGCAGCGCCTTCTTTCAAAAATTCAGGATTGGATACGACCGAAAATGCTAGCGCTTCAGCGGTCGGCGTCCTTGCAGCTAGCTCAGCCTGAATCGCAGCGCTGACTCGGTCTGCCGTCCCAACAGGAACCGTCGATTTGTCGACGATTACCTTAAAATCGGTCATGTATTTACCGATATTGCGCGCCGCAGCCAGCACATATTGCAAATCAGCAGAGCCATCTTCATCCGGCGGCGTGCCGACCGCGATGAATTGAATTTGACCATGCGCCACGCTAGCTTCGATGTCCGTGGAAAATCGCAAGCGGCCAATGGCGCGATTTCGGCTAACGATTTCAGCCAGACCCGGTTCGTGTATCGGGATCCCACCGCTATTCAACATAGCGATTTTCTTCTCGTCGAGATCAAGACAAAAAACATCGTTTCCCAGCTCAGCCAGACAAGCACCAGTCACCAAACCAACATAACCAGTACCGATAATTGTTATTTTCATGTTCTTTCGCTATCGCGTTGTACTGCATATTCTGAGGACTTACGCAAAACCGTTTAATCGATCACGATTGATTGACTAAATTATCAAACAACAGAAGCGTAATTAATTCATGACATTCAATTCTTCCGTCCGCCGCGGCGGATAGGTTTCCCAGCGGCTGCAACCGGGACACTGCCAATAGAATTGGCGCGCCTTAAAACCGCAATGACTACACTGATAACGTGCCAGTTTTTGGGTATAACCGTGGACTAGATTTTTTACGACAGAGAGTTCGGAATGCATTTCTGGCGTGGCAATCATCAGCCGTGCTTCCAGCAGCTTATCCAGCCCCAACAAGGTTGGAGTACGACGCAGCTCATCACTGACCAGATGATTAGTCGCCTCAACGCCGTCCAACTCCAGCACTGCTTTAAATACAACTTCCAGCAAATCGATCGAGGAAGCTTCCGCCAGATAGGAGCGCAATAAATTCACGCCCTCCTGAGGACGTCCGACTGCGCGATAACCATCCATCAGCCGCTGTGCCACCAGCGCCACGTGAGGCACGCTTTGCTGCTCAACCCGACGCCAGGCGATCAACGCAGCCTCGGCATCGTCTTTCGCCAAATATACGTCACCTAATAACATGGTCGCGCGCACGCTGTTGCGGTCATTCGCCAACGCTTTTTCCAGCAACGCCATGGCATCGTCCGGATGGCCGTCTACCAATGCATCCTGCGCTAACTCGCAATAAAACTGGGCAATCTCTTTTTGACGTCCGCCTGCGCCCGTATCTTGCAGCGCTTGCGCGGATGCAATTGCGCGCCGCCATTCTTTTTCACGTTGATAAATTTCAAGCAACGCACGCCCGGCTTGTGCGCCGTATGACGTCCCTATTAACAAATTAAAACTTTCTTCTGCACGGTCAAGCAGCCCTGCTTTCAGATAATCCTGACCTAATTCGTATTGCGCGTGCAAACGATGTTCCTGCTCCAGATCGGGCCGCGCCAACAAATTTTGATGGACGCGAATAGCGCGTTCGGTCTCGCCACGACGACGGAATAAATTTCCTAGCGCAAAATGGAGTTCGGCGGTTTCGGGATCAAGTTTCACAATTTCGATAAAAGCATCAATCGCTTTATCAGGCTGCTCATTGAGTAAAAAATTGAGCCCTTTAAAATAACCACGGGGCAAACTACGTGACTCAGAGATCAATTGATTGATATCCACACGCGCGGCTATCCAGCCCAAACCAAAAAAGATTGGGATACCTAATAGCCACCAGGTTTCAAATTCCATACGGACTTGTTATAAGCATAAAGTGTAACGATTAATAGATGGCTAACGCCAGATTATCGGACGATAGCATCGCTTCGGCAATGCACTGCATACGATGCCCGGCGAGCTAACATTTGAAGCGCCTGAACAACGTTCATGATGGCTTCCATCAACCTATGGAGCTTGTTTTCATCATGCCCGTGCCGCTTGGCATTATATATTCCGGATGCTATCCGGCTGCGGCGCTTCCGCACTTGTAACACGCTGTGCTTCCTGCTCACGATGTATCGATGTCAACATTTTTTGCGCTTTAGCGGCATTGCGGCGATAACGAAACACTGCCGGTGCCATCGCCAACACGCCCAAAATAGCGCCTGAGGCAAAGAACCCCAGCAAAATTAAGACTAAAGGACCTCGAATTTGGTAATTAAGGAAGAAATCGATTGTGACTTCTTGCGTGTTCTTCAAAGCAAAACCAAAAAACACAAGAAATAACAAAATCGCGATAACGCGGGAAATAAGTTTCATAACGCGGATTCCTGATTGGTGGTGTAAAGACAGCGCTGAAGCTGCGCCGGGCCAAATGCCATTTCGCCGTCCATCCATCGTGTAGGCGTTCAGACAAACTTATCGCACAACTCTACAGCGTTCCAGCGACGATAGGCTGGTATAAGCCATCCAAAAAAGTAATAAACATACAAATATAACCAAATTGCATAAACGAAATTGTACGTGAAAAAAAACGGCATCCGAAGATGCCGTTTTTATTTTGTACGCACAACTTAGTCTTCTTTGATCGGTTGCCCCACCATTGCATCGACCCGTTCACGCAACTCCTTACCCGGTTTAAAGTGCGGTACGCGCTTTTCCGGCACCATCACTTTATCCCCGGATTTCGGGTTACGACCGATCCGCGGTGGTCTGCGGTTCAGTGCAAAACTGCCGAAACCACGGATCTCGATGCGCTGGCCGGTCGATAAAGCATCGGCCATTGCATCAAGTATGGTTTTGACCGCGTAATCTGCATCTTTAGCAACCAGCTGCGGATAACGCTCGGCCAAGCGGGCAATCAGCTCCGACTTTGTCATTAGCGTGCTCGCTTAACTATTGCTTAGTTCTTGTTGTCGAATTTAGCTTTCAACAACGCGCCCAGACTAGTTGTACCGGAAGCGGCATTGGAGTCCGAAGACATCTTTTGCATTGCTTCTTGCGTTTCAACATTGTCTTTTGCTTTGATCGAAAGCTGAATACCACGTGCTTTACGATCAACGTTGATGACCATTGTTTCCAAAACATCGCCAACTTTCAGGTGCGTACCGGCATCTTCCACGCGATCGCGGGAGATTTCGGAAGCGCGCAAGTAGCCTTCGACTTCTTCTGACAATTGAATCACAGCGCCCTTAGGCTCAACTGATTTAACTGTACCTGTGACCAACGAACCTTTGTCGTTCATCGCAGCGAAGTTGTTGAATGGATCGCCTTCGAGTTGTTTAACGCCCAGGGAAACACGCTCACGCTCAACGTCGATAGCCAATACGATAGCTTCCAGTTCGTCACCCTTTTTGAAGCGACGGACTGCTTCTTCGCCTGTTTCTGTCCATGACAGATCCGACAGGTGAACCAAACCATCGATGTTACCGGCCAGGCCGATGAACACGCCGAAGTCTGTGATCGATTTGATTGCGCCACGGACTTTATCGCCCTTTTTGTGGGTAATCGCAAAATCATCCCAAGGATTAGCTTTACATTGCTTCATACCCAGGCTGATACGACGACGGTCTTCGTCGATTTCAAGAACCATGACTTCAACTTCATCGCCCAATTGAACGACTTTGTTTGGTGCAACGTTCTTGTTAGTCCAGTCCATTTCTGAAACGTGAACCAGACCTTCGATACCTTGTTCGACTTCAACAAATGCGCCATAGTCAGTCAGATTAGTGACTTTACCGAACAGACGTGTGTGTTGTGGGTAACGACGTGACAGACCAGTCCATGGATCGTCGCCCAATTGCTTTACGCCCAACGACACACGGTTCTTTTCTTGATCGTACTTCAGAACCTTGGCAGTGATCTCTTGACCGACTGTCAACACTTCCGATGGGTGACGTACACGACGCCATGCCAGATCGGTAATGTGCAACAGACCATCGATACCACCCAGATCCACGAATGCGCCATAGTCAGTGATGTTTTTGACGACGCCGTTAACAACGGTGCCTTCTTTCAACGTTTCCATCAATTTCTGACGCTCTTCGCCCATCGATGCTTCGATCACAGCACGACGTGACAACACGACGTTATTACGCTTGCGATCCAGCTTGATGACCTTGAATTCCATGGTCTTGCCTTCGAACGGCGTCGTGTCTTTAACAGGACGCGTGTCGACTAGCGAACCCGGCAAGAAAGCGCGAATGCCGTTGGTCAGAACAGTCAGACCGCCCTTGACCTTACCATTGACAGTACCAGTGACGATCTCGCCAGACTCCATCGCTTTTTCAAGCGAGAGCCAAGATGCCAGACGTTTAGCTTTGTCACGCGACAGAATAGTGTCGCCGAAACCGTTTTCCAGCGATTCAATAGCAACGGAGATGAAATCACCTACAGCTACTTCGAGTTCGCCATTGTCATTTTTAAATTCTTCAATTGGAATGAACGCTTCTGACTTGAGGCCGGCGTTGACGATAACGAAGTTATGGTCAAGACGAACGACTTCAGCAGAAATCACTTCACCAGAACGCATGTCTTGACGTGACAGCGATTCTTCGAATAGTGCGGCAAAAGCAGACGATTCGCCTGATGTAGATGAGAGAACAGTGATTGACATAGGATTGGACTAGTTTGCCAGTATTGCGACGCATTCAAACGTGCTAAATAATAAACTCTTAAATAAGCACAACAACCAGAATACGATCAATAAAGGGTTAGGTTTTTAAACGTCCGATCCAACTTTGCGCCAGATCGGACAGCTAGGTACAACTAAATAAACAACAAATATCTGGTATTACAGCTACATGAAACAGCTACATGAACATGTCGAAAGACATCGGCAAGCCATTTTTAAATCTACTGCACGGTGCGCAAAGTTGCGTTATTTACTTTTTACACAAGCTTTACAACTCCGCCAGAACGTACTTACTGCTGCTTGACGATCGGCTTCACCACCGCATACCAATTCAGTACTTGCTCAACCGCTTGCTCGGCGGTGAGTTCGGAGGTATCCAGAAGATAGGCACCTTCAGCGGCCTTAAGTGGGGCAGAACTGCGATGGGTATCGCGGTCATCGCGCTCACTCAAATCCTTCGAAAGGTCTTGCATATTAGCAGAAAAGCCCTTGTCAATCAATTGCTTATAACGTCTTTCGGCCCTAGCCGCAACACTTGCAGTAAGAAATACCTTTAGCACCGCATGCGGAAAAATCACCGTGCCCATGTCACGCCCGTCGGCCACCAGACCCGGCGCACGATGAAAGCCGAGTTGCAAGCCATAAAGTGCCTGACGCACGGGCATTAATGCCGCAATTTTAGATGCAGTATTACCAACTATCTCAGCCCGTATCGCCTCAGTAACGTCTTCTTTAGATAAAAATATGTGGCCGCCATCGAATTGACAATGCAAATTGCGCGCGACCTTGGCAAGTGCATGTTCGTCATCCAACGCTGTGTTACGCCGTAACGCTGACAATGCGGTAAGTCGATACAACGCACCCGAATCGAGATAATGAAACCCCAGATGCTGGGCGACTTTTTGCGCGACCGTGCCCTTACCGGAAGCGGTTGGTCCGTCAATGGTAATGACGGGTGTATGAATATTAGGCATGAATACTTAAGTTATTAACGAATTTTAAAAATCGACCTGACGTCGATAAAGGCAAAAATGTAGATTCAAGACAGATTGTCTCGCATACACCGGATTTTTCACAGTGCATCGATAATGCCGGCAAACTATTAAATATTAAGCAACTCAATCCAGCGGCTCAAAAATAGCCTGCAAATCTTCTGCGGTCAATTTCACGTTTAATGCTTCGCCGGTAGACCCTAGGATAGCGTCAGCAAGCGCCGCTTTTTTGCCCTGCAAGGCTTGGATTTTTTCTTCTACAGTACCTTTGGCGATGAGTTTATACACAAATACCGGCTTTTCCTGACCAATTCGCCAGGCACGATCGGTTGCTTGCAATTCCGCTGCCGGATTCCACCATGGATCGTAATGAATCACCGTGTCGGCTGCGGTCAAATTCAAACCGACGCCGCCCGCCTTCAGACTAATCAGGAAAACCGGCACTTCGCCGTCCTGAAAAGAACGCACGACCGCGCCGCGATCTTTGGTATCGCCGGTCAGCATAGCGTAGTTGATGTCAGCTGCCGTCAGCGCCTCGGCAATCAAAGCAAGCATGCTAGTAAATTGCGAAAAGATCAAAATCCGTCGATCTTCTTGTCGCAACTCATCGACCATTTCCATCAGTTCGAGCAACTTGGCGGAAGGCACGTGGGCAATGCGTCCAGGTTCAGCATTTGTGGTTTTTACCAGACGCGGGTCGCAGCAAGCCTGCCGCAGTTTCAGTAACGCTTCCAGAATAATGATCTGACTGCCAGCCACGCCTTTACTCTCAATGGCAGCACGGACTTTTTTATCCATCGCCAGACGCACGGTTTCGTACAAATCCCGTTGCGCACCGGACAATTCAACATGCCGGACAATTTCCGTTTTAGGCGGCAATTCGCTGGCCACGGCATCCTTGGTCCGGCGCAACAAAAATGGCTTGATGCGGCGCACTAGCAACGCTCTGCGGCCATCGTCTGCGTACTTTTCTATTGGCGTACGGAAATCACGATTGAAATCTTTTTCTGAGCCTAATAAACCGGGCAGCAAGAAATGGAACTGCGACCATAATTCACCCAAATGATTTTCGAGCGGCGTTCCCGTCAGGCAAAGTCGGTGCCGTGCCTTCAGCAAAGTGATGCTTTGCGCAGCCTTTGAACGCGCATTTTTTATGTAATGCGCTTCATCCAAAATCAGCAAATGGTATTGATGAGCACGTAAACGCTCCTCATCCCGCGGCAATAACGCATAGGTGGTCAACACCAGATCGTAGTCGCTAATATGATCAAAATACGCAAGCCGTTCCTTGCCCTGCAATACCAAGACTTTCAGCCCCGGTGCAAAGCGCTCGGCTTCTTCACGCCAATTCGACATCAAGCTGGTCGGTGCGATCACCAGCGCAGGCGCGGTCAAACGGCCCGCATTCTTTTCGATCAAAATATGCGCCAATGCCTGAATGGTTTTGCCCAGCCCCATATCGTCGGCCAGAATGCCGGCAAAATCGTATTCGCGCAGGAATTGCATCCAAGACAAACCTTCGCGCTGATAATCACGCAAAGTTGCCTGCAAACCCTCCGGTGTTGCAACTTGCTGGACGCCACCGAAACTATTCAGTTTTTGTCCTAATTCACGCAAGCGATCACCGCCTAGCCAGCGCAATTCTGCACTACCCTCCAGCTCGGCCAGACGTGCGGCATCGAGTACCGAAAGGCGCACTGAATCACCGATTTTGTCCGTAAAATATAACTCGCCAAGCGTAGTCAAAATAGGCTTGATCCGCCCCCATGGCAGTGCCACGCGCTGTCCACTTTCCAGCTGGATCAGAAATTCATCGCTATCCAGCCGTTGCGCCAACGCCTGAGAATTAAAGTCATCCGGTGCTTGACGGATCAGGTCAATCAACAGTGGCAACAAAGAAACGCGCTCGTGATTAACCACAATTCCTAGTGCCAGATCAAACCATGGATTACCAGGCTGATCCACAGCGGCTTCCTGAATATCCGCATACCAATCGTCGATCTCAGTCACGTCAAAACGATAGTCAGACAATTTATCGATACGCCATCCCGCTGCGCTCAAAGCAGGTATGCCATGTTTAGCAAACCTTAACCAGGCGGCTTCGTTAGCCATCACAAAATGTCCGGGCCGCGCTCCGGCAAAATGGGTATTAGCGTCGGCTACTAAAAAGTGCTGACCCAACAATGTCTGGCTAGCCGCATTTTCGAGCGCCTGATTGCGGGTAATTTTTTCTACGCCAGAAACGCCGTTACGCTGAAGTATCGGAGAAAATTCTGCCGTGACTACCGCGCCATCATATGAAAATAATAGTTGGGCAAAATCCCGCGGCGCACCGTCACCATCAGCGTTACTGTCCAACACCAAAATCGGTTGTGGCGTGATCGCATCCAGTACAGTAAAGGGAATATCCACCGGCAACGGCAGCAGATCACTGACGCCCTGCGCGAGCAACAACTGAGCGACCTGGCGCTTATTATCAGCGTCCAGCAATGGTGCTTGCGCTACCAAATTAATCAACTCATCCGCAGCAAAGTGATGCAAGCGCGGCGGCAACATCAGTTCGCCGCACGAGAGATTATCGACATACCAAGGGGGTGCAGTCGGCAAGACATAATCGATCGTCTCACCATGCACGGATAGCGTCTTGGTCGATGCAGGAGCAAACTCCCAGACTAGTTTCGACACCTCACGCGGTGCCGTTTTCAATACCGCCGGCGCTTGTCCCGCATGCCGCGCCCATTTCATGTGCGGTGGTTCACGCACCTCTTCTAACGCCTCTTCCGGGCGCTGCTCACGCCATTGCAAGGTTGCGTTTCGAGGGGCGGATAGCGCCAGAAAATGCGCCTGTCCTTTACTCAGATCGGCAACCGAATTTGCCCACAAAAGATTTTTCTGCTCTAGCAACGCCTGCAATAACTGCGCACCTAATTTGCCGCTCAATTCACAATTATTTTGCTGAACTTGGGATTGATAATACGGCCTACTCTGATTTTTACGACTGAGCAACGCGATAAACAAACTCACCGTATCTTGATCAATCGCCTGATCAAATTCACGAATACCATTATAAAAATTATAGCTATCGCTTAGCGGCTTGATGGTACTAAAACGCCCATCTTTACGTAGCCGTCCTTTGCATAAATAGAGCAAAACTTGTTTACTATTTTGCGTCGGCACCAAAGCAAAAACCAGCTGATAAGCTGGTGTAACAGGCGTCGGTTGCATCGCCATTGCCATCGGCTTGACAATCAATTCATCCTCTACGCGTTGCAACCAATTTTCGATAACCCGCGGCAGTTGAGGAATCGCGGTGGCTGTATCGGGCGCTGCATGGTGAGTGTCCGATACAACTGGCGTAGCGATGCTTTGTAAATAGTAGGTTAGCGCTGCCACCACATGCTTGCAGTTATAGCCGACATAACAAGAGCAAAGCCCCTCAATCTGAAGCTCGCCCTTTACGTCAGAAAAAGTGATTTTCTGATCATATATATTGATGCCGCTGCCCACCACCGTACTCACCAGCGCGTCATCGCCAGACGGCTCCAGTCGTACCACTGAACTGCCTTTAACGTAGGGCTGTGCACGTGCAATGGTCGCATCCGAAGCAATTTTTAGAACATCATCAATGGCAAATGAAAAAGTCAGCATGTCGCCTTACAGTAAAGTTTGTTCAGCGAGTTTTGCAAATACATCAAAGTAATCAGGGAAAGTTTTTGCGACACATTTCGGATCGTTGATTCGCACGGTGGTGCCGCGCAGTACAGCACCATCCAGCGAAGCCAGAGAAAAGCACATCGCCATCCGATGATCGTCATAAGTGTCGATTGTGGCGGGCTGCATCGTCGCGGGCGGCGTCACGCGCAAGTAATCTTCGCCCTCTTCAATTGTCGCGCCCAGCTTGCGTAATTCGGTCGCCATCGCACTCAGACGGTCGGTTTCTTTTACCCGCCAGCTGGCAATATTGCGCAACGTGCTCGGGCCATCGGCATATAACGCAGCCACCGCTATCGTCATCGCTGCATCCGGAATGTGATTAAAATCAGCATCGATTGCTTTTAATACGCCGCTTGATGAAACCTCAATCCAGTTGTCGCCCATCGTGATGTCGGCACCCATCTGCTGCAATGCTTCGACAAACCGCACATCGCCTTGAATACTGTTTTTACCGACGCCCTCGACCCGTATCGGACCGCCAGTAATCGCACCAGCCGCCAGAAAGTAAGAGGCGGACGACGCGTCACCTTCGACATGAATCGCACCGGGACTTTGATACTGCTGGCCCGCAGGAATGGTGAATGATTTCCAGCCATCGCGCTCAACTGAGAGGCCAAAACGCTGCATCAGATTCAATGTAATTTCAATATACGGCTTGGAAATCAGCTCACCAATAACCTCGATAGTCACGGGCTGATCTTTTGCCATCAACGGTGCCGCCATCAACAATGCCGTCAAAAATTGACTGGAAACATTGCCGCGTACCGACATCCGTTGCGCATGTAACTGACCGCGCTGGATATGCAATGGCGGATAGCCCGGAACCCCGGTATAGGCAATGCGGGTGCCGATTGCGTTCAACGCGTCCACCAAATCGCCAATCGGTCGCTCATGCATCCGTGGCACGCCATGCAGCGTGTAATCGCCGCCCATTGCCGCTAATGCCGCTGTCAAAGGTCGAATCGCGGTGCCTGCGTTACCCATAAACAAATCCGCCTGATGTATCGGAAAGCGTCCGGCGCATCCCTGCACGGTGTAGTTTGGGCTGTCCTCAGCCTGTTCCCAACTGACACCCAATTGCTTCAGCGCCATCAGCATTACCAGCGTGTCATCAGAGGCGAGCAATTCGAGAATTTCTGTCGTGCCATTCGCCAGCGCAGCCAACAGTAACGTGCGATTGGAAATACTTTTTGAGCCGGGTAATTTGACTGTACCCTGACATTTTGCTGCCGGATGCAAATCAAGATATTCCGGGTAGTGCTTGGGGGCTTGCTTATGCATTAATCTCCACCTTCCTTGTTCTGTTTTTCCGCCGCTTCAATCGCGCAATTCCAATGATGGCGCGCTTGTTGCGCGTTTCTGTAAATCGCTTCAAGGCCAGCGCCGTCACCGGACGCCAGCAAGCCGCGTAATTGTGTCAGCTTTAACTGATAAGCATCCAGTTCTTGCAGCAACGCATCCTGATTAGCTAGTGAAATATCGCGCCACATTTCCGGCGATGATCCTGCAATCCGTGTGAAATCCCGAAACCCGCTGGCAGCATATTGAAACAGGATATCGGCGTGCGGTTTGTTGGCAATATCGTCGACCAACGCGTAGGCCAAAACATGCGGTAAATGACTAACCGAGGCAAATACCAAATCGTGCTGCGCGGCGGAAAGCCGATGGATCAATGCGCCGCATTGCTCCCATGCGTCGGCAACCCGCTTGACATCTGTTTCAGCATTTTCTGACAAAGGCGTCAGTACGACTTTTTTGCCCACATACAAATGTGTAATCGCGGCATCAGGGCCGTTACTCTCGCGTCCGGCAATCGGATGGCCAGGCACAAATTGACTGATTTTTTCACCAAGAGCCAGACGGGCAGATGCCACGACATCGCCTTTGGTACTGCCAGCATCGGTGACGATTGTCCCAACTTGCAAATACGGCTGAATGCTAGCGAGTATCGCGCCGGTTTGCGCCACCGGCGCGGCAATCAATACCAGATCGGCACCTGCCACAGCATCCGCTGGCGAGGTCGCGATAACGTCGATAATTCCCAACTCCAGCGCACGCTCTAATGAAGCGAGACTGCGGCCAGCACCAACGACTTGCGCCACCGCGCCCGCCTGCTTGAGCGCCAGCGCAAAGGAGCCGCCGATCAAACCAACACCAAAAATAGCAATTTTCTTAAACACGATGAAGTCTTGCGCAAAAAGATAATGAAAAGGTGAATTTTACCGAAGACCGAATAGACGCCATCAGCCCAGCAGAGCCTTCAACGCACTAATAAAAGCAGCATTTTCATGCGGCAGACCGATCGTAACGCGCAGCCATTGCGGCAAACCATAATTGCCAACCGGGCGCACAATGATGCCCTGCTTCAGCAACGCGAGATTGACACGCGCCCCAGCGCCGTCATCATCGCCGACCTTAACCATCACAAAATTACCAAACGATGGCACATAAGTCAGCTTCAACGCTTCAAATGCTTCCGTCAATTGCGCATAGCCTTCGGTATTGACCTGGGCGCTGCGTTGCAAAAACGGCTTGTCATTGAGCGCGGCAATCGCCGCTGCTTGTGCCAACGAATTAACATTGAAAGGCTGACGAATGCGGTTCAGCAAATCCGTCACAGCCGGTTGGGCAATCCCAAAGCCGATACGTAATCCTGCCAAGCCATACGCTTTCGACATCGTGCGCGAAACCAGTAAATTCGGATACTGACGCACCCACGCAATCGCGTCGAATTGCAACTCAGGGGGTAAATATTCGTTATAAGCTTCGTCCAGCACCACCACAACATTCGGCGGCACGCGTTGCAAGAAAGCAGCGATGTCAGCCGACGGCAAAAAAGTACCCGTCGGATTGTTCGGATTCGCGATAAAAATCAGACGCGTATCCTCTGTAATCGCGGCGGCCATTGCTGGCAAATCGTGTCCAAAATCCTTGGACGGTACTACGATAGCGCGCGCACCAGCCGCCTGCGTCGCCAAGCCATACACGACGAAAGAAAACTCAGAATACATTGCAGCTTGGCCCGGCTGCACAAAGGCGTGGGTGGCGAGCTCCAGAATATCGTTACTGCCATTCCCCAGTGTGATCCAGTCTGCGGGAACATCATATTTGGCCATGATCGCGGCCTTCAGATCAAACCCATTGGCATCCGGATAACGACCAATATCCGCGACCGCCGCTTGCATCGCCACGCGCGCAGATTCCGGCATACCTAACGGATTTTCGTTCGAAGCAAGCTTGATAATTTTGGCTTCATCAAGACCGAATTCTCGGGCTACTTCAGCTATCGGCTTGCCGCCCTGATACGGCGCAATGGCGCGAACATACTCTGGACCAAATTGAATCGACATCGTGTGCTTTCTATAGAAATAATAAGCAAATTTTTGTCACAGTATCGGTGTGACTGGAAGATAAATCGTTTGTATTGAGCGTGGTGAATGTAGCGGTATCAAACATTCATATTGCAGCTATGGTCGACCAGACCATAGACTTAATAGCAGTATTAAAGACTGAGCGGATAAGAGCCAAGTAACTTAAAAAACGCCGCATTTTGCTTGAGTTCAGCTAATGCCTTGGCAACTTTTTCGTCCTGCTCATGACCTTCAACATCCACGTAAAAATAATATTCCCATGCGCCCATTCGCGCAGGCCGCGACTCAAAACGGCTCATCGATACCCCGTGACTGGCGAGCGGCGACAACAGACTATATACAGCGCCTGCTTTGTTCGGCACCGATAACACTAAGGAAGTCTGATCCTTGCCGCTTGGGGTCGTGTGCAAGCGACCGATTACCGCAAAACGTGTGCGGTTGTGCGGATCATCCTGAATGTGCGCACTGACGATTTGCACACCGTAAGTTTGCGCGGCAAGCTCGCCCGCAATCCCTGCAACGGTCACATCTTCGCTGGCCATACGCGCCGCTTCGGCGTTAGAGGCCACCGCGAGTCGTTCAATATTGGGATAGTGCTGATTTAGCCACGCGTTACATTGCGCCAACGCCTGCGAGTGCGCACAAATCCGCGTTACATGATCAGTCGTTCCATCTTTTGTCATCAGACTATGATGTACCGGAATCGCGACTTCGCCACTAATGCGCAAGGTCGTTTGCAACAATAAATCCAGGGTTCTGTTGATGACGCCTTCGGATGAGTTTTCGATTGGCACCACGCCAAAATCGGCGGTTCCGGCTTCTGCGGCACGAAACACCTCATCAATCGATGCGCACGCCATGCTATCCACCGCGTGACCAAATTGCTGATATACGGCCTGCTCGCTGAAGGTGCCAGCGGGGCCTAGATAGGCGACGGTGACACGTTTTTCCAGTGCCCGGCAAGCCGACATTACTTCTCGGAAAATGGTCTGCACATCGCCAGATTGCAGCGGTCCGGGATTGCGATCCGCAACGCTACGTAATACCTGCGCTTCACGCTCCGGTCGAAACACGGGGGCATTGGTTTCCGCTTTTACATGCCCCACTTCTTGCGCCAACTGGGCACGGCGATTTAACAGCACCAGAATTTGCGCGTCAATGTCATCGATTTTCTGGCGTAACGGTAGAAGTTTTTCTTGGATCATGATGATGGTGGTTGCGTCGCTTTTTACACTCTAAGAAATAACGCTAAATACCCCAGCGACGGCACGTCTATTAACGTTAACTTCCTCAACAGGCCCACATCGGCGCACTGTCTTCATTGGCAAGTTTTGATCAACACGTTGCTGAAACAGTTTTGCGTAAGACCTGACTTTATTACGTTTAAATACCGCCCAAGATGGCTTTGGTAAATGCGCCCGTAAGCCCTGCTCAATAAGAATACTTACGGATTAGTCAGGATACCAATCGCTCTCCCCGCGACCGGTGATTATCCGTATCGCTTTTCAAATTCTTTCAAATAAGCAACCAACGCCTGTACACCAGCCATTGGCATAGCGTTGTAAATCGACGCCCGCATACCGCCAACGGATTTGTGTCCTTTCAGCTGCAACAAACCCTGTTCTTTCGCGCCGCCGAGAAAGTCGGCGTTGCGGGTCTCGTCACGCAAAAAGAACGGAACATTCATGCGCGAGCGACAATCTGCGGCAATTTTTGTTTGATAGAAATCAGTGGAATCCAGATAATCGTACAACAATCCGGCCTTAGCGATATTCACTTGCTCCATCGCCGCTACGCCGCCCTGCCGCTTGAGCCATTGGAATACCAGTCCGGCAATATAAATCGCATAAGTCGGCGGCGTGTTGTACATGGAATCGTTATCAGCGACGATTTTCCAGTCGAAGGCCGATGGGCAACTTGGCATGGCATGACCGAGTAAGTCTTCCCGGACCACCACGATCGTCAAACCAGCAGGCCCGATATTTTTCTGCGCGCCACCATAAATAACGCCGTATTTAGCCACATCCACCGGGCGCGACAAAATGTGCGATGACATGTCTGCGACTAACGGTGCGCCATTGGTCTCCCCAGCAACTTCTGGCGTAAATTGAAACTCCACGCCATCGATAGTTTCATTGGTGCAAATATGGACGTATGCGGCGTCTTTAGAAAGCTGCCAGCTGTCACGCGATGGAATCTGTGCAAATTTTTGCGGCTCTGAAGAAGCTGCAACATTAACGTTGCAATAACGTTTTGCTTCCTTAATCGACTTGGTCGACCAAGAACCTGTATTGATGTAATCGGCAGTGCCTGGCAAGGAATTGTCAGCGCTCAGTCGCGCCGCCAGATTCATCGGAATGATGGCATTCTCGGCAATCGCACCACCCTGCAAAAACAGAACTTTATAGTTAGCGGGAATCCCCAATAACTCGCGGAAATCGCGCTGCGCGTTTTCTAGTATCGACATAAACTCGCTGCCGCGATGACTCATTTCCATGACTGACATACCACTACCGTGCCAGTCCAGCATTTCAGCAGCAGCTTGTTGCAGCACTTCTTTAGGTAATACGGCGGGACCAGCAGAAAAATTAAAGATAGGCATGTTGACACTCGTCAATAAAAGCTAGGGACAGCGAGATTTTCTGAAAAATTACTTGTGCAACAAAGGATATATTTACAACGTTGCAGAGGAGTCTGAAGGGCAATAAAATGTGGTCAGGCGGAAGGAAACATCCTTCTGCGTGACCACTTTAACGCCAATTACTCAACGTCGGCAGGACCGCTTTCTTTGCCAGAAGCGCTGTCATCTCCGCCTTCATTACCACCGTCAGCCGCAGCATCGGTAGCAACATTAGCATCAGAGATCGGGGCTTCTACGTTTTCTTCAATTACTTCTTCAACATCGCTTTCCATCACGCGCTGCAAACCGCTCAGCTTGGTGCCGTCTTCAACCGCGATCAGCGTCACGCCTTGCGTAGCGCGGCCCATCTCGCGAATCTCTGCGACACGAGTGCGAATCAACACGCCACCGGTAGTGATCAGGATAATTTCATCGCTAGGTTCAACCAGCGTAGCGGCAACAACTTTACCGTTACGCTCACTGGTCTGAATCGCAATCATCCCCTTCGTACCACGGCCATGACGGGTGTACTCAGTAATAGGAGTACGTTTTCCGTAACCGTTTTCAGTTGCGGTCAGGACAGATTGTTGTTCGTTCTCGGCAACCAGCAAAGCAATAACTTGCTGTCCGTCTTCCAGATTCATACCGCGCACACCGCGTGCGGTACGACCCATCGGACGTACATCGTTTTCATCAAAGCGCACTGCTTTGCCAGAGTCGGAGAACAGCATGACATCGTGCTGTCCATCAGTCAGCGCTGCACCGATCAGAAAATCGCCTTCGTCCAGATCGACGGCAATAATCCCCGCTTTACGTGGATTACTGAAATCCGATAAAGGTGTCTTTTTAACAGTGCCGAGGCTAGTCGACATAAAGATATAACGATCTTCCGGGAAGCTACGATTGTCGCCAGATAATGGCAACACAACGGTGATTTTTTCACCGTCTTGTAGCGGGAACATATTCACAATCGGCTTGCCGCGTGAGTTACGTGAACCTTGTGGGACTTCCCAGATTTTCAGCCAATACAAGCGACCGCGATTGCTGAAACACAAAATGTAATCATGCGTATTGCCGACAAACAACTGATCGATCCAGTCATCTTCTTTCGTCGCCATCGCCTGCTTGCCGCGTCCACCACGCTTTTGCGCGCGATATTCGGAAACCGGTTGCGATTTCATATAGCCGGTATGCGACAAAGTGACCACCATGTCTTGCGGCGTGATCAAATCTTCGGTGCCCAGATCAGTAGGATTGAGTTCGATCTGCGAACGACGCTCATCTTTATTACCGATGCCGTATTCGTTTTTAGCCGCGTTCATTTCATCTGTAATGATGACCGTTACGCGCTCTGGATTAGCCAAAATGTCGAGCAAATCAGCGATAGTGACCATCACGTCTTTGTACTCGTTAACAATCTTGTCCTGCTCCAGACCAGTCAAACGTTGCAAACGCATTTGCAAGATTTCTTGCGCCTGATCATCCGACAGTTTGTACAAACCGTCAGTTTGAATGCCGTAATGCAGAGGCAGATTTTCCGGGCGGAAAGCATTAATACCGCCACTGTTTTCTGCGCCGGTACGTTGCAACATATCGCGCACGACGGACGAATCCCACGAGCGCTCCATCAAACCGGCTTTTGCGACTGGTGGCGTTGGCGCTGCTTTGATGATAGCGATGAAATCATCGATATTCGCCAATGCAACGGCCAAACCTTCCAGCACGTGACCACGTTCGCGTGCTTTGCGTAATTCAAAGACGGTGCGCCGTGTAACCACTTCGCGTCGATGCGACAGGAAGCACTCCAGCATTTGCTTCAAATTCAGCAATTTAGGTTGGCCGTCTACCAGCGCCACCATATTCATGCCGAAGGTATCTTGCAACTGCGTTTGCTTGTATAGATTATTAAGGACAACTTCAGCCACTTCGCCGCGCTTCAACTCAATCACAACGCGCATGCCTGACTTGTCGGACTCATCGCGCAGATCAGATATACCTTCCAGTTTCTTGTCGCGCACCAACTCGGCGATCCGTTCCAGCAACGCCTTCTTATTAACCTGATACGGCAACTCATCAATAATGATCGCAGTGCGACCTTCACGACCGTATTCTTCGAAGTGCGTTTTGGCGCGCATCACTACACGGCCGCGGCCAGTGCGATAACCGTCACGCACTCCGGAAACACCGTAAATAATCCCGGCGGTCGGGAAATCCGGTGCCGGGATAATTTCGATCAGTTCATCGATCGTCACGCCGGGATTGCGCAATACGTGCAGCGCGCCGTTGATGACTTCAGTAATATTGTGCGGAGGAATGTTGGTCGCCATCCCAACGGCAATACCGGACGAGCCATTGATCAGCAAGTTCGGAATCCGTGTCGGCAATACCGATGGTTCTTTTTCCTTGCCGTCATAGTTAGGCACGAAATCAACGGTATCTTTATCGATATCAGCGAGGATTTCGCTCGCGATTTTGTCCAGGCGGCACTCGGTGTAACGCATCGCAGCAGCGCCATCACCGTCGATAGAACCGAAATTACCCTGTCCATCGACCAGCATGTAGCGCAACGAAAAGTTCTGCGCCATACGTACTAGCGTGTCGTAAATCGATTGATCGCCATGGGGATGGTATTTACCCATGACTTCACCGACCACACGCGCACATTTGACGTAAGGCCGGTTCCAGACATTATTCATTTCGTGCATGGCGAATAAGACCCGACGATGCACGGGCTTTAAGCCGTCGCGGACATCAGGCAGCGCACGTCCAACGATGACGCTCATGGCGTAATCGAGGTAACTCTTGCGCATTTCTTCTTCGAGGGAAATCGGTATTGTTTCTTTAGCGAATTGATCCATTAGCGAGTCGGCGAGTCTTTACTTAGGTTGATAGATCACGGATAAAAGCTGACCATGGTCTGGCATTCACTTTTAATAATTTTAATAACTATCGGTGACACGGATGGATTACTAACGTCATCGATGCCAGTCGAGAATGCAGCCAAAGGTTCGCAATAAGACGCGTGATTTTAGCACGTGGCGCTGGCTAATCGGCTTTTCCCGACCTTAGAGCGGTCAGAGCACGTTGACTAAATAATATGTTACGCCAGGTAATATGCTTAAATGCCATGTCAAATTTGCTCCATCGATTTTAATCCGATCGCCTATATACTTACGGTCGCTTTTAATAACGATAGCTCCATTGCGTTATTGACACGTTATTGCCAACATTGCATTAACGCAACCGTCATTCCTCAGGAAAACATTTTATGCGTCAACTTTTCGCGTTGAGTCTGCTGACAGGCATTGCTTTCAGCTCGGCACCAATTATGGTCCTCGCGCAAACTACCGATATACAAGCCAATACCCCTTCGAGTGCTTATCTTCAGGATTCACGCGGGCCGGTCGCGCGTAGCCAGTTCGGACTATGCTGGCGCAGCGGCTATTGGGATAAGGATAGTGCGGTGACAGGATGCGACGGTGAACTATTGCCGCCCTTCATGAAAGCGATCGCCCCGGATCTGGTCAGCAATCCACTGGCAGCAAATACGGACAACACCGCCGTGACAGCTAATAGCTGCAATTTCTTAACTACGCTAAGTAGTGACCAAACGTTCTCTTTTGGCAAGAACACGCTGACAGCAGCCGCCAAAGCGCACATTGATAACGATATCGTGGCGCCATTAAATGGTTGCAATAAGGATAATGTCATTACGATCACGGGACATACTGATCAACTTGGTGCAAACGGTTATAACCAAAAACTCTCCGAACAGCGCGCCCAAAGTGTTGCCAATTATTTAAAGAGCAAAGGGGTTGTTGCCAGAATGAATATAAATGGTGTCGGAAGCACGCAAGAAGTGAAAACATGCAGTAATCAACTCCCACATAAAAGTCTTATTAGTTGCTTTAGTCCTAATCGTCGCGTGACGATAAGCGTGCAATAAAAACTAAATATATTAATAATTCGTATAGTTTCCAAAAGCAATATAAGATGCATCCGGCAAAGATGTTTTCAGAATGTTATGTTGCAAGAAAACAACGGAGTATGAAAAACGTAGGCCTACCTATTTGGCATACTTCGCTAGCAATAGCAGCCTGTGGCAGAATGATGGCAAGTTCTTTGCATGTAGCCAATTTCACATGTAACGGCTGGAACCACGTGGTATTATCCAATTTTTGATGTCGTATATTAGTTGCGCAGTTAATCTGCGGATATCTCAACCGAGAGGAGAAACATGAATAAATTAGCAAAACTCGTCTTCGCTGCGTCCGCAGTCGTCGCACTGACTGCCTCCGCGCAGGAAATAAAAGATATCCAAGCTAAAACCCCTACTAGTGCCTACGTACAAGATGCGCGCGGCACTATCGCTCGTGATCCATACGGTCTTTGCTGGCATACCGGTTACTGGACACCTGCTGATTCAGTACCGGGTTGTGATGGTGAATTGGCACAAGCTGCTCCGCCAGCACCGCCTGCACCACCAGCACCAGCTCCAGTAGTTGCTGCACCAACTTCACAAAAAGTTACTTTCGCTGCTGATGCATTCTTTGACTTCGACAAAGCTGTCCTGAAGCCAGAAGGCAAATCAAAACTGAATGACCTGACGTCGAAACTGGGTGAGTTGAACCTGGAAGTCATCATCGCTGTTGGTCACACAGATTCGATTGGTTCAGTTGCTTACAACCAAAAACTGTCGATCCGTCGCGCTGAAGCTGTCAAAGCATATTTGGTAAGCAAAGGTATCGAATCGAACCGCGTTTACACTGAAGGTAAAGGCAAGTCACAACCGGTCGCTGATAACAAGACCGCTGCTGGCCGCGCTAAAAACCGTCGCGTTGAAATCGAAGTGGTTGGTACAACCAAGTAATCGATTTAGCCTGATTCAAAAAACCCTGCTTCGGCAGGGTTTTTTTTTCGTCTTAATTTCTTGCCATGCATTTCTTTGACACAACAACCGAATGATCCAGTTAGTGCTCTCTAGAAAGTTTACTCAGAAGCACAAGACTTCCTTGTTAAAGCATATTCGCAAAGTGGACGTTTCCAGCTATCATTACATCCATGAACGCAGACCCATCAGAACTCCAAAAATTTAGTGATCTCGCCCATCGATGGTGGGACCCGGATGCTGAATTTCGTCCCTTGCATGAAATCAATCCGCTTAGACTCGAATGGATTAATGCACGCGCCCCGCTGGCAGGCAAAAAGGTTGTCGATATCGGCTGCGGTGGCGGTATTCTCGCCGAATCGATGGCGAAAAAAGGGGCCAACGTCACAGGCGTCGATTTATCGGACAAAGCCTTAAAAGTCGCCGATTTGCATGGTCTGGAATCCGGGGTCCAGGTACGCTACGAAAAAATTGCCGCAGAAGATCTGGCTGAGCGCGAAGCCGGTCAATTTGACGTCGTCACCTGCATGGAAATGCTGGAGCACGTGCCAGATCCGGCCTCCATCGTCCGCGCCTGCGCAACGCTGGTTAAACCGGGCGGCAAAGTCTTTTTCTCGACCCTTAACCGCAATCCAAAAGCTTATCTGTTCGCAGTTCTGGGCGCGGAATATCTATTGGGCATGTTACCCAAAGGGACGCACGACTATACCAAGTTCATTACCCCTGCCGAGCTATCGCAATTTGCACGCAACGCCGGATTGGTCGTAGATAGCCTCAAAGGGATGAGTTACAACCCAATTACACGCATCTATTCGCTCAATCAGGACGTTGACGTCAACTATCTGATTGCCTGCACCCGACCAGCATAAAGTTGCGGCAACCCGCCGCATCGTTATGCTGACAACGTTTCTTCGATATGCTTCATTGTTGATGTGAAGAAGTAATGAGGGCGAACTTGCCGCTGTATCCGTGCATCAGCACCCAGCGCATCGGCGCCCTAAGCAAGGGCGCCCAAAACGTATTCAGCCCCTCACCTTCACAATCACAATCAGCGTATTTTTTGCCACCTATTTCCCCTAAATATCATGCCCCTGACTATCCCCCGCGCGATTCTCTTTGATCTTGATGGCACACTTGCCGACACCGCACCGGATCTGGCCGAAGCGATGAACCGCATTCAACGTGAACGTGGCCTTGTCGAGACCGCCTATGAGGGATTACGGCCATTCGCCTCTGCTGGCGCGCGCGGCCTGATCGGCGCGGCATTCGGCATTAAGCCGGGCGAAGATGGCTACGAAGCATTGCGTGTGATGTTTTTGGACAACTACGCCGAAGCGTTAGCAGAAAAAAGTAGCCTGTTCGATGGCATCCCCACACTCATTCAGGATTTGCTGCAACATGGGCTCGCATGGGGAATCGTTACTAATAAAGCGGCCCGTTTCACTGATCTGCTGATCCCGCAAATCGGACTGCAAGAAGCTGGCTGCGTCATTTCCGGCGATACGACCGCACACCCAAAACCGCATCCAGCCCCGCTGTTCGAGGCAGCGCGGCGTCTTAATCTGCAACCAAACGAATGCTGGTATGTCGGTGACGATCTGCGTGATATTCAGGCCGGGCGCGCCGCTGGCATGCCGACTGTGGCCGCAGCGTGGGGCTATTGCGGTCATGCTGCACCGATCTCGTGGGAAGCAGACGCGCTCGCCAACTCTCCTGCCGAGCTAGCCGATCTAATACGCCATTCAATCGCACAATAACGCCACACGGCCCTGGTGCCAACAATAAACCGGCACTAGCCAGCACCAGTGCGGTGCTGGCAAAAATGCCCATCCACAGATAGCACCAATCTTACTCAATATGCTTTGATAGCCAAGGATATCGCCTTCACGCTAGCCAACATTGACTGTCTCGCAGTATATTGTTGTTTGTTGCTCAGCAAGGAATATCACTATGCCAACTTCTGCCCGCCCACGCTGGTTAATCCGTACTGTGCGCTGGACTGGATTCACAGTCGCCGGGCTTGCCGTATTAGCCTTCGTCACCTGGCTTGGTGTCCCGCCACTGGCAAAACATGTTGCAGAGCAACAGATCGAGCAGCAACTTGGTCGCAAAGCCACGATCGGCAAGATCAGCTTTAATCCGCTTACCCTCACCCTGACGGTCGCCGATTTCACGCTTTATGAAACGGACAAAACCACTCCCGCCCTTTCAGCGAAACAACTGTTGGTCAATGCTTCCGCCACATCGATTTTTCGATTAGCGCCGGTATTACAGCAAGTGACATTGTCGGCACCCAGCGTCCACATTATTCGCACCAGCGCCGAAGGCATTGGTCGCTACAATTTCTCTGACATCATTGACCGCATTCTGGCGAAACCCAAGAGTGAAGGAGAAACGCGTTTTTCAATTTCGAATATCCAATTAGAAAATGGCACCATCACCTTTGACGATAAAGTGACCAACAAGCATGTCAATATCGTCGCGCTAAACGTCGGCTTACCGTACATCTCCAACTTCCAAAGCGCAGTAGATATCTTTGTTCAGCCGAGTCTGTCTATGAAGGTAAACGGTGCGCCGCTTTCTCTTAAAGGACGTACCAAACCGTTTACCAGCACACTCGATACAGCGTTGGCGATTGATATCGATCAACTTGATGTAGCCAGTTATGTCGGCTTCTCGCCCGTCCCTTTACCTCTGGCGATCCAGAGCAGCAAGCTATCAACCAATCTTGACCTGACCTTCGTACGCAATAAAAACAAGCCCGAAATTAATCTGTCCGGTGACGTTAAACTCAATGACATCGCGCTAGCCGACATGCATGCAGCACCATTATTCAAAGCGCAATCGATCGAGGCGCACATCAATAAACTGGATCTACTCAACGCCAGCGTTGCGATGGGGAAAATAAACGTGCAATCGCCGGAAGTATGGGCGGCATTGCAAGCGGATGGCAGCCTGAATTGGAGCGCCCTCGGCGCAGCGAAAGCGCCGACCGATAGCGCCTCTGATGCCAACAAACCCGTCGTAAAAGCCAGCGCCACAGCGCCGCAATTTACGCTGAATCAATTCAACATTCACGATGGGATAATCAATTGGTCTGATGCCGCCAATGCGTCGCCCGCCTTCAACACCCAGCTAAAAAATCTGACGCTGGATGTCAGCCACCTGTCACTTGCAGCGAATGCTAAACCGGCCAATGTGCTGTTATCGACAGGCACAGACGGCACACAAGAAATCAAATTTGCCGGTCAGGTTACGCCAGCAACTGCCACCGTCAACGGCCAGGCCAGTATTGCCGAGCTTGCATTAGCGCCCTTTCAGCCCTACCTCAACAAAACATTATCGGCAGATCTATCAGGTCAGCTTTCGCTCAAAACGTTGGTAACGATCAATGGCGGTACGGTAGCGTTAAACCAATTTGAAGCAGAAGTCAGCGACGCAAAGCTCGCCGCCAAATCGCGTGCTAACGGTAGCGTATTGATTAAAAAAATCAAACTCGAAGACGCTAGCGTCAACACACAAAATGCCACCTTCAACGCCACCGCATTTAACATCGTCGGCATGCAAGCCGATGTGCGTCGCGATGCCAAAGGCAATATTAATCTTGCGCAATTTATCAACACCGCTGCTCCGACCCGCAAAGCCGCAAAAGCACCGGCAACCAAGGCAAGCGGCCCGGAATGGGTCGCCAATCTCGCCAAAATCACCATCACCGACAGTGCCATTACGTATAACGATAATGCTGTTGTGCCAGCAGTAAAGTTGCGGGCAGATGGCATTAATTTAACGTTGGATAACATCTCCAGCAAGCGCGACAAAACCGTCAAAATTGGACTAGTCACCAAACTTAACAAAAGTGGGAAATTGACGATTAATGGCAGCGCTGCGCCGCAGTTCAAGTCGCTTGATCTGGCTATCGATGGTCAGGGGCTGCCTATTGCCGCGCTGCAACCATATTTCACTCAGCTATTAAACGTGACGCTGACAACGGGTCAGGCAAATGCAAAAGGTAAACTCCAGCTAACGCCGCCAGAGGGAAAAAAAGACCTGATCGCACGCTATAACGGCATGCTGCGCTTAACGAATTTTCGCGTAGTTGATAAAGAAAATGGCGCAGACTTTTTAAAATGGAAATCGCTTGATGTCAGCGGGATTAACGCCAGCATTGATGGTCCACGCCAAAATGTTACGCTCGGCAAAATCGCGCTGGATGATTTTTATGCACGTGCCATTCTGTCGCCAGAAGGCAGGTTGAATTTGCAAGATATTGCCGTCTCTAAAGCGGGCAATAAATCCGTCGTCACCGAGCCAGCGACAACCTCCGGCCCAAAAAAGAGCGAAGCCAGCCCTGCCAATCCCGCTGCGGCAAATGAAGCCACGCCAAATAAAGAAACCACCGCCGTCGCGGACGCCGGCGACGGCAAGGTAGCCAAAGAAAATAGCGCGGCAATACCGCTAACAGCGCCCGATCCAAAAGCCAACGCACCGGTCATCAGGATTGGTCAGGTGCTGCTCAAAAATGGCAACATTAATTTCACCGATAATTTCATCAAACCCAATTACACCGCCAACATGACGGGCATGAACGGCAGCATCGGCGCAGTAGCATCCGACAAACCGGCCCCTGCCCCTATCGATATCAACGGTAAAATCGATGACGATGCACCGGTCGCTATTTCGGGATCGCTCAATCCGTTATTCAAACCCATGTTTCTGGATATCAAAGCCAGCGCGAACGGCGTCGAGCTGCCGCGCTTGACGCCCTACGCAGCCAAGTATGCGGGCTATGCAATCGTCAAAGGCAAGCTATCGATGGATGTTAATTACAAAGTCGAAGAACAAGAACTGACCGCACAAAATCATGTCCGCATCGACCAGCTAACATTTGGCGACAAAATCGATAGTCCCAGTGCCACCAAACTGCCAGTCCGCTTAGCTGTCGCCTTGCTAAAAGATCGCAATGGTCAGATCGATATCAATCTGCCGATTTCTGGCTCGCTATCCGATCCCAAGTTCTCAGTTGGCGGCATTATTCTGCGGGTTTTTGTTAATCTCATCGTCAAAGCAGTGACATCGCCATTCGCCCTGCTTAGTTCTGCATTCGGCGGCGGCGATGAACTCGGCTATGCCGAATTCAAACCCGGCTCCGCCGTCCTGACGACTGATACCAAAGCCAAACTCGACACCCTCACCAAGGCGCTGCTAGACCGTCCTGCGTTGAAGCTCGACATCATTGGCCGAGTCGATCCCGTAGCTGATACCGCAGGCGTACGTCAGGAAATCCTGAACCGCAAATTGGCTGCGCTAAAACAAAAGAGCAGCGGCACCAAAGCGAAACCCGACGCAGCAGCAGAAGACGATGCTGATGTCGACACGTCGTCGCCATCAGCAACGAAAGAAGTTGCGCTGACTGATGCCGACAAAACGCAATTGATGGAAAAGGTTTATAAAAGCGAAAAATTCGACAAGCCACGCAATGCAATCGGCTTCGCCAAATCCTTGCCCGCCCCAGAAATGGAGCATTTGATTCTAACCAATACCAAGGTAACCCCAGATGATTTGCGGTCATTAGCAGACCAGCGCGCGCAAGCAGTACGAAGTTATCTGGAAACGAAGAGCAAGATTCCATTGGAGCGGATCTTCCTGATCGCACCAAAGCTCAGCGCGGATGGGATTAAAGACAAAGGTGCACCGACTCGGGTAGATTTTGCCCTGAGATAACGCAAAAACGCTATCTCGTCCCAGCATAGCCAAGACGAGATAGCGTTATCGTAAAGTACGCAAAACTGGATTTAGCGGGCGGTCGCCTCAATCACGACGCCTTTTCCCGGCAACAATTGGGCACGCACATTTTTAATGTCGCCAGCCTTGATGTTGAACACTAATTGGCTGCGCTCACCCGGCGCGATGGCGCACGATGTGCGTCCATCCGAATTCTCCACCGTGACGACCTGATCGCCCGCAGGCAAAATAAATGTCGCCTTCTGATCGGCATCAAATTGGTTGACCAATTGCTTGTTCAGGTACACGCCGATCATACATCCAGCAGTAGGATGGCTAGGGTCACGCAAAATGACTAACGTCCCAAAACCAACTGGATCCTCCTTGACGACGGGTGCTTTGCTGCTTGGTTTTTGGTCAGCAATTTCGGCGACCTTGACCGGGTCGCGCTGAACTTTAGCGACCTTTTCGGACGGCCCTGATGTAGATGATCCGCATCCTGACAATGCAAGAGCGATGAGTGCAGAAAAAATATAGCGCATTATTATTGGCAATGATTGTTAACTAAGCGAAGTATAACCTTCGTCACTTACGTAGAAGACAGCGTATCGAACGATGCCTCTGACCTAGGACAAAGAATAGCGTACTGCTCCCCAAAATGGGTATATTCGATGCAGTCAAACAGATATTTCGACTAGCCAACCCCGCAATCTTCTTTTGCGAGAGGCATCATTTCAATCTATCAAAACAACTTACCCTTTTAGTTAAAAGCGTTATTTTGCACGACAAACTTCCTCATCACAGAGGCATGCAAAACGCGTTGACGCAGTCGTCTACAAGGACAGCCCGAATTGCGCTACAATACTCTTCTGTTTGGGGGCGACCTGGTTTCGACGTGGGTTACAAAGCAGAGCAGGGCATACCGAGGGCTGGTCACCTCGTAAATACAACCAGAAAATATATAACTGCAAACGATAACTCGTACGCACAAGACAATTTCGCACTAGCTGCGTAATTGACTTGCTCTACACCATCTCGTCCCTGGGGTGGGCTGGTAAAACAGCAGTGGAGTCATTTACAGGGAATCGCTTTTGATCGGGTTACTTGATTAAAAGTTAAATTTAGGTAACTCGCCTGAACGAAGTGTGTGTGTCCACGTCGGCTGGGCTAAATTAAATGACAACACTAAGTATGTAGAACTGTCTGTAGAGGATTTGCGGACGCGGGTTCGATTCCCGCCGCCTCCACCATTCCAAACCTCTCCAAGCCACGTAAACACCGGGCTTGGCGATAATTGAGTTGGCTTAGAAAGGGTTGAAATGGACTGTGTTTTCGCCCAAATTTCGCCCACGTACAACTGGATAGATAGCCAGTTGTATTGATGCCAAGGATTGCACCCCCCCCACTTCCCCAAGTGTCCGAGGGATTGGCCTGAGCGTCTGTAGCTGAATAGATACTCCTGAACCCAACAACGAGTAGAGTTGCCTAAATATCGCTCAATATGAATAGATATTGAATAGATACTCGAGGGGGTGATTAACGTTATCACGCGCCTCCGAGTGATTGCTCTGGCGGCTCAATCGGCGCTACCGGATCCCAATGTGACGCGCCGCCGATCCTCACCCCAATATACATAAGCCAGCGCCGCCATACCGGAACGCCAGTTACTGCCGACGCCTCTTTCAGGACCGCATCAGCCACACTACGTGTCACTGGGTGTGTGGAGTACAGAAAATCATGCAGCGCCGCTGCCTCATTTGAGGTCGCACCAGCTAGCAAGAATACGACTGGCAAGCGCGGCACGCTGGCCAAGTCCGTTTTGAAGCCCCTCGGAACGATGAAGGTTTGCTTCGCAACATCGGACTGATAGAACAATGGCGCAGTCAGTATCCATAGTCCATCGTCCATGTCGGTCGCGTTCTCCATTTGCAACTTGGACAGAAACGCGCTCATTTTGTGACAGTCACCACGGCTGTGGTCGGCATTGCCTGTATTTGCGCAATCAAGATGGGTAACAGTATTTGCGCAGCGGTGATCGTGGCAACGGCGGTATCTTGCTGCGGTCCCGGCACCGCTTTCACGATTTCCAAAATGATAGGCAGCGCCGACGTCGCAAGCGTTTGGAGATTAGCTGGATTGATAGTTGCGCCAGCACTGCAAACGTCAGTAATGTCTTTCTGAGCAATTGGAATTTTTGCCTGAAGCGATGGATCAATCGCCAGCCCCGGAGTTTGTACACCCACTAAGATCGCGGGAATAACTTGGCATACCTGCATATTCACCTGGGCGACGATCTGCGCAGGCGTAAGTGGCTGAACCGGTAGTGCGCAACCGGAAATAAGCAGGACCACGACAGCAAGAGTAGCGATAACGAAACGTTTCATAGTGATTCCTAAGTGGTGAGACGAAAAAAAACCGCCATATGGCGGCTGCAAAGACCGGTGATACCCGATGAGAATTATGGTTCTTTTGAAACGTCCTGAACGACTGCAGCTGGCTTCAAGCGCTGACACGTCGCAATCGCGCCAATCAGGGCCGCGAAGCCAATCGCATATTCAGGTAGCCCGAAGTGCGGCACCCATGACATGGTCCATGCGAACTGGCTGAGCAAGTAAAGCGTCATGCCCACAACGAAGCCAATCACCGAGGCAACCGACGTCAGGTCGGAATCTTTACCAAACTCGTCGGACGTGATGTCGCGAAAAAATTTAAACATTGCATACCTCGATTGGCTTATGAAGTGCGCGAAGTTCGTCTGGGGAATAGATAAATCCTTTGATCAAAAACGCCTGCACATTCCATTCCGGGTCAGTAATCTCGTGGCGCCCGTGAAACTTCCCTCGATGATGTGTTTCGCACAGAGGAAGTTGGTTGTAGATTGAATCAACGAATGAAAGCGAATTTTTAATGTCGAGCGCGGACCACTCAAAACCCTGAGTCAAACGAATCAAGTCCCAAATAGGATGGCGCTTTGGAATCGGCACGATGCATTCCAGCTTGTGCGACCACATAACGTCAGTTTTGTTGGTGGCCACATCCTTGATCCACTGCCAGTTGATGGCTTCCTTGAACGAGTATTCAAAGAAGCGATGATGGGACTCAACTTTTTCAGTATCGCCGCACGTCGAGCAAGCATACCCGCCCTCCAGCTTCATCTGCCGTTTTGCCGCAAGAAAATAAGTTGACTCGGTGCGCTGCAAACTATGATCTGGATAGAATACTGATTCAGTCAAAGTATCGTTTTTTAAATGTTCACCTGTTACGTGTTCTGCGGTCATGTTAAATACCTATAAAAATATGACAATCAGGCATCCACCGCGCCATAACGCAGGTTGCCAGCGATCCGCCCCGCCCAGCCAGAACTGAAAGATGCCCAACCCGTCAGCTTACGCATGAAATCCAGGCGCTCAGCATTGAGTCGCATGATCTGGTCGGTCTCGGTCATTGATTTTGCAGCCGCTACGGTAATCGGCCCCCAATGTCCATCATCGGCAACGTTAAGAGCGCGTTGAAGATAGCGAATCGCCGTCTCTATGCCGCTATTCACAGCGAAGTCTAGGCACTGATATGCCACTCCGCCGAACAACTCGTCAGCGTGCACGCGACTCCAGAAGTCGCGTCGGTAAATGTCAATCGCTTGTGTCCTGGTCAAATTTTTGATGTCAACGTTCGGATAGCTGCGTTTGCTAATACCCCATTTCGTTTCACGACCCGGATCCGCAGGATTATTCACATAGCCATCCTCATGGCTAAGCACGCGCTCGATCGCCTGATCAAAATTCATGATTGCCCTTTATCTTGTTTTCCATCCAACTTGTACTCAATGCGGTCTAATTTCTTATCCATAGACTGACTAAATGATTCGAGGGATTTGGCGATCCCCTCAACTGCTTTGCTCAGCACATTTTGTGTCACGTAACTCTCCGCAACATGCAATTTGTATTCATCCAACGCCCTCTGTGTAGCTTCGTTTTTTGCTTTTTGATCCCGGTAAGAAAACCAGATAACCGTACTAAAAGCCGATAACAGGCCTTCTATGGAAAACATTAGTAACCGCTGAAATTCAGCATCCATTTATTTGCCCCGGAAATGAAAAAGCCACCGAAAGGTGGCGTAGTAGCTCTTTACTTCTGTTGTGCCGATTACTTCTGTTGTGCCGATTATTTCTGTTGTGCCGATTATTTCTGTTATCCCATTCCACGATGCAAAAAAGAACGAATGTGGCTATATCCCACACCCTTTACGGTGCAATACCCGCTGTGTAATGCGTCAACACGCGCGCTGCTGACAATGCCGTATCGTAAATGGCTACTTCGTCCAACGAACCAATCATTGCGCTAGTGTCATACCCCGGTGCATACGAACAGCCTACCGAAACCGGGTCCGTTGAAGAAAAAGGGGGGCCCGTAAAAGAACCCGTGGCATTAGGAGCGCCGTCAACATATGCCGTTACAAGACTCCCATTTTTTGTATAAACAATATGATGTATAGCGTTATCGTTAATCGCACTAGTCGCAATAAGTGCCGCTATTGACCCGCCGTTGCTTGTACGAAGTTCCAACTTAATGCAGCCAGAAGAGTTGAGGCCAAGCTGCCACGAGGGATAATTCACCCCTCCCTGCTCCATAGATAAAACGTTACCTGTCGTCGCACCTGTCTTTATCCAAAATTCCAAACTAAAGTCACCAGGTAACCGTAACGCCGCATCATTCGGCGCAGTTGCGACTGTTGCCGTGCCGGTAGTGCTTGTTTTGATAGATTTTCCCGCTGTAATAAGCGGTGGATTGCCGAGCGCGACAAGACCGCCGTATAACCCATTCCTGCCGTGTCCGCTTGAATCTGTCATTGCAGTACCAGACAATTCATCAAGTTTCCAATACGCGATCGGAAGGTCTGAAAGAACCTCGACCGCATAGGCATTGGTCGCAGCTGATACATGCGGTGATAACAGCACGGGGCCGCAAGCAAACATTATGCGTACCCCTTCGACAGGTTGCAGGCCAGCGTGCCATCGGTACTATCGTAATAGCAGCTCATCAGGTCGACCGCATTGGCAGCAGTGGACAATATGGGCGGCGTGCCGCCGGGAAATTTAAAAGCGCTTCCATAGGCAAGCGTGCGATTGCCGGTAGCGTCCTGCTTGATACGGACGTTCAATACCATGCCGTCGGTCAAATTGGTAGGATTGGCGAGTGTCGCGTTTGCACCCAATACCAGTTTAAAGTTATTGGACAAGGATGCATCGACCGCAATTGAGGATCCAGAGGTGAGCAATGAAGGATCGACGCTCTGATTCCGCGTAAAGACATTGACTGCGCCAATCGTCGCGCCGGAGCCGCCACCGGGTGCTACTGCCCATGCAGGAACGCCTCCCACAATTGTCAACACTTGCCCGGTTGTACCAGCAGGTAGTCGCTCCGCCACCCCAGACGCGCCGCCGGATATCAAATCTCCAGCAGCAGTCATCGGGTTCGTCATCCAGGGCGCTGCGGACCATACGGGCAAGCCGCCCGCAAGCATCAATACCGTACCATCCGTATCTTTTGCTAATCGTGTGGCAGCACCAGCTGCGCCACCATAAATAATGTCGCCCGATGCGCTCATTGGGTTAGCAAATCCAACGCCCGTTAAACTCTGTCCAAGCACGCGATTATCTGTGTAACTTGAAATGGTTGATATGCCGGCAACGACGATATACATCTGCCAATACCCCGCGGTAAATCCGACAGTATTACTCGTCACCGCTCCGCTGCTCGGATTCGCCTGGATATAGCTGGTCGCATTTGCAGGGAGTGTTAGCGTGCCATTCGCAATCTGTGTCGTGGTACTACCTAGCATGATGGTACCGCCGTAATAACCCCACGACAGTCCGGAGGTGGTGGATTCCCGTCGCCCGTAAAGCGTTGCCGGACTGGCCGCGTCGAGCAATGCGTTGATCGTGATTTCTTTCGAGGACTGCGATTGGCTCAGTTGATCAATATTACTGCTGCTATTTGCCAAAGTAGGCTCCTGTAAACGCAAAAAACGCCCCGAAGGACGTTTAAGCTAGTCGAATATATTTAACGCGTAATGCGGGTGATCAACGGGTATCCGCGTCCGGTTGTAGCGGATAACTGATAAATTTTTACATACAGCGTGACCTGATTACTGCCGAAGTCAGCAACCTGGTTGGCGCTGGAATACACGACGGTTGGCGCAGTTGCTGCCAGTGTACGCTTCACCGTCAGGTAAGTCCCATCCGTAAAAACATCGATCGAATACGCTTCACTCACCTCGCTTAACGGCGCATCCACCAGGTCACGCAACTCGCCGCCCTTGCGTGTGCGACGAATCCAGGTCAACGTCCAATCACGTGTCGTCGGATGACGATTTCCATTCAAGTATACGGGCGACAGACATTTCAAATTAACGCCTTGGTAGGTCATCGTACGATCACTGTCCGAGTCCAACGTCTTCCCGGTCGTGATACCCCGATAACTACGGGCCATACCAATCACGTTAAGATTGCTGGCGATAAATTGCAAATTGGCGGTATTAAGTAAAACCAAGTGGTCGTTCGCTGCATGCAAGCCTGTTGCCCACTCGCTACCAAAGCGTCCCCGAAGCAAATCGGTCAGGATGTAAGAACCGTCCGCCTGCAACACACAGTTTTGGGCTGCGATAATTTCCCACCTGCCATCCATCCCGCAGGCAAAATGATTCGCGCCATTCAGCATTTGTAGCTCAGTGACACTCGACAAGGGTTGATTAACAGTCACCGACAATACCGAGGCCTTGTCAATCGACAAACCGGAATGCGCACTAAGGCTATTGAAGACGTAACCCATTAATGACCCCGGCCTGGAAAACCCTTGTATCTGGTTCCAGACCTGCCCATCATCATCCGAGCGCATCAAGATGCCGCCAGGCCATCCCGCCAGATAACCCGACATTGCCACTGGGAATCCCGCCGTGTCAAATACGTCATTCATCAATGGCGTATCCAATAACTCGTATTGCGTAGGACCGGGGATCGTCAGTGTCTGCTCGGGTGCTGTGCCCGTTCCGCCCACTGCCGACGAGGTGTACACCGCCGCGCTGTTGTATTTGGCCTGGCACTCCAATCGACCGTCGGGCGTGCAATTGATTTGCGTCAGACGTAACTCATAGGCTGCATCCGGTGCAGTGATGGTAGTGACGTCGGACGGCTCCAAGTAATTGTATTCAGGCGGCAAATGGAATGAAACATCATCCCGCTCTAACCAATACAGGTATAACAGGATTTCAGCCTTTTGCGCGGCCTCATCTGCGCTGAGCACCATGGCTAAATCGACCGCGCTAACGTTGATCGATTGCGTATTGAGCCGCTCGGCATACTGCTCATTAATATTGTATTCGCGGTCACTATCCAGATATTTCACAGCCACTTTGCTTGGCAGCACTGAATCCATTTCCCGCGCATTCGTTATCTGGACACCGGGCTGGCTACTCGCAGATCGCGCATCCAACTTGGCCGCTGGAATCGTGACGACCGATGACCCGCCCCGTGGTTTAAAGACAATTTTGTAACCAGATTGAATCACGTCGAACGGCCACGCCCCAATCAAGGGATCGAAGCCACTACGAATTGCCGCAACGGAGCTGATCGCATACCCGCGTACCATGCTTGTAAGTGCAGTCACATCTATGTCGGATGCTGTGAGCAACTTGCTTTGCAGGCATTCTGAGCTGACGACCGTCGAGAGCGGCACGCTATACATCTCGATGATCGACGTGGCGGCCATCGTGATCTTGAAGATGAGTCCGGCCGGATTGCCCAGCGACGATGGCGGCAGGCTACTTTCCCAGATATTTGTGCATCGGAACGACAGCGTATTGACGCCGGAAATAACATATCGTGATAAGTCAAATGTCGCTACAGATGCCCAATCCGATGCGCTCCCCACCAAATTACCGTTAAAGTAGATATCAACCGTGTTATCACAGGCAACCTCAAGAGATACCGCTGCCCCTACTGGTGTAAATTGCTTGGTAAACGTCAAGTGCTTATCTGCGGTGCCATTGGTTTGTGCTGCCACATCCCAGATCCATGAGGCACCATAGATAGATGCCCATGTTGGTATCGTGTTTGCCAAGACGGTTACCCCGCTACTCGACACAACACTGGTATCAGAGACAATCACTGTCGACGCAACGTCGCTCATCGTTGCAGATGATGCCAACTCTACCTTGACCTGCGCACCGATTAAACTATTTTGATAATCCTTTAACGGGAGATCATAAAACACGATATACGCCAAGCCGCGGTAGGCCGGTGTGTTCGCCACGCCGAGCGCGGCCTGCATGCGCGGATCTGGCAACTGCGTATCGTCGCCGTAGTAGATCTTGAAATTACCAGCCGCCTCCGCGCTGGCAATCATGGCGTGAATGTCGCTGGATCCGATATCGTAGATCAGATTCGCGCCTAGCCAGATACGCCGCACGCCGGCAATCGGACCATCCATCCGGCAGTCGGCCAGTCCCACCGCAAATGTCGCGCTATAGGTAAAGGTGGTGGTCTCCGAACCGCCGCCGCCCTTGCCTTGTTTTTGGGTATTTTCCGTTTCCTTAAGTTGGTTGTTTTCTAGCCAGAATACGTTACCGGTAACGGGAAAAGTACCTTTAATGCGGGGAATCGTGGCGCCATAAGTGCTGGTCTGCGTGGTCAGATCGGTTAACTTTGGGCCATAGATGTGCGGTCCTTTGGGTGGATCGACCATGCCCCCGACGCCCATGCCGAGCTGCGCACCAACAAGCGCCCCTTGTGGGCCGCCACCTGCGAAGAACCCAACGACCGCACCAGCAATGCCGCCAACTACCTGACCGACGCTCATGCGAGTCCTTTGAAACGATACACAGCAACGATCCTTGCGGCCCACATCGATGACAGACGATGCTCGCAGACCTTGCCGACATTCAGATAACTATGGATCATCGTATCGCCCGCGCAGATCGCCAGGTGTTGCGGCTCACTGGCGAAGCGCATCAGCAGGATGTCACCGGCTTGGCGATCGATCACGCGTTCGATGCCTTCATTACCATCAAGCGTGGCTTGCAATAGACCCTGGTGCGGAGAACGGCCATACGCTGGCACGTCGGTATAGGGTGCGCCGATAGAGCGTGCCACGTGCACGACCAGCCCTGCGCAATCCAATGCCAGACCAGCGATGCGCCCCTGATGTTGGAAAGGTGTGTCGAGTGCAGCGCGCGCTGCGGCGACGATGTCGTCGGCGGTCATCCTGCTTGTCCAATCTGTGCATATTGTGAGCCGGTCGGAATATTCGCAAAGCCACCGTGATTGATGATGTTGTGCCACTTATCACTACAATCGGCGCTACGTTTGCGACAACCGGGAATCATGGTGTACGTGTCACCCACAGCAGGCGTGTAATAGAACGCCTCATACGTCACGATCGCGCCGCCGGCATTGAATGACTTAATTTCCTGCCGCTTTAAGCCAGCGTTCTTTCCGCTCGTGAACTGAATCGTGCCAGCGCCGAAATAATCAATCGCTTCGCTGCGCCCAGCGTCGCCGAATTGCGTGTTGCTGGTGACGGACGTAATAGTGCCGGTCACGGTTAGTGGGCCTAGATCGATTTTGCAACCGGCGTATTCCTGCCCGCCAAACGTTTTTTGGCATGTCACTGTGTAGGTCCTCCCGACCGATTGATTTAGCGCATCGATGAGCGCCATTTCCTGAATCTGGTACTTATCATCGGTCAAAGTCGTTTTGCCAAAAATCGACGCGACTATCGGCTCATAGTCCTCGATCGGGTTATCCCAATTTGTCGCGAACAAGTAGCAACGGGCGTTATCAAAGACGCCGGACGCAATCGCGGCTTTGCTGATGCCAGCGATACCTGCAATGCCCTGCACATCAATCATCGCTGGCGATGTGCCAGAAGCGGCGGTATAGCCGGTGAACTCATAGCCGGAATTGGTCAAATACACCGCGCCGTTACTCATTATGAGATTGCGCGGGTAATGTGTCAGGCATACGGCAGCTCCGACTACTGGCACGATGCGCAGGCATAACGTGCGGGTGGCGTAATTCGCTACTTGAGACTTCATAAGGCGAGGAGTTCCATAATATCGATGGTCGATGTGTCACGAATATTCGGTGCCAGGTAATTGACATCGATGCGACTATTGAAGCGACATGGAATATCAAACTGACAACCGGCCGTGACAGGCTCCCCAATTTGCGGGCGGCTATTGACCGCACCACCGCTTGCGTAAGCACCGAACAGGGTTGAATCGATCTGGACCGTAATTGTCGTGCTAGACACGCCCGTAACGAGACCCCGTAAAGTATTGATCTGCGACATCCCGACCACGTTACTAAAGTATGCCGAATCACCTACGACAAAGGCGTGCGCTCCAATGGTCGCGATGGCGGATGCCGCCTGAGTAATACCAGTAATATTGGCCGTCTTGTTAGCAGCGAAGGTCACCAATCCAGTCGTTGTATCCGCAGTCCAGCCGCTGCCCAGCGCAACTCCACTAATACCGACCACAACCGTGCCAGTAACCGGTTTAAAGATGGTCCTTACTGGCAAGCCGATCGGCAATGGCGTGCTGCCGCTGCCATATTGCTTCTGCAACTGGTAGACACCAGCTGACACCAAGGCTAAAGGTTGATCAGTCGCAGTAGGCGTACCGGTATTGCCGTTGGTCGAGAAATCATCAATGGTGCTTACTCTGAACCCGGAAAACATACCGTAAGAGCGGTGATATAAACCCAATACGCGGGTCCATAGATCCGCTTGCTCCAAGCGATAAGTGACACTGAAATGACGGGCTGGAAACGGATGCACGATGCGTCGGTATTCCTGCCCACTGCTGGTTTGCGTGATCTCGACGTTGTACTCGTCAGCATAGAGCGCACCAATCAACGCATCGCCAGGCAGTCGCTCTTCCAGAAATGCATTCATTAAGCAGCACTCCCAGAATTGAAAAACTCTCCGTGAGCGGCGCTAGCAAAGTTCGTGTAGGCGGCGGAAGCAGATTCGGCTGTTTCAAAATATCCTAGCCAGCAAACCTTGCCCAAGGCACGACAGCGTGCATAAAATTTCCCTTTTTCACGGCTCCAACTAACGCCTTTGTATCCGCTAGTGTTGCATGGCTTCATACCTGAATTATTGGCATTTTGAGACATTGTGCAGAGACGCAAGTTGCAAATACGATTGTCGGCTCGATCCCCATTTTTGTGATCAATCATCACAACAGGAAACTCTCCGGTGATATAGAGCCACGCAAGCCTATGAGCGTAATAACGGACTCCCGCTATGATGATCGTCACGTACCCCTTTTTGTTAACGCTCCCAGCAACCAAATCTTTGCGACACCCGCGATGCTTTTTTAGCCACGAGAACACTCCTGTCGCCTCATTGTAAGTAAGGAGGCTTCTTATTTCTGCTTGAGTAATCATTTGAACCCTAGGCGTAGCGCTGCGCGCCAGAAATTGCTTGCAATGCTTCGCGTGCGCCTTGTCCGGCCGCGCGACGTACATCCGGGGCATTGCTATTGCCATGAATATTGATGACGATATTGGCCGGCTGACTGGATTGATCCGATTTACTACCGCGCAGCTGATCATTCGGAATGATCGTCCCAGCACCGCGTGGAATGAAAAGTTCCGGCCCTTTTTCACCGACCATCGACGGCACGTTCAGCGGAGGCTCACCCCCTCCCGCAAAGCCTGCCATAAGACTAAAACCATTGACACCGTTCATGGCCGCCATGTCCGTTACGCCTTGAGAGAATCCACCAGCAAGATTAAATCCACCCGCACCATCCATCGCAGCCATGGCAGAGGCGCCTTGCGTTGCTCCACTTAAATCGACTCCTAATGCATTCAATGCGGTGCCAATCAGCCCCATCCCTGTACTACCACCTGATGAAGCCATGTCATAAAGTTTCGCTAGTTGCTTCTTGATAATCATGCGATCAAAATCAGCCAAAATGCTATTTGCCAGACTAGTAAATGATAACTTGCCTGTCATCATGAACTGCACTGCGGCATCTTCGGCAGATTTGAATGCACCTGTCATCGTGCTTCCGATTTGCCCACCAACATTACTAGCCTCTTCGCCATACTTACGAACCGACTCGGCAGCGTTAAACCACGGGTCCTGAGATTTATCAAACTGCCTTTGAATCAGGTCTTGAGCTGCCAGTTTGGCGGTGTCAGCTTTCTCGCGGATGCTCGCAATTTCATCATCAGATATTTTCAATCCTTTTTTTCCGAGTTCCGCATTGGTTGCAAATATCATTGCCGACACTTCGCCATCGATCCGGCGTGCCTCGGTGAGTTTTGCAAGTTCAGTCTGTCCTTTGCCCATCCAATCAATGTCTTGCCGGCGAATGTCTAGTTGCTGCTGCTCCTTGTAGTCGAATGCATCAGTAGATTTATCAAATTTACGCAACACCTGCATTTGCCGCTCAAGCTCTAGGCCGTCCTGAACTAGCTTATTCTTCGCGATGTAATCAGACTTCTGCTGACTAGTTAGAGGGCTAAACCCCTCCGACGCACGCTGGCTATCCGAAAACTTACCCATCGTCACATCGAATTCCGCCATGGCGGCCTTCGACTCTCTAACCTTGCCCTCAAACTCGTCGAAGTGCTTAATAACATAATCGATACCTGCCTGCGTTGCATTCAGTCCGTCCATCGCTGTTTTGAAGGGGTCCTTTACTATGGCAGCTGGCTTATCTGGATCATCGGGCTTTGGCACATATGTCTTACCCTTTTTTCTGACAGTGTCGGCAGCCGAAGCACCGCGATCATCAAGCGCCCAGGCGGCACGCATCGCGTCCGCATTGTGCCGCGCTTGCGCGACGATGTTGTCGCCAATTAGTCCTAATCTGGCCTTGGCATCAGTCCACCCACTTACCAGCGCTTCTTTCGCACCCGAAAAGTCACCTTTAAGAACACTTGCGCCAGCAGTGGCAACGCCCTCCAAGCCCAGGCCGATCGCAGATATGCTGCCGACAATGGCTTCGGCGACCATGTAGACGACTGTCTTTAGCCCATAAAACAATGATGTGATGGTTGCCATCGAATAGCGAAACGCATTTACGGCCAATGGGAATCCATCTTTGAAGAACTCTGCGAAGTCCGTCAAAACTGGCATGATCTGATCGGCCCAGGCTCGCTTGAATCCCTGACTGGTCAAATCAGTTTCGCGGTTGAAGTCGCGCATTGCATCTTCGTAGCGCTTCACTGCCGCCTGAGATTCATCGCCGATCCCGAGGTTGTAGTCATTCAGTCGATCTGCTGCCTCAGCAATTCTTTCTTTTGTCACCGATGCTGCAGCTGCAACCTGCGCGGCAGTGCCGATGCCGATCTCGGTTGCTGCGCTATTCCTATCCCATCCAACAGTGTATTTATCTAACTCTTCATTAACATTCTTTACCACCTCATACAGCGGAAGAAGATTGCCCTTCGCATCTTTGTATGTAATTCCAAGGCGGTCTAATGCATCCGTGTTGGCGCGGATCGTGGTTTCCGCATTTTTGAAAACACTGATGTAATCGCCTTTATCGACACCGATAGCAGCGATAGCAGCATTGGTAGCAGCAGCCTGTTGCGCAGTCACGTACAGCGAATTTTGAATATCCTTGATCTGATTGTTTGCCTCAATCAGGGCATCGATACTCTCGCTCTTGTAGCTATCGCCAGTGATCAATCCAGCGATAAAGCCGATCGATCCTGAAATGATCTTATACGCCGTGTAGATCGCCCCGAGGCCGATCGCAGCAAATGCCGCCCCAATCACCAAGCCGGTGACAATGGCCTTTGCCTTGGTCCATTCCATGAATTTTTGCCATGCTGTCTGCGCACCAACAATTCCAACGCCAACACCTACGCCAATAGCTGTTGCGATTTTTTCTCCCGTTGACTTGAAGTCGGAATCACCTGGCGTCTCAGCTAATTTCTTGATCGCCTCCTCAGATTGCGCACAACTTGCCAAGATCGCATCATTCGCAGCCTGCATGTCGCCGCCCATGGCCAGTGCAGCCTTCTGCATATCGAGGGATGATTGCAATAGGCTGCGGCGAAACTCATCCACCGAACTGGCGGACATTCCCATATTGGACTGTGCGGACTTAGCCACATCGTCCATCGAAGATGTGAAGCCACCTACGTCCGCACTAACTTTGACGGAGAGATTGCCGAGTGACATTGTATTTGCCCAATAAAAAAGCACCCGAAGGTGCGAAGGTGCTTTGTTTAAATTTAATTAATTACATCGAATTACAACGTCGATTTTCTCATCCTACTGAGGCACCAGTTTACATCTGCAATACCTGCAAATCTGAGCGTCTTTAAATATCAACTCCCGACAGTCCGGGCATTTTATGTGTGTTTCTGGCGTGGGAGCATATTGGGTTGGTGCTAAATCATTACGTTTATCGATGGAATTTTGAGTCTCTTGCGCCGCAGCATCCAACCCCGCGTACACTCTGTTCGATACGCTGACAAGTTTTCCGAGTCCAGAATTCCGCAATGTTGCATCAACGCGCTCATTTATAGGGTCGACAAAATGCTTGGTTCTCGCGCGCACTGGCTTGAATAGCAGCCATAGAAAAACAAAGAACCGCCAGGCCAGCCAGACGACAAAAAACAACATCAACAGCTTGATCAGTCCGGAGCCATTGCCGCCACTTGCCGCCGCTGCAACGGCAGCCGAGAGTGCCAATGCGCCCAAAAACCACTTCATCCTTGTTTTCATCAATCCCCCTTGTTTTTTCTGACTATAGCGCAACAAAGGATATACCGTTGACTGCCATTAATTTTTCTTACAAAAAAGCATCTTCTTGATGAGCTCTGACTGAGCGTCAGGATCATGCAGCAACGTCGGCTCATCAACCTTATCGCGACGGACAAACAGCAAAAATTCGTCTAGCGTGTAGGCATTTGGGCGTTTTTTCGTATCTCGATTCACATTAGCAACGATCGATGCGATGTGAGCTTGCGCATAATCATGAACCATTGAACCTACGGGCTCAACCGCAAAATATTCCTGCCATCCAAGATATTCCTCGTAAGGCAATTGATCTACTTGACCCAGCGTGATGCCAAGGGCGAGCGCCAGGCGAAACCTAAAGAGGCGCTCGGGGTCATCCCTTAGTTTTTTTGGTCTGCCGGTTTTTTGAAACCACTCAGCTCCAGTGCAACCGTCACCAACTTCTCGACCTCAGCATTGCTCGACGCTGCCAGTGCATCCAGATCGCCTTCAGTAAATACTTGCATTCCTTCATCATCAACAAAGGATAAAACCACCAGGCTCAAGCCGAAGGCATCGTCGGTGCCATTCGCCTGTTTCAGTTTGGTGCGAATCCCGCTAACCTCAGTTACCGACAATTGCTTTGCCGTGATCGATCCAAATCCGTCAATTTCGACGGCCTTTGTTTTCGGCTTGATTGCCGCAAATAACGCATTTTTGTCAAAGCTCATTGCTTTTTCCTGTCTTAAGAATAAAGAATTACAGACCCGAAACTGGTCCAGAGATGCGAATATCAACGGCTGTTTTTACCAGTGCATCGACGCCACCTGCCAGACTGAATTTCTTCACGAAGCCGGTAAAGGTAATGACACTAGTATTTGGCAGGGTGAGCTGGAAATTGGAGATAACCCCAGATCCCTGCTTCGAACGCAATGCAATGTGACCTGCGTTAGAGCCGTCATAGTCGATATTGATAGAAAACTGCCCTGGGTCAGTAATACCAAGCAAGAACTCTTTTGCTACGCTAGACATATTAGTTCGGTCAATCTCAGACGCGGAACCATCGAAGCCGGAGAAATCTTTTAGGTTGCCAATTGGCGTGAATGTTACTGGCGTAGCAGTACCTGCCGCAGTGATTGTCTTGCCTGTCGTATCAGCATCAATCGCGATGGTATTTGTTGTTTTGTTCTTGACAGTAAAATTCAACCCGTTCAACAGTGCGGCATCAGCACCAGCCAAACCCGCTAGTGTCTCAACATCGCCATTATTGAAGCCGTGCGCCGTGATGGTGAGAATGGTTGGATTGCCGAGCGCGATAGCGGTAATGTTTTTAGCGCCACCGGTGCCAGTACCAATGCTCAAGGTGCTACCTTGGGCCGAGATTGCAGAGCTTGTCATGCGCGAGCCTCTTTAAATAAAAAAACCCGCACATGGCGGGTTGTTGATGAAATTATGTTTACTTAATGCCAGATTGAATAATCGACACTCACTCGGAAAAGCTTGACGGCGTCTTCGTAAAAGTCCCGCGAAAGAAGTGAGACGTTTTGCACGATCCAACTGGACATCAGTGAGTCGACCTGAGCAGCCAAGGAGATTGCATCGAAATAAATCAATGCATACATATCGATTTGCATTCGCGTGTTGAATAGGTTCGTGCTACCGGATAGGACATTTTCCGAGTTGCTAAAAATGCGTTGATAGGTGATATAAGGCCTCACCACGCCATCGGGAGCAGTTAGCGGATAAATGCGTGCACCGGCCAACGTAGCGCCACCAGACAGTAGAGTAAATAGCTGGTTTTGAATACTCATAAGCCATCAGCCTTATTCACACTATCTAGAATTTTTTGCTTCAATTGAGATTCAACTTGCTGCTTTCCCGCCTCTATACCAGGTCGAAAGAATGGCTTTGCCGGCTCTTTACTGGTTCCATATTCATCAAATATTGCGTAATGCTCAATGCCATTTTTGTCTGATTTTTCAATCTGCACGATTGCGCTAGCATGATTCGCATCGTGGACACTGACCGCGTCAAGATTGCTAACGAGTGCTCCGGTTCGCACGGGGGCGCGACTGCGGATCTCTCGCTCAACGATCGCGGCAGCATCCATGACAATCTGCGGCAACTCACTAAGCAGGCGCGCATTCAGTTTTTCAATGTTGGCTTGCATTTCTTTCAGCCCTGCCACATTACTCAGATCAGCCATTATTCAAGCCCTCACTGGCCAGCAATTCAATCGTCCGATTGCGCTCATCCAAATTGAGCGCCCCGCTAATATTGAAATAACGCCCTTTGTATATGGCCCGCATTGCTGCTACTGAGATTGGATTAGCGAACTCGGCGCGGTAGCGAACGGTGATACGGTGATTTACTTCAGATTGCACAGCTTGTGCTGCAAGCAACTCTCGAGCAGTCAGCGATTCGATATAAGCCCATATAGTGAATAGATCAGACCAGGTAGTCGCCTGCTGGCCAAGACTATCGGCTGCAGTGCTGCGCTGCTGCAGAGTAATCCGATGGAGGAGGTCGCCCGCACGCATCAGTAGGTACTCGCAATATACGGATCAAGCAGCCCATCAACAAAAGGCAACTCAAGGACGACAATGCGCTGACCGACGGCCACCTCCTCGCGGTTCTCATACAACGAGCCGATCCGCAACAACATCCAGCTGCGAATCCCATCTGGCACGACGCCGATAAAGCTCCGTCCCGTGCCATCAGACGTGAGTGCGATCGGGTTGCCATCAATATCCATCAGCGTGTAAGCGCCATTCGCGGCACTAGCGACCAGGTAGGCAGTATCGGCATCGAGCGGTGCTGGCAGTAGCCCCCCGGAGTTGTAGAAGTTCACTCGGGCACCGACTGTCCACGTGACCGGGCCGCTTACCTTGAATTGCGTTGGTTCGCTCGCGAATGCCGTAGTAATTGGTGAGGCGTACCCAGCATCATAGATCACTATGACTGAGCCGATTTGCGGCAGAGGAATTGGCCACACTTTGCCGAACGCAGGTGTGATGATAGCTGGCATCAACGCGGAATTGACCACGTAATCGCTCTGCGGCATTGTTTGCAGCTCGCCGGACATGTCGATGTACTGAATCGAGATAACGTCAACCACTGGCGAATGTGGCAACTGGATAGCATATGCAGGGATACTCACCGATGCACGAAATGGCGACATCGCACCCCAGCCCGCCATGGGAAAGGTATCAAGCACCAGCTTCCAGCGAGCGTGTAGTAGTTGCTGGCGCGTCTTCGATTCGACAGCCTGGCGCGCCGCGGAGATCAGTGACCGAATCTTCGCATCGTCGGCATCATCATCAACTCGACGGTCATTCTTTACTTCCGAAAGATGTAAAGGCTCTCCGGCAGGCTGAATCAGGCAAATTTCGGGCATATGGAATCCGGTAAAGAATGACCCCGCGCGAGTGCGCGAGGCCCGCAGTGCTACTAATTAAACGACTTGTACTACCGAGGTAGCATTGAGCGCCGACGCAGGGGCATAGCGAGCATTCGCGCCAAGTAACTGCGCGCCGACAATCGAGGCTGCCGCGCCGATCGTCAGCGACAAGGCGACGAATGCAAAGGCGTTGGCGACATCCAAATCTTCTGCGCGTAACTCAATACTGGCTTGGACATTACTGCCCGATGCAGCCAAGATTTGGGTAATCGCCTTGCCTGGTACGTCTTTGGCGCCAGTGCCCGCAGCATCGGTTGCCTGGCGCAGCTTCGCATCAAGCGTCCCGGTTGCGGTCATTGCGCCAGTTTGGATCTGCGCGGAAATCGAATGGAAGTTGGCGGCAGGCACCCATGCCGAAACAACGGTGCCTGCGTTGATGCTGGATGGATTGATCGCCGCAAGAATCGCAATCTTCTCGTTCAGTTTGATATTCGTGTTCATTGGAGGCCTTTTTGAATAATGGATGACAAAACAGGCGGCACGGGCCGCCCTGCACTATTAACGTGCGCCGAGCTGTACGAACGGGGACAACTTGTTCGCGCCTTTGGCTGGCGAGATGGCGGCAGCGAGTTTACTTTGGCCGTCGATACGGAACGTGGTACGGAACGCTGTTGCATCAGCATCGAAATACAGATGCATCGATGTTGCCGTTTGCACACCACCCGCCTTAGTGATGGTCTGGTAGTAATTGAGATCGACCAGCATCACATCGCCCTGAGAGCTGAACGTGTTCGCATGTTGCGAAACGATGATCGGACGGCCCAGCAATGTCCCGTACGGATTGCCCTGAATGCCACCCAAGAGGCCACCAGACGGGATATAGATTGGGTAGTTACCCAAGGTCAAAGTGAAGAGCGCTGGCAACACATCGTTATTGATGATCCAGACGGCATTTGGAAACGAGCCCTCCGGCAGGCGAGCGATCATGTTCGCCAGATTCAGTGCCGTCAAAGTGTTGGTGGCTTGACCGGGATCCTTGGCGATTGTCACAACGGCACCACTGACCATGGCGCCTTGAGGCAAACCAGCACCCGGGCCGAACAAGATCGCCTCGTTCGTCTTCCATTGGATTGACGCACCGATTTTCTTCGGCAGATATGATGCCAGTGCGGAACTATCATCCAGCATCTCATCTGATACCGGAACGAGTGCCATCAGCTTTTTCAAGCGCAGCGATGTTAAGCCGAGGACTGGCTTGGTTCCGGCTGGCGCCGAAGCCTCGCCCTGCCAGTACGCGCGCACGCCGTTGGTGCCCCAGGCGGTTGTTTCATCCTTTGGGAACGACATGCCATTGCCCGCGACATTGACCTCATCAGTCATGGGCAGAAGTGCATTGTCGGTCAACGACAACTGGAAAATTTCCTTGCCAAACTCTGGCGGGATCAAGAATCCGCCATCTGCGCCAGAGCCTTCATTAGCGTAAGTTCCTGCACCGGGCGCGGCCGCGCCGATCAGCAAACGCTTGTCCATGGCGACAGCACCACCGCTGCGTTGTGCTGCAGTTGCACTGTGTACGGCCTTCATGAATTCGCCGACGAAGCTGAAACCACCCCTTGGATCATTGGCGACATTCTCACTCACGGTGATATGCGCACCCTCACGGATCGTCACACCCTCACTTACTTCGGCAGCGCTCATTTCTTCGGCGCGCTGGATACGAGCATCGAGGCTGCGCGACTCGGCCATGTGCGCCTCGTATTGGGTGGATTCCTCGGCGGTCAGATCGCGGTTTTCGAGGGCCGAAGCATCATTCAATGCTTTGGCTCGGGCAATTGCAGCCGCTTTCTGTTGTTGCAGGAGACGTTTGTTCATATTTTGCTTTCTCAGAAATGAAAAAGCCCACGTCTGAGGTGGGCATTGGATTGCTGCTGGGTTGCACAAATCGACCGATGGGCCGGGTCGGCGCCGACTCAAGGGAGCGGAACCGGGCGGGCTTGCGCGTAGCCCAAAATTTAGACGCAAAAAAGCCGCTATAAGCGGCGTCGATAAATAATGTTGCTCTATGCGCTTGCGATTTCGAGTGCTCGGCGCCGGGCAGCGGTTCGAGCAGCATGATTCGATTGCACTAGATTAGCCACCACTGCTACGCCAGACTCGACAGCGACTGACGCAGCAATTACTTCGGCTTGCGGCGTTAAGTCGACCGCACTAGCCACAACCTCTATCACATCAACTACAGCTCGCGCACCAGTAACCCCTGATTTGATGGCCTTGGTCATCTTCGCCACCACATCATCGAAAGAGCAGATGCCGTCAACCATGCCTGCAGCAAGAGCGTCGGTAGCAAGAAGGCAGCGGCCTTGGCCCATGCCATCGCGTACCGATCCAATCGGAGCGCCACGGCCTTTGGCGACGGCACCAGTGAACGATGCATAGTAGGCATCGACCTGGCTTTGCAGAAAAGCCTGTGCTTCTTCGTCTAACGGCCCCATTGAGTTACCCTCGACCTTGTACTTGCCGGCCGATATGAAATTGCACTTGTAGCCCTCTATTTCCATGGCCGCCGATTCATCGACGTGTTGCATGTAGACGCCAATCGAGCCAGCTTGGCCGCCCGGGGTCATGAAAAGCTGCGCGCACTGCGATCCAGTCCAGTAAGCCCCTGATGCGCAAAGGCTGTTCACATAACCGTAGATTGGCTTTTGTCCACGTGCATTGAAAATCTCCGTCGCGAGCTCGCCAGCACCGAACACTGACCCGCCTGGGCTGTCAATGTCAATAATGACGCCGTCGATGGTATCGTCGGCCAGTGCGGAGCGTAACGCCGAGGTAAAGGCCTGCGTAGACGTGCCGCCGGCGCCGGAAATATCATCAACCATTGAGGCGCGTTGTGACATAACGCCATATAGGGGCAGTACGGCAATACCGCCTCCGACACTCCCCACTGATTTTGCGCGCGCGGCTCGCGCCGCCTGCGCAGCCTCAATGTTGACCATGACTTCCGGCGTGACCTGCTCGCCGGCGGACCAGCGGCGCAATACCGCAGAAAACGTGGCAAGGTGTTCTGGTGCCATCGCCCATGGTTGGGACGCGAAGGCGGCCAAGAGTAGTTGACGTTTCATAGTTATCCTTGAATTGCAAGTCGTTCTAATTTGCAGCAGGCGATTTCCCCGAAGCGATCCAATTCCATATTGTCCGCTTGCTGGGCAAGCTCGATCTGCTCGACGCAGTAAGCCTGCGCGGTCTCTGCACTGATTCCGATAGCGCCCGCGATGAACGGAGCGAGCTTTGAGTAAGCATCGATTAGTGATTCCCGGGAGCCCTTAAGTGCACGGGAGACCATTTCCACCTCTTTACGCGCCACGCGTTCAGCGGCGGCCGACGCTAGCGCAACTAGGCGAGCGTCTGATTTTCCTGGTGCGGGTGGCGCATCGGCTGGCGAATCATTTGGATTCGCATTAGCCGGGAGCGCCTCTCCACTTTCCACCTCATCATCCTCCTCATCTGCGGCGCCATCTGCGATCATGTTCAGTGGGCGCAATGGCTCATCGAGTCCTGGTAATGGATTGTACGATTCAGCAATTCTGGCTTCGTTACGGGTCAGCCAGCCACCCATAATGCCTTTGTTGTAATACAGTGATCGAGCTGCAGAATCGCCGCGCAACAGGGAAATGATCGGAAACTCAACCTGAAGGGTATCGTCATCCGGATCTAGAAAGTTGAACCGTATCGCCTCCTCCCAACATACGACCCATGGCATTAAGTCGTCATTCACCGAATCGATTGACTGTTGCTCGATATTCGAGAACGTCGCCTTTTCTAGGTCGCCAATCTTGTGTGGGCGCACGCCAAATAGGCGCGCAATGTCCGACACACTGTATTTCCGCGACTCAATGAACTGAGCGTCACCATTGCTAATGGCGACACCAGAATGGTATTTCAGCCCATATTCAAGGACTGCCAACTTACCTTTATTCTTCCCGCCCTGCTGCTCCTGCCAAGATTCTCGCCACAGACGTCGCGCTTCGTTATCCTTGAAGTTGCTCGGATGCTCAATCCATCCACCAGAGGGCGCTGCATCATTCTCAAAAAATCGGGTGCCATAGTTCTGCGCGGCGATCGCACCCGCAATTGCACTACGCGCTAACTGAATCGGGCTGTAGCCCATGATGCCATCACCAGACAGGCCCTTCAGATGGAACATGTCTATGCGATTGACTACCGTCGTCGTCCCGTCTGCATTCTTGATCCGGTAGCGCCAATTAGTATCCGTTAGCAACTCAATCGCAACGCGGTCCGGATGAATCGGAATCAGGTCGGTAACCTCCCCTTTTCCATTGGAAAAAATGCGCGCAAAGGCATTTCCTCGTAATGACAGGTGACCCTGCATCATCGACCGAAATTCTGCCGGGTTCTGGAAGTCGTTTGGGCGACGTGCGAATATGCGATACAGCCAATGCTTCTTGATTTTTGTCTTCGTGCCATCTGCACTCTCTTCATACAGGAGGAATGGCAGTGTCGACACTGAGTTCGACAGCACGCGTACACACGCATAGACGGCCGTCAACTGCAAGGACGCGTCAGCAGTAACAGCCGACCCATTGAACGGCACCGGGTTAAACCAAAAGCCTCCCCACGGCGAACGGTCACCGCTGTCGGCCCGTATCTTGGTCAGAAACATTTAACCCTTCCGTGACAGGTTAGCAGCGGCCAGCGTTAGGCCGATAACCAGCGTTCCGACCACGACCAATGCGGCTGCCGCACTCCAGATTGCGATACCAGAGCCAATCATAGCCAGCCCCGCGAGCATAGAGGTGTTGTAAACAATCATATTCATTTCACACCACCATAAGTTCGTAATCATCCGGCATTGACCTAGCGTCGCTTTGCATAGCGCGGCCTATTGCCATTATGAGCGCGATCGCGCCATCAATTTTGTTATCGTCACCTTGTTTTATGGGGCGAACAACATCATCATTTCCAGGTAAAAATTTACCAATAACGTTCGATATGCACCAAGTCATGATCGGATTGCCGTCGTGGTGAAACCGACCTGATGCGATTGCCGATTCGAGCTCCTTCATTGGGTCGGACATGTTTGTATAGTTCTGCGTGATAACCACTGGCGTCAATCCCTCGTCGTCGAGCTGGTGGGAAAGTCCTGTGGCACCGTGCGGATCAATCGGACATGTATCCACTGGGGAAACCTTATTTACCTCGACCGCCTCCGCCAAAATCTCACGATAATCAACCTCTGCGCCCGCAGTCTCGTATAGCAAATCACTATTTACCCACGCCTGAAACCGTTCTGCCATACGCTTGTTATCGGTGTTTTTCACCGTCTCTTCCGGCACCCAAAATCGGGGTGTCACGCTATAGTAGTGTCGCTTACCATCAATATCACGAGTGAACAGCTTGGCCATGCTATTCATATCCAGTTTCCGAGCTAAATCGAAGCCCAATACACATGACTGCCCCTCGAACTGCTCCGATGTAAGCGTTTTGTCTTCGCAGTCGCGCCACTTCGGCATGTTGTAAAATCCTGTCTTGACCGATGTCCAGACATTCAGATGCTTGGTTTTGAACGTATTCGTAAAACGCGCGGTCCGAATCGCCTTTTGCTGCTGGCTTTCCAGATAGGCCCGAAACACCGACACCCCCATATTGGGGTTCGCTTTCGCCAACACTTCAGGCTTAGTCCAATCATCCCCCTCGTCGATCGTGAAAATCCAACCGAACAGCTCATCATCCGGCACCGTACCATCGAGCATTTCAATAACCTGGCGTCGCTTGTCGTAGCAAGGCCCTTCAATGTTAGCTCCGGCTGTCGTGATGATCAGGACCAGCGGTTGGCGACGCGCACCCATCCCGGTCAACATGGTTTCGTATAGCGCAGCTGAGTTGTGCTCGTGATATTCGTCGATGATCGCGCATGATGGCGATGCGCCATCGCCTGGGTTGCCGATCAAGGGCTCAAAGCGGCTACCATCCTCGGGCAAATTCATATTTGACGCATTGACCTCAATGCCAGCGGCCTCGATCAGCATTGGCGTTCGCTTGACCATTAGTCGCGCCGGTCGGAATACCTCCCAAGCTTGCTTTTCACTGGTCGCACCGGAATACACCTCTGCGCCAAACTCATTGTCCGCGATGAACATACTAATTGCCACACCAGCACCGATGACCGACTTCCCATTCTTCCGACAGACCTCCCAGTAACTTTCTCGGAAGCGCCGAAAATTTGTTTTCTTGTTCTTCCAACCAAAGGTGCAGGCGAGGCCGAACTTTTGCCACGGCTCTAGCGTTACCAACTGGCGCTTGAAGCCCCATTCGCCCTTTGTGTGTGGCAGCATTTCTATTAGCTGCAGCTTCTTTTCGGCCTCTGCTGCATCAAATTTATATTGATATGTGCGCTTACGGCTGACCGCTAAGTCATCCAAGTGGCGCTGACACGCTAACCTAACCCATCGACATGCAGGTAGGCGTCCAGCGACAATGTCACGCGCGTATTTGTTAGCCTGATCAACTCGGGGATATTTCTTTACCGCTTTACTAACCATTGATCAACTTACCGAAAGGGTTGTCGGCCTTCTTTTTGCCACCACCAATCAAACGCTGTCGACTTGTCGGATCCAGTCCGAGCAAGCCGCCGAATGTTGCCATCTGCCTTGATGCCTCGTTTTGCGCAGTCAGCGCAGGATTTTTAATTGGCCCGCCGGTCGCGCCCTCTACCACCACGCCGTTATTGGCAACATCGATGACCGATAGCCGCCATGTGTTGTATGCCATGCAAAAAATCTCAACGTTATGCAGATCAGTTGTTTGCAATACTTTTTGCTGGCACAGCAACGGGACAATACGCAGCCACATGTCGCGACCGCACCCTAAAATCCATTCAGGTGGATCAATATCGGCGACCTCACCAAAATCGGGTTCACGAGCATTTAAAGCGCGCTTGCCCGGATTCCCGGCGGCAATTTTGCGCTGTGTTGGCTTTGCCTTCCGTCCGGACCGCCCTGCAACCCCAGGCATTACCGCCCGCCGTGGCGAGCGCTGTACTCCCTGGCGACGCTAAGCAGCCTATTCGATAGTTGCGTAAAAGACATTGTTATTTGCGCCGTTTTAAATTGATATTACGCGGGTGTAAAAAAAAGCTTGAACGGTCGGTCTTTAAAATGAAAACAACCATGGATTTGATGGGCCCTACCCCTTTAAATGAGGCCGCTACCGCTGTTGATAAGCCGTCAAATCAACCGTTGCAGCAACGGCATGGCACAACGCGCAGCGAGACAAACAACGTCTCTCAGCACGTTTAAATCAATCCTGTGGCATTCAATTATTTATCCCGCTGAGCCATGGGCGCGCGCCCGAACCCACCATCTTCCAATACGGTTTTAGCATCATGATGTGGCTTGCATAGCGACTGCCAATTCTCGACGCTATCCCAGAACAGCGCTCGGGCTTTGGCGATAGCTTCGATGTTGCCACTATCTAATGCGTCCTTGAGTTTATGAGGAATGATGTGATCGACCACAGTAGCGGCAACCACATTACCGACGCCTTGGCAGCGCACACACAATGAATGCTTGCGCAAGTAGAAGCTGCGCGCCTTCGACCATGCGCTTGTGTATCCACGCTCATGGGCCGTGCCACGCTGCACCGCATCCTCCTGCTGCCTATCCCTCTTATGCTTGATGCAGAAGCCAGGTGAATCAACCAATGCACCGCAGCTCGCTTGCCTGCAGATACTCTTTGCACGCTTAGGCATGACTATGGAACCACCAGCAGGGTGCCTTGATTCGGCTCTGGCAAAATGATCGTCTGACCAGTCGATGTTACGGCAGTGCAGATGGGTGAATAACGTACCCAACCAATCCCCCCTGTGAGCCTCTGACTAACTATCGATCCGCTGATACTAGCCACTCCTTGAATCATCGCACCAGGGGATGGATCCGCGCCTACCCTGACGTTATTCGTCCACGTAGCGCTCGTGATCGTCTCGCCGATACCAAGCAATGCAGCGTAATCGACACTAAATATTTCCGTCTCGCCTACGCGCTTTGGCGTGAAATCACTCATATCACTCTTATCCTGGATTCGCCCACTAAACTGCGACGCCTAGCACCAACCATCAGTCTGATTCGTGCTTGGCCGATGTATGTATGTAATGGGTTTGAGCGCAGTGGAGATGCCCCGATTGCGATGCCAGTACCAGATGCAGATGCAATGCCGGCGGCAATCGAAATGCTCACACCTGTAGCAACACTTGATCCTGCTGCAATTCCAATAGCGCTCGTTTTTGCAATGGCGGTCGCAGTGGACGTTCCTGCTGACGACCCAACCGATTCTGCCCTACTGCCTCCTGCCGCGATCGCGGAACTAATTCCAGATGAACTAGCAATAGCTTCTACTAGCACGGCACCGACGCCAACCACTACGCCAAACCCACCGGCGGATCCTCCAGCGACCACCCTCGATGTGCCTATTGCACCGACCACTCCCGCTCCAGCGCTATTAGCGGCAGCCGCAACAGCGGATGCGCCCACAGCAGCAGCGCCGCTGGTGCCGACTGCGCTTGCTGTTAATGCTATGGCGCTAATTCCTACTGCAGTCGGAGTGCCAGTACCGTTTGCGCTACCTCGGGATGCCGCAGCGCTACCACCGGCTGCGCTTGCTACTCCAGCGCCGCTAGCGGTCGCTACCGCAGCAGATGAAGTGGCAAGCGTTTCCTCAATAAATGTCCCACCAGCCGATGATTGATTACTATCGACCTCGTTGACGTAGAGTGGGCCAATCGAACTGTAGAGCGCCGCCTGACTCATGATTAGCTCAGCGTAACTTTAGGGCAGAGATAGTACGCGGTTGACGCTTTAGCTGCTTTTGGGTACGCATAAATATATCCAACTTGCGCGGGCTGCGGGCTTGTTAGGGCGACCGTCATCTGAAAGCGCATTGCTGCGCGGAACACTGCCGTACCGTCTGTCACGGAACCACCGTCCACTGCGGAGGTGTAACCAGCTGGTTCAGATGCGGCCGATGTGCCGGCAGTCGTGCAGAAGAAGATGCGCCCCGGATTTGATGCGAGTTTGCGCACCATGCCAACCGTATAAGCTGTCGAGTTCGCACGAGCAGTAACAAGGCTATCCCATGCTTGTGTGCTAGCACTCCAAGCCGTGCCTGTTGCCAAGAGGTCAGACTTTGTCCCAGACTGGAATGATCCTTGCGGACTCGCTGCCGAACCCATGTACTCAACATCAAACCATACGTCGTCGTTATTCGGTAGCGCGGCCGCATTCAGCAGCCCTTGCACAGTTACGTTAACATTAGCGCCTGTAACGAGATTCTTGATAACGATCGGGAACGTTTCGAATGGTAGAACCCACTGTGAATTTACACTTGATGTTAAGTTCCAACTTAATCCAGTTACGCCATCATTTGCACCGCCAGTACGGATAATGGTTGTCTCGGCAAGCTGGGTACCTTCGAATCGGTATTTTTCATTCCGGTAATTTGTCCCGGAGCTATCCGAGCGCATCACCTGAATCTCTGCGCCACCAGGAGATGACTGGGTAGCAGCCATATTAACTGCACTTCCCAACTTACAGTCTTTAAATTGAAAAATCGCCGGTGCCGTACATGCGGCTACCAATGTTTTACCGCTGCCAAGTGCGGAAAGATCAACCCCTTCAAACGTAATAAGATCAGGGGAAATGGATTTAAACAATGTAGTGGGGAATACACTCCCAGCAATAGCATTAGGTGTATTCTGCCAAACTAGACGGCATTGTTGAATTTGGACAGTATCTGTAATTGAACCAAGCATAAGCGCTGTGTTTTTCAGTTTTATCCACGTCATTCCCCCAGTCCCGCTGGTGCCGAAATTTATCGCGGCCGCAGCCCCATTTGTCCCCATCTTTGCAAGAAGGACGCTCTCTAAAACAACTCCGATGGATGAACTATTACCAAGCAGAATGCCAGCCGATACCGCACCCGTTCCGCAATAGAAGCTAATCCCATTAAGATAGTAATATCCCCCGCCAAGCGTAATCGGTGAACTCCCAGTTGTCGTAACTGTTGCAGTTGTTCGCAAATCCGCAGAAACTGGGGGGAGGCTTCCTGTCGCGCTAACACAGAGTATTTTTGATAGGTTATTGGTCACGCCGGGAGGAGACCCTGTCCATGCCGATGGTTGCGTTTCTGCATGATTGGCACCAACATAAAGCGCATCACCTGCCGCCATCCAAGTACTTGCTATGGCATTAACTAGCCGCGCATGCGGTGCTTTCCAATTACCAGCAACCTGATCTGCCTCCTGTCCAGTGCACTCTGTCCATGTCGGGCCAGCAGTTTCTGCCGTTACGCCATTTTTGGTGATGGACCAAGTCGGTTCGGCAGCAAGAGATGTCCCTGCGGATGTGCAGCGGAATACGCGCTCAGAGTTTAGCGCCGGTGTGGTGCGTTGGCGCACATAGTCGCCCCGCCCACCATTCGACGAGGCAGAATAAGCAGTTGCGGCAGTCCACATCGGCACCGCGAAGTAGCCTGTCGTGGACCCATCTCCATAATTGCAGTAAATATTTGCCACTATGCCGCCCCGATGACTGCTACACGATCAGGGGTCAATAGGCCTTTTGCAGACAGATAACTCAGTCCGTTTTGCACATCAGAATTGAGTGGATAAACGACATCAGCATGGCTCAATAGCACCATGAAGTCCTCGATGATGGGGTCACTCTTAGTTGCCGCCCGGATCCCAATCCGCTCTTGCGGCGTCATTCGACTAAGAAAGCCATACACGCTCAGCGGTAGAGTCGTGCCGAATACAATGGACTGTGCCACCGCCAACGATGCCAACTGCACGTTGAGTAGGGTGGCCCGTTCAGTCAGCACTAGATTGATATCAGTTGAATTATCGGCTAGGTAGGAGTAGTCGTACACACTACCGTCATCAGCCGTGTGGTGCTCGGTTATGTACTGACGACCATCAGCCTGTGCATTGCCTGCCTCGTAGGTAGATGAGACGATGGTAGTCACAGCTATTAATCCTCGGTGATCGTCGATGCTGTGGTCAAAACTGGTGTAATCCCATTACCGGTTACGATATTCGGCGAGATTGCGCCGCTATACAACAGCTTTCCTGCGCCCGATGCGGCTGTGCCGATCCCGAAAAACGTCGCGGTACCAGTGCCGCCCGTACCAGCCGGAAAACTAATATTTGCAGCAGGGCTGATCGTACCGCTCGCGCCAGCACCCAATGTCCACCCGCCAGATGTGCGTGCCACTGCCACTCGGGCATAACTGGTATAAGCGACTTCGCTGGTCGCCTGCGTACCTGATTCGCCAGGGTCGGCGGTGTGCAGGCTCACGTACAGATTGGTCAGCGGAGCACCCGCAGCGTTGTCGGCCATATTGGCAATGGCAGTGGCATTGAAAATCAATCCCAGTAAATCTTTTTCAAATACGTCGGATTTCGACATTGCAGACCTCGAATAAAAAAACCCGCACAGGGCGGGTAAGTTCCATCCTTGCGGGATAGAAGGAGACTCTTGAATTTGTGCGGCCATTTAGTGCGCTGGCCGTTTGCGATACTTGATATCGGTATTAACTCCCCACATCCTCAACTACGAACTAATCCTCTGCAATGCTGAGTTTCAATGGGCCACTTATGCCGCATGCGGCTCATTTGCAATTACCGCAGAAAAGTCTTGCGTCCATTTGCGATAATTCAGAATGCCTACGCACCATTGCGTCGTGCGCTGCATTGGCGTGAGCATGCATCCAAGCATCAAACCCAATAGCATCTATCGGCAAACCCTTGCGTTGGACCAGCTCATATTCCACCAGTGCAGCGATAATAGTACGAGCATCACCCTCTAGATAATATTCACACTTAACTGTGACGATCTCGTCCACAGCGCAGCGTAATTCAAATGATCTTGTGTGGCGGGGCAAACCGAGCGCGTTGATTAGGTCGGGACCTATTTCGCACCCTAAGATCGGCATGGCATTCATTAAAACGTAGTTGGCTGCGCAACGCCGCGAATCGCCCACATGAATCCTTGCTGCAGATTCGTTTTGGCTATCGATACTGCGCGCTGATCGAGCGTGGCACCCTGAGCTTGTAGTTCATCAATCCATGCACCAACCAATGCAGCAAGCTCTTTGCCCTTGTTCATTGCATTGATCTCGGCTTGCGAAAGATCGCGATAGCCTTTTATCTGTTTATGCTGATTATCCATTGCATGCCTTAGAATAAAGAAAGCCGCTGCCGCAATTCAATGCGGGTCAGCGGCGAAGGTGCAATGGTGGCTGCACAAGGGAACTGTAATTATCGTGGAGATGATCACCTCCTTTCGACATTTAGTAATCGTTAATCAGGCGCCGCAGTGAAATCAACGTAGTATTTCTCGCCGACCTTGAACTGGCCGAACAGTGCTGGATTAGCGATGTTGATGGAAAGGTTTGCGCCTGGGGAGAACTTCGCGAACGTATTGTCCTCATCACTACCATCCTCCGGATACTTTGAAGCGGCAACAGCGTGCATAGTCAGGGTTTCTTGTGACTTGCTCTTTTCAGGACCCCAGAAGTGCTCCTGAATGAAACCTACCTGCATTTTTGCGCGCATCTTACTCATTGTATTTCTCCTTTGGGGTGTTCCGCGCAAGCAGTCGCAGCACTGTGCGCTCTTAGCCAGCCTCGCCGGCACTCTCTCGGAACAAAGCAAAAAGCCCCACCGTTGAAGGCGAGGCTTTGAATAGTTGCCGGTTACAGCGTCCGGCGACATTAAGCTTTATGTCTGTAGGTTGCTCCATGCTCGGCGTATCTTGCTGGCTTCTTCGTCGCGGCCTAGGCTATGTCCGCTCGCCAGCTGTTGGCATGTCTTGTTGCTTCCGTGGTTTATAGGCTAATTGACCCGATTAAGACCTCGCCAGTGTCAAGCTACTCGCTGCCCTATGGCCCCATCCGCGATAAGCCCGACCTTCAGATGTAAAACTGGTTGCAAAGGCTGGACTCGAACCAGCGACCTCCAGGTTATGAGCCTGGCGAGATGACCACCTCTCTACCCTGCGATTGAAACCTAAATGCAAAAAGCCTCACCGATTAAGGCAAGGCTTTGGATCACTCAGACATATCTTGTAAGTAGCAATCTCATTCTTCAGGGCGAGCAACGGCTTTCTCTGGTTGTTGGTTTTTCCCTGACCCTTCTGAGCGGTGCCGCTTTCGCGATCATTACGCGGGGAAAGGTGAATGTAGCACTCATAATACGCCGGAATTTATTGGTTTACAACTAGCCGCAGTAAATTTTTTAATTCCGCAACATCGCCGCCGCACGGCCGCCGTGGGCCTGATATAACCCCTCCAACTCGCCAACCATGTCTGCAATCTTCTCGCTTTCTAATCGACCACCTACAATCTGCGCCCTTTTTGTTCCCTTGCATGATGGGCAGGCATGCTGTGTAACTTGTATGCCAGTGCCATTACAAGTATTGCACCGCCCGTCCATCCAGTGCGCCAGCGATGCCTCGGCTACACGTCGATAGAGTCCATATGCCGCATCCATGTCCCAAGCCGTACGAGGGGTAGGAACCCATTTGCGTGCCTGCGCCTTCTCCGTCACGGCCACTACCCAGATACGCAAGAGTGCCGCAAGATTGTTGGTGCCGGACTCAAAAAGCTTGTGCACCGTCCCATCAGCATATTTAACGCGGTAAAGAAGTGATCCAAGTCCAACTCCACCTGTTTCATCTGCTATTGCGGAGGCCGCTAATGCGTCAGTTGCGTGGTGCCGATCATCGTCACGAAGATCACTGGAATTTACTGATGACACATAGCGCTCGGCAAACGACATTGGATTCTCCTTTTTAGCAACCCGCCGATGCTATCACACTACACCAAATAATTTCTATAGCGGAACTGGATTATTTTGTGCCTACCTCCCTGAAATCAGAGCACCGAGTGCCATATAGGCGCTTTGAACCGTCCTTGTTTTTCTTCATACACACACCGATGCCAATATCCTTGCCAGCAATGATGATGCGCTCGTATTTACAGCCGCCACATCGCTCTTTCGCAAACCGAACATGCTGAGCCGGATCGCGGTAAAACTCGTCCGGAAGCGCCTTTGATTGATCCTTATCCTCGCGGACCAGATGTAGTTGAAGGAGGTTAATTTCTTCGGTCATTTTTTCCTCGGCTGCGGCGGAGGCGCTGGCGCCATCGGTTTCTGATAATTGGGTGGTGGATTGACTTCGCAGCATCCTCGCAACCCAAAGGTTCGCTCTTGCCAATCAACTGGCCGACGCCACCACTCTATTGCACGTCGAGCACAACCCCGTGCATACCATCCGATAGCAAACCCACATACCACCAGCGCCAGCCAATCGAGCTCAAAAGTAATCACGCCGGCATTCCCTCATATAGCTTCGCAACGTCACACATTCCGCCACCGCGGTGCATATCTTTTACTCTTCGAACTGCGCGGCTGTACTCGGCCTGGCTGCAAAGAGATACTTGAATGCGGTACATTTCCAGTGCCTCAGTGATGTCTGCTAATTCGACTGCCCAGAGGGTGGAGTGCCCGGTTTTCTGCATGCGCAACGCCACAGCTTCCAGAGAGCGCTCCCCTGCTGCGATCGCCGGAACCAGGTTGGGCCCGATCTGCAAACCCGCGAGGGCTTCTGCAAGATTCAACGCGTTCGATAGCTGATTCCAGTCGTCGCGCTTGGCTACGCCCTGACGCAGCAGAGCCAAGGCATCCGCCAATGGTTCGCGCAGCTCGGCCTGGAGTTTTAGTGGAATTTTGTGAGATCCAGCAATTGCCCAGCTCACCGGATCTAATTGAACGCGACGGGGTTTGTAAGATTTGTTGCGCTTCTTTGTGCCGGTCATCGCCGCCCCGCTTCGCAATTCGCAGCTATCTTGCGCATCATTGCGTCATAGCCCTTCAGTGCCACTACTGGCGCGACGCATCGCACCTGATTCGCCGCATCGATCTCGGCTTGAGAAGAAATGAAATACATCCTAGTGGTGGATGGCACGCACGATTTAATCAATCCGCGCACCTCCAGTTCATTGCAAAGCCGCGTGACCTCTTGCGCCTTCGCGTGGAAATGCCGCGCAATGCTACTGCTGGTATAGCGCGCCCCAGGGTATGCACTGATGTACTGGCGCACATTTTCTAAGGTCACAACCCTTGGTTTTCCTGCCATTATTTTGTCTCCAGTATGTCGATGCCATAAATGGACTTCATCAAATGGCGCTTCATCTTGTAGACGGCCGTGAGTGTCCCCTTGACGTCTTCCACGACCTGCTTACCGGTGGCGACATCCAGATAGCCGAAGTCTGCGCGATAAATAAGCGATCGCTTCGCAATTCCGTGGATCAAGACCTTCGGCGCCAACACGAATGTCACCTGACGCGTTAAATTCTGGATGTGCCCAGATTTCTCCAGTAGCGCCAGCCACTTGTAACGGCGATGCTCTGCGGCGGAATCGAATTTCTGATCGCCGTCGACCACCTTGATGTTCTTGTATTTTGACCTCCTGCTGGGTTTTATCATTTGGCTTCTTTCTTACCCTGCTCCATTTCGATCAATAGATCGATGAAGTGCTTTGCTTTGCGCAGATCCTCGATACCCCCCTTGGAGCGCCAGCGGGTCAGATATTTAATGGCACTCCCCTCACAGAAGCCGATTCCATTTTTATGGATGTACTCAACCGGCTGGATGACCAGGTTCTTGTAGTGGTCACCGCCCTCTTGTACATCCAATGCACGTACAGCCATATTTGCTCCCATCACTCAAACCCCTTAAGTTATTTCTGAGAAGCCCAATCGGTGCGCTTCTTCGCTACTGCGTCGGTTACTGGTTCTAAGGTCTTGCAAACCCGTTCAAATCGAAAACTCACGTATCGCCATGCCTCTTTGTCCAACTTGCATTTACCAAACCCGAGGCGCGCCATCTTGTCATTTGATTTCAGATCAAGGTGCTTGCAAGTCAGGCATTTCATGCGACACGCTTAAGCTTGCTACTGGCCTCGCGCATAGCAGCTAATCCCGCCCCGACGGCCTCAGGAGAGCGCTGCTCAACAACCTCTTCCGACGCTGAATTCGGTGCAACTGCTGGTGGTGCCGGGGGTTTCCCGTCATTGGCAATCGCTGCCTCGATCCGCGCTTTGAGTGCAGGCATAAGTTCGCCTGGACGGGTTTGGATGTTCATCTCGGCTGCCTTTGCCAAAATCAATTCGGTTGACGACCACCACGGCGATACGGTCTTGCGCTCACCGCTTCGTGTCTGGCAAACGGCTTTCAAAAATGAAGCCGGATCCGCAGGCTGTTCAACCACCGCAGTGCGCACGGCATCCAAGACAATTTCAGTGCTGTAGTCGCTCACCAACTTTCCGACAAACGATCCGCACTGGGCCTCCGGCATGCCGCCTTGAGCAAGGAGGGATTTTGCCGCGCGCCAAATCTCCTGCTTCGTTTTTTCCTCGGGGCTTTTGCCTTTAGGTTCGAGGTTTTCATGACCTGGGGACGGCGGCGGGCCGCCCGATCCTTTAGGATCGGAATGCTTTTCTTTTCCCTCTCCCTGTCCCTTTCTCTCTCCCTCTCTCTTTCTCTTGGCTTCTGTGACAGAGTCTGTGACAGACTTATTTATTGTTTCAAATTCGCTCTGTGACAAATACTGTGACAACTCATTCAACACAGTCTGTACGCTTGTTTCGACAGAGGCGAAATCTAGGATGTCACTAGGCTGTGACAGACGTTTTAACATCGCCTGAAGACGTGCTTTAGCGGTGCGTCCACGTTGCGTTTTCTTCCCGGCTAATGCCTCCGCAGCCTTTTCAGCCACGACGGGGTGATACAACCGACCATCGGCGCACTTAATCCATCCATGTAGCGCAGACGCCTTTATCTTCTTCCACGTCTTCGTATCGCGGCCCAATTCCGCTAAGCGGGCCAGTTGGATATCGTCGTCAGGAATAGATCCGGCAGGCACCTGATGAAATGACTTCAACCACAGCGTTACCCCGGCGCGCCATTCTGTATCATTGGATCGCGCGTGAAACTCAGAATTGAACAGGCGAGAAATATCAACCGGCAAGAACGGGAAATCGCGCAGATCGCAGTCAGCTGGGCTTAGGGGTGCTGGTAGTTCATTCATTCTTAAATCCCTAGTTTTCTTTTCGTATCGGCTATATAGCCATCGGTACGCGCATCGGCCTCTTCGCGGGTCATATCGATGCATTGGTCATGTTTGTAATGACAGCCAACAATTCCGGGGCGGTCACAGCACAACGGGAATGTGGCGAGGTAGTCCGCTTTCAAACGCGCACCCTTACCGTCTTGGTAGCGGTTGCTGTGCGCCGCCTGGGAGAACGTTTCAATGCCGCAGCGTGCACATGGCAATGCCGCTACGCGCTTGTAATGTGCTTTCTCGGCGGCTGGAATTGCTTTCATCCGCGACTTCATTCGCTTAGCTGGTTTCTTAGAAAACTGAAACGATGCAGAAGACAGCAGTCCAGTGAGACCGCGTGACATAGGTGTGCGCTTCATTGGTTTGGTGCCGGGCTTTATAGGAGTGCGCTTCATGCGAACATCCTTTTTTGTAATTCCTCAGCAGCAGGAGTTGTTTTGTCGGTTAGCGCCTCTGCGCATGCTGGATTAAGCCAAACGACTTCTGTACGCAAACCCGTCCCGCGATTAGCCGATATGCGGGCGGTAATTTGATGTTGGGTCCAGCCAGACAGCCGCTCGCTATAAAGGTCGGTTGCGTAGCCGGAAACCACCACAAAACCTTCTAGCTCGAGCAAGCAATCCAGCAGGTGGACATGATCAGCATCGGTCATTTCATGGCGGTAATAGCCGCGCCCACTCGCTTGCAAGGCTCTGGTTGCCAACACATAAGGTGGATCAACGAAATGCAATGTCGTTGGTGCATCGTGTTGGCGCATGATGCTAATGGCCGGACGGTTTTCCACTAACACACCAGTCAGGCGTTGTCCTGCTGCAGCGATCGCAGCAGGATATTGGGCCCAAAGATGTTGTGCTGTGCCGTACTCGCGTTTAGTGTCTATGCGAAATCCGGTGTTGCCCTTTGTGGCGCCAGCAGAACCGAAACCCATTTGTGCGCGAATAGCCATCCGGCGCGCTTCCTCGATCGCATCGTCGGTCGGTTCCCAGGCTTGATTAAACTGCTCACGCGAATATTCTGTGAAAATCAGTTTTTCAATCAATGCCGATCGGGAAACGGGATCACGAAGCACGTTAAAGAAATTCGCGACCGATCGGTCAAGGTCGTTATAGACCTCGGCATAGACGCGCTCTTTCTGCAATAGGACGCCAGCTGCGCCGCCAAATGGTTCGACGTAACAAGTGTGTTCTGGGAAAAATGACATTACCCACGACGCAAGACGGAATTTCCCGCCGTGATAGCGCAGGACTGGCGAGGTAACGGCACTCATCTATCAACCTTCTGGCTGAGGCATTTATCGCATCGGCCGTACTGAATTAACTGCTTGGCTGTCACGCGCTTACCACATAGGCAGCGCTTTCGAACCAGTGAGACAGGCGCTTTGTGGCGATGCGTGGTTTCGCGGAACTTGATGATTGCCCCGGGTTGCGCGTAGTTCATGCCGGTACCGCCGCTTCTAGCGCGTAATGCTTGGCAAGCCAGACTTGGCCGCGCCCGGTCACCATCGTGGTAAAGGATGGATGTTCGTTACCGCTCGAATCCGTCCACGGCTTCTTTTCAATCACACGGAAATAGCCGCGGTCGATGAATTTCTGGAATGGCAGATTGTTCTGCATCAGCACCTCGTCGGTGCGCAGGCGATCGATAAAGCGGTTCGGGCCCCATCCAATCGTTTTGGCGAATTGGCCCATTTTGCAAACCCCATCCGTATTGCAGATAGTTTCTGCGAATTCGACTTTAGGGGCGTCGGTAGCAATGCGCAGCGCCTGCTGTTCTATTTGCTCTTGCTGTTCGGCGGCCAGACGCAATGCGGCTGCGAAAGATGATGGCAACGCCACCTTAGATTGCGCTTCGAGCTCCTGCCAGCGATCCACTAGGCGAGCGGTGAATGCCGGCGACAATTGAGCGACGATTACGTAGGTATCGCGCTTGCTGATGACGTACAACTTTTCAACTACGCCGTTCCCAGCTCGGGTCCCATCCCTCAGTGCGGGTTGGGATATTGCCCCACTCGAAACTAGGCGATCTATGGACGTTTTTACGTGGTCATGCCGAGATTCGACCAAATCCGCTATTTCGCGGCTGGTCATGACGAGGGTGCCATTGGAATTAATTAGCTCATTCATGCCATCTCCCCCGATAGCCAGATGGCAATCATCGTCAATTCAAGCGACCAATACGGCATACCAGCAATTAAAACTTGGGTAAATGTCATGCAGCCTCCACCAATAAATTCCATGCGCTCACCAGGCGCTCTGCATCAGCGATGCGCCTCATTGTTTCTTCTGGCGTGATGTCCGCCGCGGAAATGACAATAGGAATTCGGAACGACAGCCCTGTAATCGCCATAAAAGAGGGATAAGGACCAGTCACAAGTTCGATTTTTGATTTCGTGTGAATCATGCCGCGGACTCGGCACATGTTGATTCGCGCTCGAGCTCCGCTATGCGTTGACGATACGTTTCGGTCCAAACAACGATGCGGGGATCGGTCGGACTTTTACATCCATGTGCTGTGATAGGGTGCCCGGCTTCAGCAGCGACGCGCGCGGCCTCTTCAATAGGTTTTCTGAGAAAAATCATTTGCCGCCCTGCGAGATACCCCAACTGACGACAAGCAGCACGAGGCCAATAACGCTAGTGCCGACAATCAAAATTACATCGTTCTCACTCATCTCATATTCCTTTTTTGGCTATTCGTTGGCTAAGTCGGCTTCCAGGTATTTGTGCGCAATAACCTTGAAGCTGCGCAGTTCTTCCTTTGTGACCATCATTGACCCAATGGGCGCGACTCGCATACCAAGGGCAGCGAGAAGTTTCGATACGCTGGCAATCTCGTCTGTCATACGACTAACAGTGCTGCCACTCACGCCCATGCAAGCGGCTGCACGCACCTGAGTGACCGATGCAAGGCGCTGCAAAATCAACGCCTCAATCGTTGCGCCATCTTTGCGGGTGTTTTCAATCAACTCGGGTGACACTGGAATTTCTGTAGTCATGGCAATTTCTCTTGGCGAAAATTTAATAACGGATTGAGATGAAAAATATCAATATGGTGGAACTGATAATTAGGGCGCGCACCCCACTCGTGGCAAAATCAAGAACTCTCACCTTCTTAACCACCCTTGAAAGGGGCGCGCATGACTATTACTTCGAACGACCTTGTTTTAAAAGACCTCGAATACAAAATCGATATGAGCTCAGGAAATGGCGTCTGGCTCGATCGATCGTTCTCCTTCAAATCTGGCGACTCGATCTCATTTCATATCAAAGTCAACGCTCGCCCGGAGATGTCGTTGCTGGACCTTCACCGCGAGTCGCTGGAGTTGGCAATTCGGATGCTCCAGGCGCGCTTAGATCCAAAACCTGTCCAAGAGCCAGCGAACGGAAGTGCGGCGAGTCGTCTTGCCTGATTTGCGCCTTCGTGACCCGGACAATGTCCCGGGTCATGACCGGCCCGTGCTCGTCCAGCGCAGGCCGTATCAACCACAGCACAAAACGCGCATATAACTTTTTTGAAATATTCCCATTCATTCAACCACCTTCTTCGGATCAGCTGGCTGGCGATAACCAAGATCGGCTTCGCGACGGTTTTCTTCGTTGGTTTCTTCTTCGATCCCTTTGGTCGCCATCGGGTCCAGATTGGACTTAACTGCCGTACTGCGCAGGTATTCCCAATCAACATCCGGGCGAAGGTCCTCGCAGACAATTGCTCGATTGGATTCGCGCTCAAGATTGATGCAGAGATCCAAGCCAATCTGCTGGCTGATGCTAATAGCCTTTCGCAAGTAACCCTCGCTGGTACCGCACGCCCTCACGAACTGTGTGCGATCCCCCTTCGATAGACCATTAAGGTATTTAAGTAATTTATCCATCAATACATATTACTAAACGGTAATGAACAAGTCAACACCGTTTGGTTATTTACTAATTGGTAATTGCCAAGGACAATTCACATATGGATATTCAAGAAATTCGGCGAGTTAGACTGGCCCAACTTATAGATGCCGAGTACGGCGGGTCGCAAGCGGCCTTCGTCGAGGCAACTGGCGAAAACCAAGGAGAGGTCTCCGGACTTTTGAAGACGAAGTCATTCGGAGAGAAGAAGGCTCGGAAACTTGAATTAAAGTGCGAACTCCCCATCGGGTGGCTAGACTCGTTTGAGTCGATCGAGACTAGTTTCAGACCACTAGAAAGCCTGGGTTCAGATGATATCGAAATCCCGCAATTCGCCACTGGCGGGGCAATGGGTCACGGGCTAGCCCTAACAGAACAGCCGGGAGTCATCAAAAGCTGGCGTGTGGACCATGAATGGCTGCGCCTAAATGTCAAACGGCATACCGGTGCGAAAAATCTCTGCATCGTGACCGGTTTCGGCCCATCAATGAGGCCCCTATTTAATCCCGGAGATCCTTTGCTCGTGGATCGTGGCGTTACATCATTTGATGATGAGGACGCCGTCTATTTTTTTAGAGTAGGGGATCACGGCTTTATTAAGACTGTTCAGCGTATCCCGAGGGCTGAAGGGGGCATAATTTACCGCGCAAAATCAAAAAATCCAGACTTCGACTCGTTTGATATAACCGCCGGAATGGACTTCGAGGTGTTTGGCAAAGTTTTGACGGTATGGAAGAGTGAGCAACTTTGATAAAGACATAACAGCACGCCACAATTCTGAAAAAAGAGGGGATTTTTATGTCTTGGATCAATGAGGATGCTCGTGCATTGATGAAAATCACCAATCTCCATGAGGTGGATTTTCTTGCTCTCGATGTAGAAACGGCCAACGCTAGCCTTGCTAGTATTTGCCAAATCGGCATTGCCATATTTAGAAATGGTGAGCTAACGGAGTCGTGGTCCACCCTGGTGAATCCAGGGGATTATTTTGACGAGATGAACATTTCCATCCATGGCATCACGGATAATGATGTTAAAAAATCACCGTTGTGGAATGATATTTATCAATACATTCAACCCCTTCTAACCGGAAAAATCGTTGTAAGTCACACTGCATTTGATCGCGGTGCCATTGGACAAGCATGCAGAAAATATGAATTACCCATCGTCGCCTGCACCTGGCTCGATACCGCCAGGATTGTACGCCGGGCATGGCCAGACCTAGCTCACAGCGGCTACGGGCTCAAAAATGTTGCCAAACATCTGAGTATTAAATTCAACCACCACGATGCCCGTGAGGATGCTCAGACCGCCGGAAGAATACTTAATCACGCCATCCACGCAACAGGAATGACGGTCGCTGATTGGTTGGTGCGCGTTGCAAAACCTCTTGACCTTACTATCCCCACAATTCGCCGCGAAGGCGATCTAGATGGAATTCTGCATGGGGAGTTGGTCGTATTTACCGGCGCGCTAACCATTTCTCGCAGAGAAGCAGCGGATCTTGCTGCTCGGCTTGGCTGTGATGTAGGCATTGGGGTTACTAAACACACCACGATTTTGATTTGCGGAGATCAAGACATTCGTGCTCTGAATGGGCATGAAAAAAGCAGCAAACATCTAAAGGCTGAGCTGCTGATCGAGAAAGGTCAGAATATTCGCATACTTAGTGAAAATGACTTCATTAGCCTAGCAAGAGCATACGACCTGCAACAATAAGATTGTCCCCTGAAAAAAAGGGGGAGGTGAGGCGCGATCGTATTGGGGGCTCAAATTTGAATTTAGGCGCAACGGCACACTAATTTTCCGATCAGAAAGATTTCATGAATAGATTAATCGTTCTACTCTGTTTTATTCTCAACGCCTGTGCAAGTACTACGCAATTCCAAAGTTATCCTGATCTTGATCCAAGCACCCCAACGGCAACAATTCACGTCGTTCGCTCAAACAGTGCATTTGGTGCCGCGATCACTGCTCCAGTTTATGTTGATCGATACCTTATTGGTCGTATTGGTCCAGGTGGATATCTCAAAACGCTCGTTCCGATCGGGCGCATTCACGTCACATCAACCACAGGAGACTCGATAATTCAGACTGAAAAAAATTCCGAATATTTCTTTGAGGTTTCTATGCCAGGTCAAGTCTGGCTCTATGCACCCGATTTCAATATCTTTCCAATTAATAAGAATCGAGCTCAAGAAATCCTCTCATATGATCCATCGACAGCACAAGCCCCTGTCGCCTATGTCGAACGCCAGTCGGTTGCACCGGCCAGCAACACCCCAAGCAAACCCTACGGGGAGATGTCAGCATCGGTGGAGCGGCTAGCGCGCCAGTCGGGTTGCGATCCCACAGAGAGCGCGACACTTATCGGCAAGACGACCGGCATCGAAACCTACCAGGCAAGCTGCAAGAACGGCCAGCAGGTACTTTTTAAATGCGAGATGCGCCAGTGTCGGATGATGAATTAATTCGCGGCAACTTTGGTCACTTTACCTAGTAAACTCATCCTTATAGCCCGCTCTGCCCCGGCATACGCCCTGTTATGGTCAGTTACTGCATTTCTTTTTCTTGATGAAGATGCGGCTATGTTAGCGTTTTGTTAGATCAACCTTGAGATAGGGGCATGATTATTAGTGATATGAGAGAGTACGAAATCAGCATGCACAATAAGTCCTCAATCTCGATCACTCCAAAACAAAATGAATCCGACGTGAGAAGATATTTCGGCTTGAGGTGTGAGAAAATTGTTAATGATCGATGAAAATTTGCTCCGATGAAAAACAACAAATATCAAAGAGATATATTTAAGTTGGCCCCTCAAAACTATGGGAGACTCCCCAATATACCTTTCGAGGTATAATGCTTAAATTAGTCATTGAGAAGGCCGCAGTAAAAGACTTGACTGACATGGTCGGAAGTGGCGGCGATGAGAAGTCTTACGCACAAAAAATTGTGGTTACTCTTCAAGAAATAAAGGACTCTCAGTCGTTATTACAAGACCTCACAACCGAAAAATTCAGCACCGATGATTACGACGTTGGAAAATATCTTGAATTCTGGAATGATGGCATTGATCTCTGGAAGATTAAGATTTATGACTTTAATTCGTTAAGCAAAAAGTGGTGGACTGTGCCGTATCGGGTGTTATATGCATACGATATATCTTGCCAAACGTTCCGAGTATTGGGCATAGTGCCCCGGAAATTTAACTACGATCCAAATCATGAACTCACAAAGAGAATTCGTCGCGCCTACGATGACTTGGGGTTACCAAAACACAAGATTTTCCGCCCCTCGTCCTCTAGCGGCTACAAACCACACTAAAGCAATAGTTATTGAAGAACCTCGTCTAAAAAAAGACGATGCCATGGAGATTGACGACTTGGTTGCGATGTTTGAGCAAGCTCCGGGCGGCAAAGAGGAGATGTCTTCTGCTAGACAATGGTTAAGTAGTAGCTTGGACGAGTGCGATCAAGGAACACTAAAATCACTTCGTCTTAAGGCGGGGCTTTCTCAGAGCATCCTTGCTCAAAAAATTGGCTTGCAACAACCTAATATTTGCGCGTTTGAAACAGGAAAAAGGAAGCCTGAGTACAAAACGGCCCAAAAACTTGCACAGTCGCTTAATGTAACTGTGGATGGGATCTACAAAGCATTTGATAAAAACAAGGCACGATGATGAAAAGTAAATCTATCCGAGCAATTTATTGTGACGATATACGGTTAGAGATTGGCGGCAAGCAATCGTATATGGGTGTATACAATACTGATCTGCTTGCACATGCATTCCCGCTACAGATGCCTAAATTTTGTGCTCAAGTAATGTTAACATTGCCTACTTTAGAGGCACCAAAAAACCTTCGAGTTTTACTCTTATATAACGATCAGACGCTAAGTGAAATCACGCTAGACGAGGCAACGCTGGGGAGTCAGTTAATACCAGAGCCGGATCCAGAAACTCTCCCTGAAGATCAGCGCTTAGGTATAAACTTTTCCTTTGTTTTTGCACCACTATTAATCGAAACCGCTTCCCGGATTAAACTTCGTGCCTACATCGACGGAGAGGAGATAAAAGGAAACACCTTAATCATCCGAAGCCCAACAAATGAAGAACGAATAGCGCTCAACATGCCATAGTACCTATATCAACCCACCCTTCGCGGTGGGTTTTTTAACGCCCTACCGCGCTATCAACTCTGAGCAATCCCTTGTTCTCAATGAGGGTGGCCTTAGGGGGTTTAGCGCTGGAAGCCGCCGTTAGTATAGCCTCCGTTATTGCCGCCTCCGCCCTGCCCATCGCGTCCCTGCCCGCCTCGGTCTCCATGGTCGCCTCCACCTCTATCGTGGTCATGATGCCCAAACCCATCTCCTCCACCGTACAGATCATCGCCACGCGGAGGTCCAATTACGCACCCGCTGAGTGACACCGCCAACGCCAACAAAAGAGTGGGGTATTTCATGGCATTCCTTCGATTTGTCGAAAGAATTTCGACGCCAAAATCTGCTCATGGTTCAAATTAGCACCCCTTACTCTGTTGACGGCTGCCCTGCCAGGCTCTTGCGCTAGTCATTGAGATAGCCAAAGCTTGGCGCCGGTGTCGGCCCAGAAAACCAGAAGTCGGCAAAGAAAAATAAAAGGGCGTTCGTTTAAATGCCGCCCTTTCAATTCGGGAATCCGAATGCCCATTTTTAACGTGCCATTTGGCACATCTTCACTCCGGCATTGACACGATAGCCTGACATAACTCAATAAGCAGTCGCCCGCCCTCCATTAACCAAGGTGGTCGGGGTATTTTTTCACCTGGGATTTGGCGGCGGGAGTTATTTTACATTTTTATTACCATTTGGTATTGACATGTAAATTACCATTTAGTAATATGAGTCCAACGAATCAGCAAACCCACGGAGCAACAAATGAGCAAGCAGCAATGGATCAAAGAAAACCTAAAGCCGGGCGAGGCCTATGCAGGGATCCTGCTTGGCGTAGACGGCGAGAAAGACCAGCACATCATTTTGCTGCCAGGCCAAGCAACTGGTGTCACTTGGATGGATGCCATTGCCTTCGCCGTAAGGGCTGGTGGTGAATTACCTACTCGACGTGAGCAATCGCTTCTCTTTGCGAATCTGAAACGTGAGTTTGAGCAGCGTTATTACTGGTCCAGTGAGCAGCACTCGGCCCTTTCAGATTTTGCGTGGGGCCAGAGTTTTTCCAATGGCGACCAGAGCATCGGCCACAAGGGCGATGTGTTCCGCGCCCGGGCCGTCCGCAGATTGCCAATTTAATCCTTTAGTAATTTTATTGAATTTTATAGCACTGTCCACGTGGAGCGGGAAATGAATAGTCGAGAAGCATATGAAGAGGCGCGCGCTGCCGGTCTACTTAGCGCGAATGTTGGCACCACCAAATGGGAAGATGCGATTTCTAAGTTGTGCAATTCCGTTTGGGATAAAGCTGTGCGGGCAGGGTGCTGCGGCTGCAAACCCATTTCGACTGATTCGATCAGTGACGATCTGGCCCAAATCGCCACTTACCTGAGAACGCCAGATGGTGGTCCGTTGCCAGATTCGATCCGCTTAAATTGGCTTGAGGCGAACCCTAGCGTCATGATTCGCCATTTGCCTACCTATACCCCCGCCCTGCGCTTTCAGATTGATGGCAACGAAGGGCAACTGCTTGGCGTTGGCGTTGATCTTCGCTCTGCTCTTGATGCAGCGATGCGCAATTCCGCTAGCGGAGTTTGCAATGCGTAACGCCTCCCAACAATTGACCGAGTTGAAAAAACTGGTCGTGGTGTTGCGCGCCTGTACGCACATGTCGATTAAAACAGCGCCAGCCCACATTCAGGCGCATCCGCTCTTCCCTTTTAAGCATCCACGTGGAAGTTCTGAGAAAGCGGGATTTAGCCGTGTGCCGCTATGGGACGCCATTGATGCGCTGCTGGCCGCGCCTGTTGCGCTGGATGTGGACGTGCGCTCTGCACCGGCCACCCTCGGCAATAACGAAAGCAGCGAGTTGATCGCCGCCCGCCTGGATACTGCCCTCGCCTTTCTTTCAGGTAAAGGGGTTCAGCAAGCGCTTATGGACATGCTTGATTCCGGCCGTGTTCCGCCTCGGGAGTGGTGGATTGCAAAGTTCGATCGCGATATTCAAAACAACATAGGGAGGCAAGGATGAAGTACGCCGTGACAGTGTCCGTTGATACCGATTCGCTTAGTGGTTTTACCGATTCATATATTGCGTCTTTGTGGCATGTAGGGCAGGCCAATCCAGCACCTCATGACGATCCCGATGCAGGTGCGTTTGCGGAGAAAATTGGGCGCGAGATTATCGCTAGATTTCTGCGCAATATGCCTGCAGAGCTTTATGCCCATCAAGGTCATCACCATTACTTTTCCAACTTGATCAAGCATGGAAAGATGGTTGATGGTGAGTGGGTGCCCAATGCGGCAGAACAAGCAGGTGCCGAATGAGCTACCTCATCACAATCAAAACACAACCTGATAGCGACGGCGAAACCTATACCGCGATCGGCAATCTTGACGCATTGATCGATGCTGCTTACGACGCTGGTGCACTGGGCGTAACCGTGATGGTGCAGCTATGAATACGCGCTTCGTAGTTGGGCTTATCAGCCTTGTCGCGGTGGCGTTACTTTTCTTTGCCTATGCCATGACCACGAATGCAAACCAGCTACCCGATCTGACGCCTGCAGAGGTCGAAGCAGATAAGCACGCGCAGCTGGCACAGCTTTGCAAGTTGGAGTGGCCCGACGTCAAGGGCGGTATCGAGGCGCGTCGCATCGCCTGCAAGCACACCTAATTTTATGCCGCAGATCACCGTAACGATGACGGTCGGCGAAGAGTTATTCGAGTTTTCTAGTTTTGATAATTGGCTTCTCACCGTCCGCGACAAGTTCGTTGCGCATCGTGTGAATAGGGATCGTGTTGTCTGCGTTGATGCAAGCGGCCGTATTTGCGCCAACGCCCAAGATTTTTCTATTGCTGATTATCCGGTCAAGGTCTATCGCAAACCCATAGGAGCATAAGCATGAGCGCATTTTGTGTATTCGGCGTCAGTCGCCTTGATTGCAAGAAAGCTGCAGAGAAGAAGGTGCGGACGGTTGATCCGGCCACCAAGAAACGGCTATCGCACGATGAATGGCGCGCCGAAGTTGAAGTTCTTTCGGTCTCCATATTCGAGGAAAAAAAGACTTTGCGCCAGATTTCACCAGCGTTTGACGCTCCGCAGTTTTGCTACGACTGGATTCGTATTGCGTCTGGGGGGGGGCAAATCAGGCTGCCCCGCCTGATGGTTCGCGGACCTAAAGTCGACAAAAAAGGCGTTCAGATAAAGCGCGACGGCAAGGTGCTTATCACCTGGTTGCCTTACCAAAAATCAGAACAAGCAGCGGTCGCTGCCTAAACATCACTTCACTGGAGTTGCATCATGTGGTTTCACAATCTTCAAATTTATCGTATTCCCGCGCCTTGGGCGATCAGCGCTGAGCAGCTGGAAGCATTTTTGGCGAAGCGGGTTTTCGCACCGTGCAGCAGTCTGGAAATGCAAACCCAAGGTTGGACTTCACCGCGCGATAGCGGACAGCTGGTGCATATCGTTGATCGCCAGATGCTTATCGCGTTGCGTACTGAAAAGAAATTGCTTCCGGCCTCGGTTATTAATCAGGTCACCAAAGATCGCGCCGCCGAAATCGAATCTGAGCAAGGTTTTGCGCCGGGCCGCAAGCAACTAAAGGATTTGAAAGAGCAAGTCACCGACGAATTGCTGCCACGCGCCTTTAGTCAACTCCGGACGACGCACGTATGGATTGATCCGGTCAATGGCTGGCTGATCGTAGATGTGTCCAGTCCATCACGTGCAGAGGACGCTCTGAAGCTGCTGCTTGCATCGGTTGATAAGTTGGAAGCGTCAGGATTGCGCACGGTGCATTCGCCACTGACATCCATGACCGACTGGCTTGTGGCCGATGAAGCGCCGAGTGGCTTTACGGTCGATCAGGATACGGAATTGCGCGCCAATGGCGAAGGCAAGGCAACCGTTCGCTATATCCGCCACACCCTGGAAGTGGACGATACTCGCCGCCACATCGCCGCAGGGAAGCAGTGCACCCGCTTGGCGATGACCTGGAATGATCGCATCTCGTTCGTGCTGACCGAGGGACTAGCGATCAAGCGCATTGCTCCCCTCGATGTCATCAAAGAAGAAAGCGATCCGACCAATCGCAATGATAGCGAACGCTTTGATGGTGACTTCTTGCTGATGACCGGCGAGTTAAACAAAATGCTAAACGATCTTGTATTTGCCTTAGGTGGGGAGCCAGCAGTATGAGCAATGGCGCCCCGCGATTCACCGAACACGACACGTCGCTGAATCTTTGGCTCGATGATCCCAAGGATCCAGCTGTCAAGGCAACCCGCGACCAGTTGGTCGACCACCTCAGTGCCCGTGGCTTTCACATTGAAAACGACCAGAGCGTCGACGCGCTCATCCGCGATGACTATCACACCGGTAACAAAGGCGCCCTTGAGTTCAATCTGAACCTCTGCGGCCGACACCTGGAAATTATTTTTTTCCAGAACGTAGTCCGCGAGAATCGGGCGGGTGGCGAGTATGACTTCGACAAGCGAGAGAAAATGCCATTCCTGATCGGCATGCAGTACGAGCTCGAGCGCGCAAAGATCGCAACGTTAATGGCTGGCCTTGGCTACGCACTCCAAGTCAAGGTCAAGCGCCAAGGCATGGCAGAGATCACCCATCGTCGTGACGAGCTGGCCGAGCAGCACCGCGGCATATACGACAAGCAGCCGGAGTCGCGCAACTCGACCACGGCGACCAAGGACACAGTCCGCGATGGAGATGCGATCTACTTCCGCAATCATGATAAACGCTGGTTTTCGGGCACCGCGTATTACCACATCAACAATATGTGGTGGGTCTTGTTGCCCTGCGGGGAGGTGATGAACATCGCCAGTTTTGAATTGCGCCACACAGCACCGGAAGCAGGACTGAAAGGTCAGCACTTCAACGATGACGATCGGAAGAAAAAACAGATGGCCGCGATCCATCAAGCTGTAGCACGCAAAAATATGAGGAAGATCGAGGTATTGCGCGCCAGCCTGACGCCGGAAAACAGCTACTACGTCCTAAGTCTGAAGCACACCAACCGAACCGATGCCCACATCACCCTATGGGGCCAGAGCGGCTGCGGGTACCGATATAGCATCGCCGCAGCCGGCAAGTACAGCCGTGACGAAATTATGGCGCATCTGGGCCACTACAACGGCGGAGACAACATCGCCGTCGACGCGGAGACAGTCGAGCGCCTGGTGACGATGTGCGACAAGACAGACCGCGATCTAGAGCGCCAGGCGCCAACCCTGCGCAACACACCAAGCAACTGGCACAAGCTGATCGCCTCAGCTATCGCAACGCCTAAGCACGACGTCATCCCCGAAGTTTTCAGAACCAAGTCGGGAAAGAAAAGGAAGGCAGCATGAAGCCGGACCTCTATAGCCTCTGTCAAATTTAACGGTTTGACGCATGGCGAACTACTACAACGAAATCGACCCATACGCTGCTAAATGGCTGCGCAACCTCATCGCCGCTGGACACATTGCGCCCGGCGACGTAGATGAACGGAGTATTGAAGATGTTAGACCAGATGACTTACGAGGATATATCCAATGCCACTTTTTCGCTGGAATTGGAGTTTGGTCCCATGCTTTACGTCGCGCAGGATGGGCAGATTCGCGACCAGTCTGGACGGGTAGTTGTCCGTGCCAGCCTTTCAGCGCGGCAGGTAAAGGAATTGGATTTGCTGACGAGCGGCACCTTTGGCCTGCTTGGAACCACCTCATCAGCGAGTGCGATCCTCCAATCGTCTTTGGAGAGCAAGTTGCGAGTAAAGATGCAGACGCTTGGGTCGACCTTGTACACACTGACATGGAAGCCTTGGGTTACGCCTTCGGGGCGGTCCCGTTTCCGTCTGCGGGCATCGGTGCCCCGCACATCAGAGACAGGAACTATTGGGTGGCCCACGCCAACATGCAACGTCAACAATCAGCCAGAAACAGAAAGAGGTCTGCAAACGTTGGCGGGGCAAGCAAGTCTTTCGGGCTGGATCACTCCAACGGTACGGGATTGGAAAGATACGCCGGGGATGATAGCGCAGAGGGACGGCAAGGATCGCGTGGATCAGTTGCCGAGACAAGCATATTTGGCGGGCTGGCCGACATGCACGGTAACCGATTCCTCGAGGGGAGTAAAAGACGCGAGACCCTGGGATACGGGCAAGCCGCTGAATCAGATCGTGGCGCTGGCCGGTTGGCCGACGCCATCGAAAGCCAACGGGGACGGCGGCCAAACGATGACGCATTGCAGTCCATCGGGGCGGAGGTTGGACGGAACAAAATCACAGGTGACACTGAACGGAATAGTCAACTTAGCGGGATGGCCGACGCCAATGGCCGGAACACCAGCACAGAAGGGGTACAACGCGTCAGCCAGCACGGATGGGGGCAGAAAAACGGCAGCACTTTGCGGGGCGAACTTAGCGGGATCGGGAGTGACAACATCACCCGAATGGAGCGGCCCGGCCCGACTAACGGTTTCTGGCGAGATGTTGACTGGCTTGGATGCAGGGATGGAAAGTGGCGGCCAGTTGAACCCGGCACATTCCCGCTGGCTCATGGGGCTGCCTCAAGAGTGGGACGACTGCGCGCCTACGGAAACGCTATCAATGCTGAAGCGGCAAAAACTTTTATCGACACCGTAATGGAGTGGTTATGAAATCGAATTTTTCTCATGAGCGTCAGATTGCGAGGGTGGCATGATCAATTTAGTGAGTATCGTCCAGATCAACCCATACCAGCTCCGAAATATTTTTCTTAATCATGACGGAGGACGATTGTTCAGCGATTCTCATCATAACCCTTCGCATCTCCAAGAGCCAATGCTTATCGGATTGGCCGGCATCCTCCGTGACCCACACCTCACGACCATGAAACCGCTGGAAAACGTGCGCAAGTATATCCTTAAGTCTAAAAAGACATGTAAGCAGAGTCGGGTCCAGGCATCTGAGAGGAATTTTTCCGAGCGAGCTTCGCATCTCGTTGAATGCTGCCACATCAAAAATGACCGGGGATCCTGGCGCGCTCTCGATTTGATCGTTCAAATTAATAGCAAATTGCATCGCTTCATGGTTCAGGAGATGCAGGGTCAAAACCGCATTGTCCTCGTCTCGTTGCCGGACAATATTTTGCTGGTGTCTAGAAATCCAAATTGCAGCGCCAATAGCTGCGATAGACCCAACCGCCTGAACCCAAGCAGCCCAATCCTGACTACTCATCGGAGGGTACAGCACAAACGTTACCACCAAAAAGGCACTGGCAAATCCAATTGTAATTTTTCATCTAAGCAACATCACTTTCTCCCATATTTTGGGGGAATCCTAACATGACCCAAACCCGCAAAGGTATCGATAAGGCGTTTACGATTGATTTACTCGCGCCACAGTCGTGCAGAGGGCCAATCAAGATCCGGCTGCATAAGGATGAGGAACCACCCTCATCGCGCACGCCAATCAATTCGTTTCGGTGATCACAGGTTGGGCAAATAAAGTAAGACCCTACCTCATCGACTTCTGGCGTAAGGAGTGCAAAGTCCCACTCAGTTTTGCATTTTCGACATATCCACATGGAAGCCTCCGAGCAGATTCAGGAATCCTATCATGACAAAAGAACAGACGCAGGAAATTAAAGCGCGACTACGTTCGCCGGAAACCGCTATTCCCCCAATGACCGACCCGCTTGGTAAGCACTGGAGGCAACCGCGCCGTGAAACGATATCGCTCGATGACACGCATGCACTGATGGATGCCAGCTCGTTTGCGCAATTAGCGGACTACTCATCAACGCACCCCAGTGGCGTCTATCCCGGAAAGATGTGGAAGCGCCACGATGGACTGTTCGATCGGCGCTGCAAGACGGAAGATCGCGTCTGGTTGCTCTGTTGGTTTGGTGAATGTGATGACCCAACCAAATGCTCAAACAATTATCGTCAAATTCTAGTGGCATAAAGGATAAATCATGGAATTGAATATCGAGCAGGCAACGGCATTTGCCGATAAGTTTGCTGTGACGGTTGAAAATGCCTTCATAGCCCATACGGGCGAACACATGGATCACGACGCTGCTTATGCCATTGCAGAAGCCTTGGCAGGTGCAGCACTAAGCCAGCAGGAGCCTGACAGCTATAGAGTCATCACGTCGGACGGTGTTTCTGCATTGTTTGATGCGCCGATTAACGTGACGTTCTGGCGCGAAAAAATGGGTCATACAGTTTTGCCGCTATTCGCCGCCTCACCAATGCCAGTAAACATCGCCCAATCGATCCACTATCCTGACTGTTGGGATGCGGCCACATATCCGACAGTTGAATCAGCGCTAGCCGAAATAGGTGCGTTCAAATGCTCGGAATGCACCGCGCCAGCACAGCTGCAGCATAGCGATGATGTCGCGGTAGATCGGTTCGCTGTTGCTATGAAAGAAAAGATGACTGTATCACGCGCCAATGGTAGGAGTGGATGGGACGATCATGGTCGCTGCACAAATCAAAGCCTTAGTGACATGCTCATAGCCCACGTCACCAAGGGAGATCCTATCGATGTTGCAAACTTTGCGATGATGATTCACCAGCGCGGGGAGCGTATAGCAGCGTCAGCAAAACACAAAAGCAGTTTAGCAACTGAATTGCGCGAGTACGCATCTAATTCAGGCTATAGCCATAACGACTATGCAGACGTGCTACGCGCTGGCGCTGATGCGATTGAACGGTTAGAAGCGCTGAAATACTCGGAAGCGCCAACACAGACAGTAGGCGAAAGCACTACTGGCGATAAGTATCGAGCTGAGTTGTACGATGAGGTTTGGGTGCTTGCCAGAAAGTATGGATTCGCTAACGTGACTATGGCTATAGATGCGGCAGTGAAGACAAAGTTGGTGCCATTGAGTGATGACCAGATAAAGAGCATAGCCCACGACCAGAAACACTGGGGAGCCGCCCACGGAAGCGAGGACTTAGATGGAGGTCCAGACTTAGTAATTGATCCCGTGAAATTCGCCCGCGCCATCCTCGCTACTCAGGAGGCGAAATGACAGTCTCAGAACTCATTACCGAGCTGCAAAAGCACCCTGGATACTATCCTGTTTGGCTAATCACCTATACCGATGGTCCGTCGGCAATCGACGACGTCTCCTGCGAGTCGGGAATCGGTAACGCTGGATGCATTCTCAACATTACAGGCGAATCATGATCAATCGCATAGTTACCCCATCAAGACAGCGGCGGGCCGCGAAGCCAAAGCAATCGCCTTTACCCGCCACCCTGGCAAACTCGAAGCCACTGAGCGCTGAGCGAATCGCATTCGCTGCCTGGGCATATGGTGTTGAGGCCGCTCCATGCGAAGCAAATAAGCTGGCGCACGAACGCATTGAAAAGATGGTTCGCGCCATTGTAGAAGAGGTTTGCAGGGTCTTGGTCACTAAGGAGCTAACAGCATGAGCGATAAATTACGCGAGGCATTAGAGATTGGTCTTCGGTGGGCCAACTATGGGTATTACATGAAGGACCACAGCCCCCAATCAAGTGCAAATGCGGACGCCGATGCCCGCAAGATCGAAGCCGCCCTCTTGGATTTTGCGCAGGATAACGCGACGCAAAAACATAGCGGTGACGTCAACGATATGACCATTATCGGTTTTTTTGCTGAGACATCTTTGCTAGAGGGCATTGCTCCATCGCCTAAAATCTACAATGCGGCAGTCGCCACAGTTAAGTATTTTTTGAGCACCTCAAATACTTCGAGTAGTTCGGTAGCATCTGTGCCGCACAACGAAAGCGCCGAGCACTGGAAAGCCAATCACAACAATCTGGTCAGACGTCTCGCGCTGCTGTTAGAGCGTCCCGATCTTCCGGTTGACAGAATTTCAGCCTATCAGGAGTTAGTGCAGTTGCAAGAGCGGCTAAAGCGCCACGAACTACAGTCTAAAAGTAAACATCCGGCACCGTGCGCCCGATATTGCGAGGCGAAGGCGTTTGAGATCGAGATTCGCAATTTGAGCGCTGAATTGGCGAAGGCGCAAATAGTAGTGGGCGACTTATCCGTTCTAGTTCGCCAATTAGTCCGCGCACTCAGTGGAGCCGCGCCAGACCACAGGTTGTTAGTGAGGGTGATGGACTACTTACAGCGCAAGGGCTTGCAAGGTAGTCCATTGCGAAGCGATGCCGGAATTCCGGTATCGGACGGCTGGATTGGCGTTAATGAGCGGATGCCGGAAGTGAAAACTACCGATCGCAAGGATTTCTTCATCGCTTGCAGGCGTGCGCACAACCAGAAAACTCACACGCTCAATGCGACATATTTAAATGGATTTCATCTATATGCAGATGAGGGGGCGACCGCGTCATTTACGGGATGGTACAAAAAGATGTTGAATGCGGAATTTGAGGACTATTACGAACCCATTGAAACGGAAGGCGATGTTGTTACGCACTGGATGGAGTTACCGCCTGCCCCAACGCAAGATAAGGCCACCGGATCAAAAGGAGTTGATTTATGAACCACGCAATGACTTGGGTTAAGCTTACAAAATACGTTGACATAACAGGCGACACCGCAGATGCGGTCCGGTCACGCAGAAAAATGGGTAAATGGCTGGACGGCACCCAGTGCAAGATTGTCGACGGATTTTTGTGGGTAAATTTGGCTGAGGCAGAAAAATGGGTGGAGCAATGGGGAACCAAGCAAGCACTCGCGGCATAGAACTGCGAAAAGGAACGGAATCCGAGTCCATTCGAATCCGGTTCATGTACAAGGGAATGGAGTGCCGAGAGTCACTAAAACTTGCGCACACCAAGCAGAACATCAACTACGCGATCCGCCTTCGCGGGGAAATCCTCAATGCTATTGAGCGCGGGAATTTCAATTACGCGGAATATTTTCCCGACTCAACTACGGCTAGCAAATTCGGCCCAGCTCCCGTGAAGGAGACTATCGGCGAGTTACTGCGCGAACAATTGGATATTGCAAAGAAAACACTATCAGCCAGCACACATCGTGGGTATAAGCAGGTTTGTGACTCGCATCTATTCGATCAGTGGGATAAAACCCTATTGCGCGATTTGACGGCACCGGCGATTAGGGCATGGATTGCTGGACTGGATTGCAAAATCAAGACTGTCCGCAACATTCTTACCCCATTGCGGAATGCCTTGGAGCAGGCGGTTAATGACGACCTTATCGAATTTAATCCATTGGAGCGAGTCAAACTATCAAAGATCATGCCACGAGAAGCGCGCAAAACTGACTTTGAAGTTGATCCGTTCGATATGAAGGAAATTAGCGCAATCCTGGCGGCGTGCGTCGGTCAAGAGCGAAACGTGTGGCAGCACGCGTTTGCAACGGGAATGCGAACATCGGAGTTTATCGCACTGGAGTGGCAATCGATTGACTGGGTGAGTTCAAAAATTAGTGTTGATCGCGTCAAAACTCAAGGCATCACCAAGACGGATGCCAAAACCGCAGCGGGTAATCGGAAGATAGATATGCTACGCGGCGCATACGACGCCCTGGTTGCGCAAAAGGAATTCACTCAACTAAAAGGAGGATTGGTATTTGAGGATCCTCGTTATAACGAAGGGTGGGCTGATGACCATGCGCTAGCCAAGCGCTGGCGACGAATCTTAACAAAGGCAGGAGTCAGGTATCGCAATCCGTACCAGACGCGTCATACCTTCGCTAGTACGTTGCTATCCGCAGGAGCAAACCCTTTATACGTCGCAAAGATGATGGGACACCGCGACACCGAGATGATTACCCGAAATTATGGTCGTTGGATTGAGCAGGGAACCGAATCGGAAACGCGGAAACAGCTTTTGGAGTTTTTCGCCCAAATGTCGCCCAAATCAAATGGGATAATCGGCAAAGCGTTATAGGAACAGGCTCGGCGGTGACCGTGACGCGGGTTCGATTCCCGCCGCCTCCACCAATTACGCGTATCACAAAGTCCCAAACTGTTCCAAAGGCCGCTCCCCTCATAGGGAAGCGGCCTTTTTATTGTCTCGTGAGGTATCATAAAGTATCGCCACATCCCGTGATTTCAGACGGTATGTCTGACGGTATCCCACCACCTTACAAGAGACATACCGTCATGCCCCTTACAGACATTGAAATCCGTAATGCTAAAGCAAAGGATAAAGACTACAAGCTTTCTGATGAACGAGGTCTTTATCTTCTTATCAATAAAGCAGGAAAATATTGGCGTTATGACTATCGTTTTTCAGGAAAACGCAAAACGTTTGCGATAGGGGTTTATCCAGACATAACCCTTGCCGTTGCCAGAGTAAAACTTAACGAAGCACGTACCTTAGTCGCAAACGAGATCGATCCTGCGGTAAATAAGCAGGTGCAAAAGGCGGCAACCGTAGCTAGAGCGGCCAACAGTTTTGAAGTGGTGGCCCGCGAATGGTTTGCAAAATTCTCCAAAGAATGGGCGGAGAGTCACAGCAGCAAAATTCTCCGCCGCTTAGAGCGAGACATTTTCCCTTGGATTGGTGGCCGCCCAATTGCGGACATTACACCGCCCGAACTTTTAGCCGTGCTGCGCAGAATTGAAAACCGTGGCGCACTAGAGACAGCGCATCGAGCACATCAAAACTGCAGTCAGGTATTCCGTTACGCAGTAGCGAGCGGACATATGCAACGCGACTTCTCGCCGGACTTACGCGGAGCGATTCCGCCAGCGAAAGAAACTCACCACCCATCAATTACTGACCTCAAGGGGATAGGTGAACTAATGCGGGTCATTCAAAGCTACGGTGGCTCATTTGTTACCCAGTGTGCGCTACGGCTCCTTCCTCTCGTTTTTGTTCGTTCGGCAGAACTACGGAAAGCCGAATGGGTAGAGTTTGATATAGATCGGGCGGAGTGGCGCGTTCCTGCTGAGCGCATGAAAATGAAGGAACAGCATATCGTTCCCCTCTCCTTCCAGGCTGTCGTAATCCTGCGGGAGCTTCACCCACTGACGGGTCACGGGAAATATGTTTTCCCGGGCGCAAGGACAAACGGACGTCCAATGAGTGAGAATACCGTCAACGGTGCGTTACGCCGCTTGGGGTATAGCAAAGAAGAAATGACCGGCCACGGTTTTCGGAGCATGGCATCTACGCATTTAAATGAACAGGGCTGGAATCCAGACGCCATCGAACGCCAACTGGCGCATGGTGAGCGCGATCCCGTGCGCGGGGCTTATAACTTTGCTGAATATTTGGGAGAGAGGCGCAATATGATGCAGTCTTGGGCCGATTTTCTTGACAAACTGGCCAGCGGGGATAAAGTCATGCCAATAGACAACAAAGTTGCTTAGTAAATTGCCCGAGATTATTTTAACGGAATGGGGCGGAGTGTTCAAATCACCACGTCCCAACCAATGAAATCAAAGACTTAGGCCGATCCGACGATCGGCCTTTTCTATTTTAATTATTCTGTACCTTAGTTGCGGCAAGTTTTTTCTCCACAATTATTGACTTTTTTCGTAGTCAGTACGCTACGCTGATCCGCAATTATCCTAACAAACTGTTCATGTCCAGCAGCAACCCCTGCATTCATATCCCTTAAATGCAGAAACGGCCGAATAATTCGAGCAATTTTCCGCGTGACACCGAACAAAATAAGACCAGATATTTTCCTCGTTTATGTTTACTGGTATCAATGTTTCCACACCGAAGGTAGTATTCAAGCGCATGCCGTTTGTACAACTATTGGAAAATATGCGTCGCCTCATGCATCTTTATCTCTAACTCACCAAAGCACCATTGTTATATGTAGGTTCCGCAGCTCAAATTTAATGTGGTTTGACGATAACAACGAGGGATTAAGATGCGAATTTCGCAATATTTTAAGCTCAATAAAGAACAGCCTTATTTAGATTTCGTGGATATTCGATTAGATACGGACCTTGCGGTTTTCGTAGATCCTGGCCGATTAAGAAGTCTCCAAAGTACATGGGCGACAGAGTGTCTTTCCCTCATTCAAGATTATTTCGACACCGTACTTAAAAAAATCAACAATGGGGATGATGAAGGTGCAATCAATCTTCTTAGTTGCCTAAAAGAAAGTAATGACTTCCATTTTGGCTTTTCGAAAGGAAAATCGCGAGGCAATGGAATGGGTGACGGATCGGCTCATGACGTATGGGGAGCTTTGACCAAGAGTAAAGCGAGTATCACGGGCCTTCTCCAAGACCTTGAAGACACATGTTTGCTAATTGATGGAATAGGCCCAGATAGAATTTCAGATGCCGTCTGCAACATTCTGCGTGGCCCCCTAATTCAATACACCCAGGAGGTCTGTAATTATTATGGAATTGAATTAACTCCAGACGTTGCATCTGGTCCTGTTTGGAATCCAGATAAAGAGCTGTGGGAAGAGCGCTTAATTGCCCTGCCTATGACGGAGTATGGACGCGTGATTCTCGTTCCGAAAATAATCGTTCGGCATCAGATCTGGTATGACTCACAGGAATATTACCGCTATTACCTACTCCCGCACATGCAGAGCGAGGAAAAACGCCTTCATACTGCATTAGTCGAGACGCTTAAAGACGGCCGGACACGGGTAACAAAAAAAAGCTTGATGCATAAATACGGCGCCGACAAACTAGCGGTTGTCGAACAGACCCTTAAGCACCCATCAGTCTTAGATAACTACAGAGAGGCGAAGAAAAAACGCTTTCCAAAGCCAATGGATCATGAAACATTGGCAGACATAGAGACTACACCCCCACCCGACTTTGCTTTAAAGCTTAAAAAGCTTTCTGCTGTCCCACCAGGCAGGGATCATGCGACAGTTTATGAAAATTTGATCGAAGAAATCCTGTCCGCCCTCTTTTACCCATGCTTAACTTCGCCAACAAAACAACATAACATCCATGAGGGTAGAAAACGGATTGACCTTACATATGTAAATAGTGCTTCGTCCGGCTTTTTCGCTTGGCTTGCGATGCATTACCCAAGTGGGCATATTTTCATCGAATGCAAAAATTTCAGCTCCGACATTAGTAATCCAGAACTAGACCAGCTTTCAGGGCGGTTCTCTCCTAGCCGTGGTCGAGTTGGGTTATTGCTGTATAGAGAAATCGACAATCGAGAAAAATTTATTCAACGGTGCATTGATACAGCGAAAGATGACCGTGGTTTCATAATCCCGCTAGGAGACACCGATCTAGCAGAATTAATCGGAAATTATCTTGAAAACCCAAAAAGCCAAGCGTTCTCCCATCTCAAGTCTCTTTTTAACCGATTGATAATGTAATTGAGTTAATGAAGCCCTCTACTCTCGTTGCGGAGGCAAGGCGCTTTGTTGTACGTAAGGCTATGCCTATACGTACAGAACAAGAAATTTGATCTTATGCGCCCGTTAGGGCCATTTATCAATTACGTACAGGTAAAATACGGACTGCACTTTAACGGACAATAAGGGTGCCCGCCAAACGATGTATCGGATACTGGCGAACCCAGCTGAAGCGGTAGCCAAAGCTACGGTGTGGTTTCAATAGTGTATCGCACCAGAATTCCCCGATTTCTGGGTTGCAACAAAATTTACGATGGCCATACACCCCCGACTCGTAATTCAGTCGGGTATTCTCGTTGTGTTTCCTTGTTTCCCACGCAACTGAAGAGTATGGTTGCACTTGGATAATGTTGCTAAAATAAAATGACTATTAAAGAAGCCACTGCCCGCATCAAGATTAACAAACTGCTCGAAGTTGCTGGTTGGCGTTTCTTCACCGATGGCAAATTACCTGCAAACATCCAGCTTGAGCCCAGTGTCACGATCAAAACACAGGACCTTGACGCTCTCGGCGAAGACTTCGAGAAATCATCAAAAGGATTTATTGATTTTCTTCTTCTCAACGAGAAAGGCTTTCCCTTTATAGTCCTGGAGGCAAAGGCTGAATACAAAAGTCCGCTCGTTGGGAAGGAGCAAGCCCGCAAATACGCTCGTTCGCAGAACTGCCGTTTTATCATCCTTTCTAACGGCAACCTGCATTACTTCTGGGATCTGGAGCGCGGCAATCCCTACGTCATCACAACATTCCCGACGCCCACGTCAGTGATCGGCTATCAGAAAACCGTCCCCGATCCTAAGCGTCTTGTTGAAGAGGTGGTTGACGACGACTATGTTGTTCTCACACAGCGACCCAGCTATGCTGCCGAGGCCTCTTGGAAGAATAAGGCCGAACGCCCTGAATTCATCGACGCGAACAGTCTGCGTTTCCTCCGCCCCTATCAAAAGAAAGCCATATACGCCCTGCAAAGTGCCGTCAAAGATGGCAAAGACCGCTTCCTATTCGAGATGGCCACCGGTACCGGCAAGACACTCACGTCTGCCGCCGTAGTCAAACTTTTTTTGCGCACGGGTAATGCTAGGCGCGTGCTTTTTCTGGTGGATCGTTTAGAACTTGAAGACCAAGCTAAAAAAGCTTTCAGCAAGGTGCTCGCCAACGATTACAAAACCGTCATCTACAAAGAAAACCGTGATGATTGGCGACGCGCTGAAATTGTTGTCACCACCGTCCAGTCACTACTTTTTAACAACAAGTACCAGCAGCTCTTCTCGCCTACCGACTTCGACCTCGTCATCTCAGACGAGGCCCACCGCTCCATTGGCGGCAATGCCCGCGCCGTTTTCGACTACTTTATCGGGTACAAACTCGGCCTTACCGCCACACCGAGCGACTACCTCAAAAAGTTTGAGAAAGCGAAACCTACCACCAAGGACCCACGCGAATTCGAACGCCGTTTGTTGCTCGACACTTACCGCACCTTCGGCTGCGATGATGGCCAGCCCACATTCCGTTATTCCCTGCTCGATGGCGTGAAAGATGGCTTCCTTATCAATCCTACCGTAGTAGATGCCCGCAGCGAGATCACCACACAGCTTCTCTCGGAAAATGGGTTTATCGTTGAATTCAAAGACGATCAGGGCGAAGATCAGAAAGAGACTTTCAAGCAGCGCGAATTCGAGAAACGCTTCTTTTCCGACGCCACCAACCAGCTTTTCTGTAAAACATTTCTGGCGCATGCGCACCGCGACCCCATCAGCGGCGAGATTGGTAAATCCATCATCTTTGCCGTTAGTCAAAATCACGCCGCCAAACTTGCGCAGATTCTGAACCTGATGGCGGACATGATGTTCCCAGGCAAATACCAGTCTGATTTTGCCGTGCAAGTCACCTCGCAGATTACCGACGCCCAGCAGTTCACCATCAACTTCACCAATAACAACCTGCTCGGATCAGCCAATTTTCTGCCAAGCTACAAAACCAGCAAAGCTCGCATCTGCATTACCGTCGGCATGATGACGACGGGCTACGATTGCCCCGACCTGCTCAACCTTGGCCTGTTCCGGCCGATCTTTTCGCCCACCGATTTCATCCAGATCAAAGGGCGCGGCACCCGCAAACACAATTTCCTCGAACAGCTATTCGATAACGACCTCAAGGAAATTGTCAAGAAACCGTGCAAAACCTCTTACAAACTGTTCGATTTTTTTGCCAATTGCGAATTCTTCGAAGAAGAGTTCAACTACGACGAGATTCTCAAACTACCTAAACCAAAAGGGCAAGGCAGCGAAGATGCGGGGGGTGGCGCGGGACCAGTGGCCTATGGTGAAAGCTACGAGCACTTAGGCGCAGATTTTATCTCATCCATTCAACAAGAGACCATCGGCTATGAGGGCATGAAGATCGACCGCATGTTCTACGAGAAATTCGAGGACACCATGCGCGAGAATGCGACCATCGTTGAGGCCGTCGAGGCAGGCCAGTGGGACCGTGTTATTGATTACGTCAACCGCGAAGTGTTTGACAAGCCTAACGAATTCTATACCCTCGATAAGCTCCGTAAAGCCGCTGCCGTGGATCGTCGCCTCGGCCTGCGCGAAATTCTCGAAAAAATCTTCGGCCTGATCCCGCGCTTCAAATCCAAGGATGAACTGCTTGAAGAAGAATTCTCGAAATTCGTCGCCGACTACAAACCGGAAGAAGCTGAGGCTATTCCGGCGCTCAAGAATTACTTCAAGGCCTACGTCACCAGCGACCAGATTCGCCACATCATCGAGACTAAACAATACACCGATCTCGCCACCAATCCGATCTTCTCGACCCGTGACCTCAGGGCCGTGCCAGAGCAATACCGCACACTCATACCCAATTACATCAAGGACTACGTATCCTTGAACCAATTTGCTGCATAAAGGATTTTCATGCTGGACTCCGTTACCAAACGCCGTATCGACACCGCCCGCGACATCCTCGTCGGTAAGGTCCCTGACCCAAAATCCCAAGTCGAGCAAATCACCATCGCCCTCATCTACAAATTCATGGATGATATGGACGCCGAAGCCGAAGAGCTGGGCGGCAAGCGTAAATTCTTCACCGGCGACTTTACCCGCTACGGCTGGGCCAAGCTGATGAGCGCAGGCATTGGCGGCCACGAATTGATCGGCCTCTACGGTGAAGGCATCACCACCATGCCGCAGAACCCCGGTATCCCCCTGCTGTTTCGCGATATTTTCAAAAACGCTTATCTACCGTATCGCGACCCCGAGACGCTCAAGAGTTTTCTTAAAATTATCGATGAATTTAGCTACGACCACTCCGAGCGACTCGGCGACGCCTTCGAATACTTGCTATCCGTCCTCGGCTCGCAAGGCGATGCGGGTCAGTTCCGCACCCCGCGCCACATCATTGATTTCATCGTTGAGGTGATGGCACCAAAAAAAGGCGAGATGATTCTTGACCCCGCTTGTGGCACGGCGGGTTTCCTCATCTCCGCTTACAAATACATTTTGCGTACGAATATCGACGCCAAAAATACCAGCACGCTCACCCCTGACGAAAAAGGCCGCATCGCCAAAAACTTTCAGGGCTACGACATCTCGCCCGACATGGTACGCCTATCGCTGGTGAACCTTTACTTGCACGGGTTCTCAGATCCGCACATCGTCGAATACGACACACTCACATCCGAAGAACGCTGGAACGAATCCGCTGACGTCATTCTTGCGAATCCGCCCTTCATGTCGCCGAAAGGCGGCATCAAGCCGCATAAACGCTTTTCCATTCAGGCCAAGCGCAGTGAAGTGCTGTTTGTGGATTACATCGCCGAGCACCTCACGCCTACTGGTCGTGCTGGCATCATTGTTCCCGAAGGCATCATCTTTCAGAGCCAGAACGCTTACAAAGAACTGCGGAAAATGCTGGTCGAAAATTCGCTCGTCGCCGTAGTTTCGCTCCCAGCGGGCGTGTTTCAGCCTTACTCTGGCGTCAAAACTTCCATCCTAATCCTCGATAAATCCCTCGCCAAACAAAGCCACAGCGTTGCCTTTTTCAAAATCGAAAACGACGGCTTCGGTCTTGGTGCACAACGCCGCGCGAATGGAGGAGAACAACTTACGCAGGTAAAAATTGAACTGGCCGAATACCTGCAAGCGCTCCGCAGGCAACAAGCCACCGACAAGCTTCAGCCCACGCTCGGACTGATTGTGGCGAAGGAAAAAATCGCCGCGAACGGCGACTACAACCTCAGCGGGGAGCGGTATCGGGAGATTGGGGTAAGCTCATCCAAATTTCCCAAACTACGCTTAGGCGACGTCTGCACATTGAATCCACTCAAGAGCGAACTTAGGGACTTGGGCGGTGAAACTTCCGTCTCCTTTGTGCCCATGGCAGACTTGAACGAGCATAGAATTTCATTCCGGCCCAGTGAAGAGAAAAGGCTGTCGGAAGTTTCGAACAGCTACACCTACTTCAAAGACAATGACGTGTTGCTGGCAAAAGTGACGCCCTGCTTCGAGAACGGCAAAGCGGGTATCGCGCGAAATCTCGTCAATGGAATCGGGTTCGGTTCAAGCGAGTATTACGTACTGCGGACCGAAGGGCTTGCACTCCCTGAATGGATCTACTTTTGTGTTACCCATCCAATCTTCCGAGATAGCGCGATTGCCCAGATGACTGGCACCGGAGGTTTACAACGCGTACCGCGTAGCTATGTGGAGAACTTCGAAATCCCTCTCCCGCCGCTGGAGGTGCAGAAGGAGATCGTGGCGGAGATCGAGGGCTACCAGAAAGTCATCAATGGCGCCCGCACCGTCCTCGACCACTACCGCCCCCACATCCCCATCCACCTTGACTGGCCGGTCTTCGAACTCAGCGAAGTGTCGACCAAAATCACCGACGGCGCGCATTTCACCCCAACTTACACTGAGTCTGGCGTTCCGTTTCTGCGTGTTACCGACATCACTGGAAGCAACACGTCGAAAAAGTTTATTCCGCAGGACGAGCATAACGAACTCATCAAGCGCTGCCGTCCAGAGAAGGGAGATGTTCTTTACTCAAAGAACGGCACCATCGGCATTGCAAAGCTCATCGATTGGGATTGGGAGTTCAGCATATTCGTGAGCCTCGCTCTAATTAAGCCCAAGAGAGAGTTGCTGGACCCGCATTATTTGGCGTGCTTTTTGAATTCCGACACGGCATATGCTCAGGCGACTGCCCGCTCCAAGTCAGGCACGGTTACGAACCTCCATCTCGTCGATATTAAAACGATCAAAATCCCCCTCCCACCCCTCGCCACGCAGCAAGCCATCGTCGCCGAGATCGAAGCCGAGCAAGCGCTGGTCGCCGCCAACCGCGAACTGATGATCCGCTTCGAGAAAAAAGTCCAGGCCACCATCGCCCGCGCCTGGGGTGAAGAAGATCTACCTGAAGTGGAGGTCTAGGCTATGGACGAGGCACTCGAATTAGCAGACTATCTCCCCGTGTCGTACAAGACGCAATCCGAGGGCAAGTATATTACTTTTCTCTGGGATGCCTTTCAGAGCAACTACGCGACGGGGAAATACGAATTCTCCAGCCTCGCCTTTCACCTGCTATATATGAGCTTCGTCAGTTTTTCGATCTGGCAAATCCGGTTGGTTCGCGAACAAGATTTCAAGAATGCGCTCGTCGGCTTTCAAAGCGAGTCTGAGAATACGCTCCTCGACGCTGACACGCCGTTCAAATTTTACGAAAAACTGAAGGAATCGCAGATCTTCCGTTTCCTAAAACTAATAGGTTGCGGAAACGAGCAAGTCGGTGAATTCGCGAAATTTGTAAAGCGTCGCAACAAGATCGCACATCCCAGTGGCACTGTCTTCTTCAACGACCAAAAATCGATTGACACCGAAATCAAGGAGATGATGCTAGAAGTGGCCAACATTCAGCGATGTATGCGTCCGATTATTCAAGAAGTGTACGGCCGTTTTTTGATCGGAGGTTCAGACCAAGAAGAACGCGAGTATGCAACCCCAGATCAAGAGATAGAAGCTAACCTGTTCCATCGAAATTACATCTCGCTAAAAGACATCGAAATCTGCATCGACTTTGACATCACCAGTTTACCTACGCATGAACACTCTGAAGCAATACAAGAATTGCACAACACTTTGATCTCAAAATATGAAAACTGTGACTACCAATGAGTATGACGACAAATCACTCAACACGGACATGCTGCGGCACATTGGTTAAGCGTTTATTTGTATATGTGGACGCCTCTTTAGCAAAGCTTCAACAACTTCCTTGAACTGGGCTGGATTAGGAGTCCGCATAATTTGCAAGGGCAAGCCAAGCATTGTGGCAACCCTATTGGCATGGGCGGCCTCAGCTATCGCAAAGGACGCTAAGTCCGCAACGTTCCACGAATGATCGCCCCGTTCTGACAACCGCACCGAGATGACCTCAACATCACACTCAAGCAATAGAACAGCGTCAATTCGCAAACAACGGAATACCTTTTCCGCAATCGGTATATGCACGCCATGTTCGCCACGAAGAACAAAATGCCCATCAAGCAGTAGCGATGGATCACTTTCTTTCAATCTTGAGACTGCTGAAATTAGAGCAGTCTGGTTATCGTCCACTTCGCTAACTTGTTTATCTTTACCCCACGATTGCCCCCCACGCTCTTCTCTTATCAACTGACTCGCTGTCGCATGCCTGATTCCGAGTTGTTTAGCTATGGGGGCGGCAAGATAGGTCTTCCCGACACCATGAATGCCAGCAACGAAAATAATCACTGTTTAGCCTTCCTTATTCGCACTTTCTGTTCGAGTTTTCGTATTTCAGCTGCCGACAAGTAGCGAAACGATTGCGGTGCCGAAAAATTCTCAATGACAGCCTGCGGCTCAATCATTTTCTCGAATTTAACAACGTCATCCAAGAGCACGGCATACCCAGCATCTTTACCGCTGAAATAGTCAAAAAGCTCACGCCTAGTCAGTCCTCCGCCGCGTTGAACACTGTGTTTCCATAGAGTGGACGGTGCCGCTCTCACGACGTCTTGCACATTCACGCGTCCCACAAGGCGGCAAACTGGAGAACTGGCGTAGATAACAATCATTCCCACCTGCTCGGCAGCCCACATACGACGCAATTCGACTGTTTTCGTACCAGCAAGAATTAGCTCAGCGTATTTAGGCTTAATTGAAAGAACTATGGCTCTTCCACCCTGCGGCAGTAAGCACTTTTGAGAATTGGTCATCATGAATGTGTCGAATTGATTGAATTGGTCCTGCTACACCGCATTCCCGCTGAAGTTGAGCATAGCTAACTGGTCGAGATAGATGCTCGACCGAACGGAAGAGAATAACTTTCGTCTGTTTTTTCGCCATTGTTTCTATTTCTTCTTGACTGTAGACCGTCCGGCGGCTGACGAGGCTGGCTATTTCGGCAGGGTCTTGTAGCACCTTAAACTTATCCACGATACCAATTGTGGTTACAGACATCTCGTCATGTGTACGGTAGAACAGTAAGACATCACCAGCGCCGATAGCAGTTGTCTTCGCATGACACAAATAGGCCAGCTTGATCGCGTTGCCTACGCTGTTCGACGGGTTGAACAAGCGGCCTTGATGCGGACTGTAATCAGGAAAAAGCGTTTCGTGATACTCCGGCAAGATGGGAACGATGAATTTCTGTACGTCCGCATCATATCTAAAATGTGGAAAATATCGACGAGCATAGTCGAGCGGCGGCAATCCAGCTGGCTCAGGAGCTGATAGCGGATGAGTCTTCACCATCACTAGATCACCTGAATACGTCCCGCGTTCCTCAAAACCAAAATCTTCTAGTAAACGCAAAAGGTAATCGTGGCGCTCGGCATCGGCATGAATGAACAGATGTTCGCATGCGTTATTGGTGGCATAGCGGAATGCGGCCTTGAGAAATAGCTCTCCGATTTTCCGTCCGCGAACCTTTTCACCAACCTTGAAGGTGCAAAGTTTGAGCGCATCTCCAGTAAGGCACTCTTTCGCATCATTGAGAACCTCACCATTTTGTACGGTATAAATACAAAGTGCCGACAAATTTCCATGTTCGTCCCTGTACACCCACGCTCGCCGGTCGTCGCGCGCCGTACGACGAAACCATTCATCAAACCCGGCGTACCCTTCACGCAAGCTATCAAAGAAATCCGTAGCTAGACTTGGTGTCAGGCTATGCAGCGGTACATCCTCAATATTGGGAAGAACCTCCTGCTTCGGCTCGTGCAGCCCACGGAGCCAGTATTGCGCCATTTGGATCGTATAAACACGATCACTCAATCCTCTTGTTCGCGCCTTACCGTGAATACCCCTGTCCTCAGTAACTAATGCATGCACCGCATCGCATTCAAGGGCATAGAGAATTTCGTTATCGCATGCCTCGTTGGCCGTAGTTTCCGGCGTATTCCAAGGGCATCGTGCAGGGTTATCAAGCTGTGAGTATTGCGCAAGACGATGAAGATTCATTTCGCGCCGCTGCTCATCGGTATCTCGCCGAAAATCCGCAATGGTCGCGGGATGGTAGAGCAACTGATGCCCACCGACTCCGGCTAATCGAACGAAGTCAGTCAGATTCGGCTCAAGAACCTGATAAGAGTCCTGAAGTGGAATTAGAATGTTTGTGTCGAGCAGAAATCGAAGTCGCAGCGCCAAGCTTCAGGTTCCCCATTGTGGTCGCATACCAGAACAACTTGTTCATTACATTTATGGCACTCAGAATAACCGATGAAATACGCTTTTGTCTATCTGGCAATAGGGTGCGCCCAAATCAGGTCGCCATTTCTTGTTCCAACTGATAATCGAGCGATGTATCTTTCTGGCGTGACCTCGACATTACATTTTGCAACTGTTTAGCAAACTCCTCTGAGCAGAAGATGCGCGTTTTATCTCGCGCCCTACTCACCCCCACGTAATTCCATTCGCGGTCACCCATTCCTTCGGACATCAGAATGAACACTTTATCTGCCGTGACTCCCTGGCCTTTATGCATCGACATGGCATACCCATATTCGATCTCCTGACAACCAAGGCGGCCTAGTTTTTTTGGATCTCCGAAAACAAATTGAATCGCCCGGCCGCTATCAAGCTGAACTTGGAAAACGTAGTGACCATCTTTTCGCTGGTCGATGCCAAGTACAGTGCCTAGGTCACCATTTTTGACGCCGATCGAGCGATTGTTCCGACAAAAAATGATGCGGTCGTTCTCAGCAAATTCGCGCTCGTAGCGGATATCATTGATGACAGTTTCAACTTGAACAGATCTTCCAAAACGTTTGTCCCGACGAGCGCGTTCTCGCGCCAACTGATTAAGATGAAATGCTTCTGCTCGTGTCCCGGCCAGCATTAACGCTTCTTGCGGTCTAGATGAGTCAAACTGAGCAGCCCACTCCTCTTCCATTTTCAACATAGCTGAAGAGACATTGGCGCATACCGCGATCCCGCCGCGTGCTTTGATCAAAACCAATGCCTGTGCAACGCTCCCTTCTGCAAATTGACGCACGATTTCTTTATCAACGTCATGACGTTGGCGTATGACATTCCGTAATGATGCGTAGCCTAGCCGCTCTGCCAGCAAACGAAAAGCGCCGCCCGCATCAATAGGCTGCAACTGCCGACTATCCCCAACCAGAACCGCTTTAGCACCCACATCATGAATCTGATTCAGCAGCTTTGAAAGCTGTTTCGAACCGATCATTCCTGCTTCGTCGATAACAAGAACTGATTGTGGTGATAGCTTTACTGTTCCCTTTTCCAGCTCTTCTATTAATGAATGAACTGTTTGTGAATGAATCCCGGCGGATTGCTCTAGTCCGTCAGCTGCTTTTCCGGCTAGCGCCGCCCCCCGCACATCCAAACCCGCCGCTTGCCACGCTTCGCGTGCTGCCCTCAACATAAATCCTTTCCCCGTCCCGGCCATTCCTTGCACGATTTTCACTCCACCGGGATCAACTGTTATATAGCGTAAGGCGGATATTTGTTCTTCGGTGAGCGTCTTGTGTGCAGCTATGGCGTCAGAAGGACTGGCGTAGTGGTTCAACTCTCCGGCGCGACTTTGTGCATTTTCAACCAAGGCCTGCTCCAGCTTGATTTGTGATTGGGTTGTGTAGCGACACTCTGTCGAGCCAGATCTCTTGTCGATCTGATTGTTTTTAGCGATCAGGCGGACCAGTTCCGCATGACACATCAGGTCTGTGATGTACTTGTCAATTTCTTCGGCGTCCTTAATCCCCTGCGCCACCACTGCAACCGCATGATGCAGTTGCATCGGCGTGAATGTGGACATTTTTTCAGTCATCAGATCAAACATTTGTGTGGGTGTAGGCATAAACAAGCACTGTGGTGCGAATGAGCGCAGCAGTTGAATATCGCCGCTGGCAATTCCGTTCTGGCGGCCCGTTTCCTCCCACTCATCCAACAAGGTAGCGCGGGATTCGCACAATGGTTTTGATTGCCTGGTTGCGAGTGTCGCAATTTTCATCCCAGCATGACTAGTAAAACCGGTCTCATTGGCATAGGCGAGAATTTGCTGCCGCCTCGTTGAGAATACATCGCAGATGGATTTATCAATGCCGACAATGCTGAAGCTCCCCCTCCCTTCCTGTTGAATAGAGAAACCCGACATCTTCACTTCATGGGCTAGTTGCGCCCGATAAACGGCTCCCGCCGCCATTTTCCATCTTGAGTCAAAGTCGATCGCACAGACCGTGCCATCTTTTCGCAATCCGAGATTCGCGCATAAAACGTGGGTATGCAGTTGAGGATCGAGCTCCCGGCTTGTGCCATGTTCGTACGCGGCAGCCAGCACTCTGTCAATTTTTTCAAACCCATCATTCCGATCGCGGCTAGAAAATGCATGTTGCTCCAAAAAAGCCAATGCAGACGCCACTGCTTTCGCCTGGGCTTGTTTGATTGACTCTCGAATCTCCGTGCCTCCCAATGCCCAAGCCGTCGACACAGATTTGGGCGAGGAAAACGTAAAGTCCCACCCAGGCTTATGCTCCGGCCCTGCATTACTCGCCAAGTTCTCGCCGGTTTTGGGGTGGAAGCCCCGCAACAATAGTCCTAACTCGCCCGGTTTTACCTGACCCTGGATCCAAAGTGCCGGAGACAGACCGCCAAGATAAAGGCCGGGTGGTTCACCACCCTTCTCGTAATAATCCTCTTCTGCTAAATTCTCGAAATATTCGACCGCTTCTTCTGCAGCTGCAATGGGGCTAAAAGTCATCATTTTGGCTCTGCCTTTCTTTTAATTTTCACAGCTGTTTTTTTTGCTAGAGGAATTCTTGATGCAACTATTGCGTCAATTTTTCGGAAAGTGCCGTTGGCTTGAGACGGCTGTGTTTGATCGCAGTCTGGACTCGCCCAATCTGCCAAAATTAAGCCGCTCCGAACCAGTGGAATTTTTTTCGCCGGCCATCTCAGTTGCAAAGTCATCCCCCACCCGTCGATCGAAAGCCATCCTTGAATACCGCGTCTCAGCGACGCGAGTTTCAAACCAGACACCTGGTCAGACAGAACGAGTTGCTGCGGTTGTACTTGACTTAAGGTCGCAATTTTTCCCGCGTCTTCAGCGTTTTTCGATGAATCGTATCTTTCGACCTCTCGTGCTCCGAGCAGCTTTGAAGCATAGTCAGCGCCGGGGCCAGCACCAATTTGCAAAATGATTTTTGTTCGCAGCATCGAAATTAGTGAATCAATTTCTTGTCTGCCGTACGTCTCAATAAGCAATCCGATATCTTGAAGGCCGAGCCAAATTGAAACGCCTTTCGAACGTCCCAGAGCAGTAAGATTTTTGAGCTGTTCCACATATGGAATTTGTGCGATTTCATCCAGCAAAAAATACAGTCGTCTGTTCGCGTTATCAGGAAACTGCGGCGACAAAACCTGACGCGAAATCAGATTCAGCACGGCGCAACAAAGCGGATCTGATACGGATGCAAACGCCTTATTCACTTGCAGCAAGAGAACTGGTTTGCAATTCGAGTCATCTTTCAACCACTCATTGAGATTGAACTTGCCAACCGATATCGGCCAGGCAGTAGCGAGATGACGGATGAATGCCAACTCTCTAATCAGGTCGAAGACGACCGACTCACTGGTGCGCGAGTTTTCTCGGAATATTTTTAGACCAATGGCGAAGTGGCGCGTAAATGCTTCGACTATTTCGTTGGCCGGGGCTTCAATCGCTTGGGCTAGATCTGTCCACCCCCATTTTGTTCCGTGTGTTTTTTGAAGACAAACAATGAGACCTGTCAGCATCAAGCGTGCAGCTTTACTGAAGACAGCATTTTCGCCTTTGGAAACTGGCACCGTCGATGCTGCGAATAGTTCTGCATCCAGTTCGGTTTTAACCGTCGCCCCAATATCCAGCGCTTCCGATCGACTATCCCATGGCGCGAGGATTATTGAAATTGAAGGATCAACCTGCCCAGTAAAATCGCCCTTGTTGTCGAGCAAAAATATTTTTGCGCTGGGTCGTGCAATCATCTGCAAAAGTGCCGACCATAAGACTTGTGTCTTGCCGCTACCAGGACTACCAAGCACTAGCACACCCAGTAGTTCTCTGGCGCGGCTCAACTGGATAGACGGATGTATGCGAATACCTGATTCCCCGTCGGCACATTCGGCAAGAGACGATTTGCGCCCACTCTTGATCGCGTCTCGCCCATAAAAATACCGTGTGCCACGCAAATGAATTAATCCGTCTCCAGGCTTAGCGCCGTGATATCCGACCAACACACCAGCAAAGGTCGAAATCACGACCGGTGCATAGACGTGAATTGAAAAAGCAACGGCCGTGCCGGATTGGCGAATTAAACTTTCCTCCACAGACCAAGATGCCGCTTTGTACCCAGCCTTCGCCAACCAAAAATGGAACACAGCAGGAGGCAACTGTGTCCATCCTCGCCAGGACCATGTCGGATCAATCAAGGGGAACGAGATGTGAAAGCCTGCCCAAGTCAGTATTACGCTCGACAGAAGGAACACGAAGACACCAAGCTGGAATCCAGCCTCAATTTTCCAAACACCATTTACGTTGGTTTGCATCTCTCAGTCTTTATTTTTTTCAGGACCTAAATCCTTGGATGCTCTCGTGCGATCAATGCAAATTTTTCTCAACATCCATGAAAAGAGAAACACCATATCGCTGACCGTAGAAGAATCACAACCATCAACGGCCCTTAAGTCAAAAGTCACGTGCGTATTTGTTATTGTTCGTGCTGTGCAAAAAAATTTTACTATTTGCTCTCTATCTTTTGATTTACTACAGGCGCTTATATAGAGACGCCCAAACGCAGCCTCTGCTAAAGTTGTATTGAATTCCATATCTATCCTTTACGTTTTGAATTTAAAATAACGCATTCAGAAACTGTTATTCGTATTAAATTCGATAAATAATTAAAATTATGGCGCAAGGTATAACTACCCTGCGCTACGTAATTTAAATTCCTATCACTTTAGCAATGCTGGCGGTGGAAGCGGCGGCCCTTTTTCTATTATTGAAATAACAGTCGGCCAGAACCACTCTTTGCCGGAAAATAGGACAATCGAAGGGTTATTTTCTTTTGCAGCTTTGAGAATTTCGGCTTTCATTTTTTCGATCGGAAAACGCTGCAACCGTTTGAAGCCAAGGCCTTGGTCTTTTCCGCCCAATTGCATCATGCGTAAAGCCGCATCAACTGCACAGATACCGATTTGCTGCTGCACGTCCGGGTTACTGAAATCCACTGAATGCTTCATTTTTATTTCCTTTTAGGTTGTGGTTTCAAAGTCATCAAGCCGTTGCTTTATCTCGCTCGTGGCAGAATTGATGACATCGATTTTTAATGACTGACTACGAATTTCAGAAGACAAATGCTGAACTAATGCAATCAGCACGACTTCAGAATTACTGTTGCGACGGTTTTTCAGATACAAACTCAACGCGTTTCGAATTACATCGGCGAACGTTGCTCCGTCTGTCTCGGCTGCAAAACCGATTTCTTTGTGCATCGCCTCCATAAGTCTTATTGTTACAGGTCTTGTTTTCATTTTTAGAAGGCCCATTTTTGATAGGAAGCGGGTGTATTCAGCGTACACACCGCGCCAGTGCTGGCTTTGTGCGGTACCAAATGCCGGTCATGTAATCGCGCAGGCAATTGGTGTGCCTCATTGGGGGCGAGCGAATTTCCTGGGCAGGTGCGAAGCACTGCCTGGGAGTCAGGTATGTAATTACCACTGGTCTTTTTCTGGTTCAGACCTTTCGCCTGTCGGTCCTTGCGCTCACCTTTCTGAAGACGCTCGGATTGACGCGGCAAACTTACCGGTACGCGTGCCTGCCGAGCCACAAGTTGCTCGTCGCATTCGTTTAGTGCGCGAGCTGCCCAGACCATGGACCGTGCTATGGAGCCGCTCAATTTAGCGCTCCATGGCGTAAGGAACCGATCCAATCCTCAATTGATTTAGACGGCCATGCGCGAGCGCGGATTCCCAGCTCAACAGGACGGGGGAAAGTCCCCAACTTAATACGACGATAAATCTCGGATTTGGACAGTCCAGATTCTGTGATGACACGAGGCAAACGCCAAAGCGGGCCTGTTGATTGAAGCTGTAGCATTTTGTTCTCCTATGTGGTCCTGTGAAGTTCACAGCATGGGGAGAACAATATCGAACAATTTACTCTATGAAAATTACCCTATGAGGTCAAATGCAATTGGGACCAGGTAACGACGACTATTTCATTTTTGTTTTGGAGCGCCGATGTGGAATTTCACATGCGGCATAGCTTTATGATACCAATTACTCAAAGTAATCGGATTGTAGTCGTCTATTTTATATCTTCCTTTGGTGTGGAAATTTTTTACCTCATTCAAAGCGATTAGTTCCTTGACGCTATGTATTATTATATTTTTTTCTTTAATCATGGCGATGAATCGAGATTGATCTGTGTTTGTATGCCGATTTTTCCATCCCGACTTAATATTTTCCAATTTACCCCTGATTTTTAATAATTCCGCAAAATCCACATTTCTGTGCTGCTCATCCATACGAACAAACTCGACTAACTGTTTAACTATTTGCAACCCAAAGCTTGGTGACTTCATAATTTCAATTCCTTTTAATTCGTCCCCTTCTTCAATAGATTGATAAAGTTCCATTGCGAGAATTATCGGCTTCAAAATTTTGGATTTTTTTGTGATTTCGCGAAATAACTTTATTTTTTCTTGATACGTTGAAATATCATTTTCCGATGGCTCTACTAAAGCATTAAAATTTTCCTTCGCATCGTGAAATTCTTTGCTTAGTCGTTCTAACTCTGTACTTACCGCATCAGAAGCTGCTATATCATTCAAAAGATTTTCATGAAACTCAGCTTTCTGTTCGATCTTAGTTACCTCAAACTCTAATTTAGTCGACGCTTCTTCCATTCTGCTGGAAATGGATAGGATTTCCTTTACAAAAACACTCCTAACCAAGTCGGTTGCCAAGTCTGATTGATCTTTTAGTTCATCAATTTTTGAGACAAACCATTTATGTTGGGCTTCCAACACGTTCCACTCATCTTTTAGTGTCGACACTGCATTTTTAACTTGTAGCATTTTTTACCAGTAATATTTATTTGATAAGTACGCGGGAGGTGTCCTGACACTGACATGCTCCGACTAGCCCATAACAACAATTCTACCTTTATGAGATGCTTTTTCGAGGCGCATACCGTCGAGTGACTTTCGTATTTGCCGTTTTTCAGAAATTTAGCATGCCAAACTCGCCCAAAGAGCTACGGGATACCAGCGATCTGACAAAATCAGGACCTAATTGGAGCTGGGTACAAGAAAGCGGCGCGGCTTATCGCCTAAGAATATTCAGATAAAGTGCGTCTTGTTGAAATCTGTTGCTAGAACGCAGCAACTAGCTTTGCACGGTATTTTTGACGGTATGTCTAAGTATGAAAACAACGGAATCTAGTAATCATACTAATTTCCAAGTGGTATGCGATTCCCGCCGCCCCAATGAATCGTTTTAAGATGTTCAAAAAGCCGCAACTCTCGTATGAGATTGCGGCTTTTTCATTTTAGGGCGATCCTGACTCGTTCATGACAATCCGACATGGGATGACGGTATGTTTGACGGCAACATCATCACTTAACGACACGCTTATCATCATCCCCTTAATAACTCTGCCATACACAATACCAAGCCAGCCATGAAGCGCCCCTTAGAAACTGGATATTTTTATTTATTTGATGGTGAACAGAATGGACAAACCATTCAAGTTCCTGTGATTATTACGAATAGATAAACCTTTTTATAGCGCACAATTATTAGGAATTACGTATGCAATACGCCATGAAATTAATCGTTTTACACCTTAAATATCTATAAGAAATCGAATGGTTTTTAAGTACACCTGAAATAAAAACGGACCGAAGCTGTCAAGCGCCGGCCCGCCCATCAAAATAATTAAAACCGCTTAAAACCGATACTTCAATGTCAGCGTAGCGTTGCGCGGCGCACCGTAGGTCAGCGCACCATACGCTGGAAACATGCCGAAGTACTTTGTGTCGAGCACATTGTTGACATTGAGTTGCGCCGAGAGCTGCTTGGTGAACTCGTAGCGCGCCATCAGATTAACCAGGCTGTAGGACTTCTGTTCAATCATCCCGTTAGTGGAGGCCGGAGCATTAGGGTCAACCGTATAGGTACGGCCCTGCCAGTTGACGCCACCGCCAACTGTTAAAGCGTTCCAATCACCTGGCAGACGATAAGTTGTAAACACGCGAAATAGCTGACGCGGGTAAACGCTATTGATATCCGCACCGGAAGCGTCTGTGGCCTTGAACTGGGTATAGCCAACACTGGCATTCCAACCTCGCGCCAACTCGCCCGAAACATCTAACTCAAACCCGTTGCTAGTTGCTCCCTTTACAGCGCGGTAATATGGCTCTGGTGCAAGCGGCCCGGCGCCATCGCGATCGACCAGGCCGGCTTCTTGTCCAAGGTTATCTTGCTTGATCTGGAACAGCGCCAAAGAGGCATTCAGGCGTCCATCTAGAAACTCTCCTTTGATACCAGCCTCGGTACTTTTGCCAATAATAGGGTCAAGGCTCTTTCCGCCGAAATCTTTAAGATTCTGCGGCTGGAAGATGTCGGTATAGCTTACATACGAAGAGTAGGTCTCGTTGATGTCGTAGACAAGGCCAGCGTAAGGCGTCACTTCACGGTTATTCTTTAATGCATATTCGGGCGTATTGACGCCGTGGCCTGTTTTTTCGTAGTTGGTAACGCGGGCACCGATAATCAGTTTGAGCGGATCGGCGAGCGAGAACCGCACCACGCCGAAAAGCGCCTGCTGCTTGGTGATACTGCCTTCATAAAAACTCGGCGCACCCCAGGTTGGCTCTGGATAAGCAGCGCCGTTCCAGTTATTGAAGTCGCCAACCGGCGCGCTGGAATCGGCTGCGCGGCTGTCAGAATTAAACTTCTGCTCAGAATACATATAGCCGAATGCCGCTTCATGCTTGCGACCAGCCAACTCGAAAGGGCCGCTCACATGCAGGCCAATGTCATCCTGCTGCGTATGCGTCTTGTACGAACCGGCAAATGAGTTCATACCGAGGCCAGTCGTCCGATCTGGAACTCCCGACAGATACAACAGATAGGAATCGCCAGTCCGGTCGCCATGGCTGTAGGAGGTGCTCAATTTCCAGCCGTTATCGAAACGATGTTCGAGATTCACAAAAGTGTTTTGATAGGACGTGTCCCAGCGTGTCCAGCCAGCGGCAGAGGTCTTTGAGCGATCCCAATTTGTTTTCGAACCATCGGTGTACCAGTAAGGCAAACCGCCCCACATGGGTCCTTTTGGCGCGGTATCCTGCTGGCTGAAACCTGCGGACAACAATGTGTTTGGCGTCAGATCCGCCTCAATCGTCGCATATACAGTCTGATTTTTACTATGCATCAGATCGACCCAGCTATCTCCTTGCTTGTATTCACCGACCACGCGTGCGCGTACTGTGCCCGTTTGGTTTAACGGCGTAAATAGGTCAATCAAGGCCCGACGTTCACCCCAGCTACCCACGCCGATCTCTGCCGAGCCCTTAAACTCCTTGCTATCAGCACGTTTGCGCACAAGGTTAATCGCTGCGGAGGGATTGCCGCTGCCCGTCATCAGACCGGTCGCGCCACGCACAACCTCTACGCGGTCGTAAATTGCCAGACTGCTCGCGACCTCACCCGAACTCCAGGCCTGGTCCCACGTAGTGGGAATTCCGTCGATTTGCAGATTGTCGATATCAAAGCCACGAGCAGTAAACTTGGCGCGATTAGTTTCGTATTGATTCACCGAGATTCCGGTCACATTGTTGACAATATCCGTCACCGTCATCAAGCCCTGGTCTTCAATGCGTTGCTGCGTCACCACCGACACCGACTGTGGCGTATCGCGCAGCGACATGCTTAACGGCGTGGCTGTCTTGGTCTTGCCGGTCGTGTATGAGCCTGTGCCTTCCGTGGTTTCTCCCAGCGTTTGCGCCTTGACCTGAATCTCAGGCAGGGTAACCGCGCTCTGTTCAGCGCTTTGAGAATGGGCGGCTAAGGGAGTGGCAAGCGCCACACACACTGCAAACCGATTGAATTTGTGACGCCGGTCGGCGCGCGCATGGATAGCCATTTATTTTCCAATTAACAACAAAAACGAAGATAGTTGGCTGGCACTCCGAATGCATGGCGTTGGCAAATGACGGACAGTTAGCTGGCTACGGGACAAGATGCGAATGATAATGATTATCATTAAAAAGTCAACGGAAATGCGGAAATTGCTTAAATTTGCCCGTCAAAACAACAAAAAATAACCAAATGTTGCATTGCGTCGAGTTTCCCGCAGATGGGGAGAAGGGTCCGCGTTAGGGCGTATTCCGACGTTTCAGCCATAACGCGTTTCGCCAATGCGCGCTGCTGCACGGCGATCACTTTTATTGTAATGACGACATGCCAGATGCCATGTATTGCAGCATCTTGTTAGCGCCAATAGAGAGTTTGCGGCCGGTGCGTGTGATGAGATGCGCTTCCGCATTTTGCAGAATGGGTTGCTGGATTGGAATGGCAAACAACTCCCCTGCTTCAAGCTCGCTTCGGACCACGAAGGCTGGCAGGAAAGTCACGCCGAGTTGCAGCTTTACGTACTGCCGCAATATGTAGAACGAATTTGTCGTCAGATGCGGTGTTAGTCTGATTTTTTCGGTTTGCTCAACCAGCTGCAGGATCTGCCGCAAGCCAAATGTCGGATGATTGAGGGCTAGCGGATACGACAGAAAATCAGCGATCTTGAGCGGCCCTTTTTTGCCTAACAACGGAAAATCTGGTCCCACAATTGCCAATATCGGCTGCTTGCTGATCTTGCGCGAGACGATCTTGGAATCTGGCGGAGGATTCATGATCAGGCCAATTTCCGCCTCATCTTCGCAGACTCTGCGCATGACTTCGTTGGTTCCCGCCACGTCAAGGACGATCGAAATATCGCTGTAATTCGCGCCGAGTTTGGTCAACGGCCCCGCCATCAAATCGGAAACAAAGCCCTCTCCCAATGCAATCCGAACCGTACCTCTGCGCAGGCCTCTTAACTCCTGCAATTGGGAAAGAAGATCGTCCTGATGAGAGCGCTGCTCGCGAAAATATTCCAGCAAAAGCCTGCCGGCCTCGGTCGGCTTGACGCCACGTGTATGCCGCTCAATCAGCGGGATCGCCAATTCCTGTTCCAGCAATGCGATTTGCCGACTCACTGCAGAAGGTGCGATACCCAACGCGTCCGCTGCGGCCCGCATGGTGCCGCGCTGTATCGATTCGAACAAATAGATAATCCGCGCTTCATTGACTGTTTCGTACATATCGTCGACTTTCATGTTCTAAAAATTAGAACAGATATTGTTATCCAGTGATATTGATTATAGATCGGAATGGATGCATGATCGCCTTCGCACAGCCGGACTGATGCATTCTTTTGCGGTAAAAAAGGGGAGATAAGATGAGCAGCACCAAAACAATAAGTAACTATAAAACACTAGACGGCAATGACGGTTTTCGCTTTGCAAAGCTATATATTTTCGCGGCGATCATCATCACGATTGCCGAACTGATTGGCTCCTTTACCTTCAACATAGGGCCCGGCAAGATTGTGCTGTTGCCCATGATCTGGGCACTGTTGATCGGCGCTGCGCTTGGTCTGGCGAAAAATCGCCTTCCGGCACCCTTGCGTATCGAAACCAGCATGCAATTCAATGCAGCGATGATTCTGCAACCGGCATTACTTCTTTTCGTTGCAAAACTTGGCTTATTAGTCGGTTCTTCATTACCTCAGATTGTTGCCTCAGGATGGGCACTGGTATTTCAGGAATTCGGCCATTTCGTCGGCACGATTATGTTCGGCTTGCCGTTAGCGCTGCTGTTGGGAATCAAACGCGAAGCCATCGGCGCAACGTTTTCTGTAGGACGCGAACCCAGCCTTGCCATCATTGGCGAGAAATACGGTATGGATTCGCCTGAAGGACGCGGCGTACTGGCAGAATACTTGACCGGCACCGTGTTCGGCGCTGTGTTCATTGCAATTCTGGCGGGCTTTATCGCTAGTCTCAATATTTTCGATCCAATCGCTCTGGCGATGGGTTCCGGCGTTGGCTCGGGCAGCATGATGGCCGCCGCTTCGGGTGCAATCGCTGCGCAACAGACACCGGAAATCGCTAAACAAGTGATGACATTTGCCGCAGCCAGCAATCTCATTACAACGACTATCGGCACTTACTTCACGCTGTTTATTTCGTTGCCGATGGCGGTCTGGGGTTATCGCGTTTTAGAACCGATTCTGGGCAGAAAATCATCTTCGTCGACGCCGCCTGAAGAAGCGAAAGTGGAAAAGTCAGCCGATCACAGCGCTGCCCTGGGTCCGATCGGCATAGTCTGCGCATGGGTGTTGTCGGCTGGTCTGGCAATGATTGGCGACTGGATCGCACGCGGTAGTAATCCGCTTGAGTCGATTCCAGGTATGGCAATCATGCTGGTCGCGGTACTGATCGGTGTGTTGCTGAACCACGCAACCGGCAAAAAAATCCCTGCAGTATGCTGGGTATCGTTGATCGCAATGGCGTTGACCTCACCGATATGCCCATGGGCCGAACAGATCAGCGCCCTGACCGCGAAGATCAATTTCCTGGCGCTGATCACACCAATGTTGACCTTTGCTGGCCTGTCGATTGCCAAGGATATTCCCGCATTCCGCCGTCTGGGATGGAGAATCGTCGTTGTGTCGTTTGCAGCAAATGCCGGAACGTTCCTCGGTGCAACCATCATTGCGCAGTTTTTCAAACATTAAACCGTCCTTCTAATTCACCACCATTCCCGCATTTCTTTTTGTGATAACCGGCATCGCTACACGTAGCGATGCCGGGAAGCCTAAGAAGCAATAAGGATACTCAACGCGCTTGATTGCCTATCGACATTCAGCGCGGATGGCTGCTGTCACGCCATGCAAAAAACGCCAGAAAATTAGTCTTGCGGCCAAGCGCCGCCCAGATACACGTCAGAAAGGTAAACAATGTCTATTGATAAAAACCTGATCGCCGAGATGACCAATTGGCGCCATACATTACACGCATGCCCAGAAATGGCGTTCGAAGAAGTATCAACCGCCAAGCTCGTCGCATCGGTCCTGCGCGCAAACGGTATTACGGTGCATGAAGGTGTCGGCCGTACCGGTGTCGTGGGCACGTTGACAAGAGGAGATGGGCCTAAAATTGGTTTGCGTGCCGATATGGATGCGCTGCCGCTGCTGGAAAAAAATGCGTTCGCGCATAAATCCCAACATGACGGCAAGATGCACGCGTGCGGCCATGACGGCCATACCGCCATGCTACTTGGCGCAGCGGTCGCATTAAGTCAGGATACCGGATGGCAGGGTACGATCAATTTTATCTTTCAACCGGCAGAAGAAGCCGCTGGCGGTGGCCGTGCAATGGTCGAAGATGGCCTGTTTGAGCGCTTCCCGTGCGACATGATATTCGGCATGCATAACTGGCCGGGGCTGCCGCTAGGACGCTTTGCGATCAATCACGGTCCGATGATGGCGTCCTTCGACACCTTCGAAATTCTGGTGCAAGGCCAAGGCGGCCATGCAGCGATGCCAGAGAAATCTATCGACTCGCTAGTCTGCGCCAGTCATCTGGTGTTGGCGCTGCAAACCATCGTCAGCCGTCGTCTGCCACCGCAAGAAACGGCTGTGGTCAGCGTCACGCAAATACACGGTGGAGAGGCTTGGAATGTCTTGCCAGATACAACCGTCATCAGAGGCACAGTGCGCTGCTTTTCAATGGCGACGCAAAAACGTATCCATGAACTGCTGGTCGAGCTGGGCGAAGGCACTGCCAAGGCCCACGGCGCGACAGCGACCGTTTCCTACAATTACGCGTACCCGGCGACCATTAATACCGTTGCAGAAACTGACATCGCGATTCTGGCGGCCACGGCGACCGTCAGCGAAGAGAACGTCGAATGGGATTGTGTTCCATCGATGGCTTCGGAAGATTTTGCGTTCATGTTGAATTTCAAACCCGGCGCGTATATCTGGCTGGGTGTGGACCGGGATACATCGGTGCCGTTGCACAACCCGCATTACGATTTCAATGACGATGCGTTGGCAATCGGTGCTAAGTACTGGGTCGAGCTGATACACACGACGCTGGGCAACACTACGGCATAAAGCAACGCTCTATCGCCATCCGGGATGACAGCAATAATTGCTGTCATCCATCGCATCCGTGCACAGGCCAGTCAGTTCTACGGCCCTTTCATGTGCCAGATAAGTACCTCCTTTAACCTTTATTCTTTTCTCTTTAAGAGAAGAGAAAGCGGAAGGCAAATAATATGGCCGTTAGCGTATTTGAATTATTTAAGATCGGCATCGGTCCGTCGAGTTCGCACACAGTCGGACCGATGCGGGCGGCGCAGTTATTTGTCAACGGCTTGAAAGAAAATGGTTTGCTGGATCGTACGCACGCAGTCAAAGCCGAATTGTACGGCTCGCTAGGCGCGACTGGTAAAGGCCATGGCAGCGACAAAGCAGTCTTGCTAGGCCTGCTGGGTGAAAGCCCGGATCTGGTCGATATCGACACCATTGCCGACAAATTGGCGCATATCCGCAGCACTGCAACGATCAATTTAATAGGACAAAAGCAGGTCGCATTTATAGAGAAAGAACATCTATTAATGTACCGCCAGCGGACTTTGCCGTATCACCCGAACGGTATGCGGTTTACGGCTTTCGATAGCGACAATGCCGAAATCGCCAACAAGGTTTATTACTCGGTCGGCGGTGGCTTTGTTGTGAATGAAAATGCGGCTGGTCAGGATCGCCTCGTATCAGATACCACCACATTACCGTATCCATTTCACAGCGGTGACGAGCTGCTGGCCTTATGCCAAGCGAATCAACTCTCGGTCAGCCAGTTGATGCTGGAAAACGAGAAAGTCTGGCGCTCCGAAGAACAAATCCGCAGCGGATTGCTGAATATCTGGCAAGTGATGCAGAATTGCGTCAAACGCGGCTGCGCGCAAGAAGGTACGCTTCCCGGCCCGATGCAAGTCCGTCGCCGTGCCGCCGAGTGGTATCGCACGCTTGCAGCGCAGCCGGAAACTAGTCTGCGCGATCCGTTGACGACGCTTGATTGGGTCAACCTGTACGCGTTAGCGGTCAATGAAGAAAATGCTACAGGTGGCCGTGTCGTGACAGCACCGACCAACGGCGCTGCCGGAATTATTCCTGCGGTATTGCATTACTACACCCGCTTTGTGCCGACGGCGAATGAGGATGGGGTAGTCCGATTTTTACTGACCGCAGCCGCGATCGGTATTTTGTATAAAGAAAATGCCTCGATTTCTGGCGCTGAAGTGGGCTGTCAGGGCGAGGTTGGTGTGGCCTGCTCGATGGCCGCTGGCGCATTGGCAGAAGTTATGGGCGGCACACCGGCGCAAGTAGAAAATGCCGCAGAAATCGGCATGGAACACAATCTGGGCCTGACTTGCGATCCGATTGGCGGACTGGTCCAAGTGCCCTGTATAGAGCGGAATGCGATGGGTTCGGTCAAGGCGATCAATGCGTCAAGAATGGCGTTGCGCGGGGATGGCAGACACATTGTTTCGCTCGACAATGTCATCAAGACGATGCGCGATACCGGTGCCGATATGAAAACCAAATACAAAGAAACATCACGCGGCGGCCTTGCCGTGAACGTGATCGAATGTTGATGTATTGTGGATTATTTGTCGCAATGAAATTTCACGGTTAGCCTTAAAATCAGGCTAATTCACGCGAACAAGCGAAGATGTCTGAACGCAATCGGCGCTTGCAGTCCAAGCGCCGATTGCCCTATTTCAGCGTTCTTATATCAACTGCCATACACCGTGCGCGTTTTAAACGGTTGATACTGAAACAGCCATGTCTCCGACAGCGTTTCATCTTTATGCCGCAGATACAAACGCAAATCAACTGGCGCAGTGCCCTCAACTTTAAAATCGAACTGGGCGCGCCAATGACCGGCGACGCCATCCGGAACGGCCTCAGTAAAGATATAAGAAAACTCACCACGCGATGACGTCAACACGGCTTCCGGCAATTCGCCAAAGGCTAATTTTTCGAGCGGTGCGCCTAAGAATTCGACCATGAATTTGCGTACATTTTGTGGTCGCGGTTGCCCCGGAATACCGCCGTTGCCAAGCCGTGTAGCAACGCATCTGGCCAGCGTACTTGGGAAGGGTTCGTCCTTTTGCCAATACAAGCGATAACGCAGACGATAACTGCTGCCAGCGACGGCTTTAGCGCGTGGTACCCACATGGCGACGACGTTATCGTGGATCTCATCATCGGTCGGAATTTCGATCAATTGCACTGCGCCTTCGCCCCACCCTTCCATCGGCTCTACCCACAAACTAGGCCGACGTTCATAGCGCACACCATCCTGATAATGGTCAAAATTGCGGTCGCGCTGCAACAGGCCAAACCCGCGCGGACTGGTGTCGCCAAATGCCGATGCAGTAGTTTGCGCCGGGTTATTCAACGGCCGCCAAATATGTTCTCCGGCACCGCTCCACAATGCCAGGCCGTCGGAATCATGCACCTCTGGCCGCCAGTCTGCGCCGGTGGCTTTGACCGACTCTGAAAACCAATACATCGACGTGACCGGCGCGATCCCGAAGCGCCCAATATCCCGTCGCAAAAATAACGCTGTCTCGATTTCCATCGTCACGCCCTCAGCGCGCTGCATGACGAACTTATAGGCACCGCAAATACTCGGACCGTCCAGCAACGCGTAGATGACAACGGTTGCACTATTGTCGTCTGGAACAGTGAAGTAAAAATGCGTGAAACTAGGAAATTCCTCGGGCTGATCGCCCTGTGCAACATCGAGGGCGATCCCGCGCGCCGATAAACCATATTGATAAAGATCGCCGATTGCGCGGAAATAGGACGCACCGAGAAACGCAACCCAGTCGTTTTTATGCCAATCGAGTTTCTCCTGATCGCCAATCCGACTTTCCTGAAAACGGAATCCGGAAAAGCCACTACCCTTGGGCAATTTACGCGCAGGGCTATCAATCGGCATATCGAAATAACTTTCGTCGTAGACGATTTCACGGGCTTTTTCTTTGGCACCGCTACCCTCGATCAGATGCATGTGCACCGGCGTCTGGAAAAAGCGTCCGAGATGGAAAAACGTTACCGGAAACTGCCCCGGGCCATCCGCAAACAAGGCGTAATCTGTATTAAATTTAATTTTTCCGTGCGCTTCGTAATCGATTTTCTCTAGTATTTCACGCGGTGCAGTAGGCTGTGCCTGATACGGTTTTTGCGCCTGCGCCTGTGCTTGCGCGATCAACGCTTCAAAAGAAAAGGCGGAGGCTTTACCGAGTTTAACGCGGTTATCGGCAAGCGCTTCAAGCGGCACACCGAGAGAAAGAAGCGTCGCAGTGGCTGCGGCGGAATGCAAAAAAGTACGGCGATTTATCATGGGCAGGCAATCTCAAAAAATATAAGAAGAACGGCTGGAACAACAAATGGCAACTTATTCCAGAACGTGGGCTTTGCAAATATCTGTTACCGATAGGCCAACGGCAAATCCTAACATGACATGGAATGCAAGGCGAAGAGTATTAGTACGCCGACGATCTCGACCTGATCGTGGATTTTCACTACCTGGCTAAGCGGGGGGGGGGAAATGTGTCGGCAAATGGCTTAAGTGACGTTTAGTCAAAATTGAACACAAAACGTTCCAACATATTGACACCGGGACTATGATGGCAAATCATACACAATTCAACTTTTTACGACGCTCGGTCGCGCTGCAAAGACCTGCTTGCCTCCCTTAAAAGGAATAATCGTTCGATGACGGATGCCCAAACACGCGTAGAAGAATCTATCGCGACCCAACTCCCTCCTATCCGCTTTTGGGACGCCTTCCTGTTCTGGCTGAAACTTGGCTTTATCAGTTTCGGCGGCCCTGCCGGACAGATATCAATCATGCATCACGAGTTGGTAGAAAATCGGCGCTGGATTTCCGAGCGACGTTTCCTGCACGCACTAAATTACTGCATGGTCTTGCCCGGCCCCGAAGCGCAGCAACTTGCCATTTACATCGGCTGGCTGATGCATCGCGCATGGGGCGGCATCGTCGCTGGCGTGCTGTTCGTCCTGCCGTCGCTGTTGATTTTGATTCTGTTGTCGTGGTTGTACATCGCTTTTGGGGATTTGCCGGTAGTGGCAGGTTTGTTTTACGGGATTAAACCTGCGGTTGCCGCCATCGTGGTGCAGGCAACCCACCGCATCGGTTCACGGGCACTGAAAAATAATGCACTCTGGTGCATTGCGGCGGCCTCATTCGTGGCTATCTTTGCGGTAAACGTACCTTTCCCCGCCATTATCGTGACGGCGGCGCTCATTGGCGCTATCGGGGGACGCATTGCGCCAGATAAATTCAAAGTCGGCGGCGGTCATGCCAGCGTGCATCATTCGTCCGGGCCCGCCTATATCGATGACGACACACCAACGCCTGAACATGCACAATTTAGTTGGTTTCGCCTATTCCAAATAGTGATTATGGGCGCGCTATTGTGGACCATTCCGATGGGCTTATTAACGGCGATTTACGGCTGGAATCATACTTTCACGCAAATGGGCTGGTTTTTTACCAAGGCGGCATTGCTGACATTCGGCGGCGCTTATGCTGTACTACCCTACGTTTATCAGGGTGCCGTCGCGCACTATGGCTGGCTGACACCGACGCAAATGATCGATGGTCTGGCGCTAGGCGAAACCACGCCGGGGCCGCTCATTATGGTGGTGGCTTTTGTCGGCTTTGTGGGTGGTTATGTGAAAGCGGTGTTTGGGCCGGATAGCTTGTTTCTTGCCGGTGCCATGGCCGCGATGTTAGTCACGTGGTTCACCTTTCTGCCATCGTTTTTATTTATTCTGGCGGGCGGTCCGCTGATCGAATCAACGCATGGCGATCTGAAATTTACCGCGCCATTGACGGCGATCACCGCTGCCGTCGTGGGCGTAATCCTGAATCTGGCGGTCTTCTTTGGCTATCACGTTCTCTGGCCGACGGGCCTGAGCGGACGATTTGATTGGGTCTCCGCCTGCATCGCATTAGCTGCCGCCATCGCCCTCTTCCGGTTTAAGCGTAATGTGATTCACGTCATCGCCGCCTGCGCTGTGATCGGGCTGCTATTGAAAATGACGATGCTGTGAATTACGATTGATGCGGCTATAAATCCAGCACCAGCAACTTACTTTTTGGACGTGAAACACAGGCGGTTAAATATTCCAGATGCTCGTCATCCGAGAGAATAAAATCGCGATGATCCACCTCGCCGGACAGATAGCGTAGCTTGCAAGTGCCACATAAACCGGATTGGCAGGAAGTCTCGATCACCACGCCGCTATCGGCCAACGCCTCGACGATACTTTTATCGTCGGGAATCGCGATTAACGCGCCAGTACTAGCGATCTGGACCGAAAATCCTCCCGCAACTTCTGATGCTGCATCAGAAGTTGCATCAGAAATTGCATCAACAGAAACAACCTCAGACTTAACGGGATCAGGCGCTTTGAAGTGCTCAAAATGGACAGTCCCGCGTGGCCAATGCTGCGCTGCTTTTGCACACGCGGCCATAAATCCGCCCGGTCCGCAATAGTACACATGCGTCCCTTCAACGTGCGCCGCCAACAGCGCGACGATATCCAAACCGTCGCGCGGATTACCGCCATCGAAATGAAATATAACGCGCCCTTTTTCAACCTGCGCGGCAAATTCTTCGCGAAATGCAGCGTGCTCCTGACCCTTCGCACAATAATGTAGTTCGTAATCCTCGCCCGTACTTTCAAGATAATGCGCCATAGCTTTTAACGGCGTCACGCCTATCCCGCCTGCCAACAAAATATGTTTTTTTGCATCGCTGATGAGAGAAAAGTTATTCCGTGGCTGACTAACCGACACCACATCTTGCACCCGCAGACTCTCATGCATCAAGCGCGAACCACCGCGCCCGACCTCTTCCCGCAAGACGGCAATAACATAGCGATGCCGCTCGCCCGGATTGTTGCACAGGGAATATTGGCGGATGACGCCGCCAGCCAGATGCATGTCGATGTGCGCACCAGCGGTCACTGCGGGCAATGCCTCACCCGTCGGATGGACCAGCTCAAAAGAATTGATGCCGACTGCCTCAAACCTGATTTGGCGTACTAAAAGCGACATTGGCGTTGGGGCTGAACGCGATTGCAAACCCGCTTGCGATTGATGGTCTTCCATGTGTGCCTTAGTCTCAGAATTTTTATTATGAGGACTTACGCAAAATCGCCCCAGCGGCGTTGTGTTTTCCTACCCGTACTTGGCGTACTGTCTTCGTCAGCACGCCTTGCTGGGAGGATTTTGCGTCAGTCCTGGCTATTGCGATGCAGCATTCACTGCACCCCAACCTATGCCAAATCCTAAATCGGCACTGCCAATGCGTCCAATGGGATTAACCCATGAATCCTATCTGGATAACAGATAACGTCGCCATGGCGACAAAGCCGATGGCAATTCGGATTTACCAATGAGATTCATCGCAAAATTGAATTCGACATAGCTGGCGTCAACACGTATGTTTGTCGACAGGAATAGATAAGCCCACCGAATAACGGTTGTTTGAGGAGACAAGATGGATACCAAAGTTGATAACGCAAAGCTGGCAGAATCGTCAAAAGTGAAGAAGTTAATCCCCTATGGCGGCTATTACACCAGCAAAACGCCAGGGCATGACCCAGAGTTGACCGAGACCGGTCCGGGAACGCCGATGGGCGAATATATGCGCTCTTTCTGGCATCCCGTATGTATGTCGATTGAACTGGGCGATACGCCAAAATTTATCAAAATTCTCAATGAAGAATTGGTGGCATTCCGCGATAAAAGCGGTGCCATCGGCGTACTGCATGCACATTGCGTTCATCGCGGCGCATCACTCGAATACGGCGCGATTCAAGAACACGGTATCCGCTGCTGTTATCACGGCATGGTGTTCGACGTTGACGGCACTTGCTTGCATGTTCCGTATCCAAAAGGCGAAGAAAAAGAAGCTGAGAAATTTGCCTGCTCGATCCAGCAAGGCGCGTACAAAGCATTCGAACGCCACGGTCTGGTTTTTGCCTACATGGGATCGCCAGAAAAAGAACCGCCGTTCCCAGAATGGGAGTCCAATTTCACCGTTCATGCCACCGATAAATTAGTCCCGTACAGCAATTTTCAGCATTGCAACTGGCTGCAAGTACAAGACAATGCAGCCGACAATTATCATCCGACAGCGCTGCATAATTCAGCCAATGTCGTTGACGAAAATTATCAAGGCACCACGTTCAACGAAGTGGGCGCGGCATCGATGGAAGTCGCCCCGGACATGCAATTTATTCCGATCCATGAAGGCCGTGGCCTGGCATGCGCTGGCGCACGTCGCGTCAACAAAGATCGCCTTTTTATCCGCGTACAACATCAGGCATTACCCAATCTGAGTCTGCACGCGTACACCTCGGAAGACGGCGCTGCCAAAAAACTTTTCAGCCGCTTTCACATCGTGCGGTGGACTGTTCCTGTTGACGATGAAAATAGCAAGATGATCGGATGGCGCGTGATGGGTCCGAATATCGATACACGCGGTATCGGCGATGAAGAAATGGTCGGCTACGAAACCATCGATTTTCTGGAAGGCCAAGTTGCGATGCGGCGGCCAGAACGGTTCGGCAAATATAAGTTGGAAGACTTCCCGCCGATCCCGCCAAACCATCGTGAACGCGATTGCTATAAAGATGCGCAGCAAGCGCCGGGGGATTACGAAGCCATCATCAGTCAACGCCCCATCGCAGTCCATGCGTTAGAAAATCCGACCAAATTTGATGCCGGTGTTTTCTTGTTCCGCAAACTGTTGCGCGACGCCGTGCGCGGATCGAATCCTAAAGCCAGTGCAGAGAATTTTTACGACTGGCTACAAACGGTAAAAGGCGCGCCGAACAGCTATTGCAGCGGCAACGTGCTGGAAGTCGCCGAAGCAGCCACCATCGAAGAAGAAATTGCCCAACGGCGATCAATCACCAGAAAAATTGTACAGATATTGACGGAAAGCGATCACATGAAAGGCGATGTGCGGACGCAGTTTGTGATGGAGGGATTTGAGGCGCTGGAGCAATCTGCCAAGAAATAGGCGGAATAGTGTTGGTGTTGGTTGATGTTATTTAATCCGGGTGGTGCGTTGTGGATGCTTTATTGGATATGCCAATAAAGCATCCACGGTGTGCTACCCGTTTTAGTTTTTTAAATTGCTCGCATCCAGCAAGTCTTTAACCACTTCAAAAAATGCCTTAATCACTGGCGCCTCTTTTCGCTCAGCCAGACACGCCAACTCCATGTCGATAAACATCGGCGCATCCACAATATTCAAAATGCGCAGCCGCCCATCAGGGTAGATTGCATCCAGCGCAATGCCGACACCGACTCCCGCTGCAATCGCCTCGCGTATCGCATCCTGACTATCAATTTCCAATACTCGTCGCACGCTGACGCCGCGCTCAGCCAAATAGTCATCGAAAACTTTTTGCTGCATTGAGCCGCTTTCTCGCGTCACGATCCGCTGACCTTCCAGTTCTTCAACGCGAATATCGCTGCGTTCAAACCACGGATGACTGGCACCGACTAGCAGGGCGATCTTGGCGCGGCGATACGGGACAGAAAAGAAGCGTTTATCACCCAGACGTGGCAAGACGGCAATATCGGCCTGTAATTCCAGCAGGCTGTCGCTCAATTCGCCGGAGTTTCCGAACGTCACCGAGACTTGCACTTCTGGATAGCGCTGACCGAAGGCGACGACCATTTGCGTGACTTGCACTGGATCAAAGGCTGAAACTCTGACTTTTCCTTCTAGCAGGCCACCGGCGGCGCGCAGCGTTTCTTCGGCCTCGGTTTCCAGCGAGAAAATGCGGTTGGTAATGGTTAACAAGCGTTGTCCGGTATCGGTCAACGCCACAATGTGTCCATGACGTGAAAACAATTCGACTCCGAATCGCTGTTCTAGCGCCTTCACGTGTGTGGTGATACTCGGCTGCCCAACAAACAACGCACGCGCAGCCGCCGTGAAGCTGCCATGGAGGGCGACTGCGTGGAAACATCGTAATTGATGCAAATTCATAGCCAAATTACGCTCCTCCGCATCCTCCTATAGCCGCATTGACTGCGGTAGCCAGACTATCGGGGATGCTGTTTTCATTTTTTCGGTGCATTTTTCAACAAAATGCGTTCCGTATAGTGAATACTTTTTACGCAGAAGTAAATGACAACGCAAAAATGACAAAGCGCGCTGACAGCCATAACGCTGCGCGATCTTTGTCATCTTTTGTGACTGGATCTCTACTTTAAAGATCCAACACGCATTTCTGCTTAGTTTTTAGAGCGATCGACCAGCTGGTTCTGCGCAATCCAAGGCATCATCGCCCGCAACTTTTCACCGACTTGCTCGATCTGATGTTCGGTGGTCAGGCGTCGGCGTGATAACAGGGTCGCGGCACCGGCGCGATTTTCGAGTAGAAAACTCTTCGCGTATTCGCCAGTCTGGATATCTTTCAATATCTCTTTCATGGCGATTTTTGTCGCCGAAGTCACCACCCGCGGGCCGCTGACATATTCGCCATATTCTGCGTTATTCGAGATGCTGTAGTTCATGTTGGCGATGCCGCCTTCATAAATAAGATCGACGATCAGTTTCAGTTCATGCAGGCATTCAAAATAGGCCATTTCGGGCGCATATCCGGCTTCAACCAAGGTCTCAAAACCGCATTTGATCAATTCAACCGCGCCGCCGCACAGCACGGCTTGCTCACCGAAAAGATCGGTTTCGGTTTCTTCACGAAAATCAGTTTCGATGATTCCGGCGCGACCGCCGCCATTTGCTACTGCATAGGCCAGCGCGATGTCCCGTGCGATGCCCGATTTATCCTGCGCAACCGCGATCAGATGCGGCACGCCGCCGCCTTCTTTGTACGTGCTGCGTACGGTATGGCCCGGTGCTTTTGGCGCGATCATGATGACATCCAGATCGGCACGTGGAACTACCTGACCGTAATGAATATTAAAGCCGTGCGCAAAGCCAATTGCGGCACCGGCTTTAATGTGATCATGCACTTCATTTTTATAGACGTCAGCAATATTTTCATCCGGCAGCAACAGCATCACGATGTCAGCGTCTTTTACAGCATCGGCCACTGACTTGACCGCAAGGCCTGCATTTTCTGCCTTGTGCCAGGATGCGCCGCCCTTGCGCAGACCGACGGTCACTTTGACGCCGCTTTCGCTTAGGTTCAACGCATGTGCGTGACCTTGCGAACCGTAGCCGATAATCGTAACTTTTTTATTTGTGACCAGAGAAAGGTCGGCATCTTTGTCGTAAAACACGTTCATATTGATCCTTACGTAAATGAAAATTATTGGGTTCAACGGTGCGCGACGATCCGCCACGCACCGTTCAATTCATCAGCGATTGATGACTAGCGATTAACCAGTTTTGCCGGGATTGTGAACACTAGAACGCCACCAATGACCAGACTAGCTGCCAGTACCAACACACCGTCGTTGGTACTAGAAGTCACGGTCTTGACCCAGCCCAATAGATAGGGGCTGATCAGCCCGGAAACACTGCCAATCGAGTTAGCCAGCGCAATCCCCGTTGCCGCCGCAGCGCCGCCGAGGATGGTTGGCGGCAAGGTCCAAAACTGCGAAATAGTCGTCATGATGCCCATCGTTGCAAATGTCAGTGCGACCATCGCCACCGCTGTATTTTGCGCATACAGCACGCTAAATACCAGACCGACTGCTCCGACAAAACCGGCAATAGCAAGATGCCAGCGACGCTCGCCGCGCATGTCGGAACTACGACCAACCATGATCATTGCGATCGTCGCTGCAGCGTATGGAATCGCGGTCAGCAAGCCGATATCGAGTGCGTCAGAAACGCCGCTGGCTTTAACGATCGTTGGTAACCAGAAACTGACGCCATACAGCCCCATCGTAAAAAACAGATAGATAAAACTCAGCAACCAGACTTTAGGATTGATAAAACCATCGCGCATTGAATGGAGTTTTTTGCCGTGCTTATCTGCTTCCAGATTTTTTTCCAGCATGGCGCGTTCTGCAGGTGTCAGCCATTTGGCATCGGCAACCCGATCATCCAGATAAAACCATGCCATCACGCCCATTATGACGGTCGGGATGCCTTCCAAAATGAACAGCCATTGCCAGCCTGCCAGTCCATGCGCACCGCTCATCGTGTGCAATATCCAGCCCGATAAAGGACCACCGATAACGCCCGACATCGGAATACCTGTCATGAAAAGCGCCGTGACTTTACCGCAGCGCGATGCTGGAAACCAGTACGTCAAATAAAGCAAAATCGCGGGGATAAAACCAGCTTCGGCAACCCCGAGCAGAAACCGCATGAAGTAGAAACTGGTCGGTGTGGTGACGAACATCATGGCCGCTGAAATCACGCCCCACGTCACCATAATGCGGGCAATCCAGCGTCGTGCGCCGACTTTCTGCATGATCAGATTGCTGGGTACTTCAAACAATAAATAGCCGACGAAAAACATGCCTGCGCCAAGGCCATAAACGGCCTCGCTCAAGTTGAGATCGTTCATCATCTGCAACTTGGCAAAACCGACGTTGACGCGGTCCAGATAAGCGCAAACGTAGCATAAGAAAAGAAAGGGAAGAAGTCGCCACATGACCTTGGCGTAGGTCTGTGATTCTTCCGCGCGTACTTCGACTACACCAATTGCTGGGTTATACATTTTGCTGTCTCCTGATTTTTTTGATTATCGACCTGGGTCTGCCGGGAGCAGCCCAGGTAGTAGCAAATATTTTTGTTCAGTATTTAAAGCAAATTACGTAAGGCAATGACGCAGAGCTACTTGCGTAGCCCTGATTGAGGCGGTAATGCGATGGTTGAAATCGATCAATCAAACATGTCTGGCTGGGTCGCCAGAAGTTGTTCATAAATCGGTTGAAAATGCAGCCAGCCGATGAAAGGGCTGCCGACATGTTCGCGGCTATAACGGGCGCGGTCGGGCGTGACGAGGGTTGGTTTGATGCCGCTGGCTTCGACTAACAATTGCTGTTGGCAAACCCGTTCCAGTGCGATAAACCAGAAAGCCGCGTCTTCGATACTGTGACGACTAACGGTCATCAGGCCATGATTTTGATGGATCACGGCTTTGACGTTTTTGAATTGACCGGCGACCGAATAGCCCGCGCCCTCTTCCACTGCGACCGCGCCAGCTTCGTCATTGATGACGATATGGTCTTCAAAAAATACCGCTGCATCTTGCGTAATCGGGTCTAGCAATCGGCCGGTGGAAGCCCATGCAGTGCCGTAGATCGTATGCGCATGACACATCGCGATGATGTCGGGATGTAATTCATGCACAGCTGAATGCAATACAAAGCCAGCACGATTCAAGGCATAATCGCCTTCAATCACTTCACCTTTATGATCCGCAAGAATCAGATTCGATACCTTTACTTGCGAGAAATGGACCGCCATCGGATTGGTCCAATACAGACTTGGAAACTCCGGATCGCGTACGGTGAGATGACCGGCAAAACCATAATCCAAGTTGTGCAGCGCAAACGCACGGCACGAAGCGACTAGCCGCTCTTTGCGATGCTTGCGTTCTTCTGCATGATTAGCAAAGGTTGGCATGACGGGAAATTTGAGGCCTTTTTGTTTAGGCTGATACAGCGATATACGATCCATGACTTCCGACATAATTTTCTCCTGTTAACACTGCATTTTTTTGATTGACCAAAGCGCATTGGCGGCATAGAGCGTGCCGGGCCTGCACCAGACGCCGCGGTGGCATTTGCCCGGGCGCCGATCCAATTCGTTGTTAGGATGGTGAGGTTGATGATCGGGCGTCGGAAGCGCCTTGACAAACGTTTCCTTTTCACTAATGATGAATCCAATTCACCTATAACCATGCGAAAACTTCCCAGCTTTTCCTCCCTACGCGCTTTTGAGTCTGCCGCCCGGCAGGGAAGTTTTGCGCTCGCGGCGCAGGATTTGCATTTGACGCCCTCGGCAGTCAGTCATCAAATTCGGGGACTTGAAATCTACTTTGGAAAACCGTTATTTGAAAGACTGACCCGGCGCGTTGAATTGACGCCAGATGGCCGTCAGTTATTGGCCGGTTTATCGCGGGCGTTTGATTTGATTGAGTCGTCTTGTGCAGATTTAAGTCTGCCTGAAGAGACTGAATCCCTTGCCGTCCATTGCACCCCAAGCTTCGCCTCAAAATGGCTGGGGCCGCATTTGCCGCATTTCATGCAGCAACATCCGTTGATTACGATTCGGATGTCGTCTAGCGCAGATCCGATTGATTTAATTCAGCACGAAGAGATTGATATCGCGATTGCGTATGGCGCTGCCAAAGAGCGTTCGGGCGTGACCATTGAGCCGCTTGGAACAGAAGTAATTGCGCCGCTGTGCTCGCCCAAACTGCTCAAGGGAAATACCGGGATCGACCTCAATCAGATGGCTAATTTCACCCTGATCGATTCGCAGCTTAGCCCGGTGACATGGCAAAACTGGTTCGATTTGCACGGCATCAAATTGCCGGAAAGATCGCGGTTATCGTTTGATCGCGGCTCGCTGGCAATCTCTGCGGCATTGAATGGCCTGGGCGTCGCGCTGGAAAGTACGCGACTGGCGAAGCAAGAGCTTGCCGATGGGGAATTGGTGCAACTCGGCAAAACGACATTTCGCCCGATGATACGGGAAATGCATTTTGTGTGTTATCGGGCGGCGCGGGCGAACAGCAGAAAAATCAAGGCGTTTCGGGACTGGCTATTTAGCCAGACTGAAATCGTTTAGTCGACACCAGATGCAGCAAGATGCAGCGTTAATAAACACAAAAAAGGGGTCTTTAAAGACGCCCTTTTCTGATAGCCCGACCGTCCAAGCAAACATATCGCTGGCGCATCACACAGCGCAGTCACGCCACGCAGTCCCGCCACATAATGACGCTGACGCAATTACTTCGGCATAATATATGAGCGCTTAATAACGATGATCGTCATAGCCACCTCTATCATGATCATGATCATGGTCATGCCAATCGCCACGACCATGTCGATCGCCATCGCCATAAGGCACCGCAACGCAACCACCGAGCCCAATAGATAGCATCGCTGCCAGTGTCAGCATAAGAGTGAAGCGTTTCATGACGATCTCCTGATGGTGAGCAATACAAGATTTGACCTTATAAAAGTGCTATCGGTTCACTTCCGGATCAACCAATTTAAAGGCTGATTCAACGCCGAATCGGGTCATATGAAATAATGCATTCGTGATATGACTGCAACGTCTTTATGATTGTCGGTTAACAGTTCTGCCCGGCATTTTTTTTTGTGTTTTTTGATGGCGGTTTAGCGCTTGTATCTCACATTATTTAACATCAAGCGTTAAATGCCATTTCCTCTTTTAGAACGGTCAACGTATATGGATACAACAGTGTTTCATTCCCTAGACGCGACGCAACCGCAATGGCAGCTTGATGACGTTATTCAAGCATTGCGCAGTTCCCGCGAGGTAACGCACAAGATTCGGCATCAGGGCCGTATTCGCGAATTGCCTTCGCGGGAAGCCTTGGTGCAGGTATTAGATGGGCTATCATCGGTGCTTTTCCCCACGCATTATGGTCGCCCGAATCTGACCGATGAAAGCATCGATTATTTCGTTGGTAATACGCTCAATACCACCTTGAATGTATTGGTAAGTCAGGTCCGGCGCGGCTTGCTGTTCAGTGCCGATCAAGAGACATTATCGGATGCGGATCTGAATCAAAAGGCGATCCGGATTACCCATGATTTCAGTGCTGAATTGCCTGCCATTCGCGGTGTGTTGGTCAGCGATTTACAGGCTGCTTTTCAGGGCGATCCGGCGGCGACCAGTGTGTCCGAAGTGCTGCTGTGTTATCCCGGCGTGATGGCAATTATTTACTATCGACTGGCGCATACGCTGTATCGTTTAGGTGCGCCGTTTCTGGCGCGGATGATTTCGGATATTGCGCACTCATTGACGGGCATTGACATTCATCCGGCGGCAAAAATTGGCGGTAGTTTTTTCATCGATCATGGCACCGGCGTGGTCATCGGCGAAACCGCCATCATCGGCCAGCATGTCAGACTTTATCAAGCCGTTACGTTGGGCGCTAAACGCTTTCCGACCGATGACGATGGCGTATTAATCAAAGGTAATGCACGCCATCCGATAGTCGAAGATGACGTCATCATCTATGCGGGAGCCACAGTGCTGGGACGCATTACAATCGGTCGCGGTTCAACCATCGGCGGCAATGTCTGGCTGACGCAAAGCGTGCCACCGAATAGTAATATTTCTCAGGCACAAATGCGTAACGACGAATGATCGGTATCGAATAAGCGACACGCGATGCTAGCTTTTCCGTCTTCATTCTTTGGTTCAAGCGCCCTGCTGAAACCATCATAAAACCTGCCCGGCAGATCCTGTCGTGGCAGCGTTTCTTTCTTCAGACTTCATATCCCGTCATGGCAACGCATTGTTGACTCAGAATCACAATTGATTTGTTATTACAGCTATTTTTCTTAACAAATTAAGGGTGCATAGTGTTGGCTATCGGGGCTATCGGATTAACTTTTTATCCGCGTTTTATCCTTGCCGTTATGCAAGACAGACCATTCGCGGCGAGATGGCAAAAACAATGACGACGGCGCAGGATGCGCTACTCACACACTAATGACAGGAAACAAGATGAATGTATTTATCACAGGCGCGACTGGCTTTATCGGCGGCTCGGTTGCTGCACGCTTTGTTGCAGAGGGCTATAAAGTACGTGGTCTGGTACGGACGGAAGCGCAAGCCGCCCGCCTTCTTACGCTGGGTATCGAGCCAGTCCTTGGCACGCTGGAAGACGTCGCTATTCTGACGGCAGAAGCACAGCGCGCGGACGCGGTTATCAACGCCGCCAGCTCGGATAATCTCCCTGCGGTCGAGGCATTACTTAACGCATTGGCAGGATCGGGCAAAGTATTTATTCACACTAGCGGTTCTAGCGTGGTTGGCGACGACGCCCGCGGCGAATGGGCGTCGGAGACCATTTTTGATGAAAATACGGTGTACACCCCAGCGCCGGAAAAAGCCAAACGGGCTGCTTTGGACCAGTTGATTATCGATGCCGCGCAACGCGGCGTGCGCTCAGTCATCCTGTGCAATACCATGATTTATGGCAATGGACTGGGGCTGAATCCATACAGCGTGCAGATTCCGCCTTTAGTCGCTCAGGCGCAAAAAAGCGGTATCGCCCGTTTTGTCGGCAAAGGCCTGAATATTTGGTCCAACGTTCATATTGAAGATGTAGTCGAACTGTATTTGCTGGCGGTTAAAAAAGCCCCGGCCGGATCATTCTTTTATGTCGAAAACGGCGAGTCTTCGTATGCCGACATCACTGCCGCAATTGCCGAGCGCATGCACTTGGGCGCACCGCAAAGCTGGCCGGTGGAAGAGGCTATTAAAGAATGGGGCTTCGGTCATGCCGTGTATTCGTTCGGCTCCAACAGCCGGGTTTCCGCTAATCGCGCCCGTAAAGAGTTGGGTTGGGCACCAAAACACACCTCTGTAAGCGCATGGATTAAGCATGATATGAAGATCAGCGACGAAGTTGAGATCGACGCCGTCGCTGCTGCCAAATAAGCGGAATCGGAAGATTCAATCTTCTCTGCTAAACATCCTCGTTCTTTTCAGAACGAGGATGTTTGGGGTTTACCGATTTCACCCTTAAAGCGATCCGAATAGGTTTGATACATTCGGATGAAATTGGATAACGTTCAGAATACAATGGCTGCTTGCGCGATATTTGGAGAGCAGCTTGGAAGAGCAAGAGAAGCAAAAAAAAGTCCCTATTTTTCAGACGATAAAAGATTTTCTGCTAGGTGAGATTCAGGCCGGTCGTTGGCGCGAGGGCGACGCTATCCCGTCGGAGCAGGTATTGGCAAAACAATTCGACGTTTCGCGCATGACGGTTAACCGGGCAGTACGCGAATTAACTAGCGAACAGATTTTGAGTCGTATCCAGGGTTCTGGCACCTATGTTGCGCAGCAAAAATATCAATCTACGCTGGTGGAGATTAAAAGTATCGCCGAAGAAGTACAGACCCGCGGCCACGTCCATCGCAGTGAACTGCATCAACTAGAACGCCTGAAGGCGTCCGATGTGCTGGCGCACCAATTTTCCGTCGAGATCGGGGAGCCGCTATTCCATTCGGTGATCGTGCATTTCGAGAATGACATCCCGATTCAAGTCGAAGATCGCTGGGTCAATCCAAAGGTGGTGCCGGACTATATCCGGCAGGATTTTACGCATATGACGCCGAATGAATATCTGATGGCGGCGGCACCGTTGCAGGGTATGAATTACGGCATCGAGGCGCAAACTGCGCCTCGTGCAATTGCCGGGATGTTGCAGATCACGCCAAAAGAGCCGTGTCTGGTGCTCAAGCGAAAAACCCTGTCGATGTCACAGGTTGCATCCATCGCAACGATGTGGCATCCGGGCAGCCGTTATCGCTTCGCTGGCGGGTTTTAAGACAAGAAATCTGCGTCTCAATATCTTTAGATTTGAACCTCGCTAAGCACCGCCCAGCGTGCTGCGCTAACGCCTTTTTCCAGACTCACCCGACTAACGATTTGCTCAAGCTGCAAATGATTGCTGGGTGAACTGATGACATCAGCGCGCACTTCTAGCTGGCTTCCGGATGGCAGATCTTCGCTGTGCAACGATTGCACAATCAGATGCGGCATGCCGTTCAGCATATGCAACATCAAGGTGCGCACTTGCACTTCGTCATCGGGACGGCAGACGATAGACAACCGATATACCTGCTCAACCTCAGTAGCGCCTTGCAGGTCTTGACGATTGATCAGATGCGACACGCTGCGCAATAAAACGTTGGTGCCCAAGATCGCCGCAGCGCCAATCGCAGCTTCCAACGGATGCCCAAGGCCGCACAGCACACCGACTGCTGCTGAACACCACAACGTTGCAGCTGTATTCAGGCCACGAACGCTGGCCCCTTCGCGCATGATGACGCCAGCGCCTAAAAAGCCGATGCCCGATACGACATACGAAGCGATCCGGGTCGCGCCTTGCGGATCGGTTTCAAACGCCGACACCATTACAAATAACGACGCGCCTATCGCCACCAAAGCATTGGTGCGCAGACCCGCCATACGCTGACGCATCTGACGTTCTGCGCCAATCAACGCGCCCAATGTGAGCGCCAGTAAAATTCGTACTAAAAATATTTGCCATTCCATATCAACATCTCACCATGAAGTTGCCCTGCATTGCAGGACGATGGATACCGACGTGTCGGCAATCGAAACCACAATTGCATGAGCAACGTTTAGTCCTGCATACACGCGATTTTTGTGCGTCGGCAGATAACTAAAATCAATCAAAAGGATGGGAGTAGGCAATGGTGAGAGGATCACCAGAAATACGCTACTACAGCGCGACAAGGTTGAATAAATCAACACAACTTGCACGCTGTAGCGGAGGGAGGTCTGCTAGTGGCGGGCGAAGTATGTCGGGCTGATTGCCCATCCACGGGGTCTAGAACAACTGTCCAAGATCGGAACTCCAATAAACGTAATGGGCCGAATTTTAAAGAGCTGCCAACGGCATGTCAAGCCAAAATATCACCACATTTTTAGCTTTTTGAGCAGCCATAAAGTCGCCAGACCTAGCATCACCATAATCCCCATCACCCACCAGAATGAGGTCGACTCATGCAGGCCGGGCAGACCCGCGACGTTCATGCCGAAGATGCCAGAGACCAGCGTGGCTGGCATTAACAATGCGGTTAATACCGAAAGCGCCATTAAATTACGGTTCATTTGCTCCGACATTTGCGAGGCAATTTCTTCCTGCAATAATTTGGCGCGCTCGTAAAGCGCCTCTAGCGTCGCGTGTAAACTATTGAGAATGTCGGTCGATTGGGTGACCTGATTGAGTGCTTCGAGTGATGCCCAAGCCGGTTTCTGACTAGTCAGCCGCAGCAACAAATGTCGCTCCGGATTGATGTAGCGACGCATCTCAGCCAGTTGTCGGCGTATCGCGCTTAACTCGATCCGGTCGCCGCTGCGACGATCGGATAAAACTGACTCTTCAATGTCGTCGACACGCTCAGCCAGATGTTCTATTTTTTCGGAGAAGCCATCGGCAAGACAATGCAACAAGCCTGCAAATAACTCCATCGGATTCGTAAATATCCGCCCTTCCGCCACCACCTGCCGCAATAAATTGGTCGAGCATAACGGCTGGGTGCGCATGGTAATCAGGCGATGCCGGTCGAAAAAATAATGCAGCACGCCTTTTTCTGCATCGTTGCCAGCTAGCCCCATCTTAAGATCGGCCAGGGTGCCGTAAATACCGCCATCAGAAGCGTGCAAGCAAGGCCGGGCGTCGCTGGTCAGCAAAAACCGGCGCACATGATCCGGTACGCCATCAAAATCTTTGAGCCAATCGCGTACTTTGGCGTCCGCGTTTTTGGCATGCAGCCAGGTAAATGCGGGGGCACGATAACGGGGCTTTTGCACCTCGCCCCATTTCAGTAATGTGGCCGGTCCGCTCGCATCAAAATGGTAGGCGCAAATCAGTCCCGCAGGCTCATAAAAAATATCAATAAGCGGCTTCATCAGCGGATCAACAGTCGGTGCGCGCAGTGCATTCATCAATGTGGTTCCGGGTTCGGTAGCTGGCGCAATATCAGGATGTTTTATGGTTCAGAGCGCAATCTTAAGGCGATTATTTTTGTTCAACATCCGCAGCCAGCTTGCGCAAGACTTGCGCAGCGGCGACTAAACCAAAGGTCGCCGTGACCACCACCGCCGAACCATAACCGGCGCAATTCAGACCGGTGATCGAGGTCGTTTCCTGACCGTCTATCGCACAAGCTTCTTCCGTCACTGGCATGCGTAGTGGCTCCGTTGAAAATACCGCATCGATGCCAAATTTACTTTTTTCGCCACGCGGAAAACGGTGTTGCGAACGCAGTAATTTACGCACCTTGGCAAGCAATGGTTCTTGCTCGGTCCGCGCCAGATCGCGCACTTCGATGCAGGTTGGATCGACTTGTCCGCCCGCACTGCCGACCGTGACGAGACGAATGCCATGGTCGCGGCAATAGGCGATTACGGCGGTCTTTGCGCGCACGTTGTCGATGGCGTCGATAACGTAATCGTAGCGATTACCGCCCAACATCTCTTCCAGATTATCGGCAGTAATAAAATCTTCGACTTCGGTGACTTTACAATACGGATTAATTTGATGGATGCGCTGCGCCAGCGCGGTAACTTTGGCCAGACCCAGCGTGTCGGTTAACGCGTGAATCTGGCGATTGACGTTGGATTCAGCCAAGTTATCGAGGTCTATCATCGTCAAATGACCGACTGCGCTGCGCGCCAACGCTTCAACTGCCCACGAGCCAACTCCGCCCACGCCGATTACGCAGACATTGGCTGACCGGAACCGCGCCAACGCGGCTGCGCCGTACAGGCGGGCGATTCCGCCAAAACGGCGATCAAAATCGATGTCCTCCGCGCTGATGGCATCGGTAATCGGGCGGATTTCAACTGGTGCTGCGGATGAGGACATGAGTTCTGACTAAATAACAATAAAAGATGACTATTAAACAATAAAAATGGCGTATTCTGAGAGCGTACAAATTATGCCGACTTTCGCAGCATTGTTCCAACAACGCGGCTAGCAAACATCAAGCGTTGACGACAATTTGCTAAAGCATGCACCTAAATATCGCTATTTTACCTATACATTCTTACTGGCGTATTTCAGTTGCAATAGCGGAATGTTGGTTACTGGCATCAGGACTTGATCTACAGCATTTACGCGTTCGCAATAGTAGTGGTCTAATACGATTAGTTCGATCGAAAGACACTTTCATTGCAGACTTTTAGTCAGGATAACTATGGGTAACCCCCTTTTCGATACAGCCCCCGATTTCGGTCAGCCGATTGCCGTACTCAAGCATTGCCACGAGCGGATACGCAAACAACTTGCGACGCTGGAACGGTTACAATCGCATTTGCCAGAACACGGCGCAGATGACGAGGCGCAACAAGCAGTCGCAGGCGTTCTGCGTTATTTCAGCAAAGCTGCACCGCATCATCACGCAGATGAGGAACAAGATTTATTTCCGATGCTGACCGCGACCGCCAAAGACGAGGATGCCAAAGTCCTGCAACGCCTCGGTCCAGAAATTATGAGCGAACATCAACAAATGGATCAGCTCTGGCATAAGCTGGAGGGGCAATTAACGTCTCTGCAAACAGGCAATACGTCCGCTCTTTCCGGCCCAGATGTGGCGCTATTTTCCAGCCTGTATCTGGCGCATATGGAGAAAGAAGAAACCTGGATTGCACCGATGGCTAAACGTATTTTTAGTGCAGAACAAATGGCCCAACTGGGTTCGGCCATGCAACGCCGCAGAGGAATTTCAGCATGAGTATCGACACAGGTGACGGTCCATTATTAATTTCCGGTCTTCGGGTCGATTACAGCCACGCTAGTCTCTCCAAAGCGGACACGCTGGCCGATCCAATGGCACAATTTGGCAAATGGCTGCAGGAGGCAATTAGCGCGGAAGTACCAGAGCCGAACGCGATGAGTCTGGCCACCGTCAATGCCGCCGGGCGCCCCTCTTCACGCATTGTTCTGATTAAAAATTTCGATGCCACAGGCATTACCTGGTTCACCAATTACACCAGCCGCAAAGGCGAAGAACTGGCGCAGAATCCTTACGCTGCGCTGCTGTTTCATTGGGTCGAATTGCAGCGTGAAGTGCGGATAGAGGGCAAAGTCGAACGTATTTCGGACGCCGAAAACGATGCTTATTTTGCGACCCGTCCACTGCGCAGCCGTCTGGGCGCAATTGCCTCGGCACAGAGCCAACCCGTTGCTAATCGGGCGGTGCTTGAAGCCAACTTTGCGGAGGCAGAAAAGACGTTTGGAGAGCATCCGCCGCGTCCAAAAAATTGGGGCGGCTACAAGCTTGTTCCAGATACTGTAGAATTTTGGCAAGGTCGCAGGTCGCGCTTACACGACCGCATTTTGTATCAGTTGGACGCCGATGGCAATTGGCAACGACAGCGTTTGCAGCCGTAACAATGCATGCACCAGCAGACCGAACTTGATGAAAAAGACGGCAGCGAATCTCAGCAGAATCATCACTGAAAAACGCTTGCCGTCAGGCTTTCAAAAGCGCAATTCCGATTAATCGGATTATTTTTTGGAGAAAAATCATGTTCTGGGAAGCAAAACTGCAACACTGGGTTGATGACATTCGCAATCGCGCCGCATTACCTTTAAGGCTCGAATTATGGAACGGTCAGCGCTTTGATTTTAGTACCGCCGCAGCACCCGAAGTTATCGTCCGCATCCCCCACGCATCCTCCCTCTCTTATCTATTAACACCGTCCTTGTCGAACCTTGGCGAGGCCTATGTTGAGGGCAAGATCGAGGTCGAAGGCAAGCTCAAACAGATCATCTCCGTCGCCAATGCGCTAGCCGCAACGCACCTTAAGCCGGTCGGAAAATTCGGCCGGGTTGCCCGCACCATCCGACACAACAAAGCAAAAGACGCAGAAGCGATTCATTATCATTACGACGTTTCCAACCATTTTTATCAATTGTGGCTGGACCAGAATATGGTGTATTCGTGCGCTTATTTTGAGAATGGCGATGAAGATTTATACACGGCGCAGCTGAAAAAAATCGATCATATTCTGACCAAAATTCAACTCCAGCCAGGTCAGACATTGTTGGATATCGGCTGCGGCTGGGGTGCGCTGGTATTGCGTGCGGCACAAAAATTTGGCGCGAAATGTGTCGGCGTGACGCTCTCGGAAAATCAGTATGCGCTGGCAAAAGAACGCGTGGCAGAAGCCGGCCTGACGAACCAGATTGAAATCCGTTTACAAGACTATCGCGATGTCACCGGAAAATTTGATCGCATCACCAGCGTCGGTATGTTCGAGCATGTCGGCCTGAAGAATCTGCCGATGTATTTTTCGCGTATCCAATCGCTGCTGAATGACGATGGCGTCGCGATGAATCACGGGATTACAACAACCGATATCGATAACGGTGAATCGCCTTACGGCGGTGGTGAATTTATTGATAAATACGTGTTCCCACATGGCGAATTACCGCATATCGGCCTAGTTCTGAAGACTATGCAGGAAGGCGGCCTGGAAGTCATGGATGTGGAAAATTTACGCCGACATTATGCAAAGACTTGCAGCATTTGGGCCGACAATCTTGAGGCGCATTCAGATGAAGTCAGACGTGCATCGGATGATCGTCGCTTCCGCATCTGGCGTTTATATCTGGCGGGCAGCGCGTATGGTTTTGAGATGGACTGGATGTCGCTATATCAGGTGATTTGTCGCAAGGCTGGACGGAGTGCGGCAACGCTGCCGTGGTCGCGCAAATATATCTATGGTGAGACTTAATTAGTCCTACCGGTCACATGTAAAAAGGTCGCCCTCCGCGGCGACCTTTTTTATTGCAGGCTTACTTGATTTGCGCACTGATGCGGTTTACCACCCACTATCGCAGCAAACAATCACGTCGCTTAAGCCTTTATCTGATCCATAAATGTTTTGCGTAGCTTGGCGACTTTTGGGGCAACCACAAAAGCACAATAACCCTGCAAAGGATGTTGTCTGAAGTAATTCTGGTGATAATCCTCGGCCTTGTAATAGGTTTCAGCAGCAGACAATTCCGTGACAATCGGCGCATCCCAGACACAGGCCATTTCCGCCATCACATGTTTTGCAGTTTCTTTCTGCTCAGGCGACTGATAATAGATCACTGACCGATATTGGGTGCCGACGTCATTCCCTTGCCGGTTCAGCGTAGTCGGATCGTGAATGGTGAAAAATATCTCTAGCAATGCACGAAAACTGACTTTCTCGTTATCAAACGTAATCGCAACTACTTCTGCATGGCCGGTCGTACCGTCGCATACTTGCTCATAGGTCGGATTGACAATGTGGCCGCCGGTATAGCCTGATTCGACATGTTCGACGCCTTTGACTTCCTGATAGACCGCCTCCGTGCACCAGAAGCAGCCACCGCCGATAACTGCAGTTTCGATAGCCATATTATTTCCCTCATAGTTTCATCATTTATAGTGACTTTAACGCAATCCGTCTGGATTTGCCTACTTGAGGATTTGATTTCTCTTTGCTGCCTTTCCATAGTCGTAAAAAAACCTCGACATAATCGAGGTTTTTTTACGACCAGCCACAGTTCCGGCCAGACTTTTATGCCACTTTAGAACTTGTAACCAACCGACAAGAAACTAACAATCGGATCCAACGTCAGTTTGGTTGTGCTGTGTACTGGGCCAGCCGGTGTATTGGTGGTCAAGTCGGCTTTTGTCTTCAACGCAATATAAGAAACCGAGAAGCCAACCGACCAGTGCGCATCGAAGTTATAGCTTGCACCGGCACTGATCACTGGCGCGAACGAGCTGCTCAAATCGGCACTAGTTGTGAAAGCGGTTGTGCGTCCACCACTGATTTTGCCACTTAATGTTTGCTGGAAAGTATTATCCAACTTAACATCCGAGTACCAGACATAGGTAGCACCGGCGCCCAGGAAGGGACGGAACTGACTATTTTTATCGCCGAAGTAGTATTTAACAAGAAGCGCTGGACTCCATTGTTTAGCCGAGCCGATATGCAAGCCTTGCAAACTGCCTTCGCCATCCAGTTTAAATTTAGGCGGAATACCTGCGTCGCCAGATAATACCCAGTTGTCAGTAAAGAAATGACTGAATTGCAAACCTAACGTGTCTGCATTGCCAACGCTAGCGCCGGTATTTGGCACAGTTTGACCGCCAACGACCAGATTTTGACTCGAATCCTGCGGTGCCAGATGAAACCAGCCTATACCAACGATGTTATCGCCAGCTTGCTGCGCGATTGCTGGCATGGCAGCCATTGTCAGTAATGTTAAAGCGGCGACCTTCGGCAGCATGGCAAAATGTTTTTTCATATGTCTTCTCCAAGTATGGTGTTTAAAATGTAAGTACTACATTGGTGTTGGAGCATGCATCCCCACCCCTTTTTGGCGCCTGCCTCGCTAATCGCTATTGGCTGGAGGCGCTCTATTATTATTTATTTTCGCGTATGAAACTATAGTTTGATGTTGATATCAGGCAATTTGCATGTTTTTCTCAATCACTAAAAAGAACGTGCGTGCTATTCTTTTTTTACACTATGCCAGTTTTGCACCACTTTGACCATGCTTGACTAGCGTTGTGGTATTTTTGCCTCAAACAAACTTAAGGGCGCAAAAATGGTGTGAATATATCGGTTGAATCGTGCGCTGCGCGACGCAAACGATCATTGATTCCCTGCCACGCAATCTCTTGCGGCGGCGTTTCCACCACGATCAAATCAGCAGCAGCGTGATCCAGATCGCGCAACGCAGCGTAAAGATGATGGGCGTAGTCATGCGGCGTTCCTGGCATTGGGTAGTGCGCCAGCAACGGTGCGGCGTTCTGAGCAGACGCCGAATAAGAAATCAATGCTAACCGTTTCCCTGCCTGATGTAGCTGCGCCAACGTTGCAAACAAAAGCGCGGGTGCGACCTGCAATACTGGCGTACGCGGTGCGTAATGCGATTCCAGCGTACCGGAAGCACGGGGAGCGGCGGCGTCAGGGGCTTGTACAGTTTCGCCCAATACTGCGGCAATCTCCGCGGCGCTGATGTCGCCCGGACGCAATAACACCGGGCCATGCGTCGCCACCCGTGACAGATCGATGATAGTGGATTCAATCCCGACTTCGGCCTGACCGCCATCCAAAATATACGCAATCGGACTGTCAGGACCATCGCCAAACTCTTCGCGTACATGCTGCGCGCTGGTTGGGCTGACATGGCCAAACTTATTCGCAGACGGTCCGGCGACACCGCCCTTACCGCCTTTAAATGCGCGGAATAACGCTTGCGCCACCGGATGAGAGGGACAACGAATACCGATAGAATTCTGACCGCCCGAAAGCGCGCTGGAAACATGCGCCGCACGCGGCAAAATCAGCGTCAGCGGTCCCGGCCAAAATGCGGCAATCAATTGATGCGCCTGCGACGGAATCGCCTGCGCCCAATACTCAAGATCAGCCTCGGGCGCGATATGGACGATAACGGGATGATTGGATGGACGGCCTTTGGCGGCGTAAATACCCGCTACAGCAGCCGGATTTTCTGCATCCGCTCCCAAGCCATAAACCGTCTCGCTCGGAAACGCTACCAGCTCACCTGCTTCAAGTTTGCGCGCGGCCAGCGCAATGGCTTCCAGATCGATCAGCGGGGATGCAGACGAACCGTTCATGCCAAAGCAATACCAAGAATGCCGCAAGCGAGGGCGAGCTGCACCTGCGCTTCTGCCAGCGTAGGTGCGACAAAAGTGATGTGCCCCATTTTGCGGGCACGACGCGCTTCGGCTTTGCCGTACAAATGCAGCGCAGCACCGGGTAAAGCGGTGATCTGATCCCAGGCTGGTTCGCGCACTTGATCGCTATCATCAGGGAACCAGACATCGCCCAGAATATTCAGCATGACAGCAGGAGAATGCTGACGCGTATCGCCCAGCGGCATGCGCGCCATCGCCCGTACCTGCTGGGCAAACTGACTGGTAATACAAGCGTCGATCGTGTAATGCCCGCTATTGTGCGGACGTGGGGCCATTTCGTTGACCACTAGCGAACCATCCGCCAGCACAAAAAATTCGATGCACAGGACGCCGACATAGCCCAGTTGGCCGACGAGCGCCAGTGCAGCATCTTGTGCGCGTTTAGCCGCATCGGCGCCAACATTCGGTCCCGGTACAGTGGTCGTAAACAAAATACCGTCGCGGTGCACGTTTTCTGCTATCGGATACACGACGGCCGCACCGTCAGCACCACGCGCGACTAGTACCGATACTTCGTAAGCCAGCGGCAGCATTTTTTCAAGAATGCATTGCACACCGTTCATCTCGGCATACGCACTGCGCAATTCATCCAGCGTGCGCACGCGCGCCTGCCCTTTGCCGTCATATCCCAAACGCACGGTTTTCAATATACCGGGCAGTAAGTCCGCAGGCACGCTGTCGATATCGCTATCCGATGCGATGACTTTATAGGGCGCTGGAAAGACGTTGGATTGCGGACTGCATTGCGTGAAAAATTCTTTTTCGGCGACACGGTCTTGCGCAATGGAGACGCAAGCCGCTTTGGGCGCGATGAAAATACTGTCGGCCAAAAATGCCAGACTGTGGTGCGAGACATTTTCAAACTCGGTGGTAACAGCCACGCACAACGACGCCAACTCGGCTAAGGCGACTTCATCATCGTAGTCAGCCAGAACGTGCCGGTCAGCAACGTGCGATGCAGGGCAATCTTCTGCTGGCTCCAGCACAGCGACTTTATAGCCCATCGATTGCGCGGCATGCGCAAACATGCGGCCCAACTGACCGCCGCCCATCACGCCTAACCAGGTTGCTGGCGTTGTGGTGGGGACGAAGGCGGTCAATGAAGCGTCGTCAGCTATCACGACAGCGGCTGTTGCGGTTGTTGCGGATGTTACGTGTTGCGCGCTACTCATACAGGAGGTAATTTCATATCAAGTGCCATCTGGGTCTGTCTGGCGCGATACGCCAGCAGCTTTTCGGCCAACACATCATCGGTGCAAGCCAGCATCGCTATCGCCGACAATGCAGCGTTTGCCGCGCCCGCTTCGCCAATCGCATAGGTCGCAACCGGAATGCCTTTGGGCATCTGCACAATCGACAGCAACGAATCCTCGCCGCGCAAATACTTCGACGGCACCGGCACACCTAAAACAGGCACGATGGTTTTAGCAGCGATCATGCCGGGCAAATGGGCGGCACCGCCAGCACCGGCAATAATCGCCCGCAAACCGCGTTCACGGGCGGTCTCGGCATAAGCGAACATCTGATCAGGCATGCGATGCGCAGAAATGACCTGCGCTTCATGTTCCACACCGAATTCAACCAGTATGGCGACCGCGTGTTGCATCACATCCCAGTCAGAGGACGAGCCCATGACTACGCCGATCAGCGGTGTATTTTGTTGGCTTGCACGCATGATTAATCCTTCAGTTTCTCACCAGTCAGGCTTTCTAATGCTTCACGATACTTGGCACCGGTTTTCTCGATCACGTCGGCCGGTAACGTCGGTGCTGGGGCTGTTTTATCCCAGCTGGTAATCGTTTCCAGATAATCACGCACAAATTGCTTATCGAATGACGGCGGAGAAATACCAACGGCATAGCTTTCTGCGGGCCAGAAACGTGATGAATCGGCGGTCAATACTTCGTCCATCAAATGCAGCTTGCCATGCTGATCGAGGCCGAATTCAAACTTGGTGTCGGCAATGATAATGCCGCGTGTCGCTGCGTAATCGGCAGCGGTTTTGTATAACTGAATACTGATATCGCGAATGGTGGCGGAGAGCTCAGTGCCGATCCGGCGTTCCATGTCGTCGTAACTGATGTTCTCGTCGTGATGGCCCATTTCGGCTTTGGCCGCTGGTGTAAAAATCGGCTCATCGAGCTTGGCGGCTTGTTGCAAACCCACTGGCAACGTCACGCCACATACTGCGCCAGTCGCCTGATAATCTTTCCATCCCGAACCGATGATATAGCCGCGTACTACCGCCTCGACCATGATTGGCTCCAGACGTTTCGCAACCACCGCACGGCCACGGACCTGCTCGACTTCTTCTGGTGCAACCACGCTTTCCGGAGCAATCCCGGTCAGATGATTTGGCACAATAGCTGACAGCTTCTCAAACCAGAAATCACTCATCTGATTCAATACTTTGCCCTTGCCCGGAATCGGCTCATTCATAACGACATCGAACGCAGACAAACGGTCGGTGGTCAGTATCAGAATTTTGTCGGTGCCGACAGCATAGTTGTCGCGCACTTTGCCAGTACCCAGCAGCGGCAAAGAAGTAATAGAAGATTTGTAAAGACTAGTCATGGTGGTTCCAAAAGTAGAAGCCAGGCGGGGAGAAATTATCACCGCCTGGCCGTGTAGTGGGTTGCTGCGCACGCATAAAAGCTTGTTTAATCGCGATTAATTTAACCGCGATTTTGCAAGTTCTTATTGCACGATTTGCGCTAGTTCGCCTTTTTTGTATTTCTGTGCAATTTTTTCCAGCGACAATGGCTTGATCTTTGCTGCCTGACCTTCGCAACCAAACGCCAGAAAACGTGCTTTAACGACTGCCTTAGCAGCTTCGCGTGCTGGTTTCAGGTAATCGCGTGGATCAAACTTGCTTGGATTTTCCATCAAATAACGACGGATCGCGCCGGTCATTGCCAGACGAATATCGGTATCGATATTAATCTTGCGTACGCCGTGACGAATACCTTCTTGAATTTCTTCCACAGGCACGCCGTAGGTTTCTTTCATGTCGCCGCCAAATTCGCGGATTTCAGCCAGCAATTCTTGCGGTACGGATGACGAACCGTGCATCACCAGATGCGTGTTCGGGATACGTACATGAATTTCCTTGATCCGCTCAATCGCCAGAATATCACCAGTAGGCTTGCGTGAAAACTTGTACGCGCCGTGTGAAGTACCGATTGCAATTGCCAGTGCGTCGCATTGGGTTCTTTGTACGAAATCGGCGGCTTGCGCGACATCGGTCAGCAACTGTTCGCGGGTCATTTTGCCATCGGCACCGTGACCGTCTTCTTTGTCGCCCATCATGGTTTCCAACGAACCGAGCACGCCCAGTTCCGCTTCTACCGTGACACCAATCGCGTGGGAAAACTCCACCACCTTGCGCGATACTTCGATGTTGTATTCGTAGCTGGCGACCGTCTTGCCGTCTTCATTCAACGAACCGTCCATCATCACCGAGGTAAAGCCCGAACGAATCGCTGCCATACAAACCGCTGGGGTCTGGCCGTGATCCTGATGCATAACCACCGGAATGTGGGGATAGGCTTCGACTGCGGCTTCAATCAGATGACGCAAAAATGCTTCGCCAGCATATTTACGGGCACCCGCCGACGCTTGCATGATGACCGGCGCACCGACTTCATCGGCGGCTTCCATGATGGCCGTAACTTGCTCTAGATTGTTGACATTGAATGCCGGCAGGCCATAACTATTTTCAGCTGCATGGTCCAGCAGTTGGCGCATGGATACGAGAGGCATGTTGATACTCCAAAGGTAATAAAAATTGTGCTGTAGCCGGTGAAATCAATATTCACCAATCTTCATGATCTTGAACGCGTTGGTGCCGCCGATTTGCCCCATCGGCTCGCCCCAGGTCACAACGACTAAATCACCCGGCTGCACCACACCCTGCGCCACCAACAAATTCTGCGCGGCGCGCAACACAGCTTCGCGGTCGGTTGATTTGGCAAGTTCGAGTGAAGTAACGTTGCGATACAGCGCAGCCTTACGGCGCGTCTGCACGCTAGGGGTGATAGCAAAAATAGGGATATCGATATTGTGGCGGCTCATCCACAGGGCCGTCGAGCCGGATTCCGTCAGCGCCGCAATCGCCTTCACGCGCAAATGATGCGCGGTAAATAGCGCGCCATAAGCAATTGATTGGTCAATGCGGGTAAACGTCACATTCAGAAAATCTGCGTCGAGTTTGCAATCTTCCGACTTTTCAGCTTCCAAACAGATCGCGGCCATCGCTTCGACGGTCTCAACCGGATAACGACCGGACGCGGTTTCTGCCGAGGTCATGACAGCATCTGTACCATCCAGCACGGCATTTGCCACGTCGGATACTTCGGCCCGGGTCGGAACGGCGTTGACGATCATCGATTCCATCATCTGGGTCGCCGTAATCGTCAATTTATTCGATGCCCGCGCCATCTTGATCATGCGTTTTTGCAATGCTGGCACAGCCGCGTTGCCGACTTCTACCGCCAGATCGCCACGCGCGACCATGATGCCGTCGGACGCGTCCAGAATCGATTGCAAAACCGGAATCGCTTCAGCGCGTTCGATCTTGGCGATCATCATAGGTTTGTGATCGTAGGCTTCGCCAGCAACGTTTGCCAATTGCCGCGCCATTTCCATATCGGTGGCATTTTTTGGAAACGACACCGCGACATAATCCGCCTGAAAACTCATCGCAGTCTTGATGTCTTCCATGTCTTTCGACGTCAGCGCTGGCGCAGACAGGCCGCCGCCCTGACGGTTAATGCCTTTATTATTCGACAACTCGCCACCGACTTTAACGACGGTGTGTATTTCGTTACCGATAATGCGCTCTACCACCAACACAATCAGACCATCATTCAGCAATAAAACATCGGCGATCTTCAAGTCACGCGGCAAAGCTTTGTAATCAAGTCCAGCGCGTTCCTGATTGCCGAGTTCGCAATCGGAATCGAGTACAAATTTCGCACCATTCACTAGTTCGATCTTGCCATGTTCAAATTTACCAACGCGGATTTTAGGTCCTTGCAGGTCAGCCATGATCGCCACCTGACGCCCACATTTGGCCGCTATTTCACGTACCAGCATGGCGCGATCGATATGATCCTGCGACTTGCCATGTGAAAAATTCAACCGCACGACATCAACGCCAGCATTAAACATCCGCGTTAATGTTTCAGCGTCGCTTGATGCTGGTCCAATGGTGGCAACTATCTTCGTAGCTCTTTGCATCACAGTCTTTAACATGACAACCTTTATTGGAAGTGAAGTGGTAAAACTAGCGGACTGCTAAATGCTGAATATCTCATGCTGATAATGCGTGGCTAAATGGCTAAGCGCTTAAGTGTTTACTGTGAAGCACGTTGTTGCAAAATCTCCACCGCAGGCAAAGTCCGGCCTTCCAAAAATTCCAGAAATGCGCCACCGCCGGTGGAGATATAGCCAATTTTGTCGGCAATCTTGTATTTCGCAATCGCTGCCAATGTGTCTCCGCCACCGGCAATCGAGAATCCTTTTGAGTCGGCAATCGCATGCGCCAGCACTTTTGTGCCTTCGCCAAACTGGTCAAATTCAAATACACCAACCGGTCCGTTCCACACGATCGTGCCGGCCTGCGCAATTTGCGCCGCCAGAATCGCTGCTGTTTTAGGGCCGATATCCAGAATCATGTCGTCGTCTTCAACGTCTTTGACGTCTTTGACCGTGGCGGTCGCGGCTGCCGAAAATTCTTTCGAACAAACCACATCCACCGGAATCGGCACCGATGCGCCACGCTTGGCCATCATGTCGATAATCGCCTTGGCTTCGCCAATCAAATCGACTTCTGCCAGCGATTTGCCGATTTTAAAACCGGCTGCCAGCAAAAATGTGTTCGCAATCCCGCCGCCGACGATCAGATTATCGACCTTGTCGGCCAGCGCTTTTAATATAGTTAATTTGCTGGATACTTTGGAACCGGCAACAATCGCCACCAGCGGACGCGCTGGCTGATTCAGTGCTTTACCTAACGCATCCAACTCGGCGGCCAGCAAAGGTCCGGCGCAAGCGATAGGCGCAAACTTGGCAATCCCGTGGGTCGTGGCTTCGGCGCGGTGAGATGTACCAAACGCATCGTTGACGTAGATATCGCAGAGCGCGGCCATCTTTTGCGCCAACGCATCGTCGTTCTTTTTCTCGCCTTTGTTAACGCGACAATTTTCCAGCAATACAACTTGGCCCGGCGCGATTTCAACGCCGTCCAGCCAGTTTTGGCGTAGCTCTACCGTTTGATCCAGCAGCTCTGACATACGAACCGCAATCGGCGCCAAGGTATCGGCGGGTTGAAAGTCACCTTCTGTCGGACGGCCCAGATGCGAAGTCACCATCACCGCAGCGCCAGCATCGAGTGCCTGACGGATCGCTGGGATTGAGGCGCGGATGCGGGTATCTTCAGAGATACTACCGTTGTTGTTTTGTGGCACATTCAGGTCGGCGCGGATAAATACACGCTTGCCTTGCAGTTGGTCTTGCGCGATCAAGTCGCTCAGTCGATTAAATTTCATGTCGATCAGGCAGATATCCGGGTGGAAAAGGCGCTATTTTACCCCACTAGCCTCTGAAAACACCGTTTTTGGCGAGTCTTTCCCGGGTGCAACATAATGCGGCAGTGCTATTTGTAACAAACTACACAGCCAGACGTAGAACGGTAAACAAGCCCATGCCGAGTACCAGTGTTGCCAGCATGCGCCGCGTCCATAAAAAGAAAACCACCGCGCCGATCCCCGCCAACAGCCGTGGATTGTCCATGCTGAGGTGGATAACACCACCGGTCAGCGCCAAATCCGGTATCACGATGGCTGCCAGCGCTGCGGCGGGCGCGTACCGTAATGCGTGTTGCACTTTGGGCGGCAACTTAACGGCATGACCGAGTAAAAAAAATGGGCAACGCGTCACCAGTGTGGCTAAAACCATACAACCGATGACTATCCAGATGTCCAGTTCGTTCATGATCGGTCTTCCCTATTAGCGCTTATATCTGTATTCAAAGATGGGGCGATGCCCGATAACCTCTCTGTTTGCCGCTTTTCGCTCCAACTATCGGCCATCACCGCCGCAATCATGCCCAGTATCACGGCCAATAACAGGCCAAGTCGATAAGGCAGCCCAAATGCCAGCACAGCAACTGTCCCGGACACGATGACGCCCACCAGCGCGGAGGTATTAATCGTCATCGGGACCATTACCGTTAGCAACGCCAACGTTCCGGCAAAGCCGATGCCCCAACTTGTCGGAATATAGCCAGACAGGAAAATACCGACGATCGAACCTCCTTGCCAGGCGATCCAGCTAGCATGGCTAATGCCAGAAAAAAAGGCCAGTTTTTCAGGGACGGGATGCGCGCCTCCCAGAGGATAACGCTGGGGAAAATAGCCCATCGCCAGATCGGAATTGAGATAGCCATTCCATAGCCGCAAGTGCCACGGCAGATGGGCAAAATGCGGCCCGATTGCTGCGCCGAAGATCAGAAAGCGCAAATTCACGATAGTCGCGGTTAAGAAAATCACCAGAATCGGTACTTGCGCGGCAATCAACGGCAATACAACTAATTGCGCCGAGCCTGCATAGACAAAAATCGACATACCGAGCGCATGCCACAGCGTCAACCCTGACTTCACCATCGCCATCCCGGACACTGCTCCCCAGGCGGCAATACCGGCCAAAGAGGGCGAAACAACCTTCAAAGCATGACGATAAGCGCGTTTTTGGACTTGATCCATGGCTGCGGCGATGGACGCCGGCTCGATGTTAGCGGTCTCGGCGAGGTCAATGACGTCGGTAAGTTGGGTCGCGCTACGTTGCGACAAAGCCGGTGACTTAGGTGGCTGAGTTCGCTTATCTTGCTGCTGATTCATGCTGTTCCGGGTGAAAAAACGTCTAGGACAGGCAAAGCGCGACAACGCCTGACAACTTTTGCTTATTTATCGGGGAATTGAGTGACATTAAAGCAACCCCATCGCCCGTAAATCTCTATCCGAAACTGTCATTCTACAGAGTTCAGATGTTCTGAATCCGTTAAAATGTTGGATTAACGCAGATGATTGTCGTTGTTGGAAACGGCTCAGCGTTCCTCATATAACTGAATCACCGGAGATTTCACTATGTCCATGGCAGACCGCGACGGAAAAATTTGGAAAGATGGTCAACTAGTCGATTGGCGTGACGCCACCGTTCATGTGCTCACCCATTCGCTACATTACGGCATGGCGGTCTTTGAAGGCGTGCGCGCCTACAAAACTGACAAAGGACCAGCGATTTTTCGCTTAAGAGAGCATACCCAACGCCTGTTGAACTCTGCCAAAATTTTCCAGATGCAGGTTCCGTATGATCTGGAAACACTGATCGATGCGCAAATTCAGGTGGTCCGCGAGAACAAGCTGGAATCCTGCTACATGCGTCCGCTGATCTGGATCGGCTCGGAAAAAATGGGCATCGCCGCCCGCGACAATACGATTCACGTCGCCATCGCCGCCTGGCCATGGGGCGCTTATCTGGGTGAAGACGGTCTGGCGAAGGGTATCCGCGTTAAAACGTCATCATTCAGCCGCCATCACGTGAACGTGTCGATGGTGCGCGCAAAAGCCAGCGGTTATTACATCAATTCGATTCTGGCTAATCAAGAAGCGCTGACCGACGGCTATGACGAAGCGTTGCTGCTGGATACTGACGGTTATGTCTCTGAAGGATCAGGCGAAAACGTATTTATCGTCAAGAATGGCAAAATTTACACGCCAGACTTAGCTTCTTGTCTGGATGGCATTACGCGCGACGCCGTATTGACGATGGCGCGCGACAACGGTATCGAAGTAATCGAAAAACGCATCACCCGCGATGAAGTCTATTGCTGCGACGAAGCCTTCTTCACCGGCACCGCTGCCGAAATTACCCCGATCCGTGAGTTGGACAATCGCACTATCGGCGAAGGCAAACGCGGCCCGATCACAGAAAAAATCCAAAGCCTGTTTTTTCAAGTAGTCGCGGGTAAATCATCCAAGTATCAGGAATGGCTGACGGTGGTATAAATCCCGCAATATCAATAACCATCGGTAAAACTCGGGCAAGTTGCATCAACCTGCCAACTTGCTCCGAGCGCACCATGTTTCAGCAGATAAAATCCAGCAAGCCCGCAATTCGGAGAATTAAATGAGTACAGCAACAAGCGCAACAAACCCGCAAGCCGCAGTCGAACTGGATGGCAAAGATTTGCCAGCGCATTGCCCTAACCCACTGATGCCAATATGGTCGTCACATCCACGGGTATTTCTGGACCTGACAAAAACCGGCCACGCCAAATGTCCCTATTGCGGCACAGAATATTGTATGAAGCCGGGCGCAGTGATCAAGGCCCACTGACGTTATTCAGTAGCAACTAATGAGACTAATGCCGTTAATTAGCCAACTGAGACGCATGAAACGCTGATCTGAAAAGTATATAAGGGGGTGCTGCTCCCTGTGTGTTTTTTGTATCTGACTTTGTCGTTAACAGAAGTACAGGAGTAAGCATGCCACGCGCAAAATTAATGCACGGCTCAGCCGATGATACTGAAACCGCTTTTTACGACGCGCTTGGCCGTGCCGATATCGAAGCCATGATGGCGTTATGGGCTGACGACGAAGAGATCGTCTGCGTCCATCCCGGCGCGCCGCGTCTGGTCGGTCACGCTGCAATTCGGGGCGCTTACGAAAGCCTGTTTGAGCGTGGCGGCGTACATATCCGTACCCGGCAAGTACATGTCTCACGCAATATGTCGACCAGCATTCACAATCTGGTGGAAGACGTTAATCGCAGCGGCGATCTGGGTCAGGAGATGCATATCCTGACAACCAACGCTTACCTGAAAACGCCTAAAGGCTGGCGCATCGTATTGCACCATGCGTCGATTGCTCCCGGTCAGGCACCGGAAGATATTCTGGCCACAAGCTTGCTGCACTGACACTGTACTAGCGCGCTGATGAAGAATGCAGTAGCGGCGCGCAGCCAATAGCCAAGGCAATAAACAGAGGGGAAACAGAAGGAATTTAGTGTGCCGATGACGGTCCCATTGCAGGACCGTTTGCATGTTGCAGGGCTAACAAATAGTTGTAGAAATCACAAAATTTTGATGGCTTTTACAGTATGTTCAGCAGTACGATAGAAGCGTCAGCAGTTGAGCAGCGCCCTTCAGCATAATTGCATTATTAACCAGAAGCGTCGCATGGCCTCCGTCCTCCCCCATCAGCCTTACATCGCTCCGCTATGGTTACCGGGCGGTCATTTGCAAACTATTTATCCCTCGACTTGCATCGTCAAACCAGCCGTTGCCTATCGACGCGAGCGCTGGGATACGCCGGATGGCGATTTCATTGATATCGACTTCGTCGACGGCCAGCCGGGCAAGCCAATGGTGGTCATGTTTCACGGTCTGGAAGGTTCATCCGACAGCCATTATTCCCGCGCACTGATGGCGTATGCGGCCTCGCTGGGCTGGTCCGGTGCCGCGCCGCATTTTCGGGGTTGCTCTGGTGAAATCAATCTTGCACCGCGCTTTTATCATTCTGGCGACACGTTAGAGGTCGATTGGATTTTGCGTCGTTTAGCGGCCTCACGGGGACAAAAACAATTCAGCAAATTGTTTGCCACAGGTGTCTCGCTCGGCGGTAATGCGTTACTGTGCTGGCTGGGCGAATCACAACAACAGGCCCGCATCGTGGATGCTGCATGCGCCATCTCGGCACCGCTTGATCTGGCAGGTGGTGGCATCGCTTTATCGCGTGGCTTTAATAAGATTTATACACGGGTTTTCTTGCGCACCATGAAAACCAAATCGCTCGATAAACTGGCGCAATTTCCCCACTTGTTTGACCGTGAACGGATGCTCAGTGCCCGCGATTTACACGCTTTCGACAATGTCGTGACCGCGCCCTTGCATGGCTATCGCAATACCGAAGATTATTGGGATCGGGCCAGCGCCAAACATGTCTTGAGCGATATTGTTGTGCCGACGTTAGTGCTCAATGCCAAGAATGACCCGTTTCTGCCGCCGCGCCATTTACCGCACAGCGCCGCGGCCTGCGTCACGCTGGAATATCCCGAACAGGGCGGCCACGTCGGCTTTCCCGTCGGTTCCCCGCCAGGCCGCGTGGACTGGTTGCCGCAACATATCGTGCAATTTTTATTAGCCGCCTAAAACCTGGAATGCCTTCCCATTGCAGCAAAATTGGGGCGCGCAAACTCACGTAGCCACATCAAATAAGGACCGCATCAGCATGGATGAAATCGTCAAGAAAGCAATGAGTAAATGGCCCGATGTGCCAGCTTGTTTCGGCTGGCTGGCACTGGATGCACGTGGGGCATGGCGCATGCGCGATGAAGAAACGCAGCGCAACGATTTGCCCGGCAACAAAATCATGCACACCGCGTTATGTGCCTTCATCAACCGTAATTACAGCGTCGATGCAGAAGGTCGTGGTTACTTTCAAAATGGCCCGCAATGCGTGTACGTCGATCTGGCGCTGACACCGTATATCGCCCACACCGATCCTGTATTGGGCTTGGTGCTACAGACTGGCGAAGTATTCAACGCGATTGATGCCGTGCTGCTGACCGAACATGGGCAACCGCTGTTTGTCGCAGACAACAAGGTCGCCGCGCTGGATGATCGCGATATCGCAGAATGGATGACCAACCTCCGCATCGACGGCAACCTCGTCGCCGACGATGCGCTGCTGGAATGGCTGGCTTCTGCATCAGACCAAACTACGCTGACCTGGCAATATAAAGAAAAACCATTGGCAGTGACGCGCACAACGGCGGATGACCTGCCAACCAGATTCAAATTTCAGCAGCGTCCACGGCAGCCTGATTCATCACACTCGTAGACGCTTTCCATCGTTTTCAACGATCTTTGGCATCCGCTTGTTCGTCTTTCCAGCGTTCCTTCAATTCCCGTTCGCGGGCATCGATGACGGCTTGCTCGTAGAACTGCGCATCGGGGGCTTTACGTGCGATATCGAGCTGAATAATGGCAGCGGGCAAACTGCCCATTAGCGCATAGGATTCTGCCAGTGCCATATGCTGCAACGCTTGTTTGCCTTGCGCGGCATAGGCCTTAGCCAATAAATCCTGAATATCCGCATCCTGCCGATACAACTGCGCCTGCTCACGTAAATACACAGTGGCCTGCGCAGGTTGCTTGTTGGCGATCAGCGCATTGGCGTATTGATGCGCCATGCTGCGCGATAACGGAAACTGATCGAGCGCGGCAGTTACCGATTTCAACGCTTCGCCAGTCTGATTCGCCGCCGACTTAATTTCGATACCTAGGTCGGTCAGTACCAGACTTGGCTTGTCCGGTGCTGCTGCCGCATTCGCTTCTTTTAAAAGACGTTCAGCTTTTTCATAGGCGCGCTGTTTTAACGCCACAAACGCCATGCCGTATTTTGCGGCAACGGTTTGCGGCTTGATATTTAGCCTGAGTTGATTCTCAAAAATTAATTGCGCATCGCGCAAACCCTTCTCAGAGCTATCTTGCAATACGCGCGCCCGTGCCCGAATCAGCTGGAAATCCAGACTATCCGAACGCTGCCGATAACGCTGATCGCGGATACGCGCTTCGATATCGGCAATTCGCTCAGTGGTCAAAGGATGGGTCAATAAATAAGGCGGAATGGCGTCGGAATAATTCCGCGAAGCCGCTTGCAAGCGACCGAAAAATGCCACCATGCCGGTCGTCTCAAAACCGCCCTCACCCAAAATCGCGACGCCGATCCGGTCGGCTTCGCGCTCTGCATCACGACTGAAACTCAGTTGCCGTTGCATCGCAAAACCTGTCCCGCCCATCATGATCGCCGCGCCCGCATCGCCACTGCCGCGCATCGCCAGCGCACCCAGCAACATGGACGCCAGCGCAATCATCGAATCATTTTTTTGCTGCCCTAACATCCGCGCCAGATGGCGCTGCGTGACATGACCAATTTCATGCGCCAGCACAGAGGCCAGTTCGGACTCGCTTTGCGCCGCCAGCAACAAGCCGGAATGCACGCCGATAAAGCCGCCCGGCAATGCAAACGCATTCAAAACCGGATCACGAATCGCAAAAAAGAAAAAATTGAAATTTGCTTCGCCCCTGACGGCGGGCCGCGCCGCCACCAGCGTATTACCAAAATCATTCAGATATTCCAGCAGCGGACCATCGTTCAGATAATCGGGATCGCGACGAATATCGCGCATCACTTCTTCGCCAACCTTGCGCTCCATGATCGGCGACAAAGCCGCGCGATCTGCGTCGCCCAATACAGGCAAATTTTGCGCAGCAACCCGCGTCGGCGCCAGCACTGTAGACACGCCGAAACAGGTGGTCAACAAAGCGACTAACAATAGTTGCCGTAAGCGAAATAAAGGAAACTTGGAGCAATGCATAGGCATCGGAACGAAATAATCGTAAAGGTTCAAAAGGGGACGAAAATACAAAACCGCGATGCTATGATACCAACAGACAATGTTTGTTCCTTATGCGGCCACAGCATCAGGCCGGATGACATGTGGATCAAACAGCATTACAGCATCATGCGATGACAACGCAGCAAAATTTTGATCTTTTTTTTGGTTTGAATGCGCATAAGGTCATCGTAAACCGACAATCTCGTTACTTCTATCCGAACATTCCCGCCATGACACACAAAACGCCAGCCCCCTCTCCGTTAACCCATTTTGACCAAACCGGTCAGGCCCATATGGTGGATGTCGGCGCTAAACAAGACACGCACCGCATCGCCGTCGCCAGCGGCACCATCCGCATGCAACCAGAAACGCTGTTGCTGATTACCTCTGGCACGACAAAAAAAGGCGACGTCCTCGGCATCGCCCGCATCGCCGCGATCATGGCCACCAAACGTACCAGCGACCTGATCCCGTTATGCCATCCATTAGCGCTGACGCGGGTAAAAGTCGACTTTTCTATCGACGCGCAGCAATCCAGTATTAGCTGCACTGCACAAGCTGAAACGGTCGGTAAAACAGGCGTTGAGATGGAAGCGCTGACCGCTGTGCAAATCGGCTTACTGACAATTTACGATATGTGTAAGGCGGCAGATAGAGGAATGGTCATGACGGATATCCGGGTGCTGGAAAAACATGGTGGGAAATCGGGCGATTGGACGGCGGATATGGACAAATGATATTGGCAAAAGGCTGAGCAAAAAATTAGCAAAAACGTCATCATGACGTTACGCAACCGTAAAATAAACTTCAATCGGAATAAGGAAAAATAATGAAGCTGACTTATTGGATTGCAGAAAATGTGAATGGCGAGAAAACCGATGCCATCATTGCCCGAACCAAGCATGATTGCGAACAAAAGGTGCTTGCGTATGCGATTGCCACCGAATATGGGCAGCCGATAAAGAAATCCTTCCTATACAACGACGCGTTCGATTTGTTTGAGATTGCCACGAGTAAAGACGGTGGACGATGATCGTTGTTGCCGTCTTGGCATGGCATTCCATCATTGACATATAGTTGCCTAATAAATACGCAGACTATTTCTTATGCGAGGCCAAGGTTTTACCCCTACTTGGCTGTCAACCAAATGCATGATGCAACGTTTTTAGGGTATGCCGCCTGTTGCGGATCGTGGACGTTAACTTTTCGAAGGATTGAAAAATGAAAAAGCTACTTAGCATTGTCGCACTTGTCTTGGCATTTACACCATTTGCGCATGCACAAGGATTAGTTGGACATGAAAATGCGCGAAACGACCGACGGGCTGAGGAGCTACAGGATCGCGCAGTCGTTGCGCATCGGCATCATATGGCAGCAAAACACATGCGCCATGCCAAGCGTCACCACGTTTATCATTAATAAATTCACTAGTCTGAGTCGGTTTGGTTAACGCTTCATGCGTTAATCGGTCATACTTTTTGCCCCTGGTAAAAGTATGACAAACCGACCACTCCCCTCTGCCTGTACTGGCTTCAAGACTACCATCTGCGTCATTTAGTCCGAACGGCCCGCTCCGCAGGTCGGGTTGCACTCTGATTTTCCTGAAAAGTCCCTAATACTTTTAAACGCTTTCAACACTGCGCTGCAATATAATATTTCGCATCCAAACTTTGCCAGACGGCATGCCAACATGACCATTGAATTAGAAAAAGAAACCCGGCAAGAAGCGATTAAATCCATCGAACGCTACTTTGTTGAAAACATGGAAGAACCGATCGGCAATCTTCAGGCGGGCGCATTATTAGGATTTATTTTAGAGGAAATAGGACCGTCTATTTATAACAAAGCCGTCCTGGATGCGCAGGAGCGACTGCAACAACGTGTTCAGGAATTGGATATTGAGATCCACGAGAAAGAGTTTGGCTATTGGGGAAAAAATAAGCGGTCGCGCTGACGCCAGCAAACAACAAACAGTCTTTCCGACAGGAAAAACAAGCGGGAAAGATGCCGTTTCGCATGCATCCCCGCAACAGCATCGAACTCACTCTGCCATCTAGCGAAACCAAAAAGTAGTTTTCGACGCCCTCTCCCAACCCCCATCTATCTCAACGTTTTCAGCACTACACCGCCGAACGAAAACGCGGCTCCGGCAAACCCGCCACGCTGACGCGCATCGCGAAGACACCACCGGATTGCGGGTATTGCAGCAACTCTGCTGCGGGGCGACCGGCACTGGCGCTGGTGACATATAAGGTCTGCAAATCAGCGCCGCCAAACGCGCACATCGTTGGGCAACGTACCGGCAACGGATAGGTCTCCACCACTTCACCGGCGGGTGAAATCCGTACAATCCGGCCGCCTTCATATAACGCGCTCCAGTAATAACCTTCGCTATCCATCGCCGCGCCATCAGGACGACCACGATCTTCTGCCGTCGGCGTAAAACGCACCCAGACTTCTTTATCGCCAAGCGTGCCGCTGGCGGCGTCGTAGGCATGCCGATAAATCACAAAATTCGGTGTGTCCGAGTGATATAACCAGCGTTGATCGGGACTGAAAGCGAGGCCATTTGAGGTGAGTATGCCGTCATCCATACTGCTCAGACCGCGTTCATCAAAACGATATAAATGGGCGTTGCTGCCCGCTTTTGGCTCGTCCAGCGTACCGGCCCAGAATCGCCCCTGACTATCGCAGCGACCATCGTTAAAACGGCTGCTGGCTTGGTCTTCAGGATTATCCGCCAGTTTGCGGACCTGTTCGCCCGCCGCATTCAATAGCCAGATCCCGGAGCGCATACCGGCCACAAAACCACCATCATCCGTGAGCGAAAAACAGCCTATATGCTCAGCCACCGGCAGTATCGTGTGCTGGCCATCAATCGGACTAAAAAGGTGAATCGCTGGCGCTAGAATATCGACCCAGTACAAGCGCTGGTTGATATCGTCCCAACGAGGGCATTCGCCTAACTTTGCAGGCGTATCAATCACGCAGGTAAACTTACTCATTATTATTCCTTCTGTCTGTTGGTTGGCCGTGGCGACGCAGTAAATGCGATATTTAACAGCATTAGCGGCATGCCGGGATAGCGTGATGACGTCAGTGTATAGACACTGTCATCGGATTGGTCTTTTGGTTCAATCTGCATCGTCTTCATGGAGGCAAAGGCCTATTTTTCGATGTAAATCTGCGACTCTGCCAGAATAGCGTCAGTCCTTAGCTTATGCCGTGGAAACATCCACCATGCGCAGCAATCCATTTGAAAGCAGAGATACATGCCGACCATTACTTCGCTACATATTTATCCCATCAAATCCTGCGCAGGGATAGCTGTAACGGAAGCCACGCTAACGTCTGCCGGTCTGCGCCATCAACAAACCAATGATCGGGAATGGATGGTCGTCGACGCCACCGGACGATTTTTAACGCAGCGCGACTATCCACAGATGGCGCTCATCGTACCGACACTATACGCAGAGGGCATGCGCCTGACCGCACCCGGAATGACGGCGCTAGAGGTAACGTTCGCGCTGTCCGCGCCCAATCCGATTCCTGTGACTGTCTGGGACGACAATCTCATCGCGCACGACTGTGGCGATGCGGTCGCTGCATGGTTTTCTGCGATCATTGGCGATGCTTGTCGATTGGTGCATTTTGATGCGACCAGCAAACGCCTCGCCAGCAAAAAATGGACCGGCGGACGGGACGTGCCGACGTTATTTGCCGATGGCTATCCGATCCTGCTGGCATCGCAGGCATCACTGGATGATTTAAATCAAAAATTGGTGTTGCAAGGACGCAGCGCATTGCCGATGAATCGGTTTAGACCCAACATTGTGATCGATGGCGTAGAGGCGTTTGAAGAGGATTTTGTCGAGACTTTCAGTGCCGGCAACGTGCAATTACAGCCGGTAAAACCCTGTCCTCGCTGCCCTATCCCGTCGATTGATCAGGCCACTGGGAAACACGGCCCGGATCCATTGGATATTCTGCAAACTTATCGTGTAAACCCCAAAGTCGATGGCGGCATTACGTTCGGCATGAATACTATTTTATTAGAAGGCGAAGGAGAGGTATTGCGGGTGGGACAGGAAATTGCGATGGAACTGGCATTTTGAGAATGATGGATATTTCGATGTGAGACTAACAAGAATGGCAAATGGCAAGAATCGCAACCGCGCATCTTGCCATTGCATGCTGTCCTCAGGCCTTGATCTCAGCCTGTAAGCGTTCATATTTAGCCTGCAACTGCTCTGCACTTTCGTGCCATGCAGGATCAAGCGGAATACAGCTAACGGGGCAAACCTGCTGACATTGCGGCTCATTGAAATGGCCGACGCATTCGGTACATTTATGCGGGTCGATCTCGTAAATCAGCGGCCCCATATAAATTGCGCCGTTCGGGCACTCAGGCTCGCACACGTCGCAATTAATACAATCATCGGTAATCAGTAATGCCATGAGCCTGCTCTTTTAACGCTACTGCAGCGGCAAGATGCCGCCCGCAGATTATTTATACTTTACCTTGTTGCACGGCCGCTTGTGCAGCCAGTTTTTCTTTCAGCCATTTTTCGACCGAAGGAAAAACAAATTTGGAAACATCGCCGCCCAATGTTGCAATCTCCCGGACGATCGTGCCGGAAATAAATTGATATTGATCCGACGGTGTCAGGAACAAGGTTTCCACATCTGGCAATAAATAGCGGTTCATGCCCGCCATCTGAAACTCAAACTCAAAATCCGATACGGCGCGCAATCCACGCATAATCACGTTGGCATCATGCTGACGCACGAAATCTTTTAGCAGGCCGGAAAAGCTCTCCACCTGCACATTAGGATAATGACCCAAGACTTCGTTTGCAATCGACAAGCGCTCTTCTAGCGAGAAAAAGGGTTTTTTGCTTTTGCTATCGGCAACGCCGACGACCAACTTGTCAAATAATCCTGACGCGCGTCGCACCAAATCTTCATGCCCACGCGTGAGTGGATCGAATGTTCCTGGATATACAGCTGTGACCATCTTGTTTTCCCCCTGAAGTGCCCTGATCAGACCGCGCATTATGCCTGAAAATAGCGCAATTTAGTGTTGCTTTCGTTGCAACAAATGATAGAACACTATTCCGGCTTTGTCAGCCCGGACAACCTGCCAATCCGCCATCCATTCCGGCGCTGCTATTTCACCCGCGTCATCGGCCTCAATCAGGGCAAATTCTGACTCTACGTAGATCAGACCATGCTCGGTCAGCAAGCGTTCGCATAGCGGCAATGTTTTGGCCAGCCAGCCCTGATGATACGGCGGATCGAGAAAAATCAAATTAAAACGCGCATTTTCAGTGCGATTTTCTGGTGGGACACCCAATTTACCCACTAATGTTTGCAATGTAGTGGCCGCATCGCCACGCAAAATCTGCACCGAACCGGCATCTAGCTTGGCTTTTGTGGCTTCCAGCTGACGCACCGCTGGCGTATTGTGTTCAATCATCAACACTTCTGCGGCACCGCGGCTGGCCGCTTCAAATCCCAGCGCGCCCGTACCGGCAAATAAATCGAGACAGCGCACCGCTGACCATCGCCCGTCCAATATATGTGTCAGCCAGTTAAATACCGTTTCGCGCACCCGATCCGGCGTCGGCCGCAAGCCTTCACAGTCGATCACGGCCAGTGGCGTGCGCTTCCATTGCCCGCCGATGATGCGGACCTGACGTGGTTGCGCAGGTCGCTGGTGATGGACGGCGGCTGGTTTTTTACTTTGCTTCATTTGCTTTCTTCGCGGAATAGAGTGCAAGCCGTCTTGAATTTGATCGGCATTGCTCTGATAGAATGCCGGGATTGTACCTTGCGATGAATTTTTGCGCGGCGCGCCGTTGCGGTAGCCGCACTGCCCCGTATTTGAACGCCTTTCTGACTCCAGGCCCCTGATGTTTAGTTTTTTCAAGAAAAAATCCAAAGTTGACCCAACCGCGTTGCCGGAATTGCAACATGAAACGCCTCCCGCAGTGCCCGAAGCCTCCAACACGGAGTGCGCTCCGCCGCTGCCCGAAAGCACGCAGAACGCCGATACGCCAAAACGCTCATGGCTAGATCGGCTGACTAATAAAGAGGCCGAGGCTTCAACGCCACCTGTTTCAGAGCAGGCGATACCTGAAGTTATTGCGCCGCCGCAACCGATTGCACCGCTGCCGGTGGAAAAGCCGACCCCTGCCGTCGTTCCGCTACCAACGCCGCCAATCGTCGCGTCCCCCGCACCAGCCGCTATCCTCGAGGCTGAAGAATACGAAGAGGAAATAGTTATTCCAGCCGCAGTTGCCGCAGAGCAAAAGCGCTCCTGGCTAACGCGACTGAAAACGGGTCTATCAAAGACTTCCTCTAATCTGACCACGTTATTCATCGGCGCAAAGATCGACGATGCGCTGTATGAGGAGTTGGAATCTGCGTTGTTGGTCTCGGATGCCGGTGTTGAAGCGACCCAATATTTGCTGAATGCACTGAAAAAGAAGGTTAAGGATGAGCGCCTGACCGAAGCTCCTCAGGTAAAAACCGCTTTACGTTCTTTGCTCATTGCGTTGCTGACACCGTTGCAAAAACCGATGGCTATCGGCAAACATCAACCGCTGGTAATGATGATTGCCGGCGTAAATGGTGCTGGAAAAACAACCACTATCGGCAAACTAGCCAAGCATTTACAGGCGCATAAACAATCGGTCTTGCTGGCTGCAGGCGATACTTTCCGCGCCGCTGCCCGCGAGCAGCTGACGATCTGGGGCGAGCGCAATAATGTCAGCGTGATCGCACAAGAATCGGGCGATCCGGCCGCTGTTGCTTTCGATGCGGTGCATTCTGCGCAAGCGCGCGGGACCAATGTTGTGATGGTCGACACCGCCGGTCGTTTGCCGACGCAGTTGCATTTGATGGATGAGCTGAAAAAAGTTAAACGTGTGATCGCCAAAGGCATGGCTTCGGCCCCGCATGAAATCCTGTTGGTGATCGATGGCAATACCGGCCAGAATGCCTTGACGCAAGTCAAAGCATTCGATGATGCGCTCGGCCTGACCGGTTTGGTGATTACTAAATTGGACGGGACCGCAAAAGGCGGCATCCTGGCAGCAATCGCCATTACGCGCGCCATCCCAGTGTATTTCATTGGGGTGGGCGAACAGATAGAAGACTTGCAACCTTTTGACGCGACCGACTTTGTGGATGCTTTGCTGCGCTAAAAGGCAATCTGATGGTGGATTTACGCACTTTTACGGATTTTTTTGAAGTATTTTTTCCTTAGACGATGATTAAATTCAGCCAGGTCTCAAAACAGTATCAACGCGACACTTTTGCCTTGCGCGATATTACGCTCACAGTCAATAAAGGCGATCTGATTTTTTTAGCAGGGCCGAGTGGGGCTGGCAAATCGACCTTATTAAAAATGATCGGCGCGATCGAACGACCAAGCAGCGGCACGCTGACCGTCAGCGGTCAAAACGTTGGCAAACTTAAAGCGTCGGGCATCCCTTATCTGCGCCGTAATCTGGGCCTGATTTTTCAGGAACAACGCCTTTTATCGGATCGCACTGTGCTGGCAAATGTAGTGCTGCCTTTGCTTGTCACCGGTTCCAGCCGGGTTGAAGCAGAAATCCGTGCGCGGGCCGCATTGGACAAAGTCGGACTGATCGATAAAGCCGCATCCCTGCCTCAAACCTTGTCCGGCGGTGAACAACAGCGTGTGGCGATTGCCCGCGCTATCGTCAACCGGCCGCAAATTATTCTGGCGGACGAGCCAACTGCAAACCTCGACCGCGACAATGCGGATCACGTCTTAAATGCACTCAAATCATTCCATGCCGCTGGCGTGACTTGTTTGATCTCAACCCATGACGAGCAATTTCTACATAGCGCCAACCACGTTATTTTTCTGGATCAGGGACAAATTGTCGATCATTGGCAAAACTCTGCGCGAGGTGGCAAATGAAAACTTGGCTACGACAGCATTTATCGGCCATCGCAGACGCCTTTCTCCATTTAGGTAAAGCGCCCGGTAGTTTTGCCATGAACGTGCTGGTGGTGGCGATTGCATTAGCGTTGCCGTTTGCCGGTTTGACGATCCTTGAAAACATTCGTCCAGTGTCCGAGCAATTGGCGGTGCAGCCTGAAGTGAGTGTGTTCGCCAAGATCGAGACGTCACGCGAAAAGACCACTGCGTTAGCTACGCCGATCCGCACGATTTTGCAGAAATATGACAAACAGGCCAAACTCCGTTTCGTCCCACGCGAACAGGCGCTAGACGACTTGAAGGGTAAAACCGGTCTGGCGGATGCGCTGACCACGCTGGGTCAAAATCCCCTGCCGGACGCCTACGTTTTGCAATTATCCGGCTTTAAAAGTCTGGCGGATGCCAATCAAATTGACGCCATCACGGAAGAGCTAAAAGCGCTGCCCGGCGTGGATAGCGTGCAGGTCGATTCGGATTGGGTAAAACGCCTGGCAGCCTTGTTGCACATCATGCGTCTGGTGCTGTTATTTCTGGCGATAACGCTGGCTGTGGTGGTGGTCGCAGTTGTGTTCAATACCGTACGCTTGCAGGTTCTGACGCAACGTGAAGAAATCGCCGTCGCCAAGCTAGTTGGCGCGACCAATGCTTTCATTCACAGGCCGTTTTATTACTCCGGCGCGTTGCTAGGGTTGAGTGCTGGTGTCGTCGCGCTGGGCGGCGTCGCGCTTGGATTAAAACCTTTGAATCAGGCAATCGCGGAATTCGCGCAATTGTATGCCTCCGAATTTTTATTACTGCCGCTGGACCTCAGCTTTACGTTCGCGTTGCTGGCTGTCAGCGCCGGATTGGGTCTAATCGGAGCGGTATTATCGGTGCGGCGTCACTTGGCACGCTTAGCGTAAACAACGGCTGTATCGTTCTCAATGCGCCTTTACGCTATGTGATGGCGATAACATCGCCATCATCACCATTTAAATTTATCGGATGTAAATTGCTTCTCAATAATACAAGCCAACTTAACCCATGCTGATCGGCGTGCTGTGCGCACTCGGTGCCGGGTTAGTCTGGGGCATGGTATTCATTACGCCCTTGCTGCTCTACGACTATCCCGGCATCGTGCTGTCATTTGGCCGCTATCTGGCATTTGGGCTGATTGCCGTCGTTCCTGCGTTATTCGATCGTAAGCGCATCTTGAAACTGACGCGGGCGGATTGGCAGGCCGCACTGAAACTCGCGCTGGTTGGCAATTTGCTGTACTACGCGGCATTGGCAACGGCGATTCAATTGGCCGATGCGCCACTACCGACGATGATCATCGGCACCCTGCCGGTGGTCATTTCCATATGTTCAAACTGGTCGCCGACGCGTGGGGCCGACAGCGTCGCATGGCGTCTGTTGTTGCCGTCTATCGTAATTATTTTGTTGGGCTTGCTGTGTGTGAATAGCGCGGAAATGGCGCACATGCAAAATGCTGGTACAGAACCACGGCCTTTGTCGGACTACTTACTTGGCTGCGGCATGGCAATCGCTGGCGTTGTCGCATGGACCTGGTATCCGATTGTCAATGCGCGCTATCTAAAAGCCAATCCACGAATAAGCTCCACCACTTGGGCCACCGCGCAGGGCTTGGCCACGTTTCCGCTGGCAGTGATCGGTTTTATCGGTTATTTCATATATTTGAAATTAACCGGTAATGCCTACACGTTCCCTTTCGGGCCACGTCCTGCCGTATTTATCGGGCTGATGCTCCTGATAGGCTTATGCGCTTCGTGGCTGGGAACGTTGTTTTGGAACAAGGCCAGTCAACATTTGCCGACAACGCTGCTAGCGCAACTTATCGTTTTTGAAACGTTGGCGGCGCTGCTGTATGCGTTCATACTCCGCGGCACGGCACCGAGCCTGGTCGTCATAGCGGGAGTCGTGCTGCTGGGATGCGGCGTGATTTTGGGTGTCCGTACCTTTCAGCATCAGATACCATAGCGGCTACCTCCATTTTTGCAGTTACCTGCCTCCTACCGTGTTCAAAATTGCTATCAAACGTTCGCTAACCTCTGCCAGCCGCGCCGCGTTGCTATGCCTGGGAACTGTCCTTTTACTGGCCGCCTGCTCGCCTAAATTCAATTGGCGTCAGGTGCAGGGCAACGATGCGCCGTTTAGCGTATTGCTACCGGCAAAGCCTTCTACCTTCTCGCGTGAGATTGACCTGAACGGCCTCAAACTGAAGATGACCATGACCGCGACCGAAATCGACGACACCGTATTTGCTGTCGGTAGCGCAAAAATAGCTGATACTGATCAGACCAGCGCAGCCCTTCAAGCCATGAAAACAGCCCTGGTAAAAAATATCAGCGGTAGTGTCACATCCGAAACTTCGACCGCCGTCGCCACCAGCAACCCACAAAACAGCGGCCAAAGCATTACGCTAGAAGCACTCGGCGCGCCTGAAAATGGCGGTCAACCGAAGATACTGTTCGCGCATTTACAAAGTAAGGGGCAATACATTTATCAAGTAATCGTCATCGGTCCGCAAAAAACCGTCTCGCGAGAGAATGTGGACATGTTTATGCAATCGTTCAAAGCCAGCTAAAAAACACTGGCTTTATGTGCATTCGTGGTCTTGCGGCGTCAAAATCCGCCTGATTACGCGGTTTTTTTAGGGCAATATGGATATATCTTGATGGGACTGTAACGAGAAGTCACAATAGTGGCGATAGCACTAACGAACAGGTATTCTACAAACGTATTTTTTTAATCAACAATAATATATGCTGAGGCTTTATGTTAATTACCTTTAAATGCAAAGCATCACCAGACGTCGTCATGTATGAGCAACACGTCCAACGCATTTTCGAATTGCTGCACAAAGAACCAAAAATTGGGGTGATCACTGCCGCCGAAACCGGTCATGCGATCGAATTACTGCAAGGTGAAATTGCCAAGACTGCAGCCCATGAAAAATCCGCAGAAGTAGAACGCGATGTGGTCGCGCATCACGGCGAAAGTGGCGATGACCATAACCACGAAGCTATTGAACGCGTCCCGTACGCTGCACGTACCCGTCCATTACTGGAAATGTTAATTGCCGCCAACAAGGCTGGCAACGACGTTCTTTGGGGTATTTAATCCACCCTGAATCAATCAGTTTAAAAAAATAGCTTCGTCAGTGCCGATATTCGACCATACGCGATAACGTGGCCAGAATATCGGCCCAAAAAACCCGAGCTTTCTCCAAATCATCAGTAAGTTGTTATCTGCACCTCTCGCAAAATTGCATGCATACAGCGTCCCTTGAGGCTAGTTTCTGCCCAGTTCGCCGTCCGATTTTATGTACTAATAATCTGCGAATTAATCCACTTAACAAATTCTGTAGCCGGCGTTATCAATAAATTAACCTGATCAGCGTCCACCAAGTCGCCCGTGTAATCAGCTACCTGCCGAATCATGTGCGCGATTAAATACCCGACCAAATTCAGCAGGAACAAGTCCGGTTTTCACCAAATACAACCCAAACGCTGAAATCAATCCGCGGTGTGTTTTCTCAAATGGGGGATTATCATCAGGAGCGATTTTAAGCAACGTGACTTTAGCCGCATCAAACATTGCGTAGTAGGCACGATTGAAAAAGTACAACCGTGCCGCGCAGTCGTGCGGCACTCTCAGGCGACTTACTTTGCACGCTTTTGCTTAAACTCCGTAAAGTAATACAGCAATGCTAATAAAGGCATTACAACGCCGAACAACGATACAAATCCCCAACCGCCGTAAGCATAAGCCCAACCACCCAGCCCGGAGCCAACCGCGCCACCGGCAAAAAATATCGCCATATACAAGCCATTTAAACGGCTACGTACTTCTCCGCCTAACGAAAAGATGGCGCGCTGTCCCAGTACCAGATTCGCCGATACCCCCATATCCAGCAATAATGCCGCCCCGACCAGCAAGGCCATCGAAAGGTGCGAACTTGCGCCGATAGTCGCGCCGATGTAGGCCACGGGATAAGAGATCAATGCCAGCAGCAGTGCCAATCCTGTCGCCTTTCGGGTTAAGCCGCGATCTGCCAGTCTTCCTGCAATCGGTGCAGCAATCGCCCCCATCACCCCGGCGAGCGCAAATAACCCGATGCCGGTTTGTGACAAATCAAACCTCGGACCTGCCAGCAACAATGGGATCACGGTCCAGAACATGCTGAACGCAGCAAACAGTAATGCGTGATAAGCCGCGCGCCGACGCAATATCGGGGTGGAAGTGAGCAAACCCCACATCGAATGGAGCAATTGACCATACCGCATGCCGACCGCAGGCTGACGTTGTGGCAAATGACGCGCCAATACCAGCGCCAGGAGGCCAATTGCGCAGGCAGACATCGCAAACACGGCATGCCAGCCCCAATAGTTAGCGATCAGGCTAGATAATGGGCGCGCCAGCAATATCCCCATTAATAAGCCGCTCATTACGTTGCCGACTACCTGACCGCGCTTTTCCGGGGTCGCCAGATACGTCGCGTACGGTACTAAAACTTGCGCGGCAACCGAACTCAACCCAATCACGAGCGCAGCCAGCAAGAATTGCCAGGCGGTTTGCGAAAATGCAGCGGCGATTAACGCAAATACGGTGACCACCAGTGCGCTGACCACCAAACGCCGATTTTCGATCAAATCACCGAGCGGTACGATAAATAGCAGCCCAAGGCAATAACCTATTTGCGACAGCGTCACGACTAGCCCTGCTGCTGCCGGTGAAAGATGGATCGAGGCGCTAATCAAGCCGATTAGCGGTTGGGCGTAGTACAGATTGGCGACGATTGCCCCGCAAGCAATTGCCAGTAATAATGTAATCCAGGTAGGAATGGCGGTGGGCACCGGATTAGACACGGGGGATGCCATTGCAGAAGTCATTGTTGCCTTTAAATAAATTTTTTAGCCGGGACGATAGCCGCAAAAAATCTGGTCGTCATTCAGTCAAGCGTAAGAAACCGCCTAGAATTGGCAATGTGACCAGGTACTTTAGCGGAAATCGTCACTCTCTGCCCGCAGCCGCCACACATGCCGTTACAATCACGTCTTTACATAGCAAGCGGTAACGCAAACCCATGTTAACAAGCTACTTTGGCATTTCCGGTTTAGGGCTATTTTGTCTGACTGTACTGCTACTAAACGCCACTCCCGGCCCGGATACGGCGTACATCATCGGCCGCAGCGTGGCGCAAGGTCGCAGCGCGGGCTTAATGTCGGCGTTGGGCATTACCGCAGGCTGTCTGGTGCATGCCACGCTGTCAGCATTCGGCTTAACGGCGTTGCTGGCCACTTCTGCTTCAGCTTTTCTGGCGATCAAACTGGCAGGTGGCGCGTATCTGATTTATCTGGGCGTGCGCATGCTGCTAAAAAAACCTGATCATGCAGACACTGACAGCAACCGCAAAACCGCTGGCGATGTGCGTCCGCATCGCACCATTTTTCTGCAAGCGCTGCTGACGAATATCCTCAATCCCAAAGTTATTCTGTTTTTCTTGTCATTCTTTCCAATGTTCGTACAACACGATTCTCCCCACAAAATAGGTGCTTTTCTGCTGTTAGGCGTGATTTTTGCGTCGATGACGTTATGTTGGAACAGTGGCACTGCATTGCTCGCAGGCACCTTAAGTCGCCATGCCAGCAACAATCCTCAAATTAAACAATGGCTGGAACGTACCGTGGGCGCTGCTTTTATCGCGCTCGGTATAAAGCTAGCCCTCACTAAAAGTTAATGTCGATCATGGACAAAAGTAAAATCCGCGTGGTGAAAAAAGCCAGCGCGCCAGCTTCGCCATCATCGGTGCAATCTCCTGCAAAGCCCGCCGCAATCCGGCCAAATGCCCCCCACAAGTTGAATTTTTCGAACCTGAAAAATGACTCTCTGGCCTACGCTTTATTAGGCGCAGGTCAGGCCATCGCGATGGTGCGGGACGGTGCGTCGTTACCGCAGGCCCTGTCGCAAGTCTTTGCGCAAGCGGGTGCGCCAGCCGCCACCCGCGGTGCGATTCAGGATATTAGCTATCGCACCATGCGCGGCGTCGGTCAGGCCGAAGTTTTACTGGCTGCATTGACCAGCAAAGCGCCAGAACCATCGTTATTACATGGCTTATTATGTTGTGCCCTGTGTTTACTGGCAGAGACCGATGATCCCGCTTATGACAACTTTACAGTCGTCGATCAGGCTGTCACCGCGACTGGTTCCGACCTTAGTATCGCCCATGCAAAAGGCATGGTTAATGCGGTTCTGCGGCGATTTTTACGCGAACGCGAGGCACTGACCGCCGAGGCGAATAAAAATCCGCTGGCCTTATGGAATTATCCGGTCTGGTGGATAGATCAGATCGCGGCGGCTTATCCAGACGACTGGCAAGCCATTCTGTTACTCGGCAATCAAGCCCCGCCACTGACATTGCGCGTGAATCAACGCAAAACCAGCGTAGAAAATTACCTGCAACTATTATCCGAAAATAATATTAAGGCCAGTCAGATCGGCCCGGTGGCAGTTCGTCTGGACAAACCGCTACCGGTCAACCAAATTCCGGGTTTTGAAGACGGTTTAGTCTCCGTACAGGACGCAGCGGCACAATTAGCAGCACCGTTATTAGATTTGCAAGATGGCATGCGGATATTGGATGCTTGCGCTGCGCCGGGCGGAAAAACTTGCCATTTGCTCGAACTCGCCGATGTCAGCGTTACTGCGCTCGACCATGATGCAAAACGCCTGCAACGGATCGCCCAAAATTTACAGCGTTTGCAACTACAGGCAACCTTACAAGTGGGCGATGCGCGCACCGGCGTTACTTCAGCCTCTGCAACTGGCGGTTGGTGGGACGGTCAGCAATTCGACCGCATCCTGGCAGATGTGCCCTGCACTGCCTCTGGCATCGTGCGACGCCACCCGGATATTCGGTGGCTACGACGCATGACCGATACAGATCAACTTGCAACACTTTCGGCAGATATTCTGGACAATCTTTGGCAGATGCTACGACCAGATGGTAAATTGTTACTTGTAACCTGCTCTCTGTGGCCACAAGAATCAGAAGCACAAGCAGCGGCATTTGCCGCGCGTCATCAGGCGATCAGATTGCCCGCACCCGGCCAATTAATACCAACAATGGGCGCGCAGCAAGATCACGATGGCCTGTTTTATGCCCTGTTCCAGAAAGCCTGATTTTTCAACGCTTCATAACAACTTGATCGATGACTGACTGACAAACTCAGCTTTAGTGGCTGCCATCATCAACATTTATCTTCTTTTTTTAACCGGACGTTGATCCGGCCCGAGAACAGTGACGCGACTATTGCATCATCTAATTAAGCACTCGCTGCTTAAGCTCTTGCTACTCATGATGCTGGGGGTGTCATTGGGCACTGTCGCTGCTTATGCGGCGGACGGCGCCGACATGACCAAGGCGCGCATTGAAACCAGCGATGATGGCTATCGACTCTCGGCCGCATTTTCGTTTGACCTGAATCGTGGACTGGAAGACGCCATTAACCGCGGCGTCCCGTTATATTTCACGACCGAAGTCGAACTGACCCGGCCACGCTGGTATTGGTTTGATGAAAAAGCCATCAATGCCACGCAAACCATTCGCATTTCCTATAACGTTTTGACACGCCGCTATCACGCGGCAATCACCGGCAGCCTGCAACAGAGTTTTGACACGCTCGATGATGCAATGTCGTTGATTCGACGTCCCAGTCGATGGGTGATCGCGGACAAAGGCGCATTACAAGTCGGCGAAGTCTACAAGGTCGCTGTGCGTATGGGGCTTGATCTGGCCCAGTTACCGAAGCCGTTTCAGGTAAATGCGTTGAACAACAGCGACTGGCGTTTATCATCCGATTGGAAAATCTTCAACTACAGGGCCGAATAACGTGCCACGTGCGATTCGCTATTTATTGATTGTTGGTGGCGCAATAATCAGCATCCTCCTCTTTTTGCTGGCCTCGGCCTCAGAAAATTCAGTTTTTTTCGATAAGTATTACTCCTGGCTATTTGGCCTTAATGCGCTAGTCGCATTTGCCCTGTTAGGCTTGGTGTGCCTGCTGCTAGGGAGACTGTACAGTCGCTATAAACGCGGCAAATTCGGTTCGCGGCTGATGGCCAAACTGGTATTGCTGTTTGCCACCATCGGCATTTTGCCCGGCGTTATTATCTATCTGGTGTCGGTGCAATTTGTGTCGCGCTCAATTGAATCGTGGTTTGATGTGCGGGTTGAGTCAGCCCTCGAATCTGGCCTGAATCTCGGACGCGCAGCACTTAACTCCTCCTTGACCGATCTGATGGCCAAGTCTAAGAGCATCGCGCTGGAATTATCGGAAGAAACGAGCTCGGGTCAGGTTTCGCAACTCACCCGTTTGCGCGATCAAAATTTAGAAGCATCGATCATCACCAGCACCGGTCAGGTCGTGGCCTCCGTCGGTGGCCGTCTGGGTACACTAACCCCGATCTTGCCAAACGCCGCAATGTTACGGCAGGCCCGCCAAAGCCGTGGCTTTTCGGCCATTGAAAGCGAACTTGATAGCGGCAACGATACCGCGTCGAACACGCAGACGGATTTGCCCGCTTCAACGGTAAACGATGCGAATAATAATTTACGGCTCCATGTCGTCATCGAGATCCCGCCGCCAATCAATTCATTGTCGCTGCAAAATGAGACCCGCTTCCTGCAAATACTGCAGCCGGTTCCCGCCTATCTCGCCACCAATGCAGAAGCGCTGCGCGCCGCATCCAGCGAATATCAAGAGCGCTCGCTAGCGCGGTCTGGTCTGCGCAAAATTTATTTAGTCACACTGACGCTGACGCTGCTACTAGCTATTTTTGGCGCGATCATCAGCGCATTTCTGATTGCCAGCGACCTTGCTAAACCGCTCTTACTGCTAGCAGAGGGGACTAAGGCCGTGGCGGAAGGTAATCTATCACCGCGACCGATTGTTGCTAGCTCGGATGAATTGGGCACGCTTACCCAGTCGTTCAATATGATGACGCGTCAGTTATCCGACGCGCGTGCCTCAGTCGAACGTAATCGCAACGAGCTGGAAAACGCCAAGGCCTATCTGGAGTCGGTATTGGCAAACATGTCAGCAGGCGTGATGGTGCTGGATGAGGACTTCCATCTGGTCACCAGTAATCAATCGGTGCAGCGTATTTTGCAATATGATTTGAATCCGCATATCGGCCAACCGTTGAACATCATTGATGGCCTATCCCATTTTGCAGAAATCATTACCAGAGCTTTCTCCGAACAAAATGCGCAGTTTGCGGCAGGGAAAATAGGCGAAAGCCGACTGCACTGGCAACAGCAAATTGAAATTCCACGCCGCATCGATAGCATTGATAGCGATGATATTTCGCTGCTGGCGCGCGGCTCGCGGCTGCCGGTCAATAATCGTGATGGCTATGTGGTGGTGTTCGATGACATTTCAGACGTCATCTCGGCCCAGCGCTCAATTGCATGGGGCGAAGTTGCGCGGCGTCTGGCACATGAAATCAAAAATCCATTAACCCCGATCCAGTTGTCGGCGGAACGGCTCCAGATGAAACTGGAAGACAAATTGATGACGCAGGATGCCGCCATCCTCAAGAAAAGCACCTCCACCATCGTCAACCAGGTCGCCGCGATGAAACGCATGGTGGATGATTTCCGTGATTATGCTAAGACACCCCCGGCAGTGTTAAGCGAACTCGATTTGAATGTTTTAATCGCCGAGATCCTGCACCTGTATATGGCCGGGGATGAGCGCGACATGATTCACGCCGCGCTGGCCCCACAGTTGCCGCATATCATGGGCGACGCCACGCAGTTACGCCAGGTTATCCACAATTTATTGCAAAACGCGCAGGATGCGGTGACCGATCCCATCGCCGAGGTAGCTGCGCCCCGTATCGATGTCGTGACTGAGCGTATCAGCTATCAAGGTTCAGACGGTCGGCCAAGCACCGCAGTGCGTTTGTCGATTACTGATAATGGGCCGGGGTTTTCGTCCAAAATTCTGTCGCGTGCCTTCGAACCTTATATTACGTCGAAGCCCCGCGGCACTGGTTTAGGATTGCCTATGGTGAAAAAAATTGTGGACGAACACGGCGGACGCATCGACTTACACAACCGCAGCGATACAAAGGGTGCGAGGATTTTAATTTTGCTGTTAAAGTTAGCTCCAACGACGAATCAAGATGATGCAAAAAAATTGATTTAAATGAAATCATTATGTGCAGATATCTACCAAGTAGGACCGCGCTGATATAGGATGTATGGCTTGAGGTTGAATCAGAGACCTTTGTTGCGCTGAATCAGGTGAAATGGCGCAGCAAGACTGCAGTGATTTTGGTTATCATAGCGATCGCATTAGTATTACCTATTACGCAGGAGCCAATAGGCTAAATCCCGATCAAGCTCAGGCAGTACCACTGCTTTAGACTTAGAACCTCACGAAGCTAACCTCCATCAGCGCTTGAGAAGAAGCAAAAAATCGGAATTGACCTGAATAAATGCGAAAAGTCACGCCGCGCATGCACCTCAATCAAAGTTGCGTAGTAATATCCATACCAAGTTCTAAGAGCTTGTTCAGTATCTTGTTACATTCCATCCGCCTTGATGTCGCCATCATAGGGAGTGCAGCGCAAAAACCATTATTTATTCAGTAAATAAAGTTTGCGTTGCGCATGGTTCCGATCCAGGTGGTACGCCGCATTTTGCGTAGCAAGATTCTGAGTAAGCTCTACGGTCATTTACAGTTTTAAACATTAAGCACAAAGCACACAAAGTGCTGCAATCGCATAAATTTGGGCTGTACTAACGGTCCAAAATTTTATGATTTGAGGCAACAGAAAATGGGAAAGCTAACGCATGGCTAATATCCTGGTCGTTGATGACGAAATGGGAATTCGAGAATTACTGTCCGAGATTTTGGGAGACGAGGGGCATGTTGTCGCGACGGCAGAAAACGCGCAGCAAGCACGAGAATTTCGACAAAATGGTGTACCCGATCTGGTACTGCTGGATATATGGATGCCCGACACCGACGGTGTCACGCTGCTGAAAGAATGGCAGCGCGATGGGCTACTAACGATGCCAGTGATCATGATGTCTGGTCACGCCACCATTGATACCGCTGTAGAAGCAACGCGGATCGGCGCCTTGAATTTTCTTGAGAAACCGATTGCCTTACAGAAACTATTGAAAGCTGTGCAGCAAGGTTTGGCGCAAGGTCCAAAAACTTCGCGCACGCCACCACAGTTTGCACAGCCAGCGGTATCCAGCGAGACTTCGGAAATTACCGGTAATGGCAGTTTTGGTGCATCGGCGGCTTCGGAAGCACCGAATCTGACTCCGTTGCCGGTAGCGATGCTGGCGTCGGATAATTTGTTTTCGTCATCGTTCGGCCTGCCGCTGCGCGAGGCACGGGATGCATTTGAGCGCGCTTACTTTGAGTACCATTTAATCCGGGAAAGCGGCAGCATGACACGTGTGGCCGAAAAGACCGGACTGGAACGGACTCACTTGTACCGCAAACTCAAACAGCTAGGTGTCGATCCGGGCAAATTATCTAAAAAAGGCGGATGATTTCGCATCCACCTGCATCGCCCGCATCATCAGGCAAGCCGAGCGCCAGCGTTACTTTAGTCACTCTGGTGACCGGCTCCTCAGCCCTTGTCCGAGAAGCCGCTATCTGGTCTGCAATTGCGGCAGATGCGGCCTCGGCCCAAGATAGCGATAAGTTAGCCGTTAATAAGTTAGCCGTTATTCTGGAAGGCCTGCCGGATGGGAAATCCCCACCCGCGCCAACACACTCCCAACTACATATCACCCGTATCGCGCCCGGTTGCTTTTGTTGCATTGGCAATTTGACTTTACGCGTCACTTTGAACCGTTTGCTTCGAACGCATCCAAGCCGGATATATATCAGCATCGCGGATATCACGCACCTCGACAAAATCCACGATTTTCTCTCGCTTTCTCCTTACGACACATGGCTGACACTAAGTGATGCTATAACGATGTAAGAGCGACTGGTGGGCGACTGAGCACTACGCTGAATTAACGCTGGCGTCGTGAATGCTGCTGTAGCCAATCTATAAAATCGCGATGGACGAAATAGCAAGTTAGTTAACTTGTTAATAGCTTGTTTACTGCTATCGCTATTGATAAGAGTTTTCCCAATGATGGGAGAGAAGAAAGTTACACATTCTCACAGTATTTTGACTTAAATCGACGCAACTTCCCTGCGGCAAGTCACTCCAAACATAGCGGATACTTACATGGGCAAATGTTATCGATAGTGGTTGACTATTTCTATTATTTAATAAAATCGATTAGCACTCTATAATAGAGAGTGCTAGAATACCCGATCAAATCAGTATGGTTTAAGGTGCTATTAGCCCTTACACTCCATCTGATAGCTAGGAGAAACAATGAAAAATCCGTCACTACAAACTGCGTTAATTCCAGCCGAAGCATCGCTTGCGCTTGGCTTTTCGGGTACTTTGGGCAATATTGACGCGTATATTTCAGCTGTCAATCGTCTGCCGATGCTAACGCATGACGAAGAGATTTCACTGGCGCAAAAACTGCGTGAAAACAATGACTTAGCTGCGGCTCAAAAGCTCGTCTTGTCACATTTGCGTCTGGTAGTGTCGATTGCGCGCGGTTATTTAGGCTACGGTCTGCCGCATGCCGACCTGATTCAGGAAGGCAATATCGGCTTAATGAAAGCCGTCAAACGCTTTGATCCAGACCAAGGCGTGCGCCTGGTGTCTTATGCAATGCATTGGATCAAGGCAGAGATGCATGAATACATTCTGAAAAATTGGCGTCTGGTCAAAGTTGCGACAACTAAAGCGCAAAGAAAATTATTCTTCAATCTGCGCAGCCATAAAATTGGACTGGATGCGATGACGCCTACGCAAGTTGATGCATTGGCTAAAACGTTGAATGTCAAACGGGAAGAAGTCATTGAGATGGAAACCCGTCTGACCGGTCGTGATATTGCGCTGGAAGCGCCAACCGATGACGATGACGATAAATTTGCTCCTATCGCCTACTTGTCGTCGGATATGCAAGAGCCTACCAAGGTGCTTGAAGCGCAGCAATACGACCGTCTGCAATCTGAAGGCCTGGAATCTGCACTCGGAAAGCTGGACGACCGCTCACGTCGGATTGTCGAAGCACGTTGGTTGGCTAACGATGATGGTTCTGGCGCAACGTTGCATGAGCTTGCGAAAGAATTTGGCGTATCTGCCGAACGTATTCGTCAAATTGAAGCGGTGGCATTAAAGAAAATGAAAGGGGCACTAGTCGCTTACTCTTAATGTATTACTAATGCGTTAAAGACTAGCCGTCAGACTAACCCCACATAAAAAAAGCGCCAATTAGGCGCTTTTTTTATGGAAAATTCAGATCACGAAAGCAGCAATTTCAAGTCATGCACAATCGGATCCGGTCCTTGCCCATGACGTACAAACAGCCGTATATGTCCGGCCGGATCAAACACATAACTACCCGCAGTGTGATCGATACTGTAGCTACCCGGCGTCTTTCCGGGGACTTTTTGATAGAACACGCGGAATTCCTTCGCTACTTTTTCAGTCGCCGCCAAGTCGCCATACAGCCCTAGAAAGCGCGGATCGAAAGCTGGTACATATTGCGCCAATAAAGCCTGCGTATCGCGCTCTGGATCGACCGTGATGAACAGAACCTGGACTTTATCAGCTAACGGTCCTAGCTCTTTCATCACGCTCCCCATCTCCGCCATCGTTGTTGGGCAGACATCAGGACATTGCGTATAACCGAAAAATACGACTACCGCCTTACCTTTAAAATCGGCCAGCGTGCGCGGTTTGCCGTTATTGTCTGTCAGCGCAAAATCGCGGGCATAACCAAGACCGGTGACATCCGTATTAATGAACTTGCTGTTTTGTGGAGATAGCGTCATTTCCTGACTTGTCCCTGCGGCCTTATCGCCGCAAGCAGCAAGAGAAAAAGCCATGACAGCCATCATAACGGAGGTCAAAAGTGGATTTAAAACTGAGACAAAACGTTTCATGCTTACTTTCAATACGGCTTCGGAAAATAAATCAAAACCTGAAATAGTGATCGACTAGCAACGCGGCAAACAATAACGACAAATAAATGATTGAATAGGCAAAAGTTTTTCGCGCGATCAAATCAGTGTAATGTTTGTAAATCTGCCACGCGTACCAGAGAAAAATGGCACCTAAAATCGCCGCGCTGACCAGATAGATTAATCCGCTCATGCCGACTGCGAAAGGCAACATCGTAGTGGCAACCAAAGCAATCGTGTATAGCCAGATGTGGAATTGGGTGAATTTTAATCCGTGTGTAATCGGCAACATCGGCAAACCGGATTTGGCGTAGTCATCGCGACGATACATCGCCAGCGCCCAAAAATGCGGCGGCGTCCAAACGAAAATGATCAAGACCAATATCCAGGCTTGCATAGGCACATCATTCGCGATTGCAGCCCATCCCAATGCTGGCGGCATTGCCCCTGACAAACCGCCGATAACGATATTTTGCGGCGTTGCGGGCTTGAGTATCATCGTGTAAATCACTGCGTAGCCGATAAATGTCGCCAGCGTCAGCCACATCGTCAGGCCATTCACAAAGTTATACAACACCCAACTACCGATACCACCGATAACGCCCGAGAACACCAATGTCTGCGGCACCGTAATTTCGCCACGTGCCATCGGCCTGCGTGCAGTCCGCGCCATGCGAGAGTCAATTTCGCGCTCGACCAAACAATTGACAGCAAACGCTGCACCAGCCAGCAACCAGATGCCAATCGTTGCGGCGATTACGCGATGCCAGTCCGGTAACGTCGGGGTCGCCAAAAACATGCCAATTACCGCGCAGAAGACGGCCAATTGGGTAACTCTCGGCTTCGTCAGCGCCCAGTATTGGGCCACACGATTTGGGGTTGCAGTTAAGGTAGTCATGCGGTCAATAAGGTGAAGTCATGCGATCAGCCGAAGCTGGGTTACTTGGCGCCACCGGCACAACAGGGTGGATTGGCTTTTCGGTGGCTAGTCGAGTTTTGTAGTTTAACATGACCAGCAACAGCAGAATCAGCGCCGCACCACCGTTGTGCGCAACCGCTATCGCCAGGGGCCAATTGAAGAATATTGTGGCAAGGCCGGTCATCAATTGCACACCAATCATGACCAGCAACCAACGGCCGGCCTTGCGCAGACCGTCGACGCGCAACGCCTGACAGGCAAGCCAGCCGATAAAGGCAATCACGACAAACGCAAACATGCGATGCGTCCAATGGATGGCGGTTAACGCCTCAAATGGCAAATACTCACCGTCAGCCGTTTTGCCCAAATGACGCCAAAGCGTAAAGCCATGCTCAAAATCCATATCCGGGATAACCATCCCGTGGCACAACGGAAAATCATTACATGCCAGCGCTGCGTAGTTAGTGCTCACCCATCCGCCCAGCGCTATCTGCACTACTAATAGCAACATCGCGATTAGCGCAGGAGTAACGAGGCGACTGCCCTGCGCAGCGACCGGCGCATGATCACTTTGACGTGCCGCCAACCAAGTCAGCAGCGCCAGCAAACTCAATCCCAATAGCAAGTGGATGGTAACAATCACCGGCTGTAACTTCATCGTGACAGTCCACGCGCCGAAAGCGCCTTGCAAACATACCGTCAGAAATAATAGGGTCGGAAACCAGGGTGAAAACTTAATATCGCGTTGCACTTGATGCTGCGCGGCGCTCATCGAAGCCGCAGGCTTGAGCCATTTGATCCACGCTACCACCATCAGGCCAATGATGAGTACGCCGACACCCATTGCAAAGTAGCGATGGGTCATTTCAATCCACGCCTTAACGACCGTTACAGGACCGGTCGGCATGGCTTCTTGGGCAGCGCTAATATGCGCGTGCGCCAACAATGGATTGGAATGACCATAACAACCTGGCCAATCCGGACATCCCAGACCAGAATCCGTCAGCCGCGTAAACGCCCCGAACATAATCAGATCAAAGGTCAAAAACAAGGTCACCCAGACCAGCTTGCGATATTTGTTAGCGTCTTTAGACGCCCAGACCACGCTCAGCGCCAGCAAAGCGACCAATAGTCCCATCGCGGCAAGTTGAAGTAAATTTGACATCATCCAATGGCGGAAGCCCGCAGCAGTTTTGACAGGTCGGTCTTGACTTTATAAGGGTCGGCATCTTTAGGGAAACGCATCATCAGGTTGCTGCGCGGATCGATAAGATAGATATGATCGGCGGCAGTAGTTCCTGCTTCGGTCGGCAACCAGGCTTTCAACAGCTCCGGTTTAACGCGCAACATCTTCGTACCCGCAAAGGGTTGCAAGCTTTGTTTATCCAAAGGTTTATCGTCGGTGATCAGCCAAACCCGTTCGATACGCTCCATTTCTTTGCCTTGCATTTTCCTTAACTGGCGTATTTCAAAGAGTTTATCTTTACATTCTTTTTGGCAATCGCCGCTATCGACTTGCAGCATTACCCATTTGCCTTTGAAGGCGCTAAGTGCGAGCGGGGAGCCATCCAATGCAGTGCTGCCCAGATCGGGGATCGCATATTGGGTTGGCTCAAGTAGCGTGCCGTAATTGGTGCGCGTTTGCGGCTTGATAACGTAATAGGTGAAATACGATGCGATCATCGGCGCCGCACATACAGCGACGATCAAAAACATTTTGATGCGGCCATTTCGCTTCAAATTTTTACCACCCGCGGCTGCCGGCTGGTTTGCCGCCGTCTTACTCACGTTCACCGACAGAGGAGTTTTTTGCATCTTTGCGTCCATGTCTACATCCCGTCACAACAAAAAAGAGGAAGGCCATTACGGCCAGTGCATACCATTGGAATTCATAACCGCGATGCTTCTCGATGCCAAGCGAAGGGCTGGGCCAATCGCGGACAAGGCTATCGTGGTTATCTCCGGTCTGCTCGATCAAAAACGGTTGCAGCTGCAGTTTGCTGGCAGTTGCCAATTCAGGAATTGTCAGATTTTGTACAATAGCACCGGGCTGAAGCGCCGTCGGCTGCCCTAGTTGCAGCACCCTGCCAGCGTGCTTTACGACCACGCCCTCCACATCAACCACGCCCGCAGGCGTCGGATAGGGCAACAGACTCGCCCGGCTTTGCGGATTAAGCGGCAACCAACCGCGTTCGACCAGTACATGGACGTTCGAGTTCGCTATTTTAAGCGGCATTAATACATAAAATCCCGGACTACCTTTATAACTGCGATTGTCCAGATAGACTGGCCAATTCTGCACAAACTCGCCGCGTACTGTCACGCGCCGATATTCTATCTGATCAACATTTTGTAAAGCAGCGCTCAGTTGCAGCGGTGCTTCCATGCTGCGCTGCTTCATGGCGTCTTCAATCGCTTGTTTTTGATCACCACGGCGGGTTTGCCATTGCGCCAGCGAAATACCCAGCGCTATTAACAAAACCGTAGCGACAAAAGGAATCAATCGAAAACGGAATCTGAACCTGATCGGCAAACTATTACGCATTACAATACCGCCTTAGTTATCGATTCCTGAAACCCATCCATGAAAATCATTGTTGCCATCGCTTTCATTCTGATCATCGGTAGCCTGGCGTCCGCGCTCGTGTTTTTGATGCGCGACAAAGGCAAAAGCAATCGTACTGTACAAGCGCTGGCGCTGCGCGTCGGCTTCTCGGTGACGCTGTTCATTCTGCTATTGATTGCCTACAAACTAGGCTACATCCAACCTACCGGGATACGCTAATCTCGCGCTAGTCGTGATGCACACCGCTGACAATCAGACAAAATATATCTCTGCCGATGCCGCCATTCAGACCGCTGCGCTGGCTTAAGTGACTCCACCGGCAGCATAATTGCCTGTCGAACATGCCTGGCGGTATTGACGTTATTACCACTTCGTTTTTACCAGAAAAAAAGCCGCACCGAAGTGCGGCCTTTCTTTGAATCTACACTTACTTGTGGTCGATTTACAGCCAATACACCACAACGTACAAACCTAGCCAAACCACGTCGACAAAGTGCCAATACCAGGCAGCGCCTTCAAACGCGAAATGATTATCCGGTGTGAAATGACCCTTTAGTACCCGATACAACACTACGGACAACATGATCGCGCCGACGGTCACATGGAAACCATGGAAACCGGTCAACAGGAAAAACGTTGAACCGTAAACACCGGAAGTCAGTTTAAGGTTGAAATCTTGATACGCTTCCATGTACTCAGCAGCTTGAAAACACATAAACGTTGCGCCAAGCAAAATCGTTGCCGCCAACCAAAATGCTGTTTTGCCACGATGACCAGCGCGCAATGCATGGTGAGAAATCGTCAATGTCACGCCGGATGTCAGCAATAACGCAGTGTTGATCGTAGGGATCGGAAACGGACCCATAGTACGGAATGTCTCGATCGTACCGGCTGGACCGGTATTACCCCAGTGCGCAGCGAAATCAGGCCACAATATCTTATGGTCCAGATCGGCCAACCAAGGCATCGACACTGTCCGCGCATAAAACAATGCACCGAAAAATGCCGCAAAAAACATGACTTCGGAGAAAATGAACCAACTCATACTCCAACGAAACGAGGTATCGATACGCGGGCTATACAGGCCGCCTTCTGATTCGCCAATCGCATCGCCGAACCACTTATACAAGATAACCAGCAGCGCCAGAATCCCGGCTCCGCACACTTCCGGGGCGAAAGGAACACTATTCACCCAGGCCGCAGCACCTAACATCGTCAAAAGCAGCGCTGCACCACCTAGTACAGGCCATCTAGATGGACCTGGCACAAAATAGTAAGGTGCATTACCTTGTTGAGAACTCATTTCCATCTCCCGATACACATTTTAAATAATTTCTTGAGCTTACTGAGCGACAACCAGTTTCACAATCGTGACCAATATTGCAATGAAAATTGCGGCACCGATAACACCGGCAATTATCACATGCACCGGATTTAAACCGGCCGCATCGCTTTCGTAATCTTTCTTTTTACGTACGCCGAAGAATCCCCACAATACCGCTTTGACCGTCGCGCCAAATGAAATCTTACGGCGACTTGCCTTCTTCAGATCCGACATTTATGTCCCTTTATACCGCTTACCGCTGCTATCCCTCTAACAGTCAGACCAACAACAATTCCTTACCTGCTAATTACTTGAAACGCTATCGATGAAGATCCGATTGCGCATTCAGACATTAAGCAGGCTTTGCGACCACTGGTTTGGTGATCTCAAAAAAAGTATAAGACAACAAAATTGAAGTCACATTCTTAGGTATCGCTGGATCAATATAAAACACTACCGGAAACTCTTTGGCCTGATTCGGCCCCAACGTCTGTTGCGTAAAACAGAAACATTCCACTTTCTTAAAGAAGGCCCCTGCTTCCATCGGTGCGTAACTCGGAATCGCCTGCGCATCCATCGTGCGCGCTTCTTTATTCACGACCTCATAAATGACTTGCGTCATTTCACCCGGATGTACTTGCAAACTGCTCACAGTCGGACGGAAACGCCAGGCTCCGCGCGAATTACCGTCAAACTCCACCGTAATAGTCCGCGATTTATCAACCTGCGTGTTACTAGGTGCGACGACGGTTGAGTCTTGCGGTGTCAGGAAATTGACACCAGTAAGCGCGCAAATCGAGCGATATACCGGCACCAGACCATAACCAAAAGCGAACATCAACCCGGCAATCACGATTAGTTTGCCGAGCATCTTCCGATTCAACTGCGACGCATAAGAACGGTGTTCGTTATCGGGGCTTGGTGCGCTCATCAGGTAAACCAGACACGGTTAATAATGATCCCTACAAAGAACGCGATAGCAATCGATGCCAGCAGCAATGCAGTACGTAAATTGTTCGGTTTTTTTCTATCAGACATGGTGAGTCGGCAGGCCAAGGCCTGCCTTTCCTATCATTTTACGGTCGGTGGCACTTCAAATGTATGGAATGGCGCTGGACTTGGTACAGTCCATTCCAGACCTTCCGCGCCTTCCCATGGTTTCGCAGGGGCTTTTACACCGCCTTTGATAGAAGGGATAACCACGAAGAACAAGAAGTAGATTTGGCTGAGACCAAAACCAAACGCACCAATCGACGCCAGCATATTGAAGTCGGTGAATTGCGCAGGGTAATCGGCGATACGACGCGGCATACCGGCCAGGCCAAGGAAATGCATCGGGAAAAAGGTAACGTTAAAAGTGATCAACGATGCCCAGAAGTGAATCTTGCCGCGTGTTTCGTTGTACATGAAACCGGTCCACTTTGGACTCCAGTAATAGTAACCACCGAACAAACCGAACAATGAACCAGCCACCAATACATAGTGGAAATGGGCCACTACGTAATAAGTATCCTGCATCTGGATATCAATCGGTGTCACAGCCAGAATCAGACCGGTGAAACCACCCATGGTGAAAACGAAGATGAAACCAACAGCGAACAACATCGGGGTTTCAAACGTCATCGAACCACGCCACATTGTCGCGATCCAGTTAAATATCTTCACGCCTGTCGGAACAGCGATCAGCAATGTTGCGTACATGAAGAACAACTGCGCAGTCACTGGCATACCAGTGGTGAACATATGATGCGCCCAGACGATAAACGACAGAATCGCAATCGATGCAGTTGCATACACCATCGAAGCGTAACCAAACAATTGCTTACGGGCGAAGGCCGGGATGATCTGCGAAATGATACCGAACGCTGGCAGAATCATAATGTATACCTCTGGATGACCGAAGAACCAGAAAATATGTTGATACATCACTGGATCGCCGCCACCAGCAGCATTAAAGAATGACGTGCCGAAATGACGATCAGTCAGCGTCATGGTAATCGCACCAGCCAAGACCGGCATAACAGCGATCAACAGGTAAGCAGTAATTAACCAGGTCCAGCAAAACATTGGCATCTTCATCAATGTCATGCCAGGCGCACGCATGTTCAGTACGGTGGTGATGATGTTGATTGAACCCATGATCGACGATGCACCCATGATATGGATAGCAAAAATTGCCATGTCCATACCAGGTCCCATCTGAGTTGACAGTGGTGCATATAGCGTCCAGCCAGCAGCGGTTGCGCCGCCGGGGACTAGAAACGATGTCAACAGCAGAATCGCGGCCGGTGGCATTAACCAGAATGAGAAGTTATTCATCCGGGCAAAAGCCATGTCGGATGCGCCGATTTGCAGCGGGATCATCCAGTTAGCAAAGCCAACGAAGGCCGGCATAATCGCACCGAACACCATGATGATGCCGTGCATCGTGGTCAGCTGATTAAAGAATTCCGGCTTGAAGAATTGCATCCCAGGCTGAAATAATTCTGTCCGAATCAATAATGCCAGGACGCCGCCTGATAGCAGCATAGTGAACGAAAACCATAAATACAACGTACCAATATCTTTATGATTCGTCGCAAACAACCACCGGCGCCAGCCTGTCGGAACGTCATGCGCGTGGTCATCATGGTGATGGTCGTGAGAATGATCGTGTGCGTGATCGACTACTGTTGTGCTCATCTCAATCTCCTAATTCAATTACTTACGCGCAGCCAGCACTTCAGCCGGTTGAACAATGTTTTCTGCTGCTTTGTTGGACCAAGTATTACGGGTGTAAGTAATCACCGCAGCAATTTCGGTATCCGACAAGACAGCCTTCCATGCCGGCATCTGCATAGAACCGTCAACTTTACCTTCGAGCACAACATGAATCTGGGCAGCACGTGGACCGTTCACAACGGGATCGCCGTCCAATGCAGGGAATGCGCCTGGAACACCTTTACCGGTCGCTTGATGACAAGCTGCGCAATTCGCCACGTAGACTTTTTCGCCGCGTGTTTTCAGTTCGTCGATAGTCCAGACTTTACTTGGATCGTCCGCTTGCGCAGCCATTTCCTTCTTCTTGCCATCGACCCATTTGGTATAGTCGGCATCGCTGACTACCTTAACGACGATTGGCATGAAGGCGTGATCTTTACCGCACAACTCGACGCATTGACCGCGATAAGTACCAATTTTCTCAGCCTTAAACCATGTATCGCGCACGAAACCGGGAATAGCATCTTGCTTGACGCCGAATGCCGGAATACCCCAGGAATGAATCACATCGTTAGCGGTAGTGATGATACGAACTTTTTTATTGACCGGAACGATGACTTCGTTATCGACTTCCAGCAAATAGTTATCGTTTTTAACTTTGGTCGGATCGACGATTTGTTCATGCGGGGTCGACAGGTTGGACAGGAAAGAAATTCCCTCGCCCTCGCCCTTTAGATAATCGTAGCCCCACTTCCATTGCATCCCGGTGGCCTTGATCGTCAAGTCAGCATTTGACGTATCTTTCATCGCCACGACCGTTTTGGTCGCTGGTAATGCCATCCCGATAACGATCAGGAAGGGCACCACAGTCCATGCGATTTCAACTGTTGTGCTTTCGTGGAAACTAGCCGATTTGTGACCGCGCGATTTGCGATGCTTCACAATCGAATAAAACATGACGCTGAATACCGCGACGAAGATCACCAGACAGATAATCAGCATCCACGTATGCAAGTCGTAAATCTGTTGCGCAATTTGCGTCACCGGTGGCTGAAAATTCAATTGCAGTACCGCAGGACCGCCAACGCTGTCATTCACTGCCCACGACGGCAATGCCGTCAGGGATAGCGCACCAAGCATTAACGATATAAGGCGCTTCGCATATTTCATGTTTACCCCAAAAGCCCAAAATTATAATTCTATCAACTACCAGACGCGCCTTCGTGCTGCAGCTCTTGCCGCAACTCCCTCACAAATTCGCGCCGCTTCCATTCCGTCAAAAACCGACCCACTTCAACCCGGACACCATCCGCTTCCAGACAAATCAATTCTCTGCGAGAAGATTTCCCCCTAATCTGGATTGAACGTAATGCCAGTCTGTATTGTCGAACTTTCTGTGCCTGTATCAGCTCTACCAACAGGCAATCATCCTGCATAGCGATGTGCTCGCGATCAGTTGCGTGTCTTGCATACACCAAAAATGCTATGCCAACGGCAAGCATTTCGAGCGTTGCAAACAGCAACACAAACCAGGCTCCGCGCAACACACACACGGCGGCAACCAAGAATGACGTGCCACACATACACGCGTAAAAAGTAGCCAGTTGACGCGGTGCAATTGCGCAATTCCGCTTCAAATCCCATTCACGCCGGATCATTGTGTAGTACCTCAATGCTTGTAACGCCCCTGTCCGCACAAGCTAAAACCTTCGAAGTATAAGGGGTAACGGGGCTTATTATCAAGGAGAAATAAGCCCTGAAAGCCAAGTGAAGAACTTTCAACCCGCACTAAAATTACGGGTAAATTCGCTACACAGAAGATCAACGCCATCCTTACGGCCAAACCCCACGATATCGCCTGTTTTGCCCCATAAACAGGGCGTAATTTAAATACCGTTTGAATACGGGTAGGCATAATAGAGTGTTGTTTTATGCGCTAATTTAAATCCGCTAACGGGTGAGCTGCACGTTTTTCGCCCGACCAAGGCCCGATAAAAAATCCATCAATCCAGTCGCTAGCGACACTTTCTAATGTTGCATGCAACCATTTCGGCTGCCGATCCTTATCAATAATCAATGCACGAACCCCCTCCGAAAAATCGGCCCGCGCGGCGCAATGTAACGACACCACATATTCCAGCCGAAAAATTTCAGCCAAAGACAAATGTTGCGTCCGCCGCTGCAGCGCATACGAAAGACACGCCGAGCCGGGACTGCCCGCCACCAATGTTGCGATCGCCTTTTGCAGCCAGACATCGTCTGTATTCAGCGTGACAATCGCATCCACAATTTCCGCCAAAGTTGGCTCGCTGCAAAGCTGATTAATCAGCGCGAAGTTTTGCCACAGCGGCGCAGACGCTAACGCGGCATCCTCCGCAGAGATCGCGCTGCGTTGCAGCAAACGCGTCAATAAAACATCGTCGTCATGGCCAGACCAAGGTTGCGTCAGCAAAGCATCCAACACCGCTTGCTTGTTGGCTTGCGCAATATGATAGTCGGCAAGCTTGGCGAAAATAGCATCCGCCGCGCCAATCGAAGCGCCGGTCAATGCCAAAAAGAGACCAACCTGACCCGGCATGCGGTTCAAAAACCACGTCCCGCCGACGTCCGGATATAAGCCGATAGTGATCTCAGGCATGGCCAATCGTGATTTTTCCGTGACCACGCGATGGCTGGCACCCGCCATTAAACCGATGCCGCCGCCCATCACAATGCCATGTCCCCATGCAAGAATTGGCTTTGGGAAGGTATGAATCAAATAATCGAGTCGGTATTCACGCTCAAAAAAAGCACCGGCGTAAGTATTACCCTGAATATTTTCAGGATCATCCGAAGCGTGATGCTCCAGCATCGTGCGATACAAATGCTGCAAATCGCCGCCAGCGCAAAAGGCTTTTTCACCGGCCGCCTGAATAACGACGACGGCAATTTGCGGATCAGACGCCCATTTGCGCAATTGCGGATCTAGCAAATCCACCATCTCCAACGAAATCGCATGCAAAGTCTTTTCTGAATTCAGCGTGGCGATGCCGATGCGTTTGCCATTCTGTGTTGCGCGCTCTTCAAATAAAACCGGTGGCAAAACTAATGGTGCCAATACTTCTGAAATCCCCTGAGTCATTTCACATCCTCGATTGATCCACTATTTAACATTCCCCCACTGCTTCATTGGGGCTTTTTCGATTTTGACGTGCTTATAACGTGCTTTCAACCTACATCTAACGGTCTAAACAGCGCTAAAACACCCGCAGGCGGCGCTCTTGAATGGTGTCGTCACCATCTAAAATTGGGCTGTCTTACTGCAAGATTACGACTTGAAGTCGGTGTTTTCCGCAGAATAGCAAGAATTGACGTTTACGTAAACGTGACTATAAAACGCGTCCGCAAAACCAGGGATGAGGGGATGAAAAAAATGCGGCAGCGCACAACAAAAAAAGGGCGACGCTTGGAGCACGTCGCCCTAACTCACAGCCACCAGAAAACCAACAACATTCAACAGCCAGCGACGTATCGACACGCTATTGACGTTTGAATTTTTATCTCTGCCCTAAACAGAGATCGCTGCATTAAATCTCAAAGATCAGTTCAAATTACTTCGGCAACAACACTGTATCGATGACGTTGATCACGCCGTTCGATTGATACACATCGTAGGTGCTGATGCTGGCGACATGGCCTCCATCATCGGTCACGTCAATATTGTGCATACCGTTTTGCTTGAAGGTTAATTTACCACCGCTGGCAGTTGGCAACTCAGCCATTCCGCCGCCCTTTTTGATCGCGCTTGATAGTGCGACAAAATCATAACGGCCTGGTACGACGTGGTAAGTCAGAATCTTGGTCAACGTTGCTTTGTTTTCCGGTTTTACTAAAGTATCAACAGTGCCTGCTGGCAGTTTGTTGAAAGCTGCATTGGTTGGTGCAAATACAGTGAAAGGACCTTTTCCTTTCAGTGTGTCGACTAGCCCGGCAGCCTTAACTGCGGCAACCAGCGTGGTGTGATCGGCCGAATTCACGGCGTTATCGACGATATCTTTACTTGGCAACATACTTTGTCCGCCCACCATCACGGTGTTTTCAGCAAAGGCGACATTAGCGGCTAACAAAGCTGCGGAGAGGGTGATGACATAGCTTAATTTACGCATGATAATTTCCTTGAAAGAGTGAGTGTTGGGAGCTTGCAGAGAGATATACGCGCGCTTATCGAAACTGGATTCAGTGCTTTAGAAATTATTCAAAAAAATAGCGAAAGGATATAAAGAGGCGGCAAACAACCGAGGAGAAACTGAAGCAGGGATTTGAAGTAACGCTGAAAAATCTTAGAATACAAAATAGCAAAACTCGGGAGAGCTTTGCCAGAGTTGACAAGATAGGCAAGCAACCCTATCCAGGAAATGCAGGAAAAAATGAAGTAAGCCGATAGGCCGGATTCTGTTACGACGTTAAGGCTTGCACCCGCTCGTTATGACAACCATTCCTCTAGGCGCTGAATTACTCCAGCGCTCAAGCTTCCTACCCGCACGCTCCGCGAGCAACATCAACGCGTGCCTATTTGGAATTGCTCCGGGTGGAGGTTACCGCGTTTCACCGTAACTAAATACGCTCGTCTCTGTGGCCCTATTCCTCGCCTCACGGCGGACGGCCATTAACCGTCACCCTGCTCTATGGAGTCCGGACCTTCCTCCCGCCATGCCACTTGCGCAGCACGACCAGCGATTGTCTGGCTTACTTCAGCGCGCATTTTACATCAACCCTGCGCCGCCGCGCAGATAGTTTCCAGTAATACCATCTTCAGCAATCAATCAACGTCGTCATAATGCCAAAATAGCATGAGACAGCAGTCGGGCCGTTCCGTATAGTCTTTACCTTAGCGGCGGTGCGCGGTAATCTGGCGCAGCCCTCTTAGGCAATGCCGGTCCTATTTCACAGACGCAAAGGCAGCATTTTCACCCTATTTCTGCACCATTTCTCTTCATAGGATCAAGCAAATGCATATTTGCGTTTTAGGCGCTGGCGTAATCGGCGTGACCACCGCCTACCGCTTGCTGGAAGCCGGTCATCAGGTAACGCTGGTCGATGCTGCTGCGTTGCCCGGCTCCCAGACTAGTTGGGGAAATGGCGCGCAGTTGAGCTACTCCTATGTCGCGCCACTGGCGGACGCTTCGGTCTGGACCCACTGGCCGCACTATTTATTTAGCCCCGAATCGCCACTGACGCTGCGCCCGAAAATGGACCCGGCGCAATGGCGCTGGCTGCTGCATTTTTTAGCCGCATGCAATGCCAAAACTACGCAAAAAACCACTATCGAATTACTCCGGCTAGCTTTCTTCAGTCGCGATCAGCTAGCGCAACTGACCCAGGCAACGCCCTTCAATTTTCAGCACAGAATGGCGGGTAAATTGGTGATGTACACCGATAGCAAAGGATTGGTTGCAGCACGCAATCAGGTCGCGTTTCAGGCCGATCACGGTTGTCGGCAAGAAGTGATCGACGCTGCGCGCTGCCTCGAAATCGAACCCGCGCTGGCGAATGCAAAACGCGACTGGGCCGGTGGTGTCTACACCGCCAGCGAAGAAGCGGGCGATTGCGCCCTCTTCTGCGAACAACTAGTCGAAGCCATGGCACGTCGGCCACAATTTCGTTTCGCCCACTCAAAACGGATAGGCAAACTAGAAATGCGCAATGGCGCGCTGACCGCCGTCCACGCCGGTGACGAAGAAATCGGCGCCGACAAATTCGTGCTGGCGCTAGGCGCACACAGCGCCGCGTTTGCGCGTCAGGCAGGATTTTCGCTGCCGGTGTATCCGCTAAAAGGCTATAGCATCACCGTCCCGCTGAACGAGAGTGCGCAACAAGCCGCCGCGCCGCAAGTCTCGATTACCGACCTCTCAAAGAAAATTGTTTACGCACGCTTGGGCGAGCAATTACGCGTCGCTGGCCGGGTCGAAATACTCGGACTTGATCGACGTATCCCGGTGCGCGCGATTGACGAACTTAAACGCGGCGTCAGCGAATTATTCCCGGGAAGTCTGGACGCGGTAGCCGATAGCGCGCTGTCGCCATGGGCTGGTTTTCGCCCGGCCACACCGACCGGCATTCCGATTATCGGCGCATCACCGGTGCCCAATTTATATCTGAACGTAGGTCATGGCAGTCTCGGCTGGACACTGGCGCATGGCAGTGCAACATTATTATCGCAATTAATAACGGGCGAAATCACCAGCATCGATAGCACGCCATTTACGTTTCAAGGCTAAGCAACCTCGCCCAGATAAGCTGCCTGAGGGGCGTGATTCGCAGCGCGGCGAGACCTCTTCCGCTTTATTGCACCCTTAGTCAGACCTATTTCCCACGGCACGTTCGGCCTAAAAATCTCCCCGTAATTAAGGCAAAAACCTATCTTGCAAGGTAAATCTTGCCGCTAACGCCGTCCTCAGTCTAGAATCTGTGATCGACACATTTCAGCAGCATCCAGCCCGCGGAATGACCAAAAAAGGCAAGCCAGATATCTCATGCAATTCCACCTCCTCGCCTTTCTAAAGACTGTTTTCTTTGTGCTGGCAGCGCTATTGCCGATCCTGAATCCGCCCGGTAACGCACCAATTTTCCATTCGCTTACCGCTGGCGCATCGGACAGCACCCGCAATGCGCTGGCCTGGCGCGTCGCCGTCAACACCTTCATTCTGTTAGTCGCAGGGATGTTCATCGGCACGCATGTTCTCGCTTTTTTCGGCATCTCGCTGCCGGTAGTAAAAGTCGCCGGTGGCCTGTTAGTCATTGCCACCGCCTGGAAATTGCTGGATATGGAAGAAGCGCCAAAAGTGGACGCTATTCCCGGCTCACTCTGGACCAAAGAACTGGCCTCCAAAAAAGCCTTTTATCCGCTCACATTCCCATTTACAGTCGGGCCGGGATCGATTTCGGTCGCCATTACGTTAGGGGCCGGACTTCGAATTCCTGACGTGCCCATCGTCATTACATTGGTGGCCGCCGTCGTGGCATTGGCACTGGCAGCGGCAACCGTTTATTTCAGCAATCGTTTTGCTGGCGTGCTGGTGCGTCTACTGGGCGACACCGGCACAACCGTGATGCTGCGCATGTATTCGTTTATCTTGTTATGTATCGGCGTGCAGATTATGTGGGACGGCATCATCGGATTGTTACGCCAATTACGTGCGCTTGGCCTGTAATTATCTCGGGTATGGTGCCTCTGCCACTTTCCTTGCGCCATTTGTTACGGAACAACAGAATATTGACTAGCTATGGACACAGTCTTTGTGAAGGCTTAATCTAATGCTGACTTCTCTCGTCTGGCGGGATTGGTCAACAAACGAATATCAGCAATTCCCAGGTAATCGCCATAGTTTTATTAACAGCATCAGGAGCCCACTATGATCAAGAAAATCATTTCGATCGCAGCAGTAATCAGCATGTTCGGTATCCTATCCGCCTGCAACACATTTGAAGGTATGGGCAAGGATGTTCAGAAGGGCGGCGAGAAAGTGCAAGATGCGGCGCAAGATACCAAAGCAAAAATGTAATTAAGCAGTCAGCAATAACGCCGAACATTCGGCAAAAAAAACCCGACATCAGGTCGGGTTTTTTATTCGCCGTTCACATTAAAAAAACGCAAAGTTTGTCACAGCATCCATCAAATCGATCAAAAATTTCTTGCAGACAAACACCTTTTTTCGATCAATCCATATGAAACACTGTTTCCATCATTGCCCAATGCTCACCCTCTAAACGTGAAGCGAGCGGTTGTTGACAGGGACCACAGATACGCCACCATCTTTTGGTTTCCGCATCTTCCCCAATTTGGGCCATATCTGCATCAAAATCATTCCCGTGATATTCCCAGCAGCCGAACAGAAGATTTTCCGGCTCTCGCAAAAAAATCGTGTAATTACGTATATTCGCCTTCTGCAAAGTCGCTAACACTTGCGGCCACACCGCTGCATGCAGCGCCTTGTATTCCACAATACTTTCTGGGTTAATGCCTATTACCATTCCCATTTTCTGCATGTCTTTTCTCGCTATTAGGCGTTCGAATTACACCGAAAAACGCTGTGCATCTGAGTCTTCAGGCAGCACTTCAACGATCTCGTTCATGGCATATATTTAAGCCCCAATCGGCACCGGCGCACGTTCATCGATAAGTCCTTGCGATTGCAGCGTTGACCATAACTCCGCAGGAATCGGCATTTCAAACCAAGCAATATTTTGACGAAGCTGTGCCACGTCTTTGACGCCGGGAATACACGAAACAACCGCCGGATGCGCCATCGGAAACTGCAATGCGGCCGCAGGCAGCGGCACATCAAAACGACGGCAAACGGCCTCCAACGCCGCCACCCGCTGAACAATCTCGGTGGGCGCATCCATATAATTAAATTTTGGCAGGCCAGCAAGAATCCCCGAATTAAACGGCCCACCAATCACGATGGCATTACCAGCGCGTTCGCAGGCCTCCAGCAATGGTGACAGACTCGTCTGCTCTAGCAATGTGTAGCGGCCGGCCAGTAACGTGCAATCCAGATCAATTTCCTGCATGCTGTCATACACGATTTCCCACTCGTTCACGCCCAATCCTATCGCCGCCACTTGACCACTATTACGCAGCGCATCCAGCGCTTTAAATCCGCCGCCGCTAGTCAGTTGCTGCCAGTAATGGTCATGCAGATCGCCATGCGTGGTGCGCCCGATATCGTGCACAAACAGCATGTCCACATGCGCCAGTCCAAGCCGTTGCAAACTATCTTCGTGAGAGCGCATGACACCGTCATAAGTGTAGTCAAAAATGGGCCGAAACGGCAGCGGCGCGGCCCAGCCGTTTTCACCCGGCTGCACCGTCGCATCCGGGTTCATCAGACGTCCGACTTTGGTGCTGATCACGTAATCAGCGCGTGGACGTTCGCGTAAAGCCGTACCAAATCGATGCTCGGATAAAGTAAATCCATAATACGGCGCGGTGTCAAAATAACGTAGTCCAAGCGCCCACGCTTCATCCACCGCCGCACGCGCATCGGCGTCGCTGGTGGCGGTATACAAACCGCCGATAACTGCGCCGCCCATACCCAACGCGGTTAATTCCAGGCCGCTGCGAGGAAGTTGAAATCTATCTTTAGCGAGCATATTTATTTCCTAATCAGGCACATTAAAAAAATCCGATATCAAGCACGCCGCAGCGGAAAACAACTTGGGCCGGATGGCTCAAAACGTTTGTAAGTGAGGATAAATTCTTGATGGCCGAGCAATTCAGAGCGGCTTAATTCACCATTCGCCACATCACAAACCAGCGCCACAATCTCTGCGCCGACTTCCTCCAAATTCGCTTCACCGGTCAAAATACGACCAGCATTAACGTCCATATCGTCGGATAGTTGCGCATAGGTTTCTGGATTCGCGCAAACTTTGATGACCGGAGAAATAGCCGAACCGACCACCGAACCACGTCCGGTAGTGAACAACGTGATATGCGCACCGCAAGAAATCAATTCAACAATTTCAGCATTATCGGAAATATTCGGAAAGCCAAACCGCGGCTCGCCATCCGGAACCACATCGAGCAAATACAAACCGCCACCGGGTGCCTGATCGCCGGGCTTTAAAATACCGCAAATCGACGATGCACCGCTCTTGGCATACGCGCCCAATGATTTTTCTTCCTGCGTCGTTAAGCCACCATCCGCATTGCCCGGCGAAAAACTGCCGTGGCCCATGATGGTGTAATAATTCGCAGCCTTGGCAACTGTATCGACAATCGCGTTGCCAAGTTCGGGTGTCACCGCCCGATTTTTCATATGATATTCGCAGCCAACCAGCTCGCCGGTTTCTTCAAAAATGCAGGTGCTACCAGCATCGATCAGCATATCGAACGCGCGTCCCACTGCTGGATTCGCCGTGATGCCGCTGGTGCTGTCAGAGCCGCCGCAAATGGTAGCGACTACCAGCTCGCTCAACGCCATCGGTACTCTGGGCTGCTGCGCAATATCCTCTAGCGCCCATTGCACCCATTCAACACCGCTGCTAACGCTTAAGCGGGTACCCTTGTTTTCCTGAATCGTAATCGTATGCACCGGGCGTTCGCTGGCGGCTACCACGTCGGCTAAGCCGTGCTTGTTAAAACCTTCGCAGCCCAATGACACCAGCAAAACCGCACCAACGTTGGGATGCGTCACCAGGCGGCGCATCACCTGGTCAGCGTATTCATTTGGAAAACAACCGGCAAATCCAATCAAATGCACAGGTTGGTCCGGAAACATATTGACGACTTGCCGGGCGACGTGATGCGCGCATTCCACCATATATGCGACGACAACAATATTGCGTATCCCCTTGCGTCCGTCTGCCCGCAAATAGCCGGAAATTTCCGTGGTACTCATGGCTTACCTCTCAATAAAATGATGACCGTCACCGCTCAGGGTGTAGGTCGGAATGTAGTCGCTCTCCAGATTGTGGGTATGAATATGCTGCCCAATGGCAATCGGCTGAGACACGCTGCCAATCGGCGCGCCATACCGCACCACTTTTTCGCCAATCGCCAATGCGCGGCGGGCCAGTTTGTGGCCGATGTCGATAGCCTGTGTCAGCGTGATTTCCTGCCCATCAATCAACACGATATCCCCAGCGCAAAGCGCAGAGCGGGCGATAACACAATTGTCTTGCGCAGACATCAGCAATACGCCGAAAACGCGCGCAGGGGTGCTAGTGGTCACCATGCGGTACACCTATAAAAAAGGGGATAAAAAAGAAGGCTGCGAACAGCCATCAACGGCCTGAATAAAAGGCCGTTGGTCATCAATAAAAAGCGGATTAAGCTGCTTCGGGAGCTTGTCCGCGAGTGCGGATGGAGGTCAGCAGCGAGGTCCGGGCGGAGTGTAAATGACTGCGCATACACTCCAGCGCTTTGCTCGGATTTTGCTCCTCCAGCGCCAGCAGAATCGCCAGATGTTCGGTCAAGGCGTAGCTGTTGCGCTCCATCTCCTCGCCTTTGTCCCACTGATAATGATAGTGAAATACGAAAGAAATGATGTCGTAAAATTCCTGCGCAAATCGATTGTGCAGCAAGCCGATCAAGAAAGTATGAAACTCGCGATCCAGCGCCGGAAACTCGCCGTAGCGCGTTTTCATTTTTGGCTTCAATTGCTGGTGTTTGGCGATCAATCGGGCGAGTTCTTTGTAGGCAGGATCGGACGACGGAAGACTGCAAAAACGTTCGACCGCAGCGATTTCGAACATCTGCCGCATATCCGCCAACTCCTGCGCAAATGAAGGATCGAAGGCGCACAGACGCCAACCGCCACGCGGCTTTTTCTCGATCAAACCAAAGCGAGAAAAACCGATCAGAAATTCCCGGATACTGACGGTGCTGGTCCCTGCCTCTCGCGCCAATTCTACTTCCGAAAACTCGGCCCCCGGCTGCATATCGCGCTGGAACACGCGCTCCATCATGACCTGCTGAATACGCTCCATGCCAGATTGCAATTCCGCCACGTCGAAATAGTCGTCCTCGGTCGGCCGCCGTATAAGTTGGCGATCCGTCAGCCCATTGATCACGCCCCGCGTGTGCAAATAAGCCATCGCGCTGCGCACCACTGTGCGGCTGCCCTGACAGGTCGTTGCCAGAAATTGTTCGGATGGCAGTGCTTCGCCCACTGTCATGTTGCCGGCGATGAATTCCAATAACAGATTGGTCGACTTTTTGAAGATGGTAGGTGGTTTTGACATCGAATTTTGTCTGTGCAATTGCCGCGTTGCGCGTGGTTAAGACTACCTGAGAATACGCAATAAATTTCATAGTATTTTACCAGTAAAAAACAATTCAACTTGCGCCTTCACGGGCTGAAATACGCCTTTTTGATCGTTCCGGCGCAATAAATTGTTCGGGCGCATTATTGATCTTCGCCCAAAGCCAGCCGTAACCGGCGCTGCGGAATCGCCAGCCCCAACTCGGCGGCCAACGCTAGCACCGGCGTAAATCGTCGCTGCTTTTTTTCAAGATGATGTTGTGCAATATCGGATAAACGATGCGCCAGAAAAGGGTTACAAAACCGCTCTTTTACTTGCGCCAAATAGTCGCGTGTCAAAGACTCCTCATCCAGCGCAATAAATATCGGCAATACCTCTTCTTCCCAAACGGCATTCAGTTGCGCGAGCAATGCTGCATCCGACATGGCCTGTAACACCGTTTCGTCGGCAGGACGATTGCACGTCAACCACTGCTCAGCAAGATAGGTATGACCAAGATTAAGCAAAAATAGCTTCAACCGGACATAGCGATCCAGATTATCGGTGACGATAATCTGTGGATGCCGACACGGCAATACCATGCCGGGTTGGCCCTCAATCGCCCACAAAGCATAAGGCTCAGCGACCGCGCCGATTGGATCAATCGGTGCCGAAACAATCCGATCCACGAGCGAATTAACCCAGATGCAACTCTGCTGAAGATAGGCCAAAAAGTCAGCGCTCATTTGCCATTCGCGGGCGATACCAACGACCAGTTCGCGTAATACGTCACCATTGCGCGTCACCAACTCGCAGGGAAATAACGTAATCGGCGCAGCATTCCGTTGAAAACGGCCATGCAGTAAAACTAGCAGCTTGGCCGGAAAACTCACCGGCGCGATATTGCTTTGAAGCAGCGCGGCATTGTCGTCGGTCGAGAGCTGAAAACCGCTGTCCCCGGTATTCGACAAAATGACCGTTATTTCACCCGCAACGCGTTCTCGGATAAGCGACCAATCGCGGCCCGTTTGCAATGCCTCGGTGACCGACGTCACGCGCTGTTCTACGTCAATTGCCGCACCGTTTTGCCATCCCCGAATCCGTACCGGAAATCCATCTTGCCGATTGAAAGCCGCAATCCGTCGCGCACTTTCAGCGCTCTCGCTAGTCTGCACAATCGTAATGCCGCCGAGCGCGTCACCGTGCTCTTGCGCCTCGCTGACAAACAAATCAACGTGGGCCTGAAGGAAACGGCTAGTGCCAAATTGGAATATTGGATTCATGGGCACTCAACATTCAACCAGTGCTTTAATCACACCAGCCGACGGTTTCAGCCATTCCGGAAAAATGCCCGGAAGCGCATCCAACGTGGTCCGATGCGTGTTCAGCAATTGCGTCGGTACCAATCCTGCGCGCATCGCTGTCAAGACGGTTTCAAAATCTTCTACAGTGGCATTACGACTGCCAAGCAAAGTCGTTTCGCGTTTATGAAATTCAGGATCGGAAAATGAAATCGCATCGCGCACGATGGATACCAACACATAGGTGCCGCCATGCGCGACAAATTCAAAACCGCGTTCCATCGCTTTAGTATTGCCGGTGGCGTCAAACACCACGTCGAAAAATTCCTGTTGTGTCAGTTCTGCCAATTGCATCTTGTCGGTCGGGCCGACCTCAATCGCGTGTGCAATGCCCATCGCTTCACGACAGAATTGGAGTCGATCTGCCCGCGTATCCAACATGGTTATCTTCCCACCTTGCAGACCTGCGAACAGCGCCGTGGCGATACCAATCGGTCCTGCGCCAACTACCAGCACGTTTTGCCCCGGCGCTATTGCAGCGCGGCGCACGGCATGCGCGCCAATGGCCAGAAACTCAATCATCGCCGCCTGATCCAGCGATATGCCGTCTGTCTTAAATGCGAAGGCTGCGGGGATCGACAGATATTCGGTCAGACCGCCATCGCGATGCACGCCCAGCACTTGAATATTTGTGCAGCAATTCGTTTTACCTTTTCTGCACGCCACGCAGACGCCGCAAGAAATATACGGCATGACGTAGACCGTATCGCCAGCCTTTAAGCTAGAGGCCAAAGATGCCTCAACCACCTCGCCCGCCAACTCGTGACCCATCACTCGCGGATAGTTAAGATATGGCTGCGTGCCTTGATAAATATGCATATCGGTTCCGCAAATGCCGACACGCCGGACGCGGATCAGCACCTCGTCCGGCCCGCGCACCGGCATGGGCCTTTGCTCCATGCGCAGAACACCCGGACTTGCACAGACTAGCGTCTTCATCATTTTTTCTCATTTCCTCAATTGACAATCGCGACTCCCGAACTCGGGAAGCCGCTTTCTCCATGGACCATCAACCTGAACACCGCAACGTCAGCCCTCAGATCGCGGAATCAAAACTGCGATTAATACAAAACGTTCTTTGCTTCTGGCAAATCAATATTTTTCTTATTCACCATGACGACGCCGGTATTTACAAACTTCGGCACCGTTTTTCCACCGATAACGCTCACCAATGTCTGGATACCCAACGAACCCATTTGATAAGACCCTTGCACCGCCGTTGCATCCAACGTGCCGTCTTTCACAAAGCCTTGCAAATCTTGATTACCATCGAATCCGATAGCGACCACTTTTCCGGCTTTGCTGGCTTGCGTAATTGCCCGCGCCATGCCGACGGCGGTTGGTTCATTCGCGCCAAAAATGCCCTTTAGATCAGGATGCGCGGTGAGTACATCGGTGGTCTGGTTCAGGGCCGTCGCCATTTGCGATTGCGAGTAGAAAGTATTCACAATTTTCAGCTGGGAATTTGCGGCAATGTAACGCTTAAAGCCACCAACACGTCCGATTTCAGAACCGACGCCAGCAACGTAAGACATGACCGCAATCTTGCCAGTCTTACCGATTTTGGCGATCAGCTCTTTAGCGCACAATTCACCGGCAGCTTCGTTATCTGTAGAAAGAAACGACTGATAGTATTTTTTGCCGCCATCGGACACTAAAGAATCAATCAGAATCACCGGTATCTTGGCTTCCCAGGCTTTCTTCATGACCGGGATCAACGCGTCAGGATCAGACGGTGCTAAAAGAATCCCGGCCACTTTACGATTCACGGCGTTTTCGACCATGCTGACTTCATCTGCAATCGCGGACTCCGATGCTGGTCCCTGAAACGACATCGTGTAACCCTTGGCATCCTTCATCGCAGCAGCTGCGCCCTTTTGCACGTTTTGCCAATAGTTGGAATTAGACGACTTCACGATCACCGCAATTTCACCACCGGCAGCAAACGCCGAATGCATCGAAAACGCCAACGCCGTCATAACAATGCCGATAGAAATTTTCTTGATACTGTTCATCTTTCTTCTCCTGTTTAGTTTTAATTGCTTTTAACACTGCTCTTACCACTGCTGCGACCAACCTATCGCACAATCCAGAAAAACGTTTTACGCATCAACGTCTATTCCGCATTTGATCAATCCAGACTGTCAGCAAAATAACCACGCCGATAATGATTTGCTGGATGAAACTGGACACGCCATTCATGTTCAATCCGTTACGTAAAATACCGATCACAAAAGCACCAATCGCCGTGCCCGAAATCGATCCGATACCGCCGATCAAAGAGGTACCGCCAATCACTGCACTCGCGATGGCATCTAGCTCGTACATCACGCCCTCATTCGGTTGCGCCGTCACCAATCGCGACATCAACACGCAACCTGCCAGACCCGCAAGCGCGCCTGAAATGACATACGTGGAAAGCGTCACACGAGCGACGTTGACACCAGACAATCGCGCTGCCTCTGCGTTTGATCCGACTGCGTAAATATGGCGGCCAAAAGTGGTCCGGCTTAACATGATCGAGACCGCCACGGCGAGTATCACCATGATGATGACGGGATACGGAATGCCTGGAAACACCACATCCGGAAAGCCACCTGCCGTTTCACGCACAACCCGAAACAACGCGCCATTACCTAGCACGCCAAAATCATCGCCAAGTCCCGATACCGGGCGGGCACCGGTAATTTGCAACGCAACCCCACGCGCTACCAACATCATGCCGAGCGTCGCAATGAACGGCGGCAGTTTCAGACTAGTAATAAAAAACCCATTGATCACGCCGCAAAATGCGCCGACCAAAATACCTAGCAACATCCCCAACGGCACCGGCACGCCCGCCTTCACCGCCAGTGCGGCAGCGACGCCAGATAGCGCTAACACTGATCCGACACTAAGATCAATGCCGCCAGTAATAATCACGCAGGTGGCACCGATACCGAGATAGGCAATGGAGGTCACTTGCAGCGCCACGCTCATACCGTTGTTCATCGAAAAGAACGCACTGCTAGTCAACGAAAAGGTGATGCAAAGCGCAAGCAAACTGCCCAGCGCTGCAAATTTTTGCATCAGATCTTTTTGCTTTTCATTCATTTTTTTGTCTCCAGACAAGTTCTATTTTTTGTTGAGGACAACTGAAAAATTACCCTCTATTTTTTCTAGTAAAGCGTGTGAATACTGTCCACTATGTTGCAGTTCGACCTGAAGCGAAATGCATTATTTCTTCTTGCGATGTTGCCTTGCTAGACAAAATTGTTGCGATTTTTCCTTCATGAAATACCGCCACCCGATCAGTCATTCCAAGAATTTCTGGCAGTTCGGACGTAATCATGACGACGCCAATACCATCGGCAGCCAGCTTGTCCAGCAATTGATAAATAGCGAATTTAGCGCCGACATCGATGCCACGCGTCGGCTCATCAAAAAATAGAATTTTTGATCCGCGATACAGCCATTTACTGATCGCGACTTTTTGTTGATTTCCGCCGGAGAGGTTTTTTACGATCTGATGGCAGGACGGCGTCTTGATATCTAGCGCCTGAACATATTCTTTGGCGATCCGTTCTTCCTGCGCAAATTGGATGAATCCAAACCGATCGGACAAAGACGCCATGTTGGTCATCGAAATATTATTTGCCACTGACATTTTGATCAGCAAACCATCCTTTTTGCGATCTTCGGACAAGTAAGCAATGCCCTGCTTAATCGCGTCTATCGGCGAGTTAATAACTACCTCGGACTCGCCCAGATAAATTGCGCCGCCACTGATCGCGTCCGCGCCGAAGATGGCGCGTGCAACCTCTGTCCTGCCCGCTCCCATCAAGCCCGCAAAGCCCAGAATTTCTCCCCGATAGAGGTCAAAACTGACTGGGCCGAAAACGTCTTTTCTGGTTAAGTCTTTGACTGACAGCAAGATTTCTTCAGTAGGGATTGATGTCCGTTCAGGGAATTTACTATCGAGCGAACGCCCGACCATTTTCGACACGATCTGATCGACGCTGATAGTGGAAAAATCATCGGTACTAACATATTTACCGTCCCGCATCACCGTAACGCGATCAATGATGTGCACCATTTCATCAAGGCGATGCGAGATATACACAATCGAAACGCCGTCGTTTTTTAGCGTATTGATGATCTTGAAAAGCTGCTCAGTTTCGCTTTCGGTCAACGACGATGTTGGCTCGTCCATAATCAATACTTCTGCATTCAGCGACAACGCCTTGGCAATCTCAACCATTTGTTGTTGTGCCACCGAGAGCGATTTCACCAGATCGGTCGGTTTAATCTGTAACTTAAGCTGATCGAGAAAAAACTGGGCATCGGCACACATTTTGGCGTTATCGATGAACCAGCCCTTTTTCGGCTCACGCGCCAGGAAAATATTTTCCGCCACCGATAAATGCGGCACCAGATTCAATTCTTGATGAATGATCGCGATACCGACTGTCTGCGCTTCCATGCTGGACGCGAACTGGCAGGTATTCCCCTTATAGAGAATTGTCCCTTCGTCGGGCTGAAATACGCCGCTGATTACTTTCATCAGGGTTGATTTCCCCGCGCCGTTTTCTCCGCAAACCGCGTGCGCCTCACCTTTTTTCAGATCAAAACTGACCTTATCCAGCGCCAATACGCCGGGGAAACGCTTGGTGACATCGCTAAGAGAAAGGATGTATTCCGGGATAGGGGAAGCCAGCGGGCGGTTGACCGTTTCGGCATTAATTTCTAGCTGCATATGTTTTTGCTTTCCCCGCGCCTGCCACACTTCGTCGGTTTAATATGTTTAATAAACCAACGAGGATAAATAAATAGCGGATCCAGAGTCCTTCTGGCATCCGCTCTTCCCTCTCAAAACGTGTAGAACGACAGCACTCGTTTGTTATGTTTTGGGCCTACGTTCACCCAAAAAATCGATCTAAAGCCATCTTCCTGCGTTTGGTTTTATAAATATATAGAACCGAAAATCCAATGTCAATAAATATTCATGCTGCAATGCCGCAGCTTTTTGGACGACGGATTAGCGGAACTGCTTAAAATCCGGGCGACGTTTCTCAAAGAAGGCGGTAAAAGCTTCTTTGGCCTCCGGCGCTTTCAACATCGCGCCAAAATGATTGATTTCCTGCGCCATTTGCACTTCGACCGTGGCAGTCTGTGCGCCCTTCATCAATTGTTTGGTAATGCGAATCGAAGCCGCTGGCAGAGCGACCAGCTTGGCTGCTTGCGCCTGTGCAAAGGCAAGTAACTCATCGGCTGGCACTATTTTATTTACCAACCCCATTGCGTGCGCCTCGATTACGTCGAACGGTTCACCCAACAATAATTTTTCAGCGCCCCGTTGATAGCCAGCGAGTTGCGGAAACAACAAACTTGATGCAGCCTCAGGGCATAAACCAAGCTGCGTAAACGGCATCGAAAATCGCGCATTGTCTGCTGCATAGACCAAATCGCAGTGCAATAGCATAGTGGTGCCGATTCCTACCGCAGCGCCTGCCACCGCAGCGACCAGCGGTTTGCTGGCATGGCTGATCTGCCAAAGAAATTGAAATACCGGACTGCTTTCGCTATTCGGGGGATTCTTCAAAAAGTCTTCGATGTCGTTACCCGCACTAAATATTTGCGGCTGGCCGACGAACAAAATCGCGCGCACTTCCGCATCTGCTTCTGCGTCTTTCATTGCGTCAACCATGGATTGATACATCACTGCGGTAAATGCGTTCTTCTTTTCCAGACGATTAAAAGTAATCGTCAAAATGCCATTTTCCTTGCTCGTCAAAATATCCATATTTATCTCCAGTAAAGCAAAAAAATAAAGGTCAATCGGGTCATCTTAAAATCGCCTCAGATGACGAAATCTTCACCCATAAAAAAGCCGCACAGCAATCGCGGTACGGCTTTTTTGATGCCAATGCACGATAGTGACCGGATTACATCCGCTCAAAAATACCTGCGGCGCCCATGCCCGTACCGACGCACATTGTCACCATCCCGTATTTCAGATTCTTACGGCGTAATGCATGGATAGTCGTGGCTGCGCGGATCGCACCGGTCGCGCCCAACGGATGACCCAAAGCAATCGCGCCGCCCATCGGATTGACCTTGGATGGGTCCAGCCCCAAGTCCTGAATCACCGCCAATGCTTGCGCCGCAAACGCTTCGTTCAACTCGATCCAATCCAGTTGATCTTGCGTAATCCCCGCTGCGCGCAACGCTGCCGGAATCGCTTCTTTTGGACCGATTCCCATGATTTCAGGTGGAACGCCACGCACCGCAAACGATGCGAAACGTGCCAGCGGCGTCAGATTGAATCGCTTCAGGATTTTTTCGCTGACCAGAATCAATGCACCCGCGCCATCCGACGTTTGTGAACTGTTACCGGCGGTGACGCTGCCTTTAGCAGAAAACACCGGCTTCAATTTAGCCAGCGCAGCCAACGTCGATTCAGCTCGCGCACCTTCGTCGCGGCTGACGGTACGGGTGCTGGTATCGATCTGTCCGGTCGCCAGATTAGGGAAGCGCTCGATGATATCGACTGATGTAGTCTCATCATCAAACTCGCCCGCCAATTGCGCGGCAATCGCCTTTTGATGCGATTGCAACGCAAATGCATCTTGCGATTCACGCGAGACTTTCCATTGCTTGGCGACGTTTTCCGCAGTCAAGCCCATGCCATACGCCATGCCAATATTTTCATCTTTGAAGACGTTCATATTCACCGATGGATGGAAGCCCATCATTGGCACCATCGACATCGATTCGGCACCGCCAGCAATCATCACATCAGCCTGACCGACACGAATCCGGTCAGCGGCCATTGCAATAGCAGTGATGCCTGAGGCGCAATAACGATTGACGGTGACGCCACCAACAGTGTTCGGCAAGCCAGCCAGCAACACGCCGTTACGCGCCATGTTCAGGCCTTGTGCGCCTTCAGGGAATGAGCAGCCGATGATGGCATCTTCGATCAGCTTCGGGTCCAGATCAGGCACCTGCGCCAACACTGATTGCAGCACACGCACCAACAAATCGTCAGGGCGCGTGTTCTTGAACATGCCACGCGGCGCTTTGCCGATTGGGGTACGGGTAGCGGCAACAATGTACGCATCTTGTAGTTGTTTGGTCATTTAAATCTCCGTTATTAGTTGCGGACCGGTTTGCCGGTTTGCATCATGCCCATGATGCGCTCTTGGGTTTTTGGATGATTCAGCAATTCCATGAAAGCCTTGCGCTCCAAATCCAGCAACCATTGTTCATTGACGACGCTGCCCTCTTCGACTTCACCGCCGCAGACGATCTCAGCAATCATGCATCCCAGTTTATAGTCATGCGCCGAGATAAAACCACCGTCACGCATGTTTACCAATTGCGCCATGATGGTCGCGATGCCGCTGCGACCGACGACTGGAATCAACGCTTTTAAAGGCGGACGATAACCGGCGTCAAACATCGCACGCGCCTCAACCTTAGCGACATGCAGCAATTCGTAGGCGTTAAAGACGATGACATCGCTGTCCTTCAGATAGCCCATTTTCTTGGCTTCCAAAGCCGATTTCGACACATTTGCAGTGGCAGCATTCAGGAACGACGATTTGAGGAATTGCAGGATGTCATTTCCGTTGGCGTCATGCGCAGCGCGCAACGCCGCTTCTTTCAATCCACCACCAGCCGGGATCAAGCCAACGCCGACTTCCACCAGACCGATATACGATTCAATCGCCGCCACACGTTTCGATGCATGCAACGCCAATTCGCAACCGCCGCCAAGCGCCAGACCGGCCACAGCCGCCACTACCGGAACGCTGGCATACTTCAGGCTCATGAAGGCTTGCTGCAATTGGGCAACCATCGGCTCAATCGCTTTAACGCCGCCAGACATGAATAACGGCAACATCGATTGTAGATCGGCACCGGCCGAAAATGCGCCGCCATTGGCTGCATCTGCGTGCCATAACACCAAGCCCTTGAAGTTCTTTTCAGCCTCGGCGATTGCCATATTCAGACCGGCGATCACGCCCGGTCCGATAACGTGCAATTTAGTTTTGAACGAGATGATCAGGACTTCGTCGTCTTGATGCCAGAGGCGCACAGATTCGTCTTCAAATACGGTCGTGCCAGCAGTGCTACCATCAGCGACGCCTTCGCCAACTAGTGGCGCGCGGAATACCTGACGCTGATACACCGCCAGATCAGAGCGTGCAACGTTGGCTTTCTTGGCCGGAGAATAAGAACCTTCGGCAGTGTGCACACCGGTGCGGCCATCGAATACCCATGCTGGCAACGGCGCGTTGCATAACGCTTTACCGGCTTCGATATCTTCTTTAACCCAACCGGCAATTTGTTGCCAGCCAGCAGCTTGCCAGATTTCAAACGGACCTACGCTCCAGCCAAAGCCCCAGCGCATCGCGAAATCGATATCGCGGGCATTGTCAGCAATCGACGCAAGATGGATAGCGATGTAATGAAAGCCATCACGGAAAATCGACCACAGAAATTGTGCCTGAGGATTGGTCGATTCACGCAGCGCCTTCATGCGCTTGACCGGATCTTTGTCTTTCAGAATGCGTGCGACCAGATCATCGGCCTTACCGCCGCCAGTGACGTATTCGCCTTTGACTGCGTCAATCCGCAAAATATCTTTGCCAACTTTTTTGTAAAATCCTGCGCCGGTTTTCTGACCCAATGCGCCCTGCTCAATCAGCTTTGCCAATAGTGGTGGCGTGGCATAGACGCTGTAGAAAGGATCGTCTTTCAGACTGTCTTGCATCGTCTTAATAACATGGCCCATGGTATCCAGCCCGACGACGTCTGCGGTGCGGAAAGTACCCGACTTGGCACGGCCCAGTTTAGCCCCGGTAAGGTCATCGACAACGTCGACCGACAGACCGAATTTCTCAGCCTGATGCGCAGTCGAAAGAATGCCGAACACGCCAACGCGATTAGCGATGAAGTTAGGCGTATCTTTGGCGCGTACAACGCCTTTGCCCAGCGTGGTAGCAAGGAAGCCTTCTAACTGATCCAGAATTTCCGGCTTGGTGGTCGCGGTAGGAATCAGCTCGACCAAATGCATGTAGCGCGGTGGATTGAAAAAATGCACGCCACAAAAGCGAGCTTTCAATTCTGCGTCAAAACCTTCTGATAAACCAGTGATCGACAGACCCGAAGTGTTGGAAGCAAAAATCGCATTCGGCGCAATATGCGGCGCGACTTTCTTATACAGATCATGCTTCCAGTCCATGCGCTCGGCAATCGCTTCGATGATCAAATCGCACTCTGCCAACTTGGCGATATCGTCTTCGTAGTTACCGACTTCGATCAGCGCAGCGTCATCTTTATTGCCTAGCGGGGCCGGGCTGAGTTTTTTTAGATTCTCAATGGCGCGCAAGACGATGCCATTCTTTGGGCCTTCTTTGGCTGGCAAGTCAAACAGAATGACCGGAACTTTGGCATTCAGGCAGTGCGCAGCGATTTGGGCGCCCATCACGCCGGCACCCAGTACGGCGACTTTTTTTACGATGAAATTGGACACTGTTGTCTCCTTAATTAGCAAATCCTGATACGAAAAATGCACAGCGGGAACGGTGTTCTACTGTGCATCAATATTTAAAACAGATCAGCATCTAACGCCATGAGGCTGGCCGAACCAGAGCGCGCCTGACGAATCAGCATCGCCGTTTCTGGCAGCAAACGCGCAAAGTAGAAACGGACTGTCGCCAGTTTTGAAATATAAAATTTATCGCCGCTATCTTGTTTTTCCAACGCGATCTTGGCCATTTGTGCAAAGAAATAGGCATATACCAGATGACCGACGACGCGCAAATAGGGCACCGCGGCGGCACCGGCCTCATCTGGATTCTGGAATGCTTTCATACCGATTTCCATGGTTAACTTGGTGACCTTATCACCTAAATCGGCCAATGGTGTGATGAACTCGGATAATGCTTCGTCCGTGCCATTTTCTTCGACGAATGCCTGAATCTTCGCGCCGAACTTTCTCAGCTTGGCACCGTTATCCATTAAGACTTTGCGACCCAGCAAATCCAGCGACTGGATCGTGTTAGTGCCTTCGTAAATCATGTTGATGCGGGCATCGCGCACGTATTGCTCCATGCCCCATTCGGCGATAAAACCATGACCGCCGTAGACTTGCATACACTCTGAGGTGGCGACCCAGGCATTGTCGGTAATAAACGCTTTGACTACCGGCGTCAGCAACGCTACTTCGTCCGCGGCGTCTTTACGCACTGCTTCGTCAGGATGATTTAGTTCTTTGTCGATTTGCAGCGCAAGGTAAGTACAGAACGCGCGACCGCCTTCTGCGTAGGCTTTTGCCGTCAACAACATACGGCGCACATCAGGGTGAACAATGATCGGATCGGCGGCTTTATCCGGGGCTTTGATGCCCGACAGACTGCGCATCTGAATCCGGTCTTTGGCGTATATCAATGCATTTTGATACGCTACTTCAGTCAGGCCAAGACCTTGCATGCCGACGCCAAGGCGCGCTGCATTCATGAACACAAACATGGCGTTCAAACCTTTATGCGGGCTACCGATGATCCAGCCGGTAGCGCCGTCGAGATTCATCTGGCAAGTTGAATTGCCGTGAATGCCCATTTTTTCTTCGATTGCACCGCAAGTGATCGGATTGCGCTCACCAACCGAACCATCTGCATTGGGCAGAAATTTCGGTACCAGAAATAACGAAATGCCTTTCGAGCCTTGCGGTGCATCAGGCAAACGTGCCAGTACCAAATGCAGGATATTGTCGGCCATGTCGTGCTCACCGGCTGAGATGAAAATCTTGCTGCCAGTGATCCGATAAGAGCCGTCAGTTTGCGGCTCTGCCTTAGAACGCAGCATGCCGAGATCGGTCCCGCAATGCGCTTCAGTCAGGCACATTGTGCCAGTCCACTCGCCCGATACCAGCTTCGGCAAATACAATGCTTTTTGTTCTGGCGTACCGTGTTCAAGCAGGCATTCGTAAGCGCCGTGCGACAGACCGGGATACATGGTCCACGCTTGATTGGCGGAATTCATCATTTCGTAGAAGGCGTTGTTCATCACCAACGGTAAGCCTTGGCCGCCAAATTCTGTGGCGCAAGAAAGCGCGGGCCAACCAGCTTCTACGTACTGTTTGTAGGCTTCTTTAAAGCCTTTCGGTGTAGTAACGGACTTGGTTGTTTTGTCGTGATGACAGCCTTCGCGATCGCCAGAATGATTCAACGGAAACAAGACTTGCGAAGTAAATTTTCCGCCCTCTTCCAACACCTGATTAATGATGTCGGCATCGATTTCTGCGTGTTTCGGCAATTGCTTCAGCGTATCTTCTACACGTAACAACTCGTGCATGACGAATTGCATATCTCGCAGTGGCGCGACGTATTGACCCATGGTGCTCTCCTGATTAGTTTTGTCAGACTGCCTTGTGGACAGTAGATTTTTGATGCGATGACGAAGTCTTTTTGCCGACTTCCGTGTATTGTTCCGAAGGATTGCTGTGATAGCTTTGGATCAGACGATCAAAGGCTTTTTGAGCGCGCTCTTCACTTCCGGCTTTTTTGAGGAATCGGGCATCATGATGCAGACCCAAAATTAACCCGTACATTTCATAGACCAATTGCTCTGCATCGGTATCGGCGCGTAAATGGCCAATCTCGACTGCCTGTAGCACGCAGCGGTGCAAGGCTTGTTGCCAGGTCCGTACCATCGACACCAGCTGATCACGAATTTCCCCCGGGCGATCATCGTACTCAACTGCACCGCTAATATAGATACAGCCAGATGAAATTTCGATCGTGACTTGTTTGATCCAGCGCCCAAACATGCCACGCAGACGCGGCAGGCCTCTTGGTTCCTTGATGCTTGGATAGAATACTTCTTGCTCGAAATGGCGGTGATACAGCTTGACGACTTCCAGTTGCAAATCTTCGCGGGACCCAAAATGCGCAAAAACCCCGGATTTGCTCATGCTCATTTTTTCAGCTAACAAGCCTATCGTGAGTCCTTCCAGGCCGTCGCGGCTGGCAAGGCTCAGCGCAACATCCAGAATAGCTGCACGCGTAAGCTCCCCTTTTCGCATAAATTTGGCGGGGGTGCCGATGATTAAATGTGCCACAATAATCTGTCTTTCAAGTCATGGTTTTAATGATACGGCGATAGAATAATGCGAACGACCGTACTATTATGCACCAGAAAAACACTCTGTAACATGACTTAGAGGGCAAATTCTAGTGAACCGGATTGCCCCTCGTTTGACTCTCTCAAAATGAAAAAACCGCCTGCGATTTCTCACAGCCGGTTTTTTTGCTTCCTCGAGGCATGCGGACCTGCAATACCTTAATCACGCTTCAACAAAATCCTAGACTCCCAGACTTTAGGCAACCTGCTCGATACCCGCCAAAGTCCATCCGCCCTGACCGTTGATAGGCTTGGTCAGATTCCAGATTTCATTGAATGGCTCTGCCAGCTTGGTCGGATCTTCTTTGATCATGCCGGAGAATTTAACGCCCGCCATGTAATCGCTGCCGATGGTTTCCAGACCGAGGAATTCGGCGTCGATGGTAATAACGTCGGTATTGTTAGCAGAAGCACCACGTTCTTGCAATTGCATTTTCAGCTCGGCAAACATTTCCGGCGTCGTGAAATCACGAATATCCTCGATATCTGCTTTATCCCAGGCGGCTTGCAAACGGATAAAGTTGGTTTTTGAATGACGCACAAAACCAGCTACATCGAAATCTGCTGGCACTTCAATCGCATTGTCAGCGTTAAATTGTCCTGCGTTAGTGCTACCAAATTGCGCGCCGCCAAATGTCGACCCGGCAGTGCTTGGCGCGTCAAATGTTGTCTTTTGCACTGGCTCAAGCCGTGAAGCGATTGCCGGGGTGAAACTGGCGTTGTGCACGTTATTTGACGAACCGGCAGCGGAAAACGCTGGCTTCATGCCGTTGTTATTGCTGTCCATTTTTTTACGAAACATACGGTAGATGAACAACCCTGCTACTGCCAGCAATCCGACCATCAACATGGTGCTGATCATACTGGCCATCGCGCCGCCGAGTCCCATGCTCGACAATAATGCGCCTAAGCCCAAGCCCAACAACGCGCCACCCAACATGCCCTTCCATGGGCTGGATTTAGCTGCTGCGGCCGCGCCGCCTGCGGCTGCAGCAGGCGGTGCCGCCTTGGCTGCCGCCTGATTTTGCGCCGGGGTCGCTTGTTGACGGTTCATGCTTTGCGATTTTTTACCGAACGAGCTGCCGCCGCCCATCCGCTTCGCCTCGACCGTTGAAACACCAATTGATAACGTCATCGCAACGACGATCAATGCCACAAACATCTTCTTCATGCTTACTCCTGAGTTTTAAAAACGGTATGAAATAGGGCCACACCTGCCGAAACAATCCTGACTTTCTTGCCTGAATGGAAACACCAGACACGGACAGCGAAATCAGGCCAAAACCTTACAATTAATTATTTAATATGCATTGCCTGAAAGTAACTACCAAGCAAACTCACGCTTCGCTAGAAAACTTTGGCGCGCTACCAATGACTATGTAGCGTCGCCAGATGCCCCTTAACGAAGGCAAAAATGCGCGAAAAATAGCTTAAATCAGGACTTATTGTGAGCAGGCGAGTTACCGGTGGCAGATTTTGTAGTCGTCATCTGCCAGTAAGCTCTGCAACATCCGCGACTTAGTGCGGAACGCAGTGATCGGCAACACGCTTATGCGCGAGGCGGAGGAAAATCTACAGGAAGGAAAGGCGGTTCACGCACGTTATCGTTACCGTGCGCGAGAGTCAAAGAAGGTAAATTTGGCGCGAAATGAAAAGCATGCGCGGGGACAGTTTCGTCACCAAGATCGGCATGCAAGCTCAGGTCGGTTGTATCGTCACCGAATGAACAACAGTCATTGGTGTCATCGATTTGCTGCGCCATCAAATCGACAGCGACGTGCAATTGTTGCTGTTGCAAAGAGACAGCCTTGCTGTGCTGCGTATGCAGCAATTGCTGGACATGAAGCGCAGAAAATCCTTTTGGCGCGTCCGTCCCGCCCGCAAATACTTGCAGGGGCAGTAAGAACATCAAAAAGATTATGAGCGAACGCATCATGAATAAGGGCAATCACAGTTTAAAGGCGTAATGAGCACGATTATACCAAAGGCGGCTCCAAACCGCCGAGAAACACAAGCCTTCCGTCGCACTTGCGGTCAGGTCGCCACGTTGTCAACAATTCTGTTCAGGTCATAGCGCAATGCTTGCCGCTACCCCTAAAACGCCATAGACTACAATGGCAACTAAAGCACATATTTAAAGTCGATCAAGTAAAAATATAAACATATCGCCTGAAATAATCATCCTTGGCGCAATATCGCGATCTGGGAGGCTATCGGAATTATGGGAGCGTAAATCCGACAGTCTTCTAAACGCTCACATACAGCGCCCACAGGTCACAAGTATCTAAAAAGGCAACTTAGCCATGCGCATTTTACTCGCTGAAGATGATAGTGTTTTAGCCGACGGGCTGACCCGTTCTTTGCGCCAGTCCGGTTACGCAACCGATTGCGTATTGAACGGCGTGGAGGCCGATTCGGCATTGTCTACGCAGGATTTTGATTTATTGATCTTGGATCTGGGCTTGCCCAAAATGGCCGGTCTGGAAGTATTACGGCGGTTGCGCGCCCGCAATTCGCGCTTGCCGGTACTGATATTAACGGCCGCCGACTCAATCGAACAACGCGTTAAAGGACTTGATCTGGGCGCCGATGACTATATGGCAAAGCCCTTTGCCCTGTCCGAACTGGAAGCCCGCGTGCGAGCACTGACGCGCAGAGGTGCCGGCGGCGGCCCGACGGTGATTAAACATGGTCCGCTATCCTACGATCAGGTGGGCCGAATTGCCTATATCAGCGATCAGATGCTGGATTTGTCGGCGCGCGAAATCGGCTTGCTGGAAGTATTGCTGCAACGCACGGGTCGCTTGGTTTCTAAAGAGCAGTTGGTCGATCATTTGTGCGAATGGGGCGAGGAAGTCAGCAATAACGCGATTGAAGTCTATGTGCATCGCTTGCGTAAAAAAATCGAAGTCGGCGGCGTACGCATTGCGACGGTGCGCGGACTGGGTTATTGCCTTGAAAAAATCGCCGAAGCGCCTGCCGCGCCAATCACGCCTGTCACGCCCTTCGCCGCCTCTAATCCTAGCTGATTTCGCCCATGCTTGACGCCGAACCAGCACGACCCATGACGGCGAAGGCGTCGCCCGACCTGCTTTCCGGACAGGACCAAAATGCCCCGGATAGCGCGTTCGATCCCAGCTTGATGATGGAAACTGAATCCAAAGAACGCATTCAACGCTCTCTGTTTGGCGAAATTCTAGACTGGATGCTGGTGCCGCTGCTGCTGCTGTGGCCGATGAGCATTGCGATTACGTATCTGGTCGCAAAGTCGATTGCCAATCAGCCTTTTGACCGTGCGCTGGACGACAGCGTGACGGTATTATCCCAACAGGTCAGCCAGACCAATGGCAAAGTCGTCACGCGACTATCGGGTGCGGCGCGCGATTTCTTGCGTGCTGACGATATTGATAATGTCTATTTTCTGATCACAGGCCCCAAGGGCGAATACGTCGATGGCGACAAAGAAATGCCCGCGCTCGCCCCGGAAGAAGATCCACCCCACGCTGGCACGGTGCAATTTCACAATGGATCGATGCATGGCACAGACGTGCGGGTTGCTTACACTTATGTCGATCTGCGCAATGATACGGCCAGCAACGGTAACGATCAGAACGCGCCAATGGCCTTGGTGCAGGTCGGGGAAACACTGGAAAAACGCGCGCAATTAGCCAACGAAATCATCAAGGGTGTGATCCTGCCGCAGTTTTTGATCCTGCCGATTGCGCTGGCGCTGGTCTGGTTTGCGCTATCACGCGGGTTATCGCCGCTGTCAGAGTTGCAGCAACGGATACGCGCCCGCCGGCCGGATGATTTAAGTCCGATTGATTCCGGTCAAGTGCCAGAGGAAATTTCACCGTTGGTACGCTCGCTTAACGACATGCTGGCAAGGCTGTCGCATACGATACAAACCCAGAAACGGTTCATTGCCGATGCCGCGCATCAAATGAAAACACCGCTAGCCGGGATGCGAATGCAGTCCGAGTTGGCGCTGCGTCAAACGGACGGACAAGATATCCGCCGCTCATTGGAACAGTTGGCCAAGAGTTCAGATTCTGCAACGCGGCTGGTGAATCAATTGCTGTCTTTAGCCCGGGCAGAAAATCAAACGCAGGAAAACACCTCGCTGAGCTCGATTGAAATCTCTGACCTGGCACGCGAGGTCGTTGGCGACTGGGTTCAGACCTCATTTACGCAGCGGATTGATCTGGGTTTTGAAGAGGCGGACCGCCGCCTGATGGTCACGGGCAACCCGATTATGTTGCGTGAATTAATGCGCAATTTGATCGATAACGCCTTGCATTACACCCCGCCGGGCGGCCACGTCACGGTGCGCATCCGCGCCAGCGAAAACGGCGATGAGGCGATTCTGGAAGTTGAAGATACCGGCCCGGGCATTCCTCCGGCAGAGCGGCAACGCGTATTTGAACGCTTCTATCGCATCCTCGACAGCAATCGCAGCGGCAGCGGTCTGGGGCTGGCCATCGTGCGAGAAATCGCGCAGCAACATGATGCCGAGGTCGCTATTCTTTACAATCCACGCAGCGAAAATCCCAAACTTCCGGGCAGCCTGTTCCGTGTCACCTTTAAGCTGACACCGGCTCTCAGCCCAAGAGCGGAGTATCGCTAAATGCCCCCAAAATACGTCCTATCGACTGCAAATAACTATCAACCTACGCCATTTTTACATCTCGGCGATACAAGCGATGCTATTCAAATGGCACCTGAAAGCAAACCGACTGCCGTTCTTTGCAATCTAAACTAAGACTAGCTCACATTGACCATGCCGCCATCCGCCCTTCAAAATACCGCCGCCAGCAACGCCCGACATTGGCGCAGGACAAAAACGCTGACGTTTAGCTTGATGCTGATCTGGGTGCTGGTCACGGTCTTTGTGATTTTTTTTGCGCGCGAATTATCGAGTTTTACCGTGTTTGGCTGGCCGCTATCGTTCTATATGGCCGCGCAGGGATTAGTCGTAATTTATCTCATCATCGTGGCCGTTTATACCTGGCAAATGGGGCGTTTTGACCGGGATGCAGGGATCGGCAAGACCGCACAGCATCCTCACTCGCCAAAGCCATCTCAGACGACCTCATCCGACCACGCGCTTAACAATGAAAAATAAATCATTCTTATCGCGGCTTACGCGTTACTACAGTTGGTATACCGCTGGTTTTATCGGCTTTTTGATTATTTTGGCGATTCTGGAAAACGAAGGTTTTCCGCGCTCATGGATCGGCTATCTATTCATGTTTGCGACGATCGCGTTATATGCGGGGATCGGCGTCGTTAGCCGAACATCAGACGTCTCCGAATATTACGTTGCCGGACGCCGCGTGCCGGGGATATTCAACGGGATGGCGACCGCCGCCGACTGGATATCGGCAGCGACGTTTATTAGCCTGGCGGGTGGCTTGTATTTGCAGGGTTTCGATGGCTTGGCCTATATCATCGGCTGGACCGGTGGCTATTGTCTGGTCGCGCTGATGATCGCGCCGTATTTGCGCAAATTCGGTCAATACACTATTCCCGACTTTTTGGCGGCGCGCTACAGCGGTCGTTTTGGCGGCAAATATGGCGGCAACCCCGTCCGTATTTTGGCCGTGATCGCGACAGTATTGATTTCCTTTACCTACGTCGTCGCACAGATTTACGGCGTCGGCCTCATCACATCGCGCTTCACTGGCGTCGATTTTTCGGTCGGCATATTTCTCGGTCTGGCAAGCATTCTGGTGTGTTCGTTTTTGGGCGGCATGCGGGCGATTACCTGGACGCAGGTCGCGCAGTACATCATCATCCTGTTTGCGTATTTGATCCCGGTGATCTGGCTATCGGCCAAGCATACGCATAATCCGATACCGCAATTTGCCTATGGCTCGGTCATGATGCAATTGGGCGACATCGAAAAGACGTTGAGCGATGATCCTAAAGAATTAGAAGTGCGGCGTATTTTCAAAGAACGGGCGGCGATCTATGACAAGCGTCTTCAGGACTTGCCACAATCCTGGGCGCAAGGCCGGATGGAAGCCCAACGTCAGCTAAAAATCTTGAAACACAGCAGCGAAACTTCTCTGATTGATATTCGTGCCGCCAATCGAAAATTAAGCGACTATCCCAAATCACCCGATGAGGCCAGGCAACGATGGACCGAGGCCAAAGCGCTGAATCTGGCGCATGCTGATCCTCCCACTCCGCAAGCAACGCCTTTTCCTGGCAAGGATAAAGAAGCGTCGGATATCAAGCGCAACAACTTTTTGGCGGTGGTCTTTTGTTTGATGCTGGGCACGGCCGCGCTGCCGCATGTGTTGATGCGCTACTACACCACGCCATCGGTGCAAGAAACCCGCAAATCAGTATTTTGGACGCTGTTTTTTATCTTACTGATTTATCTGACCGTGCCAGCGTTGGCAGTGCTGGTGAAGTACGACATCTACACCTCGCTCGTGGGTACGGAATATTCCCATCTGCCGAACTGGGTCTCGTACTGGGCGAATATCGACAAAACTAATCCGTTGGTCAGCATCATTGATCTGAATCACGACGGCATTGTGCAGCTATCGGAAATTACGCTAGACGGCGACATGATCGTACTGGCAACGCCCGAAATCGCGGGACTGCCGTATTTCATTTCGGGACTGGTCGCTGCCGGTGGTCTGGCGGCGGCGCTGTCTACCGCCGATGGTTTATTACTGACGATCTCCAACGCGTTATCGCATGACGTGTACTACAAAATGATCGATCCGGCGGCCTCGACCCAGAAGCGCGTGACGATCTCGAAATTGCTGTTGCTGGTGGTGGCGCTGCTGGCGGCATATACCGCATCGTTGAAACCCGGGGATATTTTATCGATGGTTGGCGCGGCATTTTCGCTGGCTGGTTCGGCACTTTTCCCGTCCCTGATCATAGGCGTATTCTGGAAACGGGCGAATCAGCAAGGCGCGCTGGCGGCTATTATTGTCGGCTTCGGCACCTGCGTGTATTACATGCTGCACACGCTGCCTGCCTTTGGTGGAACCGCCGCGGCCCAGTGGTTTCACATCGCGCCGATTTCCGCCGGGGTTTTCGGCGTGCCTGCCGGATTGCTGGCGATGGTGTTAGTCAGCCTGCTGACGCCCCCGCCGGATGCGCGCACGATGGCGTTGGTCGACTATATTCGCGCGCCCTAAGCGAACCCAAAAGCAGACGGATAGCATGGGCAAATTGAAAGAGAAGAATATGACCTATTGGCATAAGAATTGCTTACTGCTTATTCTGACTTTCCTTGCATTGAATCATCATTTCGGTTGTTGCTTTAAGCCCAATCAGGAGTAAAGTTATATCTACCGTGGTTTTACGGGGATAGTGCATTTAAGGTCGCCGAAGACAGCCCATGCGACCACTATATCAACGGTCTCGCTGCCGTTGATTGTCGTCATGGTCATGTTAAATACGTATTTTGCATGAAAGGAACGATGCAATGGATGCGCAAAACACCAATGACCAAGTAGTCCCAAAAACCGCGTTTTCTCACGTTCGTGAGGGTGATACCGCTTTTGAACCGGGTGGATTACGAGATTTTTTCCAATATCGCGATCTCGGCATCAGTGCTGCTACTGGTGGGCAAGTTATTGCCCAGTTGGTACGCGCAAATATCGCCCCCGAAGCAGGCACCGGCTGGCATCGACACGAGGCCAACTTCCATATCGTCTACATGCTTAAAGGTTGGGCGCGTTTCATGTATGAGGATCAGCTAACACTGGTCAACACAGGTGATTGCGTGCATCAACGCCCCGGAATAGTGCATTTTTTGTTCGACTATTCTCCCGATATGGAATACCTGGAAATCGTTAGTCCTGCTGATTTCACCTCGATTTCGGTTCTCGGACCGTGCGAGGTACCAAAGCCAACGCCATGGTTCAGCAAATTAAACGACGGGACCGACTCCCCACTCAATAGCGAATAACACCGCGATCACACTTGAAAGAGTAGCCGCGGTGAGATTTGAATCTCACCCAGAATAAATAGTGCTATTTTGACAATTCCAATATGAGACTGAATAACATCGGCATTGATCGATGCCTTTTAACCACATCGATCAATCAGCCTTTCGATATTTAATCATCAAACAACTGCAAAGCAAAAGTCATGGCAAATTTTTTCGATGAAATGTACACCGACGGCACCAATTTGGCGCGTCCCCATTATGGTGAGTTTTGTAGCTGGCTAGGTCAGCAGTCCGCCGAAACCATTGCACGGAAAAGGGTCGAAGCTGACGTTATTTTTCGCCGCGTCGGCATTACCTTTGCGGTCTATGGCAATGATGCAGGCACTGAACGACTGATCCCGTTCGATATCATTCCGCGCATCATCCATGCCGCCGAATGGACGCAACTGGAAGCGGGGCTGATTCAGCGCGTTACCGCCCTGAATATGTTCATCCATGATATTTATCACGATCAGAACATCATTAAAGCCGGTGTCATTCCCGCTGAACAAATTCTGCGCAATGCCCAATATCGCCCTGAAATGCAGGGAATTTCAGTGGCTTCCGACATTTACGCACACATTGCTGGCGTCGATATCGTGCGTGCCGGTGAAGGCGATTTTTACGTACTGGAAGACAATCTGCGGGTCCCGTCCGGCGTGTCTTACATGCTGGAAGATCGCAAAATGATGATGCGCTTGTTTCCAGAGCTATTTACCCGCCACAAAATCGCGCCGGTCGATCATTATCCCGACATGTTGCTGGACAATCTTCGCTCAGTCGCACCGGTCGGCGTCACCAATCCGACGGTCGTGATCATGACGCCGGGTATGTATAACTCGGCCTATTTCGAGCACGCATTTCTAGCCCAGCAAATGGGTGTAGAACTGGTCGAAGGCAAGGACTTGTTTGTCAAAGACAATGCGGTATATATGCGCACCACGCGCGGACCGAAACGGGTTGACGTGATTTATCGTCGGATTGACGATGACTATCTTGATCCACTGGCATTCCGCCCTGACTCAACCCTCGGCGTACCTGGCTTGTTATCGGTATATCGGGCTGGCGGCGTGACGTTGGCGAACGCGATCGGCACCGGCGTTGCCGATGACAAATCGATCTATCCGTATGTTCCTGACATGATCAAGTTTTACCTGTCCGAAAAACCCATACTGAACAACGTTCCAACCTTTCAATGCCGTAAAAAAGACGACTTGGCCTATACCCTGGCTAACCTCAAAGATCTGGTCGTCAAAGAAGTCCACGGCGCGGGCGGTTATGGCATGTTGGTCGGGCCAGCCTCAACCAAGCAGGAAATCGAAGACTTTCGCGCTCGCGTGATTGCTAATCCAGAAGGTTATATCGCCCAGCCGACGTTGGCATTGTCGGCCTGCCCTACTTATGTCGAAGCCGGGATTGCCCCGCGCCACATCGACCTGCGCCCGTTTGTCCTGTCGGGTAAAACCGTCTCGATGGTACGTGGCGGTCTGACGCGCGTGGCACTGAAAGAAGGATCGCTAGTCGTCAATTCATCGCAAGGCGGCGGCACAAAAGACACCTGGATACTGGAGAAATAACATGTTAAGCCGCACCGCCGATCACTTATTCTGGATGGCCCGCTACACTGAGCGGGCAGAAAATACCGCACGCATGCTGGATGTGCATTTACAAACCGGGATGTTGCCACAGGCCGTAGAAGACACCGAACAAGGCTGGCGCGCAATTCTGGGGATTTCCGAATTGCAGGAAGCCTACGACAAACGCCATGAAACTCTGACGGCGAAAGACGTCATTGACTTCATGGTGCGCGACCCGAGTAATTCTTCGTCTATCGCTGCCTGCCTGACACAAGCGCGTGAAAATGCACGGGCCGTGCGCGGCGCGCTGACTACGGAAGCATGGGAAATCCAGAACGCTACCTGGCTGAAGATGCAGACCTATCTCAAAACCAACGCGCTGGAACAAAATCCGGCCGAGTTTTTTGAGTGGGTCAAACATCGCTCGCATCTATCTCGTGGCGTCACCATCGGCACCATGCTGAAAGACGAAGCTTTTCACTTTATTCGTCTTGGGACTTTTCTGGAGCGTGCGGATAACACCGCACGGATTATCGACGTCAAATTTCATGGCGCCAAAGAAAAGCAGCAAAAACAAACGCAGTCGCAAGGTCTGCGCCAAAGTCAGGGCGAGCACGCAGAAGTCACCGCAGAACCGCAGCTGGACTTCTATTACTGGGCTGCGATTTTGCGTTCCGTCTCGGCATTTGAAATTTATCGGAAAGTCTATCGCGACGTCATCTCACCGGCCCGCGTAGCCGATCTGCTGATCCTGCGTGCCGACATGCCACGTTCGCTGCTGGCCTGCCTTGAAGAGGTCGTGAACAATCTCAAGCACGTCAGCAACAATGCATCCGCCGATACCGAGCGCTTCGCTGGCAAACTGCACGCCGAACTACAGTTCAGTAATATCGATGAAATTCTTGAAGACGGTTTGCATGATTATCTGACCGTATTTTTTGAGCGCATCTTCGAACTGGGTAATCGTATCAGCCGTGACTTTCTGGTTCCGCTAACGGCCTGACCCGTTCATGCTACTGACCATCAGGCACGAAACGGTCTATCGCTATACTGAGCCGCTCACTTATACGATTCAGCAATTGCGGTTGTCGCCTCGTGCCGAACCACAGCAGCGCACGCTGGACTGGCGCATCACCAGCTCTGGCGTGCATCATCCTTTTAACGACGCATTTGGCAACCTTTGCCACATGCTGACCATTACCGGGCAACATAATGAAGTCCGGATTGTGGCAGAAGGCAGCGTTGTGGTGGCGCCATTGCATCTGGGCCGGCTATCGCAAGCAGGTGAATTTTTGCCGCTTGTATTTACGGTGCCGACCCAACTTACGCAACCCTCCCCCGCGATTATCGATTTTGCCCATAGACATTTAATCCGGGCGGCAAACAGCGACAATCTGCTTGCGCTAGCCACCGCAATTTGTGATGCCGTGGCATATCAAAGCGGCGCAACTCTCGTCACCACCAGCGCCGACGACGCGCTGCGGCTCGGTCAGGGGGTGTGCCAGGATCATGCGCATTTATTCCTCGCCTGCTGTCATGCGCTGGGCATTCCTGCACGCTATGTTTCAGGCTATATCGACCCCGGCAACAGCGACCATGCAGAAAGCCATGCATGGGTGGATGTCTGGATTGTGCAACCCGATTTTTCGGGCTGGATTAGCGTCGACGTCACGCATGCGCGCTTTGCCAGCGACGTGTATTGCCGTCTCGCAATCGGCCGCGATTATGATTCTGCTGCGCCGGTGCGCGGTGTACGACGTGGCGGCGGTTCGGAAACCCTTAGCGTACGCGTCAACGTTACTGCGACAGCATCGGATCAATAATTCTTAATATTTCGTCAACAACCGTTGCGCTGAAAAGTGATAGCCTCCGTTGTTAGTTATTCTTCAGATAACTAACAATGTGGCGCAATCCTGTAAAATCTGTCCTTTAGATTTTTTATTTGCATCATGACTTATTGCGTCGCTATGCGCCTGAAGACCGGGCTGGTTTTCTTGTCCGACTCTCGCACCAATGCCGGTGTCGATCACGTCGGCACTTTCCGTAAGATGAGCGTGTTTGAAAATCCGGGCGAGCGCATGCTGGTCATGATGACGGCAGGCAACTTATCGATCTCGCAATCGATTAAACAAATCATCTCGGAACACACCACCGCCACCGGAAAAAGTATCTGGACCGCCAATTCGATGTACGAAGCGACGCAAATTGTGGGCGATGCTATTCGAATAGTATTTGAACGCGATGCCAGCGCGTTGCAAAAATTCGGCATCGATTTCAACGTCGGGATTATTTTTGGCGGCCAGATCAAAGGCGAACGTTGCCGTTTATTCCAGATTTACTCCGCAGGCAATTTCATCGAAGCGCATGATGAGAACCCTTATTTCCAGATCGGCGAAGCCAAATACGGCAAACCGATCATCGATCGGGTTTTCGTCGGCTCAGATTTGACGCTTGATCAAGCTGCAAAATGTGCGCTGCTATCAATGGATTCGACCTTACGCTCCAATTTATCGGTCGGCTTGCCACTTGATTTGCTGGTGTATGAAAGCGAAAAACTGGCGCTAACCCATTTCGTGACCATCGATGAAAAAAATCAGTACTTCAAGTCGATTATCGGCAGTTGGTCTAGCCAGCTTAGGCGGGTCTTCGATGAAACCGCAGATCCGTTGTGGCATCCAGTCCCGGCAGAGGTTTCCGATAGATTGACGTTGAAAGCCGACCAAACTCAGTCGCTGGTGATAACGCCGCCCAAGGATATTCTGTGGGATAGCATCCCAACTGCATTGCAAACGCTGGCCCAGAGTCAGAATAGCGGGCAAAGCTAGCGTTAGTTTGCGTAATCGTTGTAAGCGCTGAGTATTTCAGCTGCGGCGATTATTCCAGCCATAAAAAAAGCTCCCGATGCCGGGAGCTTTTTTACTATCAATCTTGCAAAAATAGATTTACAGCACAATCGTCTGTGCTTCGCCGTCAGCGCGCGTCCGGATTTCACCGATTGTAAATACTGTCTCGCCCGCAGCCTGCAATTGCGCCAATGCAGCTTGTGCATTTTCTTTCGCCACGATCACGGCCATACCGATACCGCAGTTGAAAACCCGATGCATTTCATCATCAGCGACGCCGCCATGCTCTTGCAGCCATGTAAATAGTGGCGGCATCGTCCAGCCATCGCGATGCAGTACAGCGGTTAAATTGTCTTGCAGCACGCGCGGGATATTCTCTACCAGACCACCGCCGGTAATATGGACCATACCTTTGACTTCCATCGATTCCATCAATGCCAGCAGCGGCTTGACGTAAATACGGGTCGGTGCCATCAGCACATCGGCCAGACTACGGCCATGGAAATCAGCATCAAGGTCAGGTTTAGCAACAGCAATAATCTTGCGAACCAACGAATAACCGTTGGAGTGCGCGCCCGATGATGCCAGACCGAGGATCACATCACCGGGAGTGATTTTGGTGCCGTCGATCAGCTTGGATTTCTCGACTGCGCCAACCGCAAAACCGGCCAGATCGTATTCGCCGTCTGGATACATACTTGGCATTTCGGCAGTTTCGCCGCCGATTAAGGCGCAACCGGCTTGCTCGCAACCTTGGGCGATGCCCTTGATGACATCGGTCGCGCTAGGCACGTCAAGCTTGCCGCAGGCGAAATAATCGAGGAAAAATAGTGGCTCGGCGCCTTGGACCAGAATGTCATTGACGCTCATTGCGACCAGATCGATACCTACGGTATCGTGACGATTCAGCATAAAAGCTAGTTTTAGCTTGGTGCCAACGCCATCCGTGCCAGAAACCAACACTGGCTCTTTGAATTTCTTGCTGATTTCGAACAGCGCACCAAAACCGCCGATGCCGCCCATTACGCCTTCGCGCATTGTGCGTTTAGCAAATGGCTTGATGGCCTCGACTAAAGCGTCGCCGGCGTCCATATCAACGCCGGCGTCGCGATAGGAAAGAGAAACATTGGATGTTGAAGTCATGATGTGATTGGCAGCAGAGGCGGTAAAATAGAAGAATTCGTCCGCGCATAACAAAATAACAACAAATAAACATTCTATTATTAGGTTTATTTAGGTTTGTTATCGCGGCAAAAACGCTATTTTATCAAACCGATTCAACTATCCCCAAAATACATGCCATTTTCTTTTACTGAAGAGCAAAAACAAACAACGTTGTGGTGTGTCATGGGTGCGTTGCTCATTGCGTTATTCGTCGCATTGGGCCCGATCATGACGCCATTCGTTGCCTCGGCGATTCTGGCGTACGCTCTTAACCCGGGTGTCGACTGGCTGGCGAAACGACGAATAGGCAAATATCGGCTGCCCCGCGCCTTGGCGGTATTTCTGGTCATGATGATACTGTTGTTGGCGATTCTGGCGATGATCCTGATCGTGATTCCGGTGCTGCACAAAGAAATTCCATTGTTGCAAAATCAAATACCGACCTTTTTAACCAGACTAAACGATACGCTTGGGCCGCATTTGCACGACCTTGGGATTAATTTTCGACTGGATGGTGCTGGCATCAAAGATATGCTGGTCAAACAACTCTCCACTAGTGGGGATGAAATCTGGACTTCGGTGCTTGCCTCCATCAAAGTTGGCGGCACCGCCGTCATTGGCTGGCTGGCGACCTTATTACTAGTCCCTATCGTGTTATTTTATTTATTGCAGGATTGGCACCAGTTTCTATCCCGCCTTGGCAAAATGGTGCCGCGTCGCTGGCAAGCAAAGACGGCTAGCATGGCGCATGAAGTCGACGAATTGTTAGCGCAGTATTTGCGTGGTCAATTATTGGTAATGTTAGTACTGGCAGTCTATTATTCTACCGGGCTGGCAATTGCCGGATTTGACGTTGCGCTGCCAGTCGGTATCATTACCGGATTGTTGGTATTTATTCCATACGTCGGCTTCGGGCTAGGCTTGGTGCTGGCGCTGATTGCCGCGATGTTGCAGTTCGGCGGCTTTCATGGATTAATCGCGGTGGCGATTGTGTATGGCATCGGTCAGGTGCTCGAAAGCTTTATCCTGACACCGCGCCTGGTCGGCGAACGCATTGGTTTGCACCCGCTGGTAGTCATTTTTGCGTTGATGGCCTTTGGGCAGTTGTTTGGCTTTGTCGGCATCTTGCTGGCGTTACCCGCTTCGGCAATTATCTCCGTGATGGTCAAACATCTTCGTATGCACTATCTCAGCAGCAGTTTTTATAATCAGTAAAATGCCATTACAACAGCAATCAAGTAGGAAAACCCAAGCATGAGGCAGTTACTGCTCGACATTACTGCCGACGACGCACAAACCCTGGATACTTTCGTCATCGGAAATAACCAGGAAGTGTTGCATTTTTTGCAGCAATTAACAGCACCATCAACCGCCGTAGTTACCGCACCGGGCGATAGATTCGTCTACCTGTGGGGTCAATCCGGCGCAGGGAAAAGCCATTTACTACAAGCTTTTGCACGTGCCACCAACGCGCATTTGATCTCTGCCGCCGATTTAAACGCGCATCATGCGACTGAATACAATGAGGCCTATAGCGCGGGCCTGTTTCATTTTTCGCCCGACGATACCGGCTATCTGATTGATGACTGCGACAAATTATGTGCAGAAGACCAGATTCTTGCATTTGCATTGTTTAACCAAATCCGCGAACATGGCGGCTGGCTGATTACCAGTGGCGGCCAACCGCCCGCAGAACTGACGAACACGGTGCGCGAAGATTTGCGTACGCGTCTCGGCTGGGGCCTGATTTATCAATTGCATGGCTTAAGCGACGAGGAAAAAATCTCGACATTGACGCAGGCAGCACAAGCGCGTGGGCTTACCCTGTCAAGTGGCGTGCTACCCTATCTCATTACCCATTTCAGACGTGATATGCGTTCATTAATGGCAAAGCTGGATGAACTCGACCGTTATTCGCTAGAAACCAAACGCCCTATAACCCTGCCGTTATTACGCAGCCTGTTACAACTCGAATCTGAAGAAAAATCATTATGAATCTAGCGCTATTCGACCTTGACCACACACTGCTGCCTATCGACTCGGATTTCGAGTGGGGGCAATTTTTAATCCGTATCGGCGCAGTGGATGCCGATGCGTTCAAAAAAAGTAATGCTGAGTGGTTTGCCCAATATCAGGCAGGCACCCTTGATCCTGTGAAGTATCTGGAATTCACCTTCGGCACGTTGTCAGCATTTCCGCGTAAGCAGCTGGATGCCTGGCATGAGCAATTTATGAAAGAAGTGATCCTGCCGCGTATTACACCGCAGGCGCTGGACCTGTTGCAACAGCATCACGATGCGGGCGATCTGGTTGCCATCGTGACTGCCACAAACAGTTTTGTCACCGAACCAATTGCCAAAGCGCTAGGCGTCGATTTTCTGATCGCGTCCGACCCGGAAACCACAGATGAAGGCGAAATTACCGGCAAACTGCTGGATACCCCAACATACGGTCCGGGCAAAGTCATCCATACGCATGCGTGGCTGGCTACGATGGACATGACGCTGGATAGCTTTCCGCGCACTTTTTTCTATAGCGATTCGCATAATGACTTGCCGCTAATGAAACTAGTTACCGACCCGATTGCGACCAATCCGAACGCGCAACTGAAAGCACATGCTGACGCGCACGGCTGGTCGATTCTGAATTTATTCGACGAATAAGGCGCTTTGAAGAAATAAGCATGACGTTTGGATCGGCCCCGGCCAGCGCTTCTGGCAACATGGCGCGCAAGAGTTATAGTGCGCCTTGTAATAACCAGTACGTTACTGCTACTGTAAATGGCACCGATCCGATCCAAACGTGAGAATTATTTCGGAATGCACCTAGTCGAGACGACGCCTCTGCATCGCCCACCTATAATCAAACCACAATGATCAAAAAGCTGATTCGCTCCATCCTCGGACCCAAGAAAAAGATGGACGACCACACCACACCAGTGGTGCTGGCCCCCAAGCAACATGGCATTGACCCACAACTGGTTTCGCCCAATGCGATACGCGTGACCAGTACGCTGCAAGAGGCCGGTTTCAAGGCCTTCATCGTAGGCGGGGCGGTGCGCGATCTTTTGCTGGGCGTAAAACCGAAAGATTTCGACGTTGCCACGAATGCCACGCCGGAACAGGTCAAACGGCTATTCCGGCGTGCGTTCCTGATCGGCAAGCGTTTTCAGATCGTGCACGTCATGTTTGGTCAGGAATTGATCGAAGTCACCACATTCCGTGGCGCTTCATCGACCGGCGCGCCGAAAGATGAGCATGGCCGCGTATTGCGCGACAATACCTTTGGCGAGCAGCACGAAGACGCCGCCCGCCGCGATTTCACTATCAACGCCATGTATTACGATCCAAGCAACCAAAGCGTGCTGGATTATCACGGCGGAATTGCCGACGTTCGCGGCAAAATCTTGCGCATCATCGGCATCCCTGAAGCCCGCTATCGCGAAGATCCGGTGCGGATGTTGCGTATCGTCCGCTTTGCCGCCAAGCTTAACTTCACCATCGAGCCAGAAACCCGGGCCCCGATTCCCGTCATGGCAACTCTCATCAATAACGTTCCGACAGCACGCGTATTCGATGAAATGCTAAAGCTGCTGATGAGCGGCCATGCGCTGGCTTGCCTGCAACAGCTGCGTAAAGAAGGCTTGCATCATGGCTTGTTGCCATTGCTGGACGTGGTGCTGGAGCAACCAATGGGCGAAAAATTCGTCACTTTGGCGCTGGCAAATACCGATCAGCGCGTCCGTGAGGGCAAACCAGTTTCGCCCGGCTTCCTATTTGCCGCATTGCTATGGCATCAAGTGCTGGAAAAGTGGACTGCCTATAAAGCGGCTGGTGAATTTCCTATCCCCGCGCTGCATCTTGCGGCCGATGATGTGCTGGATGCACAAACCGATAAGCTGGCGCTACAACGCAAAATCGCGTCCGATATGCGTGATATCTGGTCGATGCAACCGCGATTCGAGCGTCGTGTCGGCAAATCACCGCACAAATTGCTGGAACATCTGCGATTGCGTGCTGGCTACGATTTCTTGCTATTGCGTTGCGCCTCGGGCGAACTTGACAGCGAATTAGGCGAATGGTGGACGGCCTTCATGGAAGCCGATGGGACCGGGAGAGAAGTATTGCTGGCACAAAAGCCAAAGGTCACAAACGAACCGCCGCCACCGAAAAAACGTGCACGCAGACGTAGTAGCAGCACGGGCGGCGGCGGTGCGCAAAACGGGGCGTAGGCGTGACGATTCCCCCCAATCCCCCTATTTGCGCTAATGTAGTCGCTTACATAGGCGTCGGCGGCAATCTTGGCGATGCCAGAGCGCAGGTAGAAAATGCGATTGTGCAGCTGGGCGCGTTACCGCATACCAAGCTCAGCGCACAATCCAGTTTGTTTCGCACCGCCCCCATAGAGTCCAGCGGTGATGATTACGTCAATGCAGTCGTGCGCATTGATACGCAACTAGATCCGCATGCATTGTTGCAGGCATTACAAGATGTCGAACACAATTTCGGTCGTGAACGTCCTTATCTGAACGCTCCGCGAACGCTGGATCTGGATTTATTGTTATATGGGACAACAACGATTGCCGATGCAACATTAACTGTGCCACATCCCCGCATGGTTCAGCGCGCCTTCGTTTTGATCCCTTTGCTGCAAATCGATCCTTTTATTGCGATTCCAGGACTCGGTCCGGCACACCAGTTCGTGCCGCAAGTCACCGATCAGGCAATTGCTAAAATTTAACCTGAGATGCAAGTCGGCTGACTGCATCGTCTCAAAAAACATGCACGCTCTACGCTAGTCACGGTGTCGTTTTACAGACTGTAAATACGACAATTTGCGGGACTCCATCCTCGCCAGACGCTTTGCTACAGCGAAGCATTTTATTTACCGCATATGAATCTACAATCTTACAAGTACGTCGTGGTTGAAGGCCCCATCGGGGCCGGAAAAACGACCCTGACAAAAAAAATAGCCGCACACATCGGTGCGCAAGTGCTGCTGGAACAACCGGAAAATAACCCTTTTCTGGAAAAGTTCTATTACGATCCAGCCCGCTATGCGCTATCGACGCAGATGTTCTTTTTGTTCCAGCGTATCAATCAATTGCGCGATCTGGCACAGAGCGATTTATTTGACAGCTCAGGCGCCGTTGCGGCCGATTTTTTACTAGATAAAGATCCGATTTTTGCCAATCTGACACTCGCCGATGATGAGCTAAAACTCTATCAACAGCTGTACAGCCATCTGCGCCCGCAAACGCCGACGCCGGATCTTGTCATTTATCTGCAAGCAGAACCGGATACGCTGTTCGAACGCATCAAAAAACGCGGAATTCCTATGGAATCCGGTATTTCACCCGATTATCTGAAACGACTGTGCGAGAGCTATAGCCGCTTTTTTTACGATTACGAGGCCGCGCCATTATTAATCGTGAATAACGAACATCTGGATTTATCCGGCAGTGATGCCGATTTTGAGTTGCTGCTGGCCCGTATCGATAGCATGCGCGGAAAGCGTGAATTTTTTAATCGCGGAGAATAATATGGCGGGTTACTTACAAGGCGACACGGCGTCGCCAACACGGACAAAACCGGTGACGGCTCCGGTACTGCAAGCCATGCATGACAAAGGTGAAAAAATCACCATGCTGACTTGTTACGATGCTAGCTTCACAGCGCTGCTGGACCGTTGTGGCATCGACACTATCCTAGTGGGAGATTCGCTCGGTATGGTCTGTCAGGGTCACGCATCGACGCTGCCAGTATCCGTGCAAGATATTGTGTATCACACCGCCAGCGTTGCACGTGCCAATCCTACTGCAATGGTGCTGGCCGACTTGCCGTTCGGGAGTTATGGCACACCTGAGAGCGCGTTCGCCAACGCCGTTCAGGTGATTCAGGCAGGCGCGCAGATGGTCAAAATCGAAGGCGGCGCCTGGCTGGCGCCAACCGTGCGTTTTCTGACTGATCGTGCCATTCCGGTGTGCGCGCATCTGGGTCTGACACCGCAATCTGTGCATCAGATGGGCGGCTACAAAGTACAAGGTAAAACCGATGCAGCGGCGGAGCAATTGAAAGCGGACGCGCTGGCATTGCAAACGGCTGGCGCAACGCTGATTGTGCTGGAAGCGATTCCCGCAACGTTAGGCAAAGAAGTGACGGCATTGCTAAACATCCCGACGATTGGCATCGGCGCGGGTCCGGATTGCTCCGGCCAGGTGTTGGTGTTGCATGATTTGTTGGGCGTTTTCCCAGGCCACAAAGCACGTTTCGTGAAGAATTTCATGGAAGGTCAAACCAGCATTGACGCCGCGGTAAAGACCTATATCGCGGCAGTCAAGGACACGTCATTTCCTGCGCCGGAACATTGTTTTTAATGTTCAATCCGGCTTTGGCCTGACGAGAAAATAATAAAAAATCCCCAATCCGGCTAACCGAATTGGGGATTTTTTTACAGCTAATTGAATGTTTATAATTCCGCTTAGAAAAGTGTGTTCACCATTCCACGCATTCCTAGCTGCACATCAATCTCACTCGTCGTAACGCTTCAAACTGCAGGCCATATTGTGTGCGAGATCGTCCGGACCATTCACTGTGACGCCCAAATCACGCAACAAGCCGTCTTGCACGCCGTACACCCAGCTATGGATCGTCAGTTCTTGTCCACGTTCCCAAGCGTCTTGAACGATCGTCGTCTGGCAAACGTTAGACACCTGCTCCATTGAGTTGAGTTCGCACAGACGATCATGTCGTAGCTGTTCGGACAGCCCTTCTCCCAAATAACGCTCATGTTTTTGATGCACATCTTGCACATGGCGCAGCCAGTTGTCAGCAAGACCAACACGACGCTTGGTCAGGGCCGCATGGACGCCGGAGCAACCATAATGGCCGACGACGAATACGTGCTTGACCTTAAGTACATCTACCGCAAATTGCAGTACCGACAAGCAATTCAGATCGCTATGCGCGACTACGTTCGCAATGTTGCGATGGACAAATAATTCGCCCGGTAGCAAGCCAAGTAATTCATTGGCAGGAACCCGGCTATCAGAGCAGCCGATCCAGAAATAATCAGGCGATTGTTGGGCGGCCAGCGTTTTAAAAAAGACCGGATCGCGTGCAATCATTGCAGCGGCCCATTGACGGTTGCTATCGAAAAGTTGTTCCTGTGTGAGGACGTCTTTATGCTTTATCATCGTTTTCCGTTCAGGGTAAGCTTTTAATTAACATGATATTTTTACAACTCACGTAAATCAACTTGACCGCCATTTTATCGAAACTGTAGAGTTACATTTATTTTTTTCAAAATCCGCATGCAGGAAGAGTAAATATTGCATCAAATGCGGTTCTTCGTATGCACTGAAATTGTAAAAAAGCCGTTGATCTGTCAAGATCAGCGGCTTTTTGCAACTATTTTTAGACGTTTTATCGAGAACGCCTTAATTACTCAAAGAACTCTTTAACTTTGTCTTTCCAAGACTTGGTCTGAGGATTGTGTTTAGCGCCGCCTTCAGTTGTCAGCAAATCAAAATCACGCAGCAGTTCTTTCTGGCGATCACTTAACTTCACTGGCGTTTCGACCACGACGTGGCAAAACAGATCACCGGCATAGCCTGAACGAACCCCTTTGATCCCCTTGCTACGCAAACGGAAGGTTTTGCTAGACTGCGTGCCTTCTGGGATCGTGAACGAGACCTTGCCATTGAGCGTCGGCACTTCAATTTCGCCGCCCAAAGCCGCCTTAGCAAACGAAATCGGCATTTCGCAATGCAAATCATCGCCATCACGCTGAAATACGCCGTGCTGCTTGATATGAATTTCGACATACAAATCGCCTGGAGGCCCGCCGTTCATGCCCGGCTCACCGTTGCCGGATGACCGAATGCGCATGCCATCGTCGATCCCTTCAGGAATCTTCACTTCGAGGGTTTTATTGCGTTTGATACGACCGGCACCTGCACAAGACGCGCATGGTTCAGCGATGACTTTGCCGCTACCATGACATTTTGGACAAGTTTGCTGAATGCTGAAAAATCCTTGCTGCATCCGGACCTGACCATGACCACCGCAAGTCGGGCATGTCACTGGCTCTGTGCCAGGCTTGGCACCGCTGCCGTGACACGGCTCGCAAGCATCCCATGAAGGAACGCGAATAGTGGTGTCAAAGCCGTGCGCAGCCTGCTCTAGCGTGATTTCCAGGTTGTAGCGCAAATCTGCACCGCGATATACCTGCGGGCCAGCGCTGCGACCGCCACGTTGACCACCGCCACCACCGAAGATATCGCCAAAGATGTCGCCAAAGGCATCCGCAAAACCACCACTGCCACCACCACCGCCTCCGCCACCCATATTTGGGTCTACACCGGCGTGACCATAGCGATCATAGGCCTCACGTTTTTGCGGGTCGGACAGCATCTCGTAGGCTTCTTTCGCCTCTTTGAATTTATCTTCAGCACCTTTGCTATCCGGATTACGGTCCGGATGATGTTTCATCGCGAGTTTGCGGTACGACTTCTTGATTTCTTCATCAGAAGCGTTTTTCGCAACCCCTAGAATTTCGTAAAAATCACGTTTCGCCATGTTTTGGCACCCTATTATTGAAGAACATATTTGTAGCTGACGTTAGTGGCTTTTCAATTCGTTCGTCCCGGAATCGGGGACGTAAAACGATGGATCGAGCTCAACAACGCAGCAACATGGCAATTTGCTCTAAGCGAAAACGCCGAACAGAGCTAAAAGCTTTGTCCGGCGCGTCATTGCAGTGCATCGGAAGACTTCCCGATGCACCGCCGGACGAATGTTTACTTGTCTTTTACTTCTTTGAAATCAGCATCAACGACGTCGTCTTCTTTTGCTTTGCCTTCTGATGCACCGGCGTTACCACCAGCACCAGCAGCACCTTCAGCGCCCGCAGCAGCTTGTTGCGCTTGCATGTCGGCATACATCTTTTCGCCGAGTTTTTGCGCTGCTGTGCTCAAAGCGGCGGATTTGTTGTCGATGGCTGCTTTGTCGCTGCCCTTCAACACTTCTTCCAGTTCTTTGATCGCGGCTTCGATGCTTTCTTTCTCAGACGCTTCCAGCTTGTCGCCGTACTCAGCCAGTGATTTACGTGTCGAATGGACCAGCGCATCGCCTTGGTTATGCGTTTCAGCCAATTCTTTCAAACGCTTGTCGTCTTCGGCATTCAATTCCGCATCACGCACCATCTTTTGAATTTCTTCTTCGGTCAAACCAGAGTTTGCCTTGATGGTGATCTTGTTTTCTTTACCAGTTGCTTTGTCTTTCGCGCCGACGTGCAAGATACCGTTCGCGTCGATATCGAAAGTCACTTCGATCTGCGGTGTACCGCGTGATGCTGGCGGGATACCTTCCAGATTGAATTCGCCCAGACCTTTGTTACCGGCTGCCATTTCGCGCTCGCCTTGGAACACTTTGATGGTCACTGCTGGCTGATTGTCGTCAGCAGTCGAGAACACTTGGCTAAACTTAGTCGGAATAGTCGTATTTTTCTTGATCATCTTGGTCATGACGCCGCCCATCGTCTCGATCCCGAGCGACAAAGGCGTAACATCCAACAGCAGCAAGTCTTTACGATCGCCGGACAACACCGAACCTTGAATCGCAGCACCGACAGCAACGGCTTCGTCAGGATTCACATCTTTACGTGCATCTTTGCCGAAGAATTCTTTGACCTTTTCTTGCACTTTAGGCATACGGGTCATACCGCCGACCAGAATGATGTCGTCAATGTCAGAGACCTTAACGCCAGCGTCCTGAATCGCAATACGGCAAGGCGCGATGGTTTTTTCGATCAATTCTTCAACTAACGATTCCAACTTAGCGCGTGTCATCTTCATAGTCAGATGGACTGGTGCGCCATTTGCCATCGCGATGTACGGCTCGTTGATTTCTGTTTGTTGCGAAGATGACAATTCAATCTTAGCGCGTTCTGCCGAAGCTTTGATACGTTGCAATGCAATCGCATCTTTGCCCAAATCGATACCATTGACCTTTTTGAACTCGTCCAGAATGTAATCGATCATGCGTTGATCGAAATCTTCACCACCGAGGAAGGTATCGCCGTTCGTCGACAACACTTCAAATTGCATTTCACCGTCAACGTCCGCGATTTCGATGATCGAAATATCGAAAGTACCGCCGCCCAAGTCATACACAGCAATCTTGCGATCGCCTTTTTCAGTTTTATCCAGGCCGAATGCCAGCGCAGCAGCGGTTGGCTCGTTGATGATGCGCTTTACGTCCAGACCAGCGATACGGCCAGCGTCTTTAGTTGCCTGACGTTGCGCATCGTTAAAATAAGCAGGAACGGTGATGACCGCTTCAGTTACTTCTTCGCCGAGGTAGTCTTCAGCGGTTTTCTTCATTTTGCGCAAAACTTCTGCGGCGATTTGTTGAGGTGCCAGTTTTTTGTCGCGGACAGCAATCCATGCATCGCCGTTATCGGCTTTAGTGATCTCGTAAGGCATCAACGCGATGTCTTTTTGGACTTCTTTTTCGTCGAACTTACGACCGATCAGACGCTTAGTAGCGTACAGGGTATTTTTTGGGTTGGTGACTGCCTGGCGTTTTGCCGGGGCGCCGACCAGAATTTCGCCATCTTCTTGATACGCGATAACGGATGGCGTAGTACGCACACCTTCCGAGTTTTCGATAACCTTAGGCTTGCCGCCTTCCATGATGGAAACACAAGAATTGGTGGTACCCAAGTCAATGCCGATAATTTTACCCATGATGCTGTCCTTTACTTAATTTGTTGAATTTTGATGTTCTGAATATTGGGAGAAAAACGATGCTTTCAACCCTTTTCAGGTCCCAATAAGCGTTTATTTTTAATTTTTCGCTTATTTTTCGTTTATTTGCTTTGAGCAACAGTGACCAACGCCGGACGCAATAAACGGTCCGAAATGGTATAACCTTTTTGCAACACGCTGACGACTGTATTAGCTTCTTGCTCAGAAGGCACCATCGAAATCGCCTGATGCTTCATCGGGTCCAAACGGTCGCCCGGTTCAGGCGCAATTTCCAGCAGGCGATTTTTGTCAAACGCCGCGGTCAACTGTTTCAACGTCATTTCCACGCCTTCTTTTAACGACTCTACCGATGGCGCTTCCAGCTTTAAGGCGATTTCCAGACTATCTTTAACTGGCACCATTGCTTCAGCGAAATTTTCGATGGCGAATTTGCTGGCACGGGCGATATCTTCCTGAGCGCGACGACGGATATTCTCGGATTCGGCCTTGGCACGCAAAAACGCATCGTGCATATCAGCGATTTTGGCTTGCGCTTCGGCTAATGCGATTTCCAGAGCCGATTCGGTCGTGACGGCTGCTTGCTCTTCAGCAATGGTTTTTTTCGTTTTCAACTTGCACGGTCTGCTTTTCCATATCTTCCATTCAAAAATCTCCAGCAATATATGACTTAAATAATGTGTTTAGCGTGTTAATGCGGTGGTTAATGCGGGTATTTGCGCCGCTGCTATGGCGAACCCACTGTAATACGCGTTGAATTCAGCTTGATACGAGGCTTGCCCCGCTCGCTCTATGCATAGCCAAATGGGGCTATCTCCTACTTTTTCAAGGGATTTATATCCCATCAAATTACAGCCGTAGCAACAATTTGTTGCACATTTTACCGGTTTGCGTTTGCTGCGATGCCGCAATAGCCCTATTCTGAATCAAATTGCTCTTACATATAGCAATTTCAGGCCATAGAAGTTGAATCTGCAAGGAGAAAATCGTGAAATTGTCCCTTATTTACGCCATGACGCTCGTTTATATATCGCTTGCAGCCGGCTGGATTAGCTATTCAAATTTAATTGCGCTTTACTAATCATAAACACAACCAACCTCGAACTGTTCTTGCCTTACGAGACTGCACCGATCCTGATCGCCTCATTTTTTTGCACAACTGCTTGCGCTTTCTGTTCTGCCAATTCGCTGACGGACAACCGCGTCGGCCAGCCAATTAGTTGCTCCTCCACCAACATCGCCAGCGCATTAATCCATGCGGGCGATTGATTCAGGCAAGGGATAAGATAAAACTCTTTCCCTCCAGCCTTCAAAAAATCCGCCTTTGCTTCAATTCCGATCTCTTCCAGCGTTTCCAGACAATCACTGGTAAAGCCTGGACACATCACATCAACCCGCCCAATACCCTGCTTCGCCAACTTTTCCAATGTCGGCGCAGTGTAAGGCTGCAGCCATTCGGCCTTGCCGAAACGTGACTGAAACGTGACCATATATTGGTCTTGCGACAGATCCAACGCGTGCGCCAACAATCTTGCTGTTTTATAGCATTCACAGTGGTAGGGATCGCCCAGAAGCAAGGTCCGCTTCGGTACGCCATGAAAGCTCATCACCAGTTTGTCTGGCAAGCCATTCATTTCCCAATGGGCCAAAACTGACTCTTTTAACGCTTGGATATACGCTTCATGGTCGTGGTAATTTTTTACCAGACGCAATTCCGGGATATTCCGGATTTGTGCGTAATGGCTGAATACCGCATCAAAAATAGAGGCCGTTGTGGTCGCTGAATACTGTGGATACGCTGGCAGAATCAATATCCGATCACAGCCATCGACTTTTAACTTATCCAACACTGACGACAAGGATGGATTGCCATAACGCATGCCGTAAGCAACCTCGACTTTATGGCCACGTTGACCTAAATAACCCCGCAACAGCATGGATTGCTTTTCTGTATTCACTTTTAACGGCGAACCTTCATTGGTCCAGATCGATGCATATTTTTGCGCTGATTTGCTGGAGCGAAACGGCAAAATGATCCAATGCAAAATGCACCACCAGATGATGCGGGGGATTTCGACCACGCGAGTATCGGATAAAAACTGTTTCAAATAGCGTCGCACGGCGCTGGCGGTTGGCGCATCCGGCGTTCCCAGGTTGACCAACACTACCGCTGTTTTTAGCGTAGCGCCATGCGTGAAAGGCGGTTCTTTACGAAAAGTCATGCGGAATTTCCTGAAAATTTGCCGCGCCGAGATAGGCGCGTGCAGTTTTGGGGACAGCTTAGCGCTGGCTTTTTCGGTAAAAGGTCAAACGTGGATTGTTGCGGATAATGCCTACAAGAATCTCATCGCAGCAGGTAATCAGCTAGCTACCGTAGCAGCGCCAACTACGACGCCAATAATTCTCGTGCATGTTTACGCGTCGTGGCGGTTATTTCTATTCCACCTAGCATCCGCGCAATTTCTTCCACTCTGCTTTTGGTATCGAGACCATCAATCGCCGACACCGTTTTGTTTGCTGCGCTTTGCTTGCTGACTTGAAAATGTTGATTAGCCTGACTGGCGACTTGCGGCAAATGCGTTACGCATAATACCTGACGCGCTTGACCGAGGCGCTTAAGCAAACGGCCGACAACCTCGGCCACGCCGCCCCCGATGCCACTATCGACCTCATCAAAGATCAAGGTTGGCGTGGCGGTAGCGCTGGAAGTAATGACCGAAATCGCCAATGCAATCCGCGCCAACTCGCCCCCAGAAGCGACCTTCGCCAGCGGTCGCGGTACCACGCCAGCATGACCGGCGACCAAAAATTCAACTTGCTCTATTCCATGCAGCGTTGGTTCGCAAGGATTCAAGGCGACTTCAAAACGCCCGCCGCTCATGCTTAATTCTTGCATCGCCGCTGTCACTGTGGCGGTCAGGCTTTTGGCTGCTTTACCCCGCGCCTTGGATAATTTCTGCGCCAATCCAAGATAGGTCGCCTTTAGTTTCTCTTCCTGCACGCGCAATGCATCAAGATCGCTGGCGTCGGCCAACTGCTGCAATTGCGTGGAAAGCGTCGCCAGTTCCTGCGGTATGGCATCTGGTTCCAGTCGGAATTTGCGCGACGCGGAATGGATAACTTCCATCCGGCGATCAACTTCGTGCAAGCGGGCGGGGTCCAGCTCCATCCTGCTTAAATAATCATTGAGCGCATAAACTGCCTCTTGCAACTGAATCCGTGCTGGCTCCAGCGCTTCCAATACTGGCTTTAAATCGTTGTCGACGTCGACCAATTTACTAATCTTGATATTCAAGCCGGCCAACTGGGACAGCATCGGAATTTCTGCTTCAGAGATCAGATTCAGCGCTTCTTGCGCACCTTCGATCAGACTGGCAGCGTGGGACAAACGGCTATGCTCATTGGTAATGTCATCCCATTCACCGGGCTTGACGGCGAGCTTTTCCAGCTCATTGACTTGCCATTCGAGCCGTTCACGTTCCAGCATGACGTTTTTGGCGTTAGTTTCAAATTCCAGCCGTTGTTTAGCTAAGGCGCGCCAGCTCTTGTAAGCGGTGGAAACCAGTTGCAGTTCATCTTGCAAACCGGCTTGCCCATCCAGCAACAGCCGTTGCGAATCGGCTTTCAACAATGATTGATGCGCGTGCTGACCATGAATATCGACCAGCATTTCACCCAATTCGCGCAACTGTCCTGCTGTCGCGGCAATCCCGTTGATATACGCTTTAGAGCGTCCGGCGTTGTCGATAACGCGTCGCAGCAGCACACCGCCCTCTTCGCTTTCAAATTCATTTACCGCCAGCCACGCTCTGACTGCCTCACTGGTATCAATCGGGCTGCCTTCGCTGTAGCGAGAGACTGAAAACTCGGCACTGATATCTGCTTTAGCCGCACCTTCACGTACCACGCTGGCATCGCCGCGCCCGCCCAGCGCCAAGGCCAACGCATCGATCAGGATGGATTTGCCTGCACCGGTTTCGCCGGTGAAAACAGTAAAGCCAGACGCCAGATCAAGCTCAATGGCATCAACGATGACAAAATCGCGAATGGAAAGGGTGCGCAGCATGGAGTTGAGTTAGAGGTTGAATTAGAGGTTGAACTTAGATCGGTTTGTGAGACAAAAATCGGTTTCAAGCGTTTTCACGTGAGCGCTCAGCAACGTCGATAACAGAAACGGTTCAGGCATTTGAGCGGGCAGTGTACTGCAATTGATCGCCCAGAATACAGGGCGATCTGATTGCGGCTTTCTGACTCGGTCTGGCTCAGCGCAAATGTCCATCCGCAGAAGGATATTCGTTCCAGTGTAATTTTTGACGCAGCGTCTCGTAATAGCTCCAGCCAGCAGGATGCAAAAAGGTAATCGTGTGATCGGAACGTTTAATCGCGATACGATCGCCCGATTGCAGGCTGGCTAGCGATTGCATGTCAAAATTGACACTAATATCCCGGCCATTGACGATTTCGATCACGATTTCGCTGCTGTCGGGCACCACGATCGGTCGATTTGATAACGCATGCGGCGCAATCGGCACCAAAACAATGCCGCTAAGCGACGGATGTAGCAATGGACCGCCAGCCGACAACGCATAGGCCGTCGAGCCGGTCGGGGTCGAGACAATGAGGCCATCCGAACGCTGGTTATACATAAATCGACCATCGACATCGACTCGGAGTTCGGCCATGCCAGTCGTCGCACCGCGTGACACGACGATGTCATTAAACGCCAGCGCACTAAAAATAACCGCATTGTCGCGTTTCACTACCCCTTGCAACAACGTACGACGTTCGGATTCAACGTTGCCATCTAGCATTTCGCCCAGGACCGGCAGCATCCGCTCTAGCGAAATATCGGTCATAAATCCCAGTCTGCCTTGATTGATACCAATCAACGGCACATCGTAGGGCGCGAGTTGGCGGGCAATACCAAGCATGGTGCCGTCGCCGCCAAGGACAATCGCAGCATCGGCCTGAAGGCCGATTTGCGCAGGCGTCAACGCGTCAAATCCGGTCAGGGCGATGTTTTGCGCGGTCTCAGCTTCAAACACGACGTTATGCCCGCGCGCCAGCAAAAATGCGGCGACCTCGTTTAATGATTCGGCAATACCGGCGGCATAATACTTGCCAACAATCGCAATGGTTTTTGGCAAATTGGGGAAATTTTGCTGATGAGATAATTTTATAGGCCACATGCTGGCGATTAAACCATAATTTAGCCCGGTGTTACAGCTTCCTTGGAGGATACTCCGCAGACAATTTGATCTATCATGCGCAATATGACAAATACCGCTAACCACCCACAATCCCATGCCCCCATAAAAGCTGTCCTGTTCGATCTGGATGACACGCTGTGGCCGATTATGCCCGTGCTGGTGAGAGCCGAACAATTACTGTACGACTGGTTAGCGTTGCATGCACCGGCAGTCACGCAGACATTTACGATTGAAACGCTGCGGCAAAGACGTATTGCGATGAGCAATACAAATCCGCTATTCAAGATCAATTTATGGGCTTTACGCCATGCCGGACTGACCGAGGCATTTCAAAGTGTGGGAGAAGATACGGCCAAGGTCGATGCTGCGATGGCGCTGTTTTCCGAAGCGCGCCATGCGGTCACGCCATTCGACGATGTTCAGCCAGCGTTAACCCGTCTGGGTCAACGTGTTTTGCTGGGATCGATATCCAATGGCTTTGCCGATCTGGATAAAATCGGCTTGGCACCGCATTTTTCCATCTCCATAGCCGCCCATACTTTCGGCTGCGCCAAACCCGATCAGACCATCTTTCATGCCGCTTGCGACGCGCTTAAGGTCCGGCCGGAAGAAACTGTTTATGTCGGTGATGATCCATTGCTGGATGTAGTCGGTGCTCGCCAGGCTGGCCTGCGCAGTGTCTGGATCAATCGTTTTGAGCGGACGCTACCGGCCGGAATCGATGCCGATGCAGAATGCGTGACACTGCACGATTTGGAGGCTTGGCTGCATTTGCAGAGCGTCACAAGCCGCTAAGCCGCCAGCAGCATCTAAACTCTGCCGTCAGAGAGTAAGTAAACGACAACAACTGAACAAGCGCAACGTGGCGTAACAGTGTATAAGTACATCCATAAGGGGCTGGCAAGCTGAGCCAGCGCTCGCTAAAATACTGCCCATGCATCTTGATACCCGCGCTCAAACTCTTCTGAAAGCCCTCGTAGAACGTTACATTCTCGACGGCCAGCCGGTAGGCTCGCGCGCGCTTTCAAAGATTTCGGGATTAGAGTTATCGCCTGCCACGATTCGCAATATCATGGCGGATCTGGAAGAAATGGGCTTTGTCGCCAGTCCGCATACCTCTGCCGGACGGGTACCAACGCCGCGTGGTTATCGGGTGTTTGTCGATACGTTACTGACGGTACAGCCGATTGATGAAAGCGCCCTTGAATCCCGGATGCAATCGCGCCTGCAAACCAACTCGCCGCAAAAGATCATTGCCAACGCTGCGCAAGTGCTATCGTCGTTGTCGCAATTTGCTGGTGTCGTACTAACGCCCCGGCGCGAATCCATCTTCCAGCAAATCGAATTTTTACGGTTATCCGAAAAACGCATCTTGCTGGTCATCGTGGGCCCCAGCGGCGATGTCCAGAACCGGTTGCTGCTAACCGATGTCGATTACACCCCGTCCCAGTTAGTACAAGCCGCAAATTACATCAATCAACATTACGGCGGCCACAGCATAGACGATGTTCGCCATCGTTTACAAAGCGAAGTGCTGCAACTGCGCGACGACATGACGCGCTTGATGCAAGCCGCGGTTGAGGCTGGCAGCGATGCGATGACGGACAACGCAGATGATGTTGTGATTTCAGGTGAACGCAATCTTTTGAGCGTGACCGATTTATCGTCGAGCATGGCTTCGTTGCGTAAGCTATTCGATATGTTTGAGCAAAAAACCAATTTGATGCGCTTGCTAGATATCTCCGGCAAGGCTACAGGTGTGCAAATTTTTATCGGCGGAGAATCCCAACTCGTCCCGATGGAAGAAATGAGCGTCGTTACCGCGCCGTATGAGGTCAACGGTAAGATCGTCGGTACGCTAGGCGTCATCGGACCAACCCGGATGGCCTATCAAAGGGTCATCCCGATTGTAGACATTACGGCAAAATTACTCTCAAACGCATTAAGCCAGAACTAGTCTGGCTTAATGCGTTTGGCTTAATTGCCGGCATCTGACTACCTACGTAGCAAAAATCCCGCGTGAAATCTTTCTTCGCCGTTATTTCTTAACGCATGACCGGCAATGGCCATATAGCGCCAAAGCATGATCGGCAATCTCGAAACCGTGCTCTTTGGCAACTGCTTTTTGACGACTTTCGATTTCTTCGTCGTAAAACTCTTCCACAAGACCGCACACCAGACAGACCAGATGGTCATGATGTGAGCCTTCGTTAAGCTCAAAAACCGCTTTGCCGGTCTCAAAATGATTACGCTGCAATAGGCCAGCTTGCTCAAATTGCGTTAATACGCGATATACAGTTGCCAAACCGACATCAAGATTTTCGGTCAGCAGAATTTTATAAACGTCTTCAGCGCTCAGATGACGTACTTCACTATTTTGGAAGATTTCCAAAATTTTAAGTCGTGGCAAAGTAGCTTTTAGGCCGCTTGCTTTTAGTTCAGATGGATTGTTAGGCATGTTTACGTCGCAAATGGATGATCTGCTTTATCATATAGCGTTTTAGCACAATTGCTCAATCAATTGAGATCCTTATGCGCATGTTGCTCTCTTGTATTAACCGCACCTCTGTCCTGACCATCGCTGCTGTTTCAGTAGCGTTACTCGCTGGCTGCGCTTCCAAAAATCCCCTGATCGACAATCCGACGGCGGCCACCGGCACCAATGCAGGCACCACCAGCGCAACAGCGCCGACTGCCGCGACAGCAGATGCAGGCGTCCAAACCGTCAAGAATCGCCGGTTTTTCGGTATCTTCTCGCCTTATCGCCCAAATATTCAACAGGGCAATTTTGTGTCGAGAGAAATGATCTCGCAGGTAAAAGAAGGCATGACTACCGAGCAGGTATCATTTGCACTTGGCACGCCATTGCTAACAGATATATTTCACGCGAATCGCTGGGATTATGTATTCCGTCTGCTAAAAGGCAACGGCGAAATCACCTCCAGTCGCGTCAGTGTATTCTTTAAAGACAACCTGGTGACCCATGTTGAAGGCGGCGGCGATTTGCCGACCGAGGCAGAATATCTGGCACAAATTTCCGGTGGCGATAAAGAAGCCAAGAAAGCGACCCAAGATAAGGGTATTGCCAAGGATGTGCCTTTGCCTCCTCCTACATCTACAGTCAAATAACACTGCAAATAATAAGTCGGAAGTTTAAATTAACGATGAATCAAATGAAAATTGCCGTTGCTGGCGCATCCGGGCGTATGGGTCACATGCTGATCGAAGCTATTCAGCATGCGGACGATGCGATATTGGCGGGCGCGCTGGATGTACCGACATCGCCCGGATTGGGAACCGACGCTGCTGCTTTTCTAGGCGCACCCGCTGGCGTGATAATTGAATCCGATCTGGCGACCAGCCTGGCGAATGCCGATTATCTGATCGACTTTACGCGCCCTGAAGGCACGCTGAAGCATCTGGCGTATTGCGCTGAGCATGGCATCAAGATGATTATCGGCACGACCGGCTTTGACGAAGCAGGTAAAGCAGCCATTTCCGCTGCTGCTGAAAAAACCGCCATCATGTTCGCGCCGAATATGAGTGTCGGCGTCAATGTCACCATGAAATTGCTGGAATTGGCCGCGAAGAGCTTCTCGCACGGCTATGACATTGAAATCATCGAAGCCCATCACCGTCATAAGGTTGATGCGCCATCGGGCACGGCCTTAAAAATGGGCGAAGTCATCGCCGCTGCGCTAGGCCGCAAACTCGATGATGTTGCGGTCTATTCCCGCGAAGGCGTCACTGGTGAACGCGATCCTTCTTCTATCGGTTTCGCTACCATCCGTGGCGGTGATATCGTCGGCGATCACACAGTCATGTTTGCGGGCGATGGCGAACGGGTAGAAATTACACACAAATCCTCCAGCCGGGTTACTTATGCGCATGGCAGTCTGCGTGCTGCACGTTTCCTGATTGACAAGACAACCGGATTGTATGACATGCAGGATGTGCTCGGTCTGCGTTAATTTTATGTCTTTTCCGCTATCTTTCTTGTCATTTATGCCAACCTCTGGATCACCATCATGAATGATAATCTTGGTTTCGCGCATTATTGGGCACAGGGCGATGCAGTCTCGCATGCCGTGGCATATTTGCTACTACTGATGTCTGTCGTCAGCTGGTTTTATATCCTGTCTAAAACCTTAAGTTCGTGGCGCATTCGCCGCAGCGCCTCGGCGCTGGATGGCTTTTGGCAAGCGTCCACAATGCGCGATGCAATTGCCCTCATCAAACCCGTCGATACTGAAAACGTCTATGCGCCATTAGCCGAGCAAGCAGCCGATGCTGCTGCGATCAGAACCCCGGCGGCTGGCAATTCCGCCGCATCCCTGAATGCGGCGACTGACCTTGGCGAATTGATCACACGCACTTTACGCCGCGAAATCAACCGTGTTTCTTCACGACTGGAAAGCGGCTTAACCTTGCTGGCATCGGTCGGTTCAACAGCACCGTTTGTCGGCTTGTTTGGCACTGTCTGGGGTATTTACCATGCATTGATGGCGGTTTCTGCATCTGGCACAGTGCAAATCGATAAGGTCGCGGGCCCGGTAGGCGAAGCGCTGATCATGACTGCGCTCGGTTTAGTGGTCGCTATCCCTGCTGTGCTGGCATACAACGCATTCACCCGCGTGAATCGGATTACACTGGCGGAATTAGATGCATTTGCCCATGATCTGCATGCTTATCTGACAACAGGTAGCCGAGTCGGTAAATAAATTACCAGCATACGGATACGACTACAAAATACAGCGCTATTAATCGACAGCAACTCATCCAGGATTAAGAATGGCATTCGGCGGATTTAACGACAATCAGCAAGCTGCACCAATGGCGGATATCAATATCACGCCGATGGTAGACGTGATGTTGGTGCTGCTGGTGATATTTATCATCACGGCGCCGTTGTTTACGCACGCGGTGAAAGTCGACCTGCCAACCGCACAATCCGCCCCTGCCCCTGAAAAGCCAGAGACAATTGCGCTGTCGATTGATCGTGCCGGAAAAATGTTCTGGAACGACGCCCCTATTGCCGAAAATGAGCTAGCCCCGCGACTTATTGCCGCTGCTCAAAAGCAACCGCAACCAGAATTACAATTGCGCGCCGATAAAGACACCCGTTATCAAGTTCTGGCTGAAGTCATGTCTTTGGCGCAAAATAATGGGTTGACCAAGATTGGTTTTGTTACCGATCCTAAAAATACCCAGGCAAACAAGTAAATTCACCAAGGTCTACCCGCTAGACAATCGCTGCTCTACTCCTCCAGAATTCCTCTATCCATGGCGTTATCAGGCTTGAATCAGCCAAAATCTGCCTAGTCGACACTCAATGATGAGCGGCATATAGATCCCGTTTGTATCGCATTGGATAGCATCTCCGTAAGTCCCCTGTCGTACACCAGCACATGAACCAGTATAATCATTGGTTCCGGGTGAATTCACCCCATGCTCTCACATTCACTTTTTTAGCCCCATCCACGCCATGCAAGAAAAATACAGCTCGACCGACGTCGAAAAATCGACGCAAGACCATTGGCGCGCTATAGATGCCTACAAAGTCGTCGAACACGCGAAAGACCAGAACGGTCAGGACAAGAAGAAGTTTTACGCCTGTTCAATGCTGCCTTATCCATCCGGCAAATTGCATATGGGCCATGTGCGCAATTACACGATCAACGACGTCATGTATCGCTATATGCGGATGAACAATTACAACGTCTTGATGCCAATGGGATGGGATGCTTTCGGCATGCCGGCGGAAAATGCGGCAATGGCGAACAACGTGCCTCCGGCGCAATGGACGTACAGCAATATCGAACACATGAAAGCCCAGATGCAATCGATGGGACTTGCCATCGATTGGTCACGTGAAATGACGGCCTGTAAGCCAGAGTATTACAAATGGAACCAGTGGATGTTCCTGAAGATGCTTGAAAAAGGCGTCATCTATAAAAAAACCGGCACCGTCAATTGGGACCCGATAGACCAAACCGTATTGGCTAATGAGCAAGTCATCGACGGTCGCGGCTGGCGATCCGGCGCGCTAATTGAAAAGCGTGAAATCCCGATGTATTACGCCAAGATCACCGATTACGCTGAAGAATTACTCGATCACGTCGAAACCAAATTACCGGGCTGGCCAGAGCGTGTACGTCTGATGCAAGCCAACTGGATAGGCAAATCGACAGGCGTACGCTTTGCCTTCCCACATAAAATCACCGAAAACGGCGAACTGATTCAAGATGGCAAGCTATGGGTATTCACCACCCGTGTCGATACCATCAAGGGCGTGACCTTTTGCGTCGTTGCGCCAGAACATGCGCTGGCAACCTTCGCCGCCAAAACCAATCCAGAACTGACCGAATTCATCGCCGAATGCAAAAAAGGCGGCGTTGCTGAGGCCGATATGGCGGTCATGGAAAAGAAAGGTATGCCAACCGGCCTCTACGTTTCTCATCCTTTAACAGGTCAACTGGTCGAAGTATGGGTCGGCAATTACGTGCTGATTACCTACGGCGACGGCGCGGTGATGGGCGTACCGGCGCATGACGAGCGCGACTTTGCCTTCGCTCAAAAATACGTTCTGCCGATTCGCCCGGTCATTGCCGTCGCAGACAAAGTGTATTCCACCGAAACTTGGCATGATTGGTATGCCGACAAAGAAAACGGCCGCTGCGTAGACTCTGGCAAATACGATGGCATGGGCTATCAAGAAGCGGTTGACGCCATCGCTGCCGACCTCGCGGCCCATGGTTTAGGCGAAAAGAAAATCACCTACCGCCTGCGCGACTGGGGCATTTCACGCCAACGTTATTGGGGCACGCCGATCCCGATCATCCATTGTGATGACTGCGGTGATGTGCCTGTGCCAGAAAAAGATTTACCGGTCTTGCTGCCGGAAGATTGCGTGCCTGACGGCAGCGGCAATCCGCTAAACAAGCATGAAAAGTTTCTGCACGTCGACTGCCCTACCTGCGGCAAACCGGCGCGACGCGAAACCGACACCATGGATACTTTTGTCGATTCATCCTGGTATTACATGAAATACACCTCGCCCGGCTCAACCGATGCGATGGTCGACTCTCGCAACGATTACTGGATGCCGATGGATCAATACATCGGCGGCATCGAGCACGCTGTATTACATCTGCTATACGCGCGCTTCTGGACCAAAGTCATGCGCGACTTTGGACTAGTCAAGTTTGACGAGCCGTTTACCAACTTGCTCACGCAGGGCATGGTGCTGAACGAAACCTACTATCGCGAAGAAACCAACGGCAAAAAAATCTGGTTCAATCCAGAAGACGTTGCCCTGACTTTTGACGATAAGGGTCGACCACTGTCGGCGATCCTGAAAACGGACGGTCAGCCGGTTGCCATCGGCGGCACCGAAAAGATGTCTAAATCGAAGAACAACGGCATCGATCCGCAAGCACAGATTGACCAATATGGTGCCGACACGGCCCGCCTGTTCACTATGTTTGCGTCACCGCCAGAGCAAACATTAGAATGGTCAAACGCCGGTGTCGAAGGTGCGAACCGTTTCTTGCGCCGAGTCTGGAGTTTCAGTTTTGCCCAGGCAGCAAATATCCGCCCAGGCACCAGCACGCAATTTACCGATCTGCCAGATGCACTCAAAACCTTGCGCCGCGAAGTGCACAAAATTTTGCAGCAAGCAGACCACGACCTGAAACGTATTCAATACAACACGGTCGTATCGGCATGCATGAAAATGCTGAACACGCTAGAAGCCGCCAAGCTCGAAGCCTCGGCAACCAGCAATGCAGTACTGACAGAATGTCTGTCGATTTTCTTACGCGTACTCAATCCCATCGCGCCGCATATTACGCATACGCTTTGGCAAGAGCTCGGTTTCAGCAAAGTACACGGCGATATTCTAGACGCTAGTTGGCCACAGGTCGACCTCACGGCGCTGGAGCAAAGCGAAATTGAGATGATGATTCAGGTCAATGGCAAACTTCGCGGCAGCATTATCGTTGCCAAGGATGCCGACAAAGCAACCGTCGAAGCACTGGCACTTGCCCATGAAAATGTGCAAAAGTACCTTGAAGGTGCACCTAAGAAAGTCATTGTTGTGCCGGGAAAACTGATCAATATCGTGGCTTAAAAAGCGGCCATCGGTACTAAGTAAGACAATGAAGTAATCCGGCGAAGTAAGCGGTTGATATTCGGCCGCAGCCAGCAACAGCTTGGCCTTTAAGTTTGATCTTGTGGCCGGGTACACTCAAGTAGTAATGAGTTAGCCCGGTCATTGCATGTCGTTCCGCATCTTGAAACAAGGACTATCTGTATGACGCGCATTTCCCTGAGCCGCCTTCCTTTTTTTCGCTGGTCGATGATTATCGCCGTCAGCGCACTGCTCGCCGCCTGTGGCTTTCATTTGCGCGGTTCGGCCAATTTACCGTTTAAATCTATCTATCTCGGCTCGGCTACCGGCACGCCATTGGGTATCGAATTGAAACGTAATATTGTCGCTAGTGGCACCACCACAGTGTCAGAGAAGGAAGCTGGCGCAGAAGCGATTATGGAAGTCCTCGCGCAGAGTCAGGAAAAAGTCATTTTGACTCTGAACAGTCAGGGCCGTGCACGTGAATACATGCTGTATTACAAATTTTCATTCCGCCTGAAAGATGCGCAGCAGAAAGAATTGATGACGCCGACCCAAATCACACTGAAGCGCGATATCAGCTATAACGAATCGCAAGAATTATCAAAAGTTGCCGAGGAAGCGCTGTTGTATCGCGACATGCAAACCGATCTGGTACAGCAAATTCTGCGTCGTCTGGCCGCGCTCAAACCTGCTAATGCCGGAATCACTGATGCGGTAACGCCGACGCCGCCAGCGTCGTCAGTCCCATCGGTCACTCCAGCGCAATAAAGAGGCTAGGCATGCAACTGCGGATTGACGCCCTTGAAGGCCACTTGGCAAAAGCCGTGGCCCCGCTGTACGTCATCACCAGCGATGAGCATCTGCTGGCGCTCGAAGCTGCGGATAAAATCCGCAAAAGCGCGCGCGCACATGGCTGCTCGGAACGCGATGTTCTGATCGTTGATCGTAGTTTTAAATGGGGCGAGTTACAGGCTGCGAATCAGTCGCAATCGTTGTTCGGGGATAAAAAACTGATCGAGTTGCGTATCCCGACCGGCAAACCCGGCAAAGATGGCGGCCAGGCATTGCAGCAATATGCCGCCACGTTAAATCCGGATAACGTCACTATTATTACGTTGCCGAAGTTGGATTGGGCAACACAAAAAGCGGCGTGGGTAGCCTCCTTACAGCAGACCAGCGTCTATCTCGACATTCAGCAAGTAGAACGGTCACAGTTACCGAACTGGATCGGCGTGCGTTTGGCTGGGCAGCAGCAAAGTACCGACCGACAGTCGCTGGATTTTATTGCCGATCGGGTTGAGGGAAATTTGCTGGCAGCGCATCAGGAAATCCAGAAACTGGCGTTGCTACATCCAGCGGGCAAACTAAATTTCGAGCAGATCCACGACGCAGTGCTAAACGTAGCGCGCTATGATGTTTTTAAATTGAACGAGGCGATGCTGGCCGGGGATATCGGGCGTCTGGTACGGATGATCGATGGACTAAAAGGCGAAGGCGAAGCGCTGCCGCTGGTACTCTGGGCAATCTCAGAAGAATGTCGCACGTTATTAAAATTGAAATCAGGCATGACGCAAGGCCGCCCGCTGAATGCGTTGATGAAGGAATACCGCATTTGGGGGCCGCGTGAACGCTTGATGGAACCGGCGTTGCGGCGCTTATCGCTGGCGACCATCGAAGCAGCGCTGCAACAGGCCGCTCAGATCGACAAAATGGTCAAAGGCTTGCGCGCCAAAACATTTGCTGGCGACGCCTGGGATGCTTTGCTGCAATTAGGATTAAAGGTCGCTCGCTCTTAAATGCCTCTGCGCCGTCACCACTTTCCAACGGATTAGACAGACTAGAAACTATGGATATCCAACACTACATCGCTGAAGTCGGTCAACGTGCCCGCGTAGCATCGCGCTTGATGGCACGCGCGGATACCGCCGCCAAGAATCGTGCGTTGACCTTGATCGCAGAAGCAATCCGCCGCGACGCCGATATCTTGCGCACCGCCAATCAAAAAGATCTGGAAGCCGCGCGCGCCAGTGGATTAGAAGAAGCGATGCTGGATCGCCTGACCTTATCCGACAAAGCCATCGCGACCATGATCGAAGGCTTGCAGCAAATCGTAGCCCTACCCGATCCGATTGGCGAGATTTCCAACATGAAATATCGTCCTACCGGGATTCAGGTAGGTCAAATGCGCGTCCCGCTTGGCGTCATCGGTATCATTTATGAAGCACGGCCTAACGTGACTATCGATGCTGCTGGTTTATGTATCAAAAGTGGCAACGCAACGATTTTACGCGGCGGCTCAGAGGCAATTCACTGCAATCAGGCATTAGCGAAACTGGTCAAAGAAGGATTAAAGGGCGCAGGTTTGCCAGGCGATGCAGTGCAAGTTATCGAAACGACCGATCGCGCAGCAGTGGGTGCATTGATCAGCATGCCTGAATATATTGATGTCATCATCCCGCGCGGCGGCAAAGGTCTGATCGCCCGTTTGATCAAAGAATCAAAAGTCCCGATGATCAAACATCTGGATGGTATTTGTCATGTCTACATCGATGATGCGGCAGATCCCGAAAAAGCCCTGAAGATCGCCTTCAACGCCAAATGTCATCGCTACGGCACCTGCAATACGATGGAAACCTTGCTAGTAGCGCGTTCCATCGCGCCACATGTGCTGCCAGAACTGGCGCATTTGTATCGGACTAAAGATGTAGAACTACGTGCGGATGCCGAAGCCAGCAAGATATTGCGCTTCTGCGACTATCCGCATCTGACCGATGCGACCGAAGAAGACTGGAGCACTGAATATCTGGCGCCGATTCTTGCGATCAAAATCGTCGAAGACATGGACGAGGCGATCACCCATATCAATCACTATTCTTCTCACCACACTGACAGTATCGTCACCGAAAACTATTCGCATTCGATGCGGTTTTTGCGTGAGGTTGACTCGGCCTCCGTCATCGTCAACGCATCAACCCGCTTTGCGGACGGTTTTGAGTTTGGCTTAGGCGCTGAAATCGGTATTTCAAACGATAAATTGCATGCGCGCGGTCCGGTCGGGCTAGATGGGCTGACATCGCTGAAATACGTCGTGTTTGGTCATGGCGAAGTACGTACATAACAAACCAAAGAATTGATAACCTGAGCAACCAACCCGCTAGATAACCCCACTCCCGGACTCACCAATAAGGATACCTTCATGCTTTGGATTAAAGCGCTACACATCGTCTTCATGGTTTCATGGTTTGCTGGCTTGTTTTATCTGCCCCGTATCTTGGTCAATCTGGCGCAAGAGACCGAACCAATGGCGACGCAACGGTTATTGTTGATGGCGCGCAGACTGTACCGTTTCATGTTGCCATTGGCGATAGGCACGGTGATCTTTGGTGCTTGGTTGTGGATGGGTTACGGCATCGGCAGAGGCCCGGGTAACGGCTGGATGCATGCTAAATTATTCCTGGTTATTTTAGTCCTCGGTTATCACCATGCGTCCGGCAGCATGCTAAAGAAATTTGAACTGGGAACGAATAAACGCAGCCATGTCTGGCTGCGCTGGTTCAATGAAGTCCCGGTTATTTTGTTGTTGGCTATCGTTATTCTCGTCGTCGTCAAGCCATTCTAATTCTGGTCCCTTACCTGCCAAGGATGCAACATGAGTAAAATCTGTGAGTATTATTTCGCGCCCCATTCGCCATTTGCCTATCTCGGGCATGCACGATTGACGGCGTTGGCCAAACAATATGGCGTTCAGATTGTGTTGAAACCGTTCGATTTGTCGAAAATTTTCCCGATCTCCGGCGGCCTGCCGCTGGCTAAGCGGTCACCTCAGCGACAAGCCTACCGCCTGCAAGAATTGCAACGTTGGAGCGCGTATTTAGAGCAGCCGCTGAACTTGCAACCGACCTACTTCCCGGTTCATAGCGATGATGCGGCCAAGTTAATCATCGCAACCCAGCTCGCCCACGGCACGCAGGCCGCGCTAGATTTGACCGCAGCCATCATGCGCGGCGTATGGGCAGAAGAGAAGAACATCGCTGATACCGATACGTTAATCGCGATGGCAACGGCGCTCGGCTATGACGGCAAAACACTATTGAAATCGGCCGAAACCGTCAGCGTAGAGGCTGAATTTGTGCGGTTCACGGATGAGGCCATTGCAGCGAACGTGTTTGGCGCGCCTTGGTACATCGTTGATGGCGAAGGATATTGGGGCCAGGACCGGCTCGATTTTGTCGAACGCGCATTTGCAAAATAAAATCGTCGGTCGCTCTTTTACAAGGCGGCCATCGTTAAAGTAGTAAAGTAACCCTGCAACACGACGGCTATTTACCATCGCGTAAATAGCCATTTCACCACACCATCGACTGTAGATGGTGTTAACGGATAAAGAGAACCCCTCATGGCACAAGCATTAACCGCACAATCACCGACCTCAAAGCACTCTTATTTCTGTCCATGTCCACGTGGACTTGAAGCTGCGCTTGCAGAAGAAATAAACGAAATTGCGCAATTAGCTGCACCGACAGTCACGCTGCGCGTCCACAATCAAGTACCTGGCGGCGTACATTGCTCTGGCTTACTCAGCGATGCATGGCGCATCAATCTGCATTCACGGATTGCCAGTCGGGTGTTAATGCGTCTGGCGCATGGCTCTTATAAGACCGAAAACGATATTTACGATACCGCCCTGGAACAAGAATGGGAAAACTGGTTTAGCGTTAGCCACACTATCCGGGTCGATATCACCGCCATCAAATCCCCGTTGCGTAGCCTGGAATTCACTACGCTGAAGATCAAAGATGCGATTTGCGACCGTTTCCGTGACATCTGCGACGAACGGCCATCGGTCGATACGCATACGCCGGACATGCGTGTAGTTGGTTTTCTGGATGCACATAATTTCACGCTTTATCTGGACACCTCCGGCGAAGCGCTTTTCAAACGCGGCTGGCGCGCTGAGACCGGCGATGCGCCGCTTCGCGAAAATCTGGCCGCAGGATTACTCCGCACCGCTGGCTGGAAACCGGGCACAGTTTTATTCGATCCAATGTGCGGCTCTGGCACGATTCTGATTGAAGCTGCGCAGATTTTGGCCGGTATTCCATCCGGTGCCCGTCGCGAATTTGCCTTCGAAAAATTTCATGGTTTCGAGATTTCTCAATGGCAAGCGATCAAAGGGGCGATTAAGCCAAATCCAATGCCGCTGATCCCGACTATTTTCGGTAGCGATATTTCTGGCGATATGGTCGCGATGACCGCAGAAAATCTGCGCAACGCGGGGATTCTTTTTGAAGTTCCGCTAAAGCAGATTGAAGCGCAGGAAGTACGTCCGCCAAACGAACTCAGCGGTAGTGGCGGAATTATGCTGACCAATCCTCCCTACGGCGAGCGTATCGGTGTACGTGGCGACAGTACGTTGACCACCGATGACCTGTTCAATGAGTTCTTCAATGCGCTCGGGAACACGCTTAAACAGCGCTTCGCTGGCTGGACCGTATTCCTCTTTACCGCCGATCTGACATTGCCGAAATTGCTGCGTCTGAAAGAAGCGCGAAAAACACCATTTTTCAACGGCGCACTCGAATGTCGCTTGTTCCGTTTTGATATGGTAGCGGGATTCAATCGCCGGGAAGCGGCGAAGCCTAAAGAGTAAGGTTATAGAATCAATAATTCTGCGTAATACAAAATGCCATCAAATTTGATGGCATTTTTTTGTCTGGACGTAAATAAAACCAATCTGAAGCAGGTTTCGGCATAAAGAAAAAGATAGAAACATTATCTCGTCATTTCAAAAAATAAACATTTTCGGTTGCCCTAACCCGATCAGCGGCAGAATTTATTGACAACGAGAAAACATCCAGTCGCTTTTATACAAAAAACTATGGAGAAGATAGTAAAAGCACTTGCAATTCCTGTTTAAATAGCGAATAATCTAAATAAGAATTGTTCGCATTTACATAAAGGACTATCATGGGCCACTCGTTACAGCGCGCAACGGAACATCTGGAGGGTGAGAAATCACCCACTTCAAGCGTCACAAAAGCAGTCAGGCCAGCCATCACGCGTATTAATAGCCATGACCTGTTCCAGCAAATGCGTGAGTTGGAAATTGATCACGGCGGCAGAATTTATAAATTACGACTGACGCAATTGAATAAGTTGATTTTGACGGCATAAATCGTCAATGCCAGGAAATTCGGCCTACCAGCTAGCCAGGATGTACCGCCAGCGAGCCACTGACAAGGAACATTGATGGTTACCGAGGATATGAATACTGCTTTTATTGCCCCCAACGAGGCACCGGCGCAACCAGAACTGCTGGTCTCTGCCGTATTGCATTTGATGTCGCATTACACCGCGCATCATCAGACGATGCAGCCGGAAGCACGTGGTTGCACCAAGCTGGCATCGGTCATTGAACGGCATCTGAAGGCGCTGGCGGCACTTCCTAACCTGGCGCCGGTGTTACGGACTACCTGCCAACAATTATCGGAACAGTGGGCGACGTTAGTAGAACGCAGCATGCCGGGCCCGGAGAAATATAATTTGTTCACGCGTTTGGTCGGCGGCACGCGTACTACTTGAAATAGTTGTAAGAGTTAACGGTTATGGCGTAAATATCACGCTTATTTATTAATATAGAGTTTATTAGTAGTAAGGTAAAAAATGATTGTTTGTGTTTGTAACAACGTCTCCGAACAAAAAATACGCCACGCGGTGGATTCCGGCATGTCCTCTATGCGGGAACTTCGCCAAAAACTCGGAGTCGCAGATAGCTGCGGAAAATGTCATTCTTGCGCGAAAAACGTCTTGCGCGAATGTTTAGAAAATAACGTCCCAACAGCACATCGTCATCTTCATGCTTTGGTATTTCAACCGATGCCCTCCATAGCAACCGCCGTATAAGAGTAGTATAAGTAAATGAGCGCAACAATGTCGTCGTCATCATCGCCATACCTTCCCACCTTTGTGTGGCGTCAAGTTAAACGTATCGGGCCCCTAGGCGCGATTATTTTGTTGCATGTGGGTTTCTTCATTGCGCTAAAGAGTGGCTTGATTCATCAGGCTGTACAGGCAATTCCAAAAGAAGTATTCGCCACTTTCATTACGCCAGAACGTGCGCCGGAACCAACTCCACCGAAACCACAACCGGCTGTCCCCAAAACAGTACCAGTGGTAAAAAAGAACATTGCACCTCCCCGCCCGACCCCTGTTGTAGTCAACAATACACCTTCTGAAAAAGCTATCTCTGTGCCAGTTGCGGCGCCACAGCCACCGCAACCTATAGAAGCTGCTGCGCCAGCGCCAGCACCAGTTGCTCCCCCGGCCGCACCGTCTGCACCGCGTACCATTAGCTCTGGCGTCGAATATATCCGTCAACCGAACCCTGAATATCCTTCCGCTGCGAAACGCATGGGCGAAGAGGGCAAAGTTGTCATGCGCGTACTGGTCAATGAAAAAGGCCGCGCAGAACGGGTGGAGATACAAAAAAGCTCAGGTTCAGCTCGTCTGGATGACGCGGCCAAACAAGCCCTATTGCGTGCTCTCTTCAAGCCTTACATGGAAGATGGTAAGCCGATGCCGGTATATGCTATCGTCCCCATCAATTTCCAGCTGTCGAATTAATCAGGCATTTGCCCTTACCCCTTATACGCTACATCTCGCGAACCAGAATTTACCTACTATTTAATCAACAATTCAGAAAATTGCGGTCGCTTATTCGTGTGAATAAGCCCCCTACCAATTCAACGATACCTTTTACAGAAACAAGGAATAATCATGGAAGTCAGTCCGTACGGTTTAGAGGCACTCTGGTCACAGGGTGATTTTGTTATCAAATGCGTTGCCATGTTGTTAGTCGTCATGTCGATCTCTTCCTGGTACGTGATTTTGACCAAGGCGCTGCAAATTCTGCGTTTGCAGCGTGCCGCCAGTGCAGCTGGTCACCAATTCTGGGATACCACTAATTTGCCGGAAGGAATTGCCACATTGGGCACCGACAATCCTTTCGCAGAAGTCGCTCAGGCTGGCGTACTTTCAATGCGCCATCACACCGCGCATAGCGGACATCTGCACGATCAGCTATCCACCAGTGACTGGGTAACGCTATCCTTGCGTCAGGCGATCGATGAAGCATCCGGCAAACTACAAACGGGCATGGCGGTATTAGCATCAGTCGGCTCTACAGCACCGTTCGTTGGTCTGTTTGGCACGGTGTGGGGGATTTATCACGCATTGGTGGCCATTGGCACTTCCGGTCAGGCTAGTATCGATAAAGTCGCTGGTCCTGTCGGTGAATCACTGATCATGACGGCGCTGGGTCTGGCGGTTGCGATTCCGGCTACTTTTGGTTATAACGCGCTGGTACGCGGTAACAAAACGATTATTGCCAAATTGAATAAATTTGGTTTTGATTTGCATGCGTTATTCGTCACCGGTTCACGTGCTGATATGAACAAAACCGGCACTGGCGATACGGAAAATACTCCTTCCAAGCTGGTCGCTGTGAAAGGTGCATGATGTCAATGGGTTCCCTGTCCGACTCGGACGACGACTTTAATCCGGAGATCAACACCACGCCACTAGTTGACGTGATGCTGGTCCTGCTGATCATCTTTATCATGACGATACCGGTGATGAATCACGCGGTCAAAATTGATCTGCCACGCGCCACCAATCAACCCGATGATGTAAAACCGGAGAGCATCAATTTATCGATCGATGCTGCTGGAAAAGTTTATTGGAATGACGAAGTGGTTGATCGCAATCAATTGCAGGTGAAGATTGCCGTTGCGGCGAAAAAAGAACCGCAACCGGAATTACATTTACGCGCTGAACGCACCACTGAATACGAAAAAATTGCGCAAGTAATGGCGGCGGCACAATCTGGCGGCCTTGGAAAAATTGGTTTCGTTACCGATCCAGACGCCAAATAATCGCAGCAACGTCTTACAGTAATATCACCCTGCTCCAATCGATAAAGCCTTTGCCTACTTTGTAGGCAAAGGCTTTATGCTATCCGCACCACATCAATCATCCATCCCCGCCTCTGAGACATATCGGGCGATAGAAGGTATTAAAATAATCTGGCTTCCAAGTATATTCTCACGCATTTTCTTAGTCCCGGCGATCCCCGATTGAGCGCTAAATAGGAGTGCGAATGATTCCTGCTAATGAATGATGAAAAAGCTGAGTGCCTAGGCTATCATGGCGACTTTAAGGCGGTCCGGGTCGTATTTCCAAGGCTACTCTCGCCCCACGTCGGTTTATTTTTAAGAGGCTCCCATGCAAGGCGACAAAAACATCATTAAGCTGCTCAACGCACAGTTGACTAACGAACTCACCGCAGTGAACCAATATTTTCTACACGCCCGCATGTACAAGCATTGGGGCCTGGAAAAACTTGGTAAGAAAGAATATGAAGAGTCGATCGGTGAAATGAAGCATGCTGATCGTCTGATTGACCGGATTCTGATGCTGGATGGCTTGCCGAATCTGCAAGCGCTGCACAAATTGATGATAGGCGAAAATACGCCAGAAATGCTGGCCTGCGATCTGAAGTTGGAACAAGCTGCGCAGAAGACAGTGAAAGAAGGCGTTGCCACCTCTGAGGCAGCTGGCGATTATATTTCGCGCGAACTGTTCAAAGACATTCTGGATGACACTGAAGAGCACATCGATTGGCTAGAAACCCAAATCGATCTGATCGCCAAAGTCGGCATCCAAAACTATCTGCAAAGCCAAATGGCTGCCTAAACCGCCATGCGTTCAAGGCTATGCGGGGACATCCTATGTGGAAATTTCCTGCATAGCCTATATCAAATAGGGATCTGGGATGTGCACTTGAAAAAAGTGTAACGTCACTGCATCCCTCAAAAATCCTCTATATCCCCCCTGCTGCACGCCTTAAGCGTCAACTAGCACTAGCGAGACGGTGAAGCGCTTTTATACGCCCAATCACAGCGCTGCACATTGCAATTCCCGGATCAACGGCAGCGGAGAAGCCCTCTACCTCAGACTAGTCGCCACCACCCTCCAAACCCGGGGAAACACCCTCACACGCTATCTTTGTACGGAATCTGGCGAACCTTATACAAGCCACTGAATCAATGCGATCAGAAGTTGGTGTACGACTCTTAACAGGATCAGGGCCACTAAAGGCGATAGATCGATACCGCCTAACAACGGAATAAAGCGACGAATCGGTCCCAACAGCGGCTCATTCAAAGCCCGCACAAATGGGGCCAACGGTGCCTGCGGATTTACCCAGCTAAAAATTGCCTCGATAATCAGCAGTGCGATCAAACCATAAAAAACCCATTGAAGAAACAGCAATGCCGCCAGCATTAACAAGATCGGCGCACTCAATGCCGACGCCACCACCAGCTGCAGCGCAATGCAGACCACCGCGACCAAAAGCGCACCGATCAGACTAGCCCAGTCATAGCCACTAAATCCGGGTAACACTTTGCGCATCGGGCGCACCATCCAATCCGATATTGTAAAAATAAAATGTGCTACCTGTTGCGGCGGGCGCACGCGCACAGCCTGAATCCAGAAGCGTAACAACAGCACGCCGCCCAATACACTGGCGGCGGTCTCAATAATCAATGAAAAAATATTCTGCAACACGATGGTTTCTCTCTTTCAAGATGGAGCGGGGCATTTCGTTTCCAAGTCAGCGTAACAACTGAAAGTTGTGACAGATAGTAACGCTGGGCACATCATGACGCAAAATGGTGAAGATGAAAATCAAATTGCCGTACAGAACCAGTTCACACTTCTTTTACAAGACGTCATCATCGTCGCGCCAAACAAAAAACCCGCTGAATAGCACGAGGCCATAAAGCGGGTAGTGCGCCTGAATTTAACCAGGCCTCCTTCTGACACACGACAATTACGGACGTGTACCAGTTGGGAACGGCCAAGCCGCTGCAGGATTAAGTACAGTTTTTACTGCTGAATCAGCAGCAGGTTTTGCAGCTACTGGCTTAACTACTGTTTTTTTTACAGCTGGTTTTTTAGCCGCAGGTTTGGCCGCTGGCTTAACAGCTGGTGCTGCTTTAGCTACTGGCTTTACGGCTGCTTTAGCTGCAGGTTTTGCTGCTGGCTTCGCTGCCGGTGCTGCTTTAGCTGCTGGCTTTTTAGCTGCAGGTTTCGCTGCTGCTTTGGCGGCTGGCTTTGCCGCAGGTTTAGCTGCTGGCTTCGCTGCTGCTTTAGCTGCCGGTTTTTTAGCTGCAGGTTTCGCTGCTGCTTTGGCCGCTGGCTTTGCCGCAGGTTTAGCTGCTGCTTTAGCTGCCGGTTTTTTAGCTGCAGGTTTCGCTGCTACTTTTGCCACAGCTTTTTTAGCCGCTGGCTTAGCTGCAGGTTTCGCTGCTGCTTTAGCTACCGGTTTTTTAGCTGCAGGTTTCGCTGCTACTTTTGCCACAGCTTTTTTAGCCGCTGGCTTAGCTGCAGGTTTCGCTGCCGGTTTTTTAGCGACAGGTTTCGCTGTTGCTTTTGCCACTGGCTTTGCTGCTGCTTTTTTCGCTACCGGCTTTTTGGCCGCTGGCTTAGCTGCAGGTTTCGCTGCCGCTTTTGCCACAGGTTTCGCTGCTGCCTTAACTACTGGCTTCTTAGCGGCGACTGGTTTTTTAGCTGCTACTGGCTTTTTGGCCGGAGCGGCTTTCTTCACAGCGGGTTTCTTCGCTGCGGGTTTTTTTGTTGCTGTTGCCATTTTGTTTCTCCTTCACGTGATGGAAAAAATCAAGCTCCAAGTTGGAAACCCGACGGACCCATCGCGATGAGTACGGCGGATTATTCATCGGCGCAATCAAATATCTGCTTGCGCTAATGAATTCGGCACCAGCTGAACTGCTCCATCCCCTCATTGATGCAGCACTTCAGCCATTATTGGTTAAGGATTTCTTCCTCTTTATCGGAAAGATAATCCACCGTTCGTAGCGCCTTCAGGCGGCGAACGTAACCAAAAAAACGCGGGCAGTTACGCCAGCGTCGGAATTCAATTATTTCTTTTATGTCGTTTGCAAAAGGCTTTCGGATTTTCCAAAGAAAACGCCGCCATGCCCGATTTAGTCGGGATGAGCGGCGACGACAGATAAGATCTTTTCGGTCTTTGACTGTTCATTAAATTGGATTGCTACCTTTGGTTATGCAGCGTTTTTTATATACTGATCGCTGCATCTTTCCGTCCACCTCGTTATTCTTGTCCGAGATTCCGGAGCCGTTATTCCCAGTTCAGTGCACCGCCGGTTTGATACTCAATAACCCGTGTCTCAAAAAAGTTGCGCTCTTTTTTCAGATCGATCATCTCGCTCATCCAGGGGAAGGGATTTTCTTCCTGAGGGAACATTGGATCCAGTCCGATTTGTTGCGCGCGGCGATTTGCGATAAACCGCAAATAACCTTTAAACATTGGCGCATTCAAACCGAGCACTCCACGCGGCATTGTATCCTCTGCGTAGCGATATTCCAACTCTACCGCGCTTAAAAACAACGATTTAATTTCGTCGCGGAATTCTGCGGTCCATAAATGCGGATTTTCCATCTTGATTGTGTTGATCAGATCGATGCCGAAGTTACAGTGCATCGACTCATCACGCAAAATATATTGGTACTGTTCTGCTGCGCCCATCATCTTATTTTGACGACCGAGTGCAAGGATTTGCGTGAAACCGACATAGAAGAAAAGACCTTCCATGATGCAAGCAAACACGATCAGCGAGCGCAATAATTTTTGATCATTCTCAGTGGTGCCGGTCTTGAATTCAGGATCGGTCAGCGTGTTGATAAACGGAATCAAAAATTCGTCCTTGTCACGAATCGACTTCACTTCATGATAAGCGTTAAAAATTTCTGCTTCATCCAAACCGAGCGACTCAACAATGTACTGATAAGCATGCGTATGAATCGCTTCTTCAAACGCTTGACGCAACAGATACTGACGGCACTCTGGCGCAGTAATATGACGGTAAGTTCCCAGCACGATGTTATTGGCAGCCAACGAATCGGCAGTCACAAAGAAGCCAAGATTGCGCTTTACCAGACGGCGCTCATCATCGGTCAGACCATTTGGACTTTTCCACAACTCGATATCGCGCTGCATGTTGATTTCTTGCGGCATCCAATGATTCGCGCAACCTGCCAGATACTTGTCCCATGCCCATTTGTACTTAAACGGCACCAGTTGATTCACGTCGGTGTGGCCATTGATAATACGTTTGTCTGCAGCATTCACCCGATGCGTTGTATCTACCGCAGGCTCGGTCGACTGCACCGGCAGCGGCATCGCACGCGGGGCGGGTGTTGAACTTACTTGTTCATCCCAAGAGAGCATATTTCTTCCTTCATTTTATCTTTTGATTAGCGAGACTGGCTTTAGTTCAGCCAATGCAACTTATCTGTTATCAGCGGCACGTTCGATGGGTCATAAACGTGCCGTCCTTCCTCATTTATTTCGGTGTAACTGCGTTGCCGCGTTACACCATTACAGAATTACTGGCAGGCTTCGCACTCTTCAAAGCCTGGGTCGCCTGGACGCATCACGCATGCCGGGCCATCCAGTTCGATCTCATCCGATACGACCGGCTTGGTTGCATAATTTGCCATCGCACCGCCGCTTGCGCCGCCATCCACTGACACTGCATTCAATGCACCTGTTTTAGTGGTGGATTTTTCAGTGTGAGTCGCGCCAATTGTGCGCAGGTAATAAGTCGTTTTCAGACCGCGCAACCAAGCCAGCTTGTAAGTCTCATCAAGTTTTTTGCCCGATGCACCGGCCATATAAATATTCAATGACTGCGCCTGGTCGATCCATTTTTGACGACGCGATGCAGCTTCAACCAACCATGACGGTTCAACTTCGAACGCCGTTGCGTAGATCGCACGCAAATCTTGCGGAATGCGATCAATCTTGGCCAGACTACCGTCGAAATACTTAAGATCCGAGATCATGACTTCATCCCACAAACCGCGCGCCTTCAAATCACGTACCAGGTAAGCGTTGATTTCTGTAAATTCGCCAGACAGATTCGACTTCACATACAGATTTTGGTAAGTCGGTTCGATACAGGCCGACACGCCAATGATGTTCGAAATGGTCGCCGTCGGTGCAATCGCTACGCAGTTCGAATTACGCATACCGAATTCTTTGATACGGCCGCGCAACTCAGTCCAGTCCAACGATTCCGACATATCCGTTTCGAGATAACCGCCGCGCTCTTCGGCCAATAATTTCAACGAATCTTGCGGCAGAATGCCACGATCCCACAACGAACCACGGTATGAACTGTAACGACCGCGCTCTTCGGCCAAAGCCGTCGAAGCCCAATACGCGTTGTAGCACACTAGTTCCATCGAACGATCGGCAAACGTGACCGCTTCTTGCGAAGCATAAGGAATCCGCATCATGTGCAGGCAATCCTGGAAACCCATAATACCCAGACCAACAGGACGATGACGCAAATTAGAATCGCGCGCCTTCTTCACTGCGTAATAGTTGATATCAATGACGTTATCCAACATCCGCATTGCCGTGTTGATCGTTTTTTGGAGTTTGACCGCATCCAACTGACCGTCTTTCATGTGCGCGGGCAAATTGACCGAACCCAGATTACATACTGCGATTTCTGATTCGTTAGTATTCAACGTAATTTCTGTACATAGGTTTGAGCTATGTACCATCCCGACGTGTTGCTGCGGGGAACGGATATTACAAGGATCTTTAAAAGTAATCCAAGGATGGCCGGTTTCAAACAGCATCGACAACATCTTGCGCCACAGATCCAGCGCATGGATTTTCTTGGATGTACGCAACTCGCCACGTGCAGCTTTAGCTTCGTAACCGACATAAGCGGCTTCAAATGCCTTGCCGACCTTGTCATGCAGGTCTGGCGCATCGCTAGGCGAAAACAAAGTCCATTCGCCCTTCTCCATCACGCGTTTCATGAACAGGTCAGGAATCCAGTTGGCAGTGTTCATGTCATGCGTACGACGACGATCATCGCCGGTGTTTTTACGCAGGTCCAGGAACTCCTCGATATCCATATGCCATGTTTCCAGATAGGCGCATACCGCCCCTTTACGCTTACCGCCCTGATTGACCGCAACCGCTGTGTCGTTGACCACTTTCAAAAATGGCACCACACCTTGTGATTTACCGTTCGTGCCTTTGATATGCGCACCCAGCGAACGCACCGGCGTCCAATCGTTACCCAAGCCGCCTGCATATTTCGCCAGCAAGGCGTTTTCTTTAATGGCATCGTAAATGCCTTCAAGATCGTCCGACACTGTCGTCAGATAGCAGGATGAAAGTTGCGAACGCAGTGTCCCGGAATTGAACAGCGTTGGAGTCGAACTCATGAAATCGAAACTGGACAATAAGTTATAGAACTCGATTGCACGCTCTTCGCGGTTAATTTCGTTCAATGACAGGCCCATCGCCACGCGCATGTAAAACGCCTGTGGCATTTCGATGCGGCTGTCCTGAATATGCAGGAAATAACGGTCGTACAGCGTTTGCAGACCAATATAAGCAAATTGCAGATCGCGTTCAGGTTGCAACGCTTCAGCCAGTTTTTTCAAATCAAACTGCGCCAGCTTGCTATCAAGCAGATCTGCCTCTATACCCTTTTTAATATATTTTGGGAAATATTCAAGATATTCCGCAGGCGCATCCGCTTGCGCGACTTCTTTGCCGAAGACTTCCTTACGAATCGTATGCATCAGCAAACGCGCCGTAACGGTGCTGTAGGCCGGATCTTTTTCCATCAGAGCACGCGCTGCCAGAATCGCTGACTTATGCAGTTCTTCAACCGGCACGCCGTCGTACAAATTCTTGACTGCCTCTGACAGAATGGCATCAGCGTCGACGTGCTTTTCCAGACCGATACACGCCGCGGAAATCAAATCGCGCACTTGCTGCATATCGAGGACGCGACGTTGGCCACCTTCCGTCACATACAGCTCAGCTGCCGCAACCGCCGGGCTAGTGGTCGATAGCTGTGCGCGCTCTTCCATCCGCTTGGCGCGATACAAAACGTAAGCACGCGCAACATCGTGCTCACCAGAGCGCATCAATGACAGCTCGACCTGATCCTGGATATCTTCAATGTGAAAAGTGCCACCAGTAGGCTGACGACGCACCAACGCATTCACAACGTTGGAAGTCAGTTCTTCGACCAGCTCACGGACGCGCGCAGAAGCCGCGCCCTGGCCGCCGTTGACCGCGAGAAATGCTTTAGTGACCGCGATCGAAATTTTGGATGGCTCGAAACCGACAACAGAACCATTACGACGGATGATCCGATAATCGCCAAAACTGATAGGCGCCTTCGCGGGAGCGGAGCTAGTACCTGTCTGCGACGATGCGCCACCGAACTCGGATAAAGATTTAACGGAAATTTCTTGAGTAGATTGCACTGAGCCTCCCGAGCTGAGTTGACAGACGCGCATTGCGCCTGTTGTTAATAACTAATAATAAGGACTAAAAAAACCACACCGCCAACGCCACTACGATTGCTACATATCATCACCAAACTAATGCTGATGCCATGCCACACGCAAACGCAAAATCCAACTGACGCTTGCGTCAAACTTGATCAATTTCAAATAAGGGGGCTGTCCTCAGGCCCATACAACATGAATACCAAAACCTTCTTAGTTATGCAGCCTAGGCACCTGGAACAGCTAAAGGAGAAATTGCGTTTAAGATCATAAAACACTAGATATAGTTTTTAGATCGTTGTTTGCACTAATTGTAGTACCTAGCGAGTACAGACGCAATGCTTAAAGAGAGGGATCGATATAATCTTTTTTGCTAAGAAAAATCAAAATTCCATTGACTTTTCTAGGTGCCGCACGGGAAGCGCAATGTCGGGTTGGTGAGTGCTCGCAGGCGCGTATCGACGCAACCTTGCTGGTACAGGTGCCAGTCGAAAAAAGGCCCTGGATCGGTTTTTCTGCCCGGTGCAATATGTTCATGCCCGCATACTGCCAACAGATGATGGCGCGACAGCAATGCGTCCGTCATCGCGCAAAGAGACTGGTACTGCGGCATGGTAAAAGGCGTGAAATCAGTCCCTTCGAGTTCAATCCCGATCGAAAAGTCATTGCAGCGCTGACGTTCGCCAAATGTCGATACGCCAGCGTGCCAGGCCCTATCGTTAGTCGATACAAACTGCATCACGCTGCCGTCGCGACGAATCAGAAAGTGGGCAGACACCCGTAACGACCGCAACTGTTCAAAATACGGATCGGCATCGTAATCCAGAGAATTGCCAAATAAATCAGCAATAAACGGTCCGCCAAATTGACCGGGCGGCAAACTGATGTTGTGGATCACTAGCAGATCAATACCGCTGCCTTCTGGCCGGGCATCGCAATTCGGCGAGCGCAGATGACGCACTTCGGGCGCATCCTTCGCGCCGCTTTCCGCTACGCACCAGCCATCTTCGCCAATCTGAAAAACGGGCGTAACTGGCTGGACGAAGGTTGCCTCGGCAGCCGCAACGGCACCTTCAGCAGCGGTGACCACGGCGATCTTTGGTACGTTATCCGTCATCGCGAATACTCTTAATCCTGTTCATGGATCGATAATCTTTGCATCCGATAACGCAATTGCCGAAAACTTATGCCCAACAATTCCGCTGCTTTGGTGCGATTGAATTGCGTTCGCGCCAATGCTTGTCGAATAATATTACGCTCAACATCGTCGAGATGCATGGGTAACGACGGCGGCAACGCAGGATTAGCTTCGGCGGTAACAGAGGGATCGCTGACAAATTTTTCTGCCATTGCCATGATTGAGGCAACCGCGGCCGCCGATTCCTCTGGGCCGATTGGCTCTTTGGGTTCATTCAGATCGGCTGCAAGATTCTGCTCAGGCTGAAGTAAGCCCGTTACTTTCAATGCCAGATCAAACACTTCGATCTGACCATCGTTAGCAAAAGCCAATGCCCGCTCAAGAATATTTTCAAGTTCACGGACGTTGCCCGGAAAGCTATAAGTACGTAAGGCTTGCAATGCCGAGGGGGTCAATGACATCGAGGTCAAATGGGGATCGGGGATCGCCAGACGCGCCAAAATAACCTCCGCCAGCAAACCGATATCCTCCAACCGCTCGCGCAAAGGTGGCAATCGCAATTCAATCACGTTTAAACGGTAATACAAATCCTGCCGGAATTTGCCTTTCTCCACGCATTCCGCCAGATTTTGATGCGTTGCGCTGACCAACCGCACATCTACAACCTCTTCCGTCGTCGCGCCGACTTTGCGGACCCGGCGCTCTTGAATTGCGCGCAGCAATTTAACTTGCATTGCCAGCGGCAAATCGGCCACCTCGTCGAGCAGCAACGTCCCGCCGTTAGCAGCCTGAAAAAAGCCATCCCGATCGTCTGCGGCACCGGTAAAAGCGCCTTTGCGATAGCCGAAAAACTCCGCCTCCATCAAATTCTCGGGGATGGCACCGCAATTGACTGCAATAAAAGGTTTGTCGGCACGCGGACTGAGCGCGTGTAAATCGCGGGCAGCCAATTCTTTGCCGCTGCCGGATTCGCCGCTAATCGCAATCGGCGCCATACTGCGCGCTAATCTGGCAATCTGCGCACGCAAATCCTGCATCGCCGCAGAAGTGCCGATCAGCCGTAACGGCTGCGCCCCTACCTTACTATCCGTAGCGCTATTGCGCGATGACAGCCCTGCGTGGGAAGGACTGCGCTCCGGCACGTTCATACGTAATGCCGACTGCACCATTAAACGTAGCTGATCCAGCGCAACAGGCTTGGATAAATAGTCGAATGCCCCCGCCTTCAAGGCCATCACGGCGTTATCGGCGCTACCGAAGGCGGTAATCACCGCTATCGGTGTCATTTTGCAACTGGCAACAACTTCGTGCACCAGTTCAATACCAAGGCCGTCGAGCAGTCGCATGTCGGTAAGTACAAGGGCGTATTCGCGCTGCGACAGAAATTGCCGGGCTGTTGCCAGCGAATCAGCACTATCGACATCCAAACCCATTTTGACTAAGGCGATTTCCAGTAATTCGCGTAAATGCGCCTCGTCATCGACGACCAGAATACGGGGTGAAGTCATGGCAACAATCTTTTCCGGTCAACTAACATTTAAAGTGGCCCACGAGCAGCAAACGCGATAACAAAACGTCCGGTGAGATGCTCGTGCGCTTCATGACGATATTCATAGTCCAGCTTTGCAGCGTTATTCAAACACAACTCGCGTGCCAAAAATAGTCCAAGGCCGGTTCCTTTATTAGAGGTCGTATAAAACGGCTCAAATAAATGCAGGCGAATTGCCGGGGTAATCGGCTGGCCATCGTCCTGTACGTGCAGCTCCAGACCGCCCGCCGCATTGGTGGTAACCAGCAAACGGATGCTGTTGGCCTCGCCGCTGGCGTAGCGCAGTGCATTCGACAATAAGTTAACCACGACCTCACGCAAATGTAACGCATCAAACCACACGCGATGTTGGTCAGTCGCCGGGATCAGCAATTGCAGCACCCCAGCCTTTATCAGGTTAGTTTGCTGAAATTCTTCAGCGATCTCAGCGACCAGTGGAGCCAACAGGATAGGCGCAGTTTGTCGTTGCGCCTTACGCGATAGCGACAGAATATCTTCGATCATACGATTAAGCCGCGCCACATTATCCTCAATAATGTTGAGCAGACGTACTTGCGTCGGACTGACGGCTTCTTCGATCAACAAGGTCGCAGCATAAGAAATGGACGACAGCGGATTGCGCACTTCGTGGGCAATACTGGCAGTTAATCGCCCCATCGCTGCCAGCTTCAATTGCTGCGCCTGATTTTCAATTTCGCTGACATCTTGTAAAAAAATAACCGCAAGATACTCACTTAAATCCTCGGTTTTGACTGCGGCAAAGCGCAATTTAAAATGCATCGCCAGCTCATGCCCGCTTACCCCCATAGCTGTGCTGCTCGGCCCTCTATCCTCGGTTTGTTTGATCGTGACAAGAAAGGGTGAATCGCTGGAGGTTGCGTCCGAAAGAGAGGGAGGGCTAACGCTGGGATGGAGACTGACGGTGGCAGCCCAAGCCAAAAAAGCCTCGGCAATCGGAGACAGCGAAGGAAAATCAGTCAGCTTGAACAAATGCGGCTCATCAGGAATCGACAAAGCCAGCATGCGTTCAGCCATCGGATTGGCCATCAGGATAGTCGCGTCCGGGCCGACAACCAGCAGACCATCGCCCATATCTGCCACAGCCATGCGATTAATTGCCAGCTGCACGCGTAAATCTGTGCCGCGCTGTTTCGCCAGATCTTCCTGTCGAATCAATTTGTTAGCCAAACGATTGATCACAAACACGGCAAAAAAGAACGCTGCGCCTGATAACCCTGCTTTCAATGTCGTTGCATCCGACGTCGATTGCAAAATTTGATAGCCGCTCTCCCCCAATAGAACCAGAGTGACAATCGAGACGAACAGCATCGCCTGTAACAGCGACGCCAGAATTGCGCCTCCCGCGAGCGGGAATAAATAAAGAATCGCCAAACCGCTCTTAGCGCCCCCTGCACCTATATAAAGAATAGAAATCGCGCCGATATCAATCACAATTTGCACCACAATCTGGAGCTTGTAATTACGCCGGTAATAGGCCGCTAATAAGGTGAAGACAATCGCGCAAATCAGGTAAATCGTGCAGATTTCGGAATAATTAAAAAAATTCAACAAGCCCTTATCTTTAGCGCCATTCGCGCTGAGATACATCAGCAAGACTAACGCCACGACAATCCGGGCAATATTAAATGTTTGGAGATTGCGCCAAAACGTTATTGGCCTATCGGTGTCTGCAAAGATGGCAGACCCGAATTTTGGAAAATGGAAGTGCGATCCGGATCGGCTCATGCGCGTCAATTCAAGAAGTTATCCGGTGGCAACATCAATGTGCGTGCAGACGCCGATGCTCCTCACCGCAAAACACTGTACCGGCATAATCGGTCACAGCTTCGGAAGCAGGAAAATGCAGACCGCAATGCGCGCATGCCACCATTTCTTCCACTGGCGGGGAAGCACCCGACAAAGACGACGGATGCGCACCTCCACCAGCGCCGCCTGTCGGATCACCCGAGGCGGAACGGCTTTTATTGATGATGTTCTTTTTAGTGCGCTGAAACCAGACGACAACTGCCAGCGCAATGACTAACCAAATCACATATTTCATACCAAGACCCGATGCAATACCACTTCAAGCACAAAACGACTACCGACATACGCCAGTAACAAAATAGCAAATCCGATCAATGTAAAACTGAGCGCCGTGCGACCACGCCAGCCCTGCCATTTACGTCCCGCCAGCAATAAGCCAAACAAGGCCCACGACAGCATCGTGAATATAGTCTTATGATCCCACTTGAAGGCGGTGCCGAACAATTCTTCCGAGAACACGACGCCGGACAATACTGTTAGCGTCAACAATACGAAGCCGAAAGCGATCAACCGAAACAGCAACTTTTCCATCGTCAGCAACGCGGGCAAGCGATCCAGTGCAACGCCAAACCAACTAGTACTCACGCGACCGGGCCGCGTATGCAAACGGGATTCCTGCAATACCATCAATACCGCATGAAATGCCGCTATCGTCAGCGTACTGTAAGCCAGAATAGAAATCACGATATGCCATAAAAACACTGGCGATTTACCGCTTAATGGCACCATATTTCCGGGAAATAGCGCGGGCAAAATCACCGCCAGCGCCGCGGTCGGCAACACCAGAACGCGTAATCCATCGAGAGTATAGTTGCGATTTTCAAGCCAGTAAGCAGCGACCGATACCCATAGCGTCGCCGACAGCATCATCGAAAAACCAACCCGCACCTCCTCGGGACCGATCACGTCAGCCCATAGTGCGCCGCCATGCAGCAACCAACCTGCGGCAGCGACTACCGAGATGGTCTTGCGCCGTTTCGATGGCAGCAAGGCGCAGCCAAGGTATAACAGTGCAGTCAAAATAAAGAGATAAGTTTGCATCATGTAAGTTTACAGTATGTAACCTTGTGCTGGCGGTGCGATAACCCACAGCGGGAAAGAAATTTTCTTACTAAAGACACACATAAATTGGGTCGGCAACGTATTTATCAAGCGATAACCAACGACGACAATTGACCATACTTAATAAGACAGATTTAACTGGCTCATCGCAGCGGCCCGGTTTTCGGACGTCACGATTACTTATTTTTACGCTTGTCCCGGATATACATCGCAGACTTGTTATTCGCCAAAATCCGTTGCGTTACATCAAACAGCTCAGTTGCACTAACTAGTCCGCTGAGCTTCGCATAACCATATTCACGCGCGTCAAAATCCGGCGCTTGCTTGGCAATATGGCTGCCAACCGATCCCAGCTGCGCCCAACCATCTTCATCCGACACTGCTTCGACACCGCTTCGCAACAAACGCACCAACCGCGTATCCTGTTTAAGCTCATTCGCGGCAGGATGCAATTTCCCAGGCGCCTGCGAGACGTCTTCGACGTCCAAATCCGTCAACAGCTCAGTGTAAATAAACTTATCGCATGCCGTCACAAAAGGCTGCGGCGTCTTGCGCTCACCAAAACCATATACGGTCAAACCTTCTTCCCGGATACGCGACGCCAGCCGTGTGAAGTCACTATCGCTGGAGACAATGCAAAATCCATCGAAACGCCTTGTATACAGCAAATCCATCGCGTCGATGATCATCGCGCTATCGGTTGCGTTCTTACCTTTGGTATAGCCAAACTGTTGAATCGGCTGGATCGAATTGCGCAGCAGGCATTCTTTCCAGGTTCCCAGCCGGTTGTCAGTCCAATCGCCATAAATACGTTTGACACTAGCCACGCCGTATTTGGCAACCTCTGCCAGCAAACCATCGACAATCGCTGCACTAGCGTTGTCGGCATCGATTAATACCGCCAGACGCGGCGCTTCGGGCGAGGAATTTCCTGACATGGTATTTCCTGAATATTGGATGGAAGAATCATACCTCAAGGAAAGCCCGTACCCTATCGCGATCAGACATTTATGGCGCGCATTAGGCGGATGCTGACTATCACATTGCCGGTCGGCAATTCACATAATTCTGATCTGAAGGCATTACCGACTCAGGCCTCCGCTCTGGTGTTCATTTTCCGCGATTTCTGTAAAAAAATTATTCTTTCCCTCCCATTCTCTGGAAAGCGGGCTTTTCCTCGGTATCGGGTAAAATAACCGATTATATTTAGGGCGCAGTATCGGTCTTCATCGGTCATTGTCGGTAAAACATCCGCTGGAAACATCGCGGAAACAAATGTTTCTTATACCTTAATACCGTTTATACCGGCAGTCCTCCGCCCCTTCCGTCCTCTCTTCCGAAAACACTGTCACCTATGTTAGACAATCTTACCCAGCGCCTCGCCAAAGTCGTCAAAACCATGCGCGGCGAAGCGCGTTTGACTGAAACCAATACCGCCGAAATGTTGCGTGAAGTCCGGTTGGCACTACTGGAAGCCGACGTCGCGCTGCCAGCCGTGCGCGAATTTATCGCCAACGTTAAGCAAAAAGCCTTAGGCGAGGAAGTCATCGCATCGCTGACGCCGGGCCAGGCGTTGGTCGGCGTGGTACAACGCGAATTAGCGTCGTTAATGGGCGCCGATCTGGGGCCGGAAGCATCGCAGCTTAACTTCGCCACGCAACCGCCAGCGATCATCCTGATGGCCGGTTTGCAAGGTGCAGGTAAAACTACGACGGTCGGTAAATTAGCGAAATATCTGCGCGAGCAGAAAAAGAAAAAAGTCCTGACCGTTTCTACCGACGTCTACCGTCCGGCAGCGATTGGACAGTTGAAAACGGTCACCGAACAAGTTGGCGCTGACTTCTTTCCGAGCCTGGTGACCGATAAACCGGTCGATATCGCACTGGCCGCACTCGATTTTGCCAAGCGCCATTATCACGATGTACTGATCATCGATACCGCCGGTCGCCTGGGTATCGACGAAGCGATGATGCAAGAAATCACCGCCGTTCATGCCGCTGTCAAACCTATCGAAACGCTGTTTGTAGTCGACGCCATGCTCGGTCAGGATGCGATCAACACAGCCAAGGCGTTCAATGATGCGCTGCCGCTGACCGGGATTGTGCTCACGAAACTGGATGGCGATGCGCGTGGCGGTGCTGCGCTGTCGGTACGTCACATTACTGGCAAGCCGATCAAATTTGCTGGTGTCGGCGAAAAGCTGGATGGTCTGGAAGCGTTTGATCCGTCACGCATGGCGAACCGGATTCTCGGCATGGGCGATATTCTGGCGCTGGTTGAAGAAGCTAAAAAAGGTGTCGACGTTGCTGCAGCGCAGGATCTGGCGCAGAAAATCAAAGGCGGCGGCAAGTTCGACCTGAATGATTTCAAGGCGCAATTAGGTCAAATGAAAAAAATGGGCGGCATGTCGAGTTTGCTGGATAAGCTGCCAGCACAGTTCCAGCAAGCCGCTGGCGGTGCAAATATGGATCAGGCAGAGAAGTCAGTTAGGCGCATGGAAGGGATGATCAATTCCATGACCGCACAAGAGCGCGCCAAGCCGGAGCTGATCAAAGCCTCGCGCAAACGCCGGATTGCCACTGGCGCGGGCGTCCAAGTGCAGGAAGTCAATCGCATGTTGTCGCAATTTGATCAAATGCAATCGATGATGAAAAAACTCAAGGGCGGCGGCATGATGAAAATGATGCGCAGCATGAAAGGCATGATGCCGGGCTTGAAATAGAACCGCGCCAAATCTTGCGTTGAAAGATTTGGTAACGATTTAATTCCGCGGAATAATCTATAAATCCTTGATTGATAAGGCTTTTGATCTCTGGACCAATGTTCGCCGAGCGCCCCAAAAGAGTGGAAACTCACTGCCACTTTATTGCAATATTTATCACGTGCAGAAAGCGCATTTAGTTCCCTAAAGCGCTATGAAAAGGCAGTGTATTTCAGCAGGCATCGCCGTCACACACAAAATCCTGCAAAAGCCATAAAAAACACTTGCGTCACTGCGAAAAGCGCACCACTATGGGCGATGCGTGATTGACGCATTTTTCACACTCTCTTCGTCAAGGAGGCTTAAAGATGGCCACAGCAAAAAAACCAGTAGTTGCAGAAAAAAAACCTGCAGCCGCTAAACCAGCAGTTAAAAAAGCAGCACCAGCAAAAGAAGTTGCAGCAGAGAAGCCAGCACGCAAGCCTAATGCAGCGTTCATGAAGCCAATGAAACCATCAGATGTTCTGGCTGCTGTTGTCGGCGCTGATCCGCTGCCACGCACTGAAGTTACCAAGAAAGTTTGGGAATACATCAAGAAGCACAATCTGCAAAATCCAGAAAATAAGCGCAACATCGATGCTGATGAAAAGCTGAAAGCTGTCTTTGGCGGCAAAAAACAAGTGTCTATGTTTGAAATGACTAAACTCATTTCTGCTCACTTGAGCAATGCTTAAGGTCTAGCTCAGCTAGATTAACTTAAGTGCCAAACAAAAACGCCCGCATTGCGCGGGTTTTTTTGTTTTTGGAACACATGAATTTGATAGTTGAGATTATTTGCCCGAGGGCGCTTCTGACGCTGTCGCGTTCTTAATTGCATGACCACTGCAAATATAAGAAGCGAGTTTCGACAGAATTACATCACGAAGAAATACCAAGACAGTGCTACGGCGACGCGCAACTTCAGGTCTGGGTGAATTGCAACTTAACGTTACTGCACAGCCACCGTGGTTTTGATCGGCACCGGCTCAAACTCCCAGCGCTTCCAGGCAGCCTGCACCGCATTCGGATATTCGGGCCGACCCCGGCTTCCGTTATAACGGCCTAGCGCCAGGTAGAGATTACCTTTTTCCATGTCCAGATACATACGCAAAATCGCGCAGCCATAGCGCAGATTGGTTTGTATATCAAATAATTTGCTGCGATCTGCGTCCCCGATTACACGGGTCCAAAACGGCATCACCTGCATCAACCCCTGCGCGCTAACGCTAGACATAGCGTATTTGCGAAATGCGGATTCCACCTGAATCAAGCCCAATACCATCGCCGGATCAAGTCCCGCTCGCTTGGATTCGTACCAGGTTGTTTCCAGAAATTCGGTACGCATTTGCGCATCGGGGAATTTCTTTTTTAGGCGCTCCGACATTTCCACCAGCCAGTAAAGGTACTGAATGCGCTGCTGGATATCGGTAAATTGCGGCTTCGGCGGTCGCCCGTCATTGATCGCCCGCGATAGCGCTAACCTTACTGAGTCGGCCATCGCCTCTTCTTTTTGATTCCCGGCATGCGCGACGCCACCGACCATCAATGTAGTCAGCACCATCGTCAAGCAGAGAAAAATACGGCCTGTCAAACGCAAGAAAACTCCTCGGAAAATCTCATTCAGAACGATTGATTTCCGAGGAAAGACCTCAAACAACAACCATTTCTCACGTATTGCGTGCCACGCATACAGCTTTCTTCGCCTCTGAGAAACACGCAATCAACCTCCAGCCAGATCAGACGCCCAGACGGGCTTTCACAAAACCCACCATCTCAGCCAATGGCACGCTAGTCGCCTCAGTATCACGACGACCTTGGTATTCTAGCTGACCATCTTTCAAACCACGATCACCCACTACGACGCGATGCGGAACGCCGATCAGCTCCCAATCGGCAAACATCGCACCCGGACGTTCGCCGCGATCATCCAGAATCACGTCAATGCCTGCCGCTTGCAAGGCTTCGTAGAGTTTATCGGTCTCGCTTTTAACCGCTTCGCTGCGATCATAGCCCATCGGGCAGAGAACAACTTCAAATGGCGCAATCGCGGTTGGCCAGATGATGCCCTTGTCATCATAATTCTGTTCAATGGCAGCGCCCAAAATCCGCGTGATACCAATGCCATAGCAGCCCATTTGCAATGGCTGCGGCTTGCCGTTTTCATCTAGAAAAGTAGCATTCATCGCTTCGGAATAAGCCGTCCCGAGCTGGAACACGTGACCGATTTCGATCCCGCGCTGAATCGCCAGCACGCCTTTGCCATCCGGCGATTGATCGCCTTCGACGACATTACGGATATCGACTACCAACGGTTCCGGCAAATCACGGCCCCAGTTGACGCCCGTCAAATGATAATCCACTTCATTCGCGCCGCAAACGAAGTCGTGCATGTTCGCCACGGTACGATCAGCGACGACATTAATCGGCTTTTTAGTATTGATCGGGCCCAAATAACCCGGTGGCGTACCGAACCATTCGACGATTTCTTCTTCGGTTGAAAAACGATATCCGGTCAGACCAGGGATATTATTCGCTTTGATTTCATTCAGCGCATGATCGCCCCGCAGCATCAGCAACCAAACTTGTTTGTCAGCAGGCTTTTTATCGGTCGCCGCTGTTTCAACTGTCAGCACGATGGATTTAATCGTGGCGCTTAGCGGAATATTCAATAATTCGGCGACTGCTTCACATTTGGCTTTACCAGGGGTCGCTGTTTTAGTCATTACCTGACTTGGCGCAGCACGACTTGCATCAACGGCCAGCGCTTCGGCGGCCTCCATATTTGCTGCGTAATCTGAGGTCGGGCAATACACAATCGCGTCTTCACCCGTTGCGGCGATCACATGAAATTCATGCGATGCAGTGCCGCCAATGGCGCCATTATCAGCGGCGACAGGACGGAATTGCAGACCGAAACGATTGAAAATCCGGATATAGGCGTCGTACATTACTTGATACGACTTTTTCAGGCCATCCAGGTCGCGATCGAAAGAATAAGCATCTTTCATCGTAAATTCACGACCGCGCATCAAACCGAAACGTGGACGGCGCTCATCGCGGAATTTAGTCTGAATGTGATAAAAATTGACCGGAAGTTTGCGATAAGAGCGCAATTCAGTGCGCGCAATATCGGTAATCACTTCTTCCGAGGTTGGCTGAATAATGAAATCACGACCATGCCGGTCTTTGACGCGCATCAGTTCATCGCCGTATTTTTGCCAACGGCCGGTTTCTTGCCAAAGTTCAGCAGGTTGTACAACTGGCATCAATAATTCAACCGCGCCGGAACGATTCATCTCTTCACGCACGATATTTTCGACTTTTCGAATCACGCGCAATCCCATCGGCATATAGGTATAGATACCAGAACCAAGGCGTTTAATCATGCCGGCGCGCATCATTAATTTATGGCTGACGATTTCAGCGTCGGATGGAGCTTCTTTAAGAGTCGATACAAAAAAAACGGGAGGCGCGCATAACGGTGAATTCTTTTTAAAAAGAGAGGGTTATAATCGACTCAATTTTAAAGGATTAGCTGGCTGATGCGCCCACTCTTTGCACAATTGATTGATGTTCTGCCCAGTTTCACCACTGGTTGGGACCTGCTATGCGTGGATTTACCCCTAAATGTCGTATTTAATTTAGAACGTAAGCAAATTGGCATGAGGACCGCCTAGTCGCAGAAAGTTTTGAGGTAATACTATGCTGGACCGTGAAGGCTTCCGCCCTAACGTCGGCATTATCTTGCTCAACACCCAGAATGAAGTCTGGTGGGGCAAGCGCGTGCGCGAACATTCGTGGCAATTTCCACAAGGTGGCATTAAATACGGTGAAACGCCGGAGCAGGCGATGTTCCGCGAACTTGAGGAAGAAATCGGCCTGAAGGCGGAACACGTCAAAATTGTCGGCCGTACACGCGACTGGCTGCGCTATGAAGTGCCTGATCATTTCATTAAACGCGATATTCGCGGACATTATCGTGGCCAAAAACAAATCTGGTTTTTGCTGCGGATGACGGGGCGCGATTGCGATGTCAACTTACGCCTGACCGAGCATCCTGAATTTGATGCATGGCGCTGGCATGATTACTGGGTCCCGCTGGATGCCGTGATCGAGTTCAAGCGCGATGTCTATCAGCGTGCCTTGCAAGAATTATCACGCTTTTTAACCCGCCCATTGCAAAGCTCAGCGCGCCAGCCGCGCCATTTGCGCTGTGCACTGAATACAGAGGATTTGTCAGAATCGCCAAATCCCTGCATTCCGGCTGATCCGACTATCCATAAGGAGTAAGTTTTCCCATGTTTTTTAACATTATTTCTTCAACGCCGAAAATTAACAACGTCGGCAGGATCAACAAACTTGTCGCGGTCGCCGCCCTGCTCCTTTCTGCAGTGGCCCACGTACACGCAGCCCCCGGCTCTGGCCCAGGTCCCGGCTTTGATGATGATTTTGACGATGAAGTAAAGACCTGGCAAGAACTGGCGGTGCAATTGCCTCCGCAGCCCAAACCTGAAAATATGGCAGAGTTTTATGTCGGCCCTACGACCACCATGAAATTCGCGATTGATCTGGATTCAATCTCAGCCGGATCCGACGGGGTCATCCGTTACACGCTGATCAGCACTAGCAGCGGCGGCGCAGAAAATGTCAGCTACGAAGGCATTCGCTGTCAAACCGCCGAAAAGAAACTATATGCTTTCGGCCATAAAGATGGCAATTGGTCACGCGCACGCCTGAGCAAGTGGCAGCAGATCAGCGCAGTCGGGGCAAATCGGCAGCATGCTGCATTGTTTACAGATTTTCTCTGTCAAGGCGGTACGATCGCTGGCAAGGTTCCTGTAATACAAGCGCGCTTCCGGAATAATCAGCCAATAAAGCCCGGTAGCTGATAGTCCACCATCAAAACACGCACGCTGAATGTCAAAAAGCCGCTATGTTTCCATAGCGGCTTTTTTATAAGCAAAGGCCTACAACAAAACCAAATTGTCGCGATGAATCAATTCCGATTTCTCGACGAAGCCCAATATTGCGGCGATCTCTGACGATGGATGACGCATAATCCGCCGAGCTTCAGCGCTCGTGTAATTACTGATGCCGCGTGCAATCGCACGGCCATCGCTATTCATACAAGTAATCACGTCGCCGCGCCCAAACTCACCCAAAACATCTGTCACGCCGATGGGCAATAACGACTTACCCTCGTTCGTCAGCTTTTGCACCGCGCCAGCGTCCAGTACCACTTTACCGGCCGTTTTCAGATGATCTGCCATCCATTGCTTACGCGCTTTCAACTGGCCGGTCTGGGCATTCAATTGCGTACCAATCGCTTCACCGGCAGCAAGCCGCGTCAACACATCCGCTTCCCGGCCCCACGCGATGACTGTGTGTGCGCCAGATGTCGCAGCACGCTTCGCAGCCAGAATTTTGGTGATCATCCCGCCGCGACCAATCCCGGTGCCCGCATCGCCCGCCATCACTTCTAGCGCAGGGTCACCCGCTTGCGCCTCATGAACGAACTCAGCATTGGGATCTTTGCGCGGATCGGCAGTAAATAACCCTTTTTGGTCGGTCAGAATAATCAGTGCCTCAGCCTCGATTAAATTCGCCACCAACGCGCCCAACGTATCGTTATCGCCGAACTTGATTTCATCGGTCACCACCGTGTCATTTTCATTGATGATCGGGATGACACCAAAACGTAACAAGGTAAATAAGGTCGAACGGGCATTCAGATAACGCTCCCGATCCGCAAGATCGGCATGCGTCAGCAACACTTGCGCGGTATGGATGTCGTGCAGACGAAAACTGGTTTCGTAAATTTGCGCCAGCCCCATCTGTCCTACTGCGGCGCAAGCCTGCAATTCCTCAATGCTGGTCGGGCGCTTATCAAAACCCAATCGTTGCATCCCTTCAGCGATAGCGCCAGAACTCACCAGCACCACTTCTTTCCCCATCGCACGCAATGCTGAAATTTGCGCAGCCCACGTAGCAATCGCAGCACCATCGAGTCCCTTACCGTCATTAGTGACCAGTGAAGAACCAACCTTGATGATAAGACGTTTAGATTTTTGAATGATGGAATTCATATTTTGATCTGCCAAAGGTCCTATTCGGCGCTAATAATAAAAAACCGATATTGCCAGAGCTTGTCAGCGCTAGCCATATCGGTTGATGAGTGGAGCCACTTAATTGGCTCTCTACGCACATTTATGGCGCTTAAACGTTGATGCGTAACGTTATTGAATAATGTTAGTCGTAACGTTAGTCAATAATTTTAAAGCGAGGATCATCTGGATCAATCGACAGAATACCTTGTGCTTCTTCTGTCATTTGCGTTTCTTCAGCACGGTGTTCCTGCTGACGCTTTTCAGCCAGATAAGCATAAATATCGTTGACCAGTTCCGGGCAACCGGCGTGATTCAGAGCCGAAATTTCGAAGACTGGACCCTTCCAGCCAAAACGCTTAACGAAATCCTTGACCCGACTCTTACGCTCATCTTCCGGCACGACATCCAACTTATTCAGCACCAACCAACGCGGTTTGTCGAACAAAGACTGATCGTACTTTTGCAGCTCTTTAACAATCGCCTTGGCTTCTTTGACCGGATCGACAGTCGATTCAAAAGGTGCCAAATCGACGATGTGCAATAGCAGGCCGGTACGCTGTAAATGCTTTAGAAACTGGATACCCAGCCCTGCACCATCAGCCGCACCTTCGATCAAACCGGGAATATCCGCAATCACGAAGCTTTTTTCGTGACTAACGCGTACTACGCCCAAATTCGGATGCAGCGTCGTAAATGGATAATCGGCAATTTTCGGGCGTGCGTTCGATACCGCAGTGATGAAAGTCGACTTACCGGCATTTGGCTGACCTAGCAAACCGACATCGGCCAAGACTTTCAGCTCAAGCCGCAATTCGCGACGTTCGCCTTCTTTACCATCGCCTTTTTGGCGTGGCGCACGATTTGTCGAGGTTTTGAAATGGATGTTACCCCAGCCGCCTTCGCCGCCTTTTGCCAACAAGACTTCCTGACCATGTTCAGTCAGATCGGCAATGCTTTCACCGGTATTGATATCGATAATCAATGTACCGACTGGCATGCGCAATTTAATATCGTCTGCGCCCTTGCCGTAACAATCCGAACCACGGCCATTTTCACCGCGACCAGCGCGATGCATTTTGGAAAAACGGAAATCGACTAGCGTATTGATGTTACGGTCGGCCACGGCCCAAATACTGCCACCCTTGCCGCCATCGCCGCCGTCAGGGCCGCCAAAGGGGCGAAATTTTTCACGCAAAAAACTCGCAACCCCATTGCCACCATCGCCGGCAATGACTTCGATTTTTGCTTCATCTATAAACTTCATTCGAAGGTCCTAATGAGATTGGAGGTAAATAATTCTGATATGCCTACCTGATTTAGCGTTGCCGGGCAGGCTTCCGGGGTGATCGCATTGTTGAAGTCCGCAAAAAACCTATGCAACTTACACAACAATTTAGACGACCTTTAACTGATATAACGTATGGCACATTTATTTCGACTAACTAATATTGTGAAGTCAGTTTTTGCTACTGATCGATGAATCATCGTAGCCATCATGCAAATATCGCAACTTATTGACATTGCAATTCGATGGAGCAGTTTCGATGAATTTACGCAAGCAGCGCATAATTTTCATGCTCAGAAAACTAAAAAGGCTCTACCTACGGCAGAGCCTTTTGCGGCAAGGCTTCCGCCTCGCGCTAACTAACTTAAGCTGCTACAACAGTGACATATTGACGCTTTTCAGCGCCTTTGATCACGAATTGTACTTTGCCTTGAATCAGTGCGAACAGGGTGTGATCCTTGCCCATGCCAACATTTTCGCCTGGATGCGTCTTAGTGCCGCGTTGACGAATAATGATGCCGCCGGCGTTAATCGCCTGGCCACCGTAGACCTTGACGCCGAGTCGTTTTGACTCTGAGTCACGGCCGTTGCGCGTAGTGCCGCCGCCTTTTTTATGTGCCATTTAAAACTCCTGGATTTGGTTAAGTCAATCGACGTAATTTATTGCTAAATTAAGCGTTGATCGAAACGATTTGAATTTCGGTGTAATTTTGACGATGGCCTTGATGCTTCTGATAATGCTTACGACGACGCATTTTGAAGATCTTGACTTTATCGTGGCGACCTTGCGCCAATACCTTAACCGACACCGTAGCACCTTCGACCAATGGCGCCCCAACCTGCAGGGTATCGCCAGCGCCAACTGCAAGCACTTGATCAATAGTGAGTTCGGTGCCAATGTCTGCAGGTATCTGTTCTATTTTAAGTTTTTCACCGGCAATAACTTTATATTGTTTGCCACCGGTTTTTATGACCGCATACATATGAAACCTCATCGAAATAATTGAATAACTAACAACAATTCATCCTATCCGGCATGGCATAAAAAGACATCCGGAGCCGGGAGAACCTGAGATTATACATAGACTTATCATCAGCGTCAAAAACTCTTGACAATTGCATTAAGAACACATTATTTCTGTGCCATTTCAGTCACGTCAGCGGCGCGGCCCGCTTTTTCATATAATGACTGCATTCTGAACATTTAAAGGTATTGCCATGAGCGACGTACAAACGTGGATCAAAGAAACCGTGACAGCAAATCCGGTGGTGTTATTCATGAAGGGCACAGCACAATTTCCACAGTGCGGTTTTTCTGGTCGCGCCATCCAACTGCTGAAAGCCAACGGCGCGGAAAACATTGTGACGATTAATGTACTGGAAGATCCGACAGTGCGCCAGGGCATCAAAGACTATTCGAACTGGCCTACTGTCCCGCAACTGTACGTTAAAGGTGAGTTCATCGGCGGCTCAGACATCATGAATGAAATGCATGAGTCCGGCGAACTGAAAACTTTGCTGACCGCCTGAAAGGGCTCTCGGTGTCAGACGCATCCCGACAGCAGCCAAAGCCTCCACCCGCACCGCATCACGCATCACGTCGGCTAATCGTTGCCATCACTGGCGCGACGGGGGTTGCTTACGGCGTGCGGCTGTTGCAATTTTTGCGCGAAATCCCGGAAATCGAATCCCATTTGATGATCTCCGATGCTGGCGTGCTGAATTTGCATCAGGAGCTGGATATGCGTCGCAAAGAGGTGGAGGCATTGGCCGATGTCACGCACAACGTGCGCGATATTGGCGCATCTATTGCCAGCGGTTCGTTTCAGTCAGACGGCATGATCGTCGCTCCATGTTCGATGAAAACATTGGCCGCAGTCGCGAATGGTCTGTCGGATAATCTGATTACGCGAGCAGCCGATGTCGTCTTGAAAGAACGCCGTCGGCTAACGCTGATGGTGCGCGAAACGCCATTTAATCTGGCACATTTGCGGAATATGACGAGTGTCACCGAAATGGGCGGAATCATTTTTCCACCGCTGCCGGGCTTTTATCACCGTCCTAAAAGTATCAACGAAATGATCGATCACACCGTCGGGCGCGTGCTAGACCTGTATGGAATTGCGCACACGCTGACGCCGCGTTGGAGCGGCATGAAGGCAGACAGCTAATCTGCAGGCAGAGAGCCGTTCCCGCCTGCCTTCAAGACAAAATTACCGCGCCCATCAATCAGCGACTATGACGTCCAGCTAACCACGCATTGCGCGTGGCCACTGCTGTGTCCGGTCCCTGCATCGCGTTCAAACCCAGTTGCGGCGTCGTATCGGCAAGCAATTTCACACTAAAAATCAATAATTCATCGCGCCGAAATGCGTGCACCGTTACCGTATCGCCGACACGATAACGCCCAAATATCACGTCCAAATTGGCCGTCACGCGTACACCGTCCAGCGCCATCAACACATCGCCAGCAGACAATCCCGCCCGATGCGCAGCGCCGCCCTCATACACGTTGAGCAACTTGCACTCAGCACCACCACGCGTCGTGCGCGCACCCAAGCCGGGCTTCACTGCTTTGCGCTCATCGGCAATCGTCACACCAGCGGACGCCAACAGTTTTTCCAATGGAAGATCATCCGTACCGCGTACATAGCGATCAAAAAACCGCTTCAATTTTAATCCGGTCACCGCATCAAACAACGCCTCAACCGCGGCTTCCGTCACGCCACGTCCAGCGGTGTCGTTAGTCGCATAAAAATCGCGACCATATTTTTGCCACAACACACGCATCACGTCGTCCAGCGATTTCTTGTTTTTAGTCTCGCTACGGATCGTCAAATCCAAGGCCAACGCCACGAGCGACCCTTTGGTGTAGTAACTGACGATAGCGTTAGGCGCGTTTTCATCCTGACGATAGTATTTAACCCAGGCATCAAAGCTGGATTCCGCCACACTTTGTTTACCCCGACCACTGCCGAGCAAGACGCCATTGATCGTCTTTGTTACCAGCTTCAGATATTCCGCCTGATCGATCAAGCCGCAACGAAACAACATCAAGTCATCGTAATAACTGGTAAAACCCTCAAACAACCATAACAACGATGTGTAATTTTCGACTTGCAAATCATACGGCGCAAACGCGGCTGGCTTGATCCGCTTCACATTCCACGTATGAAAATACTCATGGCTGCAAAGACCGAGGAAAGTACGATAGCCATCGCTGCATTCCGGCTGGCCCTTCACCGGCAGATCAGCCCGAGCGCAAATCAGCGCCGTCGATGCGCGATGTTCAAGACCACCATAACCGTCGCCGACTGCCAGCGTCAAAAACACATAACGCTGCATCGGTGCCTGTCTGGCAAATTTACTTCCGGCGGGCTCAAAGAATGCAATTTGCGTCTCACAAATCTTTTTCAGATCGGCACTCAAGCGCACCATATCCAGATTCGGCACATTGCCGGTAATCGCAATCTCATGCGGCACGCCATGCGCCTTAAAAGTGGCGAGTTGAAACGTGCCCATTTCGACAGGATGATCGATCAACTCATCGTAATTAGCCGCAACATACGTCCCAACAGCACCACGCCCGGCGCGCAAGGTCGGCAATGCCGTTGCGATCCGCCATTGATCGTACTCAGCACCCTGCGGTCGTTGAATATCCACTACATGCGATGCATTTTCATGACCAACCACGCGTAAAAATACGCTGGTGCCGTTAAAAAAACCATGCGTCTGATCCAGATGCGCAGCGCGCACCGACAAATCCCATGCATACACTTGGTAGTGCAACGTCAGCGGCCCATCGCAAGGTGCGGCTTGCCAAGAATGTTTGTCGAGTTTTTTGAGAGGAATCGTCCGACCATTTGATTCGCCCCGAATCTGCACAATATGGCGCGCAAATTCGCGGATCATATAACTACCGGGTATCCACGCTGGCAGCGCCACAATTTGTCCGACCGCCGCTGGCGCAGCGATCTGCAACGTCACCGCAAACAAGTGCGCCGCAGGATCTGCCGCGACGATGCTGTAATGCACAGCGCCATTGCCGCCAACTGCCTGAGAACTGGTATTTTTCAACGATTTCCCGAGCGCTTTAATCGGTTTAACAGCCTTAAGACGCGCCTTGGAAACCGCTTTGACGCCGCCTTTGGCAACCTGCTTTTGGACAGACTTAGGCAGGGATTTAACACCAGCCTTTGCAGTAGGTTTTACGGCAGATTTTTGACTAGATTTAGGCACTAAAATTTCCTCTCACACCGGCAGCAAGCATCGCCAACACCATGGCGCCAACCGCTACACAGGTTAACTTATAGCGCAATTCCGTGAACCAGCCTGGCAAACCGTACCAGACGAACAAGCGCTTATCAACCTGATATGCAGCAATAAATCCAAGGATCAATAAAGTATAGCCATACGCAAAAAATAAGGTCGAAAACCATGCAATCGTGGTCGGCATAATGCCCCAGATCAACGCTTTTTTGGTCCGCTCAGCAGACAAATCCGCCCGCAGCACCATTGCACCCCAATGAATCCCGCCCAAAAACGATAAAACCGCCACGCCATAGGCCATCTGGCCACGAATAAAATCACCTATCCAGTCAGGGCTAGCAAACCAGCAGCCTAACGTCAATAATACAAAAGGAATCAATCCAGCGTAGCCGAGGATAAGGATCAGGCGTTTATTTAGGAAGTGTGGATTCATCGCAGAAGATAGACCGGTTAGTGAAGCAAGGCGTTAAAAAACCGCTAGTCTAGCGGCATCCGCACAAACCCGTATCGGCCTTGGTCATTTGCCAACTGCGCGAGACCTCAATCGGCGCATTACGGCTTATGAATGTGGTATATCGGCGACGGTATCGATATCCTGATGGATGCCCGGATCGTCCACCGCGACCTCTGTCACCGGAAACTGTTGCAGCAGACTGCGTGCGCCCTGATCGCCGCGCAACTGCAATAAGCGCGATAAATGATGACGACTGAAAGCCACCGGATTACCGCGCCGCTGATTAAAAACCGGCACCGCGATATCAGCGCCCTGCTCCAACGCAGTTTTCAACGCCACCAGCGTAGCAACCTGTACATAGGGCATATCGCCCAAAGCAATCACCCATCCGGCAGCGTTCGCCGTTTGCTTCAAGCCACATACCAGCGTCGCCGCCATCCCATCATCCGCATCGGCACAGGTCAGCAAAACACTGCCATCGCATTGTTGCGCCAATTGCATCGTTGCCGCTGGCGTATCGGATCGACAAACGACGTAGGTTGGCGAGCAAGCGCGCAGATTTTTCGCCGCGCTTGCCAGAACAGTCTGGCCGTCAGGCAGAAATTGCAGTAATTTGCTTTGTTTTCCGCTCGGATCAAATCGACGCCCGCGCCCGGCAGCCAGCAAAATACCAACTATTTGTTCTGAGGAGTGGGGATGCATAAGAGTTTAGCGGTGGGGCTTTATCGCCATATAACGTTATTGCCCCACCACCGCTTCGCCGCTAAAAAATGTTTTATCTTATTTAACAGTCGCAAATTTGGCTTCGAGCGCCTTGGCATCGATAAAGCCGGGAATGCGTGAGCCATCGGTAAAGATAATCGTCGGAGTGCCGGTCACATTCAGTTTCTGCCCCAGCGCCAACACTTTATCGTTCGGCGTATCGACGCAGCTTGAAGCGGCCGTCGCTGGTATTTTGCCGTTTATCATCCAGTCGTCCCAAGCTTTATGACGATCAGCGCTACACCAGACATTTTTAGACTTGATAGAAGAGTCCGGGGCCAGAATGTTGTACATAAATGTATACACCGTGGTGTTATCGACCTCTTGCAGCGTCTTGCGGAATTTTTTGCAATAACCGCAGTTTGGATCTTCAAAGACCGCAATAACGCGCTTGCCATTACCCTTCACCACCTTTATCGCCTGATCGAGTGGCAAATCAGAAAATTTCACCTTGCTGATTTCATCCATGCGTTCCTTGGTGAAATCGCGTGAACTATCCGCATCCAGAATCCGGCCTACAAACATGTATTTAGCCTGAGCATCGGTGTAAAAAATATCCTTGCCGACGCGCACCTCAAACATCCCCAGATAAGGTGTTTTAGTCACTTGGTCGACTTTAACGCCGTCGCCTAAACGCGGCTCCATTAATTTTTTTACATTTGCTTCCTGGGGCGTTTCGGCGATTGCCGCTGTCGTTACCATCCCTATCATCGCCACCAACAATAGTGGCTTTAAATAACTATTCCAAACTTGCATTACAACTCCCTTAATTTTTTTCCACTGTGCGGCCAAAAGCATGGCCCATTAATCGTCGCTTTAAGACCGGAAGTTTATCCAGCAAGTTCAATCCAGCATTTCGCACCAGGCGCAACGGCCCGATATCAAGCCCAAATAACCGCTCAAGACCGTCTGTCGCCACCTGCATCAACAAAATTTCTTCCTTGCGTGAGCGTGCGTAACGCGCCAATACTGTCGCATCGCCGCAATCGCGATGCGGGCCGCGCTCACTTAATACCTTAATCAGTGCCACGACATCGCCAAATCCCAGATTCATTCCATGCCCTGCCAGCGGATGGATAACATGCGCCGCATCGCCAATCAACGCCACACGCGGTGCGACCAGCGCATGGCTGCGGATCAATGACAATGGAAAATTCTGTACGATTTCCGGCTGCAACGGTTGTAATTGCCCTAACTGCTCACCAGCCAGCACCGACAACCGCACTGCCAACTCAGTCAGCGACTCACCCAGCAACGTCGCCGCCAACGCCTCTGGCGCAGACCACACCAGCGATACGCGCTTGCCCGGCAATGGCAATAAAGCAACGATCCCCTCTTCGGCCGTAAACCATTGATGCGCCACATCATGATGCGGCCGTTCGATCTCAAAGTTAGCAACGATGGCACGCTGATGATACGCCCGATAGTCGATTCCGATTTCGCATTGATTGCGAACCCACGATTGCGCACCGTCGGCACCGACCAACAACGCGGATTTCAGGACGGCGCCATCTTCCAGCTGCAACGTAGCGCCATCGGCATCGACCGTCATTTGCTGCGCACGGCCATATACCACGCGCACGTTATGCGCAAATTTCAGCGCCGCATCGAGCGCCTGATTCAAATTGCGATCTTCAACAATCCAAGCCAGCGCATTGGTCCGGGCACTAAAAGCATCAAAGTTGATCTTGCCAGCAGCGGCGTCCGCGCCACCTTTTACCAGCATGCTTTCCACCGGCGCGACCCGACTAGCATCCAGCGCATCCCAGACCTTCAGTCCAGACAGCAAACTTCGCGCCACATGATTTAACGCATACACCCGCGTATCCCATGCGCCAGAAACGTCATCGGGACGACTCGCGCCTTTCAACGGTGCACCTAATAAGGTGACGGAAAGACCGGCCTGCGCCAATCCCAACGCCGCAACCTTACCGACCGCGCCGTTGCCGACGATACAAATATCACTACGAGAAACATTTCGCGAAGAAATAGAAAGCGTACTTTGCGCCGCTAAACCAGCGCCGACGCTCTTGGAGGGGGGTCTGAAATCATTCATGAATGCATTATAACGACTACTAATTCAAAAAAAACACATAAGGGGTTTGCTAATTCAAAATGTCTTGCTATAATTCCGCTCCTTGGCCTGGTAGCTCAGTCGGTAGAGCAGAGGATTGAAAATCCTTGTGTCGGTGGTTCGATTCCGCCCCGGGCCACCAAGAAATGGTAGGACTATCAAAGGATTACACGCTTCGGCTTGTAATCCTTTTTTGTTTTCAGCTGCGATTTGCTGTTTATCTCAGCCGATATACAAATTCTTGCGTAGCTATGAGTGATTTTAAATCTTGCTGCGCCGACTTAAGGTGAGAATTCTTAGCCCATCAGTGATCAGCCTTATCCAGTTCAGCAAATACCTCGTCGGCGTCACAAAATGTGCCTTGCGCAATTTCACGATTATTTAACGCCAAAATTTTTAGCAGTGCGCGCGTTTCTTCTTGCCATTTGATATATTTGCACGACGCCAAAGATTTAACTGGCTTGTCCGAACCGGCAATGCGCAGATTTTCCGCATTGCTTGCAATCACCGACCGCTCTCTCGTGAATAAGTCAGCTATTGTTTTTGCGTCAGCCAAAGGCTTTCGCCGTTAAGTCGAACAGAAACGTGTCCACCGTCTGCCGGTTCATAAATGATTCTTTCGCTCATTGCGTTTTGATTTTTTTCAAAATGTTCAATAAATTTAACGTTGAATTTGCTTTCAAGATATGCCGACACCCAGGCACGGTATAGTTCAATATGAAAAATTTTATATGAAGCTATTCAGATGAAACCAAAAACTGCGCATGTTTCACGCTTCTTAGCTTCTTAGTATCCGGTTTGACCGACCGTACGATGAATCGCAGCGAACTAAATCAAGAAACAGCAAAAATCCCTGACTTATAGGCACAATTCTTCTCTAGCGGGACTGCAGACAAGGCTCCCAACCGTCTGCCTAACTCGCCGATTTTTGGGGTGTACTCGACTTGTGATTCTGATGCGAACGGTTTTTACGGAGGAAAAGATAGGGATTTTCTTTAACCTCCCAAAGCCATTATCGCCAATCACTGATTCTTAATCTTGCGCCAAAGCGTCGTCCGACTAATCCCAAGATATTTCGCCGCGGCTTCACGGTTTCCATCGAAACGCGCCAATATTTGCACAATGCTTTCAGCGGTTTGTGGCGCAATGTTTGTTGTCACTGCCGCGATTGCTGGCGCTGGCAATGCGACCTGAACAAATTCCGGCGCAACGCTAATAATGAACGCCGGTGACAAAGCCTGCAGCGGTTCGGCGGCGAGGAACAACGCCAGTCGTTCCATCAAATTACGTACTTCGCGCACATTGCCCGGCCACGCATAAGCGCTGAGCAGCGGTGCGCAGGTAACGATTTCGGCGTGCAGATCGGGATGCGGGCGGGCGCCCAAAGCGGCCAGTGCTTTTTTCAAGCACCATTCGGCCAAGGCGATCAGATCATCAGGACGGTCACGCAACGCTGGCAGCGTCAAACGCAATACCGCTAAGCGATAAAACAAGTCAGCGCGGAAACGGCCTTCGCGTATGCGCTGCTCCAGGTCGCAATGGGTGGCGCTGACGATCCGTACATCGACGGGAATCGGCCGCGTTCCGCCCACTCGGACTACTTCGCGTTCTTCTAAAACACGCAGCAAACGCGTTTGTAGCGTCAACGGCATTTCGCCGATTTCATCCAGAAACAGCGTGCCGCGATGGGCTGCTTCGAACAGTCCGGCATGGCCGCCGCGCCGCGAGCCGGTGAATGCGCCGTCTTCATAGCCGAACAATTCAGACTCCAGCAGCGACTCTGCAATCGCACCGCAATTGACTGCGACAAATGGCCGGTTGCCTAGCATCGTGCGGGGATTTTCACGGTGAATTGCTTGCGCGACCAGTTCCTTGCCGGTCCCGGTTTCGCCCTGAATCAGCACGGTTGCCTGCGATTTGGCGTACAGCACAATCGATTGACGCAGGTTTTCCATCGCCAGAGAATCGCCGCGCAAATCGTTGATGCCATGTTTAGCGCGCAGCGTATCGACCACCGGCGCGGAGATAGTCCGACTGCGACTGCGGCTCGCTTCCAGTTGCGCAAGACGGGCGATTTCCAACGCATCGTCAAAAGCCTGGCGGATTGATGCTGCGGAATAGACGAATACCGCCGCCAGTCCGGCCTCTTCCGCCAGATCGGTAATCAAACCCGCACCCACAATCGCCTTGATGCCACGGGCCTTCAGCTCGTTTATTTGTGCCCGCGCATCCTCCTCGGTGGCGTAATTGCGCTGCTCAATTTTAAAACCAAAGGCCTTCTGGAATTCCCTCAGCGCCGGCATGGTAGATTGATAAGTAATGATCCCGATATCAGGTGTAATCTGGCGTGCGCGAGACAACGCCTGCAATACGTCGAAACCACTGGCGTTGGCAATCACGACCGGCACCGATAAGCGACTTTTAAGATACGCACCGTTCGACCCGGCAGCGATCACCGCATCACAGCGCTCGGTTTCCATCCGTTCACGGATATGGCGCGCCGCTTCATCGAAGCCCAAATGGATAGGCTCGATAATCGCGCGGTCGTCGTATTCCAGCGTAATGTCGCGAAAGAGGTCGGAAAGGCGCGATACCGAGACAGTCCAAATTACCGGCGTATGGTTGGGATCAGTGGCATCACGGCGGGGAGGAGATGGAGGCGACATGTTTCAACTGTTCAAAATGATGTTTCAATATTCCAAAATGTAACATAAGTTGAAACAATTTTTCTTTTCGCCCTGCTTTTCAAGCATGTTAATTTTTTATCGAAAATACCTATAAATATTTGATTTTATTGATTTATTTTTATTTAAGACACGCTATTCACGCTATCAATCAAACTTGGCACGATGATTGCTGAGTATAGAGAAAATGCCAGTGCAGATCTCTGCATGAAACAAATTGCCATCCAACAGGAGAACACATGAGTCAATATTCCGCAGGCGCTGCCTTCCGTAAGGCGATGCAAGAAGAATCCCCGCTGCAAGTGGTCGGCGCGATCAATGCGAACCACGCGCTGCTCGCTAAACGTGCCGGTTTCAAGGCGATTTACCTGTCCGGTGGCGGTGTCGCAGCGGGTTCGCTGGGCTTGCCCGACCTTGGCATTTCCAATCTGGATGACGTGCTGACCGACGTGCGCCGCATCACTGATGTATGCGATCTGCCATTGCTGGTCGATGTAGATACGGGCTTCGGTTCGAGCGCTTTCAACGTGGCGCGTACCGTTAAATCGATGATCAAGTTTGGCGCAGCAGCGATTCATATCGAGGACCAAGTCGGCGCCAAGCGCTGCGGTCATCGTCCGAACAAAGAAATCGTCAGCAAGCAGGAAATGGTCGACCGTATCAAGGCCGCCGTCGATGCTCGCACCGACGATAATTTCGTCATCATGGCGCGTACTGATGCGCTGGCCGTCGAAGGCTTGGAGTCTGCGCTGGAACGTGCGATTGCCTGCGTTGAAGCCGGTGCTGACATGATCTTCCCGGAAGCGATTACAGAGCTGGCGATGTATAAGCAGTTTGCTGCCGCCGTCAAAGTCCCGGTACTTGCCAACATCACCGAATTCGGCTCGACACCGCTGTTTACAATAGATGAGCTGAAATCAGCCGATGTCGGTCTGGTGTTGTATCCGTTGTCCGCTTTCCGCGCAATGAACAAGGCCGCCGAAAACGTGTACACCGCGATTCGCCGCGATGGCACGCAAAAGAACGTGGTCGACACCATGCAAACCCGCATGGAATTGTATGACCGCATCAATTATCACGATTTCGAGCAGCATCTGGATGCGTTGTTTGCCGCACAGAAAAAATAAGCACCGCCGTTGTAGTTGAATACGATTATTTACACCGATTCTTTTCCGTCAGGAGACACCAAAAATGAGCGAAGCACCAACCGTTTTCAAAGCAAAAAAATCCGTCGCACTATCCGGCGTCACCGCAGGTAACACCGCGCTATGTTCCGTCGGTAAAACCGGTAACGATTTGCACTATCGTGGCTATGACATTCTGGATGTCGCCGAAACGTGCGAATTCGAAGAAATCGCCTATCTGCTAGTCCACGGCAAACTGCCGACAGCTGCCGAACTCAAAGGCTACAAAGCCAAACTAAAATCCTTGCGCGGCTTACCTGCCAGCGTCAAAGCTGCGTTAGAAGCTCTGCCTGCCGCATCGCATCCGATGGACGTCATGCGTACCGGCGTATCGGTACTAGGCTGCACGTTGCCAGAAAAAGATGACCACAATGCGCCGGGCGCACGCGACATCGCTGACCGTTTGATGGCATCCCTTGGCTCGATGCTGCTGTACTGGTATCACTTCAGCACCAACGGCAAACGTATCGAAGTTGAAACCGATGACGAGTCTATCGGCGGCCATTTTCTGCATCTGCTGCATGGCGTAAAACCATCCGCAGAATGGGAAAAAGCGATGCATGTTTCGCTGAACTTGTACGCGGAACACGAATTCAACGCCTCCACATTTGCCAGCCGCGTGATCGCTGGCACAGGCTCTGATTTTTACTCTGCCATCACCGGCGCCATCGGCGCATTGCGCGGTCCAAAACACGGCGGCGCGAACGAAGCAGCATTCGAAATCCAGAAGCGTTACGACAATCCGGACGAAGCCGAAGCCGATATCCGCACCCGCGTAGAAAATAAAGAAGTCGTGATCGGTTTCGGTCATCCGGTGTATACAGTTTCCGATCCGCGCAATAAAGTAATCAAAGAAGTCGCGCGCAAGTTGTCGGAAGAAGCCGGTTCGACCGCGATGTTCGACATCGCCGAACGTCTGGAAACCGTGATGTGGGAAGTCAAAAAGATGTTCCCGAATCTGGATTGGTTCTCGGCTGTCTCGTATCACATGATGGGCGTACCGACAGCGATGTTTACGCCATTGTTCGTGATTTCGCGCACTTCCGGTTGGGCCGCACACGTGATCGAGCAGCGTATCGATAACAAGATTATTCGCCCATCAGCCAATTATGTCGGCCCGGACGATTTAGCCTTCGTGCCTATCGACAAACGCTAATAAGTTGACTAGCGCGCTGCTGATATTTGCCAGTAGCGCGCGGCGTTTTGAAAATGCATTAAACGTCATACCTGAATACAATATCTGGCATCAATGTTATTGAACATCAAAGCAGGCCAAAGTCCTGCTGTTCATTCCGATCAAGGCCGCAAATAGAGCCGCATCGTTAAGCACAATCCCCGATCACACCCTCTTTCCTGAGTGAGCCATGAACATAGCAAACCGCAAACCCCTGCCCGGCACCAAGCTGGATTTTTTCGATACGCGGGCCGCGGTCGATGCGATCTCGCCCGGCGCGTATGACAAACTGCCCTATACTTCACGCATCCTGGCCGAGAACCTCGTGCGCCGCTGCGATCCTGCAACCCTGACCGATTCCCTGAAACAATTCATCGAGCGCAAACGCGATCTGGATTTCCCCTGGTTTCCCGCCCGAGTGGTCTGCCATGACATTCTGGGCCAAACCGCATTGGTCGACCTCGCCGGTCTGCGCGACGCGATTGCGGCACAAGGCGGTGACCCGTCGCTGGTCAATCCTGTCGTACCGACACAATTAGTCGTAGACCATTCGCTGGCAGTCGAGCGCGGCGGCTTTGATGTAGACGCGTTCGAAAAAAACCGCGCCATCGAAGATCGTCGTAACGAAGACCGTTTCGATTTCATCAACTGGACCAAAAAAGCGTTCAAAAACGTTGACGTCATCCCGCCGGGCAACGGCATCCTGCATCAAATCAACCTGGAGCGCATGTCGCCAGTGGTCCAGGTAAAAGATGGCATCGCTTTTCCGGATACGCTGATCGGCACCGATAGTCATACACCGATGGTCGATGCGCTGGGCGTGCTTGCCATCGGCGTCGGCGGTCTGGAAGCCGAAAGCGTAATGCTGGGCCGCGCCTCTTGGATGCGTTTGCCGGACATTATCGGCGTTGAACTGAGCGGAAAACCGCAGCCGGGCATCACTGCAACCGATATCGTGCTGGCGCTGACCGAGTTTTTGCGTGCGCAGAAAGTCGTCTCTTCCTATCTTGAATTCTACGGCGAAGGCGCGTCCCACCTGACGCTGGGCGACCGTGCGACCATCTCTAATATGGCGCCAGAATTCGGCTCAACCGCCGCGATGTTTTACATCGATGAGCAGACCATCAAATACCTGAAACTCACAGGTCGCGATGATGCGCTGGTCAAACTAGTCGAAATCTACGCCAAAGAAACTGGCCTATGGGCGGACAGCCTGAAACATGCCGAGTACGAACGCGTCATCAAGTTCGACCTGTCTTCCGTAGTCCGTAACATTGCAGGACCATCCAATCCACATAGCCGCGTACCGACCTCCGAACTGGCTGCCCGTGGCATCAGCGGCACGGTAGAAAACGAACCCGGCCTGATGCCCGACGGTGCCGTGATTATCGCCGCCATCACCAGCTGCACCAACACCAACAACCCGCGCAACATGATTGCCGCTGGCCTGTTAGCGCGCAACGCAAATGCACGCGGCCTGACGCGCAAGCCGTGGGTAAAAAGCTCGCTGGCACCCGGCTCGAAGACGGTTAAGTTGTATCTGGAAGAAGCGCAATTGCTGTCGGAATTGGAAACACTGGGCTTCGGCGTCGTCGCCTTTGCCTGCACCACCTGCAACGGCATGAGTGGTGCGCTGGACCCGGTTATTCAGCAAGAAGTGATCGAGCGTGATCTGTACGCGACCGCTGTTCTCTCTGGCAACCGTAACTTTGACGGTCGTATCCATCCTTATGCCAAGCAAGCTTTCCTGGCTTCGCCGCCGCTGGTAGTGGCCTATGCGATTGCTGGTACGATCCGTTTCGATATCGAAAAAGATGTCTTGGGAATTGATGCCGATGGTCATCCTGTCACGCTGAAAGATATCTGGCCTTCCGACGAAGAAATCGATGCCATCGTTGCCTCCAGCGTCAAGCCAGAGCAGTTCCGTAAAGTCTACGAGCCGATGTTTGCCGTGGTCGCCGACAACGGTGAAAAAGTCAGCCCGCTATATGACTGGCGTCCGCAAACCACCTACATTCGTCGTCCACCGTACTGGGAAGGCGCATTGGCTGGCGCGCGCACAATGACGGGCATGCGACCGTTGGCAGTATTGGGCGACAACATCACCACCGATCATCTATCGCCATCAAACGCGATCATGCTCAATAGTGCAGCCGGTGAATATCTGGCCAAGATGGGTCTGCCTGAAGAAGACTTTAACTCGTACGCTACGCATCGCGGCGATCACCTGACCGCACAACGCGCCACCTTCGCCAATCCGACGTTAAAAAACGAAATGGTGTTGGAAAACGGCAAGGTAAAAGCAGGCTCGCTGACACGTCTGGAACCAGAAGGCAAAGTCACCCGCATGTGGGAGGCGATCGAGACTTACATGGAACGCAAGCAGCCATTAATCGTGATCGCAGGGGCCGACTATGGCCAGGGTTCTTCACGTGACTGGGCCGCCAAAGGCGTGCGTCTGGCTGGCGTCGAGGCCATTGCAGCGGAAGGTTTTGAGCGCATCCACCGTACCAATCTGGTCGGCATGGGCGTGATGCCGCTGGAATTCAAACCCGGCGTTAATCGCACTACATTAAACATCGACGGCACCGAAACTTTCGACGTAATTGGCGAACGTACACCGCGTACAACCTTGACGCTGGTGATTAATCGCAAGAATGGCGAACGGGTAGAAGTGCCGGTAATTTGCCGTCTCGACACGGCAGAAGAAGTGTCGATCTATGAAGCTGGCGGCGTGTTGCAACGTTTTGCGCAAGACTTTTTAGAGTCGACTACGGCTGCCTGAAAACGCAATACAAACATCCAACTATCGTGATGCTGTGCGGACCAGAAATGAAAAATGGTCCGCACAAATTAACCGGATAACGCGACTATGACCCACGTACCCCAGATCAAAATTCCCGCCACCTATATGCGTGGCGGCACCAGCAAAGGCGTATTTTTCCGCCTGCAGGATTTGCCCGAAGCAGCACAAGTACCGGGCGCAGCGCGCGACGCATTATTGTTGCGCGTCATCGGCAGTCCCGACCCTTACGGCAAGCAAATTGACGGCATGGGCGCAGCCACATCGAGCACCAGCAAGACAGTTATTCTGTCCAAGAGCAGCAAGCCGGATCACGATGTCGATTACCTGTTCGGTCAAGTCGCCATCGATAAAGCCTTTGTCGACTGGAGCGGCAATTGCGGCAATCTTTCCGCCGCCGTCGGTTCATTCGCCATCAGTAACGGCATTGTCGACGCGGATCGCATCCCGCAAAACGGCATTGCAATTGTGCGTATCTGGCAAGCTAATATCGCCAAGACCATCATTGCGCATGTGCCCATCACCGATGGCGCGGTGCAGGAAACTGGCGATTTCGAACTCGACGGTGTCACGTTCCCGGCAGCCGAAGTCCAGCTTGAATTCATGGCCCCGGCAGCTGACGAAGATGGCGAAGGTGGATCGATGTTTCCCACTGGTAATCTGATCGACGATTTAGAGGTGCCAGGCATTGGCACGCTTAAAGTCACGATGATCAACGCAGGCATCCCCACCATTTTTGTCAACGCAGAAGCGATCGGCTACACCGGCACAGAATTGCAGGACGCGATCAACAGCGATACCGCAGCATTGGCAAAGTTTGAAGCAATTCGCGCGTATGGCGCAGTGCGCATGGGCTTGATTAAACATATCGATGAGGCAGCGAATCGCCAACATACGCCAAAGGTCGCCTTCGTCGCCAAGCCAGCCGGTTACGTATCTTCCAGTGGCAAACAAGTCGCTGCTGGCGATATAGATTTGCTGGTGCGCGCGCTATCCATGGGCAAATTGCATCATGCGATGATGGGGACGGCAGCCGTTGCCATTGGCACCGCCGCAGCGATTCCGGGCACACTGGTCAACATCGCCGCTGGCGGTGGTGCGCAAAGTGCGGTGCGCTTCGGCCATCCTTCCGGCACCTTACGGGTCGGCGCGGAAGCCAGCCAGAACAACGGCCAATGGAGCGTCACCAAAGCTATCATGAGTCGCAGCGCCCGCGTGTTGATGGAGGGCTGGGTCCGCGTTCCCGGCGATACGTTCTAAGAAAATAACGCCGCGCAAGCCAGATCAAATCCGATAGCAGACAATTTTGAGCGAAAAAAAACCCTCGGTAGTCATCCGAGGGTTTTTTATTGGAAGAGCGCTTTATTTTGCTGCCAGAACGCCCAACAAACCAGTTACCGGAGCCAGAGGACCAGCACTTGTACCACCAGTTGTACCGCCCAAGCCGCCTAGCAAACCGCCCAGTAAACCAGTTACCGGGGCCAGAGGACCAGCACCTGTACCACCAGTTGCACCGCCCAGGCCGCCTAGCAAACCGCCCACTAAACCAGTTACCGGAGCCAGAGGACTAGCACTTGTACCACCAGTTGCGCCGCCCAAGCCGCCTAGCAAACCGCCAACTAAACCAGTTACCGGAGCCAGAGGACTAGCACTTGTACCACCAGTTGCACCGCCCAGGCCGCCTAGCAAACCGCCCACTAAACCAGTTACCGGAGCCAGAGGACCAGCACTTGTACCACCAGTTGCACCGCCCAAGCCGCCTAACAAACCGCCAACTAAACCAGTTACCGGAGCCAGAGGACCAGCACTTGTACCACCAGTTGCACCGCCCAAGCCGCCTAGCAAACCACCAACTAAACCAGTTACCGGAGCCAGAGGACCAGCGCCTGTACCACCAGTTGCACCACCCAAGCCGCCTAGCAAACCACCAACTAAACCAGTTACCGGGGCCAGAGGACCAGCACCTGTACCACCAGTTGCACCGCCCAAGCCGCCAAGCAAGCCGGTTAGCAGGCCACCGGTCTGATTGCCCAGCAACGGTTGATTGCTATTCGTCAGGCTGTTCGCGCCCAATGCAATCACGGTATTACCGACAGTCGTGATCACACCGCCTAAATCTCCGGCAACTGGTGCTTTCGAGCCAGTCAGCTGATTTCCCAGCGAGACTACCGTGCCGCCAACCGTCGCCAGTAACGCATTGACCGGTTGATTCAGACCCGTTGTATTACCCACTGTTTGCGTCAGCGTGTTGACTGTACTAGTTAGCGGCACGATCACTGTGCTCAATCCGGAGGTCACTTGCTGCACTGGACCTGTGGTCAAAGCAGAAGTCAATGGCGCATTCAATTGTTTAACCACACCGCCAAGCGTACTGACCAAACCACCAACTGGGGTCGTGATCGGCGCTAATGCCGCTAGCTGACCGCTACCTAAACCTGTGACCAATTGACCTGCGCTTTGCACCGTATCGCCGACCTTTCCGACTACACCACCAACACTGCCGACAGTGATGCCAACTGGATCAGTTGCTGTGCCGATTTGACCGAGGCCATTGGTCACACCAGCACCCAGCGTAGTCAATATCCCGCTGGCATTGCTAACGACACCGTTCAAGCCGGCACCAGCTGCGGCAGGCAACGGCAACTGGCTGGCTAATGTCGAGCCGATACCATTTACGGCAGTGCCGACGCTGGATACCACAGTCCCTGTGTTCGAAAGCAGATTCGATGTCGCTGGGGTGGTCGGTCCTGTCGGTCCTGTCGGTCCTGTTGGGCCTGTCGGTCCTGTCGGTCCCGTTGGGCCTGTCGGTCCTGTTGGTCCTGTCGGTCCTGTCGGTCCTGTCGGTCCTGTCGGTCCCGTTGGGCCTGTCGGTCCTGTTGGTCCTGTCGGTCCTGTCGGTCCTGTCGGTCCTGTCGGTCCTGTCGGTCCCGTTGGGCCTGTCGGTCCTGTCGGTCCTGTCCCACCAGTGCCGCCTGTACCGCCTGTTGGACCCGTTGGGCCGGTTGGTCCAGTCGGTCCCGTTGGACCTGTCGCGCCTGTCCCCCCCGTGCCGCCCGTTGATCCTGTACCGCCTGTACCACCGGTTGAACCTGTACCACCGGTTGAACCTGTACCACCGGTTCCGCCAGTACCGCCGCTAGTCGGACCTACAACGGGCCCATTACCGCCGCCACCGATTTGTGTGCCTAACGAGCCGCCGCTGCCGCATCCGGTGAGCAAAGCAGCGAACAACATTGATACGGCGACCAAGTTTCTTTTTTGTGACGACTTCATGATATTTTCCCTTTTTTAATAATCCAGATAGAAATCTGATTTAGGCTCTTTACAGCAAAGAACATACCAGATGGCAACATTATTAAAATTGGGCACCTTTTCTTCTAAATTATCGCCAAAAAAAATATTAAAATCCTTTTAAATCAATCACTTAAAAATATTAATTCAAAAATACCAAGTTCGTTAAATTCTGTTAAATACGCCATTTTGGGAATAAATGCTACGTAACGTCAGGGAACATCAAGGCCCCATTTGACTAAAAGAATTCTGAATTTCTGACTGACCGCACGCTAATTTCCCGCACTGAAATATCCCTGTTGTCCCCAGTCGTCGTCCGTCACTCCATGAATGTGAGCGATTGTTAAACCTGTCATCTTTGACGATTCCGATGCTATCCTGCAATTAATTGCGGGAACGCCGCCAACCAAGTCGAACTCCAGAACCCATCGCTATTAGCATCGGCGACAGATTTTACGGATTCATCGGCAACAAAATACGTCGTCACATTTTTGTTTATTCCCATTTTTGAAACCGCACACTCCCCTGTGTCAGCACCATCATCAATAGTGGAAGCAACCTGCTTTTTGAATCGAGACCCATTCTGTGCGCGATTTCATCCTGACCTGTCACTGGACCACCATCATGGGCGTTGGCATCGTCTTTTTTGCCTGCCTATATTTCGGTGTGGGCGCGCTGAATTACGTCCTCAGTCGCAAAATTTTGCCTGCGCTAGGCTATGGCCGCGTGCTCGATCCGCGCCCACTGGGACCACAGCAACTGCGCCGCGAACTGACTGAATCCAGCGTGACCATTCTCTTGTTCGGCACCGGCATGGTGTTCCCGTGGGGCTTGCTGCAACTGGGTTGGGCCGGATTAGCAGTGCAAGCATCAGGCTGGCAAATCGCGCTGGAAATTTTGTTCATGGTGGTGTGGAACGAATGCCATTTCTATCTCAGTCACCGTTTGCTGCACGTATCCTGGCTGAAGCGCTTTCATCTGCCGCATCACCGCTCTATCGTCACCACGCCATGGACCTGCTATAGCTTCACACCGTTAGAAGCCATGATGCTGGGCAATGTACTTTTACTGCCGATGCTATTGCATGATTTCAGCGTTTATTCGCTCGCCTTCGTGCCGGTATTTAGCATCGTCTTTAATAATATCGGTCACTCCAATTTCGACTATCTGCCCGATGCCGATCATGATCGCTGGTGGCTGAATGGCGCGCGCCGTCATCACTTGCACCATGCCTGCTATCACGGCAATTACGGCTTCATGTTTCCGTTCATGGACAGACTGCTGAACACTGAATTACCCTCTGACGCAGCAGATGCCAAGCTTGCACGCGGCGAGAAAAAGAATGCTGCGTAGTCGCAAAGACTGGCAGAGCTTGCTCTACCTCATTAGCCTGCCGCCGCTGGTCGGCTATCTTTGGCAATACGGAACGGGTTCAATAGTCGATGTGCTGCTTTACGGCGTGCTGTTATTTTTAACGCTGGGGGTCGGAGTGATCAATCACAATCACGCCCATTTGCGCATCTGGCAAAACCAGCGCCTTAATCGCATTACCGATGTCTGGATCACCCTGCTACAGGGACATCCGACGTTTGTTTTCTATCCCGCCCATACCGGCAATCATCATCGCTATCATCACGGTCCGCAGGACGTCGCACGGACCTATCGTTTTGGCGGCGATACCAATCATTTGCTCGGCTATCTGCTGCATCCGCTACAGGCTGGCATAGTCTTGTATCCAATGATCTGGCGCTGGCTGATGCAAATACGCCAGCGCCACGCCAGTGTATTTTTCTACTTTCTGCGCCAATACATTGCCGTCACGCTGCTATGGTCGTTGCTGGGATGGTTGAATTGGCAAAAATTTTTGCTCTTGATACTGATTCCGCAATTGCATGGCTTGCACTGGCTATTAGCCACCAATTATCTGCAACATGCACATGCTGACGGCAGCTCGTCCACCGACTTTGCGCGCAACTTTGAAGGCTGGGTTAATCCGCTATTGTTCAATATCGGATTGCACACTGCTCACCACCGCCACCCTCGCGCCCACTGGTCGCAACTGGGCGCACTGCATCAACACTATCGCTCACAGGTTAGTCCGCAACTGAATGCGGGGCCGTTGTTGCCGTATATGTTTCGCACATTTATTATAAGTTTGCTACGGCCGCGCTGGCGTAGTCGCAGTCTGATGCAACCCTGGGAAAAGAATGCCAACTGAATTCAAACATGTCTACCTCGCAGCAGCCGGATTTCATCTGCCCGGCGCACCTGTCAACAACGACGATATGGATCACTATATCGCGCCGCTGAATCGCATTTCCAGCCGTATCAAGCAGCGGATTCTGACCGAAAACGGCATCCAGACCCGCCATTACGCCATCGATGCCGACGGCAATACCGTGCAAAGTCACGCGCAGTTGGCGGCCGCCGCCATCCACGCTTGCCTGCAACAAACCAGCACCACGCTAGATCAGGTGTCCTTACTCAGCGTTGGTTCGTCCGGCGGCGATGCATTGATGCCCGGCTTCGCCAACATGATTCAAGGCGAACTGGGCGCGGCACCGATGCAAACCCTCTCAAGTCAGGGCGTATGCGCCGCTGGCGTCAGCGCGATTGAATTCGCGGCGCAAGCCATCGAATTAGGCACGCATCAGCAAGCGCTCGCGGTGGCCGCCGAAATGCCATCCCGCATGTTCAAACGCAGCCGTTTCGCCTCGCGCGACTATGACAGCGATTTCGGTGCACATTTCTTACGCTGGATGCTGTCCGATGGCGCTGGCGCGATGTTGTTGAGCCGTCAACCGCAGGCACGCGATGGCCTGCGTATCAAACTGAAATGGGTGCATCAGAAAAGTTTTTCCGGCGACTATCCGGTCTGCATGCAACTGGGCCTGACCGAAGATCGCAAAAAATCGTTCCTCGACTTTGCCTCCTCCGCCGAAGCTGAAGCCGCTGGTGCATTATCGTTACGGCAGGACATTCGATTGTTGCCTCATCTGTTTGATGTCTGCATTCATGAATACGTAAAATTAGTCGAAGCCGGATGGATCAAGTCCGAAGACGTCGACCATTTTCTGTGCCATTACTCGTCAGCCAAATTCATGCCAGTGGTAGAAGAACTGTTGGCGAAAGCCGGATTGACCATTCCGCCAGAACGCTGGTACAGCAATCTGGCGACGCGTGGCAACACCGGCGCGGCATCGATTTTCATCATGCTGGCTGAATTTTTGCAGCAAAAAAACCTGCGTGCAGGTGAAAAGATATTCTGTTTTATCCCGGAGTCGGGCAGGATTACCGCCGCATTCATGCTGTTTGAAGTAGAGGATGCGAACATGGCAGAGACAACAGAAACGCCAATCAGCGTCACTGCGCCAACGCCATCAATGATCGACATTCCCGCCCCGCATCAGCCAGAAAGTGCCCCCGAACCGCTGCAGCCGTTACTGACCCGTCTGGCCAGTCTATGGCAGGACTATCGCTCTCAAGCCTGGCGCACGCCGGTCATCCATCGGCTGGTCAGCGGCAAATTCGATATCCCTGCGTATCGCAACTGGACTGCGCAATGGGTACCGCAAGTCAAAGAAGGCAGTTTATGGATGCGCGAAGCGGTCGCCTCGCTCACCGGGGAATTTGCGGCGCTCGGCCAACTGATCGAAATGCATGCCGGAGACGAGCAAAACGATTTCAAAATTTTGTATGATGACTATCTGGCAGCCGGTGGCGACCAGCCTCTGGCAGCGCTCAAACGCAATCCCGGCGGCGAGGCGCTGAACAGTTATCTGCACGCCTTGGCCGCTACGCCAAACCCAGTCGGCCTGCTAGGCGCGATCTATATCATCGAAGGCACAGGGCAACGGATCGTGCCAGCGCTGCTGCCAATGTTGCGCCAGCAAGTCGCGCTGCCGCCGCAGGCCTTCCATTTTCTGGATTACCACGGCGGCAATGACGAGCACCATCTCGCCCGCTGGCTGTGCGCAATAGAAATCACGCTGCAACTCGATCCCAACGCAGCCGAAGCCATTTACGCCACCGCCAAACGCACCGCCCAGTTATATTTGATGCAGCTGGAACATATCCAGGATTAAGCGCAAACAACCCCTGTAAAACCAACACTCCTTATTGAGCACACATCATGCAAAACGATTTTTTACAGAGAGCGCACGATCCACGCGATCCAGACCCGTGGCTAGCGCTCTATCTCGATAGCAGCACGCCGTTGCCGGATCAGGTAAAGCGCGCATGGTTGCAAGATCTGGCGTCGCCATCGCGCCAATTTTTGCTGCCGTTTGTGCGCCCTTTTGCACGATTAATGATCATCCTGATCCAAGTGTTGAAGGCGGTTTTACCGCGTCGCTGGTCGGCATCCAAACTGCTGCATCGTTTGCTGGTATGGGGATTAAAAGGCTTCGTCTCGCCGCAAGCGAATTGGCTGATCTTGCGGCATTTCCATCTGGGTGCGCAAATCATTACCTTCATTGAACGCAACGCACCGGTCAGCGTGCCCTTATCGCCGCTGACGCCGTTGACCATCGACGATCTGGAAGACGAATTATTTCTGAAGCATGATCTGAATTTATTTAATTTCGTCATCCACCTCAATCAAAAGCTGCGCGACGAGGGAAAAGCATTGGCTGCGGTAGAAAATGTCGATTTCAGCATGATCACGGAACCGCCGCTGAAAATGGAAGATATGCCGCATGGCCGTCTGAACGGGATTGATCTACAGACCGCTATCGAGATTTTCACACCGGTTTATCAGCTATTTCTGACCGATAACGATTTCTGGCGCGCTGCCAACTCTTTGCAACTCGATGAAACCATGGGCGTGTATGCAGCGACCGTGCTGAATACGCCGCAGCATCTGCTGCTGCTGAACAATAAGCATCCACTAGTGCCGATGTCCACCTTGGGTGCCGGGCACCGTCTGGTGTTACATGGCTTGTCTAGTGAGATGCTGCATTGTCTGCTGACCGAGATGAAACAGGCGCAACAGACACCGGCGTTGACGCCAACGCCGCTAAGAGACTAATCGACTAAAAAGACACACCCGTTGCGGGTTAAGCCTCAAATCCCAGCGGATTCAGCGATTGCCATTTCCATGAATCCGCGCACATCGCTGCCAAACCACGCTCTGCACGCCAGCCCAACAATTCCGCCGCCAGACTTGGGTCGGCGTAGCACGACGCGATATCGCCAGGACGACGCGGGACCAGATCGTAAGGCACCGGCTGATCGCTAGCCTTTTCATACGCGGCAATCACTTCCAGCACGCTATACCCAGAGCCGGTGCCGATATTCGTCGTCAAACTTTTCTGCTCGCGTTGCAAATAGGCCAGCGCCGCCAAATGTGCCTTCGCCAGATCGACTACGTGGATATAGTCACGCACGCCCGTGCCGTCGACCGTTGGATAATCCGACCCGAATACCGACAATTTTGCTGAACGTTTAGCAGCAACGCGGGCAATGTACGGCATCAAATTATTTGGCGTGCCGCGCGGATCTTCACCGATTAAGCCGCTTTCATGCGCACCAACCGGATTGAAATAGCGCAGATACGCCACTTTCCAGCTGTCGTTGGATATTTCCAGATCGCGCAGCATCTGCTCACCCATCAGCTTGGTCTGGCCGTACGGATTGGTCGCCGACAACGGAAAATCCTCACGGATTGGCACCGTCGCAGGATTGCCATACACCGTTGCCGATGAGCTAAAGACCAACTGATCCACGCCAGCCGCCGTCATCGCGCTGCATAAAGTTAACAAAGCGCCAAGATTATTCGCGTAATACTCAACCGGCTTCGCCACCGATTCACCTACCGATTTTAGCGCCGCGAAATGAATCGCTGCGCCGATCCGGTTGCCGTTGAATAAAGACTCCGTCGCGGCGCGGTCGCATAAATTAGCCTCTACAAAATGGGGTTTCTTCCCGGTAATTTTCTGAATCCGGTCCAATACCACGGGGCTGCTATTCACCAAATTATCAACGCCGATAACGTCGTGTCCTGCATTAAGCAATTCGACCCAAGTGTGGGAGCCGATATAACCGGTTGCACCGGTCAGAAGAATGGCTGATTTATTAGAGTTATTCATGCACACCTAAAAGAAATAGAAAGGATAAACAATGTATTTTTTAATAAAAAATTTGCATGCGGCAATTATTTACTTTGAGTAATTGTTTATATAAAACATTTAAATTTATATTCAAAAATAGTTATTTAATATAAAGGAAATACATAATAGAAATTTCCTATTAAAACTGTTACCTTGAAACAAAAAATTCACATGTTTTAACAACTTTTTTCAACGGTTTGTGTTATGTTTTATTAAAGAAATATTGCAAGCGAAAAAATATTAATAAAATAATAATAATTTGATGTTATTCTGCAACGGCTGTTTCTTAAATTCCAAACAAAATTAAAATCGGGCGAAAATACGACCGCGTATTTTTGCAAATAATTCATCACCCACAGGGTGTTGTAAAAGATCGGAAAGAGTTATGCGGCTTTCAGTCGACTGGGATAATCAATTTTATTACTTTGCAGTAATTTTCACCATTCTATTTATTCTATCAGCCGGCAAAATCTTCGCTGCTGAAAATGTTTCCTCGCCAGACAACAAGGCGAACTACGCCTTCTATTATGGTGACAACCCACCGATTGCCGAACTGCAAGCGTTCGACAAAGTCGTGCTCGACGCCGATAGCAACATCAATCCAAACCAGCTGAAAAGCGCCCGCACCCAATGGCTGGCCTATGTCAGCGTGGGCGAAGTTGCCGCTACACGCAGCTATGCAAAAGCGATTCCGCCAGCATGGTTCATTGGACAAAACACCACCTGGAACTCAAAAGTAATCGATCAATCAGCCGCTGGCTGGCCTGCATTTTTTGTAGAGAAGGTTATCACGCCATTGTGGAGCCGGGGCTTTCGCGGTTTTTTTCTCGATACCCTCGATTCTTATCAACTGGTCGCCAAAACTCCTGACGCTATTGCGCAACAGCAGGCCGGTCTGATCGCCGTCATCAAAGCGATAAAAGCCCGTTACCCCGACGCCAATCTTGTATTCAATCGCGGCTTTGAAATATTGCCGCAAGTCAGTAACTTAGCCTCCGCAGTAGCGTTGGAATCACTCTTCAGCGCCTGGGACGAAGGCAGCAAGCGCTATATAGATGTCCCCGAAAACGATCGGCAATGGTTACTCGGCCAAGTAAAAACTATTCAAGACACTTATCACTTGCCAGTGATATCGATTGATTATTGCGCACCGGGAAACCGCGCCTGCGCTGATAGCACCGTTGCCAAGATAAACAAATTAGGCATTACCCCGTATGTCGCCGATGGCGGCTTGCAAACGGTTGGGTCAGGACGCGTCGGCGTTGTCCCACGCCGCATTCTGATCGTCCAGAATCTGGCGGAGGATATCAACATCGATAACTCGGATGGGGTGCGCTTTCTGGCCACGCCGCTTAACTATCTTGGTTATAAAGTTGAATATGCCGACATGAAGGATACGTTGCCCTCGAATGTCTCTTCCGACATTTATGCAGGGATCGTCGTATGGGCTAACGGTCCCATGGGAACGTCGTCACCCAAGTTCATCAAGTGGCTAAAAGACAGCATGACAACCGGCGTGCGCGTCGCCTTCATGAACCAGTTTGGCGCACCGGTCGATAGCGCACTAGGCCAACTACTGGGCTTAAAATCTGTCCCCGGTCGGCCACGCGGTCCGCTCAAGGTCGAGTCAAAAGATCCTATGATGGGCTTTGAAATCATGCCACCCGGCGAACGTCGCGACGCCGTCGGCGTGCTAGCAGGACGTGGCAGCACATCGTTGCTGCGGCTGCGTGCCGATGCGTACGCGGTCGACGCCGCAGCGATTACACCTTGGGGCGGTTATGTATTGTCACCGTATGCCGTCTACGCCATGGATGACATTCAAAAAAATAGCTGGGCGATCCAGCCGATTGAATTTTTCCGCCGTGCATTAAATTTAACGCTGCTGCCAGTGCCGGATACCACCACTGAAAATGGTCGACGCTTATTGATGGCGCACGTTGATGGCGACGGTTATGCATCGCGTAACGAATTTTTTCCCGGCGGTTTTCCGGGCGAATCGCTCTACAAAGACGTCTGGGAAAAATACAAAATTCCTACGACGCTATCGATTGTAGAAGGCGAAGTCGGCGCCAAAGGCATGTATCCCAACCTGACGCCACAACTGGAAGCGCTGGCCAAGCGTATGTTTGCCCTGCCCTACGTAGAAATTGGCAGCCATACCTACTCGCATCCTTTTGAGTGGGACGCTACCGTCAAGCATCAACGAATCTCCGAAGGAAAAGCCGGACCAAACGCCGTCCAGACCGAAGATTTTCATCTGAATATTCCCGGCTATATTTACAATCTGGACCGCGAAATCACCGGCACCCTGAATTACATCAACAGCACACTGACCACCAAAAACAAACCGGTGGCAATATTGCTGTGGCCGGGCAGTTGCGATCCTCCGGCCGATGCCGTCAGAAAGGTCTACGCGGCCGGAGTACTGAACATGAACGGCGGCGACACCCTGATCACCAAAAACAACGCCAGCTGGACCGCCATCGCGCCGTTGGGCGTCAACAAAGGTCCGGGCGCATATCAGATCTATGCACCCAACCAGAATGAAGACTTGTACACCAACGAGTGGACCGGACCTTTCTACGGCTTCGAACGCGTGATCGAAACCTTCCAGATGACCGATTTGCCACTGCGTTTCAAGCCAGTCGACATCTATTACCACATGTATAGCGGCACCAAATTAGCCGCACTGAAAGCTTTGCAACGGGTCTACGACTACGCGCTGTCACAGCCGAATTTTCCGATATACGCTACGGAATATGTGCGCAAAGTCATCGATTTTGAAAATATGTCGATTGCGCGCGAAGGCGACAACTGGATCGTCAGAAGCGCCGGCGACCTGCGCACATTACGCATCCCAACTGGCGCGACACCAAATCTGGACAGCGCAGAAGGCGTCGCTGGTTACGCCGCAGGACCGGGCGGCACTTACGTCCATCTGGCTGGCGACACAGCGCGATTTTCAATCGGCACCGCCACTCCTGCTTCCGTTGCTGCGCCTTATCTGGCCGACGCCAATGGTCGTATTTCGAATCTGGTAAAAACCGGCAATACGCTGTCGTTCGATTTCAAATCACACGTAAAACCTATTCTGCGCCTGGCGCAAACGGGATCATGCAACGTTACCGTAGACGGAAAAGCAGTGCGTTTAACAAAAGAAAACTCCCTAAGCCGTGTTGATTTCCCGTTGCAGTCAGTCGTCGCTGCCGATGGGCTACGTCATATAGAGGTCCGCTGTGGCAATTAAACGAGAACGTCTGGTCCATCCTTTCTTCATTGCGCTATTCGGCGCACTGATCGCTTTTACGCTGGGCCTGATGCTGCCGCATGAACGTCTGGTGCAGCGCCTCAAAAATGCGGAGGGCAACGCGCTCAGCGTGGCCTATCTTGAAGCATGGTTACGGATCAAACGTGACGATCTGGAACTGGTCAGCGTCCTCGCTCGCCAATATATCCAGTCCGGTCGGCTGACAGAGGCCGATCCGCTGGTGGCGCGCCTGCTCACCGCCACAGACCCTACTATCCGCGGCAATGCCCTGCTGCTGGAAATTCAAATCGCCGAACAACGCGCCTATGCGCTACAGCCGGAAGACCCGCAGCGGATTGCGTTGCTAGAAAAAATCGGCACCATGATGACGCAAGCCAAAACGTTCACATGGGAACCCGTCACGCTGCAAAACCTGGCTGTCAAATCACGCGCACTGAATCTGCTGGATTTATCTGCTGAGTTTTATCGTCGTCTGGCTCTGGTGGATCCCAAACATGCTGGTGAATGGCAAATGCTGGCGGGTGAACTATCGCTGGAAAACAGCAAATATCGCGATGCGGCAAACGCCTCCTTTGCGGCACAGGCAGCCTCAACCTCGCTCGCAGAACAACGCACTTACTTTTTATCCGGTCTGCGCGCATTGCAAGCCGGTAATCTGATGCAACTGGCAATGTCGGAAGCGCAGGAACACGCCGGTCCCTATCTGGAAAACGACGCAGAAACATTGCGTTTTCTCACCAACCTTGCGCGCTCCGCCAATCGTCCAGACCTGGCTGAAAAATACGCCAAACGCTTGCTGAGCGTGATGCAAACCAGCGCGATCAACGCCATCGACAGAATGCAAATGGCCGACACGTTTGTGTTGATGCACGCCAGCAGCGACGGCAGCAACCCCGCCGCCGATCAGCCGGTGTATCTGGATGGCGTTAAAGGGAATGCATTAAGAAAAGCGCTAGACCGCGACCATCCCGCAGGGATTCTGCGGGTCGCCGCCAACGCCACCAATTCAGCTACGCCAGCACCCGCGCAAGCGAGTCCGGCGGTCAAAAAAAATACCGCGCCCGCTGCGCCTGTCGAAAAACCGAAAACAGATACCCCGAAATCAACGCAAAACGACGATTTCGAACTCACTTACAACGTTTTTCTCTCCAATCAAAACCTGACCGAAGCCTTGCGCGTGGCCGAGGCAGCTAACCGGCGGACTCCCGGCGATCCGCTATGGATGCGCCGCCGCGCGATGGTCAATGAGTGGAAGGGTCAGGCACCGCAGGCATTGCAAGCATGGCTGGACATGGCCCACGCCACCAATAGTCCCGAGGCATGGCAAGCCGTATTGCGGCTGGCGCCCGGGCTCAATAACGATGCTGTCTATCTGGAAGCATTGCGCCATCAAGCCGGTAGCGCACGTTCTGAGCTGGTGTTGATTGATCAAATTGTTGGCACTTACGAGCGGCTGGATCAGGCTGACAAAGCGCTGGCATTCCTCGATGCGCAAATGAATAAAACCGCCTATCGCAAAGAATTGCTGGAACGCTATGCAGCGCTGGCCGAACGTACTGGCGACGACGATCTTGCGCTGCGTTCGTATCTGCGTCTTAACCGTGAATACGGACCGCAAACCCCTTACGCATTAAAGCTGGCAAATATCTATAGCGCACGCGGTGATTTTGTCGCTGCCTGCGACGTGCTGCTGGCAGTACAAAACAAGGTCGATGCCGCCGATGTCTTTTTTTGGCGTGCGCTGATCCAGAGCGCCGTGCGTGCTGAGCGTGACGATGTCGCCCGCGAAGCCTCGCGCCATCTGGTTACCAGTCAACAAGCTACACCGGGCGACATGGAAAACATCATCAGTCTGTGGGATGAGTATCCGATTGATGCGGCGCGGTTGGCAGAAAGTTCTTTCCGCAAAACCGGCAATATCGTCTCGTTGCAAGAAGCGGTTTATCAGTATTCCCGCGCCAGAGCATGGCAGCGGATTGATGCGCTGCTCAACTCGCTGACCTTGGAACAAACTGAAGCAGCCGAGAAATCGCCAGAATTTTTGATGGCCAAGGCAGAGTTTCTGCGACAAACCGGACGTAACGATGACGCGCTGGCCACCTTGCGCACTGTCATCGCAGTGAATGACACCGCCGGCGACGCACGCGCTGCCTTTATCTGGGCGCTGACGGACCGCGGCACTGACATCGAATTGCGGGCCACACTCAAGCGCTGGCGTGACGATGCCGAGAACGACTCAGAATTGTGGGCACCGTACGCAGCGGGCTATACGCGTCTGTATGACCGCGCCAACGCCCTCCATTTCTTGAACAAACAAGGTCCGGAAAAACTGAACGACCCATTGTTTGCGCTTACCTACGCCGATGCGCTGGAAGAATTAGGGCAACCGGACCGCGCCTGGCAAATTCGCCGCCGGGCATGGCTGGAGATATCCAAACGTCGCGCTGTATTACTCGGCACAAGTCCCGGTTCAGGCAAGAAACCACAGCAAGTTGCAAGCGCTGGCAATACAGCCAATGATAAAGATGCCGATGACGACAGCGAAGTGGAAATCAGCCTGCAAAGCGTCGAGAATCAAGCCGAAATGCGCGCCCGCAGCGTCACGCTGGCACAAACGTTTGCCGGCGGTGATTTCTCGCGCAATCTGCTGACCCATGTATTACGCCAAAACCTCGCCGATCAAGCCAGTGCACCGGGCGGTCAAACGTTCTCGATTCAAGGACTTGGGTTAGCCACCGACGACATCAAAATCGGCCCTGCCAAAGCACCGGTATATTCGGAAGCAGTCGCCGAAGATGTCGCGTTGACATGGTCGTTATCCAACGAACCGTATGAGCTGGCACGCGCATGGATGGCGCAACGCTATGCCGCTCAGCTGGAGCGCCCGGCCTTTGCGGAAATAGCGATTGCCCTCGCCGCCGACGACATCCCCGCGATGGAAAAATTGCTGGCTGACAATCCTGATCGTCTGCCACTGTTGAATCGTATCGATGCCAACATTCGGCTCGACCGCAGCAGAGAAGCGCAACGTCTGGCGTTTAACGGACTGGACAAAAATCCTGACAACGAAGAACTGCAATCCCGGTTCACCGAAACCGCTTTAGTCAATGCGAACTATGTCGAAGCCGGCGCCACATCGTTCCGGCAAAGTCCGCTGCGCTTCGTGGAAAGCGATTTAACGCTGAAGCAGCATGTCACCGAACATCTCAGCGTGATCATCAAAGAAGCCATCCGCAATCAGCATAGCGACGATCTGACGCAATTAATCAATGTTCCCCATCAGGATAGAAGCCTGAAGCTGGGCCTGAACTATAAAACTACCAATACCGATCTGTTATTTGAAGCTGGCACCCGTAATGCCGTAAAAACCTTTGGACAAGCACGGTTTGCAGGCAGCTGGAAAGAGCTTGACGCCCTGACCTGGAACGCTGGATTGGGCCTCAACCAAGAAGCCACCGACTCGCCGCAATTACGCATCGGCGGCATGAAAGATGTCGCCTCCCTTGGTGCCAACTGGCGCATCGGCACGCATGATTTTATTCAGGGTCAGGTCGAAGCATCCCGCTATTACGCACAAGACAGAACCGCCATCGGCAGCGGCACCCAGTTTGAAATCGAAGCCGGTCATCGCTTCCGGATCGAGTATCCCGATTTCACGCTGCGCGCCGTCGCCACCCGCGCCAATTACACCGTCAGCGGCGACGCTGGCACACTGTTTGGCCACCTCTCACCCGACGGCACAGCCACCGTCGCCGAGGTCATGCCAGCCAGCTTTACCCAAGCCGGTCTGGTATTTAGTTTCGGCATGGACTTGCAAGAAAACTATACCCGCGCATGGCGACCATTTCTAGAAGTCGGCCTGCTGCATGACACCCGCGAAGGATGGGTCCGCAACGCGCGGGTAGGAGTGGCCGGATCGGTGTTGGGTAACGATCACGCAATGCTGTACTACACGCATGACCGCTCCGCCCAAAACGGTGGCTCTCCGGCTTCGGAATTTGGTGTGCGATATCGCTGGAATTTCTAATAGGTTTCTCAGGTTTTTTGAATACTGCTTAATCCGTATCACAAAGAACGACAAAATTACATTTACTTGGAGGTAGCAATGATTACTTTTTCCCAGCTCGTCAATCGCCGCATGGGCTTATCTGTACATTCGTCGATACGCTCGTCCGTACTTGCCGTCACCTTTATGGCAGCTACCGCCCTCAGCGGCTGCGCAGTGATTAAATCCACCTCGGCGGTAGACGTGCAGCGCGGCGACAGTATCGCGCTGCTGCCGATCATCAACCTGACCGAAACACCGCAGGCTGGTGCACGTGCAGAAGTGCTGGTAGAAACACTACTACAAGCTGACGGCTTCACCCAATTGAAGCACTACGCTGGCACCGTCAACAGCGATACGCTATTTCAAAATATTGACCGCGACGCGGTGGAGCAAGCCACCGCCACCGCACGCACGCAAAAAGCCAAATACGGCCTGACCGGATCGGTTCAGGAATGGCGCTATAAAGTCGGCGTTGATGGCGAGCCTGCAGTCGGCATTTCGCTCAAACTGATCAATATCGAGACCGGCGAAGTCGTCTGGACAGCCTCCGGCAGCCGTTCTGGCTGGAGCCGCGATGCTGTCTCTGGCGTGGCCCAAAAACTCATCGGTCAGCTATTAAGTTCTTTGGCTAAATGAAGCACGCCGCTGGCAATCGATTGTCAATGCAGCGTCAATAAGTAAGTAATAAATCAGCAGATCAGCAATATGTGATTAGCACGCAATAGTTGCCATTGAATTGCCAGTAAGAGGGGAAATTATGAACGCACCGCAATACAAACCGGTTCTGCCGCAGACACCAGAAGCGTCCAACGATCCGGATCTGCTATCGCCGCACCAAGAGCACACCGGCTATCTGCGCGGCATTAAGACGCCGAGCCGCTATAGTCGTTTGCTGGCGCCCGGCATCACCGGCGTAGGTGCGATTGTCGAATCGGCAGCGTTGATGCTGATTGCGCTGGGACTTGGCTATGCTTTCTCGCCCGAAGACCCATTGCTGCTGCGTCTGAGTTTTCCCTATGCCTGGATTTTGCCGCTGATTCTGGCCCTGCGCTACGGCTCTATGATGGGCGTATTGAGCGGATTGGTCGTGGTGGCCGGATGGCTTTTCCTTTACGCTGGCTTCGGTCCGATACCGTCGGTCGCCTCACCGTTGTTCCCGCGCGACTTCTTTATCGGCGGTTTTTTGCTGGTGTTTATTGCCGGTCAATACGGCGATATTTGGGCCGTCCGTCTGGCACGCTCAAACGTGGTCAATGGCTATCTCAGCGACCGCCTGAGTGCGCTCACCAAAAATCATTTTCTGCTGCGTCTTTCGCACGAACGGTTAGAAAACGACTTACTGGCAAAACCCACCACTTTGCGCGACACCCTCTCGCAATTGCGTGACGTGGTATTAGCCGACAGCGATCATACCGTCGACCTGCCGAGCGCAGCGCAGTTGGTCCAGCTAGCCGCCCATGCCTGCCAGCTCGAAACAGCGGCGTTATACGTCGTCAACAATGGCAGAGTCGGCACAGTCGCCTCAGGCAAGGTCGGGCAGCCATTCCCATTGAATCACGATGATCCTTTGTTCAAGATGTGCCTGGACAAAAAAACGCTGGTGCATCTGCAATCGGCAGAACTGCAAGACGATCAAAAAACCCACTACGTTGCGTGCGTGCCAGTCCTTAGCGGCACCGACGATTTGATCGGTATATTAGTCGTCAAGCGGATGCCATTTTTATCCCTGAATTATGAGAATTTACAATTTTTGCTGGTGCTGATGGGGTATTACGCCGACGGTGCGCGGCACGCTCAGGCTACCCGCCAAATTCTCAAAATGGTTCCCGATTGCCCGCAGGATTTCGCGCTCGACTATGTCCGTCTTGCCCGCCTGCAGAAAGAAACCGGCGTCGAATCGCATATCCTGGCGCTGCGCTTTGGTGAGCATGACATGCAAGAAATCCTCTCGACGCATGTCACCCGTGGACTGCGTTCGCTGGATATGGCGTGGCCGCTGCAAATTGGCAAAAGCACGGTGCTGATTATCCTGATTCCGCTTTCTGGCGCGAACGCTGTATCCGGCTATCTGCTGCGCGTGGAAGAAGGCATGCGCGCCAACTTTGGTGCCGATTTTGGACAAGCAAAAGTCACCGTTCAATCGATGAGAGTCGGCGCAGAAAACGGCGAAGATGCCTTACAGCATCTGGTCACAAGGATGCAGATTCATGGATAACCCAGTCAACAAGCTAGGTGACCTTGCGCAGACTAATCACGGGCTGTTTTCCTTTCTGCATTCCTACTTTACCGGCAACGACGAACAGGTATTAATCAGCCTTTTTCTATTGCAAGGAATTGTCGCTTTAATAGTTACCGTCATCGCGCTTTTTATATTGCCGAAAAAATATAGACAGCAATGGCGCAAGTCCGGCCCATATCTGTTTATTTTTTCGCTAGCCGTACCTTTCGGCGCGTTGTTGGTGTGCTTGCCCAGCATCTGGCTGGCGCGCCGCTTCCCGGTCAATATCGAACTGAAAGATATTGGCGAAGTCGCTCTGCCAACATTTGTTCCGCAACTGGTATCGCGGGTGAAACACGGCGGCGGCGCACGCCTGCGGGTACAACTGGAAAACGTTGCCGCGCCAGTCGCCGAACGGATGGCAGCGTTAGTCGCTATTCAAGCCATGCAAAAACGTACCGCCAGCCCAATCTTGCGCGGCCTGTTATCCGACTCGGTCGAAGATGTCCGGCTGCTGGTTTACGGCATGCTGGATGGCGCAGAAAAAGAAATTACGCAACAAATTCATACCGCTTTCCCGGCATTGGCCGCAGCCAGTAACGACGCCGAACTATGCGCCGCCAATCACCGGCTTGCGGATCTGTATTGGGAACTCATTTATCAGAATCTGGTACAAGACGATATTTATCGCTACACCGCCGAACAGGCCGAAAAATACGCCTTCGCCGCCCTCACACTTGATCACACCATCGCGCCGCTGTGGTATATGCGCGGTCGCTTAGCGCTAATGCGTGGCATCCCCGATCTGGCGGAAGGTTTTCTAAAACTGGCCGGTACTTACCATTTTCCGCATGATCGGCTGCTACCGCGCTTAGCCGAAGCAGCGTATCTGCGCGGCGATTATCAACATGTCCGCAGCGCCTTTCTTGGATTTCGGAATCAGTCGATGCTGCCATCCCTAAAACCACTCCAGCTCTATTGGACATCATGAAAAAATCCTTGCCGCGCGCCGCCTCGGCGGATATCGCTCTGCTGCTCGAAGGGACCTTTCCCTACGTTCGCGGCGGCGTATCAAGCTGGGTCAATCAAATGATCCAGGCTTTTCCTCAGTACACTTTCGCTTGCATATTCGTCGGCAGCCGTGAAGAAGATTACGGCGAGATGGCCTATGCGCTGCCGCCCAACGTCGTGCATCTGGAGGTCCATTACCTCTATGAATTCCATGCCGAGCCGACGGTCGTTTCCAGCGAAGGCAACCCGGCGGTATTCGACAAAGTTGCCAGTCTGCACGAAGCTTTGCGCAATCCGGCCAAGCGCGAAGAAGCCACCAAGGGCTTGCGTGAAAGCATGAACCTGTTCGGCGACGACGACGGCTTATCAGAAAGCCAGTTCCTCTACAGCCGCAAGTCATGGGAATACATCACCGAGCAATATCGCAAATACTGCACCGATCCGTCGTTTACCGACTATTTCTGGACCGTGCGGCTGATGCACAAACCGCTGTGGCAAATGATGCGCATTGCCAATAACATGATCGACGTAAAGCTGTATCACACGATCTCCACCGGCTATGCTGGCTTTTTGGGATCGCTGCTGCATCACAAAACCAATCGCCCATTGATCACGTCCGAACACGGTATTTATACCAAAGAACGCAAGATCGATTTGTTCCAGAATCAATGGATACAAGACAATCGCAGCGTGTTTGAAAAAGACATTTCGCAAGTCAGTTATTTCCGCAATTTGTGGGTCCGGTTTTTTGAAACTCTCGGCCATGTCTGTTATGACGCCAGCACACAAATCGTGGCGCTGTTTGAAGGCAATCGGCAACGCCAGATTCTGGACGGCGCGGACATCAAAAAAACCATGACTATCCCCAACGGCGTCGATCTGACACGGCTGGCTAAATTGCGCGATCTGCGCCCTGCGACACCGCCCAAAGTCCTGTGTCTGATGGGCCGCGTGGTGCCGATCAAAGATATTAAAACCTTCATCCGCGCCATGCTGACCGTGACGCGGGAAATGCCGGAAGCAGAAGGCTGGATCGCCGGGCCGGAAGACGAAGACAAAGAATACGCCTCAGAATGTAGAAATCTGGTGGAAAGTTTTGGGCTGACAGAAAAAGTAAAATTTCTAGGCTATCAAAATATTAACGATTTATTGCCGAAATGCGGCGTCCTGATCCTCAGTTCCATCAGCGAAGCATTACCGTTAGTCGTGCTGGAAGGTTTTGCCGCTGGCGTGCCATCCGTCACGACCGATGTTGGCTCTTGCCGCCAATTGATTTATGGCGCAGAAGGCGAAGATGCCGCGCTGGGTGCCGCCGGTGCCGTGGTGCGGATTGCCGACCCGATTTCACTCGCCGCAGAAGCATTAAAACTGCTGCGCGACGACAATCTATGGCATGCAGCACAACGCGCCGGAATCGCCCGCGTAGAAAAATATTACACGCAGGAATTGATGGTAAGTACCTATCAAGAGTTGTATTCGCGCCTGTTGGCAAGCAGCACGCCACCAGCGGCGACGGATGCCAGCAAACCGAAGCTGGTTTGTCCGATGGCAAACATGCCCAACATCGCCAATGCGGGAGCAAGCTAATGGCCGGGATCGGATTTGAACTCAGAAAAATCCTCAAACAAAATACGCTGTTTGGGGTGTTTCGAGCGTACACCTATGCGGGTGTAATCAGTTCCGGCTCGTGGATATTGTCGATCGTCGGGATTTTGCTGATCGGTATTCTGAGCTTGCCGTTTGTGATTCCCAGCGTGCAGGTCACGCAGTTTCAGGTGTCGATCACATATTTGATTGCGGTCAGTCTCATCATTACGGGGCCGATGCAATTGGCGTTTACCCGCTTTACCTCAGACCGCCTGTTTGAGCATCGCGATGATCTGGTTTTTTCCAATTACCACGCGGTGGTGCTGCTGGTGACTGCGGTAGCTGGCCTGATCGGGCTGCTGGCGGCGGTATTTTTATTTCCGGATCAGTCCGTAGGCTATCGCTTATTGATGGTGATTGGTTTTGTGGTCGTCAGCAACATCTGGATTGCGGTGATTTTTCTTACCGGGATGAAGCAATACAAGCAGATTGTCTGGACCTTTTTTATCGGCTACGGCCTGACGGTCGGTGCGTCTTTGTATCTGGCCAATTGGGGGCTTGAAGGCTTGGTTTTAGGCTTTGTGATTGGTCAGATTTCCTTACTGACGGGGTTATCGTTATTGATTTATCGGGCCTACGGCGGTCCGGTATTTATATCGTTTGAAATATTTCAGCGACGTTATTTATTTCCTAGTTTGTTGTTGATTGGGTTTTTGTATAACCTGGGAATTTGGACGGATAAATTTATATTTTGGTATGCGGATGGAACTGGGCAGCAAGTTATCGGGCCGTTACGGGCATCGGTGATTTACGACATTCCGATTTTTCTGGCGTATCTGGGAATTATTCCGGGGATGGCGGTTTTTCTGGTCCGGATCGAGACGGATTTTGTGGAGTTTCACGAGGCTTTTTATAATGCCGTGCGGCAGGGAAGTTCGCTGGATCACATTGAGAAGATGCGTAATTTGATGGTACAGACGATCAGGGTCGGTCTGTATGAAATCATGAAGATTCAGGCGATTGCCGCGTTGTTGTTGTTTGCATTGGGTGGACCGATTTTGCGATTACTAGGGATTTCGGAGTTGTATCTGCCGCTGCTGTATGTGGATGTGGTTGCCGCTAGTTTGCAGGTGGTCTTTTTGGGCGTATTGAATATTTTCTTTTATCTTGATCGACGGCGTGAAGTTTTGTTGCTGACTGCGGCGTTTGTGGTGCTCAATAATGTGATGACGTGGGTGACGTTGGAGTTGGGTCCCACGTATTACGGGTATGGATTTGCCGGGGCCTTGTTAATTGTGGTGATGGCGAGTATTTATATGCTGGATCGGAAGTTGGAAGTGTTGGAGTATCAGACTTATATGTTGCAGAAATCGGCATAGGGATTGCGGGTAATTTGATGCGTAATTGGCTTGTCGGGTGTTTAGCCCGACAAGCCTTATGGATTTATTCTTATGGTTTATAGCTGAAACGGTTTGTGCTCCGTTGATGCAAGCCGGAGGCGGCCCGGCAGCCGGTCATTTTGTTCTTGCTTCGGCTAGACGCCCCCGCAGAAAACGCAACCAAAAAGAAGACGACAGCAAAGACGTCGCCTTTCGTGTCCTCACATTTTTTGGCCATCCTGCGAGTCGAGAAACCAACTCGCTGCGCTCAAACATGTTTCCCGCCTGTTTCCGAGTGACAGCTAAAAAATTCGACAGCGCCCCATGACGGGATAGGTCAACTTCAACGGCCACTTCAACGACAACCGCAGCTACCACGTCAAAAACAACTTCAACGTCAAAGGTGCTGCGCCTGCAAGACAATCGTTTTCAAAAATTCCCTTCAGAAATGACAAAGCCGCCCTAAGAGCATCTAGCCAAGCAGGACGGTCAAAGGGCTGAGTCAAGTTTCAAGATTACGCAACAATGACGCTACGGTCAGTGCCCACGGTGCTCGGTATGTTTTTGCGCCCTCTAGAAAATGTCAATAACCTATCGTAATTGCCAATTTGCAATCTGATCGGCGTGGCCGGTAAATAACACGAGTGCTAATAAGGGACCAGTCCGGGGGCCACCCCGACTTGCATCCACGGAGAGCTAATCGCGTGTCAATAACCATCAAACCAGAAAGCCCCCCTACGGAGAGCTAACTGTTTCAATTACCAAATAACGCCCAACAACAAATCCCCCTCTTTACTCAAATATTTCATAACTTTTTTCAAAGAAATTGCCAATTAAGCATTAATTCCGCAGAAAAAAAATGCCGAACATGATAATCTTTCTGGGTGGAATTATTTTTAATCGGCCTCCTGCCAAACAGTCTCAAAGTGAAAGCCATCCGTCCATGCGAATAGCAGTAAATTTCTACCCATGGCAAGCCGTGTGATGTTGATTACTCGACCGTTCAGGCGATTCAGCCACATGGCCACAAACCTTGGCTTCCTGCGCGGTTGTCTTCATATCATTTTGATCTGGCCGGCTGTAGGCCTATTCCTGTCTCTCGTCATTTGGCAGATAACCACCTCGCAAATCAACGACCAAAAACAAACACTCCGCAAAAACGGCATCGCCCAAGTAGCGCTACTTGCCGACACCTACGCAGAACAATTATCCCGCCCGATCGAGCAAATCGACCAGATCACGCTCAACCTAAAATACTACTGGCAGCTAAGCGGTGGAACGCTAAGACTAGATGACCAGCTCCGCGCAGGCCTGTATCCAGTCAGTTCCCAGCTATATGTCACAATCATCGACAAAAACGGCGATATCGTCACCACCACGCTACAACGCCCAAAAAACAGCATGGCAACCCGCGATTATTTCCTATCGCATAAAAGTAATAACACCAATCAATTATTGATCAGCAAGCCATCCGTCGGACGTGGATCAGGCAAGTTTGTTGTACGTTTTTCACGCAGACTAAACACCCCCGATGGCAGCTTCGACGGCATCGTCATGGTCTCCGTCGAACCAGCCTATTTTGCTAACACCAGCGCCGATACCACGCTCGGAAAACGCGGCTTTTTATCCGTCAGAAGCAAAGATGGCGTCCTCCTCGCCATGCGAACCGGCGAAAGCATCCGCGCCTACCCCACCATATTCAGAACACCTCCAGTCCTCAAAGCAGACAATGGTATCGGCGTCACCGCTAAAGAAAAATTCATCGACAATCAAGCACGCGTCGTCGCCTGGAGAAGCGTAAAAAACTATCCTCTCGTAGCAGTCGCAGGCTTATCCGAAGAAGACCTGATACTGCCGCTGCAAGCCATCGCCCGTGAGTACCACATCCTCGCATTGGCCCGAATTTTAGTCGTCATGATTTTTGTCCTCATCGGCATCTTCTTCTCATCCCGACTGGCATGGCGCAAACATCAGGCAATGCAAGCCCGCGAAGCCTATGGCATTTCATCCGAAGGCGGCACCGAAGGCTTCTTTATGTTCGCCGCCCAACGCCGTCGCGACGGCACCGTCATCGACTTTTTGATTGCCGATTGCAATGAATATGGCGCAACGCTGTATGGTCGGGCCAAAAGCGAAATGCTGGGGCGCAGACTGTCCAGTATTTACACCAGCCCGTCCTATTTTGAACAACTGCTGCAAACCTACGTCGCCGCGATGGACGCCAGCTTTTACGAAGACGACTTTCCGGTGCCGACAGAAAGTCCGCTGAATATGCTGTGGGTGCATCGCAAAATGATGCGCTCCAACGCCGGACTGGCACTGACATTGCGCGACATCAGCGAAAGCAAAGCGCATGAACAAGCGCTGCTGGCGATGGCGAATTCAGACGCTCTGACCGCCCTGCCCAACCGCCATTGGCTGATGGATTTCTTGCCGTTTGCGATCAACCGTGCCCGCACCAGCCAGACCACACTGGCGCTGCTATTCGTCGATCTGGATGACTTCAAAAACGTCAATGACACGATGGGACATGCGGCTGGCGATGAACTGCTGCAAGCCGCCGCTGCCCGCTTGCGTTCGGTCATCCGACCATCGGACAGCGTCGTACGTCTGGGTGGCGACGAATTCACCATCATTCTCGAAAATCCCGAAAACGCCGTCGCCGTAGAACGTGTCAGCGAACGCGTGATTTCCGCATTAAAGCGGCCTTTCTTGCTGGGCGGGCGCAGCAGTCACGTGGTCTGTGCCTCCATCGGCATCAGTGTTTTTCCAAAAGATGGCGATGATGTCGAAACCCTGCTCAAACATGCCGATATCGCCATGTATGCGGCCAAAGCTAACGGCAAGGCAAGTTATCAATTCTTTCAGCCGCAACTATCGCAAAATCTGGTCGTGCGGCTGAGCAACGAACAAGCGCTGCGTACCGCCATCGATGCCGATGAGTTCGTGCTTTATTACCAGCCACGGGTAGACGCCGCCAGCGGCGAATTACGCAGTCTGGAGGCGCTGATACGCTGGATTCATCCGATCCGCGGCCTGATTCCGCCGGACGAATTTATCCCAATGGCTGAAGAGACAGGACTGATCGTCAAACTAGGCGAAATGGTGATCGAAAAGGCCTGTGCGCAACTGGCAAAATGGCAGGCAGCCAACTTGCCACTGGTGCCGGTTTCGATCAATGTATCGTCGCCGCAATTCAATCAAGGCAACTTTGAGGTGCTGTTTGCATCGCATATGCGGCGGCATGGGATTTCGCCTTCGATGGTCGAAATTGAACTGACTGAGTCCTGCATGATGGGCGAAGATGAGGCTATCTTTAAACAACTTGGCGCGTTGAAGGCGCTGGGCGTTAAATTGCTGTTGGATGATTTTGGTACAGGTTATTCGTCGTTGTCGCAATTGCAACGACTGGATCTGGATATTTTGAAAGTCGATCGGGCTTTTACCGCCAAACTTGGTAAAGGCAAGGAAGGCGAAGTATTTTTCATGGCAATCATTTCGATGGCGCATGTGTTGAACATGACCGTCGTTGCAGAAGGCGTGGAAACGCTGGAGCAATTGCATATTCTGCAAGAATTATCCTGTAACGAAATACAGGGATTTTATGTCTCACGGCCGTTACCGTCGGATGACATTGCCAAACTGATGCGGAAGCGGTTTCTGTTTCCTGAAGCCGTCGGAAATGTAAAGAAAATCGGGTAAAGCCGCACGGCTTTACCCGATTTTTACTGCATCAATGTTAATGCGGTGGTCCGTTTCTTCTAATTCAAATTACACACACATCTTATAAAACGCCATCAGCGTACTGCTGCGGTGAATTTCCCCTTGGCGTAGCCTTGCGCCATCTCGTCTAACGAGACGACTTTGATTTTTGATGCTTGTCCGGCAGAACCGAAGGCTTCAAAACGTATCTGGCAGATATCTTTGGCCGCTGCGGTGGCATCTTTGAAGAATTTTCGCGGGTCAAATTCGGAGGGATTTTTTGCCATGCTGCGGCGCATTGCACCGGTCATTGCGAGGCGGATATCGGTGTCGATATTGACTTTACGCACGCCGTGTTTAATACCTTGCAGGATTTCTTCTACCGGAACACCGTAGGTTTCTTTCATGTCGCCGCCGTATTCACGGATGATGTCTAGCCATTCTTGTGGGACGGATGAGGAGCCGTGCATGACCAGATGCGTGTTTGGAATCCGGGCGTGGATTTCTTTGATGCGATTGATAGCCAGAATATCGCCGGTTGGTTTGCGGCTGAATTTATAGGCACCGTGGCTGGTGCCAATGGCGATGGCGAGCGCGTCTACGCCAGTTTGTTTGACGAAATCAGCGGCTTGGGCTGGGTCGGTTAGCAGTTGATCGTGGGAGAGGATGCCTTCTGCGCCGGAGCCGTCTTCTTCGCCAGCCTGGCCGGATTCTAGCGATCCCAGGCAGCCTAATTCACCTTCTACCGATACGCCGATGTAGTGGGCGAAATCGGTTACTTTGCGGGTGACTTCGACGTTATATTCATACGATGAAGGGGTTTTCATGTCTTCCATTAGCGAGCCGTCCATCATGACGCTTGAGAATCCAGAGCGGATGGAGGTTTGGCAGACTGCCGGGCTGCCGCCGTGATCTTGATGCATACAAATTGGAATATGCGGGTAGGCTTCTACTGCGGCTTCTACCATTTTGCGGAGAAACGCTTCACCGGCGTATTTGCGGGCACCTGCTGAGGCTTGCAAGATTACGGGACTGTCGCAGGCGTCTGCTGCTTGCATGATCGCTAGGATTTGTTCTAGATTATTGACGTTGAAGGCGGGTAGACCGTATTGGTGGTCTGCTGCGTGATCTAGCAATTGACGTAGGGATACTAGGGCCATTTTCAATCTCCTTTTAGGGCTGTTTTAGTACGAAATCGGTAATTGGTTTTGTTTGGTTTAGTTTGGTGGTTTTTGAAATGGTTGGCTCTCCGTGGAGGCTTTATCCAGGCTAGCCAGACAGCTAGACACTTTTTCTTGCTTCAGCTAGGCGCCCCCGCAGAAAACGCAACCAAAAAGAAGGCGACCGCAGACATCACTACCTTTCGGGTCCCCGCATGCCTCAGGCTTTTGCTGGGTCGAAAAACCAACTCGCTGCGCTCAAGCATGTTTCCCGACAAACCTCGTCAAACTACCCTCTCACATTAAGCACCGCCACAGCCGGCAAAGGCTTCCCCTCCAAAAACTCCAAAAAAGCTCCTCCAGCAGTGGAAATATAATCAATCCGATCTGCAATTCCAAACGCGTTAATCGCCGCAACCGTATCGCCACCACCCGCAATCGAATAAGCCGACGACCCGGCGATAGCCTCCGCCAGCACCCGCGTCCCATCCGAAAACGCCGCAAACTCAAACACCCCAACCGGCCCATTCCAGACAATCGTTCCCGCCGACTGCAACGTGCGCGCAAGCGCAGCAGCACTCTCCGGCCCGATATCAAAAATCAAGTCATCCGCGTCAACATCAGCAATCGGCTTAATAGTCGCCTCCGCATCCGGCGAAAACCGCTTAGCGCAAACCACATCTGTGGGCAGCGGCACAGCGGCGCCCCGAGCCTGCATCTTGGCGATAATCGTCCGCGCCTCGCCCACCAACTCCGGCTCTGCCAACGACTTCCCAATCGGCGTGCCTTGCGCCAACAAAAACGTATTCGCAATCCCGCCACCGACAATCAACAAATCGACCTTCTCCGCCAACGCATCAAGAATAGTTAACTTAGTCGACACCTTAGACCCCGCCACAATCGCCACCAGCGGACGTTTTGCGTTCGCTAACGCCGTCGTCAACGCATCCAACTCCGCCGCCATCAACGGCCCCGCACAGGCAATTTTCGCGTGATGCGCGATCCCTTCTGTGCTGGCTTCTGCCCGGTGCGCGGTGCCAAATGCATCATTCACATAAATGTCACACAACGCCGCCATCGTCTTTGCTAAGGCAGCGGCATTGGTTTTTTCACCCACATTGCCGCGACAATTTTCTAACAATACAATCTCACCATCCGCTACATCAAACCCACCAGCTACCCAATTTTTTATCAACCGCACCGGCTGACCTAAATGCTTGCTCAGACATTCCCCCACCAGCGCCAACGACTCCACCGGGCGCAATTCGCCCTCGGTCGGCCGCCCCAGATGCGATGTCACCATCACCCGTGCACCGGCTTTGGCTGCAAACCGCACACCCGCCAACGCCGCCCGAATCCGCGTATCGTCGGTAATATTCCCCGCATCATCAATCGGCACATTCAAATCGGCACGGATAAAAACCCGTTGCCCTAGCAATTGGGCGGCGGAAAAATCGGTCAGTTTTTTAAATTGCATGGTGGTATTCGCTTTGTTGGATTTATGAATTCAATCGTTTTTTAGGAAGCCGTAAAGTTGGCCGTATTTCCTCTTCCGCCGACGTGCTTCCCACCGGCGAAAGTGGCTCTGCCAGCGCGGCCAATTCCATAAACGAGGTAATCAAACCATCACACTTCAATGCATCCAATCCGCCCGGCCCCGGATAACCGTAACGGACGATGTACACCGGCATTTCAGCAGCACGTGCAGCGTCAACATCGACCGCCGAATCGCCCACCATAAAAGCGCGGGCCGGGCTGGCGCCCAACACGTCGCAGGCGTGTAATAAAGGCTCAGCAGCCGGCTTCATTGTCGACAAAGAATCCCCACCTACGACGACATCAAAATAGCTATCCAAACCAGCAATTTGCAGCAACGATTCTGCTAGCTCAAATGGCTTATTGGTCACTACACCTAAGCGAAAACCGGCTTCTTTCAACTGCGTCAGGCCTTCTCGCACACCGGTAAAGACGCTGCCGAAATGACCGTTGGTTTCGCGGTAATGGTGATGAAATAAATCCTCAACATATTGCGAATCGAAACGGTCGGTAATACCTGTTGCATCGCGCGCACGACGGACCAGATTCGGTACGCCTTTACCAATAAAACTGCACACGGTTTCAAACGGTAAAGGTCCGGCATCCAGATCATCGAGCATGCGATTGACGGCGGCAAAAATGTCTGGCGCGGTGTCTACCAACGTGCCGTCCAGATCGATCAGAATCGCCCGTTGCGAAGTATTGATTTGATGATTAATCGGAGAATTCGCCTGATGCATCACATTCCCTTTATAACGGCCAGCGCCGATGCAACTACGTGATCAGAAGTCAGTTTAAAGTGCGCATACAGTTGTTCGGCAGGAGCCGATTCACCGAAAGTATCAATGCCGATGGCGATGCCGCTGTCGCCGACTACACCGCGCCAGAACCAGGTCACGCCTGCTTCAATGCTGACGCGTGGAATGCCGTCCGGCAAAACGCATTTGCGATAGCTTGCATCCTGCGCATAAAAGGCTTCCACACAAGGCATTGAAACCACCCGCACTGCGACGCCATCTTCGGTCAGTTGCGCTGCTGCTGCCGCGGCAATTTCTACCTCAGAGCCGGTCGCAATCAACACAACTTTGGGCGAAGGGTGATCGATCAATACGTAACCGCCGCGTGCCAGATCGCTGATTTGTTCGGGTGTACGTTCAAACGGCGTCAACGCCTGTCGTGAAAACACCAGACAGGTTGGCCCATCCGCACGCGTGATCGCCGCTTGCCATGCAACAGCAGTTTCGACACCATCGCAAGGCCGCCAGAGTCGGTTGTTCGGAATCAACCGCAAGCTGGCAGCGTGCTCCACCGGCTGATGCGTCGGCCCATCTTCGCCCAAGCCTATCGAGTCATGCGTCAGTACATGAATCACGCGCTGCTTCATCAACGCCGCCATCCGAATCGCATTGCGGGAGTAATCGGAGAACGTCATGAACGTGCCGCCGTAAGGCACAAATCCGCCATACAGCGCCATGCCGTTCATGATTGCGGCCATGCCGAATTCACGCACGCCATAGCTCAGATAATTGCCGCTGCCTTCGTAATTGACCCATACCGATGCTTTGACATTGGTCAGATTCGATCCCGACAAATCTGCCGATCCGCCAAAAAATTCAGGCAACGTCGCGGTAATATGTTCCAGCACAATTTGTGAGGCTTTACGTGTCGCTACTTTCTTTTGCAAGTCGCCTGCGGTGTTAATCAGCTGCGAGAATTTTTCGCTTAATGTGGCTGGTAATTCCCCGGCCAAACGGCGTAATAATTCCGCCGCCAACTCTGGATAGGCGGCTTTATAGGCGGCAAAATGTCCATCCCATTCGGTCTGGCGCGCCTGACCCTTGGCACGTGCATCCCACGCCGTTGCCATCTCTGGCGGCACTTCAAACGGTGCAGCAGTCCAATTTTTATTCACACGCATGGCGGCGATTTCTGCCGCGCCTAATGGTGCACCGTGCACGTCATGACCGCCCGCTTTGGTCGGCGCGCCCTGCCCGATGACCGTTTTACAACAAATCAACGTTGGTTGCGTATTTTGCGATTTCGCCTGACGAATTGCTGCGTCCAGCGCATCGACATCATGACCATCCACCGCTGCAATCACGTTCCAGCCATAGGCAGCAAACCGCTTCGGCGTATCGTCGGCAAACCAGCCTTTAACATTACCGTCGATGGAAATGCCGTTGTCGTCATAGAAGCAAATCAGCTTGCCCAAACCCAGGGTTCCCGCCAGCGAACTAACTTCGTGGCTAATCCCCTCCATCAAACAGCCATCGCCGACAAACACATAAGTGTGATGGTCGATGATGTTGTGGCCGGGGCGATTGAAGCTGGCTGCCAGCATCTTTTCTGCCAATGCCATACCGACTGCATTCGACAAACCTTGCCCCAGCGGACCGGTCGTGGTTTCTACACCCGGCGTGACATCGACTTCTGGATGGCCCGGCGTCCTGGAATGCATCTGCCGAAATTGCGCCAGCTCTTCTATCTTCAAATCATAGCCACTCAAATGCAGCAACGCATACAGCAGCATCGAGCCATGACCGTTGGATAAAACAAAACGATCCCGATTGGCCCACGTCGGGTCAGTCGGATTGTGGCGCAAATGTCCGCGCCACAACACGTCAGCTATTTCGGCCATGCCCATCGGCGCACCGGGATGACCGCTTTTGGCTTTTTCTACCGCATCGGCAGCTAAAAATCGTAACGCGTCAGCAGGCGTCGGAGTGACCTTCAATTTTTCTGGAGCATTCATCATTCACCTCGATCAGAGTAGGCCAACGGCGCGTTTTTTGCGTTCCATCATGCGTAAAATAAACGGCGTGAAAATCAATTGCATCGCCAGTTCCATCTTGCCGCCCGGGACCACAATCGTATTGGCGCGGGACATGAAAGAGTCGTGCACCATATTCCGCAAATACTGAAAATCGATGCCTTTTGGATCGGCAAAACGGATTACGACCAGACTTTCATCCGGCGCTGGAATTTCGCGGGCGATGAACGGATTCGAGGTATCGACGCAAGGCACGCGCTGAAAATTTACATGCGTATGCGAAAACTGCGGACAAATATAATTCACGTAATCCGGCATCCGTCGCAGGATGGTATCCGTCACGGCTTCGGTTGAATAACCACGTTTGGACTTATCGCGCCATAGCTTTTGGATCCATTCCAAATTGATGACGGGCACCACGCCGATCAACAAATCCGGGTGCTTGGCGATATTGACCTTATCGGTCACGACGCCCCCATGCAAACCTTCATAAAACAACAGATCGTTATCCTTCGCCAAATCTTCCCAAGGCGTAAAGGTGCCAGGCTGCTGCTTATAGGGCGCGGCTTCTTCGACGTCATGTAAGTATTTGCGACGGCGTCCTGTGCCGGTTTCGGCATAGGTGGCGAACAGCGATTCCAGCTCTGGGAAGAGATTGGTGTCCGGTCCGAAGTGACTGAAATTATTGTCCCCGCTGGCTTCTGCGGCGGAGAGTTTTACTTTCATTTCGTTGCGGTCATAGCGATGGAAGCTATCGCCTTCAACAATCACTGAACGCACTTTTTCGCGGCGGAAAATGTTTTCAAACGTGCGCGTGACCGAAGTCGTTCCTGCGCCGGATGACCCGGTAATGGCAATGATTGGATAGCGTTCAGACATGATGATCTCTCAAAAAAGTAATAATCGCGCGATGTCGGCTTATCAACAAATAAGCCGACAACTAAGGCAGTCAGCCGGTCAGCAGATCAGGCAGATACCCGGAACAGGCTGCGCTCAGTAAATAACGGACTAGGCAGATCCTCTTTTCGTGGCGTATTGTGATACGCCTCGATACGCTCAACTTCATTGCGCGAGCCAAAGATTAGACCGATGCGTTGATGCAGCGAGGTCGGTTGCACTGCCATAATCGGTTGCCGCCCAGTGCTGGCACGACCGCCAGCCTGCTCCATCAGAAATCCAATCGGATTGGCTTCATACAGCAGACGCAGACGACCGCACTTACTCGGATCTTTAGAATCGCGTGGATACATGAACACGCCACCGCGCATCAGAATCCGATGCGCTTCTGCCACCATCGAGGCAATCCAGCGCATATTAAAGTCCTTGCCGCGACTGCCACTTTTACCGGCAACGCATTCATCGACATAGCGTTTAATCGGTTCTTCCCAGAAGCGGCTATTCGAGGCATTAATCGCAAATTCGTTGGTGTCTGGCGGAATCTTCAAATCCGAATGCGTCAACATGAACTCACCCAGATTAGGGTCTAGCGTGAAGCCGTTAACGCCGGTGCCTACCGTTAACATCAACATCGTGGAGGGGCCATAAATGGCGTAACCCGCCGCGACTTGTTGCGTGCCAGGTTGCAGAAAATCACTTTCTGAAACGCTTTCCAGACCATCTGCCGCACGCAATACCGAAAAAATACTGCCAACGGAAACGTTCACATCAATGTTTGATGAGCCATCCAGCGGGTCAAACACCAGCAGGTATTTCCCCTTCGGAAACTGGCTAGGAATCTGATACGGCAATTCCATTTCTTCCGACGCCATACCCGCCAGCTGACCGCCCCATTCGGTGACATGCAGAAAAGCCTCATTACTCATGATATCGAGCTTTTTCTGCGTTTCGCCCTGGACATTGACCGATGTATCCGCTCCACTGGCACCGCTGGCGTTACCCAGCACGCCGCCCAGCTCACCAAAGGCGACGGCACGCGAGATGCTTTTACAGGCCAATGCGACGTTCAAAATCAAACTATTGAAATCGCCGCTGGCATCGGGATAACGACGCCGCTCTTCAATCAGGAATTGCGTCAGTGTGGTGCGATGCTCGGTCAATGGCATGGTGATCTCCTGATGGTTTTTATATTTTGAAATTTTTAGAGGCTACGACATTGGGCGCGTAGCTGCTGCATGATCGTGCGGTAACCTTTGTCATCGTCAGGTGCGCTAAACACGGCGCTGCCTGCGACGAAAGTATCTGCGCCTGCGCGTTGAATCTCGGCGATGTTGTCGGTTTTGACGCCGCCGTCCACCTCAAGCCAGATTTCCTGACCGCCTGCGGCACGGTGCGCATCGATACGCGCACGAGCGGCTTTCAGCTTGGTCAGCGTGCTGGGGATAAATTTCTGTCCACCAAAACCGGGGTTAACACTCATCAACAAAATCATGTCGCATTTGTCCATGACATAGTCCAGCAAGTCCAGCGGTGTGGCGGGATTAAAGACTAATCCGGCGCGACAGCCATGCTCGCGAATCAGACTTAAAGTGCGGTCGATATGGCGACTTGCTTCGGGATGGAACGTAATAATATTTGCCCCCGCTTTAGCAAATAGCGGGATCAGCGCATCCACCGGTTCAACCATTAAATGCACGTCAATCGGGATCGTGACATGCGGCCTGATGGCTTCACACACCAGCGGGCCGATGGTCAGATTTGGGACGTAATGATTGTCCATCACGTCAAAATGGACCATGTCGGCTCCGGCTGCTTCAATGGCGCGCACTTCCTCACCCAAACGTGAAAAATCAGCGGAGAGGATCGATGGCGCTATGCGAATAGTAGGTGTGTCGGTGGTATTCATTGCAGTTTCCATTGACGATTTACAATCGCATTGTGAGGCGAAGTTTCAGGGCTTAAATAGAAAAATCAGGCCGCCTCAAATAAGGTGCCGTTATGCCAGCGACGCAAGGCCGCCAGATCGACCCAACGCTGATCGGCACCAGGTACATGCTGCGACATCGGACGATCCGGATCGCCCAGATGCGGCAGGATCAGCAAGGCATCGTCAAACTGTTGCCCGGTTGTGTAAGCGCTGGGCGTAATCAGCGTCGGAATACCGGCTGCACGAGCGGCACGTAAACCGTTCTCGGAGTCTTCAAACGCCAGACATTCTTCCCCCGGCAATCCGAGTTCTTTAAGCGCCGCCAGATACACATCCGGCGCAGGTTTTTTGTTGGTGCAAGTCGATGCATCGCACACCGCGACAAACATCTTGCGCCAATCGCTGCCCAAGGCCGAGCGCAACAACGCATCGATATTCGCAGGCGTCGTGGTCGTCGCAATCGCCATCGGCATTTTCGCCGCGTGAGCTTCGCGGATCAGGCGCAATATGCCCGGACGCAACGCCAGCTTGCCGCCGCTAACCAGCATTTCGTAATGCTGCGTTTTGATTGCATGGACGGCGTTGATCGCTTCTTTCACTTTAGTGCCGCCGGATTCATCCGGATCGATCATGTTCCAGTAATGCAGCAGACGTTCTTTGCCACCGGCGACGTCCAGCAAACCGGCGTACAGCGAGGCGTCCCAATGCCAGTCCAGCCCGACGTCATGGAAAGCTGCGTTAAATGCATCGCGGTGCGCGGATTCGGTGTCGGCTAGCGTGCCGTCTACATCGAATATCAATGCATTGAGTGTGCTTGTTATGCCTGCCGGTTTACCACTGCCAACGCCTGCCGTTCCCGTACTTGCGCGCATTTCTATTACTCCTTTATATCGACCGATGCACGCGGCTGCGCAAATACGCGGCTTGCCAACAGATCGGGGGCGGTAATGGTGGTCAAGGTCACATCATCGGCGATAGCATCCGGGCCAGCGCCGTTCATCAGGCGCGAAGCATGTCGCAAACGTGCCCGGTCCAGCGCATTACGCACACTGCGGGCATTGGCAAAATGCGGCAACGCCATGCGGCGCGTGAGGTAGTCACTAAAGACTGCCACTGCCTCATCGTCAAACCGATACTGCATCGTCTGCAACATCAAGTCGGCAATCTGGCCCAGTTCACCCGCGCTGTAATCGGGGAAATCAATGTGATGCGCAATCCGCGACGACATGCCGGGATTAGACTCAAAAAATTTATCCATCCGATCTTTATAGCCAGCCAGGATTACCACCAGATCATCCCGGTTGTTTTCCATCACCTGCAACAAAATTTCAATCGCTTCTTGCCCATAATCCCGCTCATTTTCCGGGCGATAAAGATAATAAGCTTCGTCGATGAACAATACGCCGCCCATCGCTTTTTTCAATACCTCTTTAGTCTTAGGCGCGGTGTGACCGATATATTGGCCGACCAGATCGTCGCGCGTAACCGCAACCAAATGCCCTTTACGTACATAGCCCAGACGATGCAAAATCGCCGCCATGCGCAATGCGACCGTCGTTTTACCTGTGCCGGGATTTCCGGAAAAACACATATGCAGACTGGGTGCGCCAGCCGAAAATCCACGTTCCGCACGCAATTTGTCGATCAGCAGCAACGCGGCAATGTCGCGAATACGCTGTTTGACGGGCGCCAATCCAATCAGCTCGCGGTCGAGTTGTTCCAGCAAATCCGTGATGCCTGAATTGGCGAGCGCCATCGCGAACGGATTGCCCGATGCCGGCACCGGTTCAGATTGCAGCGCTGGCACAGCGGATAAGATGGTCGGCGTTGACATGATGAACTCGCTCTAAAAACGATGAATGACGATGAATTTGCTGGGCTGCAAGTTCGCTAGAGGAGCAATCAATATTGCTCCTCTTTTTACGGTCGGTTAGTACCGCGCACCTTCTGGCTTGGCCTGCACTGCATAACTTTCGATGCTGTAACGAATCGTGCGTCCGGCTTCTTCGTGCCGCACCAGACGGAAGCCCGGCTCGACTTCAGGACGGTTGACGATAAACGCCATCACCAGCGATTCAACACCCTGACTGGAATCGAACGCAGTCATTCGGATGTAATAGTTTGGAAATGTCTTCCGGCAATTTGCCAGTTCGATCATGATGCCGGCAGGATCGTGCAGGTCGAACATTGGCGGCCCGAACATTTCCCAGTAAGTATTACGCGGATGTGGATCGTCCGTATATTCGACCGCCAGCGCCCAGCCTTTGCTGAGACAGTAGTCAATTTGTTTAGAGATTTGAGCATCGGTCAAATCGGGTAAAAACGAAAATGTTCCTTGAGTAACGCGCATGATATTCCTCTTCAATTCTGTAGTGAGGCATTCGTGAACAGCCCATCAACACACTGCGTCCGGGCTGACCTGAATGCTGCTTTTCCGTATTTCCGCTATCAGGAAACAGAAGCCGTTGGCGCAAAATCAGACGTATCGGTCGAGGCGTAGTTAAATGAAATTTCGCCCCATGTATCCAACGCTGCTTTCAATGGTGAACACCATTTGGCAGCATCGCGCAGGATGGTCGGACCTTCGTTATTGATGTCACGGCCTTCGTTACGTGCTTGCACCATGACTTCCAACGCGACACGGTTAGCCACAGCGCCCGCTTGAATTCCTTGTGGATGGCCGATAGTGCCGCCACCGAATTGCAACACAACGTCATCGCCAAACAGGTGCAACAACTGATGCATTTGTCCTGCGTGAATTCCGCCAGAAGCGACCGGCATAACCTTGCGCAATGAACCCCAGTCCTGATCAAAAAAGATACCGCGTTCCAGATCTTGTTTGGTCTGCGTATCGCGACAAATGTTGTAATAGCCCTGCACCATCATAGGATCGCCTTCCAGCTTGCCAACTGCCGTGCCGGTATGCAGGTGATCGACGCCGCACATACGCAGCCATTTTGCAATCACGCGGAACGAAATACCGTGATTTTTCTGACGTGTGTAAGTGCCATGACCTGCGCGGTGCATATGCAGAACCATGTCGTTCTGACGACACCAGAAGGACATCGATTGAATCGCGGTCCAGCCCACAACCAAATCGATCATGACAACGACAGAGCCCAACTCTTTTGCAAATTCAGCGCGACGATACATTTCTTCCATCGTGCCGGCAGTGATGTTCAGGTAATGACCTTTGACTTCGCCAGTGGCTGCAGTTGCACGGTTGACTGCTTCCATGACGAACAGAAAACGATCGCGCCAATGCATGAATGCTTGCGAGTTGATGTTCTCGTCATCCTTCATGAAATCGAGACCGCCTTTTAGACCTTCGTACACCACGCGGCCATAGTTACGTCCCGACAAGCCCAGTTTTGGCTTAGTGGTGGCACCCAGCAAAGGACGGCCGAATTTATCCAGACGTTCGCGCTCAACGATGATCCCGGTCGGTGGGCCTGGGAAAGTCTTGATATACGAGACTGGAAATTTCATGTCTTCCAGACGCGCTGCTTTTAGTGGTTTAAAACTGAAAACGTTACCGATGATGGACGCTGTAACGTTGGCAATCGAGCCTTCTTCGAACAAGGACAAATCGTAAGCAACCCAACAGAAATACTGACCTGGATTGTTTGGCACCGGATCGACGCGATAGGCTTTAGCGCGATACATGTCGCAGGCTGTCAGGCGGTCGGTCCATACGACTGTCCAGGTGGCTGTCGATGATTCACCGGCAACGGCTGCTGCGGCTTCGATGGCATCTACGCCGTCTTGTGGCGTAATCCGGAAAAGCGCCAGGATGTCGGTTTCTTTCGGGACATAATCAGCGTCCCAATAACCCATCTGTGCGTATTTCAGAACGCCTGCTGAATAACGCTTTTTTGCATCTATGATCTGCCCTGCGTCGTTGCTTCCCATTGTGCTCTCCTCAGTTGGGCCGATGCCCGTTTAACCACATTCGGACGTGTGTCCTTTGCCTATGGACTTCACTATATAAAACGACTAGCATCAGGTCTAATAAATAAAACTATAAATTGCATCAGCCACTACTTATAGGTAGGAATCGGCTGATCAAATCGGACACTGACACACCACCGGGACAGAGCTATGCGCCGCTATACACTTCGCCAGTTAGATACCTTTCTAGACGTCGCGCGTGAGTTATCGATTTCACGCGCGGCAGAAAAATTGCATGTCACGCAGCCAGCCGTATCGATGCAAATGCGGCAACTTGAGGATGCAGTCGGCTTGCCGTTATATGAGCAAACGGGCCGCAAAATTCGCTTGACGGATGCGGGACTGGATTTTCAGCAATATGCGATTGCTGCTGTTGGACAATTGAAACAACTTGAAGACGCGATGGCGGAACGGCGCGGTCTTAAGCGCGGACGCGTGGAGCTGGCGATTGTCAGTACGGCAAAATATTTCGTACCGATGCTGCTGGTGTTGTTTCGCAAAAAATTTCCGGCTATTGAGGTGGTGCTGCAAATCCATAATCGCGAAAGCATTATGAATTTGCTGTCGCGCAACGAGATTGATCTGGTCATCATGGGCCACGCGCCCGACACGCTGGAATGCACCGCGAATATATTTGCAACAAATCCGTTGGGGATCATCAGCGCGCCGCAGCATCCACTGTCGCGCCGCCGTAAAGCGCCGTTGGCGGCCTTGAAAGATCATGAATTTGTGGTGCGGGAAAAAGGCTCCGGCACGCGCCAGTTGATGGAGCGCCTGTTTGCCGAGCATGATATTAATCCGCCCATCGTGATGGAAATGCCGAGTAACGAAACCATCAAACAGGCAGTTATGGCGGGCATGGGATTAAGTTTTCTATCGTTACGAACGATTCGGCATGAGCTGGGATCCGGGCATCTCGTACTGCTCGATATCGAGGGCTTGCCGATTGTGCGGCACTGGCATGTAACACATCTGACTTCTAAACGCTTGTCGCCAGCGGCTAGCGTGTTGAAGACTTTTTTGATTGAAGAGGCTGGGCCGCTGGTGAATATCTGGGCATAATTGCGGCCACCACCACATTGCACGTTGTTACGTACAAGGTGATTTTTCCTATTCAGACTTGAGCATTTTTCTAGCGCAACATGCGTTGAAATATGCCGTCGCGATCGATTAATAAATGTTTGAATGCGGCCAGCACGTGAATGACGATCAGCGTTGCTAATATCGCGCCGATGACTTCATGCGCGTCGCCGAACAGGTCGCGTAAATACGGATTTTCCCAGCCCCATTGCGGCAGCGGGATACCGAAAAATTTCACGCCATATTTATTGAAAGACGACGACAGGTAGCCCACTGTTGGTTGTAACACCATGAAGACGTATAGCAGTCGATGGCTCCACTTTGCGGTGCTGGCTTCCCAGCGCGGCATCGTGCCAGGTAATGCCGGTGCGCGGTGGGTCAGACGCCATAGCAGGCGTAGCAGAATTAACACCCCGGCCATGACGCCGAAGGATTTATGCAGGTTGAAATAGAATGCCCGACCGGGCGTGCCTTTAGGGATATCCGTCATGTAATAGCCCAACAGGATCATGCCGATAATCAGTACGGCAATGATCCAGTGCAGCACGATTGCTGGTGGGCCATAGCGATGACTTTTAGTGCTGATGACGTGTGGACGTTTTTTAAACGGATGGAGCACGCTGGTCGAAGTGTTCATCGGACGGCTACGCCCCAAGGTAAGGTGCCGACCGGGATTTCTTTACTGACGGTGTTGGTGGCGGTGTCGATGACGGATACCGAGTTGGAGCGACCGTTCGCTACATAGAGTTTTTTGCCGTCCGGGGTGATGGCCATGTTCCATGGGCGCTGGCCGACTGGGACGGTGGCGACGACCGTGTTGTTGGCGGTGTCGATGACGGAGACTGAGGCGTCTTTACCGTTAGAGATGTAGACGCGTTTGCCGTTGGGAGCCATTGTGACGCCGTTGGAGAATTTACCGGCTTTGACTTGGGCGGTGACTTTGTGGGTGGCGACGTCGACTACGTAGACCATGCTTTCTAGTTCTGCGGCGATGTAGGCGCTTTTGCCGTCAGGGGTGAAGGCGATGCCGCGGGGACGCTTGCCTAGCTTGACGAGGTCGACTTGTTCGCGCTTGGTCATGTCGATGATGTCGATGGAGTCGGCTTCTTCGGCGCTGACGTAGAGCCATTTTCCATCCGGGCTGAATTCTGCGTGTTCGGGGTTTTTCCCCTTGGTTTTGATGATGAATTCTTGTTTGTTGGTGGAGGTGGAGATGAAATTGACGGAGTTGGTGATTTCGCTGGCCGCTACTATCCAGTCGCCTGATGGGGAAATGCCTACGCCTTCAGGGGATTCGCCTACTTTTACTGAGCCTACTACGGCTCTGGTGCCCAGATCCACTATTAATAATGCGTTGGTTGGCTGATCGCTGACGTAAAGGGCTTTGCCGTCGTGTCTTACTGCTAATCCACGGGGTTTTGTGCCGGCTTTTATGTCGCCTACTACGGTGTCTGTGGCGCTGTCTATGATGGAGATTGTGCCGGATTTTTCGTTAGGGACGTAGGCGAAGGGGGCGGCTGATGTGGTGGTTGTTGTTGCTGCCGCGGCTAGTAGCAGGGCAATTGAGAGAGCTGTTTTGATTGCTGTTACGCGGGGGAATTTTTGGCGGTTTGCGGTGTTCATGTTGGTGGAACCTTTTAAAATTTCAACGGGGAGGACGGTCGATATTTGTTTGTTTTGGTTCTAGTTCTCGTTTTAGTTCGGTTATTGCTTGTTGATACGGGTGGTGCTCCGTCGGGGCTTTGTCGAGGGTGGCCCGACAGCCAGTCAATTTTTCTTGCTTCAGCTAGGCGCCCCCACAGAAAAAGTAACCAAAAAGAAGGCAACCGCAAAGACGTTGCCCTTCAGGTCCCCAAATTTTTTAGCTGCCCCTCAAGTCGAGAAACCAACTCGCTGCGCTCAAACATGTTTCCCGCCTATTTTTGAGTAACAGCTAAAAAATTCCTAGGGCTGCGCCTGCAAATTCTAGTTCAAGATCTCCATTTTGATGCTAACGGAGATCTTGATTTTTTTATAGCCATCTCAAGGGCTTTCGCAAAATTGTCCCAGCAAGGCGTGCCGACGAAGACAGTACGCTAGTACGGCTAGGAGAGCACAACGCCGCTGGGGCATTTTTGCGGAAGGTCTAGCTCCAAGAATACCTAACCCCTATCCATGCACCTCTTGGTGCTCCTGGGCCTATGAATTGTTCGTTGGTGATGTTTCCGCCATCGAAAGTATGCCCTGCGCCGTTGAAGAAGTTCTGTCCTAGTACGCCGAAGTTGGCATATTGCTTGTTGAACAGGTTGTCTATGCGGCCGAACAATTGCAGGTGCTTGGTGATGTTGTAGGTTGAGTCTAGATTGACCATTGTGTAGCCGGGGATTTTGCCGTTTACGTCTTGGTTGTTTTCATCGCCACGGGCGTAGATGCTGCTGCGGTAGACGACGTTTGTGCCGATGTTCCAGTTTGATGTCGGGGCGTAGTCAAAGCGGACTTTGAAGGTGTTTTGGGGGATGCCGGGTATTTTGTTGCCGCGATTGACGGTGATGTTGCCGCTGGCATCAGCGCTGGAGTTGGGAGCGCTTTGTTCTACGAAACCGGTTTGATAGGTAGCGTCGATGTAGCTGTAGCTCATCGTGATGCCTACGTCGCCGACTACTGTGTGGCCTGCCAGCTCCAATCCTTGACGGCGAGTTTTGCCAACGTTTTGGAAGTAGCCTGTGCTGGCTGTTGCGCCGGTGCTGCTGATGAATTGGATGTCGTCGTCTAGCTGCGTGCGGAAGATGGACGCGCTCCAGCTGGTGACGGCGTTTAGCTTGCCACGCACACCAAATTCACCGGTTCTGGCGATGACTGGTTTTAGTGGAGGATCTGCGATGAAATCGTTCGGTAATGAGCATGGCGAAGTTGCGTCGGCGCAGGCTAGTTCGATTGCGGTCGGGGTGCGCATGCCTTCGTTATAGGTAGCGTAAGCGGTTAATGTGGCAATTGGGTTGTAAGTGATGCCGACACCGGGATTGAAGCGGGTGAAGGTATTTTTGCCGTTTAGTAACGGTTGCAAACCGGTTTGGTCGCTGAGATTGACGCGGGCGTAGTTGTAGCGGCCGGAGCCGGTGATGGCCCACTGGTCGTTTAGCGATAACGTGTCGGACAGAAAAACGGCGAGATTGCTGTTGTGCGTTTTTGCATCTGTACCCGACACAAAATCGTCGATTCCCATCGTATCGCGACCGTTTACAAATTGTGCGTCCTGCGCCATTTGTTTGAAGCGTGAATTGGCGAAGTCGCCGGACATGCCGACAACTACGCGGTTGTCCATCGTGCCGATTTTGCCGAGATAACTCAATTGGGCACCGAAGCCGTAACTGGCCTGGTCTATCTCCGAGCGGGTGTTATTGGCCTCTGTCGGATTGTTCACAGCGTCGTAATCGCCATTGACGTTGCTGCTGATATTGGCGTTGTGATAGTTGCGATAGTAGGCGTTGGTCGACAGCTGCAATTGATCGTTAAAGAAATGGCTCGCCGATAAATTCCAGAGTTGCGCGCGATTGATATTTTCGTCAGGGAAGGTATAAGCTTGACGACGATTGTCCAGAAAGCTGCGCGGTATGGTTTGCGTGCCCTGCAAATCGTTGTCTGCGGCAGTCAAGCTGAGCGAGACCGTGGTGGCAGCGTCCTGATAGCCGACTTTACCGAAAAATTGCTTGACCCGGCTTGGGTTATGATCGCCCCAGCCATGATCGATTGAGTCGTTGGCAGTGACAAAATAATCGATATTGCCGACCACGCCGCCCTGCTCTAATTCCAGCGTCTTGCGTCCGAATGAGCCAGCCGATACTTCGACCTGACCGCCGGGATTGGTGCGACCGCTTTTGGTGGTGATCGCCAGCGCGCCGCCTAGCGTATTTAAACCGAAAACCGGATTCGATCCCGGCATGATCTGCAGGCTGGCAATCGCCGATTGCGGCAACAAATCCCAATTGACGACATCGCCGAAAGGTTCGTTGATGCGGACGCCATCCTGAAATACCGATAAACCCTGCGGTGTGCCCAGCAGCGGCGAGGCGGTAAAGCCGCGATAGTTAACATCTGGTTGATAAGGATTGCCCTGCGCCGAATTAATGGTCAGGTTGCCGACATTCTGCTCTAGATATTCGGTGATGTTGCCTGCGTGTTGTCGCGTAATGTCTGCGCCTTTGACGGTCTGTACCGTCCCGGCAAAGTCGCGTAGTGGTAAGCCAAGACCGGGAAGTGGCGTGGTGCCGGTGACGATAATCTCCGATAATTTCTGATCGGAGGCGTCTGCTGCATCTGCTGCAAACACCGGTCCCTGCAAAAGTAACAAAACGCTCGCCAATGCAATCTTGATCTTCCGCGGCGATGATTTTCCGGGCGACACTTTTTCAGGCAATGGTTTCCAGCTAGGCATTTTCATCTCCGGATTTATATTTTTTGTGCCATGACACCAGCACTTAGTCAGCATCAAGTGCCGCCAGTAAGTTCAGACAGCAACATCCGTGCCGGGCAATAAGGATTGCCCGGCAGGGGGATTAATACCGCATTGAGGTAGGCTTGCTGGCAGGTGAACGTGGTTTTACCGCGCTTCGGCACACACGGGCGCACGGAAGCATCGGCATGAGGATGCCGGCGCAACTGTTCCATATTGGACGCAACTAAAATAAAGTGCTCCAGATATGAACACTTATTGCGTCCGCCAGCAGTGTTGAGAGAAATCAGGTTATTTGCTGACCTGTAACAGATTCACCACGTCCAGATAGCCATTTTCAGCCGCCATCTGCAACACGGTTTTACCGCGATTGTCTACCAGCGACTTATCCGCGCCGTGGCTGAGCAAGGCTTGCGTGGTCGGGACATAGCCGGAAGCACCTGCCCACATTAAGGCGGTAAGGCCATTTTCATAAGCCGTGTCGAGAAACACTTTCTTGGTGCGCAACAGGCTTTCGACGATCTCGGTTTGTCCTTTTCCAGCGGCATAGACCATCGCAGTTTTGTGCATTTGGTCCACGGCGGTCACGTCAGCCTGCTTGTCGATCAATACCTGTGCCATCTGAGGACGGCCAAAATAAGCGGCGGCCATCAGGGGCGTGACATGGTCCACATTGGCGAGATTGACATTTGCACCATGAGCAATCAATAGAGTGAAGATGTCCATATAACCGCTTTTAATGGCGGTCATCAGCAATGAGTCGCCAACGCGATTGCGCGTATCGGGCGCGGCACCCTGCTCGATAAGGCTTTTGAAATTACTGACGTTACCGCTGCGACCAGCAGCCAGCGCCTGACGGTTTAGATCAGCCTGATCTTCAGCTGCATTTATGCTGCAGGACAACAAACATCCAGCGATAAAAAAAACCGATATTAAAAAATTGAAGCGCACTACTTTCACGTTTTGTCCTTAGTTATTTCTTGCAAAGGCGTCGGTTGTGGCAAATAAGCCGTGTCGCACGATTGTTAACCATTGCAATATTAATTAGGTATATTATGCGAAATTGGAATTATGATCTAGGCAATTCCGAGCCTTATTTAAAATCATTTTGAACACCTCAATAAAGATTTGAAATAAGCCCCAAGCCAAATAAGAAAGTTGTGTTGCAAAAAGCAACGTTATCAGGGGAAAAATATGAATACAGCAGGCTATAAAATAGCAGGTCAATTGTCGCTGGCGGTATGTATGTTAGCCACAGCTGGCGCAGGCATAGCACAAGAAACCCAAGGCGGCGCTGGCATTAAAGCCCTCCCGATGTCCGCAGCGCTGTTACCAGTTAGTCAGGCAATGCTAGACGGCGCAGCAAAAGACAGCAAGAACTGGTTGCACACCAATGGCGATTACGCGCAAACGCGTTATTACCCTGCTACGCAGATCAATGCGAAGAACGTGGCGACTCTGAAGCCGAAGTTCGTGTTCCAGACCGCAGTGGTCGAATCCATGGAAACCGCGCCGATTGTCGTCAATGGCGTGATGTTTATCACCACTTCGTATAACTACGTCTACGCCGTCGATGCGGTCACTGGTCGAGAGTTCTGGCACTACAAACACAAGATGGGCCCAGTCACGACTTTCTGTTGTGGTCCTAATAATCGCGGTGTTGCAGTGTCTGAAGGCAAACTGTACATGGGCACGCTGGATGCCAAGCTGATTGCGTTGGATACCAAGACCGGCAAGCTGCTATGGGAAACCGAAATCGCCGATCCTGAAAAAGGTTACAGCGAAACGATGGCACCCACAGTCGCCGACGGTAAAGTCCTGATCGGCACCAACGGTGGCGAATATGGTATCCGTGGCTTCGTCAAAGCATTCGATGCGCAGACCGGCAAACTGGACTGGACTTTCTACACGATTCCAGAAAAAGGCCATGAAGGCGTTTGGGCTAAAAACGACGCTACCGGCCGCGACATGCACCGTGATATCGCTGCTGAAAAAGTTGCTTTCGCCAAAAAATCCAACTTCCACGAGACTTTAGGTGGCGGCGTCTGGACGACTCCGGCAATCGATCGTGCGACTAAAACTGTGTTCTTCGTAGTCGGCAATCCATCGCCTGATCTGTACGGCGCAGAGCGTCCGGGCGACAATTTGTACACCGATTCATTGGTGGCGATTGATCTCGATACCGGTAAATACAAGTGGCATTTCCAGTACATCTCGCATGACGTATGGGATTTGGATGCTGTCAGCCCACCAATTCTGGTCGATGTAAAAGACAAGAACGGCAAAATGATTCCAGGTGTGATCCACGGCGGCAAAACTGGCCATGTCTATGTCCATGATCGTCGCGATGGCAGCCTGATTCGGTTCTCTGACGCGATGGTTCCACAAGAAAATATGTGGACTCTGCCGACAGCTACCGGCGCACGTATGTTGCCGGGTGCTAACGGTGGTGTTGAATGGTCGCCGATGGCTTACAACGCTGGCGCACGCCTGACTTACGCGCTGAATCTGAATCAACCGATGACGTATCAAGTCGATGGTTCAAACTATCCAAACGGCAAACTATGGCTGGGCGGCGCATTCAAAAACGCACCGGGCGAAGAGCAATCGGGCAACGTCACCGCAGTCAATATCGACACCGGCAAGATCACCTGGCAAGCAAAAACTGATCAACCAATGATCGGTGGCGCGTTGGCAACGGCGGGCAATCTGGTGTTTGCAGGCGAAGGCAATGGCTTGTTCAAGGCTTACGATGCAAAAACCGGCAAGGTGCTGTGGCAATTCCAATGCGGCGCAGGCGTCAATGCACCGCCAGTGTCTTACATGGTCAATGGCAAGCAATACATCGCTGTTGCAGTCGGTGGGAATTCACAGATGGACTTTAAACGCGGAAACAGCGTGATGGTGTTCGGTCTGTAATCAATCGGATCAATAAATATTTCGGGCATGCGGTTTGCTTATGCCCTTGTGAGACCGCTGCATTTTTTGCCCCATCCCCCGGCGTAAAGTGCATCTCTCTCACACTCCAAAAAGAGTCCACGTCACCGTGTTCTCTTTTTTCTTCTTTTGACCATTCGATACAGAAACAAAACACATGAAAGCTGCCCACCTTGTTTTTGCGGTACTGACCGCCCTATCCTTTCAGAGTCACGCCGTTGACATTGAAGCCGGTAAGAAGAAAGCAGAAGCCTGCATCGCTTGCCATGGCGTTGCCGGGAATTCGACGATACCGATGTTTCCTGTGCTGGCTGGGCAGAATGCGCGCTATCTCTATCTTGAATTGCGCGATTTTAAAGAAGGCGCACGCGTCAATCCGATGATGAGCCCGATGGCGGTCAATCTATCAAAAGAGGACATGCAGGATTTAGCAGCCTATTTTGCGGCGCAAACACCTGCCGCGATCAAATTTCAGGCTGACCCGGCGAAGGTGAAACTGGGCTTCGCGAAGTCCGAAGAAGTATTGTGTTCGATGTGTCACCTTGGCGGCATGAAGGGACAAAATGAGATTCCAAAACTATCCGGTCAGCATTACGCGTACATTAAGAAGCAATTGATGGATTTCAAGGCGCGCGACCGGCACAACGATGCGGGCAATATGACTTCGGTGACAAAAACGCTGAGCGATGAAGATATCGAAAATATTTCTCAGTACGTCGCCAATATCAACTAGCCCGATTGCTGAACAGCAAAAAAGGTGATGGTCCAAAATTTGAACAGTCGTGCTTAACGACTGTGCCAATTTTGCACACATGACGGTGATCGGTATTTTGCCGATTTACCATCTATCGTATTCAGGCAAGGCCCGTCCCTACGTGCAGTCCATCGTCACGTTGGGGAAGGGTGATTAGGCATGAAAATTGCTGCAAATGACTATGATTGTCTGAATGTCAGTGCAGCTGCTGATGGTTGCAATCAAAGAGTGACCGTAGTAACCGTGGTATTTTTTAATTTAAAAAAACTGGAGATTAACCATGAAGTGGACTAAACCTGCATTTTCCGATCTACGTTTTGGTTTTGAAATCACGATGTACATTGCTAATCGTTAATTGATTCTTGCAATTGGGGCGGCGATTGATAACCCATGATCGCCGCCTGTTAGCATCGTCGCAATTGCAACGCAATTTTTGATTTAACCCCGCATTTAATCCCCCACTAATACCTTCAAAATAATGAAAATCATCGTATTAGGTTCTGCAGCAGGTGGTGGATTTCCGCAATGGAACTGCAATTGCCGCAATTGCAACGGCCAGCGCAACGGCACCATAAACGCCACCGCGCGTACGCAATCATCGATTGCTGTCTCGTCCAACGGAACTGATTGGGCATTGATCAATGCCTCGCCGGATATCCTGACCCAAATTCGCAACACCCCTGCCCTGCAACCGAACCGCAACAAGCGCGATACCGGCATTGCTGCTGTCGTCCTGATGGATGCGCAAATTGACCATGTGACCGGCTTGCTGATGCTGCGTGAAGGTAAACAATTACCGCTGTACTGCACACCTGCCGTCTGGGATGACCTGACCACGGGCTTGCCGTTGATGCACGTGCTGTCGCACTATTGCGGCGTGCAATGGCATCCGTTGCCGACTAATCAGTTTGATCAGCACACCGCCGTGCACATCCCCGGCATTGAGGGAATTCGCTTTACGCCGCTGGCGCTTAAAAGCAAAGCGCCGCCGTACTCGCCGCATCGCGAGCAACCGCAAGCGGGCGATAACCTGGGGTTGATCATTGAAGATATCGCGACTGGGAAAAAGCTGTTTTATGCGCCCGGTCTGGGCCAGATCGAACCGCACATTGACGCCGCGATGCAGGCCGCCGATTGCTTGCTGGTCGATGGCACTTTATGGACCGAAGATGAAATGATCACGCTGGGTTTCTCGAAAAAGAAATCGGCAGACATGGGGCATTTACCGCAGTCCGGAAACGGCGGCATGATTGAAGTGCTGGATGCGATCGATGGACCGCGCAAAATTCTGATTCACATCAACAATACCAATCCGATTCTCGATGCCGATTCGCACGAACGTGCGGTCTTGACGCAGCATGGGATCGAGGTAGCGTTTGATGGCATGGAGATTACGTTATGAACGTCACTGTGACGCCAGGCGGTCCGTGGGATCGCGTTGAATTTGAGGCGCAATTGCGCGCCAAAGGTGCTGGTTATCATATCCATCATCCGTTTAACGTCAAGATGACCAACGGTCAGTTATCCGACGATCAGGTGCGCGGATGGGTGGCGAATCGTTTCTATTATCAGATCAAGATTCCGCAAAAAGATGGCGCCATCATCGGCAATTGCGATGACCGCGAGACCCGTCGCAAATGGGTGTTGCGCATCCTTGATCACGATGGTTGGGAAGATAACGCGGGCGGCATGGAAGCCTGGACTGCGCTGGGCGAAGCGGTAGGCATTCCACGCCCTGATTTATGGTCGCTGAAACATGTCGTACCGGGCGTGCGTTTTGCGGTCGATGCGTATTTGAATTTTGCACGGCAATCGCCTTGGCAAGAGGCGGTTTGTTCGTCTCTGACAGAAATGTTTGCGCCCAAAATTCATAAGGATCGTCTATCCAACTGGCCGCAACATTATCCATGGATCGACACTGCCGGATTGCAGTATTTCCGCAGCCGCATTTCGCTGGCCGAACGCGATGTAGAACACGGTTTGCAAGTCACGCTGGACCACTTCACGACACGCGTGCAGCAGGACCGGGCGCTGGACATTTTGCAATTCAAACTCGATGTATTGTGGTCGATGCTGGATGCGATTGATAAAGCGTATCCAGACATGCCGCGTAGTCACTTGTAGGCCAACTATGAACGCTTATCCCGAAAAGCCAAAGTTATCCAAATTGTTTCGCATGCAGTGGGAAGAGGCGCAAAACAACTATGTGCTGCTGTATCCCGAGGGCATGGTCAAACTCAATGAAAGCGCTGCCGAGATTTTAAAGCGCTGCGATGGCGAGCGTGATTGCGCGGCGATTGTGAGCGATCTGGAAACTACTTTTGAGATGCAGGATTTAACTGCCGATGTGGAAGATTTTTTGCGTACCGCCAATGAACAGGGCTGGATAAGGTGATCAGATGATGGACTTGACCGAAGCTCCCGCAGCACGCGCTGAAAGCAATCTTGCATCACCCCCATTGTGGCTGCTGGCCGAGCTGACTTATCGTTGTCCGCTGCATTGCGTGTTTTGTTATAACCCGTTGAATTACGCGGAAAATCGCAATGAGCTGACGACAGCGCAATGGTTTGATGTGATGGCGCAGGCGCGTAAATTGGGCGCGGCACAGTTGGGGTTTTCGGGTGGTGAGCCGTTATTGCGGGATGATTTGGAAGAGTTGATCGGCGAAGGCCATCGGTTGGGTTATTACACCAATCTGATTACGTCGGGTGTCGGCTTGACTGAATCGCGGATTGCTCGGATGAAGGAGCTGGGACTAGATCATATTCAGTTGTCGTTTCAGGATTCGACTAAGGAGATGAATGATTTCCTGACCAGTACCAAGACTTTCGATCTGAAATCGCGGGTGGCGAAACTGATCAAGCAATACGATTATCCGATGGTGTTGAATGTTGTTTTGCACCGTTATAACCTGGATCATATTGATCGCATCATTGAGATGGCGATTGAGATGGATGTGGAATATCTTGAGTTGGCGAATACCCAGTATTACGGGTGGGGGTTGGTTAATCGGGGGCATTTGCTGCCGAGCCGCGAGCAGCTGGAGCGGGCCGAGGCGACGGTGAATGCGTATCGCGCCAAAATTGGTAATAAATTACGGATTTTGTTTGTGGTGCCGGATTATTTTGAAGAGCGGCCGAAAGCGTGCATGAATGGATGGGGGTCGGTATTTTTGGCCGTGGCCGCGGACGGGACCGCTTTGCCTTGCCATGCTGCCAAGTCATTGCCGGGGTTTACTTTTCCTAATGTGACGGAAGATAGTGTGCATGATATTTGGCACCATAGCGATGCGTTTAACCGCTATCGGGGGGATGCCTGGATGAAAGAGCCTTGTCAGAGTTGCCCTGATAAGAAGAAGGATTTTGGTGGATGTCGGTGTCAGGCGTTTGCGTTGACTGGGGATGCTGCTAATGCAGATCCGGTGTGTAGTAAATCGCCGCATCATGCTGATTTGCAGAAGATTGTTTTGCATGCGCAGCCTGGTGGGAAAGTTGCTGGCTCAGCTGGATTAGCTGGATTGGTCGAGCCTGTGTTACAGCCGATTATGTTTCGCACTGATGCGAATTCGCTGCGATTTTCTGGTGGTGGTGGAGGTGCTATTTCTAAAAAATAATTTAGTTATAGTTGTTACGGTTTGGTGGTTGAATAACACGGTTTTCACTCCGTAGAGAGTTGCCGCGGGTAGCCCGGTGAACTAACCATGGAGAAAAACCCGTTTCAATTACCAAGCAACTAAACAAAATCATCCCGATACTGGCAAAATATCCCCACCCGAACAATCGCAACAATCCCACACTTATGCGCAACGAAGTTCAGCAAACAGCCCCTCGTACAGTAGATATCATCATTTACCCAGGCTTCAAAGCCCTGGAAGCCATCGGCCCATTAAAAGTATTCGACTACACCAACACCTGCCTGCGTCAGCGCCAGCGACCAGACGGCTACGAAGTCGCCATCGCCTCAACCAAAACCGGCACAATCACCTCCGACTCCCTGATGTCACTGCAAGCAACAAAAGCCATCAGCATGCTGGCGTTGCCCGACCTCGCCATGATAGTCGGTGCCCCCGATATCGAAAAAGCCCTCCTCGATTCACCTGAAATAGTCGAATGGGTCACCAACGCCGCACCAAAAATACAACGCCTCGCCGCGCTCTGCACCGGCAGTTTTTTTTTAGCTGAAGGCGGTGCCCTCGACGGCCGCCGCGCCACCACCCATTGGCGCTTCTCCGAACTATTACGCAAAAAATACCCTGCCGTAAAAGTCGACGCCGACGCGATCTTTATTCGCGAAGGCAACATCTGGACCTCCGCCGGGGTCACGGCAGGAATGGACCTGGCGCTGGCAATTGTCGAAGAAGATTTCGGGCCAGAAATCGCGCTCGAGGTCGCACGCGATCTGGTCATCTATCTGAAACGCCCCGGCGGCCAGTCGCAATTCAGTGTCCATCTCTCCAGCCAGATGACCACCCACCCCTCGATACGCCAATTACAAAGCTGGATCATGTCCCATCTGGACGAAGACTTAAGCGTGCCAAAACTAGCCGCAAGGGTCGCCATGAGCGAACGAAACTTCACTCGCGTGTTTCAACGCGAAACCGCCGACAGTCCTGCAGAATTTATAGAAAGCGCGCGATTTGAAGTTGCCCGGCGCATGCTGGAAGAAAACAACGCCCCGCTCAAACTGATTGTCCTGAAAACCGGCTTCCGCACAGAGGAAAAAATGCGCCGCGTATTTCAGAAAAAGATCGGCGTCACGCCCAAAGTCTATCGTGAGCGTTTCTCGACTACGTTATAAATGCGTATTGCCCGGCCTGCCGATCAAGGCAGGTTACTGATTAGCGCCCTCCCCATCGTCATTCAACAATCGCAATCCTATATCCACTATTATTGCTAACACGCATAGGTCTATGCGTGAGTTTATTCGGAAAAAGCAAAAAATACTCGGGCTGGATGGTGATTAGTTTTCACATCGACGGTGTCGCGCTTGTCTATATAAAAAGACCTGCCGGTGGTTAATGCCGTCTTTACGCCGGTGGTGCTACAGATGATTGCGGTCGGTGAAGAAACCGGCGATCTGGATGAGTTGATGGATGAAATCGCCAAAATGTATGAGCGTGAAGTTGATTACGAACTCAAAACGCTATCCTCGCAAATCGAGCCGATTCTGATCGTTGCGCTAGGCATTATGGTATTGATTCTGGCGCTGGGTATCTTTTTACCGATGTGGAATCTGGGCAATGTGGCATTGAAAAACTAAGCACAGTGCACGGCAGAGTCTGTTTTCAAGCGGGTTCTGCCGGGGATATAAAAATGCTAAAAATCTAAACAAAAACAAGCAAAAAAAGCTGCCATCAATAGCAGATTTTTCACATTGCGGAACGAATGTGGGGATCTGTATCAAATATCAATCTTCACCTGACAAGATCGCCAGTAACGCTAGCAGAGAATGCCTTCCGACATTCTCGCGCTCAACGCTACTGACTGCATCGATTGCTGAACTTATGTAATTACTGATGTAATTACTTACGTGCAGCGTTCGCCTTACCAACGTGCGCAGCAATCGCATCCATCAATGGTGGCGAGAGGCAATCGTACGGTGGCAAACCTAGCTCGACCAATCGTGCTCTGATCGCGCCCATGCTGTCAGGGCTGGTGCCTGTTTCCAGAATCGACGACACAAATGCGGCGAATTCCGGCGGTGCCCAACCACTCTCTGTCGAACGCTCAGTGTGCACAAAATCCAGGCCATGAAATGGATGTCCTGTATTTTCGATACGACCGTACATGTGCACGCCGCAATCTTTACACGCATGACGTTGAATCGCCGCGTTTGTATCGACAACTCTCAGCTTGTCGCCGTTAGCGATGACGTTAACGTTATCGCGTGAAGTCACCGCGATCTGTGCAAACAACGCGCCCTCTGGCTTCCAGCATTTAGAACAACCGCACACGTGATTGTGGGCAATTTGTCCCTTGATCGTGACCTGCACTTTGTTGGTAGAACAGGCGCAAGAAAGCGTGCCGCCAGCAAAGTCAGCCGCAGCTGGTTTCAAACCGTTATCGACGGCTGGATGGATTTTGACTGCTGTATTCATGAGATTTCTCCGTATGGATTTTATGGTTGTTAAAAGCTTGGTACTAAATGATGTGGTCATATTTGCGCCGTTACCGAGCGGCTCCATTTAGTTGTCGGTGGTGAAATCGTAAATGGTCTTCGATGAAGGTCGAAATGAAGTAATAACCATGGTCGTAGCCCGCATGCTGACGCAGCTCCAACGGCTGCTGCGCCTTTTCGCAAGCGGCATCAAACGCCTGCGGAAACAATTGGTCAGGCAAAAACTTATCGCTTAACCCTTGATCAATCAAAATCCCGTTCGGAAATGGTGCGCTCAGCTCCGCCATCAACGCGCTGGCGTCGTACTGCGACCAAGTACTTTGATCACCGCCGAGATAACCAGAAAATGCCTTGACGCCCCAAGGGCAATGCGATGGCGCACAAATCGGTGCAAATGCAGACACCGACTTGAACAAATCAGGATTGCGCAACGCCAACACCAGCGCCCCATGTCCACCCATCGAATGCCCGGTGATACCGATGTTCGCCGCATCGACCGCAAAGTTTTCTACGATCAATCCGTGCAGTTCCAGAATGTAGCTATACATCCGGTAATGCTGGCGCCACGGCGCTTCGGTAGCATCAACATAAAACCCCGCCCCGATGCCGAAATCCCAGCTATCGGCCTCACCCGGCACGTTAGCGCCACGCGGACTGGTATCCGGCGCAATCAGCATCAAACCTTGCTGCGCCGCCACCCGTTGCGCGCCGCCTTTGGTCATGAACGTCTCTTCCGAGCAGGTCAGTCCGGCCAGATAAAACAAGGCAGGAACATTGCCCTCTTTTGCCTGAGGCGGCAGAAATACCGAAAACCGCATCGGCAAACCGATCGCTGTCGACTGATGGCGATAGAACCGCTGCACGCCACCAAAGCAAGCGTGTTCGCTGATCAGTTCAAGCGGTGACACCGGTGTTTGGGTAGACATTGCGACCCCGCTCAATACAACACAACGGATCGAATCGACTCGCCGCTTTTCATCAGATCGAAGCCTTCGTTGATACGCTCCAGCGGCAATGTATGCGTAATCAAATCATCGATATTCAGTTTACCTTCCATGTACCAGTCAACAATCTTCGGTACATCGGTACGCCCGCGTGCACCACCGAAAGCAGAACCTTTCCACTCACGCCCTGTCACCAACTGGAACGGTCGTGTGCTGATTTCCTGGCCTGCTGCTGCCACGCCGATGATGAACGACTGGCCCCAGCCTTTATGCGTACATTCCAGCGCCTGACGCATCGTGGTGGTGTTACCGATGCACTCGAAAGAATAGTCGGCACCGCCATCGGTCAACTGCACGATATGATCGACAACGTTTGCAACTTCTTTCGGATTCACGAAATGCGTCATACCGAATTTGCGTGCCATTTCGATGCGGCCCGGATTGATATCGACACCGATAATTTTGTCAGCGCCGACCATTTTCGCGCCTTGAATCACGTTCAATCCAATCCCGCCAAGTCCAAATACAACAACATTCGCACCCGCTTCCACTTTGGCCGAGAAAACTACCGCGCCAACCCCGGTTGTGACACCGCAACCGATGTAGCAAGCCTTATCGAATGGCGCATCTTCGCGGATTTTTGCCAATGCGATTTCTGGTACGACGATGTAATTAGAGAACGTCGACGTTCCCATGTAATGGAAGATTGGCTTACCATCAATCGAGAAGCGCGAAGTCGCATCCGGCATCAAACCACGGCCTTGCGTCGAACGAATCGACTGGCATAAATTAGTCTTGCGGGATAAGCAATATTTGCACTGGCGACACTCTGGCGTGTACAGCGGAATGACGTGATCGTCCTTCTTCAGTGTGGTCACACCGGGACCGACATCAACCACAATACCCGCGCCTTCATGGCCCAGAATCGACGGGAAAATACCTTCAGGATCAGCGCCCGACAAAGTGTAATAGTCGGTATGGCAAATCCCGGTCGCCTTGATTTCGACCAGCACTTCACCCGCCCGGGGGCCGGCCAGATCAACTTCTTCAATGGTGAGCGGTGATCCGGCTTTCCATGCGACTGCGGCTTTCGTTTTCATCTATTGAGCTCCATAAAAAATTTTATAATCGTATTCTGCTGTCCGAAAAAGACGACAAATGGAAATCAGCAAAAATTTGGCTGAAAATGCCGCAATTCCGTCCGCATTTGCATCCCAACCTGACTTACAGTTACTAGTACCTGACCTGCTGGACATCACTCCGCCGACCACCCGCCTTTGGCTTGCTGACGTGCCATCAAACTGGTTTAAAAAATGCTGCACTGCAGTTAAACCGCATCAAACGTATCAATTCCGTACCAACACAACACCGCAGTGTTCCGCAAATCGCACATCACTTTCTTGCCCGATTTTGCCACCCCTGCATAATTTCTTCATCTGTCGGCTGGAGTAGGTTAGTATCGTCAGACACACAAAAAATGCAGATTCGGAAAGCTTATTCCGAACATAAGCAAAAAACAGTCCACACACATATTCGGCGTCAGACGGTGTTTTTCCCAACGCCAATATGCGATGTTTGTCAGAGGAGACACCATGACAGAAGTTGCGGAACAGCACGTTAAGCACGTCCATTCAGTTGTTCAAAGCAGAACGAAACCCGACGGCATTATTGGTGGAAATCCCATCGTTAATTCGTGGATCAGATGCTTAAACGAATACAGTCTGGACCCCGACAATTGCGATGAACCCATCGTTATCGGTAACGTTGAATTGCAAGAACGACAGGCACGTCTGGCAGATGTGCAAGAGGTCGCCAAGATCGAAATGGCGAACCTTTATCAGCAATTGGCCGGGTCCGGATACGCCATCATGCTGATGGATTGCGATGGCGTTTTACTCAATTATTTTGGCGACCCAAGCTTCACCCACGCGGCGTCAAAAACAGGCTTGATGCAAGGCGCAGTATGGAGTGAACGCTTGCAAGGCACCAACGGTATGGGTACTTGCCTGATCGAAAAAAGACCGATCATTGTTCATCAAAACGAGCACTATTTAGTCCGCAATATCGGCATCAGTTGCGCCGCTGCCCCCATCTGCAATCATCAGGGCGATGTGCTGGCAGTGCTGGATGCATCGGGCGAATCGAAACTGGCCCAGCAGCACACGTTGGCGCTGGTCAACATGTCGGTGCAAATGATTGAAAATCGGGTTTTTCTGCAACAATTTCATCGTGAATATATTGTCCGTTTTCATAACCGGCCTGAGTTCGTCGGCACGCTAAGCGAAGGCGCTATCGCTTTCGACGAAGCGGGCACCATTCTGGCCGCAACGCGCTGCGCGCAGTTCCAACTCGGCGTGCGTTCTCCTACCGAGATTTACGGTCGCAATATCACAGAATTATTTAATGTATCGCTGCCGGGATTGCTAGATAGCAGTCTCAAAAAAGCATTCCATCCAACCCCGATTTTTGAAGTCCGCAGCGGTGCCCGTTTTTTTGCGGTGATCTATCCGCCAGAGCCAACCCAGAGCGCATCGCGCTTATCTACGCAAAAACGTGATTTATTCAAAGCCGATAAAAGCGATAAAACTGCGCAGACGTCGCGGACCCCGCTGGACGAATTACATTTCGGCGATCTGGCGATGTCCGTCAACGTGCATGCGGCCAAGCGCGTGTTGGAACGCGACGTTGCGATTATTTTATTGGGCGAAACAGGGACCGGAAAAGAGATGTTTGCCAAGGCTGCGCATATGTCCAGCAGCCGCGTGCAGCAACCTTTCGTAGCGATTAACTGTGCGTCGATTCCTGAGTCTTTGATTGAGAGTGAACTGTTCGGTTATAAGTCCGGCGCGTTTACAGGTGCTAGCAAAGATGGTCAACGCGGCAAGATTTTTCAGGCAAATGGTGGCACGTTATTTTTGGATGAAATCGGGGATATGCCGATGTCATTGCAAGCGCGATTGTTGCGTGTGCTGGAAGAGCGGGAGGTCATGCCATTGGGTGGCGACCGGCCGATCAAGCTGGATATCCGGTTGATTAGTGCAACGCATTGCGATCTACAAACAAAAATTACAGAGAATCTTTTCCGCGAGGATTTGTATTATCGCTTGCTCGGTTTGACGATTACGTTGCCATCGCTGCGGGTGCGTACGGATAAGCAAGCATTGATTAAACATTTGTTGATTAAAGAAAGCGGCGGCGACAATAACATTGAAATCGATGACGATCTTTTGACGATTTTTGATCAGCATCGCTGGCCGGGGAATATCAGGCAATTGCGGCATCTGTTGCGGACGATGATTGCGTTGCGGGATGAGGATGTTTTGAGTGTTCGTGATCTACCGGAAGGGTTCTTTACGGGGTCATTGCCGAGCGTGGCGTTGCCGGTTGGGTGCGATGGCGGCGCGGGGTTGGAGGGGAAGCGGAATCCTTTGGAAAATGCCGAACGCGATGCATTGATTCAGGAGCTTGAGCAGCATGGCTGGAATATCACGACGTTGTCGAAGCAATTGAAGATGAGTCGGAATACCTTGTATCGGAAGATGCGGCGGCTTGATGTGAAGGAATTAGATCGTGTTACGGTTTAGCGCGATGGGATCGCGGTTTCTTTTTCAGGTGGGGGTTTGGCATCAATTAGGTTGGTGATTGATGCTAGCGCTATCAATTTTGGGAGAATTTCTTGTAACTGAAACGGTATGTTCTCTGTTGATGCAAGCCGGGGCGGACTGGGGCAGCCGGTCACTTTTTCTTGCTTCAGCTAGGCCCCTCGGCTTGCATCAACGGGGCACATACCGTGTTAAATACCGCCAGCCGAATTCCCATCACAATCCATCAAACGCTGCCACATCAACACTCACAGTCACAGCAGAAAACACCCTCTGCGGCAGCGACTGCCGCCAAGACGGGTCCAACAACTCCACCACCAACCCGGCCGGATTACACCCAATCGATGCCTGCAAGCCAGCAAACGACGTAGTCATCTGCGGATTAATTTCCAACACAACCGCCCCCGCATCAGACAAAATAAAATCCACCCCCACATAGCCCCATAACCCAGGAATAGCAGCAGAAATTTGCTGCGCCAAACGATCGAATTCACCCGAAGAATCCGCAAAACTATTAATCATGCTGCCCAAAAAATATAACTGATTATCCCGCACCGCAATACGTTGCTTATTACAACTCAACACCCGTGCCCACCCATCACAACAAAGCAAAGAAAGACTACAAGGCTGACCGGAAATAAACGGCTGCAAAACATAATCATCATCCCCATTCGCCTCTATCCACGCCAGGGCCCGAACAGGCCCGCTAAAGATACGCGTATCCCTGCACCCCGCTCCTTTATCCGGCTTAACCACCCACGCCGAAGCCACAATTTGATCGGATAAATTATCCTGCGAAGTATAAGTCGGGGCCACCAACACACCAGCATCCCGCAATGTCTGAATAGTACATAACTTGCTAGCCGCCACCCGTACCGCATCCGGCGCACTACCCAACAAAATCCGACCGGCACCCAGCACCCGCTGCGACAACACAGCCAATATCTCGTTAGCCTCAGGCGCAACTAGCCAGACAGCATCTGCCGCCACGACACAATCATCGAATTGGGATTCAAAACTGCCAGAAACCGAAACTACCTGCACAGACTGCGCCAATACCGGATCAAGCCCCGGCAAACGCGCATCGCGCATCACAGTGACATTCACCTCCGGCAGTGCCGCAAGATCGGCTAGCAATGCGCGATGCATCATCTCGCCATGATGCATATCGGCAGAGCGATATTCTTGATTCGTCCGGCCACCGCCTGACGAATAATCGAATAAAAAAACATCCATAAGAACACCGTTGTTTGAAATTCAGCGCAGTGACCTGCTGCATCATACTTAGGCGTAGAAAACGCCGTTTGTGCTGAGGTGCCCTTTAGTACATCGCCGCGAACATTGTCCGATCTCGGCAGCTACACCTCTTCCCGGCCATCGTCAGACAATCTCCTAAGACAACTCTGATGAACTGCACTTCATTACGTAAAACTGATCAGGCATTATTGTCATTTTTCTCCGCCATCGAACAATCAAAACACCACTACCTTTAATGCTTGCTGTTCTCTTCTTTCGCCAGCGTCAACGTTTCTTCCATACGCAATAAATCTTGCGGTTTAGCAGCCGGTGCGCCAGCTGGTGCAGCTTTCCCGGCAGGCACAGCTGTAGCGATCTGATACACCCCGCCAGACACTTTATCGCTCAGAACAAACGTATATCGCTTATTCACGAACTTCCCCAACCGCTCATGCTGCGGGTCATTCAGATATGGCTGAATGCTGACCTCGCTGCCCGCCAGCGGCTTGCCTTTATACGTAAACGTGATCGGTTTAACTTGCGCGGCACCGGCCAACGCCAACCGAATTCGCCTGCGAAAATAATTAGATGAACCGCCGGTTTGCTGCTGCATCTGCGCGATATCCCACTCTAGAAATCCGAGCAGGATCGGATTGCCCTGCGCATGTTCCATCTCTGGAATTTCTAGTTTCCGGGTGCCGGTCAAAAACCGTAAGGACACCGATGCAGAACCGTCCGGATTGATTTTAGTCACATCGACATGCACTTCGTCGCTCACAGCAGGTTTGCTATCGGCAATTTTTTTATACGTATAAGTCAGGTCTTGCGGCTTACTTATATTCTGCAAATGATTGGTTTGAAACAGCAACACCTCAGCAGGCGATATCGGCTGCACTGGCGCTGCTGGCGCTGCTGGCACCGCTTGTGCCGCCACCATTTGGGCCGCCATCAGGCAAACACCACCGCATATTATTTTCGGAAATTTGCGAATCTGGGAAAGGCGATGTCCGAATAAATGCAGCATTGAAACTCCTATAAAAATCATGGCTTGCAAATCAAGAATCAGGATGCGCCAACGCCATTGCCGCCAGCGCATTCATGACCGTTATTTTCCCGGCACAATCAGATTGTCCTGCGCATCAACCAGCGGCACGCCGTAGTCCTCAAGAATGGCTGTAATTTTTTTCTGATTTTTAACAATCAACTGATCGATCTGATCTTTAAATGCCTTCTCGCCATACCGCACACCCATCGCGATACTGAAATCCATCGGCATGTGCGGTTGCGATTTAAACGGAATGGCCACGATCGGAACAGTCGTCGATTTCTTGGCGAAATAACCGGCAATCGGCCCCCAAAGAAAAGCCACGTCGATTTTTCCGTTAGCCAGATCTTTTTCTACCATCTCGCCGGGATATTGATCCGGATCGCCGGTTTGAGTTTGATAAGACACCATCTGATTGGCCAGACCGTTTTTAAGCAACCAATCCACTACTGGCGAACGTCCGAATACCCCTAAGCGCAGCGCTTTTAGTTTGGCCGGGTCCAGCTTCAGCAAATCCTCGGGCGTCTTGATATCGTCAAGTCCGCGTCCTTTGGCATACGCCATCGCATACGCGGAACGATAGTACGGCTGCGTCGTCGCGCCAAGATCAAACCCAACCGCGACGCCGGTCACCAAATCGCATTTGAAATTATCCGAATTTGGCTCTTTGGCCTTCAAGGTATTGCGCACATAACCCATGCGCTGCGGATACCAGGTGTACTCCACTTTCCAGCCCAATTCCTGACCGAAAAGTGCAGCAATTTTATTCTCAAAACCCTTCAAATCCCGACTGGAAAACGGCAGATTGTTGGGATCCTGACAGACCCGCAACACTTTTTCATGCTCCGGTTCCGGATCTGCTGCATGTGCAGGAATTGCTCCCAGCGCGGCAATCAACAGAAACCCACCGACGCCAACTCTACCTCGGCAAACACGCCCAAAAACAGGCCCCACGCGCTGTATCCACGTGCCCTTTTCACCGCCAGAATTGTCGAGTTTTTTCACTATTTTATTTCCTCTAAGCGGCCCGGTTTGATCGCCCCGTCAGAACGACCTTTAAGAAACGCGTACAGAAAATCGATGTTCTCAACGACTTGCTTGCTGCCATTAAAATTCGGCATGCCTTTTTCCATCCGGCCAAGCAGTACAGTTGTTTTGAATTGTTCTTTGGTCAGGACTTTAAGGCTATCGACCAGCGCTGGGCCGACCAGACCTTCCTGATTTGCGCCGTGACAACGTTCGCACGCCATCGCGCGCCATGTGTGCCAGCCTTTGATCGTGTTGCTATCCACTTTGTTACCATCCACCACCGTATAGAGCGGTGCATCTGCGGCGCGTGTCCCGCCGATTGTGCCTAACATGAGTACGCTGGCAATCACTGCTTGCGTTGCTACCTTAAATGCTGCTTGCATAGTGCTTGTAGTCATTAAAATACCTCTCAAATCTAAATTTTTCCTGACTTCCGCAGCCACCGCGCTGACACCCCTGTTGATGCAGGGATGTCAGACTCGGTACAGCGTTGTCAGAACAACGATAACGCCGTGCTGCTTCTTATACTTCTACTTCTACTTTTATACGCCCGCCTTGCCTGGCAGTGCGAACACTGTCAAGACACCGCCCAGTTCGGTGTAGTTAGCCAAGTCTTTATAGCCGCCCACTGCGCCCAAACCATCGGTGGATTTCTCCAGACCTGCGGCCAGGCCGATACCGGCCCAACCACCGATGCCGGACAGCACACCGATATATTGTTTGCCTTTAAATGACCATGTATGAACGTTGCCGATAATGCCCGATGGGGTTTTGAATCTCCATAGTTCCTTACCGTTGTTGTCCACTGCTTTGATGTAGCCTTCCAGCGTGCCGTAGAACACGACGTCACCGGCAGTCGACAACGCACCGCTCCAGACGGAGAATCTTTCTGGCTTGGACCAGACGATTTTGCCTGTACCGGCATCCCAGGCAATAAAGTTACCCATGTTGCCTTTGGCTGTTGCTGGGTACATTGAGAGCGTGGCACCAACATACGGCTGACCTGCTGTGTAATCAACTTTGAATGGCTCGTAGTCCATGCAGACATGGTTAGTCGGCACATAAAACAGACCAGTTTTTGGTGAGAACGAGGCTGGTTGCTGATCCTTCGTACCCAGTGCTGTTGGGCAAATACCTTTGATGTTGACATCAGGACCTTGACGGTCTGTGCTGTACTTTGCATCAAGGATAGGACGACCTGTTTTCATGTCGACGCCTGAGGCCCAGTTGACAGTTGGATCGTATTTTTCAGCGACTAACAATTCGCCGGAAGAACGGTCCATCGTGTATGCAAAGCCATTACGGTCCATGTGAACCAACGTCTTGCGCTGCTGACCTTTGACCTTGATATTGGCCAAAATCATTTCGTTGACGCCGTCATAATCCCACTCGTCATGCGGTGTCATTTGGAAGACCCATTTGGCTTCGCCGGTATCCAGATCGCGGGCAAAAATAGTCATCGACCATTTGTTGTCGCCAGGACGTTGGCTTGGGTTCCATGTACTTGGATTTCCGCTGCCGTAGTACACAAGGTTCAACGCAGGATCATAGCTATACCAGCCCCAGGTTGTACCGCCGCCGAGTTTCCATTGATCGCCGCTCCATGTTTTGAGTGAAGAATCTTTGCCGACTGGCGCCATCTTGCCGTCAGTCCAGGTCATGGTTTTTTGTGGGTCCATCAGCATTTCAGCATCTGGTCCGGTGCTGTAGGCTTTCCAGACTTCTTTGCCAGTATTGATGTCGTAGGCAGTCAAACGACCACGCACACCGAATTCGCCACCGCTGATACCGGTGATGACTTTATCCTTGAAGATATGCGGTGCGTTGGTAGTGGTTTCGCCGATTTTTGGATCGCCGACTTTGACTTTCCAAATTTCTTTACCAGTCTTGGCATCCAAGGCGACCAACGTTGTGTCGGCCTGTTGCAAGAAGACTTTATTGTCTGCGTAAGCAACGCCACGATTGACCGTGTCGCAACACATTACAGGGATAACGGCCGAGTCTTGTTTAGGCTCGTATTTCCATTTTATTTTCTGGTCTTCGAGATTAACCGCAAACACTTTGTTAGGGAATGGACTATGCACATACATCGTATCGCCGACTACCAACGGGCCGCCTTCATGACCGCGCAAAACACCAGTAGAGAAGGTCCACGCCACTTGCAGATTCTTGGCGTTACTTTTATTGATTTGTTTAAGTTCACTGTAACGTTGATTCGCAAAATTACCGGCCTGCATTGCCCAATTATTTGAATCTTTGGTGAGCGCCTCAATATCGGAACTCGCGGATGCGAAAACTGGTACCGCGAGTAACACCGCGTATTGCCACCAGTTTCTGAAGCTCTTTCGGGATGACATGTCTAATCTCCTTGTTAATTTTTTTTAAGGTAGAACACCATCGATGTAACTTGCCGCCTCTCCAATTTTTAGCGGTAAGTAGCAGGGCTGGTAAGGGGTGATAACTGCCACTTTGAAACGTAGTACACACGCATTTCAAATCATTCCGAATGAACACTCAGCATATTGCGTGCCAACCGCGGCGCTACAGGGTGCATCCTGGATACAGCAAGCCGTCGCTGGCAGCTCGCTCCCAAGTAACAGAGGGAATAACTACCTTCTCTTAGCGGAGTTGTGGGGCTATATCCGGATTTTTATGCTGCAAAGCACCATGTTCTGCTTGATGAACAGTTGGGCAAAACGTATGCGCCACGTTTGTGTCATTTTCGTGCCACTGGCATCGCCAGCGGAGTTGAAGAAGGTTGTATTACGCCTGTATTAACGGAAGACTTCGAATGAATGGAAGTCGAAAATAATGGCGGTTTGGGAGGTGTGTCACTACGCCGTATCGGTGGCGTAGCCGAGCGAGCGCTCGCCTTAACAGTGGCTAGGCTAACGACGTGATTAACCACCGCCGGACGATCTTTCGCAGACGGTGTTTTTGAGTATTTGATGGTGGGCAGAACGCCGGTTTATAACGCGATTACGCAGTGTAAATCGCGCCCATAAGCAGTGTTAGTCCATAAAGATAACTACGTTATAGCGTAGCGTTCCCGGCTCACTGAACGAAGCAGGCAGCATTAGCCGCAGTCTGAATTGTCTTGTATTTCTTCGCCATCGCTTTCACCATTTCAGGATCGCGAAACTCTGCACCGCGCTCGCCACCCATGGTCTGAGAACGCAGCGCCACCGACAGTTCGACGTAATCTTCATACTTCAGTTGCGTTGCGATATTTTCGATTGCGCATGAACATTTGTATAAATACTCATACTTCCCAGCGTGATTTTTCATGCATTCAAGAACATACTCAACCCGATCCGAAGTCGGAAAATCGTTGGCATAAGCAGTGATGGGTGCAGCGACTGCCAACAGCAACAACAGGCGGAAAACCTTCATTTCGTCTCCATTTATTTTATATTTCGTACTAAGGAAAAATAAAAGTGAGCATATTTCATGCCATGAAGGGGCTGCTGGTATCGAAATGTAATTTAATCGTTTTATAACCTTATAAACCGAGTACTTTTCTACGTCTGCCAATAATGGTAAAAACTTGATTACCTCTTCAATTTACCCAGAAATAGTACGATGCTCAGAGGCAGCATCAACCTTGACATAATCGTAAAGAGTTTTATCAATACGAATGAATATGGTTACGCTCATTTTCCGCCCTGACTACATTTGTAGTAGGGCTTCATACATACTTACATTTACACCAACCACCGGCTGTTACTGAACCTAACTATCGTGACAGTTATATGTCATCGGTAAGCAGTAACAGCCATCCAGATAATGACTTAGCCTGCCTTACGTCGTCCAAAAAACGGATAACTCGGATCGGTATAACCCGGTGTCGAAGCATGTCCCGGTGCAACCAGACTATCTACCAGCGCCTCATCCTCGGCGGAAATCTTGACGTCTATCGCGGCATAATAATCTTCCATTTGCGCCAATGTGCGCGGTCCGGCGATGACTGAGCTGATGTTCAGATTTGCCAGCACCCAGGCGGTGGCAAACTGGCCCAGTTGAATTCCACGGGCTTCGCTGTGTTGCTTCAGGTGTTGAGCGATTACTAGCGATTCTTCCCGGAATTCGGTTTCCATGATGCGTTTGTCGCCGCGACTTACGCGGGTGTTTTCCGGGGGCTGCTGGCCCGGCAGGTATTTGCCGGTAAGTACGCCACGCGCAATCGGGCTGTAAGGGACGACGCCAAGGCCGTAATGAGCGCATGCAGGCAAAATTTCGACTTCCGGCATCCGGTTTAGCAGATTGTAATAAGGCTGACATACGATCGGTTGTGGCACGCCAAGTTTTTCGCATAAACGGACGACTTCAGCAATTCGCCAACCGCGAAAATTGGAGAGACCAAAAGCACGAATCTTGCCTTGCCGAATTAGATCGCCAAGACTGCGCACCGCTTCTTCCAGATTTTCGTCATGATAATCACGGTGCAGATACAGAATATCGAGATAGTCCGTACCAAGACGCTTGAGGCTGCTTTCCACCTCGCTGATGATCCAGTGACGCGAATAATTAGATTGATTTGGTTGCGTGCTCATCGGATTGCCGAGCTTGGTGGCGAGCACCCAATTTGGACGATCGGCAGCCAATACTTTGCCGACCATTTCTTCAGAACCGCCTTTGCTGTAGACATCCGCCGTATCGATAAAATTAACGCCATGTGCGCGGGCGGAGGCGACAATCCGCTCCGCTTCGCCGATGTCAGTCTGATCACCGAACATCATGGTGCCGAGGCAGAGCGCGGAGACCTTCAGATTGCTATTGCCGAGACGTCGATATTGCATCATCTTTTATCCTGTTTTTTGGTTGAGAAACCCGACGGCAAACGATCATTGCCGATGACATCGGGGATTCCAGACGCATATTATGGACAAAAAATGCAGGATGAACTGAAAACGGCCATTTTTGGATTTTTTCGGTCGCTGGAGATGCGCGGTGCACCTCCCTGCCGTTTTAAACTAACGGCAGCGGACTAACCGTTACCCGCACCTCAAGCGTCTGCTCACCACCGCCTAAGACGATGCCGCGCATAGGCGTGACGTCGCTAAAATCGCGGCCCCAGCCTAAAGTAATGTGCTCGGTTTGTACCAGACAACGATTGGTCGGATCGAAATCAATCCAGCCCAGTTCCGGACAAAATACCGAGACCCAGGCGTGCGATGCATCCGCGCCGATCATGCGAGGTTGTCCCGCTGGCGGATGGGTCAGAATATAGCCGCTGACATAGCGCGCTGGCAGGCCCAGACTGCGTAGACAGCCGATCATTAATTGCGCAAAATCCTGACAGACGCCGCGCCGACCTTTTAACACTTCTTCTAACGGCGTTGAGATTTCCGTCGCTTTATCGTCGAACTCAAAATCTTCAAAAATCCGCTGCGTTAAATCCAGCGCGGCATCCAGCAATGGTCTGCCTTCGGTATAACTAATGAGCGCATATTCTTCCAATTCAGCGCTGAGATTGACGTGCGGCGACGCATATAAATAGCGGCACGCTTCCAGTCCGGCGGCGGTCTTGTCATGCTGTACGCTATCGCGCAGACTCTCCCACGGACGCGTCCCTTTGATCTGTGCCAACGCGACGCGAGGCTTGAGAACAACGACCGACTCAGCCAGCACCAGCAACGTTTTGTGCGGTACCGTGATGGAGAGATGGCGGGTGATATTACCAAAATAATCGTGACCGTCAGAGCCGTCTTCTTGCGCTGGCTCAATCCGAAGTTGATGCGATTCGGACTGCTGATAAGGGAAAGATCGCGGCGTCAAATGCAGGTATTGCTGCGACAGCGTGACGACGCTCTGATAGGTATAAAGGGTTTCGTGCACGACACGGTAACGCGCACACGGCAAGCCCGAGATCAAGGCAACCGGCGCAATCGGCACAACCTGCGCTGCAAAATCGCTCATGCCGTTTTCCTGTCTTGAGAGTTATCGGTATAGCTAAAAAACTGCAGGCTAATTTGTTCTGACATAGCTTCGCTGGCGACCTGAATACGTTGCAGCAAGTCAATCAAATGCGCGTTGCCGCAATACAGATCGGTTTCCGGTGCCAGCGCTAATAACTCATCTCTGAATGGGACCAGACGCTCTTCACCACAAGCACCGTAAGTCAGGGCTATTTTTCTGAGACTTTTTACAATGCCGGAGACCTGAAACAGGATCGAGCGCGGATTGGTCTCATCCATCAGCAGCAGATCAAGCACCGGCAGCCATTCTGGTTGCGCCCGATAACGTGCGCGATAAGTCACGATACTATCCGAGAGTTCCAGCAGCCAATCCAGATTACCGTTGGCATCCATCTCCAGCGCACGCTGTAAAACAATACTTTGAAACTGAAGTCGCTCCAGACGGCGCCCCAGAGAAAGGAAACGCCATCCCAGATCGCGGGTCATGCCATCTAAGGCAAAACCGGCCATGGTCATCAGGGATTCAGTGGCGTCGTCCAGAATCGTCATTGCTTCTGACTGCGATAGACGATGCGTGTCGCTGACCTCGCGCTGCGCCATGCGATTCAGCGCACGCCAGTTATCCACCGACAAGCGCTCCCGCAATTGACTGGCAATGCTGTAGAGTTGTTGTTGTTGTCTGGCAAGGCCAGGCACATCGGGCGAGATAACCGCCCGCAGCAACGTCGCCTCAATCTGCGTGTCACTAAAAATCGCTTCGGTTTTAGTAATCGCGCTTTGGCTTTGCGTATGCGCTTGAGTCTGAATTTGCGTATGCATTTGGGTCTGCATTTGCGTCTGGCTTTGCCCCTGACTCTGGCTTTGCTCTTGCACCGATATGAGCGCTGCATCTGGCTCTATAGCCGCATCTGCATCCGCGTCTTTCTCAGCATCTTCAATATCGATCAGATGAAACCAAATACACAAAGATTCTACCGTCGGCCATTCAGCGCCGCGATACGCTGGTCCTACGTTAAACAGAAAATTCAACGTCACCCGCAACAACCGTCCAATGTTGTCACAGCGATCCGCATGGCGACCAAACCAAAACAGATTTTCTGCCATACGGCTCGACAAATTAGTGTCATCACGGACTAAATCTGCGCTGGTTGTCGTACGGCGGGAAAGGCTCTGCGCAGTAACCTGTCGGCTCGCCTGCACCCACGTATCTTTGCTGCCACCGCCGCGCTGCATGGTAATGACCCGTGCATCCGGTCCTGTAGCGACCCGCGTCAGGCCGCCCGGCATGACGACGTAGCCTTGCGGCGTGGCACACGCATACACGCGCAAACCAATCGCACAAGCGCTGAGGCCACCCGCTGCGCCTGATTTCCAGACTGGGCCTTGCGACAAGCGCACCAATTCCTGCGCGACATAATCGTTAGGCTTGGCGCGCATGGCGGTGATAAATTTTTCGCGCTCTGCGCCTTTTAAATCCTGACCAAAAACCGGATACTGCCGCAATTGCGGGAAGCTTGGTTTGATCACCAACTTATCCATCTTTTCGATAACTTCATCCAACGCCGCCGGTTCGCCGCACCACCACGTTGCGACCGATGGCATTTTTAACGGCTCGCCCAACAGACGTTCACATAATCCCGGCAAAAACCCTAGCAACGCGCCTGATTCCAGCAAACTTGATCCCAGACTATTCGCGATCAGGACATTGCCGCGCCTAGCTGCTTCAGTCAATCCGGCGACGCCGAGACCAGAATCAGGCCGCAATTCCAACGGATCGCAAAAATCGTCATCGACCCGGCGCATGATGACGTGCACGCGTTGCATGCCGGACAACGTTTTTAGCCAGACGATGCCATCGCGCACGGTCAGATCCCCGCCTTCTACCAGCGGCAAACCCAGATAACGCGCCAAATATGCTTGCTCGTAATAGGTTTCGTTGTAAGGGCCGGGTGTTAACAACACGATCAGCGGCGATTCGCTACTGCGCAGCGGCACGCCGTCCGTCCCTTTAGCGGCGCACAAACGGCCCCATTGGGCCAAACTGTCGCGCATCGTATTAAAGAATTCAGTCAGATGCTGAACGTTCAGGTCACGCAATAAATCGGGGAAAGTACGCGCAATAATGGCGCGATTTTCCAGCGCATATCCGGCACCGGACGGCGCTTGCGTACGATCTGCGACGACCCACCACGCGCCGTTCGGGGCACGTGCCAGATCGACCGCATAAAAATGCAGGGCTACATCGTCGCGATGTTGCATCCCGTGACATGGACGCAAAAAACCGGCATGACCATGGATCAATGCCGGTGGCAGCAGGCCTTCTTCGAGCATTTTCTGATCGCCATACACATCGCCCAGAATCCGGTTCATCAGCGTTGCCCGCTGGATAACAGCGGCTTCGATTCCAGCCCATTCGTCTTGCGGCAAAATCAGTGGCAGGACATTTAAATCCCACGGGCGCTGCATTCCTTTGGCGTCGGTATAAACGTTGTAGGTAATGCCGTTTTCGCTCACCTGTCTTTGCACCGTTTCGATGCGTTCACGCATCTGCTCCGGTGTTTCTCCTCCCAGACTGTCCAGCATAGTGCGCCAATGCGGGCGCGGCTGATCTGAGGCATCCAACATTTCATCAAAACTGTCTGGCGGGGCGCTGTAGCCGGTGAGTAATTGTTTATACATTTTGTTGCTCATTCCTCTTGCAAGCGATTCCAACGGCGTGCGGGGTCGCGTAAGAGTCTGTCCGACTCACGGATAATCGGCTGAAAAATGGGCTGAACGGTCTATATTCAGCGGGGACGCCGAGTCAGATTCTTGACCAATAGCCACTATTGGCGCTTCGAACCGGTGATATCCGTCTTTTTCTGCCCATTTTTCGCTTCGACTCCGCAAATCCGACAGACTCCTGGCCGGGTCGCAGAGACCGAATCATATACGAATCGGCCCCCGCCTCCCAGTCAGATAACCCCACACTCCGAATCTATACGATCAATAGGCGTGCCAACGCAAATCGAGCGTCATTGGAAAGCTTGGATTGAGATCTTCTTTCTGTACCGTCATAGGGCCCGGCGTATGCCCATGCGCCCAAAAACGTGCAAAACGACGTGCTTCAGCCGCATTCGCGTTCACCGGTGCTGTCGCTTCACTGCGACCGCCCGGATGCGTAACGTGATAAGTACAGCCGCCAATTGCGCGGCCGCTCCAGGTATCGACCAGATCAAACGTCAGCGGTGCATGCACCTTGATCGTCGGATGCAGGGCTGACCAAGGGCTCCATGCGCGGAATCGTACGCCAGCCACGTATTCGCCCGGAATCCCGGTTGGATGCAATGGCAACATGCGGCCATTACAAGCAATCACGTGACGCCCGTCAGTCAAGCCACGCACCAGCAACTGCATGCGCTCTACCGATGAATCGACATAACGTGCTGTGCCACCGGCAGCCATTTCTTCGCCCAGAACATTCCACGGCTCAATTGCCTGACGCAATTCCATCTCCACACCTTCATAGACCACGGTGCCAAAACGCGGGAAGCGGAACTCGATAAACGGATCGAACCAATGCTCTTCAAATGCATAGCCAGCAGCGCGTAAGTCTTTCGCCACATCGCGGATATCCTGCGCCACGAAATGCGGCAACATCCAGCGATCATGCAGCGCCGTGCCCCAATGCACCAATTTGGACTGATACGGCTGACGCCAGAAGCGCGCTACCAACGCCCGCAGCAGCAACATCTGCAACAAACTCATGCGTTCGTGCGGCGGCATTTCAAATGCTCGGAACTCCACCAGTCCCAATCGCCCGGTCGGGCCATCGGGAGAATACAATTTATCGATAGAAAATTCTGACCGATGCGTATTTCCGGTCAAATCGACCAGCAAATTGCGCAGCAAACGGTCCACCATCCACGGTTTGTCGCCCGGATGCATGGTTGGCAAAACTTTATCCATTTGCTGGAACGCAATCGCCAGCTCATACAGATTATCGTCACGCGCCTCATCCACCCGGGGGGCCTGACTAGTCGGTCCGATAAACGTGCCAGAAAACAAATATGACAGCGCCGGATGATTTTGCCAGTACGTAATCAGACTTTTAAGGATATCCGGACGTCGCAACATCGGGCTATCTTCAGCAGTTGCACCGCCCAAGGTCGCGTGATTACCGCCGCCGGTCCCGGTATGGCGGCCATCGACCATGAATTTTTCTGTGCCCAGGCGCGTCAGCCGCGCCTCTTCATACAGCGTCGTCATGTTGTAGACCAACTCATTCCAGCTAGCCGCAGGGTGAATATTCACCTCAATGACGCCCGGGTCCGGGGTGACGCTAAGCAGTTTGATGCGCGGATCGCGCGGTGGCGGATAACCCTCAATCCACAGCTTCAGTTTGAGCTTGGCAGCCGTATTTTCGATCGACGTTACCAGTGCCAGATAATCCTCGATACGCTTCAGCGGCGGCATAAAAATATGCAAACGCCCGTCGCGCACCTGCACGCACAAGGCGGTGTGAATTACTTCACGCGGTGCGGGTTTAGGATCAACGACAGCAGCGCCAGCCGCAGCCGTGGCAGCCTTGCTCTTGTCAGCATCGATACTTAGCGTAGGCCGTTTGCCGTTCTTTGCTGCCGCCAACGAGCCGCGTGGCGCGAACGGATCAACGTCGAATTCATCCGGTTTATCATCCGGCATCACCCACGGCAGCGCGTTCAGAGGCAACCGCAAACCCATCGGCGAATCGCCCTCAATCAGATACAAATGCTCGCGCTTGATCGGCCATGCCGACGAACGCCAGACTGTTCCCAGCGAGACGCCCGGATCGAAATCCTTGGCTTTCAGCGGCAACACATAGCCAACAATTTGTCCCAGACCACGCGCTAACAGGCGTGCCAGACTGCGCCGTTCTTCCGGCGCATCCAAATCGGCCTTGAGCGGGTCCAGATTTACCGGCAAGCCCTGCTCGCGCTGCGCCTGTAGCATCACATCTTCATAGGCAGGAATCAGACTATTGGCAGGCAAACCGAGGGCCCGCACCAATTCGGTCGTAAAACGGGTCGCCTCTTCGCTGCTATAACCGTCGCTTTTTTCCTCATCCGAGAATAAAGTCGCGTCGGTCCACATCGGCTGACCATCGATACGCCAAAAGATATTCAAGGCCCAGCGCGGCAACGGCTCGCCCGGATACCATTTTCCTTGCCCGTAATGCAGCATTCCGCCGGGGGCAAAATGGTTTTTCAGACGATGCATCAGTTGACCGGCTAATTCACGCTTTTTATCGCCGTGCGCCAAGGTATTCCATTGCGGACCGTCCATATCATCGACCGAAACAAAGGTCGGCTCACCACCTTGGGTCAGACGCACATCCTGACGCTTCAGGTCAACGTCGACTTGCTGACCTAACTTGTCAATCTTGGCCCAATCCGCTTCTGAATACGGCTTAGTCACGCGTGGATCTTCGTGAATCCGCGTGATCGTCATTTCATGGAAGAAAGTAACCTCAGCCTTGTCGGTAAAGCCGCTGACCGGCGCTGCCGACGACGGCATTGCGGTACAAGCCAGCGGAATATGGCCTTCGCTTGCCAGCATGCCGGATGTTGGGTCCAGCCCGATCCAGCCAGCGCCGGGGATATACACCTCGGTCCATGCGTGCAAATCGGTAAAATCAGTTTCTGGCCCGGTAGGACCATCCAATGACTCTTGATCGGCCTTCAGTTGAATCAAATAACCGGATACAAAACGCGCCGCCAAGCCCATTTCACGCAAAATTTGCACTAATAACCAACCAGTATCGCGGCAAGAACCAGACCCAATTTTGAGGGTATCTTCCGGCGTTTGCACGCCCGGCTCCATCCGCAACAAATACGCGATATCGCCCTGCAAACGTTGGTTAATTGCGACTAAAAAGTCATTAGTAGCGAGAGACTTCTTCAGAATATCCCGGCGTGCGGCGGCGACCCACTCCACCAGCAACGGGCCGGGCTCATCGACTTTAAGATAAGCGCTCAGCTCGGCGGTCAGTTGTTTTGGATAGCTGAACGGGAAATGTTCGGCGTATTTCTCAACAAAGAAGTCAAACGGGTTAATAACCGTCATATCTGCGACCAGATCGACCGCAAATTCCAGCACATCGGCCTTTTCCTGGAACACGAAACGGCCAATATAGTTGCCGTACGGATCTTGTTGCCAGTTGATAAAGTGATCTTCAGGCGTAACAGTCAGTGAATACGACAGAATCGGGGTACGTGCATGGGGAGCAGGACGCAAGCGCACTTCATGCGGTGACAGTGTGACCAGGCGATCATAGTGGTAGCTGGTTTTATGGTGCAGCGCGACACGGATGGCCATTGGATGGTGCCTTTCGATGAATGTTGACGCAAAATTGGGCGAAACAAACGATGCATGTAAGCCCTAAATACCGCGGGAAATGATCTATTTCCTTTAAGCAGGATTCATACCCGAAAAACGGGATCACGTAGCGGCAAGCGGCAGAGTCAATACCCGGCGCGTCTTTGTACCCCGTTGCACGTCTCAAGGTAGCGAAAATTGACGATGGAATGGTCTCGCCGTCTGGCCTGCGAACGGTCTTGCGACCGGCAATTTAGCCGCCTTGCGATCTCGATAGTCTACTGCAATGTTTGGCGGTGAGAGGGGCTGGGTGACAAGTATTTTTTGGGAGGGAGATGGTAGGGGTATTGACGCAAAACGCTGTTATCGCGACGACTAGACGCCAGAATCAGAATGATCGTGTTTATTTGCCGCATCCTCACGAACCCGAGGAGGAATTCCAGAAGCTGTGGGAGAGCTGATCGTACAGTCTCCCAAATAATATTGAGACGGATATCAAAGTAGACATGCGTAAGGCGGTTGCGCATTCCTTTCATGCTTCGCCACGGCACGGCTGGATATCGTTCCAGAAAATTACCATGATTCTGCAATAGCTTCTGCAGCCTCAACGATGCTGATGATATTGAGAATCACTGCCTGTTGAGTACGTTTGTCTGCAAAAAATACGTCCTTCTCTAGACCATCAACGTAGAATAAGGCACCTCGTATTTGAGTATTTTCCGGCAGACGCATTTTATGTTTTGACGTCTCAATTCAAGGTATAGCGCTGCCTTCATAAAATATTCTTTAACTTTGTGTTTCCGGACCATCAATTTTTTCATCTGGATCTTGCTTGCCATGTCGTGCGATCAGAAGGACCTCTTCGAGATTCAATTTCACGGTGCTCGTGTTGCCTATGTACCCTCCCAAAGCCTCGGTCGCACGCTTAAGTATTTCATCAGCAGTAACGCGCATATGCGAAATCAAGTTTTCAATATCGCCTCTGTCAGGCCCTGAAAATCGCGCAATTTTGCTAACAATCAGGTCCACCGGACTCAATACATATATCTCAATATAGTCTGTGTCGACAGGAACTTTAATCGAATCCTGCTGATAATCTTCGTGCATCAGGGCAAATGTGCTGTTGTAAGATGCGTCCAGGTACAACACATTGCCCGCTGCAGTTTCCACGAGGAGGTCTGAAGGTACTAAAAATCGCTTCGAAAACTCGGCATCGACATCCATCGTTACTCTGCTCGCCGTATAAAGATGCGTCGCCATTCCGCCGGCGATGAACATCTTCACTGGCTCCTTCAAATCCAGACTTTCATTAAGCTTCTTGACCAGTTGTACAAGACCTGTGGCGAGGTCGGTATCGGTATTAAAACGAATATTCTCTACCATGTACGTATCCCGGAAAGTTGACGATCCAGAAGGTTGCGAACACGTGGCAGATCTCGTACGAGGCCCGCCTGGACTACTTCAGGAAAAGATCGTGGTTGCAGCGGTTGATGCGCATCGAAATAGGCTTTTGTTGCTTTCTCTAAGGCCGCGGCAACCTCGGGATGTCTTGTCTTGACCAACTGTGCGACCAAGCGGAACACATCGGCCTCATTCGCACTTGCCGGAAGACTATTTTCGGCTGCAGCATTCATGCAGAGCTTCACGAGTGCATCTTCGCTTTCTCTATTCCACGCTGTTGATGTAATTTGCGCATCCGCAGGCGGCACGTGGCTGATCATAAAATTTTCCTCTTCAGTCTGATACACAGCGCAATACTATCTCTTACCTAGCGGCTCCATTCTCTACTCATTGTGTATATTCAACAATTATTTTGCAGCGCATACACTTTTTGCCTATTTGATATCAAACTTGATATCGCGTTGTTTCTGCCCATTGTGCTTGCAAAAGCGACTAATAAATGCCATCTTGCGAAATTTCGTCATCGGGACCGGATTAATCAATTTAGCTTGAGATTCAACATGCGAATCGTCAAGCTGATCACAGCCAAAATACATTTATTGCGGCTGGCTGAACGGCCTGCCCAGGGCGGCGGCGTTCATCATCGCAAAAGGTCGTCACCCGCTGGTGAAAGTAGCCATTCGATGCATCTTCAACGGGAAAGATGAAGTGGCGGACTTTATGGTTGCCAAATCGCCGCTTCCGATGATTTTGATGAGACCTGCCGCATTGAAATCAAACGGCCGCGAATAAAATAAAGTACGGTGCTTTATTGTTAGCAAGCACCGTGCTGCATTATTCTTCGTCATGGCTAGAAATGATCCCCAAATGAATCTGCGCATTCCCGTTACTCTAAAAGAGCAAATTGAAGATGCTGCTGCAGAAAATGACCGTTCATTGACGGCTGAAGTGGTTAAACGACTTCAGCAAACTTTTACGGAAAAAAATAATTCACCATTACTTCTATCGGCGGAAAATCAATTGCAAACGCTTACAGAGCAAATAGAATTGCTTTCTAAAAGAGTCGATGCGCTTACTACTCAAATCTCCCGCAAAAAATAAATGTAAACAAAAACACACTCCGCCAATATTTGGCGCGGTGGTAACGCGCCTGACATTCGTAGCCAATCCGGTAAACTTAACGTACGAAAAACCCTAAAGCAGGCATCGAAAGATGCCTGCTTTTTTTTATGACGCTAACGTGTCGTCTTCAACGATTAAGGCGTCACTACGGTCACGCCATGCTTCGCAAATATTTGCGCCATCTCACCCGAAGAAACCAGCGTAGCAGTGGCATCCTGTAATAATTTCACCAGCTCTTGATCATCCTTCTTCACCGCCATACCAATCACCCAACCTTTAGATGGCAAGCGCGGAAAAGCGACTTCGCTCATTTGAAAATTAGCGTCTTTTCCGACAACTGATTCTATTTCTGATCGGTTCGCCACTACGCCATCAAGTTCGCCTGCTTTGAGTTTTTCAAGCGCCGCTGTTGCATCGGGAAATATTTTGATGTTGTCGCGAAATTTTCCGTCTTCTGCGCCCATTAACAGCATCGCGCCGATCGAAATTTTTTCTACGCCAATCGCTTTTCCGGTCATGGAATCCAGATTATCGAATTCTGGCACTTTGCGAGTATCCCGCACCAGACGCACCGTCTCGCGATGATACGGCGCAAAAATACTCACCTTGTCATTTTGGTTAATCAGGTTGGGGTCTACCGGCACATGCATCAATAAATCAGCAGGACCATAGCCGAGATAGTGGCCTTTCCAGACCATATTGCGCAGATCGTCACTCAATTCTTCGCCAGCAGGAAACGGCAGAAAACTTACCGTCAATCCTAATTTTTTAGCCAGCGCCTGCGCAATATCGACATCAATACCTTTGCTGTTGGCTGAAAACGGCGCGAAATCATTATAGATAGCGACCTTCAATATTCCTGACTGCTTGATTTTCGCAAAATCATTTCCAGCCGGCGCTTGTGCGTAGGCGCCAGCCGCAAAACAAACCCACGCCAGCAATATGATCGTTGCCAGCGCTTTAGAAGAAATTTTGTACATGGTGTCTCACCCATTCTTTTATAGTTGCCATTACTCTGATGGAAGCGGCATACTTTGTGCACTTAAACTTCGGACCTGACCGCGCAGGTTGCCTGCAAACGCTGAAGCGCGGTCGGGCAGAATCAGTTAATGGCGCGCAATGTTTCAAGATAGGCTTTGATAGACCACATCGCCTCTTGATTCAAAATGCCTTCAAACGGCGGCATGTAGACAGCACCATTGCGGACTTTTCCATGACGCACTGATATCAGAAAATATTTATCCGTTTCTTTATAACAGGCTTGTTGTTTCGCGCCTTTCAGATCGCTACAGTCGCGGTCCAGTAAGCGCAAATCAGGCGCGATACCGCCTGACTGGGCTTGCAGTCCATGGCAGCGCGCGCAGTTTTCTGCATAGGCAGATGTACCGATGTTGATGGCCTCTTTCTGGCCGCGAAACGGATTTTCATCACGCCACTCAGGGCCTAGAGTAGGTAATGTTTTGGTATCGACAGGCTGTGGTATTACATCGCCGTGGGCATAGACAAATGATGGGGCGATGACAACAGCGGCTAAAAGGCAACAAGAAATCAATTGACGCGACTTTTTCATACTAGCTCCTCAACAACGTTTTGAATAATGAAGAGGTAATGGCAATTGTCGTGCCATACAAATACGGCACACCTGAGGTAGTTTTTGTTCTATTTTTGAACAATGCCAAAAGCAGGTGCTATATTAAAGAACAGCATTTAGAACAAATAAAACAAATACACGCTGAATAATTACATCAGCAGGAGACACGTCATGCCGCCTATCAATAGCAGCGCACCGCACGACAAGCCCGACGCCCCTCCAGGCGTCGATAACAAAAAATCACTTGGTCGTGGCACGTTTTCTGCTTGCGAAACTACCATGATGATAGAAGAATCCCGTCAACGCTCTAAAGCGTATGGTTTGTCGGAAATAGAAAAGCCGGATTTCAGTCCCATTGGGCGGCCTGATCTTTCCCTATTGCTGGAACAAAATCGTACCCTGCACATCCACGCGCTGCCGGTGATGGAAACGCTCTACGAACAAATCATTAACACCCACAACATGGTGATCCTGACCGACGTGAACGGTTTGATCGTACATACGTTGGGAGATGATGATTTTCTGGAGAAAGCCAATCGGGTCGCACTCAAACCCGGTGTTACGTGGTCGGAATCGAGCAAGGGTACGAATGCGATTGGCACTGCTATCGCTGAGCAAGTGCCGGTGCAAATTCATGCTAACGAACATTTCTTGGTCGCCAATCATTTCCTCACCTGCTCTGCCGCGCCGATTTTAGATCATCAGGGCAATGTGATTGGCGTGCTGGATGTGACTGGGGATCAATCGAGTTTTCATAAACACACGATGGCGTTGGTGCGGATGTCAGCGCAGATGATTGAGAATCATTTGTTTCTGGCGGCATTTCAAGATGCGATTACGCTGCACTTTAATACGCGGCCTGAGTTTGTCGGCACATTGATGGAGGGGATTGTTTCGTTCTCGCCCAGCGGACGCTTTCTTTCTGCTAACCGGACGGGCTTATTTCAGCTTGGCTTGCCGATGTCGGCGCTGCAATCGCATACGTTCAGTTCACTTTTTGGCTTATCGATTACGGCGCTGTTTGATCACTATCGCACAGCTATGCCGGGGCTATTGAGTCTGTGCATGCCTAGCGGAGTGCGGGTGTATGGGCGTGCGCAATTGCATATCGCGAATAGTCAATTTCACCGCTCGGTTGAGTTGGCGCGGGCTGATGATAATCCTGCGAGCGATGCAAATAGGAATAACAATCCATCAGCGGGGACGGCTAATCGTAACCATCAGTCGTCGCGACGCATGTCGGGGCTGCGATATCTGAATACTGGCGATCCGCAGGTGGCCGCGTTGATCGAAAAAGTGAACAAGGTGTTGGGCCGCGATATCCCCATTTTGATTATGGGCGAGACTGGCACCGGTAAAGAGTTATTGGCGCAGGCGATTCACAATGATTCGCCAAGGGCTAGCGGTCCGTTTGTGGCGGTGAATTGTGCGTCGATTCCGGAGACGTTGATTGAGTCGGAATTGTTCGGTTATGAGGATGGGGCATTCACCGGTGCGCGTAAAAAAGGCGCTGTTGGGAAGATATTGCAGGCGAATGGCGGGACCCTGTTTCTGGATGAGATTGGGGATATGCCGTCGAGTTTGCAGTCGCGGCTTTTGCGCGTTTTGCAAGAGCGGATGGTGACGCCGTTGGGTAGCACTAAATCGATTACAGTGAATGTGGAGTTGATTTGCGCGACTAATCGTAATCTGCGGGAGTTGATCACTAAGGGTGAATTCCGTGAGGATCTTTATTATCGGTTGAATGGGTTGGTAGTGAAGTTGCCGCCACTGCGGGAGCGGACCGATATGGATATCGTGGTTGAGAAGATTTTGATCGCCGAATCTACTAGTGGACGTTATACGGTTTCGCCGGAAATTATGAGGTTGTTTAAATTGCATAATTGGCCGGGGAATTTTAGGCAATTGACTAATTTGCTGCGGACTGCGATTGTCATGGCTGATACGGATCATGAGATTAAACATCAGCATCTTCCGGATGATTTTTTGGAAGATATTGAGCAGGTCCAGGCTAGCGAGCAAGACGATAATACTAAATGGCTGGTTTCTAGCGGGGCTAATCTGGAGCAGGTTGAGAGATCGGTTATCGAGAAGGCTTTGGCGTCTAATGGGGGGAATGTGTCGGCTACCGCCCGGGCGTTGGGAGTGTCGAGGAATACTATTTATCGGAAGATTCCCTTACAAAAATAAGAGGAGTTTTTGATTTTTTAAGGCGTGATTTATTTTGGTTACTGGAAATTGAAGCGGTTGGCGCTCCGTGGTTAGTTCGCCGGGGGCGACCAACGCGCTGCGCTCAAACATGTTTCCCGACAAACCCTGTCAAATCCCTAAAACATTTGACAGCGCTACGTGTTGGGGTACGTCAAAAACCACTTCAACGGTCACTTCAACGGCCACTCCAACTTCAATAGCAGCTACAACTTCAATAGCAGCTACAACTTCAACAGCAGCTGCAACTTCAACAGCAGCTGCAACTTCAAAAACAACTGCAACGTCAACTGTGGCTACGTCCGCAAATTCAAAAACAGCGTCAAAGGTGGCTGCGCCTGCAACGTCAAAAGCCGCAGCCTCTTTGATGTAAATAATTTTGTTTTAAGTGCTCACGGCGCATGCGGCGTGTGCAGTACAAAGCAGGATGACGATTCCGATCGAAGCTGCCGTTGAAGCTGCTTTTGAAGTGACAGTGGCAGTTGACCTACCCCGTCATGGGGCGCTGCCGAATTTTTTAGCTGTCACTCGAAAATAATCGGGAAACATGTTTGAGCGCAGCGAGTTGGTTTCTCTGCCCGAGGGATGGCTAAAAAATGTGGGAACTCAAAGGGCAGCGTCTTTGCGGTCGCCTTTTCGTGGGTTACTTTCTTTTGGCGGGGACGCCGAGCTGAAGTAAAAGAAAGTGACCGCCTACCAGGCCACCCCGGCTTGCATCAACGGAGAAAACCGAGTTTTAAATAACACCCAAACTGAACTAAAAAAAACCCAAAAAAAAGGCCAACAACTCATGTTGTCAGCCAAAACGCCTCAGGGGGCGGAGAAGATACCTTAATCTCCCTTCAATGCACGTCGTCCGGTAACAACGGCATCAAAGGTAAAACCACAAACACAATCTAAAAATTACAAATTACAAATTACAATTTACTTAGAGCTCAACTTAAACACCCAAACCGAACCACCTTGCTCGATAGAGCTAATTTTCTTAGCAACTTCACCACCCCATAACGGCACCGCACCACCCCAGCCAGACACGACCGCAACATACTGCGTATCGCCATCTTTCCATGTCACTGGCGGCGCTACAACACCCGAACCGGTTTGGAATTTCCAAAGTTCTTTACCTGTTTTAGCATCGACTGCTTTCAAGAAACCCTCTGGCGTGCCATAAAATACCAACCCACCAGCAGTCGTCATAACACCACCCCACAACGGCGCGTTATTCTTGATTTCCCAGACGATTTTGCCTGTCTTAGGATCGATCGCACGCATCGCGCCGATGTAGTCATCGTTAATCGGACGAATAGTAAAACCGGCACCTAAATAAGCACTGCCTTTTTTGTAGCTGACCGGCTCATTCCAGATATCCATGCCCCATTCATTGGCAGGAACATAGAACAATTTAGTCTGCGGGCTATACGCCATAGGCATTTGATTTTTTGCGCCGAGGAAAGCAGGTGCTACGAACGAAGTAGAACCCTTTTTGCCTTCTTCACCCTTAGTAGGATCGCCAGGACGGCCCGCTTCGATGTAGTTAGGACGACCGGTTTTCAGATCGATTCCTGTTGCCCATGTAATCTTTTTAACAAACGGAAAAGCATTTTCCAACTTACCGTTTTTAGCATCGATCACATAAAAGAAACCATTCCGATCAGCTTTTCCGCCGAACCGTTTTCCATCCATATCAAAGGTCACAAACTCGTTGACGCCGTCGTAATCCCAACCGTCATGCGGCGTTGTTTGATAGCTCCATTTGATCTTCCCTGAATCCAGATCCAGCGCTACAGTCGACGAAGAATAAAGATTATCGCCAGGACGCAAATGGCTGTTCCACGGCGATGGATTGCCAGTGCCGAAATAGGCCAGATCAGTCGTTGGATCATAAGTACCGCCCAACCAGGTGGCGCCGCCGCCGGTTTTCCAAAGATCGCCAGGCCATGATTTGTTAGTCGTGCCGGTAATACCGTTTTCGGTTGCCTTGCCTTCTTTGTCGTATTTATAGCCCATGTGTCCTTCAATCATGGGACGCGACCAGACCAGTTCGCCAGTGCGCGGATTACGTGCATCAACACGTCCAACGACACCAAACTCACCACCAGAAACACCGGTCAGCAACAGGCCTTTCGCAATCAACGGCGCAGCGGACATCGAATATCCAGCAGCATAATCCGCGACTTTTTCTTTCCAGACGATCTTGCCGGTATCTTGATCCAACGCAATCAATTGCGCATCAAGCGTACCGAAAATCACCAGATTTTCATACAGAGCGGCACCGCGATTAACCACGTCGCAGCAAGGCATGATGCCGTCAGGCAGACGATGTTCGTACTTCCATAATTTGGCGCCGGTCTTCATATCAATCGCATAGATGCGGGAGTAGGAACCGGTCACAAACATTTTGCCGTTATAGATCAGCGGCTGCGATTCTTGACCGCGTTGTTTTTCACCACCGAACGAAAAAGACCAGGCTGGCGTCAATTTACTGACGGTCTGCGTATTGATCTGAGTCAGTGTGGAATAACGCTGTCCTTGCGTCCCCATACCCCATGACAAAACGGTGTTCGGTGCTTTCGAATCGTTCGCTATCATGGCGTCGGTGACACCTGCGCCGGTGGCGGCAAATGCACTGCCGACTACCGCGCCGAGCAATACGCCTATCAATTTTTTATGCATATCATCCTCCTGTTTATAAATCGAATATTCAACTTTTTTTGTCGTGTCGCACAGACCTCTATAGGCAAGCCGCATGCCATCCCATCGTTAGCCCTGAATCCGGCTTTTTTGCGCTTGAATCTACAAAATATGTGCTTTTGACTGCGCTAAATTTCAGCAAGTGTCACAGAACTGAACAACTCAGATCAGGCAGGGCAACATGGTTTTTACTTCACCGAGATGCGTGGGTATGCCTGCTTGTGGCAAGCACACCCGCTTCTTTGCGTGAACAATGTTGACTATGATTAATGATGGCGGTGCGCTAACGACAACAGAAAATGGCGGCCGCAACGGGCCGCTGCTTGATTAGAACGTATGCTTAATACCGACTTCAACAGCGGTAGTGGTTTTGCCGCTAGTGGCAAGGTAGAGATTGTTATTTGCCACGCCGAACGCCGCACCGGTGGTATAGCCGCTGCTAGCTTTGACGCCAGCGAGCAAACCGTAGAGCGTTGTGCGCTTCGAAAGCGCGTAGTCATCGCTCAGAATCAGCGTCTTGGAGATATCGCTACTGCCATCTTTATTGTTGGAATAGTAGTAGGCCAGCGTCGCTGTGTTAGCCACCGATGTCCGATAATTCAAACCCGCGCCATAGACCCGATATTGGGCCAATTCGGCGCCAGTAGCAGGATCACTATTTTTGTTATTCAGATAGTTCAACGTCAACGTTGCATCGCCTATCGTATAGCCCGCACCCAAGCTATATTTTCTGGTTTGCACGCCAGTACCGCCCACCAAACCGGCCCGCTGACCGTTATCGGATTGATACGAAGCCGACAGCGTAACAGGGCCGGTATAGACCGCACCCAGAGAGATAACGCGATTGGCGGCGTTGCTTCCCGCGTTTTCACCGAAACTATACGATCCGCTTAAATTAACATCGGCAATTTTTGTGCTGAGCGCCAAAGCATTCGCCACAAAAACATCAATCGGTGCATTCGAGTTAGCCGGGGCCACAGCGGTGCCGACGTTGAGCGGACTTTGCGTCAGCGCCCATGAGATCAACCCTGAGAAAGTTTCTTTCAAACCACGCGGATCGGTCGCAGCAAAGGCCAGCACCGCAGGTGAATATTGTTTACCCAAAGTGATCGTGCCGTAGCTATTGGAGAGGCCGACGTTGGACTGACGCCCGAACAAACCGCCCCATTGGCCGCCCTGCCCCGTGCCTGCGAAAAAGTGTCCTTCAAGATTGAAGTTGGCTTTTAAACCACCGCCCAGATCCTCTGTTCCTTTGAAGCCAAAAATACTCGGCGTAACGCCACCGGTGTTGAATGATGTGACGCTGCCATTGCCGCCGGAAGGCGTTTTTTGGTTGTTGACATATACCAGCCCCGCATCGACCACACCATAAATGGTGACGGACGATTGTGCATGTGCAGAACCCGCTATTGCACAGACTCCCATTACTGCCGATACAGCGATGAGCGAGGTTTTGAGCTTAAATATTTTTTTCACAGAGGTCTCCTTGGGGATTTTATTTTTCAATCGCGGCAGGGATTACAGAGTCCTGCAGCAACTCGCTCTTGGCAAAAGCCATGCCAGTGATGACGTATTCTTGTGTAAAAAACACATTTGCGCAAACTGACAGGTTGAGTTTGTCCGGGCTATTACAGGGTTATGCAAGGCTGAAATGTCGCCTTCTTCATTCGGTAGCCATCGGATTTTAGGACGTTAAATCTGGTCGGTTTTGCAGTCGCGATCTGGCCGCATGAAAACCAAAATGAAGATCAGCGTCGCCGCTGGACGGCAACGTCATCGTGCCGATCCCGAAACAATTAACCATCGTCCGGTGTTTAAATCTGGATCACATGCAATACAACTTGTTCACATTCTGATCGCTTGGAAAACGCAAAAAAACGCCTGACAGTTGATGCGGTCTTTACGTGCATTGCATCGATGGCATATTTATTGCACATATCGCCTAAACATCTGGCTGTTGCCACCGCCAATCGCGGGCATGCCAAACAGATGTGCGCACCCTCATTTCTATCTTTAAGGTCTCCGATGCGCGCCTATTTAGGTTGGTTACGTGGATTAATGCTTTTCGCCATCTTGCTAGCGGCGAGCTGGGCGACGATGTCCCGCGCGGGCACCATGACGCATGCCACGCTGGAAAAACGTTTCCCATCGCCATTTATTATCGGGGAAAAAGACAGTGCCATACCGGTCTGGCCGATTTTTAAGCAGAACGCTACGGCGAATGAATTAGTCGGTTATGTTTTCGAGTCCATCGATCTGGCACCAATCGCCGGTTTTTCCGGCTTGCCGATTAATCTTCTGATTGCGCTCGATCCCAAAGGAAATTTTATTGAGGTCAGCGTTATCGCGCATCACGAACCCGTGTTTCTTGACGGCTTGGGTGAAGCGCCGATGTTTCAGTTTGTGAATCAATATAAAGGCTTGTCGTTATTTCAAAACATCAAGATAGAGACGCAAAAAAATAATACCAATAAGACGCACGGCATCAACGTTTATCTGGATGGCGTCACCAAAGCCACGGCGTCGGTGCGCATCATGAATCAGACCGTTCTTTCAGCAGCGCTAAAAGTGGCGCGAAAAAAACTCGGCTTTGCGGAAGGTCGTGATCCCGATTTAATTGCGCGGGTTAAGGCAGATGTATTTACGCCCGCCAGCGTGAAGCAATTAATCGATTCCGGCTTGATTAAACATGTGGTTTTACGCAATAGCGATGTTGAAAAGACGTTCGCCAAAACCGCTGGCGCAGGTCTTGATGCCGACGGATTGAAAGATCCGGGCGGGACGTTTATTGATCTCTATCTTGCGTATGTTTCGGTCCCCGGCATCGGTCGCAATCTATTAAATGCTGCCAGCTGGACCAAGCTTGAAAACCGCCTGGAGCAAGGCGATCACGCGCTTCTGGTGATGTCAAGAGGTCGCTACAGCGTGCTCAGCGAGGCGTTTGTCAGCGGTACGATTCCGGACCGTCTGCAATTGCAGCAAGATAAGTTGCCGATTGAAATGCGTGATCTTGATCTGGATCTAAAGCTGGATGACAATGCAGAGTCTGCCGGACTACAAATGGATTCGATCAAGGTATTCAGGGTGATTAGCCAGTCTGGATTAGACCCGGCGCGGCCGCTCGACTTTTCACTCGCGGTGACACGTAGTAAAGGCATCGTTTATCCCGAGCGTATTACCGAAAATTTTCCCTTCAACTTTGTATTGCCAGCGAAGTTTTACCAAGCCGCCGAAAGTGACGCCAAGTCATGGGGAGCCAGCTGGGAAAAACGCTGGTGGGAAATTGCGTTGCTCATCGGCGCGCTTGCGGTACTGGCGATAGCGTTGTCATGGCAAAAACGGCTGACTAAAAACGGCGTCGCCTTCACTTGGTTCAGACGCGGATTTTTGGCATTCACGCTATTTTTTATTGGCTGGTATGCACAAGGACAATTATCGATTGTGAATATGACGGGCTTTCTGCAAGCCGTCGTTGCCGGGCGCAGTCTGGCATTTTTTATGTATGACCCGATGACCGTAGTGTTGTGGGCATTTGTGGCGGTGTCACTATTTGCGTGGGGGCGCGGCACATTTTGCGGTTGGTTATGTCCGTTTGGCGCGTTGCAAGAATTTGTCGGCAAGCTGGCGCAATTTCTAAAAATTCCACAACTCACGATCAAGACGAAAACCGATGCAAAACTAAAACGCATCAAATATGTCGTGCTGCTGGGGATCGTTATTAGCGCGTTCTTCTCCACCAGATTGACCGATACATTGGTTGAGATTGAACCGTTTAAAACCGCGATCACGCTGAACTTCGTCCGTTCGTGGCCGTATGTTGTGTATGCGCTGGGCTTGTTGATTGCCAGCACGTTTGTGTACAAATTCTTTTGCCGCTATCTCTGCCCGTTTGGCGCGGGACTGGCGGTACTGGGGCGCTTTCGGATTCTGGATTGGTTGCCGCGTCGCAAGGAGTGTGGCACGCCTTGCCAGACCTGTCGCCATCGCTGCGACTATCAGGCGATTAAGCCGGATGGAAAAATCGCCTATGACGAATGTTTTCAGTGCATGGATTGCGTCGTGATTTACGAAAGCCCCGAAAAATGCGCGCCGCTGATCATGGAGAAAAAACGCGCCAGAACGATTCCAATCCAGCCTCTGCCAGTCAGTCTGTCCACACAACCGTTAAGGGAGTCATGATGCGACGTCGCACCTTTATTTCAGCCTCTGTTGGCGCTGCCTTAAGTACGCTGGCGGGCTGGCAATTCCTTCCATCGCACGTAAAAGCTGGCGCATTTACCCGCAGCGATATCCTCCCCTCCGGCCAGCGTTTGTATTCCGGTGCCGATCTGGCCTTTGGCACAACCATCGGCATTCAGGTGTTGCACCATGATCAACGTCAAGCGGAATTGGCGATTCAAGACGCGATCCACGAGGCTAAGAAAATCGATATGCTGATGAGCATCTACAGCGCGGATAGTCAGGTTTTCCAATTGAATCGTGACGGTCGACTGGCGCACCCCGATCCGCATTTATTGGTGGTATTGGCAGAAGCACAACGATTGTCGGCTCTCACCGACGGCGCTTTCGATATCACGGTTCAACCGCTTTGGGTGAAGTTCAGCACCGCAGCGGCTAGCAATACTCTGCCATCTGCTGCGGAAGTTGCGCAGGCCAAAACGTTGGTTAATTGGAAAGATTTATCGGCAGACGCGCACCAAGTCAGCCTGAAGCCGGGTATGGCGATCACCTTAAATGGCGTGGCGCAAGGCTACGCGGTCGATCTGGCTCTGGCTGCGGTGCAAGCCCGTGGCATTCACAACGCGCTGCTCGACACGGGCGAATTTATTTCTGCCGGAACCAAAACTGCGGACCGTCGCTGGCTAGTCGGGGTGCAGGACCCGCGCCAGACCGATGTGTTTACAACAGCGTTACAAATGGATGGGCGCAGCGTGGCGACATCCGGGGATTATGAGACGACCTTTACGCCGGATTTTGTCCACAATCACATTTTCGACCCGGCCACTGGCGATTCTCCGCTGGAACTGGCGAGCGTGACCGTCGTCGCCCCGACCGGTTTATTGGCCGATGGGCTATCTACGGCGCTGTTCGTGCTCGGCTCCGAGAAGGCGATGCGACTTGCCGCGCAACTCGATCAGGTCGATGTTCTGCTGGTCGATAAAAAGGGCAAAACCTGGAAAACACCGACGCTGCGCGAATCTGCGGCATAAAACGTTGTCTTTATTGCTTTACGAATAAGAAAATAAGCGGTAATTAACAGAGGGCGATCCGCACTACGGCAGCCTTTTTTAGCGTTTTTAAGGCACTATTGAATATTGGCAATCAACTTTCAATAATTCCTTACATGGCTTTTAAACAGACCCGCCTTCATCCCGTTCCTGCTCTCCGTGCCGTCGTAGAAGAATACGAAAATTCGGCCTTCGGTACGCGTCATATTCATTTGCGCACTGATGAGCAGGAAATGGTATTTCTGGTGGCTTTCCCGACCATTCCAGACACAAGTGATGGTCGCGCCCACATTTTGGAGCATCTGTCGTTGTGCGGTTCCGCACGTTTTCCTGTCCGCGATCCATTTTTTTCGATGACGCGACGTTCGTTAGGCTGGATGAATGCATTCACTTATCCAGACAAAACGGTGTATCCGTTCGCGACTACGGATAAGACTGACTTCTTCAATTTGCTTGATATCTATCTGGATGCGGCTTTTTTTCCGACGCTGGATTATTACGACTTTTTGCAAGAAGGCTGGCGACTGGCGTTTGAAGACGGCAAGCTGACCTATCAGGGTATTGTCTTAAATGAAATGAAAGGCGCGTATTCGGACCCAATGCGGGCGCTGGATCAGGGCATCAAACAGCATCTTTTCGAAAACACGACGTATGTGGTGGAATCCGGCGGCGATCCCTTGCATATACCGGATCTGACGCATGCAGCGTTAAAAGCCTTTCATGCGAAGCATTATCATCCCTCACAAGCGGTGTTTATGACCGCGGGCAATGTCGATGTGGCGGCCGTGCAGGCAATTATTACCGAACGCGTTCTGGCGAAATTACCGGGGCGTGCAGAGCGCATGTTGCCGCAATTGGCCAGCGCGTGGGCTGCGCCTAAAAATGCGACTATCGCGATTCCCTCGCAAGAAGGCAGCGACAATAAATACGGTTTTCAGATGAGTTGGTTACTGGGCGAATCCACCGATCCGGTCGGCAATGTACGAGCAAAATTGCTGGAAGCCGGTTTATTGGGCGATGCTTCGGCGCCGTTATCGCAAGCGATGGAATCTGCCGGTTTCGGCCGTCCTTCTGCGATGAATCATGCAGAAACCGAATCGCGTCAAATGAGCTTTCATACCGGTATGGAAGGTCTCAAAAAATCGGAAGTCAGTAAAGCCAGAACACGCATCTGGAACGCGTTGGAAAAAACCGCTATTACCGGCGTTCCGCACGCCACGCTGCAAGCCAGCTTGCGCGATATCCGCTTTCATCAGCGTGAAATCAAGGGCGGCGGCCTGCCCTACGGCTTGCATCTTTTGCTCAACGCGCTGCCGTTTGAAATGAATGGCGGCGACATCATTCAGGCGTTTGACGCCGAACCGGTTTTGCAGCAACTCGACGCGGAAATTAAAGATCCGGCCTTTTTTAAAGGCCTGGTGCAATCACTACTGGATTCGCCTACACGGCTGGAGTCTAGCGTTTTTGCCGATGCGCGGTATGACGTCGACCGCATTGCGACTGAGACCGCGCGACTGGCGCAGATTGAAAGCAATTTAAGCGAAGAAGATCGCGCGCGTATTGTGGCCGAATCGGCTGAATTATTGCATCGCCAGCGGCAACCGATGAATAAAGACGTGCTGCCGCGCATTCGCCCTGCGGACGTGACACAGGCGGTCAAGCCGGGCTTTCCGATACCGGCCGCAGAACAAGGCGCAGTCATCCTGCCGATCGCTTCCAACGGCGTTAGCTATGCCTCTATTTTATTTAACGTGTCAGACTTTTTGGCGGAAGAATGGTGCTGGCTAAATCTATATGCCAGCTTGATTCCGGATGTTGGCCTGGCCGACAAAAACTACGAAGCAGCCAGCGCATGGCGGCAAGATTTGGTGCCTGATTTCACCGTTAATCTGGATGTGCATCAAGCGCTGGATGCCAGCGCGCCGCTAAAGATTTCTGTGGAGTTTTCGGCAAAAGGCTTGAAAGAAGAGCAGGAGCAAATCAGGGAAGCATTGCAAGACACGATTACCGATGCACGCTTTGATGAACTTGACCGCCTGGCATTTCTGATCGATAGCATGGTGCGCGAAGTACAAAACGATCTAGCCGAAGATGGCGGTCGTTATGCATCGCTTGCCGCCGCCGCACCGTGGTCGCGCTTAAGCCAGTTTGAAGAAGCCGTATTTGGTGCCAGCGGTCTGCCGTTTTATCGCTATTTGCAAGAACAATGCGAACAGCCGGATGGCATGCAGACGATTGCGGAAAAGTTAAAAGCCTTGCATCAAAAAGTCATCAGCAGCCCTGTTACGGTACTTGTCTCCGCAGAGCCGGATGCCGCCCCCTTGCTCGGCAAAGCGTTGGTTAAGCCCTTTAGCGCGCAGCCACGGCCAGTTGGGATTGCCCCGACCCCGGCGACAATCCCGCCAGCCAATGCGGCTTTACACGCCTCTGCGCAAGTGAATCACTGCTTCGCCATCTGGGCCGGGCCGACTATCGCTGCGCCGGATGCGGCGTTTGTGTCTGTGTTGGCCGAATTAATGACCAACGAAGTATTACACCGGACGATCCGCGAAGAAGGCGGTGCGTATGGTGCGCAAGCTTCGCATGCGGTGGCATCAGGGTTGTTTAAAATGACGTCGTTCCGCGATCCGCGATTGGCAGCGACGTATGCCGATTTTGCCCAGGCAATCGAATGGGTATTGACGACTGAACTGACCGATGAAAGCATTGAAGAAGCCATCATTAGTGTCGTGCAGGGGCTGGATCAACCACGCTCGCCCTATGCCGAGGCGATCAACAGTTGGTCGCGCAAGCAGATTGGCGTGACCGAGGCGATGCGTATCCAGTATCGTCAAAATGTTCTGCGCTGTACCGCGACAGATATCAAGACGGCTGCAGAAAAATGGCTCAATAATATCGTCCCAAGTCGTGCTGCGTTTGTTGGTAAAACAGAGCAAGAGCTGGCAGGTCTTGAGCTGACCAAATTGGCGTCGCTGGTATAAATAACGAAAAGGCCTAGGCGCAAACATCAGGGACGACGCGCCGGTTTTTTCAAAAAAATAAAAAATGGTCCGCATGGCTAGACAGCCTGTGCGGACCAAGATATTAAACACTAAAAATTTTTACGAAGATGAAAATTAGTCTCGCAGCCATTCAAAAAGCGCCATCAGAACTAGGCATCGAAAGAAAGGGAAAATTCTCTGAAAGTCTGCTTTCTGCTCTAGAAATAACCGTCAAAAAACGCACGGCATTCTTGAGACAATTCGCTCTTTGGCCGTGCTAACGTAGGGCATCACATGATACCCAAGACTAAAACTACTGTCTTTCATCGCGGTCACGACTCTCTATTGGTTCTTCTTCTTGCGTTCAACTTATTGCTGCTGGTCGGGCTATGGGTGGGCATACATATCTATACCGAGAACGAACGCGTCGCGGCACTCCATAGCGCCAGCAGCGATATGGACACCCTCGCCCGGGGCTATGAACAATATACGTTACGCACCCTTCATCACGACGACGAGGTAGTGAAGTATCTGAAATTTCAGTACGAAAGCAATAACGGCATGATTGATTTACCGGACTTTATTGAACGCGGTTTGTTGTCATCCGATTTGCTGATTCTGGCCTCTATCGCCAACGAAAAAGGTGATCTGGTGGCGACGACCAAGACCGGGCCGTTTCAGACAGTCAACTTGCGCGACCGTGAGCATTTCAAGGTGCATATCGCCAACGACTCGCAAAAAATGTTTATCAGCAAACCTGTCATGGGCCGCGTTTCCAATAAAGAAACCTTGCAGATGAGCCGTCGCCTGAATTATGCGAACGGATCGTTTCGAGGCGTAGTGGTGCTTTCCGCAGACCCCGCCTCTTTCACCGACTTTTACAATAAAGCGGATTTTGGCGCGCAAGGCATGGTCAGTTTATTAGGCGCTGATGGCACCTATCGCGCCATTCGCGTCGGGGAGACCGCAAAAAGAAATGTCACGGTCAATTTTGCCAATACGTTGGCGCTCTATACTGCCGCGCACAAAACCGATAGCCCCGTCGTGATCAACGCCATTGATGACATCCCCCGGATTTCTGCATTTCGGCAACTCGACGAATATCCGTTAAGCGTCAGTGTTGGCATCTCGGTCGACGACGTGCTGCGGGACGTCAATCTTGCTGCAGTGACTCACTATCGTTGGGCTGTTGGGGCCAGCTGTCTGATCATTGGTTTTATGATAGTCACCGGCCTGCTTGCGTTTAAGCTGAAAAACCATCAGGCGCAAATGGAATACCTGGCTGGCCATGATCCGCTGACACAGTTGCCTAATCGATTGCTATTTTTGCGCCACCTGCAAAATGAGATCAATTACGCACAAAATAAAAAAAGCGGGACTGGCGTACTGTTTATCGATCTGGATAATTTTAAAAATATTAACGATAGTCTTGGCCACGAAACGGGCGATAAATTGTTATGCGCAGTGGCCGAACGTCTGCAATCGGCGGTGCGTAATTCAGATAGCGTTTTCCGATTGGGCGGTGACGAATTTACCGTGATACTGAATAATTTCACCGATGATAAAGTGGCTGTATTGGCGAGCAATCGCATCATCACAGCGATGGAAAAACCATTTTCAATCAATGGAAAATCTCTGTCAATTGGCGCCAGCGTGGGGATTAGCCGACACCCTTTAGACGGCACCACAACGACCGAACTGCTACAACATGCAGACATCGCGATGTATCAGGCCAAGACCGAAGAAAAAGGCGCTTATCGCTTCTTTTCCGCACGCTTAGGCACCGAGATGGCAGAACGATTGGCGCTTGAACAGTCGATCCGCGAGGGAATCTCTCGTCAAGAATTCTTTTTAACTTATCAACCAAAGATTGATTTAATGTCGGAACGCGTCGTGGGATTCGAGGCGCTTATGCGCTGGCAGCATCCGTTAAAAGGGATTGTATTGCCTTCCGAATTTATTCCCGCCGCCGAAGCAACCGGACTGATATTGCCATTAGGTCGACGCGCGTTAGAAATGGCTTGCGAGCAGATGCAACGATGGCAAACGGCAGGATTGGGCTGGATTCCCGTCGCGGTTAACGTCTCAGCCCGCCAATTTAACAGCAGCCATCTTATCCAGGACGTTGTGGCGGCGTTAGAAAACCATGGCGTGCCCCCGTCCATATTGGAAGTGGAACTGACAGAAAGTCTGGTCATGAACGACCCGATAGCGGCAGAAGCCATTCTGATGAAACTGCGCGCCATCGGTATCAAGGTATCGATAGACGACTTTGGTGCGGGACATTCATCGCTGGCATCGTTGATGCATTACTCGGTAGATTGTCTGAAAATCGATCGCGCATTTATCCAAAGCGGTGCAACCGAAATTATTCGCACCGTAATTTCATTAGCCAAAAGTTTTCATTTGCAAGTCATCGCGGAAGGTGTCGAAACAGCCGCGCAACGGGATATGCTAAGAGCGCTTTCTTGCGAAATTGTGCAAGGCTATTTTTACAGCATGCCGGTCCGGGCTGAGGAAGTACCGGCGCTGCTGACAAGATTTCTGAGTGAAGATATTTTTAAATTCGGCCACGTAAAATCGGCAACGCCGATCGTATAAATGCGGATTGGCGCGTCTAAAACGACATGGATAATGCTGCCTTTAAACGGCGACATTATGCCAGCTGAATCACTGAAGAAATGATGTTTTTTTAAGCGGATGATGCTATTTAATGCGCTGCTTTTCCAGCTTGCGCGCCAACGTGCGCCGATGCATGCCCAGACGCCGCGCGGCTTCGGAAATATTGAAATCGGTTTCCACTAATACTTCGTGAATACGTTCCCATTCAAGCGTTTTGATAGAGGTTGAACGGTTGGTCAATTCAACTTCGGCAATTCCGGCAACGTGACCGAAAGCGGCCTCGATATCGTCGGTATTGGAAGGCTTGGCGAGATACTGACAAGCCCCTAGTTTGATCGCCTCAACCGCTGTGGCGAGACTAGCGAAACCGGTCAGCACCACAATCAACATCGCCGGATCATGTTTGTGCAGCATCTGAACGCACGCCAGCCCGGAAGTATTGCTGTTTAATTTAAGATCCACCACTGCATAGCCCGGTGAATGCTGACGCAACAGTGCGCTGGCCGCATCCAGATTTTCTGCGAGCAATACCGTATAGCCACGCCGTTCAAATGAGCGCCCCAGCGTGCGTGCGAAAGTGGCATCGTCTTCGATGATGAGTAACAGACGATTTGCAGGGTGATTGGGCGACTCTGGCAAGTGATCAGCCGACATGATCATTGTCTCCATCAACGCTTATTTCCTCTAGACTGATCGCTGCCAGCGGCAGTGTAAGTAGCACCGCAGCACCGCCCTCCTCCCGATTACGTGCCGACACTGCGCCGCCTAATTTACGGGCGACATTGACGACAAAAAACAAGCCCAATCCGCTGCCGGGGCGTCCCTTGCTGGACTGATACGGTTTGCCTATATGCGCCAACATTGATGGCACAAAACCCGGGCCATTGTCGGTGACAAGCAACACCAGTGCATCGGCTTCGCGTGTCACTTCCAGCCGCACCCACAGCGGCGACGCTTCCAGCGCATTGTCGAGTACGTTGTAAATCATCTGTTTAAGGGCTGAGTCGAACACGACCGGGATATCCCACATAATCCGATTTTCATACTCAAATGCGACGATCGATCGGGATGAGCGCCAATCTTGCGCCAGATCATTGAGAAAGGTATTAATCGTGGTCTTCACCGAGGATTCGCCCCGCGCCTCGCCGGCCGAAAGCAGGATGCCGCTGACGATCGATTTGCAGCGCTGTAACTGGGCCTGCATTTCACCAATTTCTTCTTGCAACTCGTTATTCTGGCTGAATTCCGGCATCCGTCGCCAGTCGCCCAAAATCACCGATAAAGTGGATAACGGCGTGCCCAGTTCATGCGCCGCGCCGGATGCTAACAGCCCCATCCGGACGATATGATCTTCTTCGGCGGCGCGCTGGCGCAAGTGCGCAAGTTGCGCATCACCGGCGCGCAGATTATTGCCAATGCGCTTGATGAAAAACACCAATAAAGCGGCATTCAGGCCGAAGCAAATAAGCATGCCATCGACATACAAACTGGATAAACCATTGCCATGATCATGCGGTATCGCCAGCGGTTTCGAAAACAAAGAAAGCCCGGCCAGGCAGCTATTGGTGATGGCAACGATGGTCCAGGTCGACCAGGCTTCTAGCAGCACAGCGCTCAGAATGACCTGCAATAAATAGAGAAATACGAAAGGATTTGCGGTGCCGCCACTGAGATATAACTGGGCAGTCAACGTACCGACATCCACCAAAAGCGCCAGAAAAAGCTCACTGTTTGCCACTTCGGGACGTTCATGCCATCGCAACTGACTGGCGAGATTAAACGCGATCAGGCAAGCCAACACCTCTAGCATATGCGGTAGCGGAAGCGGGATATCGAAGCCCAGCATGACAACCGAGATCGTGGTGATTTGTCCGATCACCGCGATCCAGCGCAGTTGAATCAGCTGCATCATGTTTTCGCGACCGGCCGCATTTTCAAAACGCTTGCCGCGCTTACCCGGTTTCTCGCTGGCATAGCTTAACGCAATGAAGCCATCATCTTTGGCTTCGTCTGTCTGTGCAGACATTTCAATTTTGCTTGGCATCTTCACTTTCGTGGTTCGCTATCTTCGACCTTTGCCCTCACCGGATGCGCGTTGGAATCGACTGTCGCAGGATGCTAGCTACGACGTTGAAAAAATTATGCAGTATTACTGTTGGTTTTTCTGTCATCGCCGGGCTTGTCATTCTGTATGCGGCGTTCCTCACGCAGAATCCAAAAACCAGCACCGCCCAGCATCAATGCCAGAGCATACCAAGTAAGTGCATAGACCAAGTGATTGTTGTGAAAAGCGATGACGGTTAAACCGCCGACGGGTTGATCTTTGGCGCTGTCCGCAGCAGTTTCTGTCGACGCAGCTTGTTTCGTTGCATCTGCATCCACAAAATAAGGCGCAACCAACGGCAGATTACGCGCCGCTGCAATGGCTTGTACATCGCGAGAATACCAGCGATTCCCGATTGGATCGTTGTGACGCAAAAAAGCGCCGCCCGGCTCGGTCATGCGCAACAACCCGGACACGACTGCGATGTCTGTCGGGGTAGAAATATTCTGCGTATCAGGAGAAACCTGAGGTCGCCAGTCACCGGCTTTGGCGGGCACAAAACCACGATTGATCAGTACCACGCTGCCATCGGCAGTGCGCAGCGGCGTTAGCAGCCAGAAGCCGCTACCAAGTTCGGTGACGGCTTGCACCCGAACGGTAAGTGGATAAAGAAATGTTCCTGCTACGCGCACATGTCGGTATTCGTCGGCATCGGCAGTGACTTGCGACCAACGCTCCCGCGTTGGGGCTGCGATAGCCGGCGCATGGACACGTTCTGACACCCGCGCAATCAGATCAAGCTTCCATTGCAAGCGCTTAAGCTGCCATGTACCCAGTCCGATAAAGACCGCAACAATCAGTCCCGCACAAATAATCAACGTGCGCCGCACTGCTGCCGAACGAAAACGCGGCGCAACTTCTTGCGAAGTTGACGCCGCGTTATCGCCCGCAGGCCGGCTGCGAGGCGTGGGGATCATGGCATCTTATGCATGCTGTTCATGTCGTGCATTTTAGGCATTTGTGGGGTTTCCCGGATTTCGTGCCTGTTTTGCATTTGCTGGATCGATTCCGGCGTTGCCTCTTGCATCTGATCAGGCGTCATGCCGGGCATCATGTTGTGATTCAGGTGATACATCACCCACAACGATCCGCTTAACATAATGACTACCAGCATTATCGTAAAGATCAGCGCCAGCATCGACCAGCCGCCTTCGGACTTGGTGTTCATGTGCAAGAAATAAATCATATGCACAACGACTTGCACGGCAGCAAGGGCAAGTACGACCAGCGCGGTGGTACTCGATTTTTCAAAGACTTTTCCCAGCACAATCCAGAACGGAATTGCGGTAAGAATGACGGCTAGCAAGAAGCCGGTGGTGTAGCTTTTCAGCGTGCCGTGGTCTGCGCCGCCATGGTCGTCATGATGGCCGTGACCATCTGCCACAACGCGCGCCGGGTGTTCGTGATGGCCGCTCATGGCAATACTCCCATCAGGTAGACAAAGGTGAAGACGCCGATCCAGACGACGTCAAGAAAGTGCCAGAACATCGACAAGCACATCAAGCGCCGACGATTTTCAGGGCTAAGACCGTGCCGACCGACTTGAAACATCAACGTGATCAGCCAGACGATACCGAAACTGACGTGCAGTCCGTGGGTGCCCACTAACGCAAAGAACGATGTCAGGAAACCGCTGCGTTGCGGTCCGGCACCTTCATGGATCAAATGCACAAACTCGTACAATTCAAATCCGATAAAGCAGGCACCGAGGATTCCCGTTACAGCCAGCCAGATGAGCGTGGCGCGTTGACGGTCGCGTTGCATTTCCAGCATCGCAAACCCGTAGGTAATCGATGACAGCAGCAATAAGCCGGTATTCACCGCCACCAGCGGCAAATCAAACAGCTCGGCGCCGGTTGGACCACCTGCATAGTTGCGGCCCAGCACGGCATACGTTGCAAACAGGCAAGCGAAGATCAGGCAATCGCTCATCAGATACAACCAGAATCCGAGCAGCGTACCGTTCTCGGGATGATGCTCCGTCACGTAATAACGCGCGCTCGGATCAGCGCTCATGGCGCCAGCAGAAGAAGTGGATATCTCAGACATAGCTTTCCAGCAAACGTGTGCGCTCACCCTCGGTACGGACGACGTCGTCCGCCGGGATGTAGTATTCGCGGTTGTAGTTGAAGGTGTGAATGATGACGGCAGTCAGCATCGCCACAAATCCGACGATCGCCACTAACCACATTTGCCAGATAAGCGCAAAACCACAGACCGCGCTGAGGGCAGCGATGATAAAGCCAGCGCCAGTGTTCTTCGGCATATGGATCTCTTTAAAGCCTTTTTGTGGCCGGACGTAGTTATTGGCCTTCATGTCTGCCCAGGCGTCGTTGTCATAAACTTGCGGCGTAAAGGCAAAGTTATAAGCCGGTGGCGGCGACGAAGTCGACCACTCCAGCGTACGACCACCCCATGGATCGCCGGTGGTATCACGCAACGCATCGCGACGACGATAGCTGACAACCAGTTGGATCAGGAAAGAGCCAATGCCAAGCGCGATCAAGACTGCGCCAAAGGCGGCGATCTGGAACCAGATTTGCAATGACGGATCTTCAAAATGGCTAAGACGTCGCGTCACGCCCATCAAACCGAGTACATACAGCGGCATGAACGCAACGTAGAAACCAATTGTCCAGAACCAGAATGAGCATTTGCCCCAGAAAGAATCGAGCTTGTAGCCAAATGCTTTCGGGAACCAGAAGTTAATCCCGGCAAACATACCGAAGACCACGCCGCCGATAATCACGTTATGGAAATGGGCAATCAGGAACAAACTGTTATGCAACACGAAGTCGGCCGATGGCACCGCCAACAGAACGCCGGTCATACCGCCGATAACAAAAGTGATCATGAAGCCGATGGTCCACAGCATTGGCACTTCGAAGCGGATACGGCCCCGATACATTGTAAATAACCAGTTGAAAATCTTGGCACCGGTCGGGATCGAAATAATCATCGTCGTGATCCCGAAGAAGGAATTGACGCTGGCACCGGAACCCATGGTGAAGAAGTGATGCAACCAGACCAGATAAGACAGAATCGTGATAACCACGGTGGCGTAGACCATCGATGTATAACCGAACAGGCGCTTGCTGCAAAACGTTGAGACGACTTCAGAGAAGACACCAAAGCATGGCAGAATCAAAATGTAGACTTCAGGATGGCCCCAAATCCAGATCAGATTGACGTACATCATGGCGTTGCCGCCCATATCGGTGCTGAAGAAATTTGTACCGAACACACGATCCAGCGCCAGCATGCCGAGTACAGCAGTCAATACCGGGAAAGCAGCGACGATCAGGACGTTGGTGCATAACGCAGTCCATGTAAAGATCGGCATTTTCATCATGTTCATGCCGGGGGCGCGCATCTTGACGATGGTGGCGATCAGGTTAATCCCCGACAGCAGCGTCCCGACCCCGGCAATCTGTAACGCCCATATATAGTAATCGACCCCCACATCCGGACTGGACAAAATGCCTGACAGTGGCGGATAAGCCAACCAGCCGGTACGGGCGAACTCACCAACGAACAACGACGCCATGACCAGCATGCCACCGAAAGTGGTCATCCAGAAACTGAAGTTATTCAGAAAAGGGAAAGCAACGTCGCGTGCACCGATTTGCAGCGGCACGACATAGTTCATCAGTCCGGTCACCAGAGGCATGGCGACGAAGAAAATCATGATCACGCCATGCGCGGTAAAGATCTGATCGTAATGGTGTGGCGGCAGGAACCCGGCGTTATCACCGAAGGCCATCGCTTGCTGCATCCGCATCATCAGCGCATCCGCAAAGCCGCGCAGCAACATGACGATCCCGAGAACGACGTACATAATCCCGATGCGTTTGTGATCGATGCTGGTAAACCAGTCGCGCCACAATGTTCCCCAGACGCGGTAATACGTCAACGCTGCAAGCAAGGCAAACCCGCCGATGCCGACCACGATAAAGGTCGCTAGCAGGATAGGCTCGTGGTAAGGAATCGCTTCCCAGGTGAGACGACCGAAGATCAGCTTCGTCAGATTAATATGGTCTAGCATCGTTACTTTCCGAGGAAAAAGGGAAACGCGGCGCACATGCCAGCGCCGATGGCAAAAGCGCGACGCGCTGCCGGGACTTCTTGCACAGTTCTCTGCATGGTTTTACTCATGCTTTGCAGGCTGACCGACTTTTACATTCGTATCGGTCATCATCAATTTGTCCATACAGGCCTGCGCGGGATCGACACACCGATTAACGATTGCATGGTAAAGATCCGCGTCCACGCTGCCGTAATGACGCACCGGCTCGCGCTGACTAGGCTTCTCTAACTGTACGTATTCAGCCCGTTTTAATGCACCGCCGCCGGTTTTGGTGGCTTGCACCCAGCGTTCGAAGTTTTCAGGCGTCATGCCGTGGAACTTGAAACGCATGTCCGAAAATCCTGCACCGCTATAGTTGGCGGAGAAACCTTCGAACTCGCCAGGGCGATTAATGACCGCATTGAGCGAAGTCTGCATGCCCGGCATCGCATAGATTTGCCCAGCCAGTGCAGGAATATAGAACGAATTCATCACCGAAGACGCCGTGATCTTGAAGTGGATCGGCACGTCAATCGGCGCGGCCAGTTCATTCACTGTGGCAATGCCCAGATCGGGATAAATAAACAGCCATTTCCAGTCCAGCGCCACGACTTCGACCGTCATCGGCTTGGTGCCAGCAGGAATAGGACGCTGTGCATCGAGTCGGGATAGTGGGCGGTACGGGTCAAGCGTATGGGTGCTGATCCAGGTGATCAGGCCTAGCGCGATGATGATGAGAAGCGGTGCGCCCCAAATCACCAGCTCAAGCTGGGTCGAGTGATCCCAGTCCGGCTCGTAGGCGGCAGCAGTGTTATTTTTTCGATAGCGCCATGCGAATACGATGATCAACACAATCACCGGAATGATGATCAAAAGCATCAACAATGTCGAGACGACGATCAAATGACCTTGCTGGTCCGCGATGTCACCAGAAGGATGCATCACGACCATGTTGCAGCCTGCCAACAAAGCAGCGGGTAACAGGGTCAGGCCGAGGATCAGTCCACGACGAATTTTCTGGGAAACCATGTAGGAAAGTTCCAATCCAAGCCGTAAAATCATGCTAATGTACCTCGACTGGTGCGCGTTGGCGATTGGACGTTTTGTCCTACCCTTACAACGACATTTGGGATGAGCTGACGCGTTTTGTGGCGTATTCATCGACCGAAACCCATTTTGAGAAATGACGATTATGACCTCCATTCACATCCAGCATAGCGAACATTCCGCCAATTTCCCATCGCCGTCAACCGGCAATGATGCGCGGTCATCGACGTCGACCAAATCTGATCATCCGGCGATCGCGCCGGGAGAGATTGCCATCGGGGTCGTGATTGGTCGCGCTTCGGAATATTTCGACTTCTTCGTCTATGCGATCGCCTCGGTCCTGGTGTTTCCGTCGGTTTTCTTCCCTTTTGAGTCACGACTGGAAGGCACGTTATACGCCTTTGTGATTTTCTCTTTTGCGTTTCTGGCGCGGCCTTTTGGCACCGTTGCTTTCATGGCAATTCAGCGATATTTCGGGCGCGAGGTCAAACTGACGGCGGCGCTGTTCATGCTAGGGATTTCTACCGCCGGGATTGCTTTTCTTCCAACTTTTGAGCATCTGGGCTTTGCCTCCGTTGTTTTACTGTCACTGTTGCGCATCGGGCAAGGGATAGCGTTAGGCGGCACGTGGGACGGTCTGCCGTCATTGCTGGCCCTGAATGCCCCTGCTAATCGACGCGGTTGGTATGCAATGCTGGGTCAATTAGGCGCGCCGGTGGGTTTCATGATCGCGGGCGGACTATTCGCCTATCTGATCGCCAACCTCAGCACCGAAGATTTCCTCGATTGGGGCTGGCGCTATCCCTTCTATTGCGCGTTTGCGATTAACGTCGTCGCTCTGTTCGCACGCTTGCGCTTAGTATCTACCAAGGAATACGCGCATTTGCTGGATGAGAAAGAATTAGAGCCGACTAACGTAGCCGAAATGACCAAGTCGCAAGGGTCCAACGTGTTGATCGGCGCTTTGGCGGCATTGGCCAGTTACGCTTTATTCCATCTGGTGACAGTGTTTCCGTTGTCGTGGATTACGCTTTATTCGACTCGCTCACTAAGTGGCTTTTTAGTCTTGCAGGTGATCGGCGCGGCGCTGATGGCCGTGGGGGTGATCTCATCGGGTTTAATCGCTGACCGTTTTGGTCGCCGCACCACTTTGGGTGCCCTCGCGTTGCTTATCGCCGTACTGAGTGGCTTTGTCCCGACACTAATGGATGGCGGCGAGCTTGGACAAAACATCTTCATTCTGGTCGGTTTCAGCTTGCTGGGATTGTCTTACGGTCAGGCTGCTGGCGCGGTTACAGCAAATTTCTCCGCAAAATATCGCTACACTGGCGCGGCTTTGACCTCGGATCTGTCATGGCTGGTCGGCGCGGGCTTCGCACCACTAGTGGCGCTTGGTCTTTCTGCACATTTCGGTCTGGCGTATGTCAGCCTTTATTTGTTATCGGGCGCAGTGTGTTCGCTAGGGGCGCTGAGCCTTAATCGCAAGTTGGAGATTCGGGACTAATTAGTCTGCTGGCCAATTGTCGGTATAAAAAAATTCGGGTTGCACGTCTGACGTGCAACCCGAAAACGTTTTAAGCGACCGTTATTTCACCCTTTTTAGTTAAAACAAGGGAAGACCATCATTCCCATGTCGATCGCCAGTTTGCGCTCAAACCGGGGGCGTGCTGATGAAAACCGGTAGCTGCTCAGCATAATCAGAAAACGACCGCACCTCGGGATAAGCTATCTCTGCAACAACATCCGGCACCATCATTTGCGTAAATTGCCATGCAACCGCAACCGTCACGCTAGCCTGTCCAAGCTGGCTTACATCGCGTGATAAAGGTGCGGCTGATAGCTCCGCCTCAAGCGCCGCGTAAGCTGCCAGCAATTGCCCTCTCACCCGCTCCGTCCATGGTTCATGCTGTTTTTCAGGGGGCCGCAGCTTGCGTTCATACACAATCTGCACGGACTTTTCACACGCTGCCAATGCCAAACCGGTCAGCCGCAACGCACGCAGACGTTCATTGGCGGGTTCAGGCGTTAACGTCAGGCCGGCGTCCGCAAGAGTCGCGACATATTCCAGAATCAAGCTGGAATCCATCAAGGTCTGACCATCGTCGAGAACCAGCGTCGGCGCTTTTACTACCGGGTTTATCTTGCGAAAATCTTCAAAATTGCTAAAAACCGAAACGGGGTGGTGCTCGAAATCGAGTTTAAGTAATTTCAAGCAAATAGCCACGCGCCGGACATAAGGCGAATCCATCATTCCAATTAATTTCATATCACTCCCGTTAAAATTTCTGTGATTTAGCCAACACCATACTCAGTCAAAAATATCCGCGATTGATGTCAACTTACTGATCCGCATAGCAGCATAAGCGTTTCTCCCATAGGTGAAAAGCAACATAAATGAAAGCATCAATAGAAGATTTATTTGCAACGTTTTCCCCCTCCATTGACCGCAACTTGATAAAACGCCCTTGCATCAATTCGACATTTTGACTAATATGGAAACGTTGAAAATATTAAATGAAAACTTGATCAGTTCTTAGTAGATATAGCAACGGTTGGGAGGCTGCGCTTAGTGTTTCGCCTACGTAATCCCGCCCTTTGTTTTATACCCAGAAAAAAACACCACCAAATGTTAGTAAGCATTTTCTGCTGCGTTGTAAAAATCTAACCACTTAAACGAAGTTGTTATTAGAGAAGCAATATGCCTGCCCAATGCGAAGTGACCGATCGACGCGCCACTGCCAACTCCATGAATTTCTTTGAGCGTTACCTGACAATATGGGTGATGCTATGTATCGTTGCCGGTATTTCGCTAGGGCAGCTTTTCCCCGTTAGCGTTCAAACAATAGGCTCGTTAGAAATCGCCAAAGTCAATTTGCCGGTTGGCCTGCTGATCTGGGTGATGATCATTCCCATGCTGCTGAAAATCGATTTCGCCGCATGGAATCAAATCAAGGGACATGCCCGTGGGATTGGCGTCACTTTATTCATCAACTGGGCGGTCAAACCATTCTCGATGGCGCTGCTAGCCTGGGTATTTATTCGACATTGGTTCGCACCTTATTTGCCCGCCGAACAGCTGGATTCTTACGTAGCAGGATTAATTCTATTGGCTGCGGCTCCGTGCACCGCCATGGTATTCGTATGGAGTCGCCTGACTGGCGGCGATCCGTATTTCACGTTATCGCAAGTAGCAATGAATGACCTGATCATGGTGTTTGCCTTTGCGCCCCTGGTTGCACTATTGCTAGGCGTATCCAGCATCACCGTGCCGTGGGCAACATTGCTGACATCGGTAATCCTGTATATCGTGATTCCCGTGATCATCGCGCAACTCTGGCGCAGATCTCTGTTACGACGCGGACAAGCCAGCTTTGATAAAGCAGTGGAACGGATTCAGCCTTGGTCAATCTCGGCATTATTGCTGACCTTGGTGCTGCTGTTTGCATTTCAAGGCAATGCGATTATCGAGCAGCCGCTGGTCATCGCCCTATTGGCTATCCCGATCCTGATACAGGTCTTTTTCAACTCAGCGCTGGCCTATTGGCTCAATAAAATTGTCGGTGAAAAGCACGCAATCGCTTGCCCTTCGGCATTGATCGGCGCATCCAATTTTTTCGAGTTAGCAGTCGCCGCAGCGATCAGCCTGTTTGGCTTTAAATCCGGCGCAGCACTGGCAACCGTGGTTGGCGTGCTAATCGAAGTACCGGTCATGCTGTTGATTGTTGCAATCGTCAATCGAACACAGGGCTGGTATGAGGGCGTTGAGCGATGACATTCAAGATTCTTGATCTCACTAGCGCACACGCTCAGCCGCAGTTATGCTGAAACCATTCGGGCATTGAGCGACATCACCTTGCCAGCCGTAATTCTTTTTATTTATGTCAATCATCCTTGCTGGCAGATGGCCTGCAAACTTTCAGAAAGTTAGATCATGACCATAACGATTTATCACAATCCCCGCTGCGGCACTTCTCGCAACACATTGGCGTTAATACGTAACACGGGCGCCGAACCTGAAGTGATTGAATATTTAAAAAGCCCACCGACACTGGAAACACTCACAAAGCTTATTTCCGATGCCGGGCTCACGGTGCTGGAAGCCGTCCGCCAAAAAGAATCTTGCTACACGGAGCTTGGCCTGGATGCCGCAGATGTGACGGATGCCCAATTACTAGACGCCATGCTAGCAAACCCAATCCTGATCAACAGGCCGTTTGTCGCCACCCCAAACGGCACGCGTCTATGCCGCCCGTCCGAACTGGTGCTGGATATCCTGCCATTGCCACAAAAGGGAGCCTTCGCGAAAGAAGACGGCGAAATTGTCATCAACGCGGAGGGAAACCGTGTCACACCATCTGCTTAAACTACCCAACGTCGACGCAGAACTGTTTCGCAAGCCTGTCGCCGCTGATTTTGCTGGCGTAGCGCGATCAACGCACGCGCCGCGCTTTTTGCTGCTGTACGGCTCTTTACGTGAGAAATCCTATAGCCGACTTCTGACGACGGAAGCAGCCCGGCTGTTGGAGGCAATGGGCGGAGAGGTAAAAATATTCGATCCCCATGGCTTACCTTTGCCCGACGACGAACCCGACAGCCATCCCAAAGTGCAAGAACTGCGAGAGTTGGCGCAATGGGCTGAAGGTATGGTCTGGACCTCGCCCGAACGTCACGGTGCCATGACCGGCATCATGAAAGCGCAGATCGACTGGATTCCGTTGTCTATCGGTGCGGTGCGCCCGACGCAGGGTAAAACACTGGCCGTGATGGAAGTATCCGGCGGTTCGCAGTCATTCAATGCGGTGAATCAAATGCGCATATTGGGCCGATGGATGCGCATGATCACCATCCCAAACCAATCATCGGTTGCCAAGGCATTTCTGGAATTTGACGACGCGGGCAGGATGAAACCGTCTGCTTACTATGAGCGCGTAATTGATGTGATGGAAGAGCTGTTTAAATTTACCTTACTTACGCGTGATGTGTCCTCATTCCTGGTGGATCGTTACAGCGAACGCAAGGAAAACGCCGAAGAACTCAGCAAGCGCGTGAACCAGAAATCAATCTAGCTAAAGATGAATCGGGCTTGGTCGATCTTGCTTATTTGCAGATCAATCCGGCCTGTCCTTGGTGGCATAAATATTAACCCCACCAAGCGCTGCGCATCGATATTGGGCATAAGAACCCGCCACCGCAGCAACAATAAGGAGGGTCGCGATGACGCCCCAAAATCTCGCTTTCATATTCGCCCCTCCTTCCGAACGGCAAGAATGCGCACTCGCCCAATGCTGGAGAATTTCTCTCCACTCTATTTTTATAGAATAATAGATCCGATATACAACCAAGAAATATGACAAGTAATAATGGAAACTAAAAACGCGCTTTCTGCATTTGCCGCACTCGCCCAAGATTCGCGACTTGCCGTCTTCCGTCTGCTAGTCCAGGCCGGGCCATTGGGATTGGCGGCAAGCAAAATCGCTGAGCAATTAGGTATTCCGCCCTCGTCTTTATCATTTCACCTGAAAGAGCTCAGCCACGCAGATCTTGTAGTCCCACTTCAAAAGGGGCGATTCGTTATTTATAGTGTGAATTTCGACACGATGAACGCGTTGATGGCTTTTATGACGGAAAATTGCTGCGGCGGCGTTCCTTGCTCGCCAACACTTTTGTGTGCGGATGGATCTAAAGAAGTGGTGACTTGAAATCAGGGCAATATCAAGACTAAATGCAACTTTGGAGCGCGGTCAGCTACGCGGTAGAGTCAGCGTTGGAATGCTACGGCCTCGTGGTTTTAATGGCATCAATAACGCGTACCGACAAGAAAAAACGCCGCCTGTTTAAGAGCCGCGTTAATTTTTTGTCTACTACAAAAACATATTTCTTAGAACGGAATATCGTCATCCATATCCGAGAAATTCGGTGTCGGGCGCGATGCTGGCGCTTGTGCAGGACGTGAAGCAGGTGCCTGTGCCGGACGCGATGGCGCGTTGTTCGATTGACCCGATGGTGCGTTGCTGTAAGAAGAGCCGCCACCACTTTGACGTGCGTCGCCGCCATCGTAACCACCGTCATCCATGCCACTACCGCCGCCCTGACCTTGGCGACTGCCCAACATTTGCATGGAGTCGGCGATGATTTCGGTCGTGTAGCGTTCTACGCCTTCTTTGTCTTGCCATTTGCGCGTTTGCAGACGACCTTCTACGTAGACAGACGAACCCTTTTTCAGGTATTGACCGGCGATTTCAGCTAATTTGCGATAGAAAGTAATACGGTGCCATTCGGTCACTTCTTTCTTTTCGCCACTATTCTTGTCTTTCCAGCTTTCCGTAGTAGCAACGGCGATGTTGGTGACCGCTTCGCCGTTAGGCATGTAGCGGGTTTCCGGATCGCGGCCCAGATTGCCGACGATAATGACTTTATTGACCGACGCCATATATTTCTCCTAAATGTTAATTAACTGTATTTAATGTGTCACCGCGGAAGCTGGCTTACTTCGGCGCGGTAGATTTTTCATGCCGGATGCGATTATAAGCCAGACCAGAGTTGAAAGGCCGCCTAAAACGAAGACCGATGACGTCCCGACATGTTGTTTAAGTAAGCCGCCCAACGCTCCGCCACAGAACAAGCCCAGCGCCTGCAGCGTGTTATATACCCCGAGCGCTGCGCCTTTGGCTGCGGGCGGGGCGATACGTGATACCAGCGAAGGCTGGCTGGCTTCGAGCACGTTGAATGCGATAAAAAATGCCAGCAATAAGCCAACAAGCAACGGCCAATAAACGTTCGTTTGCGAGAACGCCAGCCACATACCGATCTGCACCGCCAGCAACAAACTAATTGCCGCGACAAAAACTTGCTTCATCTTGCCTTGTTTTTCACCGATAAAAACCGGCGGTAGCATCAGGATGAATGAGATCAGTACGACCGGTAAATAGATTTTCCAATGTTGTGTTACTGGCAAGTTGGCGTATTGCACTAATGCAGACGGCATCACGACGAACATTGCCATTTGCGTCAGATGTAAAGAAAATACACCGACATTAAGCCGCATCAACTCACCGTTACGCAGGATTTCAGACCAGGCGACCCGCTTGGCCTTCACCATCGGCGCATTCGGCACGACAAAAATAATCATGGCGATTGCTGCCAATGAAAGTACCCCGGTAATGGCAAAAATGCCGCCCATACCGACCCACTCATACAATAACGGCGACGCCACCATGGACAGCGCGAAGGTTAATCCGATCGAACCGCCGACCATCGCCATCGCTTTGGTACGGTGTTCTTCGCGCGTCGAATCGGCAATAAAAGCCGTGACAGCAGCGGAAATCGCGCCAGCGCCCTGCACTGCGCGGCCGATAATGACCCAATAAATATTTGGCGCAGCGGCGGCAATGAACGACCCCAGCGCAAATAGGATCAGGCCGATGATAATAATTTTCTTGCGGCCGTATTTATCGGAGGCAGCGCCAAACGGGATTTGCCCAAACGATTGCGCCAGCCCATAAATCCCCATGGCAAGACCGACTAATGTCGCACTTTCACCGCCGGGGAGAGTTTTGGCATACACCGAGAAGACCGGCAAAATCAAAAATAAACCCAACATCCGCAGCGCAAATATAGACGCTAGCGAAGCGCTGGAACGAATTTCGGCACGGGTCATGCGATTGCCGACGTCAGTGTCATCAGAAGCAACGGCGGTAGAAGATAACGAGCTGGTCATGTTGAATGTGGGGTCATGCCTTGCAATGAAGGCGGGTAAACGAAACTGAGCGAGCTAAGCGCGGGCATATTGAGACAAACTCAGGCAAACCTGGCAACACAGCAATGCGAGTTTGACGTCGATTTACGACGAAGATCGAAGCCCAATATAGTATCAGGGAATGAAACGAACATGACCTACATAGATATCAGGGTTGAGCGAAATTTGTCAGATGGCCATGCAAAAAAATTCAGCATTCATCTAAAACAGGGGGGTGCCTATGCATTGACATCGCTCTATGACATTTTGTCAGCTTATCCGGTAATAGGTGTAGGCAAGACCCTTCTATCACCCCACAAAGTAAAATTAGCTAAGGGCGAAAAAGGAAAATATGCATAGTCATATTTATGAAATCCAGCGACAACACTGGAATATGACGGCAACCAGAAATGGCCTTGCGCACGGCGGCGAAGACATCATTAGCGATCGGATTGCTCGCACACCAAATGTTATCGCAAAAGTACGTACACAGCGTCCCACAGATTTCCCTGAAACAATCGCCCGCTCGGTGTTTGCCGGAATGCAAGAAGCTGCGAACAAGCTAAAAATTAGTTCTGCCTATGTGCGATCGCCGTCGCCGCTTCCATCAACACTCCTAAGCAGAAACCGATCCAAAAAAATCAACTATATCTAAGCAATTACGCTCTCATTATGTAGAGTATTTTATGTAGAGAATGCCCATAAAGTGTGAACGCTTTTATCCTTTTTCCAACATGTGATCTAAAGCTAACTCCGCTAAGCTCATTTTTCATTTAAGGCGGCGTCTTCCCTGCTTTCTCCGCTTCCGCATAAATCTGGACCGCGACAGATAATCAGACCAAACTCGAAAATCCGTACCCTGATATAGTGTCAGGTTGTGCCATTTTGGCGGTCGCATGATCGCCAGGCTTAGTATTTAAGCAACGCCGATTGAAGATATGCATGGATGCCGAAAACTGACATCTAATAAATGCAAATTGCCTCCTTATTACGCATAGAGCGGTAATAAAGGACAAGTAAGCTGCAATTTCCAACACAAACCATCGCCGTAGAAAATCTACGCAGAAAGCTGTTCATGGAAGAGATTCGCATCCGGGGTGCACGTACGCATAACCTCAAAAACATCAATCTGGATTTGCCGCGTAATAAACTGATCGTGATTACCGGGCTATCTGGCTCGGGCAAATCCTCGCTGGCTTTCGACACGCTGTACGCGGAAGGTCAGCGTCGCTACGTTGAGTCGCTGTCTTCCTATGCGCGCCAGTTTTTGCAGTTAATGGAAAAGCCGGATGTCGATTTGATCGAAGGTCTGTCGCCGGCGATCTCTATCGAACAAAAAGCTACTTCGCATAACCCGCGCTCCACCGTCGGCACGGTCACCGAAATCCACGATTATTTGCGTTTGCTGTACGCGCGTGTGGGCACGCCGTATTGCCCCGATCACCCGGAAAAACCGTTGGCTGCGCAATCTGTTTCTCAAATGGTGGACGCGGTATTGGCGATGCCGGATGAGACCAAATTAATGATTCTGGCACCGGTGGTGGCCAATCGAAAAGGCGAGCACGTCGATCTGTTTGAAAGTATGCAGGCGCAAGGTTTTGTCCGTTTCCGTATTCAAAGCGGGACCGGGAATGGGCGCATTTATGAAGTCGATGATTTGCCTAAGTTGAAGAAAACTGAAAAGCACACTATCGACGTTGTGATTGATCGCGTGAAGGTCAAGGAAGATATCAAACAACGTCTGGCGGAAAGTTTCGAGACCGCATTGCGTCTGGCCGAAGGTCGTGCGATTGCGCTGGAAATGGACGGCGGCACGGAGCATATGTTTTCGAATAAATTCGCCTGTCCGACTTGCGGTTATTCGTTGCAAGAATTGGAGCCGCGGTTATTTTCGTTTAACAATCCGATGGGCGCTTGCCCTGAATGCGATGGCCTTGGCCATATCGAATTTTTCGATCCAAAACGTATCGTTGCTTTCCCGAATTTGTCGCTCGCTAGCGGCGCAGTAAAAGGCTGGGATCGACGTAATCAGTTTTACTTTCAGATGCTGTCGAATCTGGCCGCGCATTACGAATTCGATCTCGATATGCCGTTTGAAAAACTGCCGGAAAAAGCCCAGCAAGTTGTGCTGTACGGCTCTGGTCGCGAGACGATTCCGTTCACGTATATCAATGAGCGTGGCAAGGCTGTCATCAAAGATCACACCTTTGAAGGCGTGGTCAATAATCTACAACGCCGTTATCGCGAAACTGATTCAATGGCCGTAAAAGAAGAACTGGCGAAGTTCATCAACGAGAAAGAATGTCCATCCTGCCACGGTGCCCGTTTGCGCATCGAGGCGCGCTTCGTCAAAGTTGGCAATGGCAAGCAAGAGCGCGCTATTTACGAGGTCGCCGCAACGCCTTTGCGTGAGACATTGCACTTCTTTGAGAAGCTGAAACTGACCGGAGCGAAAAAAGAAATCGCTGACCGCATCATCAAAGAAATTATCTCGCGCCTGACTTTTCTGAACAATGTCGGTCTGGATTATTTGTCGCTGGAACGCAGCGCCGATACGCTATCTGGCGGCGAGGCGCAACGTATTCGTCTGGCGTCGCAAATCGGCTCGGGTCTGACTGGCGTGATGTATGTGCTGGATGAGCCATCCATCGGCTTGCATCAGCGCGACAACGATCGCTTGATTGAAACGCTACGTCATCTGCGCGATATCGGGAATAGTGTGCTGGTGGTTGAGCATGATGAAGACGCGATTCGTACTGCCGATTACGTAGTCGATATGGGGCTGGGCGCGGGTGTGCACGGCGGTGAAATTATCGCGCAAGGCACGCTGGCAGAAATCCTCAAAAGCAAAAAATCGCTCACCGCTAAATACTTGAACGGTACACTTAAAATCGCCGTTCCGAAGAAGCGTACCGCTCCTAATCCGGACAAGCAATTCATCATCTATGGCGCTAGCGGAAACAACCTGAAAAACGTTACGATGAAATTGCCAGTCGGCTTGCTGACTTGCGTTACTGGCGTTTCTGGCTCGGGCAAATCAACGCTGGTTAACGATACGTTATATCACGCGGCATCGCGGCATTTGTATGGCTCGCAAGCGGAACCAGCGGCGCACGATGCGATCAGCGGACTGGAGCATTTCGATAAAGTTATTTCGGTTGATCAGGCACCGATTGGCCGTACGCCGCGCTCCAACCCGGCGACGTACACAGGCTTATTCACGCCGATTCGCGATTTATTTTCGGGCGTGCCGATGGCGAAAGAGCGCGGCTACAATGCAGGACGTTTTTCGTTTAACGTCAAAGGCGGACGCTGCGAAGCCTGTCAGGGCGACGGCGTGATCAAGGTTGAAATGCATTTCTTGCCAGACGTGTACGTGCCGTGCGATGTCTGTCATGGCAAGCGCTATAACCGCGAAACACTGGAAGTCCAATACAAGGGAAAAAACATCACGCAGGTGTTGGCAATGACGGTCGAAGAAGCGCATGAATTCTTCAAACCGGTGCCGGTGATTGCAAGAAAATTGCAGACGCTGCTGGATGTTGGTCTAGGTTATATTCGCCTCGGCCAAAGTGCGACGACGTTGTCTGGCGGCGAGGCGCAGCGGGTTAAATTATCGCTGGAATTATCGAAGCGCGACACTGGCCGCACGCTGTATATTCTCGATGAGCCAACTACAGGGCTGCATTTCCACGATATCGATTTGCTGCTGAAAGTGATTCATCGGCTGCGTGATCAGGGCAACACTGTCGTCATCATTGAACACAATCTGGATGTGATTAAAACCGCCGACTGGCTGGTTGATCTGGGTCCTGAAGGTGGCGCTGGTGGCGGCTTGATTATTGCGACGGGGACGCCGGAAGATGTCGCGCAAAATCCGAATAGCGTGACCGGAAAATATCTGGCGCCATTGCTCGAAAGCGTGAATAATAAACCGCAGAAATTGCAGAAAACAGGTTAAAAAAGATGGGCTGAACGGCCCATCTTTTCTCTCTTTTTTTAGCGCTAATCTTTCACCTAGGAACGTCGTGATGAACAGTAAGACTCCACTTTCTGCAGCGCAGATTGCGGCATTTGAAACCGATGGCTATTTGTTGTTGCCAGGGCTAGTATCGACCGCGGAATGTGCGCAGATGGTCGCCATCACTAACAAGCATTTGCAAGACGCGGTTGCGCCGCTGGAATATGAATCGGAGGTCGGCTACGCTGGCGCACCGACCTCGCTAGACAGCCTTGGCGGGCGCACGGCACGGCGCTTACGCGATGCCTACCATCGCGACGCGTCGTATCGTCAATGGGCCGTTAATCCGGTGCTGGTGGCGATGCTGACGCAAGTACTGGATGAGCCGGTCTGCCTGACGTTGGCACATCATAATTGCGTGATGACCAAGCATCCACATTTCGGCACGGCGACTGGCTGGCATCGTGATATTCGTTACTGGTCATTTGCGCGTAACGAGCTGATTTCGGTATGGCTGGCATTAGATAGCGAGACCGAAAACAATGGCGGCCTGCGGTTTATTCCCGGTTCGCATCGCTTCGCTATACAACCGTCGCAAATGGACGATCTTGATTTCCTGCGGCCTGACGTTGCTGAAAATCAAGCGCTTTTTGCGCAAGGTATTGCGCTGAATTTAAATCCAGGCGATGTCGTGTTTTTTCATAGCGGCTTATTCCACGCAGCTGGTCGCAACAATAGTCCATCCATTAAAGAGTCAGTGGTGTTCGCCTATCACGGCGTCAGCAATCCACCGCTTCCCGGTAGTCGTTCTGCCTCCGCAGAAGATATCTTCCTTGATAACTAAATCGCAGAAACGTTATTACTCAGCGGTGTCCGCTAACGGCAATCCATGATTGGCTGAAGCGCTAGCCGTTGTATTTTCTGGATTTGACTGGATAAAGGCATCCACCACGTCTAAAACCGGGGCCAAACCGCGCAACGGACGCGAAATAGCACCAACCAAAGTGGCGTGACTGACGTGCTCAAAATATTGCTCTTTCACAGGCACGTGCGCGGTGCGCAACGCTGCTGCCAAACCGCCGGTATTGCGCTCCGGATTGACCAAATTATCTTTCGTCGCGGCGAGTAATAATGTTGGCGGCGCAAGCGATGTCACGTGATTGATTGGTTGGGAGTCGACCGGTGAGTTGGGGTAGAAAAATACTGGTCGTACACCACGATTTTCAATCGGCAGAAAATCATACGGGCCCGCCAGACCGATAAAGCCGCGAAAAACCGCCGGCGTTAAATTTACCTCTGCCAGCCAGCGTGGATCAAGCGCCAACATTGCCGCATTGTAAGCACCGGAACTATGGCCCATCACGTATAACCGATGCGGATCGCCGCCATATTTTGCAACTTCTCGCACAGTCCACGCGGCAGCTTTCGCGCCGTCTTCCAGGAAGGCAGGATAACGGACTTCCGGATAAAGTCGATAGTCGGCGATGACGGCGACAATGCCGCGGGAAGCAAGCGCCTCACCCACAAAAGCATAATCGCCGCGTTCACCGCTACTCCAGCTGCCGCCGTAGAAAAACAGCACGACAGGGGCCGGGGAATGTAAATTTTTAGGCGTATAAACGTCCAATTCATTGCGCGGATTGGCACCATAGATGATGTCGGCGGTCTTGTTATAAGTGCTGCTGGTGGTGACTGCGTTAATGGCCGTCAGCGGCGAGCACGCAACCGTTGCCGTTAAGGCCAACACCAGCACGACACATGTCAGCGCAATTTTTGAAAAAAGAACCATTGTCCAACTCCCGAAAGCGTCATCACATCACACAGCTGTGCATTAAGCTTTATATACGACGAACAAGTCAGAGCAGATTCAAAAAGAGTCAAAAATATAACAAAACAAACGGTGATCCTTTGCGATCAGCCACTAAATAGGCGCTCTTCCGCCTTCGCAATGCCTTCTGCCGCACCCCGCAAAATGACAATATCGCCGCCTTGCAACACTGTCTGCGGACTAATATCAATACGCCCTCTGCCGCGCCGGACGCTGCTGACTTCTGCCCCAATTTTGGTTAAATCCAGCGCGGCCAGTGACTTGCCGATCGCCTTCGCGCCGTCTGGCAACGTGACCGAATGCAAACGCTCTTGCAAATAATCTTCAATGTCACTTGTATCGCCAGCGCCGTGGAAATAGCCCCGCAATGAGGCGTACCGTTCATCGCGCGAAGCTTGCACGCGATGGACTACGCGTCGCAACGGCACGCCCAGCATGACCAATGCGTGCGACGCCAGCATTAGGCTGCCTTCTAGCGCCTCGGGCACGACTTCGGCTGCACCTGCGGCACGCAATTTATCCAGATCGGTGTCGTCATAGCTGCGCACGATGACCGGCAATGATGGCGCCAATTCATGAACATGGTGCAGCACCCGTAACGCCGAGGGCGTGCTGGCGTAGGTGATCACCAACGCTGCGGCCCGATGTATACCTGCGGCTACCAGACTTTCGCGACGCGAAGCATCGCCATACGAAACCTGCGCCCCACCAGCCCGTGCCTCAATGACGCGGTCAGGATCGAGATCAAGAGCGTGGTAACTAATGCCCTCCTCTTCCAGCAAGGTCGCCAGACTTTGTCCGCTGCGGCCAAACCCAGCGATGATGACGTGTTTCTGCGTCGCCATTGTGCGCGTTGCCAATTGCGTCAATTGCAACGATTGCATCATCCATTCGTTGGCAGAGAGCTTCATGACGATGGCGTCTGCGTTATTCAAAATAAACGGCGCTGCCAGCATCGAAAGCACCATCGATGCCAAAATTAACTGGATCAACAAAGGATCCATCAAATGCAAGCCGCCCGCCTGACTCAACAGAACAAAGCCAAATTCCCCCGCTTGTGCGAGCGCCAAACCGGTCCGCAACGCGACACCGGTAGAAGAGCCGAAAATTTTTGCCAGCGCTGCAATCAGGACGAATTTCAAGAAGACCGGACCCGCCAGCAGTAGCAAAACTAGCCACCAGTGCTCAATAACCAGACGGACGTTTAGCAGCATCCCGATGGTGATAAAAAACAGACCAAGCAAGACATCGCGGAATGATTTGATGTCTTCTTCTACCTGATGTTTGTATTCAGTTTCTGAAATCAGCATGCCTGCGATGAACGCGCCCAGCGCCAGCGAGAGACCGGCGCGTTCGGTAATCCAGGCGGCGCCTAGCGTTATCAGCAGCAAGTTAAGCATGAACAACTCTTGCGAACGGCGCCGGACCACAATTTGGAACCAGCCACGCATGAGTTTTTGTCCGAGGAATAGCAGCAGCACTAAAACGACGACTGCCTTAGCGCTGGCCCAACCGAGCGTCGCCACCAGGTTGCCGGAATCCTTTGCCAGCGCGGGAACAATGATCAGCAACGGCACCAACGCCAGATCCTGAAATAGCAAAATGCCAATAATGCGACGACCGTGTTCGCTCTCCAGTTCCAGCCGTTCGGTCAATAGCTTCGAGACGATGGCGGTTGAAGACATTGTCAAGGCCGCACCGAGGGCAAACGCTGCTTGCCAGCTAATGTTGGTGAGTTGCGGCAACAGGTAAGCGACCAGCCAGCCGAACAGCATCGCCGCGCCTATCGTCAACAATACCTGCGCCATGCCTAGTCCAAATACGATACGGCGCATCGCCGATAATTTGGAGAGCGAAAACTCAAGGCCAATCGAAAACATCAAAAACACGACGCCAAATTCGGCTAACGCATGCGTCGTTGCGTTGTCTTCAGCAAACCCAAGCGCGTAGGGACCAATCACAATCCCCACCGTCAGATAGCCCAGCATGGGCGGCAGGTGGAGCATGCGAAAAGCCACGACGCCGAGCACCGCGGACCCGAGTAACAAAATAGTGAGTTCTAATCCAGAAAGCATTTGCGTTCAATTCGTAGTTAATCCACAACAACGTGCGGTTTTGCGACATGACTTCCAACGCTTGGTTTCTTAGATTGGTGGCGCGGTGCTGCAAAAGTTCACAGCAAAAAATCCCTGCTCCACCTCGGATTTTGCGGGTTTTTTGATCAATAGTGGGACTATTTAACCGAAAATTCAGTGAAATATTGCCTAAGCCACCGCTTTCGCCATCTTCTGCCTGATCGGCTCCGCCCTAAATAAGGGCATGCCCGCTTTGCCATAGATAGATTAATTGCACCAGAATAAAACTGGCAAGTTTTTTGCTTTGCGAATTCGTTTATACTTTCGGGATGAGTTTAACCGATGCCAAAATCTTGCCAAAATCTTTTAACGCCCTCCGCGCGCTAGAGCTTGCACGTCAAACGCTGCAAATCGAAGCTGACGCCATTCTCGCTCTGAAAAATCGTATTTCTGATAATCCCGAAGCGCCCTTCGCACAAGCGGTTGGACTGCTATTGAACTGTAGCGGCCGCGTCGTCGTCTCAGGAATCGGAAAATCCGGCCATATTGCACGCAAAATCGCCTCTACATTAGCCTCGACCGGAACGCCTGCATTGTTCATTCACCCCGCTGAAGCCGCCCATGGCGATCTCGGCATGGTGACAGAACATGATGCTTTTATTGCCATTTCCAACTCTGGCGAAACCGCAGAATTGATGGCAATCGTGCCGATCGTCAAACGCATGGGCGCGACCTTAATCGCGATGACCGGCAATGACGAATCAGGCCTGGCGCAACTGGCGACCGTCCATCTCAACGTCAAGGTGGATAAAGAAGCCTGCACATTGAATTTGGCACCAACCGCAAGCACTACCGCCACATTGGCGCTGGGTGATGCGTTGGCGGTGGCTTTGCTGGATGCACGCGGATTTCGCGAAGAAGACTTTGCGCGATCCCATCCTGGCGGCGCACTTGGCCGACGTTTACTGACCCATGTGCGCGATGTCATGCGTAGTGGCGATGCGATTCCTGCCGTGACTGCTGAGGTGTCATTATCAGCCGCATTACTCGAAATTACCCGTAAAGGCCTCGCCATGACGGCGATAGTCGACGACAAATTTCATCCTGTAGGCGTGTTTACCGATGGCGATTTGCGCCGTTTGATCGAACATGTGCAAGATTTCTCAAAACTGACCATCGCCGATGTGATGCACATTAACCCGCGCACTATCGGCCCGGATCAATTGGCCGTTGACGCAGTGCAGATCATGGAAGAGTTCCGTATCAATCAATTGCTGGTGGCCGATGCCGACGGTAAGCTAGTGGGTGCGCTACATATTCACGACCTGACCCGCGCAAAGGTAATTTGATGACTGCTGCCGGAAACACCATCAGCGTACCCGCAGCAGTAAATGCGCGTGCAGCGCAAGTGCGCTTGATGATTTTTGACGTCGATGGTGTGTTGACCGATGGCGGCTTGGTGTTTGGTGCGGACGGTGAAGCGTTAAAACGCTTTAATGTCTTAGATGGCTTAGGCATCAAACTGTTGCAGCAGGCGGGCATTGCCACCGCAATTATCAGTGCACGGTCTTCGGCCATTGTCAGCCGTCGTGCAAGCGATCTGGGTATCACGCATGTCCATCAGGGCGTGCACGACAAATATGCAGCATTCCTGAAATTATTAACCGACACAAATCTAACGCCGGATGTATGTGGCTTTATCGGCGACGATATTATTGATCTGCCGATTTTGTTGCGCGCCGGTTTCGCCGTCAGTGTTCAGAATGGCCATGCCGAAGTCAAATCACGGGTGCACTATGTCACGCAAGCCAGTGGCGGCCATGGGGCGGCGCGAGAAGTATGCGATTTAATTTTACGTGCGCAAGACAAATACGATGCTGCACTGGCGCCGTATTTAAGCGGAATTTCTGCGTGATGAGAGTTTTATGAAAAACCTGCGGTCAACTTTCCGCCTCCGTTTCATGTTGCTGCTGGCGCTGTGCATCGCGCTTGCGCTGGGCAGCTTCTGGATCATGGAAGTAATGAATAAGAGCACTGAAAAAATGTTGCCCAATGCGCCGCGTGTTGCGCCTGATTATTACGTCGAAAATTTTAATTATGTGCAATTGGCGTTGAATGGTCAGCCACGCTACAACATCTCGGGCCAGCGCCTGACGCATAATCCTGCCGACGATTCCTATAACGTCAATTTGCCGGTGATCCATAGCCTGGATAAAGCCAAACCGCCGATGACCTTGCGCTCGAATACGGCCAAAATTGAAGACAATAATAGCAAGGTGAATATGTATGGCAATGTCACCGCTGATCGCCTTGCAACACCGAAATCGTCGAAATTACATTTGCAGTCCGAGTATCTGCAACTGCTGCCTGACGATGACATCATTACTAGTGACAAACCGGTCCAGATTACAATCGACCAGTCGAAAATGAACGGCACCGGCATGTATGCTAACAACGCAACGCTGGAATTGCGTTTACTGAGCAATGTACGTGGCACCTATCGCGCAACACCGCGCCAACCTTAGGCATCAATCCCACAGCCACCCCGGATCGTGCCCTGTGCCGTTATCCCCGTTATTCCTTTTTCAGGATTCAGGATTTTTATGAAACGTATTCTTTTTTTATCGCTACTGGCATTGCAACTGACATTGATGTCGGGTGCGCGCGCCGAGAAAGCGGATGCAGATAAACCATCGAATGTCGAAGCAAACACGTTCACTTTGGATGACGTGAAGCAGGTCAAGATATTTACTGGAAAAGTTATTTTGACGCGCGGTACGCTGGTGATGAAGGCCGATAAAGTGGTCGTGACAACCGACCCATCCGGCTACCAATTCGCAACGTTATATGCAGCACCGGGCGGACTGGCAACGTTCCGCCAGAAACGCGATGGCGGTCCGGATTTATGGATTGACGGCGAAGCAGAGCGTATCGAATACGACGATAAAACTGAAATCGTAAAATTATTTTCTAAAGCGCAAATGCGGCGCTTGCAAGGCACAAAACCTACCGATGTCGTGAACGGCGAGTTCATTTCCTACGATAGTCGCGCTGAATTCTACTCGGTGAATAACAACGCGTCTGGCACAAGTCAGCCCGGTAGCGGACGCATCAAAGCGGTCATCCAACCGAAGGGGAAGTAAGATGACGGCGATTAATTCGAGTACGCTGATTGTCAAAGGCTTGCAAAAAAGTTATGGTGCGCGGCAGGTTGTCCGCGATGTTTCCCTGAATGTCAAAAATGGCGAGGTGGTTGGATTACTGGGCCCCAACGGTGCCGGTAAAACGACCTCGTTTTATATGATTGTGGGCTTGGTGCCGTCGGATGGCGGCGCAATTGATCTGGATGGCGTGGATATCTCGCGCTTGCCTATTCATCAACGTGCCGTGCTCGGTCTGTCCTATTTACCGCAAGAAGCATCGGTATTTCGCAAACTTACGGTAGAAGACAATATCCGGGCTGTGCTCGAGCTTCAGCGTCCAGACGGCGTGCCGCTCACCAAACAACAAATCTCGGACAAGCTGGAATCACTGCTGCAAGAATTGCAAATCGATAAACTGCGCGAAAACCAGGCTTTGTCGTTATCTGGTGGTGAGCGCCGTCGCGTAGAAATCGCCCGCGCTTTAGCCACCAATCCCCGTTTCGTATTGCTCGATGAGCCATTCGCAGGGATAGATCCGATTGCCGTAATCGAAATTCAGCGCATCGTGCGATTCTTGAAAGAGCGTGGGATCGGCGTCCTGATTACCGACCATAACGTGCGGGAAACGCTCGGCATTTGTGACCGGGCGTACATCATCAACCAGGGTAGCGTGCTGGCCAGCGGCAGTCCAGACGACATCATCGCCAACGAATCGGTGCGACGCGTTTATCTGGGTGAACATTTCCGCATGTAACTGAATACAGGAATACTGAGGAATCCCCAGCACACATGAAACAATCCCTCCAACTCCGCACCTCGCAACATCTGGCGCTGACACCACAGTTGCAGCAATCTATACGATTGTTGCAATTGTCTACGCTGGAACTGCATCAGGAACTGGAACACATCCTCTCGGACAATCCGTTGCTGGAACGGCTTGACGACCCTCTTGATAACTCTGTCAGGTTGTTAGCGGACGGCGCAATCAACTCGACGGCTTCGACGATGGATGCACCAACCGGCGATAGTGAAGTCAGCAGTTCACCAACAGAGCCGGAAGGCGGCGGTGAAACTCAAGAGGCTGGCGACAATAGCCAGGACAGCGCTAACAATGACAGCGAATGGAGTTTCGACGACGTTGCGCGCACTTCCAAAGCCCCGGACGACGAAGATGCCAGGCCGCAGTTGGAAGCTTATGAAACGACCTTGCGCGAACATTTGCTGAAGCAAATGCGTGAAACTGTGGATCAGCATCGCGACCGCGCATTGATCGAATTAATCATCGATGCGCTGGACGAGAATGGTTATCTGGAAGAGCCGCTGGAAGATATTCATGCCCGTCTTCCAGAGGAATTAGACATCGAAGTCGAAGAGCTATCAATGGCTCTGAAGATGGTGCAGAGCTTTGACCCGACTGGTGTGGGTGCTCGCAATGCTGCCGAATGTCTATCTCTGCAAATTAAAGCATTTCCGAAAGTAGCTTTCGTCACACGTCGTCTGGCATTAATTATTGTGCAAGATTATCTGGCCTTATTTGCACAACGCGATTTTAATAAAATCAAAAAAGCGCTCGATTGCGACGACGAAGATTTACGTGAAGCACAAGTAGTTATCAAGCAATGCAATCCTCATCCAGGCGCTACTTTTGCGGGCAGCGCCTCGGATTATGTGGTGCCGGACGTGATTGTCAGACGTACAAAAAATGGTTGGCAAGTCATGCTTAATAATGACGTTATGCCAAGACTGCGTGTAAACGCCCTCTATGCCAATATTCTGAAGCAAGGTAAAAGCGAAGGATCGCTGGGATCGCAGTTGCAAGAGGCGAAGTGGTTGATCAAAAATATGCGTCAACGCTTCGATACCATCCTGCGCGTGGCGCAAGCAATTGTAGAACGTCAACGGAATTTCTTCTCACACGGCGCGGTCGCGATGCGGCCGCTTGTGTTGCGCGAAATAGCTGATACACTAGGATTACACGAAAGTACTATCTCTCGTGTGACCACTCAGAAATACATGCTCACCCCTCACGGGATGTTCGAATTAAAGTATTTCTTCGGTAGCCATGTTGCTACAGAGGCAGGTGGAGAGGCTTCCTCTACAGCGATACGGGCGTTAATCAAACAACTGATAGGAGCGGAAGATTCTAAAAGTCCTTTCTCTGACAGCAAGATTGCCGATATGCTCGCGGAACAAGGTATGGTAGTTGCACGTCGTACGGTCGCAAAATATCGCGAAGCATTAAGAATTCCGCCAGTCAATTTGCGTAAATCTCTTTAGCTGTTTGTATGTATGCACAACCGTCGCTGTGTCCTGACTGACCGATTCATAATGAATTGATCATCCCAAGTCCGAACCGCCAACGACATACTTCATAGGAGCGCTGTATGAATTTCACAATTAGTGGGCATCACCTCGACGTAACTCCCGCCATTCGCGAACACGTGCTAAGCAAATTGGAGCGTATCAAGCGCCATTTCGATCAGGTCATAGATATTAGTGTGATCCTGACTATCGACAAAATCACAGAGAAAGAAAAACGCCAGAAAGCCGAAATTAATTTGCGCGTAAAAGGCAAAGACCTGCATGCTGAAAGCATTGCGCATGACCTTTACGCCGCCATTGACTTGCTGATCGACAAGCTTGATCGTCAAGTAATTAAATATAAGGATAAACTGCAGAACCACCAACATTCCGCGATTAAACATTTGCCCGAGGATGCACCTATCCCGGCTACGTAATGTTGTGAGGTCTAAGTCAATGCAAGTGTGTCTCAAGAATCATTGAGAAAATACTAAACTGACAAACGAGCAAGGGCGCAGTTAATGCGCCCTTTGTTATTGGAAAATCACTTTAATTACCTATATTATTTGGATAATTTTCAGCATGATTTTTTTGCTGATTGTTTAGCCTCATCTCATCAATGAGGCTTTCATTTCTCTGGCAGCCGGATTACTGTTTCAGTGCACCAAATACCTTGCCAATAATGGCACTTCCCGCGCCAACCGGATCGCGACGAATCGCCTTCTCTTCTTCCCCGATCATATAAAACAAACCATCCAGTGCACGTTGAGTGACGTAGCCCTCAACCGTGGCGGCCTGCCCTGGCACTAATCCTGTTTTACTGACCATGCCCATCGTTGCGTTATATTGTGCTGAGACGCCATTCTGGTCTGTAATTTTTTTCACTATCGGCAAAAATTTCACTTCCAGAGGTGCCGCCGTTTTCTGCTTGAAAAAATCCGTCACCGATGTCTCACCGCCACTCAAAATATTTTTTGCGTCCGTGATCGACATCGATTTCACTGCATTCAATAGCAAAGGTTTAGCCAGTGGCACGGCGGATTCTGCCGCATGATTCATCGACAAAACCAAATCATCCAATTGCTGCCCTTTCCCTGTCATTCTCAAGAGCGGACGCGCCTGCTCCAACACGCCTGGTAATCCAATTTTTACTTTATCGTTATTCAAAAATCCATTTTCAACACCGAGTTTAGAGACCGCAACAGTTGCACCTTTATCCAGTGCCGCCTTCAATCCAGAACTGGCATCCTGATTGCTCAAATCGGCTAAAGAAAATGCAAATGCAGTAGAAGAAATGAGAGCGCCGATCAAACCCAGACTACAAACGGGTTGGAAGTGAAATTTCATGGATGACTCCTTAAAAAAGTTGAATAACCCGCGTCTGAATTATCGCCACGGCAACAATTACAGATGACCCTCATCGACCAGAAATAAACGTCGGTGTTCGCGGATGGCATAACGGTCGGTCATGCCGGCAATATAGTCGGCAACCTGTCGCGCTTGTAGTTGTGCGCCGTCTGGATGTTGCAAGGTTGATGGCGTTAATTGATAGTCCGGCGGCAGCAAATTCGGTTCACCCACAAAACAATCAAACAGCTCGACCACAATGCGCCGCGCCTTAGCAGTCATGCGATTCACAAGATAATGACGATAAAGATTTTCGCGTAAAAAGCGCTTTAATGCAGCCGCCTCAGCCGCCATTGCATCCGAAAATGCGATTAGTGGCGCAGCATCTCGCACGTCTTCAACGGTTAACGGCGCAGCGGCCAAAATCCGTTGGCGTGAGGTGTCGATTAAATCGTTAATCAAAGCGTTAATCATTCGCCGCACTGTTTCATTGATAGCGCGTCGCCCACGTAATCCAAGAAACGTTTTTTCAACTTCATGGCTATGGCGCGCAAAGAAATCGATTTCCATCATTTGTTCGAGCGTCAATAATCCGGAACGCAGACCATCATCAATATCGTGATTATTGTAGGCAATTTCATCCGCCAAATTAGCAACCTGCGCTTCCAGCGTCGGTTGTTTGCGCTGGATAAAGCGCTGCCCAATATCGCCTAGTTTTTTGGCATTGGCATTGGAACAATGTTTGAGTATGCCCTCGCGGGTTTCAAACATCAGATTCAAACCGTCGAATGCGCCATAGCGTTGCTCGAGCTTGTCGACCAGCCGCAAGCTTTGCAAGTTATGTTCGAAGCCACCAAAATTTGTCATACAGGCATTTAACGCGTCTTGCCCTGCATGCCCAAAGGGCGTATGCCCCAGATCATGCGCAAGTGAAATTGCCTCGACCAAATCTTCATTCAATTGCAAATTACGGGCAATCGAACGCGCGATTTGCGCAACTTCTATGCTGTGAGTCAAACGTGTACGGAACAGATCGCCTTCATGATTGACGAATACCTGCGTCTTATATTCAAGTCGGCGAAAAGCCGTGCAATGTACGATGCGATCCCGGTCGCGCTGAAATTGGGTCCGGGTATTGGGCGCATCTTCGTCGAACAAGCGTCCTCGCGATGTCGCTGAATGGGCAGCATACGGGGCGAGGGACGCTTCTGTATTCATTATGGTTGTGGGGCAGATAAAGGTTGGATGGGTTCGGCTATGGTCGCCAGTATCGTTGCCAATAAGGCATCCTGAGGAGCGGTAGTAATTAATGATCCGCCTAGTTGTTTCATCAAAATAAATTTGATTTGTCCGCCTTCGTTTTTCTTGTCGATTTGCATCAACTCAAGCCAGCGAGCAGTACCCAGATCAGGTGCCACCGTCGGTAGACCGGCAGCCTGTATCAATGCGCTAACGCGGTCACGCGCCTGTGCATCAATATAACCAAGGCGATACGACAAGTCCGCCGCCATGATCATGCCGCAACCCACCGCCTCACCGTGCAGCCATACCCCGTACCCAAGGCCGGATTCAATCGCATGGCCGAAAGTATGTCCAAAATTCAGGATCGCCCGCAAACCGCCTTCGCGCTCATCTTGTCGCACTACATCAGCCTTGATTTCGCAGGAGCGCTGAATGGCATAGGCCAAAGCAGCGCCATCACGCGCCATCAATTTATCGATATTTGCTTCCAGCCAGTCAAAGAACACAGGATCGATCACCGCGCCGTATTTAATCACTTCTGCCAGACCTGCGGATAATTCCCGCTCGGGCAATGTTTGCAATGTCAAAATGTCAGCAATGACTGCCTGTGGCTGGTAAAACGCGCCGATCATGTTTTTGCCAAGCGGATGATTAATACCGGTTTTCCCACCGACGGAAGAATCAACCTGCGCCAGTAAAGTCGTTGGGATTTGTACGAAAGGTACGCCGCGCATATAGGCTGAAGCAGCGTAACCGGTCAGGTCACCAATGACGCCACCGCCCAGTGCGATCAGGGTTGTTTTTCGATCGCATTTTTCAGTCAGCAAACGATCAAAAATGACCATTAAGTTGGCCCAGTTTTTTTCCTCTTCTCCATCCGGCAAGATGATCTCGATCACCTTCTTCCCGGCGGCCAGTAAAGTAGCACGCAACATCCCCAGATATAACGGGGCGACAACAGTATTGGTAACAATGACAACATGTTTGCCGGAGATCAGGCGCGCAACGCGTTCGCTATCCGTTATCAACGCTTGCCCAATTTCTATTGGATAACTACGCTCACCCAATTCCACTCGCAGACTAATCGTTGATGTGAATGCTGTTGCGCCAAGCGGCGAATTGAATGGAGATTGCTGCGTCGGCTGGTTCTGCTGATTCATAGTAAATTTAATGGGAATGTGGTTGCTGCTCTGAGCAGACTCTTTTAGCGTATCCGTTGACGCATTGAAAGACGTATCGACAGGCGTCGGCGTCATATCTAATTGAGACAAAATACTGTGCACCAGAAATTGTACGTTAGGCCGTCCGGTATCGACGATGATATCGGCAATTTCACGATAGAGCGGATCACGCTGACGCGTTAACTCTTCAAGTAATTTGCGGGGATCTGCAGTTTGCAATAAGGGCCGATTTTTATCGCGCCCGGTGCGTTGCAGAATATGATGGACACTAGCACGCAAATAAATAACAGTGCCACAACTTTTCAACGAAGCCCGATTATCCGGATTTAAGATCGCCCCGCCACCAGTCGCCAGCACAATGTTCTGACGCGCAGTAATATCCCGGATAACTTCCGCTTCACGTTGGCGAAAACTGGGCTCGCCTTCAATCTCAAAAATCAGCGGAATCGAAGCGCCAGAACGCGCTTCGATTTCGTGGTCCGAGTCGATAAATAATTTATTTAATTTCTTCGCCAGAGCGCGGCCAACCGTAGTCTTGCCTGAACCCATCAGGCCGACCAGAATGATATTGCCTTTCATGTACACCGACCCATTTCACCACTTAACCTTTTTCGCAAATACAGACACCGGCAGGTGACCGGCGTCTTTGCGACTAGCAGCTAATGGCTAGCGTCCAGCGATCCGGTCTACAACAACTTTAGGTGTCAGAAAAATCAATAACTCAGTTCTTTTGTTAACAACTGCACTTTGTTTGAAAAGATAACCCAGAATCGGAATATCTCCAAGCAGTGGCACTTTATTAACATCATTAGAAATTGTCTGGGTGTAAATACCGCCAATCACAACCGTTCCGCCATTTTCAACCTGAACCTGAGTTTGAACGTGTTTCGTATTGATTGATACACCGCCCGGCACCACCACGCCAACGCTGTCATTGGTCACATCGACGGTCAAAATAACATTGCCATCCGGTGTAATTTGCGGCGTAACTTCCAGCTTCAGATTTGCCTTCTTGAATTCAACCGACGTTGCACCACTGCTGGTAGCACTTTGATAAGGAATCTCTGTACCCTGCTCTATCAATGCTTTTTGCTGATCGGCAGTCACAACACGTGGACTCGAAATAATTTTTCCTTGTCCATCGGCTTCGAGCGCAGACAATTCGAGACTGATAAATTTAGACGCAGCGGAATTAAAAAGTGTCAGCGCAACCGAGCCTGCTGTTCCACTGGCAGGAGAGGCGGGTAAATTCACAGCGCTTTGGCCAAGAGTCGGCGCACCGCTTACTGATGCGACTTGCTGACCACCGGCGGCGACGTTGGCGCTGGTAAAGCCAAATCCAAGTTTAGCCCCGAGATTGCGACTAAATCCGTCATTCGCCTCGACCATCCGTGCCTCAATCAATACCTGGCGAGAGGCAATGTCGATTTTTGTGACCAGGGTACGAATATTTTCCAATACGGTTGGCGTATCGGTAATAAACAATTGATTCGTGCGTGGATCGATAACGGCACTGCCACGCTTCGACAAGATGCTATTCTTTTTATCGCCGACAGTACTGCCATCATCATTGATGCCAAAGACTTTTTTGAATGCTTCTGCTTTTTGATAATTCAACTGAAACGATTCGGTCCGCAAAGGCTCGAGATCAGCAATTAACGCACGTTGTTCCAGCTCTAGCTTCTCTTTGGTGAGCAATTCGTCTTTCGGCGCAATCCAGACTACTGAACCATTCTTGCGCATGTCCAGACCTTTGGCTTGCAGGACAATATCCAGCGCTTGATCCCATGGCACGTCTTTTAGGCGCAACGTCAAATTGCCACTAACGGTATCGCTGGTAATAATATTCAGCCCGGTAAAATCAGCAATTACCTGCAATACTGCGCGGACTTCGATATTTTGAAAATTCAGCGATAGCTTATCCCCACGATAATTCTGTACACCTTGACCTAATTTATTGGGCTGCTCCTTGATTGGCTTGACCTCAATCACCAATTGGGAGTCGCTTTGATAGGCGCTGTGCTCCCACAGTCCTTTCGGTTCAATCACCATCCGGACATTTTCGCCCTGCTGCATAGTAGTGATGGTACGCACCGGTGTACCGAAATCACCCACATCTAGCTTGCGACGCAACGTTGCCGGCAAACTTGTCTTAAGGAAATCAACCACAACCGATTGTCCTTGTTGACGCACGTTGACCACTACTTGCTTGCTTGGCAGGTCGATCACAATACGGCCTTCGCCAGCGGTACCGCGACGGAAATCGATATCTCGTAGCGCTGGTTTGCTGTCTTGCGTATCTTTAGAGGAATAGGCTACCGCAGGTGGGTTGGGCGCAGCTACCGCAGATGTAAGAGCGGAATCAGAAGGAATCGGCGCAGGAGAAATAATCGGGGCACCCGCAGCACTGACAGCAGTGGCAACGCCACCCGAGCCATCAATCGTGACAACGACCGCGCTACCATCGATCGTCATAGCGTAATTGAGCGACCGCGAGAGATTGATGACCAGACGCGTACGATCATCATTCTGGGCGACAATAACATTGCGCACGTCGCCTAAACTGACATCTTGCATTGTCTTGCCGGTCGCATTCGCCATACCTGGAAAATCTAACGCGATACGGGCAGGATTGATTATCGCAAACCCGGTCGGTAAGGCGGTCGGCGCATTTTTAAGATGTATCGTCACAATCGTATTGCTGCCTTGATGGTTCGCACTAATTGACGTAATGGCATTCGTATCTGCCATTGCCGAATGTCCACACACGACCAACAAAACCAGTGCCGCCACCTTCAATACTCTGTGACGAATTATGTTCAGGCAGGCGAATGGCGCTCTGAATACTGCCGTTGTTATCCCCTTTACTGCGCTCATTTTGTGCTCTCCTGCAATGCTAACTTGGCTTCACGCTCGACCCATTCGCCGGACGCATCTTGTACGATTTCTTTCAAATTTACCTCGGTCTCGTTGATGCTCGTCACCATGCCGAAATTCTGACCGACATAGTTGCCGACTTTCACGGGAAATACCGTTTTATCGATTTGCAGCAACGCATAGCTCAAGCCAACTTTTTGTAAAGTACCGACCATCTTGACTGTATCCAGCGGATAGCTTTCCAAAGCTTCCCGTCGACGCTCAAGATTCGGCTTAAGACCGCTACCGTTCCCCTGCATTTTTGCCAATGCCACCAGAAGCTTGTTCGCATTAAACGGGTCAATGCTGGTTTTGCCGGCATAAGCAAAAGGAATAAATTTTTTCGGCTCTGTCAATTGCGGAATAAATACATGCGTATGGACTTTGACTTCCGTCATCCACTCTTTAATCTCTGTTTCATCGCTATTGCCACAACCAAATAAGGTGGAAACCAGCAATACAGTGGCGAAAATCCGGGCCAGCCGACCGATAGGAGGGGCAATCATTTTGCCTCCTTCGACTTACCATCATTGGCTTTACGTTGCGCTGCCACTTCCTCCGGATCAAGGTAACGGAAAGTTTTAGCGACCGCCTCCAATGTCAATGTGCCATCCTTGCCGGTACTCAGATTCATGTTATTCAGCGTGACGATACGTGGCAGATTGGCAATATCGCTGGTGAAGGAACCAACGTCGTGGTAACCGCCAGTGACTTTGATATCGATGGGCAGCTCCGCGTAGTAATCTTTTACGACGACCTGGCCCGGCTTGAACAACTCAAACTGTAGTCCCCTGCCCAAACCCGCCTGATTAATATCAGATAACAATGCATCCATTTCAGCTTTGCTCGGCAATTGCTTTTCGAGGGTAATAACGTACTCGGCAACCTGCTTCTTTTGTTTGCGCAGACCATCCAAATTAATCGCCTGCTGAATTTTGCTTTTATATTGGTCCTTCAGCTGTAACTCTTGTTGCTCACCAGCGACGAGATCGGTTTGCTGATCACTCCAATAAAAAAACCAACCCAGAAACATCACTGCCAATAACACGCCAACCCCGCATAAGTTGCGAGGAATGGTCGGCCATTGACCAGGATGCCCGCTTAGCCCGCGAAACTGCGCATTAATTGCAGCATTCCACTGTTTCAAATCCGTCATCGTGCATCTCTCATATCAATGCTGCGCTATTACTTGGCGACTATTTTTTTGTCAGCCGTATCGGGTACGTTGTCACTCGGACGTTTAATGCCAACGTTGACGGTGAAATCGAAAACCCGCTTAGTGTCGTTTCCGGTACCGATACTGGCCGCGCGAATTTCAATCAAGTCGGGACGCTCAAGCCAAGGCGAGTTATTACTAAGGTTGCGTAAGAGCTCAGAAACCCGCTCATTTGATTGCGCATAACCATTCAGAATAACGCGCTGACCATCTTGCTTAAAGTTACGCAAATAGATGCCTTCTGGCACCTGTTTCACCAATTCGTCCATCAAATACACAGGTTGGTTGCGATCACCTTGCAAGTTTTCAACAGCCTGCTGACGCGCTTTAAGAGAGGCGATATCCTGCCTTAGGCTGACAATTTCCTTGATTTCGCCATCCAGACGCACATTCTCTAGCTGAATAAAGTGATTTCGCGCATTTTGATTAGCAATACTGTGCGCAAAATAAGCGCCTAATAAAATCACTATCAACACACCGACAACGCCGGAAAATCCCAACATAGCGAAAAAGGCGGCACGCCGCTGCTTACGTTTTTCTTCGCGATGGGGTAGTAGATTGATCTTGATCATCAGCCAAATCTCCGCATTGCTAAGCCGCAGGCGACCAAATAAGAAGGCGCTTCAATTCGTAGATGCCGTTCACGCAAACTGGAGGCTAATTGCATCCCCGCGAATGGACTGACAACCGAAGTTGAAATTTTGGCGCGCCCGGCAACGGCTTCCACCATGCCGGGAATAATCGCGCAGCCGCCGGCCAAAAATAACTGATCGATACGCGTGTACGGAGTTGAAGTGAAGAAAAATTGAATCGCTCTGGACAGTTCAACAGCCGCGCTCTCCAAAAACGGATTCAGAACGTCTTGTTGATAGCTTTCCGGCAAGTCGCCAGTGCGTTTTTTGGCATCGGCTTCTTCATACGACAAACCATAGGCGCGCACAATGTCTTGCGTCAGCTGATGGCCGCCAAAAGGTTGCTCACGCTCATAGACAAGTTCGCCATCCAGCAAAGCGGAAACGTAGGTACTTTGTGCACCAATTTGAAAGAGACCGATCATCTGGCCCTGTCCGGCTTGCGGTAATTGCGCGATGATGCGATTGATCGCCCCGCGGGCGGCATAGGATTCTATATCCATAACGATCGGCTTCAAGCCTGCGGCTTCTGCTACAGCAACGCGATCTTCGACCTTTTCCTTACGGGTGGCGGCGAGCAAGACTTCCACGTCATCAGCAGAATTTGGTGCTTGTCCTAAGACAAAAAAATCAAGACTGACCTCATCCAGAGCAAACGGAATGTACTGGCTGGCTTCCGACTCTACCTGTAACTCAAGTTGGTCATCAGTCATACCGCCAGGCAAAATGATCTTTTTAGTAATGACCGATGCCGAGGGCATTCCCAAAGCCACGTTGCGTGTATTTGTACCGCTTTTTTTCCAAAGCCGCCGCACCACTTCCGATACTTGCTCGATATTTTCGATATTGCCGTCTACGACAGCGCCACGCGGCAGGGGCTCCGATGCATACCGTTCCAGCTTTAACTGATCGTTGCCTGCGTCTGATAATTCAACCAGCCTGACACTCGATGCACTGATATCGATCCCTACCAGCGGTGGGTTCTTTTTACCAAATAATGATCCAAGATCTATTACCAAGAGCATCTCTCCGGTGAGCATGTTTATGCGGGGAACATTTCGCTGATCAAACAGCCTAAATTGCTATTCCGCCAGCCCAAATTATTAACAAAACATTCCTATTTTTTCTTTTACGATCACTCAGAAATCGTAACAACAATGACATGATGCTGCAAAGTAATTTACTTATAAACAACTATACCCTGCCGGATTGCCAATTTCGGTCACATCGTGGTAAATAAATGTCAATGTAATGCTTTTTGTCTATTTCTTGTATGAAATTTGCCACGAAGCTACAAATTTAAGTATATCGGCTAGTCTTGCAAGTTTTGTGCCCTCTTGTAGCTACAGTCCTGCCGTTATAATGCGACGCATCATTACAGATACCTATACAAGCGAATGACACCTCCAGTTTTAAATACAGATGCCAGAAATCCCGAGCCGCCAGCGCCCCAGCCACGGCGGCGCATGCCGTTAGTACTACGGCTTTTTTTAGGTTTTTTTGGCGTTATCACGGGATTGGTGGCGATCGCAGCGCTGACATTCGGATTTATGCTGGCGATGGCCTGGCCCAACCTTCCGGCATTGGATTCGCTGACGGACTATCGCCCGAAGATTCCGCTGCGAATTTTTTCAGCGGATGGCGTTTTGATCGGGGAGTTCGGCGAAGAACGGCGCAATTTGGTCCATATTCAGGATATTCCTGATGTCGTGAAAAAAGCCGTATTGGCAATTGAAGATGATCGGTTTTATCAACATGGCGGCGTCGACTACCAAGGCATCCTGCGCGCCACGTTTTCTAACCTGACCGGCGGCGGCGGCGGTGCCAGCACAATCACCCAGCAAGTTGCACGGAATTTTTTCCTGACTAGCAACGAGCCGACATTTCTCCAAAAAGCATCGCGAAAATTTCTGTATGAAATACCGTTAGCCTGGAAAATCGAACAGAATTTGACCAAAGACCAGATTCTTGAGGTGTACATGAATCAGATTTATCTGGGACAGCGCGCCTATGGTTTTGCCTCTGCCGCGCAGGTGTATTTTGGCAAAAAACTGCAAGACCTGAGTATCGCCGAAGCCGCCATGCTCGCCGGTTTGCCCAAAGCCCCATCGGCCAACAACCCTGTCGTCAATCCTAAGCGTGCCGAAGCACGACAACAGTACATTTTGTTGCGCATGCTGCAACTAGGTTACATCACGTCAGCGCAATATGAAGAGGCCAAAAATGAACCTTTGCGGCTGAAAACCGGCGCTACCGAGTTTGGTATTCATGCTGAATACGTGTCAGAAATGGCGCGTCAGATGGTCTACGAACAATTCAAAGACGCAACCTATACGCGTGGTCTGAATGTATTTACAACCATCACCAAAGCCGATCAGGATGCCGCCTACTTCGCGCTGCGACGCGGCGTCATGAGCTACGATAAACGGCGCGGTTATCGTGGCCCCGAAGGCTATATGACCATTCCTGAAGGATCGAAGGAAGAGATCGATGCAGCAATCGAAGTGGAGTTGGCCGACCATCCCGACAGCGACGAAATCGTCGCCGCCGTCGTCCTTGACGCTAGTCCCAAAAGCGTGCGTGCAGTGCTCTCTTCCGGCGAAGAAATTACCATCACTGGCAGCGGCCTGAGCATCGCCACAAACTTGCTGAGCGACAAAGCGCCGCCGCAGCGCAAAGTCAAATCGGGCGCGATCATTCGTGTGATGCAAAACGAAAAAACCTGGAGCATTACGCAAATGCCTGCGGTTGAATCGGCATTGGTATCGATCAACAGCAACGATGGCGCGATCCGTGCGCTGGTCGGTGGTTTTGACTTCAATCGGAATAAGTTTAATCACGTTGCGCAGGCATGGCGTCAGCCCGGCTCTGCATTCAAGCCGTTCATTTACTCGGCGTCGCTGGAAAAAGGTTTGTCCCCTGCCACCGTGATTAATGATGCGCCGATTAGTTTTGGCGGTGGCCTCACGGGCGGTCAAGTCTGGCAGCCGAAAAACTACGGCAATAAGTACGAAGGCCCGATGACCATGCGCAGAGGATTGATGAAATCCAAGAACATGATTTCAGTGCGTATTTTGGATAAAATCGGCGCGCAATACGGGCAAGAATTTACTACCCGCTTTGGCTTCGATCCGGATAAAAATCCGCCTTATCTGACACTCGCACTGGGTGCAGGCGCGGTGACACCGCTGCAACTGGCGGCGGGCTATGCTGTGTTTGCCAATGGCGGCTATAAAACTAACCCGTATCTGATCAGCAAAATTCTGGACGCGAATGGCGTGGTGTTGGCAGAGGCGCATCCAGCCAAAGCTGGCGATGAAGAAAATCGCGTGATCGATGCACGCAATGCGTTTTTAATGGATAGCATGCTGAAAGACGTTGTGCGTGCCGGAACTGGATTTAAAGCAATGGCGCTAAAACGCACCGATCTGGCGGGTAAAACCGGGACGACGAATGATTCGATGGATGCCTGGTTCGCGGGCTATCAACCAACATTAGTGGCGGTAACATGGATGGGATTTGACCAACCAAAAAATATGGGAGATCGCGAGACCGGCGGCGGCCTGGCATTGCCGATCTGGATCGATTATATGGAAAAAGCCTTAAAGGGCGTGCCGACCCTGGAACGTCCAGTACCGGACGGTCTGCTGCATAGCGGCACGGAGTATTATTACGCCGAGTATCCACCCGGAACTGGCACCCAAAGTATCGGTGGCGGAAGCGCAGATTCGCCTAAGGATGAAGACAAGGCGCGCGACGAAGTCAAAAACGAATTGTTCTAGCCTGCTTCGATAAACTGATAAACACGATAAGAGCGTTGAAAATAAGATCATTTTTAACGCTCTTTATTGATTAGCTCAACGAATGTGATGCTAATTTATTACTATCTTCTGTCAATCCGACGTTAATCCGCGTCTGGTCGCAATTCCAATGCTGCCCCGCCCTGCTCATTTACCATGGCCGATAAAGCGCTGAAAAACTCCGAATCGTCGCGTGTATTACGCCACACATTGCCGTGCAATTTATAGTGAAAGCCGCCTGATTTTGCTGCAATCCATAATTCTTGCATCGGTGCCTGACTATTCACGATGATCTTTGATCCATTGTCGATAAATTCGATTTCCAGCACGTTGCCTCTGCGGCTGCACTCGACATCGATCTCATCTTTGTCATTAGCACGCTCGAGTGCCGCCTCTAGTGCGCCCAAAGTAGCCTCGGCCGCAACCAGGAATTCTGATTCTGTCATGCTAAACTCCAATCCATTCCATTTCGTTAAACTTACACAGTGATTCTAATCCGTGAAACCATTATTTGATTTGCCCCGCGTAGTAATTCTGGGCAGCGCGCTTGCATTCTCGCTCCTGCTGACCGCCTGCGGTCAAAAAGGACCTTTGTATATGCCGAAAATACCACCATTGGCGACTAAACCGGCCGCGCCGGCAGCTGCGCCGCCAAAAACAGAGAAAGATACAACGGCGGGCAGCAGCGCATCAGACACGCCGACAATGGCCCCCGTTGCGCCCGCTTCGACACCTTCTACTCATCAATAATCGACTTTCTCATGTCCTATTTTTCGTATCAAAACGGCAATCTGCACGCAGAAAATACGCCTCTGTCCACTATCGCGCAACAGTTTGGCACGCCGACTTACGTCTATTCTAAAGCGGCCCTGGCTGACCATTTTTCGGCATACGCCGATGCCTGCACTGCGGGTGGTCGCGATCCAGCGAATACCTTAGTTTGCTACTCCGTCAAATCCAACTCTAACCTCGCGGTATTACAAGTCCTGAACCAACTCGGCTCAGGCTTTGATATTGTTTCGGGCGGCGAATTATTACGCGTATTGGCAGCTGGCGGCGATCCGCACAAGGTCATTTTCTCTGGCGTAGGCAAAACCCGGGATGAAATGCGGTTGGCGTTATCGCATGACATTTTATGCTTTAACGTCGAATCTATTCCTGAGCTGCATCGACTTAATGAGGTCGCCGGAGAAATGGGCAAACGCGCCGCTATTTCATTGCGCGTGAATCCAAATGTCGATGCCAAGACGCATCCGTATATCTCGACCGGTCTAAAAGACAATAAATTCGGTGTAGCCTATGAAGATGCGCTAGCCTGCTATCGTACCGCGGCGAAGTTGCCAAATATTGATGTCACTGGGATCGATTGCCATATTGGCTCGCAATTATTAGATGACACGCCATTGCTTGAGGCGTTGGATAAAGTCATCGAATTAATCGACCAATTGGCCAGCGAAGATATCCACTTGCATCACCTCGACATCGGTGGCGGCATCGGCATTACTTACGATGATGAAAAGCCAGTCGCGGTAGGCGCTTATCTGGGCCGCTTGTTTGCCCGCATTGATGCCTGGCGCAACGAAAAATATCAAGGCGTGCCGCTGAAAGTGATGTTTGAGCCGGGCCGTTCGATTGTCGGCAACGCTGGCATCTTGTTGACGGAAATTCAATATCTTAAATATGGCGTCAGCAAGAATTTTGCGGTGGTAGATGCTGCGATGAATGACTTGATGCGCCCGGCAATGTACGAAGCATGGCACGGCGTCCAGACCGTCTCGCAGCAAAATCCAGACGCCAGCAGCCATACCTATGATGTTGTGGGACCTATTTGCGAATCGGGCGACTGGCTGGCTCGCGCACGGGAATTAGCGGTCGCAGAAGGCGATTTGCTAGCCTTTCAGTCTGCCGGAGCGTATGGGATGACGATGGCGTCTAATTACAATACCCGGGGACGCGCGGCTGAAGTGATGGTGGATGGCGATCAGGTGCATCTGATCCGCAAACGTGAAGAGCCGATCGCATTATTTGCGCTGGAATCACTATTACCGTAAAGATCTGACGAAAGATTATTTTCGGCAAACATTAAAATGCAAAGGGGCACGGTATTTTTACCGCGCCCCTTTGCATTTCATACACCCGCATCTTTTCAATTCCCGCGCATATTTCGCGTCAGACCGACGTCACCTGCCGCTTTTGAACCGTGCTGGTTTGACGGCTCAGCGCACTGCGCTTTTGCTTGAAATACCAATATACCCGCAGCAATAACAGCATCGCGACTATCGTGCCAAAGATGATTGGTTTTTCGAAGTTGTGCTTGCCTGCACGCATCCACCAGAAATGCAGAATCCCTAGCATCGCAGTGACATATACCGTGCGATGCAACCATTGCCAGCGCTTGCCCCCGAGTCGTTTGATCATCCCGTTAGTGCTGGTCACTGCCAGCGGAATCAGCAATACAAAAGCAATGAATCCAACGGTAATAAAAGGCCGTTTGTAGACGTCTTTTAACATTTCTGTGACATCAAAGAAATGATCGAACCAGAGAAAAGTCGTAAAATGCAACGCGGCGTAAAAGAACCCAAACAACCCCAACATCCGGCGCAATTTGATCAACCAATTCCAACTGGTAAATCGTCGAAGCGGCGTCACTGCCAGCGCGATGCACAAGAAATACAATGTCCAATCGCCAGTACTGCGGGTAATGAACTCAATCGGATTTGCACCCAATTTATCCAGGAAGGCAAACGCCACTAGCCGCACAGCAGGCAGAAGTGCCAATATAAACAGCACAGCTTTTAGAATACGGAATTGCTTTGGACTGGGATTAATCATCTTCGACCTATGAAATCAGGGTGTCGTAGTGCGGTGTATATTGCGATAAATGATATTTTGCAGCGAGAGCGGTACAAAGCCTGTCCGCCGCTCCTTCTGCAAATTGCCTTGAGCACGTTAGAAAAATTTCTTCAAATCCATGCCTGTATATAACGATGCAACATCGTTATAGCCATTGAACATCAACGTCTTGCGCTTCTTGGTAAAAAATCCATCTTCACCGATACGACGCTCCGTAGCTTGAGACCAGCGTGGATGATCAACGTTTGGATTAACGTTGGAATAGAAACCGTATTCGTTCGCAGCCGTCAGATTCCATGCTGTCTTCGGTTGTTCCTTCAGGAAGCGAATTTTTACAATCGACTTCGCTGATTTAAATCCATACTTCCACGGCAAAATCATCCGCACAGGCGCACCGTTCTGGTTGGGCAATACTTCGCCATACATGCCAAAGGTTAGCAGCGCCAGCGGGTGCATAGCCTCGTCCATGCGCAAGCCCTCTACATAGGGCCATTCAAGCACCGGACTATTCAGGCCCGGCATTTGTTTTTTGTCGGCCAGTGTGATGAATTCGATATATTTCGCATTGCTGGTCGGTTCGACTTTTTTGATTAATGCTGACAGCGAGTAGCCGATCCACGGAATGACCATCGACCATCCCTCTACACAACGCAGTCGATAAATCCGCTCTTCCAATGGGGCCAGTTTCATCAAACTGTCCAGATCAAGTGTTATCGGCTTCTTCACCTCTCCCTCAATCATGACGCTCCATGGTTTGGTTTTGAGTGTGCCGGCATTTTGCGCAGGATCGGACTTATCCGTCCCAAATTCGTAATAATTATTGTAAGTCGTCGCGTCTTTATAGGGCGTTGGCTTATCTGTCACAACAAAGGCGGCATTCCGCTTTGCTGCCAGTTTTTGGGCGGCTGGGTTTTGTGCAAAAGCCTGTTGCGAGACTAGTTCAAGCATCGAACCAGTTGCAATCGAACCGACCGCCAATTGGCGAATAAAGCTGCGGCGGGACTCAAACACGGCGCGCGGCGTAATTTCGGAAGGCGCGGGAATATCTATGACATTTTGGCTGCGGCGAATCAACATGCGCATCTCCTGTGAAGATCGGTAAAGCAATATGAGCGGCTACTGGGTGAGGTAGGCTAATTACGAATAGAAAGTGTTAGTCGAAGGACATGGGTCATCCTTACAACACACCTATAGCTTATACGCAAAAAATAACGTTGCAGATGCGAATGATTTCGCGGGTGGAATACTGAATTGAAAATAGGCAAACTAATAAGTTTGCCCATAACAGAGAATCGATTAATGACCGATGTGGCCGAGTAGATCTGCTAACCGCGTAATCACGGTTGCTTGCGGTGGCATGCCGAACTCAAGCTCGCCTGTTTGTAGTGCAAAGACGCGCATACCGGCAGCCACGCCAGCCTGCGCACCCGGAATACTATCTTCGACGACAGCGCAACGCGATGGCATGACGCCCATTTGCGCGGCAGCGTGTAAAAACAGGTCAGGCGCCGGTTTCCAGACACCTAATTCATAGGCGCTAAAAATGCGCTGTTCGAAATACGGTAATAATCCAGTCACACCAAGGCACAACTCAATTTTTTCACGTGGTCCGTTTGAGGCCAGACAAAAAGGTATTTTGAGAGCCTGTACCAATTCTAGTGCGCCGTGTATTGGTTTTAACCGCTGTTGCAATAACACCGCTGTGCGCTCACGCAACGTCGCTTCAAACGACGTTGGCAACGCAGCGCCGCGCAACGCTTCGATAGCAGCTACCCAATCCGCCATCTTGCCGCCCTTGAAGCGATCAAGCACTTCTGGTGCGGTAAGCGTCACGCCAAATGCAGCAACATGCGCCACCATCGCTTCGGCGGCGAGTAGTTCGCTATCGACTAAAGTGCCATCAGAATCAAAAATAATCAGTTCGATTCCTGCATTCTTCAAAGACTCAACAACAGGCGCTGGATTAACAAATTGCGGTACAAACATTGGTTACAGCTCTCCGTAAGAATGCAGACCCGACAAGAACATATTGACGCCGAGGAAAGCGAAGGTTGTAACCAGCAAACCAATTAAAGCCCACCAAGCCGCAACACGACCTCGTAAGCCTTTCATCAGACGCATATGCAACCATGCCGCATAATTGAGCCAGACAATCAGCGCCCAAGTTTCTTTCGGATCCCACGACCAATAACCGCCCCAGGCATCAGCCGCCCACAAAGCGCCCAAAATCGTCGCGATCGTGAAGAATGTGAAACCCACTGCAATCGCCTTGTACATCACGTCGTCCAACACTTCCAGCGCCGGCAAACGATCTACCAGATAGCCATGCGATTTCAGCAAATACGCCATTGCCACCATCGCTGACATCGAAAATGTGCCGTAACCGATAAAGTTAGCCGGTACGTGGATCTTCATCCACCAGCTTTGCAAAGCCGGGACCAACGGTTGAATTTCAGCAGCGTCGCGCGCCACCGTGTACCACAGCAAAAAACCGACCGCAGCAGAAATGACCAGCATGACAAAAGGACCGAGTTGCCGTGTGCGATAGCGTTGCTCGTAATACAAATAGAACAGCGCGGTGATCATGCTAAATAAAATAAAGACTTCATACAGGTTGGAAATAGGAATATGACCAACGTCCGGACCGATCAAATACGATTCATACCAACGCACCAACATGCCGGTGAAGCCCATCACCACTGCAGCCCAGCACAATTTGGAGCCGATCGAATGACCGAAATCGGAACGGGCGATCAAGCCAACCCAGTAGAAAAAAGTCGAAAGGAAAAACAGTGTGCCCATCCACAAAATGGCAGATTGGCTTGAGAGGATATATTTAAGGAAAAATTTCTTGTTTGCCATATCGAGCGAGCCGTCGTACATCGCAATCGCCGACAAGGCCAACACCGCCAGCAGTGGCATCAGCCAACGTACCGACTTCCAGTTCCAGCCAACCAGCGCGAAGGTCGGCGCAGCCAAAAACAGCACCGCTTTTTCGTAATAGTCCATATGCGCGCCATACCGACTTAACGCAAATAACGAACCGGCCATCAGCGCGATAGCGAACACCCAGTCCCAGATCGACAGCTTCTTGAAAAAGCCGTCTGGTGGTGAATAAGCTTGGATCAATTCCATCATTCTCTCCGTATCGTTCTTATGCGTTACTTCTATTATCAACGGTGCACATCATGCCACGCATTGGTCTAACGCATCGTGACCGTGTTTATATAATCGCTCAACTACGGGTTTCTGCCAATTAAGCTTGCGATTGCATCAATTGTGTTTTCATTACGTCAAATTCTTTTTCAAAATCCAGCGTCTTACGCTGCGTGCTCATCGCCATCAAGATGTGCGACTGGCCTTCGGCTTGCGCATCTGGTCGAATCCATACCCACAAGCGACGTTCCCGTATGTAAAGCATCGAAAACACACCCAGAACCAAGAATAAGCAGCCTAAATAAACAACTTTCTTGCCCGGTGAGCGCGTAACTTGAAATACGGACGCTTTGATCTCGTCGAAGCCGTTGAGTTGCAGATATACCGGTGCATTATAGAAGCTCGCGTCCGACAATGCATTGCTGCTCAATTGTAAGAAACGGGCATGCTTTTCATCGGCGGTCACATCTTTTAAGCCATCTTTCTCTCGTGCCACTTGCCACAAATCCCACAAGCTACCGTTGAGAATTTTCATGAAAATATCAGCGGCTTTTTCTTGCTCCTGCGCGGGCACTTGCTCAAGAAATTTTGACACTGCCAAATAACCAGCCTGCTTCCCGTTTCCGGCAAACAGTGACAATCCTCGCAATGAGGATTGCTGCAATTGCTCACGCAAAGTGGCAATCCCTGTGCGGTTTTCGGGAATTGCCCGCTGTGCATAACGCTGCGCGGCAAGACTACGCAGTTCTGGATTCATCAGAGCAGACCGCAAGCGCATCCATTCTTCTACAGAATCATTCTCATCTGCTGGAATGCGCAAATAACGAAATGGCTCGTCCGGCAGATCCCGTACTCCGGCCAGAAACACGTAATCCTCATCAACCTTTACCGGCCGCATGTAATTGCTGAATTCGCGTGCCTGTCCATTTTTGTCGCGTAGCTTGTATTGCACGCTAGGACCAACGTTTTTCAAATCCTTGTTGTTCGCATTTTTTGCGCCGGACCCCATGTGCTTGCCAAGATCGTCAGACAATTTCTGGTTAAAGCTTTTGGGTGTAGAAACGGCACGCAAATCCTGCCCTTGCTGCGCCATATTTTCTACGTTAAACGGACGAAAACCAGACCATTCAATCGTATATTCATTATTACTACCGCTGCTAGCCAGCGGCGTGGTGCCATTTACCTCGCCCGCCAATGGGGAGGTCACATTATTTGTGCCGATCATTGGAAAAGCAGTCAGGCGTAATTTACTGCCACCGTCCTCAAAACTAGATTGGTAAATCGCTATGCCCTTATAAATCAGGGGCTGATTCACCTTGACTGTCGAAGTAATGGTTTCGCCCGTCGTGTTGTCGCGCAATACGACGTCACTGGCGAACAACTTAGGCATGCCTGTCGTGTAGTAATCGATAACAAAGCGCTTCAACTGGAGCGTAAATGGCAGGTCTTGAATCAATACGCCGTTTTGTTGCGGAATGATGGCGGTGCTGCTGGCCGAGCCTTCCGGTATCAATGTATTGCCACGAAAAGTTGGATTTCCCAAGCCTAAGCGATGCTCTGGTCCGATATCGGCGATGACGCCAGTACCGCTGAAGGGGATTTTATTGAAAAGTAATTTTTGCGCCCGAATGGGCAGATCAGAATCTAACAAGCCGCCGATACAAATGATCACAATTGCGCTATGAGCAAAAATGTAGCCCCATTTATTGGCTGCGCCTTGCTTTGCCGTTATTAATATAGCATCGTTTTTTTGGACGATTTTAGTCTTGTAACCCTTTGCCGCGATTCTTGCCAATAATTGCTGCGTTAAGGTGGTCGGCGCTACAGCAGCGGTCCATTCTGCTTTATGGTGAAAATTGCGCAACGATTGCTCACGGACATTTTCTTTCCAGCTGCGCATGTCCTTTAGCATCTTAGGGCCATTACGGCTAATGCAAAGAGAAGTCGACAGAACCAAAAATCCCATAATCAGCAAAAACCACCACGTCGAATAGACCGCGTACAGACCCAGTTTTGCAAAAACATCGAACCAGAACGGTCCGAATTGATTGACATAATTGGGCATCGGCTCATTCTGCTTCAGCACGGTGCCGATAATTGAAGCGATCGCGATCAGGGTCAACATGCTGATGGCGAAACGCATCGATGATATTAACTCGACCGATTCAGCAAGCCATCGATGCTTTGTCCTCAACTCGATACCGCCAGTGCGTAGAGGCTCGTCGATGCTGGTTGTCGCTTTGTTGCTGGTACTCATAAGCAATTTGCTCTTTTGAAAATAAAAAGGGACGGCCTTGGCCGCCCCCTATGTCGCGAATAACTATAAATTTACTTCAAACCAGCGATATAGTCCGCTACTGCTTTGATTTCATTGTCAGACATACGGCTGGCAATGGTAATCATTTGTGGACTGTTCTTACGAACGCCGCCACGGAAATTTGTCAACTCAGCAACGGTGTAATCCTGATGCTGCCCACCAATACGCGGAAATTGATTTGGAATACCGGCACCGTTCGGGCTATGGCAGGCCGCGCACGCAGGAATATTCTTTTCGGCAATACCAGCGCGATAGATCTTTTTGCCAAGATCAAGCGAATCTTTATTTTTAGCAGCGCCCGGCTTGGCTTTTTGCACATCAAGGTAGGCCGCGATATTCACCATCTCTTCATCGGTCAGCGATTTTGCCATCATCGACATGATGGCGTTGTTGCGGTCCGGGCCCTTGAAATCTTTCAGCTGTTTATAAATGTACGCAGCATGCTGGCCACCCAACTTAGGGTTTTGACTGATGGATGAAGCACCGGCGGCACCATGACAAGAAATACACGCCGTAATATTGCGTGCAGCATCGCCATTGGTGAATAACGCTTCGCCCTTGGCAGGATCGATTTTAGGCGCCGCTGGTGCATCTGCTGCATAGGCAAAAGACGACGTTGCCAATACGGTGATAAACAAGGACTTTAAAACGGAGAGAAACGCACGGTTCATTCAAACACCCTGAGACTTTATATTAAACTTGACAATAAATTCTGCCCTGATGGCGATCTCTTATTGCGGCTATCGATGCTACGCATAGTCACTTATCACTCAAACAACGGTCAATATAGGCCTGCAGAGCAAGCTCCCGTCCTATTGACATACGCGATGCCACATTACACAACCCCTTATTGTACAATAGCTTTCCGGCATTTTCGCCGCCTCTACCGCATTTTCTGCTCATTCCATGTCCCTACTCTGGCAAGCCCGTTTTTTTACTACGGTTAATCACCTCCGTGATTTGCCCACCACTCAAATTCCTGAGATCGCCTTTGCAGGTCGCTCAAACGCAGGAAAATCTACCGCTATCAATCTTTTGTGCAATCAAAAGAAGCTCGCTTTTGCCTCAAAAACACCGGGACGAACCCAACATATCAATTATTTTTCGATCGGTGGCGCTCAAGTCGGCCAACATCGCAAAGATGAAACCAAGGTCGATGAAATCCGCGCCATGCTAGTCGATTTACCTGGCTATGGTTATGCGCAGGTCTCAGGATCGGCCAAATTGCATTGGCAGGAACTGCTCGGCGATTATGTCCGCCGTCGTTCACAATTGGCCGCTTTGGTACTAATTGTTGATTCACGTCGCCCATTCACTGATCTGGACGTCCAAATGGTGGAGTGGTTTGCCCCCACCGGCAAGCCGATCCATTGCATCCTGAGCAAAGTAGACAAATTAAATCGCAACGATGCCACCAATGCGTTGCGTCAGGCGCATACTTTTCTGGGAAGCTACGTAGACGAAAATAATCAGCCTCTGCCGTTCACGGCGCAATTGTTTTCGGCGTTGAAGCGTACCGGGCTGGACGAAGCTAATCAGCGCGTGTTGGAATTGGCGGGATTGGTCAATAATAAGACATCAGAAATCAGTCAGGAAACTGACGTCGACGCCGGTGACGACAGCATCAGCGATGATCAGAACGATCAAAGTAAGCACTCATAAGATCCATTTGCCGTCGCTTATTACCAACACTCATAGCCAACAGTTAAGCAGACGGAAATAAAAAAGCCCTGAAGAAAGGGGATTATCTTCAGGGCAGAATGCCTTATCACATAAAGCGACATGGCCCCGCTCAGGGAGGGAAGCGGGAGGTGAATAATGCACCTATCGCTATGAGGCGGCCAAACTTGAAAAGTTCAAGAGTTTTTGATTTTTTCTAATGATTTTCGCGACTTTTTTAGCCTTCCCGAAATCCCTTAACAAAGGCTCAACAATTCATTGAAAGACCTCGGAGCAGTTATGCAAAATACGCCCAAATTCAGCCCATTGGTTGCCCCTTTTCCAGCGCTGCGCATGCGTCGTATGCGTAAGGATGCATTTTCCCGCGCGATGATGCGCGAAAACACCGTGACGGTCGCCGATCTGATTTATCCGGTCTTTGTGGTCGAGGGCAGCAATCATCGTGAGAAGGTTGCTTCGATGCCCGGCGTTGAGCGCCTTTCCATCGATCTGTTATTAAACGTGGCCGAAGAGTGCGTCGAATTAGGCATTCCGGTCATCGCCTTGTTTCCGGTAATCAACCCTTCCTTAAAAACGCCGGATGGTATCGAAGCCACGAATCCTAACGGACTAATTCCGCAAGCCGTCCGCGCATTAAAATTACGCTTCCCGGAATTAGGCATTTTGACTGACGTTGCGTTAGACCCGTACACCAGCCACGGTCAGGATGGCGTGTTGAATGCCGATGGCTACGTACTCAACGACGAGACCTGCGTATTACTGGTGAAGCAGGCGCTCACTCAGGCGGATGCTGGCGTGGATATTGTCGCTCCGTCAGACATGATGGACGGACGCATCGGTGCAATTCGCAGTGCGCTGGAGGCACATCAGCACATCCATACGCGGATCATGGCGTACTCTGCCAAATATGCTTCGGCGTTCTATGGCCCGTTTCGGGACGCAGTCGGCTCTGCGGCTAATCTAGGCAAGAGCAGCAAAAATACCTATCAGATGGACCCGGCGAACAGCAATGAAGCCCTTCGCGAAGTCGCGCTAGACCTGGCTGAAGGTGCTGACATGGTAATGGTGAAACCCGGCATGCCGTATCTGGACATCGTGCGTCGCGTCAAAGACGAATTCAAAGTCCCGACCTTCGCTTATCAAGTCAGCGGTGAATACGCAATGATTAAGGCTGCCGCGCAAAATGGCTGGCTTGATCATGACAAGGCGATGATGGAAGCGATGATGGCATTTAAGCGCGCCGGTGCCGATGGCGTATTAACTTACTTCGCGCTAGATATTGCACGCCATTTACACAAAAATTAATCTAGCTGGAAAATGTGGCGTTTTTGCGTAAGCAGACTTCAGCAAAAACGCCACGTTGCCGCATTAAATCTGCACAAATAATTCTATACTCTGCTTTTCGCCTCACACCGTCAGCGCCGCTAATCGACATCTTTAGCGATAACTCTCGGCAGACCATTCCTCAGATACTTCGCATATCCCCTTATGGACATTTTTTTGATAGGTGACAATCAGGTCACACAGACCAGCGAATTGCCGAGCGTCGTACCGTCCCAAGGCTTCTTATGGATTGATACGACGCACGAAGAGGTCGCTGCTGATCCAGAGGGCTGGCGCGATATGATTGCTGCGGCCACCGGCACACAAATTTATGATCCGCATTTGGTAGATGCGATTAATCCTGCTCATCCGTCGTATTTCGATTCGACGCAAGACTACGGCATGGTGGTATTTCGCAAATTATCGCCGCGTGACAGCAGCAATAGCGATACCCCGCCAGTGGCTACCGTGGAGGACTCGTCCAGCGCTGTGGCAGAAAGTGGCAAACGTAAGCCTGCCGCCGCATTAAGTGATCTTTCCACGCAGCCGATCACGTTCTTTCTCATGGGAAATGCGCTGGTAACAGTCCATGAGCACCACAGCCGCACCATTAGCGCGGTGCGTAGTCGCCTGCTGGGCTACGCCAACAAAAGCAGCAAACCTCTGCATAACGGTGCGCGACTGCCAAACTCACCAGAAGATTTAATGCTGCGGCTGCTGAATGCCATGGTCGACAAATATCTGGAACTACGCCAACCACTGACTTCGCAACTTGATCGCTGGCAACGTGCGCTGCTCGATCCGGCGCGGCCGTTCAAGGACTGGGTAAGATTGCTCGATGCGCGTATTGAATTACGCAAATTGGAAAGTTTGTGCGAAGAACAGCACGATGCGATGCAAGAATTGCGTGACTACTTTGTCGATATGGACGATGACGGCGACGGCGTTACGATCAGCCGGGCACGCGATTTATTGTTAGTACGTATTCATGACGTGATGGAACACATCACACGCGTATTGAATCACGCAAGCCGATTGGAATCATCGATTGAATCCGCAGTGCAAATTCATTTCTCCGCCGTTGCGCATCGGACCAATGAAATCATGCGTACGCTGACCGTCATCACTGCGCTGTTTATGCCACTGACGCTCATTACGGGTATTTTTGGGATGAATTTCGCGGTCATGCCGCTACTGCAAAACAAGACTGGATTTTGGCTGACAATGATTAGCATGGTGCTGATTGTCATTGGCATGCTGGCGTTCTTTCGACGCCGCCGCTATTTGGAAAGTCCGCGACCTGAACGCCGCTAACGTTCTATTTTGCGCATAAAAAAATGCCTCAAACAATAACGTTTGAGGCATTTTTCTTGCAGCGCATTATTTGTTAGGCTGCGGTGTCAGGCGTAAATAAGGTCGAATTGCTTTATAACCTTTTGGAAATTTCTGCTTGATAACTTCTTCATCTTGCAGCGACGGAATGATCACTACATCGTCGCCATCTTTCCAGTTTCCTGGTGTTGCTACCGAATGGTTGTCAGTTAATTGCAACGAATCGATAACACGTAAAATCTCATCAAAATTACGTCCGGTGCTGGCAGGATAAGTAATGATCAAACGTACTTTTTTAGCTGGGTCGATCACGAACAATGAACGCACTGTATTGGTTGTGCTTGCATTAGGATGGATCAAGTCATAGAGCTCCGACACCTTGCGATCAGCATCTGCAATGATCGGAAAACCGACTATCGTATTTTGCGTTTCATTGATGTCCTTGATCCACTCCTGATGTTTGTCAGCCGGATCAATGGAGAGGGCGATCACTTTCACGCCGCGCTGCTCGAACTGCGATTTCAGTTTAGAGGTCAGGCCCAATTCAGTTGTGCACACGGGTGTGAAGTCGGCCGGGTGGGAAAATAATACTACCCAAGAATCTCCGACCCAATCGTAAAATTTAATTTTACCCAGCGAAGAATCCTGCTCAAAGTCGGGGGCGATATCGCCAAGACGTAAGGTCATTTCGTTCTCCTTTAAATTATGCAAGTAACTATTAGACAAACTTCCTGCCAAGACCCTGTTGCGGTCTGGATAGATCTAAAACTATAGTCTTGATACAAAGATTAACTAACGATTATTAACGATTATCTACATAACTTTATGCTATGAAGAAAAACGTTAATTTGCTGATTGTTGCGCTGCTTCGCGCAACAATCAGCAAATATTGACACAAAAAACACGTGATTAATTTGTCTTGTCCAACGCTGATAATGATTGTACGAATGTATCGGCATTCTGAAATCCAATCACTCTGCCGCCGGAGAATTCTTTGCCCGAGCGATTAAAAAGGATGATGCCCGGCGGCCCGAATAAATTGAAGCGCTTGAGCATCGCCTTATCATCAGCATTGTTCGCGGTCACATCGATTTGCAGCAAGACTAAGTCGGCGAAACGGGCCTTTACGCGCGGATCCGGGAAGGTGAATTTTTCCATTTCTTTGCAAGACACACACCAATCAGCATAAAAATCCAGCAACGCCGCTTTGCCGTTCGTTTGTGCGAGTGCTGCATCTAATTCTGCAACCGATTTGACGCGCACAAACTCGGTATGCACGATCTGTTGGCCGCCAAGATGCGCGAGAGGTGTCAACACATCACGACCACCAGTGGCGCCACTGACCAGCTGCAACAAGCCCAACGCAATGAACACTAAACCAAATGCCTTGGCGAACCAACGTGCAGACTTATCCCACAATAAATACGCACCATAACCAATCCCAAGCGCGGCCCAACAAAATATCTGCACCGTCGCAGGAATGACTGGAGACACCATCCACAATGCAACGCCGAGCATCAGCACCCCGAAGAAGCGCTTGACTGACTCCATCCATGCGCCCGCACGCGGCAACAAAGCCCCGGCGGATATCCCCACCAGCAGCAACGGCACACTCATGCCAACCGCCATCGCGAACAACGCGCTACCGCCGATAACGACGTTACGAGTCTGGCTGATATACACCAATGCACCCGCCAAAGGCGCCGCAACACAAGGCCCCACAATCAACGCCGAAATCGCGCCCATGACAAATACACCAGCAAGTTTACCTGCGGACTGCTGATCCGATACTTGCGTCAGTTTCGTTTGCATCGATCCTGGCAACTGCAATTGATATACGCCAAACATCGAGAGAGACATCAAGACCATCAGCAATGCAAATGCCGACAATACCCAGACGTTCTGTAATGCAGCGGATAAACCCTCGCCAGCAAGGCCCGCAGCGACGCCCAGCGCGGTATAGACAATTGCCATCCCCATCGCATACGCGACCGATAATATAAACGCACGTCGCCGCTTTACCTGCGCGCCTTCGCCAACAATAATCGAAGACAAAATTGGCACCATCGGCAATACGCACGGCGTAAAGGATAGCCCGAGTCCGAGCAACAAAAATAGCGGCATGATGACCAGAAGCTTGCCGCCTTTTAGAGAAGATTCGATACGACCAATATCGGCATCGTCAGTCAGATTCGCGCTATCTGCATTCACCACTGCGGGATTCGCTGTCGAAAAATTTGCGGCCCCCGTTGCATTTTGTTGGGGAGTATCAATCGCCGCGCCACTTCCTTTGGCTGCGCCGATTGCACCAAGTAAACCGCCACCGCTGGATGGACCGCCATTCGCCGATAGATTAACGCGATGCTCCATCGGTGGATAACACAAGCCCTTGTCGGCACAGCCTTGACCGGCCACGATCAACGTGAACGCAGCAGCCGCTGCGACCGGGATTTTAATCGTGATGCTATGGTGATAAGTCTCTACATCTTTCTGGAAAGTTTTATCATATTTGACCACACCAGCTGGGATTTGCGGCTCTCCGAGCGTCGCGCCTTCTGCCTGAAAGTGAAACCGCTCGCGATACATGTAATAACCATCAGCGATGGCATAGGTCACTTCGGCAGTTTTTGGATCGGCCATGCGGGCCGAAAATTTAAAAGCAACTTCTGGCGCCAGATAGTCCTCTTCTGCACGCGCAGCGGACATGAACACAGTCATCAGGCTTAGCACCAAGAAAAGCACCAATCCCGGTTTGAAACATTTAAACATTCAAATCCCTTTTTGTTTCAGTGCCGATCCATTCGAGATAAGCAGGAAGGCCTTTAGCAATCGGCAACGCGATAATTTCAGGAAGCTCGTACGGATGCGCTGCCTTAATAAAATTTTCAAGCTCGCTATAACGCTCTGTGGTGGTCTTGATCATCAATGTCACCTCTGTCGTCTGCTCTAATTTTCCCTGCCAGAGATACACTGAATGCACCTCAGGCAGGAGATTGACACAGGCCGCCAATTTACGTTCCACAAGTTGTCCCGCAAGCACGTTTGCGGTCGAAAAATCGGGCATATTAGTTACTACCAGCAGCGCATTTGTCATAGTCGCCTCCGAAGTATTTTCCTTACAATAAACGTCGACGGGTCAGGACCACTGCGGCGTAAAAGCCAAAACAACAATATCCAATCAAAATAGCGAGATCAGTTATTGGGGTAGTCGGCCAGGTTCCGAGCAATAACGGCCGCACCAAATGTACGGCGGCATTCAACGGCAATATCTGCGCAATCGTCTGTAACCATCCTGGTAACTGTGCCGATGGATAATACACGCCGGACAGAAAGATCATCGGCGTCAACACCAACGTAAAGTAGTAGGTAAAAAAATCATAGCCCTTGGCGAGCGCATTGAAGACCAAGCCCAGAGAGCCAAAAGTCATACCGATTAAGAATAATAGCGGTAACACTAACAACGTGTGCGGATGCAGGCCGATTCCCAGACAAAACATCACCAAAAGAATAGCTACCCCGGAAAAAATCGACTTGGTGGCAGCCCACAACATTTCTGCCAGTATCACGTCATCCAGCGCCAGCGGTGCATTCAACAGCGCATCCCAGGTTTTCTGCACATGCATGCGCGAAAATGCGGAATACAGCGCCTCAAAAGAAGCGGCCCACATAATTGACATGCAGATGGAACCTGAAGCCAGGTAATGGATATAGGGAATGCCATCGACTTCTTTGAGCAGACTACCCAGACCATAGCCGAAAGCCAGCAGTGTAATAAGCGGATCGGCAATATTGCCTAACACACTCGCTACCGCCAGCTTCTTCCATACTAAAAAATTGCGCTGCCAGATCGGCTGAAAACGTCTCGAAAATGCGGGAAATGCATAGATATTCATGTCAATCCCGCATTTCACGGCCAGTGAGTTTTAAAAACAAATCTTCAAGATTGGCGGGACGATGAATGTAGCGCACGCCCGGGGTTCCTTGCAGTTCATGTACGAGTACTTGTGCATCGTTGGTATAACAAAAAATAGTTTCACCGCTGATTTCGATCCTTGCCGAACGGGCAGAGTTGCCGCCACCATCACCATTCAGCCACGCTTTGGCCTTCTCGCCATAAATCTCGACTACCTCGGCTTCAATATGCTGCGCAATCAAGGCGCGCGGCGAGCCTTCAGCGATCATTTTTCCATGATCGACGACTGCCAGACGGTCGCACAGACGCTCAGCCTCATCCATGAAGTGCGTGGTTAATAAAATTGTCTTCCCTTGGCTTAGCAACGTTTTCAGACGCTCCCAAATCATATGTCTGGCTTGCGGATCGAGACCGGTGGTAGGCTCATCCATGAAAATCAAATCCGGATCGTTGACCAACGCTCTGGCCAACGTTAAACGCCGACGCATGCCGCCGGATAATTCATTGATCCGTGCATGTTGCTTGGCACCCAGATTGGCAAATTCCAGCAGTTTTGGAATTCTTTCGTTAATCACGGCATCTGGTATCCCGAAATAACGACCAAAGACTAAGAGATTTTCTGAGACGGTGAAGTCTGGATCGAGATTGTCACCCTGCGGTACTACACCGATCCTTTGACGGGCTAAACGTGACTCGGCCGGGATAGGATGACCTGCTAACCGAATATCGCCACTATCCGCTGCCGTTAAGCCGAGACATAACCGCAACGTTGTAGTCTTACCCGCTCCGTTCGGGCCTAACAAGCCATAGCATTCCCCTGCGCGCAGTTCGAACGACAAACCGTCAATCACTATCGTTTTGGCACCTTTGCTGCCAAAAGATTTACGCAGATTAGTCACACTTAAGATGGATGAATCGGATATCGGAGCCATTATCGAGGCCATAGCTGAGCACTTATATTATTGTACTTATTTGTCGGGCCACAGTTCTGGCGTGTGGCAAATCAATAGCTTAGCGGAGTTACATTCACGATCGATGGAAATCTGTAATACATGAAGGCAGCTTTAAAAAATCACAAAATGCAAAAAGCCAGGCTAGGCCTGGCTTTCAATTTTAACGCACACTTTACGTACTTGACGTATTAGTCTGCTGTCGGTACATCTGCTTCGTCGCTGACCTCAGGACGATCCAACAACTCAACGTAAGCCATAGGTGCGTTATCACCAACACGGAACCCCATTTTCAAGATACGCAGGTAACCGCCATTGCGATTTGCGTAACGTGGGCCGAATTCAGCAAACAATTTCAAGACCATTTCGCGGTCACGCAGGCGACTAAATGCCAGACGCTTGTTTGCTAGTGTGTCAGTCTTACCCAATGTCAGAATCGGCTCAATAACGCGGCGCAGTTCTTTTGCTTTTGGCAATGTTGTCTTGATTGCTTCGTGACGCAGCAACGAAACAGTCATGTTGCGCAGCATAGCCAAACGATGGGAAGAGGTACGATTTAATTTACGTAAGCCGTGGCGATGACGCATGATAATTCCTTTTCAGTTTTGAGTTTAAGTCCAGCTCTTCGATCGATTTCGGCAATCTTGCCTAGTCGCGGGCCGGTTTAAGATTAATTAACAACAACTTGGTCAAAATAACCAAAAAATTGACAACAGGGGCGAGATTTTACATCGCCCTTGCTGCTTACGGCAAATATTACTTTTCTAAACCGGCAGGTGGCCAGTTTTCAAGCTTCATACCTAAAGTCAGACCACGCGAAGCCAATACTTCCTTGATTTCATTCAAGGACTTACGACCCAGATTCGGTGTCTTCAACAGTTCATTTTCGCTACGCTGGATCAAATCACCAATGTAGTAAATATTTTCTGCTTTCAGGCAATTGGCTGAACGTACTGTCAGTTCCAGATCATCGACCGGACGCAACAGGATAGGATCAACTTGTGGTGCACGTGATGGCGCTTCAGCAGCAGCTTCAGTGCCTTCCAGTGCCGCGAACACATTCAGCTGGTCAACCAGTACACGCGCCGACTGGCGAATGGCTTCTTCTGGTGTAATCACACCATTGGTTTCAATGTTAATGACCAATTTATCCAAATCCGTACGCTGTTCGACACGTGCCGACTCAACCGCGTATGAAACACGACGCACTGGTGAAAACGATGCATCCAGAATAATGCGACCGATAGTCTTGTTGGTATCTTCCGACAGACGACGAACATTACCCGGTACATAACCACGGCCTTTTTCGACTTTGATCTGCATGTCCAGTTCACCGCCGCCAGTTAAATGCGCGATTACGTGGTCCGGATTAACTAACTCAACGTCGTGCGGCAGATCGATATCGGACGCCAATACTGCGCCTTCGCCGCCTTTTTTCAAGGTCAATGTGACCTCATCACGATTGTGCAGTTTAAAAACTACACCTTTCAAATTCAGCAGAATATCAACAACATCTTCTTGGACGCCATCTAACGAAGAATACTCGTGAACAACGCCAGCGATAGTAACTTCAGTCGGTGCGTAGCCTACCATTGACGACAGCAGGACGCGACGCAACGCATTACCCAAAGTGTGGCCGTAACCACGTTCAAACGGCTCCATCACTACTTTAGCGTGACCTGCGCCGAGTGCTTCTACTTCGATAATACGTGGCTTCAACAAACTGTTTTGCATGAAATGTCCTTTTCAATACCCTCGGCTCATTACACCGATAAGGCTGATGGCATTACGAAAAAAGCCCATCCGAGGATGGGCGAGAAAAATATTTACAAATTAACGCGAGTACAGTTCGACGATCAGCGATTCGTTGACGTCAGCGGCAATTTCGCTACGATCTGGCATGGACTTGAAAGTACCTTCCATTTTCTTAGCATCAACAGATACCCATGAAGGCATACCGATTTGCTCTGCGAGCGACAACGCTTCAACGATACGTACTTGTTTTTTCGATTTTTCGCGAACAGCAACAACGTCACCAGCTTTAACTTGGTACGAAGCGATATTCACAACGTTACCATTTACGGTGAACGCTTTGTGCGAGACCAATTGACGGCCTTCAGCACGAGTAGAACCAAAACCCATACGATAAACAACGTTATCGAGACGTGCTTCTAGCAATCTCAGCAGAGTTTCGCCGGTGTTACCCTTGCGACGATCTGCTTCAGCGAAGTAACGACGGAATTGGCGTTCCAAAATACCGTACATACGCTTAACTTTTTGCTTTTCGCGCAATTGGTTACCGTAGTCCGAAGTACGCGCACCAGAAGTACGACCATGTTGACCTGGCTTTGAATCTAGTTTGCACTTAGAGTCCAAAGAGCGACGTGCGCTTTTCAGGAAAAGATCCGTACCTTCACGGCGTGAGAGTTTTGCTTTAGGTCCAATATAACGTGCCACGATGTTTCCTTTAGTGAGTGACGTCAAGACCCATGACTTATAACAGTCTGGTTACATGACGCTAGTCTGCTTTGCCTACAAACAGACGGTGGGCTTAAGAACAAAACCCGCCAAGGTCATTGGCGGGTCACTTGCAAGCTGCTAATTCGAGAATTAACAGCGCAACAATTACTTAGATACGACGACGCTTTGGAGGGCGGCAACCGTTGTGCGGAACTGGTGTCACGTCTTGAATTTGAGTAATTTTAATACCCAAATTATTCAAAGCGCGAACTGCAGACTCACGACCAGGGCCAGGGCCCTTGATGCGAACTTCCAGATTCTTAACACCACATTCAACAGCCACTTTACCGGCCGCTTCTGCTGCAACCTGCGCTGCAAATGGAGTCGACTTGCGGGAGCCTTTAAAGCCAGCGCCACCAGATGTCGCCCATGACAACGCGTTACCTTGACGATCGGTAATCGTGATGATGGTGTTGTTAAAGGACGCGTGAATATGCGCGATACCTTCTGCAACGTTCTTTTTAACTTTTTTACGCACACGTGCTGCTGCGGCGTTATTGGGGGACTTTGCCATAATAATTTCCTTGAATCCGACTACAAATCAACGCGCAGTTAATTATTTCTTCAGCGATTGAGCGGCTTTACGCGGCCCCTTACGGGTACGAGCATTGGTACGGGTACGTTGACCACGGCAAGGTAGACCCTTACGGTGACGCATACCACGGTAGCAACCCAGATCCATCAGACGCTTGATGTTCATCGACAATTCGCGACGTAGATCACCTTCGACGATGAATTTTGCAATTTCATCGCGTAGCTTTTCTAATTCGCTATCGTCTAGATCTTTGACCTTTTTACTGGTCGAAATACCCGTAGCATCGCAAATCTTCTGCGAACGTGGGCGGCCAACACCATAGATGGCGGTTAAGCCAATAACAGTGTGTTGATGGTTTGGGATATTTACCCCTGCAATACGTGCCATTCGTTATTCCTCGATCAATAACGTTAGTTAACCTTGGCGCTGTTTATGGCGCGGTTCTGTGCAAATGACGCGAAGAACGCCTTTGCGCTTAATGATCTTACAGTTGCGGCAAATCCGCTTAACTGATGCGAGCACTTTCATGGTGGCCCTCTTTCTTTCAGCTTAAGGTTCTAAATACTGTTTATTTGGTACGGAAAACAATCCGTGCCCGGCTTAAATCATAAGGTGTCAATTCTACCGTCACCTTATCTCCTGGAAGGATACGAATATAGTTCATCCGCATCTTGCCAGAAATATGACCGAGGACGATATGTCCGTTTTCCAACTTGACTCTAAATGTAGCATTGGGGAGATTCTCTAGAATCTCGCCTTGCATCTGGATAACGTCGTCTTTTGCCATTCGGTCTACTGGTTCCTCTGGGCGCTCAATCCAACTTAACGCGTAGGAATTCCGCCCTTGAAATTTGCTTTACGAAGCAGCGATTCATATTGCTGCGACATCACATAATTTTGTACTTGCGCCATGAAGTCCATGGTGACCACAACGATAATCAACAGCGATGTGCCACCAAAATAAAATGGCACCTTCCAACGCGCAATCAAGAACTCTGGCAACAAACATACCAAGGTAATATAAACTGCACCTGCTAATGTCAAACGCATCAAGATCTTATCGATATAACGTGCAGTCTGATCACCTGGTCGAATTCCTGGAACAAACGCCCCGCTCTTCTTCAAGTTGTCTGCAGTTTCTTTGCTGTTAAATACCAATGCGGTATAAAAGAAGCAAAAGAATACGATCGCAACTGCGTACAACAAAGCATGAATCGGTTCGCCTGGTGCCAACGATGCTGCCAGATCTTTCAGAAACCGCACTACAGGATTAGTAGTGTCCCCTGAAATAAACCAGCTAGTAATCGTCGCTGGGAACAAGATAATTGAAGAAGCAAAAATTGGAGGAATCACACCTGCCATATTCAACTTCAGTGGCAAATGACTACTTTGACCACCATAAATCTTGTTACCAACTTGCCGCTTTGCGTAATTCACCAATATCTTGCGTTGTCCACGTTCGATAAACACCACCACGAACGTTACAGCTGCAACTATTAGACAGATTAAAATCGCTGACAACGCTGCCATTGAGCCTGTACGCACCAACTCAAATAATCCACCGACCGCATTAGGCAAGCCCGCAGCGATACCAGCAAAGATAATGATAGAGATGCCGTTACCAAGACCACGCTCAGTAATTTGCTCGCCTAGCCACATCAAGAACATTGTGCCAGTCACCAGCGTCACAACCGTCGTAAAACGGAAAGCCAAACCTGGATCAAGTACCAAACCTGCCTGTGATTCAAGTGCTACAGCAATACCTAACGCCTGGAACGTCGCCAAAAGCAATGTGCCGTAACGTGTATATTGCGTAATCTTACGTCGCCCAGACTCGCCTTCCTTTTTCAAGGCCTCGAGTTGGGGTGACACGATTGACATCAGTTGCATAATGATCGACGCCGAAATATACGGCATGATCCCTAATGCAAAAACGGTAAACCGCGATAACGCACCGCCGGAAAACATGTTAAACATACCAAGAATACCGCCTTGGTTCTGCTTAAACAACTGGGCCAACTGTGTCGGATCAATACCCGGTACAGGAATATGTGCGCCAATCCGGTAAACAACCAGTGCTGCAAGCAAGAACCACAAACGTCCCCAAGGGAAGCCGCTAGCAGCGCTCTTTGCAAGTTGGGGAGTAGTCGCCAATTGTCGCTCCGAGTCAGTAAACCAAATTAAGCAACAGTGCCGCCAACGGCTTCGATAGCAGCTTTAGCGCCTTTAGTTGCGATCAAGCCCTTCAATGTCACTTTTCTGGTCAGCTCGCCGGACAGAATAACCCGTACCACGCGTGCTAGCTCACCGATAACGCCGGCTTGCTTGAGAACCAAAATATCGATTTCATTAACAGGCAATAGTTCCAATTCCGACAAGCGGACTTCTGCTTTATACGGAGTTGCCATTGATTTAAAACCACGCTTAGGCAAGCGGCGTTGCAAAGGCATCTGACCGCCCTCAAAACCCACTTTATGAAAACCGCCTGAACGAGATTTCTGACCTTTATGGCCACGACCTGCAGTTTTACCTATACCCGAGCCGATACCGCGACCTACACGACGCTTGTAATGCTTAGCGCCATCTGCTGGTTGGATAGTATTCAATTCCATAATTTGCTCCGTTCGTAAGCCGAAGCTTACGAAACCACTTTCACAAGATAGGACACTTTATTGATCATGCCACGCACAGATGGAGTGTCTTGCAATTCGGAAACCGAATTAACACGACGCAAACCCAACCCGCGAACTGTCGCACGATGTGTTTCACGCGTGCCGATCAAACCTTTGATCAATTGTACTTTTACAGTCTTTGTCATCATGATCACCTTAGCCGAGAATATCTTCAACGGATTTGCCGCGTTTAGCAGCGATTTCCGATGGAGTGTTCATTTTTGCCAGACCATTCAACGTGGCGCGAACCAGGTTGTAAGGATTGGTGGAACCGTTGGACTTAGCCACAACGTTCGTGATACCCATCACTTCAAAAATAGCGCGCATAGGACCGCCAGCGATAACACCAGTACCTTCTTTAGCTGGAGCCATCAGAACTGATGAGGCGCCATGCTTGCCGGTCAAAGTGTGCTGTAAAGTACCGTTCTTAAGCGTTACTTTAATCATCTTGCGACGGGCTTCTTCCATAGCCTTTTGCACTGCAACTGGCACTTCTTTCGATTTGCCCTTGCCCATGCCAATACGGCCATCGCCATCACCAACAACAGCCAATGCTGCGAATCCCATGATACGACCACCCTTAACCACTTTGGTTACACGGTTGACCGCAATCATTTTTTCGCGCATGCCATCATCTGGCTTATCGCTTTGCATTTTCGATTGCATTTTTGCCATGACGATTTTCCCTTAGAACTTCAGACCAGCTTCACGTGCGGCATCTGCCAACACTTTGACGCGGCCATGATAACGGAAACCGGAGCGATCAAACGCAACTTCGGTAACCCCTGCTTTCAATGCCTTCTCAGCGACGCGCTTGCCAACCAGCGATGCAGCAGAAGTATTCCCGCCTTTGCCAGACTGACCAGCCAACTCTTGGCGCACTTCAGCTTCTAGTGTCGAGGCCGAAGCCAGCACTTTTGCGTCAGGGCCAATGATGCTAGCGTAGATATGCAAGTTAGTACGATGCACTGCTAGGCGTGTCACCTTTAACTCTGCGATCTTGGCACGCGTTTGGCGTGAGCGGCGCAGACGTGATTGTTTCTTATCCATCGTCAACCCCTATTACTTCTTCTTGGTTTCTTTAAGGATTACCACTTCGTCCGAGTAACGAACGCCCTTGCCTTTATATGGCTCAGGTTTGCGGTAAGCACGAACTTCTGCAGCAACCTGACCAACACGTTGCTTGTCGATACCCTTGATCAGGATCTCGGTTTGCGTCGGTGTTTCGCACTTCACGCCTTCAGGCATTTGGTGAGCAACAGGATGCGAGAAACCGAGCGACAAATTCAACTTATCGCCTTGCGCTTGCGCACGAAAACCAACGCCTACCAAGTTCAGCTTCTTTTCGAAGCCCTTAGTAACACCGGTAACCATATTGTTGACCAGCGCACGTAATGTGCCGGACATCGCATTGGCTTCGCGACTATCATTCGCCGCAGCGAAATTAAGTGTGCCGTTGTTGTTTTCGATAGTCACCAATCCTGTTAAGGATTGGAACAGTGTGCCCAATGGGCCTTTTACTACGATCTGCTCTGCAGTGATGGTCGCTTCCGCGCCAGCTGGCAGTGCAATCGGCATTTTACCTACACGTGACATGTTGGGCTCCTTAGGCGACGTAGCAAATAACTTCGCCACCGACACCGGTTGCGCGCGCTTTGCGGTCCGTCATGACACCTTGTGGTGTCGAAATAATTGCCACACCCAAGCCGTTCATCACATTTGGAATGTCATCTTTGCCTTTGTAGACACGTAATCCTGGACGGGATACGCGCTCAATACGCTCAATAACTGGACGGCCGGCATAATACTTCAAACCGATTTTCAATTCTGCTTTGCCACCTGCTTCAGCAACAGCAAAATCTTCGATGTAACCCTCGTCCTTAAGGACGTTAGCAATCGCAATTTTGACCTTCGACGATGGCATTGCCACGGCGGTCTTTTGAACTACTTGCGCATTGCGGATACGGGTCAGCATATCGGCGATAGGATCGCTCATACTCATTGCTTATTCTCCTATTACCAGCTAGCTTTAGTCATACCCGGAATCTCACCACGCATGGCGATTTCACGGAGCTTAATACGGCCCAGACCGAACTTGCGGAAAGTGCCACGTGGACGACCAGTCAAGGCGCAACGATTACGTTGACGAGTCGGATTTGAGTTACGTGGCAACGCTTGCAATTTCAAGCGAGCTTCGTAGCGCTCTTCTTCCGACTTCGATTGGTCATCAATGATTGCCTTTAACTCGGCACGCTTACCGGCAAATTTCTTTACCAGGTCAGCACGCTTTTGTTCACGGTTAATCAGTGCCAGTTTTGCCATGGCAACCTCAGTTTCTGAACGGAAATTTAAATGCGGCGAGAAGCGATTTTGCTTCATCGTCGGTCTTGGCAGTCGTCGTGATACTGATATTCAGACCACGCAATGCATCAATTTTGTCGTATTCAATTTCGGGGAAAATGATTTGCTCTTTAACACCGATATTGTAGTTACCACGACCGTCAAATGCACGACCAGATACGCCACGGAAGTCACGAACGCGTGGAAGCGCGACAGTAACCAGACGATCCAGAAATTCGTACATATGAGCACCACGCAGAGTGACCATACAACCAATTGGGTAGCCTTCACGGATTTTAAAACCCGCAATCGCTTTACGCGCCTTGGTCACAACCGGCTTTTGACCTGCAATCTTAGTCAAATCGCCAACAGCGTGTTCAATGATTTTCTTGTCCGCGATCGCTTCCGACAGACCCATGTTAAGGGTGATCTTCAAAATGCGCGGAACTTCCATTGCCGACTTGTAAGCGTATTTCGCTGTCAGATCAGCAACGACCTTTTCTTTATAGAACTCTTGGAGACGGGCCATGATCTCTTAAACCTTAACAACTTCGCCGCTGGACTTGAAAACGCGAACCTTCTTACCGTCCACGTCTTTAAAACCAACGCGATCTGCCTTGCCAGTTGCTGCGTTAAACAACGCAACATTTGACACATGAATTGGCATCAGCTTATCAACGATGCCACCAGTTTCACCAGTCATCGGATTTGGCTTAGTCGCTTTTTTAGCGACGTTAATACCATCAACGACAACAAAGTTAGCATCAACGCGTTGCTTTACAACTCCGCGCTTGCCCTTGTCTTTACCAGTCAGGACGATTACCTCGTCACTTTTCCGAATCTTATCCATCTCGACTCCTTACAGCACTTCAGGCGCGAGTGAAACAATCTTCATGAAGCGCTCTGTGCGCAATTCACGAGTGACTGGTCCAAAAATACGCGTACCAATTGGCTCCAGCTTTGCATTCAACAACACAGCTGCATTACCATCGAACTTAACCAACGAACCATCCGGGCGACGCACACCTTTTGCAGTGCGAACAACCACGGCGTTGTAGATCTCGCCCTTTTTAACGCGGCCACGCGGCGCAGCAACTTTGACTGTTACCTTGATAACATCGCCAATGCTGGCGTAACGACGCTTGGAACCACCCAGAACCTTGATGCACATTACTTCACGCGCACCAGTGTTGTCGGCCACTTCGAGCCGGCTTTCCGTTTGAATCATAATATTTTCTTTCCCAACTTAACTCGTGGCCGCCTATGCGGATTTACGGTCAGTCTTGGTCCTGTCAGAAACACCCTGATGGATGTACTGCTTAGGTGGACGACTTCCAAAACTTCTTGCTAATTCTACTTATTAACTGCAGGGTGTTTATTTCGCTCTTATCGGAAACCAAGAAGAGCGAAGCCAAGCATTATTACATCAAAATGCCTGGCTCGCAACAAATATTTATAGAACTTGTGCTACTTGTACCACACGCGTCACGCTCCAAGCTTTAGTCTTGGAAATAGGACGGCCTTCCTGAATTTCAACTACGTCGCCTTCCTTAGCCTGATTAGCTTCATCATGCGCATGGTACTTGTTAGTACGTACGATGATTTTGCCATACAGAGGATGCTTTACGTGGCGTTCGATCAGGACGGTAACAGTCTTATCCATTTTGTCGGACACGACCTTACCAACCAGCGTGCGCTTCAGCGCTTGTTTCACTTGATCGTTCATTACTGGGCGCCCTTCAAATTGATGACGGTCTTTACCCGTGCGATATCGCGACGAACTTTCTTCAATTGCGACGTATTGTTCAATTGCTGAGTACCGATTTGCATACGAAGGCTAAACTGCGCCTTCAACAATTCTTTCAGCTCTTTAGTCAATGCCGCTTGATCTTTGTCGCGGAGTTCAGATGCTTTCATGATTCACTCCAATTATTGGCCGACTTGACGCACGACAAACGTGGTCAATAGCGGCAATTTAGCTGCAGCCAAACGGAATGCTTCACGCGCGAGTGTTTCATCGACGCCATCCATCTCGTACAGCACTTTACCTGGCTGAATTTCAGCCACGTAGTACTCAGGATTACCTTTACCGTTACCCATACGGACTTCGGCAGGCTTTTGCGAAATTGGTTTGTCTGGGAAAATACGAATCCAGATCCGACCACCCCGTTTGATATGACGAGTCATTGCGCGACGTGCCGCTTCGATCTGACGCGCAGTGATACGACCACGTCCAACCGCCTTCAGGCCAAATTCGCCAAACGACACGGCAGTGCCGCGTGAATGCGAAATGCCTTTATTGCGGCCTTTTTGCTCTTTACGATATTTTCTGCGTGCTGGTTGCAGCATGATTATTCTCCTGCTTTCTCAGCCGGCGCAACAGGAGCACCTTCAGCAGCGCCATCCGGCTTTTTGGCACGGGCTGGACGCGCAACTGGCGCACCTGGACCTGCCGTAGTAGTTTTAGGACGTGGACGGCTAGATGGCTTACCATCGTCACGACGTGGACCACGACGCTTTTTGTCATCGTCATTAGGGATGTCAACTACCGGCGTTTCACCGTTAGGCAAACGATCGCCTTTATAAACCCAGACTTTAATACCAATAATGCCGTACGTAGTTTCAGCTTCGCCAAAACCGTAATCAATGTCAGCGCGCAGAGTGTGCAGTGGCACACGACCTTCGCGATACCATTCTGTACGAGCAATTTCAATACCATTCAGACGACCAGACGACATGATCTTAATACCTTGCGCGCCCAAACGCATTGCATTCTGCATCGCACGTTTCATCGCACGACGGAACATAATACGCTTCTCGAGCTGCTGAGCAATCGAATCAGCAATCAGTTGGGCGTCAGTTTCAGGCTTACGAATTTCTTCGATATTAACGTGAACTGGTACGCCCATCAGTTTTGTCAACGCAGACTTCAATACTTCGATGTCTTCGCCTTTTTTACCGATAACAACACCTGGACGTGAGCTGTAAATTGTAATACGTGCGTTCTTTGCAGGGCGCTCGATAACAACACGGCCAACGGAGGCGTTCTTCAGTTTTTTCTTGAGGTAAGCACGAACTTTAAGATCTTCGTTCAGCATAGTGGCAAAATTACTATTGCCAGCATACCAACGTGAACCCCAGTTACGCGTTACCGCAAGTCGAAAACCGGTTGGATGAATCTTCTGTCCCATCGTGACTCCTTAGTTTCCGACAGTCACGTAAATGTGACAGGATTGCTTCGAGATACGATCACCACGGCCTTTTGCACGCGCTGTGAAGCGCTTTAGGACCGAACCTTTTTCGACATAAATCGTCGTGATTTTCAGTTCGTCGATATCTGCACCATCATTGTGCTCGGCGTTCGCAATTGCGGACTCCAAAACACGTTTGATGATAGCCGCACCCTTCTTCGGACTAAACGTCAGAATATGAAGAGCTTGATCAACTTTTTTGCCGCGAATCAGGTCTGCGACCAGACGGCCCTTTTGGGCCGACAGACGCACACCGCGGAGGGTAGCTTTAGTTTCCATCATCGGACCTTATCTCTTAGCCTTTTTATCGGCAGCATGACCTTTGAACGTACGGGTCAATGCGAATTCGCCGAGTTTGTGACCGACCATATTTTCGGAAACATAAACCGGGACGTGTTGTTTACCGTTATGCACGGCAATCGTCAAACCGATAAAGTCCGGCATGATAGTCGACCGGCGCGACCAAGTCTTAATTGGCTTTTTGTCTTTGATTGCCTGAGCAGCCTCAACTTTTTTCACCAGATGGGCGTCGCAGAACGGCCCTTTTTTCAATGAACGTGTCATGTGTTACCCCTTATTTCTTGCCACGGCGCGAGACGATCATTGAAGTAGTACGCTTATTGCGGCGTGTCTTCTTCCCTTTTGTCTGCTGACCCCATGGCGAAACTGGATGACGACCAGCTGCAGTCTTACCTTCACCACCACCGTGAGGATGGTCAACCGGATTCATTACCACACCGCGAACGGTAGGACGAACACCACGCCAACGCATCGCACCCGCTTTACCAATCTTACGCAGGCTGTGTTCAGCATTACCGACTTCACCAACCGTTGCACGACATTCAATGTGCACACGACGGACTTCACCAGAACGCAGACGAACCTGAGCGTAGATTCCTTCGCGTGCCATCAACACAACGCCAGCACCAGCGGTACGCGCCATTTGAGCGCCTTTACCTGGAAGCATCTCAACGCAATGCATGATCGTACCGACAGGAATGTTACGAATTGGAAGGCAATTACCCGACTTAATCGTCGCTTGCGAACCATTCATCACTTGATCGCCAACTGCCATGCCTTTAGCTGCAATGATGTAATGACGCTCACCATCTGCATAACATAACAACGCGATATTCGCAGTACGGTTTGGATCGTATTCGATCCGCTCCACTTTCGCTGGAATACCATCTTTGTTACGCTTAAAGTCAATAACGCGATAGTGTTGCTTATGTCCACCACCGATGTGACGAGTAGTGATATGACCGTTGTTATTACGACCCGCTGTTTTCGATTTCTTTTCGATCAGGGCAGCAAATGGACGGCCTTTATACAGGTCGGGATTAACGACCTTGACCATACCACGGCGACCCGGCGAGGTCGGTTTAACTTTAACGAGTGCCATTATTTAGCCTCCTCGGTGAAGTTGATCTCTTGACCCGGTTTCAAGCACACGAATGCGCGACGGGTATGATTACGCCGGCCATTGAATTTACCGGAGCGCTTTTGCTTACCAATACGGTTGGCGACTTGCACCGACTCAACCTGCACTTTGAAAAGCAATTCGACAGCAGCCTTAACTTCCAATTTGGTAGCGTCTGGTGCGATACGAAAAACGACTTGCTCGTTTTTTTCCGCAACAAACGTTGCCTTCTCAGAAATAACTGGCGCTAGCAACACTTTCATCAAGCGCTCTTCGCTATGTTTAACTAATGCGTTCATGCCAGCATCTCCTCAATCTTGGCCAATGCCAGCTTGGTGATCAAGATCTTCTTGTAGAACACCAGAGAAACCGGATCAGCATGACGTGGCTCACATACCAGTACGCCTGGCAAGTTACGCGCCGCCAACAACAGGTTTTCTTCCAAATTGTCAGTAATGACCAATACAGAATCCAAGCCCATATTCTTTAGCTTTTGCGACAGCAGTTTAGTCTTTGGCGCTTCTACCGAGAAATTCTCGACAACCGACAAACGACCTTCACGCGCCAACTGAGACAGAATCGAGCAGATACCTGCGCGATACATCTTTTTATTGACTTTATGCGAGAAATTTTCATCAGGCGAGTTCGGGAAAATACGACCACCACCACGCCACAAAGGCGATGACGACATACCAGCACGAGCACGGCCCGTACCTTTTTGACGCCATGGTTTTTTGGTAGTGTGATGTACTTCTTCACGATCTTTTTGCTTACGGTTACCGCTGCGAGCGTTAGCCTGATAAGCAACGACGACTTGGTGAATCAGCGCTTCATTGTAGTCACGGCCGAAAATAGTATCCGGAGCAGCGACATTCGAAGCAGCTTGACCTTGGTCATTCAGGAGCTTGAGTTCCATGAATTAGGCTCCCTTCTTTGCTTTGACTTTAACAGCAGGCATCACGACAACTTGACCGTTCTTTGCACCTGGAACCGCGCCCTTGACCATCAGTAGTTGGCGCTCAGCGTCAACACGTGCGATTTCGAGGTTTTGCGTAGTTACAGTAACGTCACCCATGTGACCGGTCATACGCTTACCAGGGAAAACACGACCTGGATCCTGCGCCATACCGATGGAACCTGGAACATTATGCGAACGGGAGTTACCGTGGGTAGCACGACCAGATGAGAAGTTGTAACGCTTGATAACACCAGCGTAACCCTTACCGATCGAAGTACCCTGCACATCGACTTTTTGACCAGCTTCGAACAAGCTAGCAGCGACAACGTCGCCAGCTTTCAATTCAGAAGCTTTAGCAGAATCGATACGGAATTCTCTGAGGATGGTACCAGCTTCTACACCTGCTTTAGCGTAGTGGCCGGCTGCAGCTTTATTCACGCGTGATGCGCGACGCTGACCGAATGCAACTTGAACAGCGGTATAACCGTCTGTTTCAGGCGTTTTGATTTGAGTCACACGGTTGTTCGATACATCTACCACGGTAACAGGAATTGATTCCCCATCATCCGTAAATATGCGCATCATTCCAACCTTGCGACCAACAAGGCCTAGGCTCATTGTTTTCTCCATTCCCACCTACGATTGGGCGGGGCTGATGTTTGTACTACTAAATACGTGAGATCGTGCAATACACAACCTCACCGAAGCCGACGAGTATAGCCGGGATAAATTTTATTTGCAACACCAAGTTGATCATGGTATGTCAATTATCCCGACCAACCTTTATTTACAACACTTACGCTGCGATTTCTGGATTAAAGAAATTATTGCAACTTAATTTCTACATCAACACCAGCTGGCAGATCCAGCTTCATCAATGCATCAACAGTCTTGTCTGTTGGATCAACGATATCCATCAAACGTTGATGCGTACGGATTTCGAACTGATCACGTGAAGTCTTGTTGACGTGCGGCGAGCGCAAAACGTCAAAACGCTGAATACGTGTTGGCAAAGGGACCGGTCCCTTAACAACTGCACCAGTGCGTTTCGCTGTATCGACGATTTCTTGTGCCGATTGGTCGATCAAACGATAGTCAAATGCTTTCAGACGAATCCGGATTTTTTGATTTGGAGCAGACATGATTTTCCTTTAAAGAACGAACCCTGAATGGATAGTCATTCAGGGTATATTTGAATACAACCTATCTAACAAACCATTCGTCAGATAGGCACATCTAAATTACGCGTCAGGCAGGATTTTAGCAACAACACCCGCACCAACAGTACGACCACCTTCACGAATAGCGAAGCGCAAGCCTTCTTCCATCGCGATTGGGTTGATCAGCATCACTGTGATCGAAACGTTATCGCCTGGCATCACCATTTCTTTACCTTCTGGCAACGCGATCGAACCAGTTACATCCGTCGTACGGAAGTAGAACTGTGGACGATAGTTGTTGAAGAAAGGTGTATGACGGCCGCCTTCGTCTTTCGACAGAACATAGATCTCGCCTGTGAAATGCTTGTGTGGCTTGATCGTACCTGGCTTCGCCAGAACTTGACCCCGCTCAACATCTTCACGCTTCGTACCGCGCAGCAGAACACCAACGTTATCGCCAGCTTGACCTTGGTCCAGCAACTTACGGAACATTTCAACGCCAGTACAAGTTGTTTTTTGTGTATCGCGAATACCAATGATTTCCAGTTCTTCGCCAACTTTAACAATACCGCGCTCGATACGACCAGTTACCACTGTACCGCGACCTGAGATCGAGAACACATCTTCCACTGGCAGCAAGAACGCGCCATCAACTGCACGCTCCGGTGTCGGGATGTAGCTGTCCAGTGCGTCAGCCAACTTCATGATCGACTCTTCGCCCAATGGACCTGTGTCGCCTTCCAGTGCCAGCTTCGCTGAACCCTGGATGATCGGCAGGTCGTCGCCTGGGAATTCATACTTGCTCAATAACTCACGCACTTCCATTTCGACCAGCTCAAGCAACTCAGCATCGTCAACCATGTCGCATTTGTTCAGGTACACAATGATGTATGGCACACCAACTTGACGCGCCAGCAAGATGTGCTCACGCGTTTGTGGCATCGGACCATCAGCAGCCGAACACACCAGAATCGCACCGTCCATTTGCGCCGCGCCAGTGATCATGTTTTTAACATAGTCAGCATGGCCTGGGCAGTCAACGTGCGCGTAGTGGCGATTCGCCGTTTCGTATTCTACGTGCGCTGTGTTGATCGTAATACCACGCGCTTTTTCTTCCGGTGCCGCATCAATTTGCGCGTAGCCTTTAGCTTCGCCGCCAAATTTCTTCGACAACACCGTCGCAATTGCTGCAGTCAGTGTGGTTTTGCCATGATCAACGTGACCAATCGTGCCAACGTTCACGTGCGGCTTGGTCCGTTCAAATTTACTTTTTGCCATTTTATTCTTCCTTCAAAAAGAGCGATTATTCAACAAGTTACTGAAATTATTAAGATAAATGCCCTCCCCTTTCGGAGCAGGCATAAACCGTATTACTTGGTCTTCGATGTCACGATTGCGTCGATAACATTCTTCGGCGCTTCGGAGTAGTGCTTAAATTCCATCGAATATGTTGCACGACCTTGTGTGGCCGAACGCAATGAAGTCGAGTAACCAAACATTTCCGACAATGGCACTTCGGCCTTGATGATTTTGCCGCCACCGCCAGCAATTTCATCCATACCCTGGACCATACCGCGACGTGACGACAGATCGCCCATCACTGTACCGGCGTAGTCTTCTGGCGTCTCAACTTCAACCGCCATCATTGGCTCCAGAATGACTGGGCTAGCCTTACGGCAACCGTCTTTGAATGCCATCGAAGCAGCCATACGGAATGCGTTTTCGTTCGAGTCAACATCATGGTACGAACCAAAGAACAGCGTGACCTTGACGTCAACAACCGGATAACCGGCCAATACACCAGCAGTCAATGTTTCACGAACACCCTTCTCAACTGCAGGGATGTATTCGCGTGGCACTGTACCGCCCTTGATCGCATCAACAAACTCAAAACCAGTACCTGGTGCTTGCGGCTCAATCTTCAGAACCACGTGACCATATTGACCACGACCACCAGATTGCTTAACGAACTTGCCTTCGATTTCTTCGCAAGTCTTGCGAATCGTTTCACGATAGGCAACTTGTGGCTTACCGACGGTCGCTTCGACGTTAAATTCACGGCGCATACGATCGACAATAATGTCCAGATGCAACTCACCCATACCGGCGATAATCGTTTGACCCGATTCTTCGTCAGTACGTACGCGGAAAGAAGGATCTTCAGCAGCCAAACGATTCAACGCCAGGCCCATTTTTTCTTGATCTTGCTTAGTCTTAGGTTCCACAGCCTGCGAAATAACCGGCTCTGGGAAGACCATACGCTCAAGAACGACAATGGCTTTGTCATCACACAATGTATCGCCGGTCGTTGTATCTTTCAAACCAACTACCGCAGCGATATCACCCGCCAGCATTTCTTTAATTTCTTCGCGCTGATTCGCGTGCATCTGAACGATACGTCCGATACGCTCTTTTTTCTCTTTAACAGAGTTATAAACTGTATCGCCCGAGTTCAGCGTGCCTGAGTAGCAACGGATAAAGCACAATTGACCAACAAACGGATCAGTTGCGATTTTAAATGCCAATGCTGAGAATTTTTCAGTGTCTTCTGCTTTACGCACCACTGGCTCATCATCTTCGTCCATACCTGGGACTGGCGGAATATCCACTGGTGATGGCAAGTACTCAACCACGCCATCCAACATTGCCTGCACACCCTTGTTTTTGAAGGCTGTACCGCACATCATCGGGACGATTTCACTAGCAATAGTACGTTGACGAATAGCAGCTTTAATTTCCGCTTCTGTCAAATCGCCTTCTTCCAGGTACTTATTCATCAGTTCTTCTGACGCTTCAGCGGCGGCTTCAACCATATTCTCGCGCCATTTTGCTGCTTCAGCTGCCAAATTCTCAGGAATCTCACGGTAGTCAAACTTCATACCTTGGGTTGAATCATCCCAATAGATCGCCTTCATTTTGACCAGATCGATTACGCCTTCGAAATTTTCTTCGGCACCGATTGGCACTTGCATAGGAACTGGATTTGCCTTCAAGCGTGCGCGCATTTGCTCGTAAACTTTGAAGAAATTAGCACCAGTACGATCCATTTTATTGACAAACGCCAAACGTGGAACTTTGTACTTATTAGCCTGACGCCATACTGTTTCAGATTGTGGTTGCACACCGCCGACTGCGCAGTAAACCATGCAAGCACCATCCAATACACGCATCGAACGCTCAACTTCAATAGTGAAGTCAACGTGACCCGGAGTATCAATGATGTTGATGTGGTGTGGAGGGAAATTACCCGCCATACCTTTCCAGAAACAAGTGGTAGCAGCAGAAGTAATTGTGATTCCGCGCTCTTGTTCTTGTTCCATCCAGTCCATGGTGGCTGCGCCATCATGCACTTCACCAATCTTGTGATTCACGCCGGTGTAAAACAACACACGTTCAGTGGTCGTGGTTTTACCAGCATCAATGTGAGCGGAAATACCGATATTGCGATAGCGCTCAATGGGGGTCTTGCGAGCCATGATTTATTCCTAAGTCTTTTAATGCACGAAACCGAGCGCTATTTTTCCAGGAAAATATACGCTCGGTTCGAACAAATTTCAGATGCGAGTAGCTGATTCCGCAATGGAAGCAGCCGCTCATTCTATTAGAAGCGGAAGTGCGAGAACGCCTTGTTCGCTTCAGCCATACGGTGTACTTCATCGCGCTTTTTCATTGCGCCGCCGCGACCTTCTGCAGCTTCGAGCAATTCACCGCCAAGGCGTTGCGGCATTGATTTTTCGCTACGCTTATTAGCTGCTTCACGCAACCAACGCATCGACAAAGCCATACGACGGATAGGACGAACTTCAACTGGCACCTGGTAGTTTGCACCACCAACGCGACGCGATTTAACTTCAACCAATGGTTTGCAGTTGCCGATTGCCAACGCAAACACTTCCAGCGGATCTTTGCCGGATTTAGTTTGGATGTGCTCAAAAGCACCGTAAATAATATTTTCAGCTACCGATTTTTTACCGGACAGCATTAAGACGTTGACGAATTTCGCAACATCAATGTTACCGAATTTAGGATCCGGCAATATGTCCCGCTTGGGAACTTCACGACGACGTGGCATTTCGATTCCTTTCAATCTTCAGTTGAGTGTGCGGAGCCTTGCTCCTTCACCCTCGCGGACAGCCATCATAGCTACCCACTTACTCGGCCCATTGGGGACCGACACCTGTTTCATTTGGCCTGAGCCAGACGAAAAATTATTTCTTTGCAGCTTTAGCGCGCTTAGTACCGTATTTCGAACGTGCTTGCTTACGATCCTTGACGCCTTGAGTATCCAATGCACCGCGAACCATGTGGTAACGCACACCCGGCAAATCTTTTACACGACCGCCACGTAACAACACGACGCTATGCTCTTGCAGGTTATGGCCTTCACCACCGATGTACGAAATAACTTCGAAACCGTTAGTCAAGCGTACCTTGGCAACTTTACGCAAAGCCGAGTTTGGCTTCTTTGGAGTTGTCGTATAAACACGGGTACATACTCCGCGTTTTTGAGGGCTGTTTTCCAGCGCCGGCGATTTGCTTTTAACAACAGCAGATACGCGTGGCTGGCGAATCAATTGATTGATGGTTGGCATCGTTTTCTATCCAACAAAATTACGACGTTAATAACAACAATCCCGAAATCGGTTGTCCGGGATTGGACAGATACTTGCACGAAAATCCCGCGCAGTTCGATTTGGCAATAAAGGTGGGGACGAACTGCAGCAAATGAGAACACGCTGGAGAACGTTCAAGACCAGTAAAACTTGGAATCGAGAACCCGCGAGTATATCGGCATCACGCCATTAGGTCAACTCGGCGATTAATATATGCACGACTGTTCAAAAGATGCAACAAATTGGTAGATGCGCTTCGGCGGCAGTGGGCCGATTAGATTAAAGCACGGCAAATCCTGACTGACGACCTTAGAACACCATTGATTTCATCGACCGGAAATAGGCAGCTACAGTGCTATAAAAAAGAGGTATGGCTCTTACACTTTATCTAGTGTGTAAGTCCGCATCGTTACGGGATAATGCGTTTTCCCTATTTTTATTGATGACAATGCCTTACTTGCTGCGCCGAAATAACTTATTTGTACTGATCACTTATTTGATCTTGTCGCTGGTGCCATTTTCCCCGTTGCTTTTTGGTCAAGTTGTTGTGCGTCCTGCCCGCGTCGTAGCAATGGAATTTGTGGCGTGGCTAGTTATTTGGGCATTGTTCAAACGACCGGCACGTTTTCATTGGTTGTTGTTGCCCGCATTTATTGCGTTACCGACAGAACTGTATCTGCGCAAATTCTATGGACAGGGAATCTCAACCCATCACCTAGGGATCATTGCGGAAACCTCACCGGCAGAAGCAATAGAGTTCTTAGGCGATAAAATCTGGCTGCTGGCGGTAATTTTTGTCTGCATTATCATTTGGTGGGGATTAAGCTGGTATGCAGCCGCCACAACCCGCGATCTTGATTGGCGTGGCAATACGCGCTGGTTGATCTGCGCGGCGATGATTGCCTCTTTCGGTCTCTGGCTGTATGGCGAAGAAATGGGCGTCAGCCCACCACCACACCCCTCTGCGACGGCTAAGCTAGTAACAGCAGGCTCAGCTAGTCAGGCAAGCTCGGCAACGATGAGTCAGCCAGCTACACTTGCTGCCATTGTGAACCCAAGAATCGCGTCGCCTGTCACTCCGCCGCCCTCATCCTTTACCACGAGCGCGATGTCGTCAATTAAGTTCGGCAAACTGCCAAGTTGGGCCGAAATTCCATTTGAAGCCGAGCCGTTTGGTCGTACCTGGCCTTTTGGTCTTGCCGTGCGTGGTTACGATTTTTGGAAAGAGCGGAAATACCTGGAAGATTTACAACGCGAGAACCGCCGCTTCTCGTTCCGCGCCCAACAAGTTAGTCAGAAAGATACGCCCCAAATTGTTGTCATGGTCATAGGCGAGTCTTCACGCGCTGATCGATGGAGCCTGAACGGCTACGCGCGTGAGACCAATCCGCTATTGGAACAAGAGCCTAATCTTGTCAGTTTTTCGGATGCGCTCACGGGTGTCGCAGCGACGCGCTTATCGGTTCCTGTAATGGTTTCACGCAAACCGATCACGCAGAGCCTGCGTGCGGGTTTCTCTGAGAAATCCTTCATTACTGCCTATAAAGAAGCGGGCTTTAAAACTTACTGGATGTCAAATCAGATGTCCTTCGGTAAATTCGATACACCTATTTCTGTGTTTGCAAATGAAGCAGATGTGACCCAATTCCTGAATCTTGGTGGCTTTACGGACGCGTCGAGTTTTGATGAAGCTCTGCTGGCCCCCTTAAAAACGGCGATGGCCGACCCGCATCCGAAAAAACTCATTGTGCTCCATAGCTTAGGCAGCCACTGGAACTACAGCCATCGTTACCCTCAGGGATTCGACAAATGGCAGCCGTCGCTCTTCGGCATCGCGAATCCGGCGTACACCAATCTGGCGAATAAACCCGCGTTAAATAATAGTTACGATAACTCGATCCTTTACACCGACTGGTTTTTGGAGCAAGTCATCAAGACATTAAAGTCTTCGAATAAGTTGAGCGCCATGATGTACTTCTCCGATCATGGAGAAACCTTGTACGACGGCAGCTGCAAAATAGCTTTTCATGGCCACAACACGCAGTTTGAATTCCATATTCCAGCATTAATGTGGTATTCGGATCAATACAAAACCGCCTATCCAGAAAAAGTAGAGCAGCTAATACGTCATAAGCGAGCGCGTATTAATACCGAAAACGTATTTCATTCGTTGTTGGATCTATCTGATATTCGCTATCCGGATGAGCACTTGGAGAAGAGCTTTTTAAGCAATAAACTCCGTCCGCATAAGCGGTATGTAGATAGCTATGGCTGGAGCGATTACGATAACTCGACCTTTAAAGGCGATTGTCGAGAAGTAAAAGATAACGCGAAACCGTTGCTGCAACTGAAGGACTAACGCTACGGCATCAAGTTAAGCGGCTCAAATAAGGGGAAATAGCCGGATTTAAAGGTTATTTCCCCTTCTCGTATATGAGTCATCACCCCTTTTATCACGACAGCAGCAATCGGAGTCGTCACCAGAGCCGTTATACGGATACAAAAGCTCGGATTCGCACATGGCTTATCGTAGGCCATACAGAAGCCATTCTCAGAACTTCTACCTCAACTGTCTTATTCGCGTCTAAATATAGTTAGAACCGCACAAACAAAAACGGCACCGGAGAATTCTCCGGTGCCGTTTTTTTAACAACGCTTACGAATTAAGCTTCGTCGCCAGTTGTTCCCAACGTTTCAGCTGGTTGTACTTCCGCTTCAGCTTGCAGGTTACGTGCTTGTTGCTCCGATTGCAGCAAAGCAGTCCGTTCTTCCGCTTCCCACGTATCTTTTTCTTTACGTGCGCGATGGAATGCCAAGCCAGTTCCAGCTGGAATCAAACGTCCAACAATGACGTTTTCTTTCAGACCACGCAGGCCATCACGTTTGCCCATGATTGCAGCTTCCGTCAAGACTCGGGTAGTTTCCTGGAACGACGCAGCAGATATGAACGAGTCAGTCGACAGCGATGCTTTGGTAATACCCAACAATACGTTTTCGTATGTTGCAGGAATCTTTCCTGCGGCGATCACGCGATCATTTTCGTCCAGCAACTCGGAACGCTCAACCTGTTCACCAGTGATGTAGTTAGCATCGCCAGCATCAACGATTTGTACACGGCGCAACATTTGACGGACGATAACTTCAATGTGCTTGTCATTGATTTTCACGCCTTGCAAACGATACACATCTTGTACTTCGTCAACGATGTAACGGGCCAACGCTTCGATACCCAACAGACGCAGAATATCTTGTGGATCGGCTGGGCCGTCAACAATCATTTCGCCCTTATTCACCACTTGGCCGTCATGGACCAATACTTGTTTATCTTTGGTGATCAAGAACTCATGCTTATTGCCGTCCATGTCTGTGATTTCCAGACGTTGCTTACCTTTGGTTTCCTTACCAAATGCAACGGTTCCGGTAACCTCAGCCAGCATACCGGCATCCTTCGGCGAACGCGCTTCAAACAACTCAGCAACACGCGGCAAACCACCGGTAATGTCACGCGTTTTCTGCGATTCAGTCGGGATACGCGCCAACACTTCACCAACGTGGACTTGCTGTCCGTCTTTCACGGTAATCAGTGCACCGACCTGGAAACCGATCGTCACAGCATGTTCTGTACCGGAGATCTTGACTTCCTGATCTTGTTCATTCAACAGTTTGACCTGAGGACGAACAGTTTTGGTCACAGAACCACGACGCTTGGCATCGATAACAACCAATGTCGACAGACCGGTCACTTCATCGATCTGACGCGCAACGGTCGAACCTTCTTCAACGTTTTCGAACTTCACAGTACCGGTGTACTCGGTAATGATCGGACGTGTCAGCGGATCCCATGTTGCTAATGTTGCGCCAGCCTTGATCGTCATACCATCGTTGACAATCATGGTCGCACCATACGGCACCTTATGGCGCTCACGTTCACGACCGTGATCATCAGTGATCAGTACTTCGCCTGAACGGGAAATAACGATCAGCTCGCCTTTACCATTCGTGACGTAACGCATCGTTGCCGTAAAGCGCACTACGCCGTTCGACTTGGCTTCAACGCTAGATGCCACTGCTGCTCGCGACGCCGCACCACCAATGTGGAACGTACGCATAGTCAGCTGAGTACCTGGCTCACCAATCGATTGTGCCGCGATCACGCCGACAGCTTCACCGGCGTTGACCAGAGAACCACGTCCCAGATCACGACCGTAACATTGTGCGCACAGGCCATAGCGTGTGTCACAAGTCAGCGGTGTGCGAACTTTTACTTCATCGATACCGAGGCGTTCGATTTCTTCAACGGCATCTTCGTCCAGCAATGTCCCGGATTCATACAGCGTGCCCTGGGTTTCAGGATTAACGATGTCGTTAGCAGCAACGCGACCAAGAATACGGTCACGCAATGCTTCGATCACTTCACCACCCTCAACCATTGCCTTCATAACTGCACCGTTCGACGTGCCGCAATCATCTTCGATCACAACCAAATCTTGGGTAACGTCAACCAGACGACGCGTCAGGTAACCTGAGTTCGCTGTCTTTAACGCGGTATCTGCCAGACCTTTACGCGCACCGTGGGTGGAAATAAAGTACTGCAAAACGTTCAGACCTTCGCGGAAGTTCGCGGTAATCGGCGTTTCGATAATCGAACCATCCGGTTTCGCCATCAGACCACGCATACCGGCCAACTGACGAATCTGCGCCGCAGAACCACGCGCACCGGAGTCGGCCATCATGTAAATGGCATTGAACGATTCTTGTGTACCTTTGGTGCCGTCACGGCGAACGACGTCTTCAACCTTGAGCTGTTCCATCATGGCCTTACCGACGTCATCACCGGCCTTGCCCCAGATATCAACCACTTTGTTATAACGTTCGCCAGCAGTAACCAGACCGGACGAGTATTGCTGTTCGATCTGTTTAACTTCTTGTTCTGCAGTAGCGATCAGTGTGACTTTTTGCGGCGGTACCAGCATGTCATCAACACAGATCGAGATACCAGCACGTGTCGCCAAACGGAAACCGGACTGCATCAATTGATCAGCGAAAACAACTGTCGCACGCAAACCGCACTTACGGAACGACGTGTTGATCAGCTTAGAAATTTCTTTCTTCTTCAACGCACGATTCAACACGGTGAACGGCAGACCCTTAGGCAGAATTTCTGACAGGATCGCACGGCCAACAGTGGTTTCGTAACGCTTGATAGTCTTGACGAATTCGCCAGTGACCAGATCTTTCGGATATTCGGTAATACGCACGGTGACACGGGTTGTCAGTTCGACTTCCTTGTTGTCATACGCACGGATAGCTTCCGAGACATCCGGGAACATCATGCCTTCGTTCTTACCGTTGATCTGTTCACGCGTTGCGTAGTACAGACCCAACACGATATCTTGCGAAGGTACGATCGACGGTTCGCCGTTCGATGGGAACAAAATGTTGTTCGACGCCAGCATCAGCGTACGCGCTTCCATTTGTGCTTCAATCGACAGAGGCACGTGGACCGCCATTTGGTCACCGTCAAAGTCGGCGTTAAATGCGGCGCAAACCAACGGGTGCAACTGAATAGCTTTACCTTCGATCAGGACCGGCTCAAACGCCTGAATGCCCAAACGATGCAATGTAGGTGCACGGTTCAGCATGACCGGATGTTCACGGATCACTTCTTCCAGAATGTCCCACACGACCGAAGTCTGATTTTCAACTTCTTTCTTGGCTGCCTTGATGGTGCTGGCGATGCCCATCACTTCGAGCTTGTTGAAAATAAATGGCTTGAACAACTCCAAGGCCATCAATTTTGGCAAACCGCATTGATGTAATTTAAGTTGTGGACCCACCACGATCACCGAACGACCGGAGTAATCGACGCGCTTACCCAACAAGTTTTGACGGAAACGGCCGCCTTTACCCTTGATCATCTCAGCCAACGACTTCAATGGACGCTTGTTAGCGCCAGTCATTGCTTTACCGCGACGACCATTGTCTAGCAACGAATCCACTGCTTCCTGCAACATCCGCTTTTCATTACGCGTAATGATTTCCGGTGCGCGCAATTCCATCAGACGCTTTAAACGGTTATTACGGTTAATGACGCGACGATACAGGTCATTCAAATCGGAAGTTGCAAAACGACCACCATCCAGCGGTACCAGCGGACGCAATTCAGGCGGCAGCACTGGCAATACTTCCATGATCATCCAGTCCGGCTTAATTCCCGAACGTTGGAATGCTTCCAGCACCTTCAAGCGCTTGGAATATTTCTTGATCTTGGCTTCTGATTTCGAGTCTTTTAAGTCTTGACGTAAGGTCTCGGCTTCGCGATCGATGTCGATTGCGCGCAGCAACTCACGGATACCTTCGGCACCCATGAATGCGGTGAAATCATCGCCGTATTCTTCGTACTTCGCTGCGTAGTCGTCTTCGGACATGATCTGGCAACGCTTCAGCGGTGTCATGCCTGGATCAGTGATAACGTAGGCTTCGAAGTAAAGAACGCGTTCGATATCCCGCAAAGTCATGTCGAGGACCATACCCAGACGTGACGGCAGAGATTTCAGGAACCAGATGTGCGCAGTCGGCGACGCCAATTCAATGTGGCCCATGCGTTCACGACGCACTTTTGCCAAGGTAACTTCAACGCCACATTTTTCGCAGATTACACCGCGATGCTTCAGACGCTTGTACTTACCGCACAAGCATTCGTAGTCTTTAATAGGGCCAAAGATTTTGGCGCAGAACAGACCATCGCGCTCAGGCTTAAAGGTACGATAGTTGATAGTCTCAGGCTTCTTGACTTCGCCATAAGACCACGAACGGATTTTATCTGGCGACGCGAGGCCAATTTTGATCGCGTCGAACTGTTCATTTTGCTGAACTTGCTTGAATAAATCGAGCAGTGCTTTCATGTATCACTCCAGGTTGGCGTGAAAAAACTAAATTCTTTTGTTAGTACAGTGGGCGTTTCACGCATCATTCACAAATGAAGAAACAACTTTCACCGACCTTTTAACTGCTAGCTGAATCAGTTGTGGGACAGCGTCCTCCGGCGCCTTTCGGAGCCGCATCAACGTTGTCCCACAATGGATCAAATCGAATCGGTTTAGTCCCGATCTAGATCCATATCGATACCTAGCGAACGAATTTCTTTCAACAATACGTTGAAAGATTCTGGCATACCAGCTTCGATCACGTGATCGCCCTTGACCAGATTTTCATACACTTTGGTACGACCGTTCACATCATCTGATTTTACTGTCAGCATTTCTTGCAGGACATAGGATGCGCCATACGCTTCCAATGCCCAGACTTCCATCTCACCGAAGCGCTGACCACCGAACTGCGCCTTACCACCCAATGGCTGCTGTGTTACCAGCGAGTAAGGACCAGTAGAACGCGCATGCATCTTGTCATCAACCAGATGGTGCAGTTTCAGGTAATGCATATAGCCGACGGTAACGCTACGCTCAAACGCTTCACCAGTACGACCGTCGTACATCGTTACCTGGTTCTTCGATGGCGTCATGCCAAGTTGTTTAGCAATCGGATCAGGATAAGCCAGATTCAACATACGGTTGATTTCAGCCTCATTGGCGCCATCAAATACCGGTGTTGCAAATGTCACACCTTTTTTCAGGTTAGACGCCAGACGCATGATTTCGTCGTCACTCATGTTGTCCAGATCTTCAACTTTGCCCGATTCGTTATAAATCGTATTGAGGAACTGACGCAGCTCGGCAATCTTGGTTTGTGCTTTCAGCATTTCGCCGATACGCAGACCCAGACCCTTTGCAGCCCAACCCAAATGCACTTCCAAAACCTGACCAATGTTCATCCGCGATGGAACACCAAGCGGATTCAACACGATATCAGCTGGCGTACCATCGGCCATGTGCGGCATGTCTTCGATAGGCAGAATGCGTGAAACAACACCCTTGTTACCGTGACGACCCGCCATCTTGTCACCTGGTTGCAGACGACGCTTAACAGCCAGATAAACCTTGACCATTTTTTGCACGCCAGGCTGCAACTCATCGCCTTGGGTCAGCTTCTTACGTTTTTCTTCAAAGGCCAAATCGAACTGATGGCGCTTTTCAGCGATCGACTCTTTAATCGCTTCTAAAGCGATTGCGGTCGGATCATCCGATGGGCGAATATCAAACCAATGGTATTTATCCAGATCGGCCAAGTATTCCTTGGTCAATTTGGCACCCTTAGCCAGCTTCTTCGGACCGCCGTTGACAACCTTGCCGATCAACATCCGCTCCAGACGTTCAAAGGCATCGCCTTCAACAATCCGCAGCTGATCGTTCAGATCAAGACGATAGCGTTTCAGTTCGTCATCGATAATTTGTTGCGCACGTTTGTCGCGGACAATACCTTCGCGGGTAAACACTTGCACATCAATAACCGTACCGACCATGCCCGATGGCACACGCAACGAAGTGTCTTTAACATCTGAAGCTTTTTCACCGAAAATCGCACGCAGCAACTTTTCTTCTGGTGTCAGCTGGGTTTCGCCCTTAGGCGTTACTTTACCAACCAATGTATCGCCAGCTTCAACTTCTGCACCGATGTACACGATCCCAGCTTCATCAAGACGTGCCAGCTGATTTTCAGCCAGGTTCGAGATATCGCGAGTAATTTCTTCGGCACCTAACTTGGTGTCACGTGCAACAACCGATAACTCTTCGATATGAATCGAAGTGTAACGATCATCAGCTACCACTTTTTCGGAGATCAGAATCGAATCTTCGAAGTTGTAGCCGTTCCATGGCATAAAGGCTACTAGCATGTTCTGACCAAGGGCCAATTCGCCCAAGTCAGTCGATGCGCCATCAGCGATCACGTCAAGTTTAGCAACACGATCACCCACTTCGACAATCGGACGTTGATTGATATTGGTGTTCTGGTTCGAGCGGGTGTATTTAATCAGGTTATAAATATCAACACCGACTTCACCAGCCAACGCCTCTTCATCATTAACACGAATAACCACACGACCGGCATCAACGTAATCAACAATACCGCCGCGTAGCGCCTGCACAGTAGTGCCCGAGTCAATCGCAACAGTACGTTCAATACCAGTACCAACCAACGCTGTCTCAGGACGCAAGCAAGGAACTGCCTGACGCTGCATATTCGCACCCATCAACGCGCGGTTCGCATCATCGTGTTCGAGGAACGGAATCAGCGATGCAGCAACTGAAACGACCTGTCCAGTAGCAACGTCCATGTACTGAACACGCTCTGGTGATACCAAAATTGTTTCACCCGCTTCACGCGCCGAAACCAATTCATCCGATAGTTTGCCGGACTTGTCGATGGTCGCATTCGCCTGAGCGATGATGTAACGGCCTTCTTCAATCGCGGACAGGAAATCGACCTGTTCGGTAATTTTGCTATCGACTACTTTACGGTACGGCGTTTCCAGGAAACCATATTCATTGAGGCGTGCATATAGCGCCAACGAGTTGATCAGTCCAATGTTTGGACCTTCCGGTGTCTCAATCGGGCATACGCGGCCATAGTGAGTTGGATGCACGTCACGTACTTCAAAACCAGCACGTTCCCGGGTCAATCCACCAGGTCCCAAGGCCGAAATACGACGCTTGTGAGTAATTTCGGACAATGGATTGGTTTGATCCATAAACTGCGACAATTGTGACGAACCGAAAAACTCACGAATAGCTGCAGAGATAGGCTTAGAGTTAATCAGATCATGCGGCATCAGGTTGTCAGCTTCAGCTTGTCCCAGACGCTCTTTAACTGCACGCTCAACTCTGACCAGACCGGCACGGAATTGATTTTCAGCTAATTCACCGACACAACGTACACGACGATTACCCAAGTGATCGATATCATCGACTTCGCCGCGACCATTGCGCAACTCAACCAAAATCTTGATAACAGCCAACACATCTTCGTTTGACAACGTCATCGCACCAGTCAACTCATCGCGACCGATACGGCGATTGAATTTCATGCGACCAACAGCTGACAAATCGTAGCGATCTTCGTTGTAGAAGAGGCCATTGAACAAAGCCTCTACCGAATCTTCGGTCGGCGGTTCGCCAGGACGCATCATGCGATAGATTGCAACTTTAGCCGCCATCTGATCGTTGGTGTCATCACTGCGCAATGTTTGCGATATGTAACCACCTTGATCCAGATCATTGGTATACAAAGTCTGAATTGTGGCAATATCCGCTTCACGCAATTTGGCCAACAGCTCTTCGGTCAATTCGTCGTTCGCGTTGGCAACCACTTCACCGGTGTCTTCATCGACGATGTTGCGCGCCAATACACGGCCTAGCAAATAGTCTTCCGGTACCGAAATGTGCTTGATACCAGCCGCTTCGATGTCGCGTACATGCTTTGAATTGATCCGCTTGTCTTTGGCGACCAATGCATTGCCAGACTTGTCAGTAATGTCAAAACGTGCAACTTCGCCGCGCAGGCGCTCTGCTACAAATTCCATCTCCGCGCCATCATTGCGCAAAGCGAAATTATCGAATACGAAGAAATTAGCCAGAATCTGCTCGACCGACATGCCGATCGCTTTTAACAGAATCGTGACTGGCATTTTCCGACGACGATCGACACGGAAGAACAAAATGTCTTTCGGATCAAACTCAAAATCAAGCCACGAACCACGGTAAGGAATAATCCGCGCCGAGAATAGCAGTTTGCCTGATGAGTGGGTCTTGCCTCGGTCATGCTCAAAAAATACGCCAGGCGAACGATGCAGCTGAGACACGATGACGCGCTCTGTACCGTTAATGACGAACGAGCCAGTAGTTGTCATCAAAGGCAATTCGCCCATGTAGACTTCTTGCTCTTTCATTTCTTTAACGACAGGCTTTGTTGGAGATTCTTTATCAAGAATAACCAGTCGCACTTTGGCACGCAGAGGCGACGCGAACGTCAATCCACGTTGTTGACATTCCTTGACGTCGAACGGTGGATCACCGAGGACATATGACAGGAATTCGAGACGCGCAAAACCATTGTGCGAAACGATAGGAAAAATGGACGAGAAGGCAGATTGCAAACCTTCATTTTTACGTTGAGACGGTACTTTGTCTGCTTGCAAAAAGCCCAGATATGACTCGAGCTGGGTCGCCAGCAGGAACGGAACTTGATGAACGTTTGCACGTTTCGCAAAAGATTTGCGAATGCGTTTTTTCTCAGTAAATGAGTAATGCATGGACACTCCGTGAGTGACAGGAAGGATAGAGAATTCAGGATTCGATAAGTAATGTAGCCATATCGGGCAACTAACCAATGCTACCAACGCTGTTAGCTACTAGATAAAACCCACAACCCAACAGCTACGAAACCTCAAGTCTCAGCCCTTCAAGCTCGGCTGCAAAAGGAACGCTATAACCCGATCAAGAGTTAACTAGGTCGAATAAAGAAGACCCAGAACAATAAAATCGAAAACGACAAAGGAGCCAAAGCCGAATGCCCACTTTCGGGGGATTCTGCACTTTGACTCCTGCGTCACCTTGACGGCGACGCACTGTGAAATCAGAATTACTTGATTTCAGCTTTCGCGCCAGCGTCTTCCAATTTCTTCTTGGCTGCTTCAGCGTCTGCTTTAGAGACTGCTTCTTTAACTGGCTTCGGTGCACCGTCAACCAAGTCTTTAGCTTCTTTCAAGCCCAAGCCAGTGATTTCACGAACAGCTTTAATTACGCCAACTTTGTTCGCGCCGAATTCAAGCAGATTAACTGTGAATTCAGTTTGCTCTTCAGCAGCAGCAGCAGCGCCGCCGCCAGCGCCGCCAGCAACAGCAACAGCTGCAGCCGATACGCCAAATTTTTCTTCGAATGCCTTAACCAGGTCATTCAATTCCAAAACGGTCAGGGCGCCAACTGCGTCCAGGATTGCGTCTTTGTCAAGTGCCATGTGAAACTCCTAATTTTATTGATAACTACATCTAATTGGTACTAACGCTGAAAAAAGCGCTGAAACACTGCTTTTAATTAAGCAGCGACTTCAGCATCCGCTACAACTTCAGTAGCGACGACACCGGTTTCGGCTTCTTTTTTCGCTGCCAAGGCAGCCAAACCACGCACAAATCCAGAGATAGGAACTTGCATCATGCCCACAACTTGGGCCAGCAAGACTTCACGGCTCGGAATACTTGCCAACGCTACGACAGCCGCTTTATCAAGCGTCTTGCCAGCGTAGTTACCCGCTTTCAGGACTAGTTTGTCGTTGGTTTTTGCAAAGTCAGCTAAGACTTTAGCAGCAGCAACGGCATCGACCGAGATCGAATAGATCAACGGACCAGTCATTTCTTTGGCGAGTTCAGCAAAAGCGGTACCTTCAACAGCGCGACGAGCTAATGTATTTTTCAATACACGCAGGTACACACCTTGGGTACGCGCATTGGCGCGCAGTTGCGTCAAGTGACCAACCTGGATGCCACGGTATTCGGCCAGTACGATAGTCTGCGCAGCTTTCACTTTTGCAGAAACTTCGGCTACAACGGCCTTTTTGTCATTCAGATTGAGACTCAAGATCAACCTCCATAAATGATGCTCGGTAATGACATAGCCGCAATTGGCTATTCACCTCACATCGGTTCGAACACGGCGTCCGAAGTTAGGAGTTCAGTACTAGCACGCTATTCACGCAACAGTGTTGAGACTACAAAACTTGTTCGGGTGCACCATCTGCGTTGGGTACCAGGCGCTTCAATTTCTCGCTTGGGATTTAACTTTGTGCACCAACCTGCGTGCACGCTGCCCAACGGTCTTTGATTGTCTGGATCGACATAATTGCTTATGCCGGTCCAGCCCAAAGATTCGCCTGAGTCGCCAGCGTTAGTACATAGTTACGTACTGTCGCGACGCCTCAGGACTTAATTCAAATATTAAGCAACCAAGCTTGCTTGCTCAACACGGATGCCAGCACCCATTGTTGAAGACAGCGAGACCTTGCGCAGGTAAACACCTTTGCTGGTTGCTGGTTTAGCTTTGCTCAGCGCATCGATAAGTGCCAACAAATTCGATTTCAATTCAGCATCGCTGAACGATTTACGACCGATAGTGGCGTGAATAATACCGCCTTTGTCAGTACGGTATTGCACTTGACCAGCTTTTGCATTTTTAACTGCAGTAGCAACGTCAGGGGTAACAGTTCCGACCTTCGGGTTAGGCATCAAACCACGTGGTCCCAGGATTTGACCCAGAGTACCAACGATACGCATAGTATCTGGCGACGCGATAACGATATCAAAAGGCATGTTACCGGCTTTAATTTGCTCAGCCAGATCTTCCATACCCACGACATCTGCACCAGCTGCTTTTGCCTGTTCAGCTTTTTCACCTGATGCAAAAACTGCAACACGGACGCTCTTACCTGTACCAGCTGGCAACACTACCGAGCCACGAACAACTTGATCCGATTTCTTAGCATCTACGCCCAATTGAACGGACACATCGATAGACTCATTGAACTTGGCAGTTGCGCATTCTTTGATCAATACAATAGCGTTATCGAATGGATAAGCCTTAGTACGATCAACTTTTGCTTTAATTGCTTTTACGCGTTTTGTTAACTTAGCCATTACAGACCCTCCACCGTGATGCCCATTGAACGAGCGGAACCGGCGATGGTACGCACGGCAGCTTCCAGATCAGCACCAGTAAGGTCGGGCTTCTTCTGTGTAGCGATATCTTCTGCTTGTTGGCGAGTGATCGAACCGACTTTATCGGTATGCGGCTTAGCCGAACCCTTAGTGATACCAGCAGCTTTTTTGATCAAAATAGTTGCAGGAGGAGTCTTCATCACAAAAGTGAAAGACTTATCTGCAAATGCAGTAATCACAACTGGAATTGGCAGACCTGGCTCAACGCCTTGAGTCTGGGCATTAAATGCCTTACAGAATTCCATGATGTTAAGACCGCGTTGACCCAGTGCTGGACCGATCGGAGGGGATGGGTTTGCTTTACCTGCTGGAACTTGCAGCTTGATAAAACCAATGATTTTCTTTGCCATGATGGCTCCTACGTTGATTGAGTGTTAGCGCCTGTTCACTCATTGCTGAGTTAATTGGGCTCCTCTCTTACTAATAACAGCGAATTAATAAGTTCTTCGAACCTACCGCGCTCCGCCGGGCGCTTTATTACAAAAAATCGCGTTATCTAAATACAACCTGATAACGAAAAATTTAGACTTTTTCAACCTGGCCAAATTCCAACTCAACCGGTGTTGCACGACCGAAGATGGTTACCGTCACGCGCACGCGCGATTTTTCGTAGTTCACTTCTTCGACGTTACCGTTGAAATCGGTGAAAGGACCATCTTTGATGCGGACCAATTCACCCACTTCGTACAATACTTTCGGACGCGGCTTCTCGACACCATCTTGCATTTGCTGCATGATTTTATCGACTTCATGCTGCGGAATCGGCGTAGGCTTATTTGACTTGCCGCCGATGAAACCGGTGACTTTATTTGTATTTTTGACCAGATGCCATGTTTCATCCGTCATTTCCATCTCAACCAGAACATAGCCTGGGAAGAAACGACGCTCAGTTACTGACTTTTGACCATTCTTAACTTCAATCACTTCTTCAGTAGGGACTAAAATTTGACCAAACTGATCTTGCATACCGGCACGTTCAGCACGCTCGGTGAGCGCACGCATCACGCTTTTTTCCATGCCAGAATAGGCGTGCACAACATACCAGCGCTTCTTGCCCATAGGCGCAGACGCCGGCGTCGTTACTTCGACCGGCGTTGCTTGTGCGTCGTCTTGTGTGCTTTCGCTCATTATTATTTCCAACCCAAAATCACGTCGTACAATAAAACTTCAAGGAGCTTGTCGGTTCCCCACAGGAAAATCGCCATTACCAACACAAAGACAAAAACAATGGCAGTAATTTGCATCGCTTCTTTGCGGGTAGGCCAGACCACCTTTTTAGTTTCGCGGATAGCTTCCTTGGCGAAACTTAGAAATTCTCTGCCTTGAGTCGAGGTCCACGCTAATGCAATCGCAACGATCAAACCGGCGACTAGAACACTTGCACGTACCAAGCTTGGCTTGTCCGACAAAAAATAAAAGCCGACTATGCCGGCAACGACAGCTAAAACTGCCAATACTACTTTGAGCTTGTCGCCTGACGGGCTGACAGTTTGCACAGGGTGGTTAGACATACGTGGATTTATACTTTCAGTACCCTACACCTGAATCGGTGGCAGGGGCGGAGGGCATCGAACCCCCAACCTCCGGTTTTGGAGACCGGCGCTCTGCCAATTGAGCTACACCCCTAACGCTTAAGACTTAATCAAGTTACTTGGCTTATTTAACTCGAAACAACACTTTTATTAACTACTTCACTTCTACTACCACTCAGACATCAACGCCGCAATCAGGATAAATCCAAAATTGCGGCGTGTAAAACCAATAAATTACGCGTCAGGCAGGATTTTAGCAACAACACCCGCGCCAACAGTACGACCACCTTCACGAATAGCGAAGCGCAAGCCTTCTTCCATCGCGATTGGGTTGATCAGCATCACTGTGATCGAAACGTTATCGCCTGGCATCACCATTTCTTTACCTTCTGGCAACGCGATCGAACCAGTTACATCCGTCGTACGGAAGTAGAACTGTGGACGATAGTTGTTGAAGAAAGGTGTATGACGGCCGCCTTCGTCTTTCGACAGAACATAGATCTCGCCTGTGAAATGCTTGTGTGGCTTGATCGTACCTGGTTTCGCCAGAACTTGACCCCGCTCAACATCTTCACGCTTCGTACCGCGCAACAGAACACCAACGTTATCGCCAGCTTGACCTTGGTCCAGCAACTTACGGAACATTTCAACGCCAGTACAAGTCGTTTTTTGTGTATCGCGAATACCAATGATTTCCAGTTCTTCGCCAACTTTAACAATACCGCGCTCGATACGACCAGTTACCACTGTACCGCGACCTGAGATCGAGAACACATCTTCCACTGGCAGCAAGAACGCGCCATCAACTGCACGCTCTGGTGTCGGGATGTAGCTGTCCAGTGCGTCAGCCAACTTCATGATCGACTCTTCGCCCAATGGACCTGTGTCGCCTTCCAGTGCCAGCTTCGCTGAACCCTGGATGATCGGCAGGTCGTCGCCTGGGAATTCATACTTGCTCAATAACTCACGCACTTCCATTTCGACCAGCTCAAGCAACTCAGCATCGTCAACCATGTCGCATTTGTTCAGGTACACAATGATGTATGGCACACCAACTTGACGCGCCAGCAAGATGTGCTCACGCGTTTGTGGCATCGGACCATCAGCAGCCGAACACACCAGAATCGCACCGTCCATTTGCGCCGCGCCAGTGATCATGTTTTTAACATAGTCAGCATGGCCTGGGCAGTCAACGTGCGCGTAGTGGCGATTCGCCGTTTCGTATTCTACGTGCGCTGTGTTGATCGTAATACCACGCGCTTTTTCTTCCGGTGCCGCATCAATTTGCGCGTAGCCTTTAGCTTCGCCGCCAAATTTCTTCGACAACACCGTCGCAATTGCTGCAGTCAGTGTGGTTTTGCCATGATCAACGTGGCCAATCGTGCCCACATTCACGTGCGGCTTGGTCCGCTCAAATTTGCTCTTTGCCATCTTGGAACTCCTAAAGATTTGATGAGAATGTTCAGGCACGCGCCCGACTGCATTACATTGAATACTACTGATTGACTAATCAAGAAATTACAGCGCTGGCTCCGCGCCGAATCGGGCACTGCGAACGGACTGAATACTTGGTGCCCTTGACGTGGATCGAACACGTGGCCTCTCCCTTACCAAGGGAGTGCTCTACCACTGAGCTACAAGGGCTATGCTGCTCGTGTACCGACAACTCCCAGCAACACGCTCAACCTATAAACTTGCGAAACAATTTCACTTGCAACTCATGTATAACTAAAACTGGAGCGGGTGAAGGGAATCGAACCCTCGTCATAAGCTTGGAAGGCTTCTGCTCTACCATTGAGCTACACCCGCGAGATCACTTCTTCATCCGCAACATTTACTACATGCAACACTACTTTTGACTGTGGTGGAGGGGGCTGGATTCGAACCAGCGTACTCGCAAGAGGGCAGATTTACAGTCTGCTGCCATTAACCACTCGACCACCCCTCCGCACGGAACCCAAAACTATAGTGAAACACCTTCTACTTGTCAACTATTTTCGCTAAATTTTCTGAAAATAAGGATCAGAATCAATTAGACAGAGCTATAGCGGAAGCAAGCCCGCTACTATACTACAAAGATTTTCAGATAGACAAGCACTTGCGCAAAATTAATTAAAAATATTTGCAAGTAGCAATTTAGAAGCGGGTTTCGCGCGCTGCTCTTAGGAAGCCGTCGAGAATCGGTGTGCAATCCAGCAATTCTGGCCCGCCAGCCCGATGAAATTCCGGATGCCATTGCAAGCCCATCACGAACGGTGCCTTGCGATAACGGATCGCTTCGGTGATGTTGTCAACACCTGACACTGCCTCGACAGATAGATCGCGGCCCAAGTCCTTCACCGCCTGATGATGTATCGAGTTCACCACCCATTCTTTGCCCGTATCTGTATTGGAGGACGGAAACAAACCCGCCAGCGACGAACCCGGAGGAAATTGAATCGCGTGATGCAAGCGATCGTACTCATCGTTAACGTGGGCGATTGAACTGGGCACATCGGTCGCAATGTCTTGATATAACGTACCGCCCAAAGCCACGTTAATCAATTGACAACCTCGGCAAATACCCAAAACCGGTTTGCCAGCTTCGATAAATTCATGCAGCAATTCGAGCTCATACATATCGCGGACCCGGTCCCCTCCCCATTCAGGACGCGTTGCAGCTTCTGCGTAGCTCTGCGGCGAGACATCAGCGCCACCTTGCAACACCAGACCATCCAAATGCTTGGCATAGTCACGCAGACGGATGCTGCTGGGATGAACCAAGCCATTGGTGTTCACCGTCGGGATCATGAAAACCAGCACATCACGCGACATCACCCATTGCGCGATCGATTCTTCAAGATATTGCAAGGTGCGCCCACGCAGGCCTTTTGCACCCTCTTCCGGATGAAAAATACGCGCAGAGACGCCTATTTTCAGCGTTCTCTGCATCATCCTACGCCCGGCTTTGTCGGATATTGCCCTGAACCGTGCAGCTAGCAGCTTCCAGGTTTGCGCCCATGGCTTGTCATCTGCGCCTGCCCCAGGCGTTTTGCCCCCCGGATGACCTAAACTGGTATAGACCGTCGGCTGCTCTGGCGGCTTTGGTGTTTGAGGTGGCGCTGGTGGCGGCTCAGGAGGCGGAATCACCGCTTCAGGCGATGGAACTGGGGTAACCTCGGAGATAATTGGGGGAGTTGGAACGGTATCTGAATTTTTTATATCGGGCATGATGTCGAAAATTTAAGAAGGAATATAGGTAGACTGTTGCCAAGACAAAACTATCCGCAGCAACTGAAATTCGCTCATCATCGTCATTGTATTGTGTCGTATCTGCATCGCGCTAATGCGTCATTACGTTATTGCATACGAGCACCTTTGGCAATGTCACGAAATGCACGGCATCACACTAGCGTTTATCCGATAAGGATAAAATTGCTTGTCAAAGTATAGGCTTACTTCCTACATTTAGTGTTCCTGTTGATAGCCTTTGCCGATCTCGCCCCGCCCATCATTTGTTTTTTGAATCAGCTCCATGAATAACTCCGTCAAATGTCTGGCCGCTCAACCATCGAAGCGATTAAGCGCGTCAAGCCTGTTCTCGCCTTTACGCAACGCACCCCCATGACCAACGCCAAACCCAACATTCTGATCCTGTATGCACATCCCAGGCCGCATCGGTCACGCGTCAATCGACGACTTGTGCAGGCCGCCAGCGTCTTGCCGAATGTACACCTCCACGATCTCTACGAAACCTATCCTGACTTCCACATCAATGTGCGCCATGAGCAGGCATTGTTGAAAGACGCCGATCTGGTGATCTTTCAGCATCCGATTCAGTGGTACAGCATGCCCGCTCTGCTCAAACTGTGGGTTGACACCGTGCTCACCCAAGGCTGGGCCTTCGGTCCTGGCGGCGACGCATTGCGCGGTAAAGATTACTGGCTGGTCGCCACCACCGGGGCCAGCGAAGATGCGTATCAAGAAAAGGGCGCCCATCAATGGCCATTTTCTGCGTTTTTGCCGCCGTTTCAACAAACTGCGCAACTATGTGGGATGCACTGGCGAGCGCCGCATATTTTGCATGGCGCGCACAGCGTAGACGAGACCACGCTCGATGCGCATCTGGCGTTATATCAGGAACGACTGACAACCTATCCGCACTGGCCAGAAATGGCGACGTCGGATAGAAATCGGTGACCCGGCAAGATCAAAAAGTCGCAATATAAAGCAGCCCGCATACACGATGCACCACAGCATACATAAGCCAAAACCCCATGGAAAAAAGCCTGTTATTTAACGTATTAATTTATCTGGCTGCCGCCGTTGCCGTGGTTCCAATTGCGAAGCGATTCGGGCTAGGCGCGGTCCTTGGCTACTTGCTCGCGGGAATGGCGATTGGGCCTTGGGGCCTGCGGCTAATTGACGGCGTCGAAAACATCTTGCACTTCTCCGAATTCGGCGTAGTTCTGCTGCTCTTTCTGATCGGACTAGAACTGGAGCCAAAGCGCCTATGGTCACTCAGACGGCCTATTTTTGGTTGGGGTGGCACGCAGGTCGGCGTTGTAACGCTGGCGTTATTCGGTGCAGCTGTCGGCTTCGGGGTCGATTGGAAAACCGCGCTCATCGCCGCGCTAGGCCTGTCTTTATCATCCACCGCCATCGTTCTGGCAACGCTGGCTGAGCGCAAACTAACTGCAACGCCTGCCGGATCGGCCAGTTTTGCGATGCTGCTATTTCAGGATATTGCCGCGATCCCTATGATTGCGATCGTGCCATTATTAGGAGTGGCTGCGGTAAAAGGCAGCAGCGAGGGCTGGCTGGATGCGGGCAAAGCCGTCGCCGTGATCGCCACGCTGATTTTCGGAGGCCGTTTTCTGGTGCGCCCATTAATCCGCATGATCGCCAAAACCGGATTGCGAGAAATCTTCACTGCCTTTGCATTGCTGCTCGTCATTGCGACTGGTTTACTGATGGAATGGATCGGCATGTCGATGGCGCTGGGCGCATTTTTAGCCGGTGTTTTGCTGGCCGACTCGGAATATCGCCACGCGCTGGAAACCGATCTGGAACCATTTAAAGGCTTGCTGCTAGGCTTGTTTTTTATTGCCGTCGGCATGTCGGTCGACTTCGGCGTATTTCTTGCACAACCAGGTTTGGTGCTGGCGTTAGTCGGAGGTTTTTTGTTGATCAAAATAACGACGCTATACGTGTTGGGCAAGTTGTTCAACATTCCTCGCCCGCAACAATTTCTGTTCGCAGTCCTATTGTCTCAAGGCGGTGAATTTGCGTTCGTCGTGTTTGGCGCGGCGGCGGCGGCTAAAATATTTACGCCTGAAACATCCTCCATTCTGGTCGTCGTCGTTGCGCTATCGATGGTCACCACGCCGTTGCTGCTGATTTTTTATGACAAGGTTATTGCCCCCTATTTTGCTGCCGCGCGCAAACGCCCGGATGACGTCATCGACGACAACGAGAACCCGGTCATCATCGCCGGTTTTGGCCGCTTCGGCCAGATTATCGGACGGCTGCTGCTTGCCAACAAAATTGGCCTGACTGTGCTTGATCATGACCCCGATCAAATCGATTTACTGCGCAAATTCGGCCTCAAAGTATTCTACGGCGATGCGACCCGAATCGATTTATTACGCGCTGCTGGCATCGCCAAGGCACGCCTGCTCGTCGTCGCCATTGATGACATTGAGGGCAGTCTGCGATTGATCGCCGCGGTCCGCCATGCCTATCCATTGCTGACCATCGCTGCCCGCGCACGCAACATCACGCACTACTACGATTTAATGGATTTGGGCGTGACGGTCATCGAACGTGAGACCTTCGATTCGGCATTGCAGCTTGGTCGACAAGCTTTGCGGCAACTTGGCTTTGGCGCGTATCAGGCACGTCAGGCAGCGATGAAGTTTCGCACGCACAATCTGCAAACGGTCCACGATATTTATCCCCATCACAAGGATCAACAGCAAATGGTATCGCTGGCAAAACAAGCGCGGCAGGAGCTAGAAGAAATGTTTGCGCATGATCAAATGTTACGCGATGAAGATGCGCCGGACGGCTGGGGCGATGCAGCGCAGGAAGATGAAGCGTCAAAATCTGCATGACATTAAAACAGGTGTAAAACGGGTATAAAACGCACCTAAAATCAGTTGCGTCATTGGGAAGGTCGCAAATTCTTGGCCTCGACAGACGTACTTTGCGGGATTACACTTTGGCGGCAATATATTGCCACTTGGCAACAAAATTAACACAAGGTGCCCGCCAAATATGATGACGATCTTTCACAATTCCCGCTGTTCTTATTCCCGTAAAGCGCTATATAAAGTTGAAGCCATATGCGCTGCCAAACACCTTTTGATGCAAATTATCGATTATCAACTGACCCTTCCGCAGCTACGTTCGCTACAAAAGAAATTAGGTAAATCAGCGGCGCAAATCATTCGTATTAACGACCCAAAATACAGAAATTTGAAGCTATCCGAAGCTAAAAATACGGTTATATTGCAAGCAATAGTTGACTATCCACATCTGCTGCAACGCCCCATTGTGGTTTACCAAAATCGTGCTGTTATGGCTAAGCCAGCGGATTTAGTTGAGACATTATTTTGAAATAACGTGGGCCTGAATGCCGCCAGAATCCTGGAATCGGCAAAAAATGTGCACAGCAGGCCAGCCTAGGTCTAAGTAATTCACTAGAATAAATCTTCTGGCATCGCGGTCCTAAAGAAACCGCGCAAGCAAGAATACCACCGTCGAAATCAGGATCGTCGAAGCAAATGGCAATGAAAATATTCTGCCAAAAAGCTTAAAACGGAAGTCTCCCGGCAAGCGCCCTATCCCTAGCTTTTCCAGCCACGGTAAAGCGCTTGAAAAAACAATTACAGCAATAAAAATCACCAAAACCCAGCGTATCATTTTGTTCTTTCAATGGAAGCTAAGATGAGTGAAGCGACATCAAATACGTCAAATCAGCCGCATCGTTATACCGCTCGCATATTGATGTCATTGTTGACCAACCATTAAAGCCGATGACAGCGGTCATTTCTCGCAAAACGTGCAGGCAAAGTCGCGTTTTTTCCTACCGCCAACACTTTAAACAACTCGCCCATTTCAGCCGGGGATAACAATTTTTGCACTGCATTGGCTTGCGGCAGATAGGCCAACGCATTTTCTGGCGGTGTACGTAGCAACAACTCCGCAATTCCCGCATCCAGCAAAAATGCCGCCTGACAGGTATATCCCAGCACGTCGACACCCCCATTAATCGCCGCTACCGCCATCGCACTGAAATCAACATGCGCGGTCACATCTTGCAAACCCGGCCAATAAAATGGATCGGGATGCGAGTGATGGCGATAATGGCACATCAACGTGCCCTGATCGCGCTGCCCCAAATAATATTCCGAGGCGGGAAATCCATAGTCCAACAACAACGCGACACCACCAGATCCGGCTGCCAGCATCGTCGCCAAGGAATGCATAAATCCAATCGCGACCGGATGGACCTCGGTCAAATAACCGACGCTCAATTGGTCGGCATCAGGAATCTGCATGATTAAAACAGGGTCCGCAGGCCGATCCGCATAGATAAATTGTGGCGCAGCATCAGGATGCGTCGCGTCCGCCAATCCCACGCCGCGTTGTAGCCAGTCCGATTCGCCCCGAACCACCAACTCTACCGGCATCGCATCCAACACCTCATTACCGATCACCACGCCAGAAAAAGCGGCGGGCAAACGGTCCAGCCATTGCACATGCGCAAAGTCACGCAGTTTTAGCTCTTGCCTGGCGCGTAATTCGGCCGACAACTCAACGATGTAATAGGCGTCCAGACTAGACCCGCTAGCTTGCAACTCAGTCAGGATATCAAAGGCCAATTGCCCCGTACCGGCACCAAATTCCAGTATTTGCGCAGCCAACGGCGCATCCGGTGCCGTGATCAGTTCTGTTGCCAATTGCGCGAGTGTTGCGCCAAAAAGCGGCGTAATCTCGGGCGCGGTTGTAAAATCACCGTCTTTACCCAATTTTGCTGCGCCGCCGCTGTAATAGCCGAGGTTAGGCGCGTATAGCGCCAAGTCCATATAATGCGCGAATGAAATCCAGCCATGATGTTGGCGAATCTCGGTAGCGATAAGATTGTGCAGCAGGCCTGAGGCGTGCTGCGCTTCGATAGAAGCTTCAGGTAGTTGCAGTTGCATGGCGATATTGTAGGAGATATCACCGCTTTGATCGCAGCGCCGATGCAATTTTTGACGTAAATCAGCATGCGGCCATCTATTCTGCGACGAAATGTTCGGCAATGTGGCAGTTTTAATCCGATAAATCGCAGCAAAAGCACCACAAGCGACGTAACAAACAAACCACAACGAATGCGAAGTTTATGAGTTCATCCCCCAATCGTCCGACCACCGTTAGCAAAGTAGCGCTGGTTACCGACGCCATCAGTGCGCGCGGTCGCCTGATTTCCGGCGCGCTGGCAACGCAAGGATGGGACCTCGCGCTGCATTATCAGCCAGCCACGAGCGCCATCGATGCAAAGGATGCAACAACTGCACAAGCATCGGCACAAACGTTAGTCAAAGAATACGAATCCTTAGGCCGCCGCGCCTGCGCCATCCCAGCCGATCTGGATAACGAAATCGCAGCCACAGCGCTTATACCGCAGGCAATTGCGGCCTTAGGCAGCTTGTCCTGCGTAATCAACAACGCAGCTATAGTTGAGCAAGATAGCGCCGCCGATTTTTCCGCAGCACAACTAGAACAACACATGCGCCGCAACTTATCGGCACCGCTTTTGCTGACAAAGGCCCTGCACGCCGCCACGCCCGAGGGCAAACAAGCGGTGGTCATTAACCTGCTCGATCAGAAATTATTCAGCCCAGAGCCGGATTTTTTGTCCTATACCCTATCCAAAGCTGCGCTGCAAAGCGCGACCCAGATGCTGGCGCTGGCATATGCTCCAAAATTACGGATAGTCGGGGTTGCCACCCTACGCGAGCTTGATTCCGATCCAACCGAGACAGGACGCAGCCCATTGCCAGCCAGCACAAGCGCCGAAGATCTCGCCGCCAGCATCTGTTTTATTGCTGGCGCCACCGCGATTACCGGCACCACATTGCTGATGGATAGCGGCCAACATTTGCGAGCCCGTTCCGGCAATGCCATCGCCCCTGCCGCTGATCTAGCGGCAATCCGAGCCGCCGAACCGCTATAACAATCAGCATCCATAACCTTTTTTCTTACTGACCGAAACCATGCCATCCGCACTCATCCATCCTGACCTTAGCGACTGCCGCCGCCTATTTCTGCGCAACTACGAAGTGCAGATCAATATCGGCGTCTTTGAATTTGAGAAAAAAGGCGAGCAGCGGGCGCTGATCAACGTCGATCTGTTCATCCCGCTGGCACTTTCCACGCCCACGAATGACCAAATGGATGAAGTCGTAGATTATGATTTCATGCGTAATACCGTCGCCAGACGCATGGAGCAAGGCCATATTCACCTGCAAGAGACACTCTGCGACGACCTTGCCAGCGCCCTGCTAGCCCACCCAAAAGTACGTGCAGTACGCGTCACCACTGAAAAACCGGACGCCTATAGCGACTGTGAATCAGTCGGCGTCGAAGTATTTCGCATCAAACCGCCAACCCCGTTGGAGCCAGCATGAATTCCATCTTAAAAAGTTTTCTCGACCCGAATTTGCTCGATCTGACGCCAGCATCGCCCGCGCCGCAAGCTAGCCCGGAAGTGGTTCCGCCGAGCCTGAAACAGGTTGAAAAAATCGCCCACGAGAACAACAAACTCCACAAACGGCTATGCCGTCAGGTCGGCCAGGCCATCGGCGATTTCAATATGATTGAAGACGGCGACAAAATCATGGTGTGTTTGTCCGGCGGCAAGGATAGTTATGCGCTGCTGGATATCCTGATCACGCTGCGTCAGCGCGCGCCGATCAATTTCGACATCATCGCGGTCAATCTCGACCAAAAGCAACCGAATTTTCCCGCGCACATCTTGCCGGAATACCTGACCAAGCTCGGCGTGGCTTTTCATATCGAAAATCAGGACACTTACAGCATCGTCAAACGCGTCATCCCTGAAGGCAAAACCACCTGCTCGCTATGCTCACGCCTGCGCCGGGGCATTCTTTACCGCGTCGCCACAGAACTCGGCGCAACCAAAGTCGCCCTCGGCCATCACCGTGACGACATCATGGAAACCTTCTTTCTCAACATGTTCTTTGGTGGCAAGCTAAAAAGCATGCCCGCCAAATTACAATCGGACGATGGCAAGCAAATCGTCATCCGCCCGTTAGCTTACGTCAAAGAAGAAGATCTCAGCCGCTACGCAGAGGTCAAACAGTTTCCCATCATCCCTTGCGACCTGTGCGGCAGCCAAGAAAACCTGCAACGCAAACAAATCAAAAACATGCTGCGCGAGTGGGAAAAGAAGCATCCAGGACGGGTCGATAACATCTTCGCCTCGCTCTCCACCGCCGCGCCTTCGCATTTGATGGATCGTAACCTGTTCGACTTCATCGGCCTCAAAGCCACCGGCATCGCCGACCCCAACGGCGATATCGCCTTTGATGACGAGCCTTGTGCGGTCCCCACGTCCACCATCTCCAGCATGATTCCTTTGCAAATGGTGGACTAATCAGCCCTCCACTTGCCCCAACCATGGCTGTGCCCGGCTTTTCACCGTTTAGTCCTTTTTAGACGGTGAATGGCCACATCCTTACTTAACGTAAATTTTCAATTGAAGATGTCATACAGCGCTATATAATCAGAATCGTCCTGCTGAAAGTTGCCCATTGTCAGCGATGACGCAGCATTGGCTTTATTGCAAGATTTGCTACTGAATATCGGAGAAGAAACATATGCCCGCTTCCTATACCCTCAAGAGGGACAGCGACGGACAATTTTATTTCGTGTTGTACGCCGCTAACGGTGAAGTAGTGTTAACCAGTGAAACTTACGCAGCAAAGGCCTCCGCAGAAAACGGCATCGCCTCAGTACAAACCAATAGTTCGCAAGATGATCGTTATAGTCGGAATCAAGCAGCCAACGGCAAGTTTTACTTCAATCTGAAAGCCGCCAACCATCAGGTCATCGGCCACAGTCTGATGTACAGCACCACCGTCGCGCGTGACGTTGCCATTTCCTCGGTCAAAAAAAATGGCCCCACCAATACCGTTATTAACGAAACCTGACGTTCAAGCTTAAGAGGCCATTGGCGGCAGCGATTGCAACAGCACTACGGGGCTACATAAGACAAAAAAACCAGCTTTATGCCCTTTTCGAATGCATAAATATTAAAAAAACAATTTCAAATTGCAACTCTTTGTAAGCTAAGTAATCTTTTTCCCGGAGTAGCCCGTTCTAGACCCACAACATCTATGAGGAGCCTCCATGAATCGCCGTTATGTCCATCGTTTATCCGTGCTCGCCCTGACCGCCGCGGCGACCCTCACGCTTGCCGGATGCGTAGTCGCACCGCCGCCGCAACACGCAGTAACCCACATCGTTCAGTCACCGCCAGCACCACTCTCCGAAGTCATCCCGCCAGCACCTTATCCAGACTCTTACTGGGTTGCCGGACATTGGAAATGGGAAGGCAATCGTTACGTCTGGAATAACGGCCATTGGGAACAAGCCCGCCAAAATCAAGTTTTCCAACATGCGTATTGGAGTAATAACGGCTTCGAATGGATCTACCATCCCGGCCGCTGGGTAGCGCTTGCCCCGGAAAATAACACTCAGGTGATCGTTGCAAACGTCGCGCCGCCACCTCCGCGCGTCGAAATCATCGGCCCGGCACCTACCCCTAACCATGTCTGGATAGGCGGATTCTGGCGCTGGAACAACGGCCAGCATGTCTGGGTCAGCGGTCATTGGGAAGCACGTCGGGACGGCTATTTTTACGCGCCGGGCCATTGGTACAGAAGCGGCAACACCTGGACCTTCTCCGGCGGCTACTGGCAACGCAATTAACTTTTTATAGTCCTGCCGTCTTACCTAACCTCTCATCGTGTCCTGCATACGATGGGAGGTTAATAATTTAAGTGTACAAAAAACATGCAATACAGCGCAGAGAGTGCTACCTTTCTGCCGGCACCCTAATTCTCTTGCGCCCCGGTTTTGCCCTGATTTTTCCCAAGATCGTGCGTAATACAAAAAAATCGCCCGGCAGCCAAAGCGCCCTTTTCATCTGTATCTTTTTAGTCACAGCTTTATTCGCACTAGAAGCTGCGTGCTAGAATTTTCCACCTCTTTTTAAGCAAAGTGCAGTCTATGAACGTCGTCATCCTCGCCGCTGGAATGGGCAAACGCATGCAATCGGCACTGCCTAAAGTGCTCCATCCGCTTGCCGGAAAATCACTATTAGCGCACGTTATCGATACCGCCCGCACCCTATCGCCCACGCGTTTATGCGTCATTTACGGCCATGGCGGCGATGCCGTTCTCAGCCAATTTACTGCCAGTGACCTGGTCTTTGCCAAGCAAGAACCGCAACTTGGCACCGGCCACGCCGTCATGCAAGCAGTACCACAGCTCGATGATGCCGTCCCAACGCTAGTGCTCTACGGCGACGTACCGCTGACATCCAGCGCCGCATTGCAGCGTCTGGTCAGCGCCGCAGGCCAAGACAAACTCGCTATTTTGACTGTCGAGCTAGACGACCCGACCGGCTACGGCCGCATCGTCCGCGACAATGATGGCAAAGGCGATATTGTCAGTATCGTTGAACAAAAAGACGCCACCCCAGCCGAGCGCGCCATCACCGAATGCAACACCGGCATCATGGTCGCGCCGACCGCGCATCTCAAGCAATGGCTAGCTGGTTTATCGAACAACAACGCCCAGGGCGAATATTATCTGACCGATATCGTCGCCAGTGCGGTCGCCGCTGGCACGCCCGTCGTCTCCGCCCAGCCTGACGCCGTATGGGAAACACTAGGCGTCAACAGCAAAGTTCAGCTAGCCGAACTAGAACGCATCCATCAGCGCAGCATCGCCAATCGCCTGCTAGAACAAGGCGTCACGCTATTAGATCCGGCACGGCTGGATGTACGCGGCACGCTGACTTGCGGTCGCGATGTCACGATTGATGTCGGTTGTGTTTTCGAAGGCATCGTCACGCTAGAAGACGGCGTCACCATCAGCGCCAATTGCGTCATCAAAAATGCCCATATCGGCAACAGCGCCAGTATCAAACCGTTCTGTCACATCGAAGACGCAACAGTCGGCGCAGCGTCGCAAATCGGCCCCTATGCGCGTCTGCGTCCCGGCACGACACTTGGCGAAGACGTACATATCGGCAACTTTGTGGAAGTCAAAAATAGCCAGATCGCCGCGCACAGCAAGGCGAATCATTTAGCCTACGTCGGCGACGCCACAGTCGGCTCGCGCGTTAACATTGGTGCAGGCACGATCACCTGCAACTACGACGGCGCAAATAAATCCCGTACCATCATTGAAGATGACGTCTTTATCGGCAGCGATAGCCAACTGGTCGCACCGGTCACCATCGGCAAAGGCGCGACGCTCGGCGCGGGAACCACATTAACCAAAAATGCCCCACCCGGTACACTCACCGTCTCGCGCAGCCGACAAGTCACGATAGAAGGCTGGGTCCGTCCGGTAAAAATCAAGAAATAAATTATGCGTTAAACACTCTGCTGTGTGCATGGTTAGCAGCGCTGACCATGCACCGGGCAGTTTCAACACCTAGTTAAATTACACCGCAATAAATCACACCGCGATACAGGTCTCAAACTTGCTGCGTAAAATCGAAAAATACGCCTTCACGTTACGGACATTCTTCTGCGCAGCAAATAACTGATGCGCCAACGCGTGATACGCCGACATATCTGCCACCTGCACCACCAACACAAAATCCGGCCCCGGCGAGACCCGATAGCATTGCAACACTGACGCCACTTTTGCCACCAGCGCCTCAAATGCCAATTGATGCTCATCGCCCTGATGGTCCAGCGTCACCTCCACCAACGCCGTCAAACCCGCGCCCACCTTTTCTGGCGCAACAATCGCGACCTGGCGCACAATCACACCAAGATCAGTTAAACGCTTCACCCGCCGCAAACAAGTTGGCGCGGACGCATGAACGTGCGCCGCCAACTCTTGGTTAGTTTGCGAGGCATCGGTTTGCAGCGCATTCAAAATGCGACGATCCAGCCCATCCAATACGATATCCATAGCACCAATTGAAATAAATAAACAAAAATTTAATATATATGATGATATATTTCATCAACAAATAACTAAGAAATAATAAATCAAAAAAGTCATCAATGAGTTATTTTATTTCATAGCCTTAAGCATAAGATAATGCATCATCCATCTTTCATGTGAGGCTATCCATGTGCGGTATCGTCGGCGCAGTTGCGCAAAATAATGTCACCCCGATCTTGTTAGAAGGCCTGAAACGCCTCGAATACCGTGGATACGACTCTTGCGGCATCGCGCTGCACGTCAATGGCAAATTGCAACGCTCGCGCAGCACCTCCCGCGTCGCCGATCTGGAAAGTCAAATCAACATTTCGGGATTAGCTGGTTTCACCGGCATCGCCCACACCCGCTGGGCCACCCACGGCGCGCCCGCCACGCATAATGCCCATCCGCATTTTTCTCGCGACCGCATTGCGCTAGTCCACAACGGCATCATCGAAAATCACGACGACCTGCGCACAGAATTGCAAGCTGCCGGCTATATCTTCGAAAGCCAGACCGACACCGAAGTGATCGCCCATCTGGTCGATCACATGTACACCGGCGACCTGTTCGAGACCGTGCAACAAGCCGTCAAACGCCTCACCGGTGCTTACGCAATTGCCGTCTTCAGCGTCGATGAACCGCATCGCGTCGTCGCCGCCCGCCAAGGCTCGCCATTGATCGTCGGCATCGGCGAAGGACAAAATTTTGTCGCCTCCGACGCGATGGCAATCGCTGGCACGACCGATCAGATTATCTATCTCGAAGAAGGTGACGTAGTCGATTTGCAACTGCAACGCGTCTGGATCGTCGACATCGACGGCAAACAAGTTGAGCGCGAAGTTAAAACCGTCCACGCCTACAGCAGCGCGGTAGAACTCGGCCCGTATCAGCACTACATGCAAAAGGAAATTTTTGAGCAGCCACGCGCTATTTCCGACACGCTAGAAGGCGTCACCGCCATCATGCCGGAGCTATTCGGCGACAAAGCCTTTAACATTTTCAAGCAAATTGATTCCGTCCTGATCCTGGCCTGCGGCACCAGCTATTACGCCGGTCTGACCGCAAAATACTGGATCGAATCCGTCGCAAAAATCCCGGTCAACGTCGAAATCGCCAGCGAATACCGCTACCGCGATAGCGTCCCCAACCCTAACGCATTAGTCGTCACCATCACCCAAAGCGGCGAAACCGCCGACACACTAGCCGCACTTAAACACGCACGCGCGCTAGGCATGCTGCACACCCTCACCATCTGCAATGTCGCCACCAGCGCCATGGTGCGTGAATGCGCGCTAGCCTACATCACCCGCGCTGGGGTCGAGGTCGGCGTTGCGTCAACCAAAGCCTTCACCACGCAACTAGTCGGCCTGTTCCTGCTCACGCTAGCACTCGCCCAATCCAAAGGCCGCCTCAGCGACGAGCAAGAACAAACCCAATTAAAAGCCCTGCGCCACCTCCCGGCAGCGCTGCAAAGCGTACTAGCGCTAGAACCACACATCGTCGCCTGGGCAGAAGCCTTCGCCCGCAAAGAAAACGCACTTTTTCTCGGTCGCGGCATGCACTACCCGATCGCGCTTGAAGGCGCATTAAAACTAAAAGAAATTACTTACATCCACGCCGAAGCCTACGCCGCCGGAGAACTCAAACACGGCCCGTTAGCACTAGTCACCGAAGAAATGCCCGTCGTCACGGTAGCCCCCAACGACACCCTGATCGAAAAACTCAAATCCAACATGCAAGAAGTCCGCGCCCGAGGCGGTCAGCTATACGTCTTCGCCGACGCCGACTCCCGCATCAACTCCAGCGAAGGCGTACACGTAATTCGCCTGCCAGAAAACTACGGTTTGCTGTCACCGATTTTGCATGTAGTGCCTTTGCAATTGCTGGCGTATCACACTGCGTTAGCGCGGGGGACAGATGTGGATAAGCCGCGGAATCTGGCTAAGTCTGTGACTGTGGAGTGATTTGGGGGATAAGGGAATCGATTTGTCGCGAACAAATAAAGTCCTACCCCAACGAATAAAGTACTAACCTACAAAATAAAGTCCTATTTTAAAAACTGGATTTGATGAACCAGTAAAATGAATCTATAAAAAATTTGCAGAATTATGTCGCCGTCGCACAAAGCCTTGTTAATCAAAGGCTGGCCCGTTTTTTCTACTTCTTTCATCATGCCGCCAAAAGCGAGCTTATAGAGCAGACATACGGACAGGACGTCCTCAATCTTGTACTTGCCCGTGGGTATCTGATGAAATTGCTGGAGAATCCAACGATAGCACGATGCCTAGCGCAGAAATTTCCAAAACCATTATCGGAATTCGAAGTGCTGGTAAAAACAGCCGCGCTAGAACAGTAATGAAAGCGTCAGTCCCTTGTGTCACTTAAATCGTATTCGTTAAGACTTAACTGCAAATTCGCATTAAAACAGCCACCGATTTGCGTCCCAAAGTAGCCACCAATCAGCGAGCGGCATTGGCAAGTTTCCTCAAAAAATGTTCAATCAGTTCGATACAGGAAACAATAAGCTGTCGGTCGTCGGGTACACCGCGCTCGGCAAACGCCGCTGATATGGTTATTGTTTTTTTCACTCAGCTGCTTTTGGACGGCTTTTCTCGTTTTCGGTCGACGTTACATATGCACCTATACCCCGTCTGCATAGATAGCTCCACGCGCGCCCTCGAAATTTGCAATCAATGTTTCCGCAACTCCCTTGGCCTCGATATAAACTCCTATCTCTTTCGGTGATCCAAGGTCGTTTGATACGGCTGATAGCCAGTTCAAGCTCGTCACCAAAACGAAATCGTCGTCCCATGCCAACATTTTGGCGTGAAGTCGTGGCGTTTCAATCGTTTCGATAGATACGCCAGACTTCGCTGCTTCGTCGATCAGGCCATCCGGCCTGTTTCCCCACATTGCACCGGTCGTGCGGCCAAAATAGACATTTGCTTTCAAGTTGTTTGCGCGTGCACCAGTCATTATTGGTGTAATTACTGACGAATCGGAAACCGGCCCAAGTCGATGACTTGCTGCAAAAATGCGGCGTTTTGCGGTGTCCCGTGCCTCCAGCACAAAATGACCATGCTGCGCGCCTATCACAATACTTGCCTTTGCATTTGCGCGTGGCGATGTTGGTGTGTCCTGAAGTGCCTTGCTTATATTTATAAGTTCTGTCGCGACCGGTGACCAGACCCCATTGTGTGCGACTGATAGCTCAGCAAAATACCTTACTACATCCCGAACAATATGGGGATCGCGAAGCAGTACGGATGCTTCGTAGCTATCAAATCCGGACGTAAACCAATTGCACGATCCGACGACTGCAATGAAACTTCCGCCTTTCCCGGAGTCAGCCACGATTAATTTTGCATGTGACTTTGTCGAAAATGGATAGATTACCAACGCTTCACCAAGATTCTGCACGTCGCGATTCTTTGTCAAATTAGATATACTGGTACGACTAGACACAACATACGGAGTATCTTCGCTTTGCCCCCAGAATACATGGGTCTTCACGCCACGTTTAGCCGCTGAAGTGATTTCGGGCAACCAAGCCAAAACTTTTGCTTCATTAATAAAAGTTGAATGAATAAAAATGCTCTTTTTAGCATTTTCAAAGACATGACTCAAGGCAACTCGATGAGCTTCACCATCAAGCACTAAATCAGTAATATCAAAATGAACCTGGCGTACTTCGGGTACGTCAGACCTTGATGCGAATACCAATCCTGGAACTGGGTAGATGTTTTTCTTAGCAATCTCATTGAGGCTAACTGATCTGGCCGCCTCAACTATTGCCGCACGCAGAGCCGGCATTTCGCGATCAGGTAGCCGGCCCATAATCCCATTCCGGACTGCGACAAGAATATATTTTCTAGAAAATCCCGATGGTTCGGCACTGACAAGTGCCTCGTCGTAATCAAGGAGAGTTTCGTAAAACTCACCTCGATCACAAACCTCGGCCACCGCCTCAGGCTGGATCCAAACAATCACCTCCGTTTTTTCTCGTTCACGCAGTGAATATTCGTCAAAGACATACCATTCATGATTTCTGAATACTCCGCCCTCCACCAGATCAATCGTGAAATTAATTTGTCGGCGTATTCGCTCAAAATTCTTTGGCAGTTCAGATTTACTGGCGTTAGCAAGTCCAAAGGAATTAGCATGAAATGTGATGGTACCTCTTGCCTCTGAAAGATCTACCCAGCCAGCCCTCATAAGTCGAATGATCGCCTCGATAACTACGCGCCTCGGCATCTTTGCCGCCTTGGATAACTCAATTGCCGTCCAATTGCACTTGGCAAGTGCCTCAAGAATCATATGCTCGACGACACTCCACGGCCGTCCTTTGTCCACCACAATACTTGATCGCCCCTTGAGGACAGGAATTGCAACCTGAATCACGCTCATATCAACTTCCCAATAAGGTCAGAGTAAGAAACAACTCGTATGTTTTCGTTCGGGGTTGAAGGCGTGACAACACTCAATAATATTTCAAGAAACTTTGTACGTATGGCCTCCTCAGCAGATTTAGGAGTTTTGTCAATCTTCTTTAGAAACGAAAGACTGCCAACTATAATCAATTTCCATCGTGCTCGGCTCAATAGCACATTCATCCGACGAGGATCGGCAAGGAATCCCAGCCCAGAAGATACATTGCCAAGATTGTTATTTCTAACAAGCGATATGACGACGCAATCTGCCTCGCTACCTTGAAAGGAATCAACGGTACTACAGAACGTCTTCTGCTTTGCGGCACGTGTGAACTGCCTTAGTGCCGCAGGCAATTGGGATCCAGCCTCAGTAATTCCATTTAACTTAGAAACTTGGCGACTATATGGCGAGAGAATTGCCAATGATGGTGGCTTCTTGACACCTGGACTTGCGGCCAGCAGCTTCAGAACCGCCTCAACGGCTTCGAGCTCAAGATCATTACTATATTTTGGGAGGGCCTCGCCAAATTTCATATGCATCGTACCCTGAACAAAAGGCATATCGATCCAAACGATTGGACAATCAGGCAGCTTTCCGGGGTCGAGAGAAATTATTGGTGCCTCTTCGGTTCGAAATTTTTCGGCGCTGTCCTTATCAGTATAAAGCCTCGTTTCATAGAATGCATTGGAAACGACTGTTGCAATTGCGGGGTGCATTCGATGCTGAGCAATTAGCGGTAATGCGATCGGCCTACCGGATTTGCGTAGCTCTTGGCGTTCAAACTCATCCTCGATAATTGTCTCGAATAGTGAGAACGCCCTACTCGCTTTATTGCAAAGTTCCGCGAAAGACTGTTCGCCGGCGGGGGATTCATCGGCCTCGACGTCAGAGAAAATCTCATCAATCGTCGTATCTCTGAACATTCGGCCAATCAAGGGGTCTCCTAGCTTCAGTGCACTCTTGACACCCTTTGGTTTTGCAAGCAAAGCTAAGAGACGCTCGGCACCGAATGGAGGAAGTTGCTTATGGTCTCCAATCATGAGGCGACGATGTGATAAGAGAAGCGGTGAAATCAGTTCACCGCCGGTTGCCTTTCCAGCTTCCTCGACGATTGACCAGTCGAACTGTCCTTTTTCCTCGATCAACCTTCCAAGGTCGCTGGAATTTGTGGTCGCAAACACCATGTTGGCCGCCCTTAGCACTAAACCCTCCAGCGCGCGACGGGATGATTTCGATATTGGAGGAAGAGAGTCCCAGTTTTCCTCGGATCCGTCCAAACCATATGACGTACCAAGTTGATCAATTTGACGCCTTATTTGAGAAGACGACTCAGCATACAAATCGCTTTTCATTAAATCTGATACGAAACGCTTTGTCTGTTGACCGATGTCAAACGGACTAAGCTCGTCTTTCTTTCCTCCGGCTCGACAACGAACAACCAGTGGCTTCACGTCGGCCGGCTGATCGACAAACTCCTCCATTTCATGAAGGAGGTGATCAACCGCATGGTTACTTTGGGCGGAAAGCAAGATACGCGCAGAGCTGTCCTCTGAAATGGAGTAGCGAACCAGCTCACGGACGAGACGGGTCTTTCCCACGCCAGGTGGGCCTTGAATGAGAAACAGGGGCATCGTTTCTATGGTCGCCTTAAACGCATCTTGTTTGGAAGCGTCAAGCTCTAGAAATTGCGCTGACGATGGCGAGGCTTCAACAATGTGCATCACCCGCGATCTCGGGTCAACCAACATTCGTGCCAATTCCCCGTGCTCTGCTAATGCCTTAAAGCTCTTCATTCGTCGCAGGAACTGTTCGTGTGTGCCCACGGAGTCCTCGGAAATCAAGAAGGCCTCTGCAACAGTTGGCGCAGGCTGGTCTCCAAAAAAGATATAGAGCGTCTCGCCCGTTGAAGCGGTTACCGTAGTATGAAATTTCCATTCAGTCTTAGATTCTGAACGGCCTCCCAAAATAGAGGAATCCGTAAGTCTCCAACTTTGTATTCGACTTTCGTCGTGTTCAGTTCGATCTTCAAGAAGAGCGCGCTCTAATCTCACAGCCAAAACGTCGCGCAGCCCTAGCGCCAGCGAAAGCCGGTCACGATTTTCATCTGGTCGCGGCCTTACCGCCAGAATGTTTTGGTGAGCTTGATCTATAACAAAATTGGCGGGTAGCTTGACGATCTCCACGCGAAACAACTCCGAAGCTGAAAACAGATACTCAAGCATTTGCGTCAACGCGAAGGATTTGCGAAGTAATTTTTCCTTACCTGCGCTCGGGGTGACAGGATGCAAATGCTTACGGAGTTCGTCCCAGGATGTAAACCGTTCACGTATTCGATGCGTGTTCGCTTTCATTTCCGACGGGGTCATCAAATTAATGGCTTTGAAGGAAAGCGGCATGGTTTTGATGATTTTGAAAAACAATGGCATAGTGAGATCGGCACGGAAACATGCTGCTGCATCCCAATTTGACGATGTTTTCTCAGGGCCGAAAGTGTAATCTTGCAATTGATAACTAAGGTGCTGACCGCGTAGTACCAAGTTAAATTGATCGGGGAATCCAATAACTCGCTCGGAAATCAAAATTGGATTGAACAGATCCGCTTCAACAAATTCCCTTTGAGAAACCGAATCATCGAGCTCTATCTCGCCTCCAGACGCTTCTCGAATTTTTCGTGCAAGTGGACTTTGTTGGCCGAGAGATACAACTAGACTAAACCTTGGCTCTTTATTTCTGGTGTGTGCGTCGAGCACCGTCAATATCTCGTCTATTCGCATTACTACAAAATGACCATCTACCAATTCGGTAGGAGTGATTTGGAGAAGCTGTCTTACAAACTTAATTTCTTCGATTGTAACGGTCGCTGTAACCTCATGATTTGGGATCGCTCGGTTCTTTATTTTTGCGTTGAGACCTAAAAGGAGGACCGCAAGCTGTCCAAAATCTTGCCAATCTCGGATAAAGGAGTGACCTTCAAGACGTTGTGCATCAGCTTTGCGCGATCCAGGTTTATCATCGGACGAAACAAGTCGCATGGACCATTCGAATCCCGTCAGTTGGAAGTCCGGTTCATTTGTCGCTGCCGTCAATACTGACCAAGTCGATAAATTCCTATGCAGCAGACCTTGAGAATGAAGTATTTCCAGGCCGAGTGCAATCCGCCTTAAATTTCTCCACAGGACGCGACGGTCACGTAAGACAGCCGGTATCGATCGGCGACCATTGGATTCCTCATCTCCTAATAACTTATCAAGGGGACGACGCTGATCGGGGTTTAATACGAGATAGAAGCCAGTCTCATCTTCATGAGTAGTTCGAAGTTCAACAATGTAATCAGATGCACCGGGATGCCCAGTCAAGCGATGCAGTTGCCGAATCTCGTTTCGCCATATATCGCGAACATCGGAGTCATCAGTCCCTGGAACTCTCGGCCATGTTTTTATTAAAACAGGAATATCGTCATTGTCCGTCCCTGCTCTTAGCGAGGCGCCACCCTTTTTGTTCGCCAAAATTAAAGTTTTTTTCTCGAGCACATACTGTTGAAGAAACGTGCTCAGTTGACGAGTCTTCAAATTTAGAGTGGACGACATGATTTTCCTTTTCGCTGCGGACAAATTATGCTGTTCGATCGATTAATATTTTTAATATTCCAGTGGTCATATTCGACCAGACTGTACTCGTTTTCCGGATCGAACGTTTGCGCATGCTGGTCGTCTGAGTACCATATGGGGCGATATCCTACACTTTGCATCCAAGTGAATTCGTTAAGTTTCTCATACACATGAACCGCGTTGAGGTGGCCAAGGGCTATTAGACGGAAAAAGTCCTCCTCTATTACAAATTGCGTAATGAAGGGAACGTCTGCCGGCAGCGGTATCTGTGTTTTTCCGGCATAAGCGGCTATGATTGGTGCCAGCATATTTTCACGCGGCATGTCGTCAGACGCCCATATTTCCAGCCAGACCTTATGTAAGAGCACGGATTCACCTGCCTCACCTATATAAAAAGGCGTCGCCAATATTGGTCGGTCCCAGTCAACGACGCTAGACCGAATCAAGAGATAGAGCGTATTACTCTCGAACACATTGATCTTATCGCTAAAGCTGAGCACGATATGGTCGATCTTCATGTAGCGTGGTATCGGGTTCAACCTTTCATCCATTCTCTTCCTTCTATCCATAATTTTTATATGGCTGCCTGAACTTCCCCCTGAAGTTTAGTATTCCATAGGTGACGTAAAATTACGTTACATTGGAAGAACAAGCAATTAGGATAGAACTTTATTTTGTGTTCTCAGTGTGCGTTCTGCTTTGGCTACTATTTTCAAGATACAACTTCATTTTTTTTGTGCAAAATGGCTAGCGATATGAATCAATGACTTAGATCCCCCTTTAGGATAAAACTTTATTGATCACCAACACGATTGCTATTCCTTGCAATTAAAGTCGAAAACATGAGACCAGCATCGCCCCTTAACATTGATGTCGACGGTACTGGTATTCCTCAGATGTAATTCTAAGCGGCGGCTTCGCTTCACGTAGCTGCCGTTCGCAGATTCAAACAATTCATACTTGGGTGTCGCTTTTTTAATAGCCGGTTTTCAAACTTTGGGAGACCGGGCCTGCCCAAGTCCTGCCAGACAAAGTAGGCTCCTTGGACGTCTGCAATCCACTAGCGATTACGAGCAGTTACGTATCCATGACAGCCGTCGGAACTGCGGCAGACAATCAGGTAAATTGCTCTATCGGCCGGTTACGCGCAAGACTCCATCCTGTAGACAGATTTTCAGCGGTGCCGGTGTCTGCTCTTTGTACTGTGTAGGTCCATAAAATTTCAGTGAAATTTAGTCTAAATTGCTCGGTCGGCATGTCATCTGGATGTGACTGCAACTGAATTTCAGTGACGATGGCGTCGCGCAGCGAAATGGTAATGATATTGGCGGTTTTATCCCCCGAGTTGCGCGCAATATACAGTTTGGTTGGGTTATCTTTGCCTTTACCCAGTGGTTCAGCGCGCAGGCAATATTCGTAAAATTTGATCGACGTCTTGTCGACGTATTTCACTAAGGTGAATTCAGTGACCTCCGGCCGGCCCGAGGTACGTGCCGAGTTGTTGACGTCGGTGGTAGTCTGCTGCTTAATGCCTTGATGCATCGAGACCAACTCCAGGCATGGGCCAAGCTTGAGAACAGAATCACGCCATACGTTATCGATCAAACTGCCACCATTGTTCCAACTGTTGTCACCACCGAATATTTCCGGGCTTCCTGGCTGCAATAGAATTAGATCCACGTTGATTCCCTCTGAATATAGTTATTTATGCAGTCAGTTATCCTACATCATTATTTGGGGCTTCCTCAGCGCTAAATCAGCTTTCAAGGGGATTGAATTACAGAGTTGTAAGGTGACCGTCTGCAGCGTAACATCGTCTAGACACCTATCAAACTATCGCTGCATGACTTCCTTTCCCCCAAGCCTGTAGGCTGCAGGAAAGTTTAGCAAAATGCCCTCGGCATCGAGCGCAAGAGCTGCGCAAAATTACGGCGGCCATCTTCCGCCTAATCAGGCCATCGGCGCACTATCAATCGTTAAGCGCTATGTCGGCGGGCATATCGTTGTAGCCGACTTTTAACCGCCGGTGCCGATGCGCTCGGCTTGATTGACTTGCACGCCAAACGCTTGCCCCCGCACACTTCCAATCCACCTCGCGCCATCTACCCGCCTGAAAAGCGAACCTTAAGTGCAATATCGGCCGCAGCCTTCCTCAGCAGACTTTGATCAGACGAAACGATGAACGCGGTCGCTCCGCGTGCAAGAAATGGTGCGACTTCCTCGGGACTATCGATCATCACCCAAACGGGTTTGTTTTGTCGACGTGCGGCATCGAAAATGCGATCAACTGCCTGGACGACGATTTGATCATTGCGGCTGGGGGCGTTGAATGCTACGGTCAGGTCGCCCCTACCGATAAAGACCGCGTCCAGCCCGTCTACAGCCAAGATGTCAGCAACGTTATCCAAGGCGGCGGGGTCTTCGATCATCGCAATTACGGCGATGCTGGCGTCCGAGGCGTCGATTTGGCTCCACATCGCATTGGCACCATATCCACCCGCGCGCGTGACCCCTGAAAAACCACGGTGACCATTTCGATATCTGCATGCAGCCACGAGTGCGCGAGCATCCTCAGCAGTGTTGACATGCGGCGCGAGTATTCCTGCGGCCCCACAATCTAGCGCTGAAAGAATCGCGTCCGATCGCAGTTGCGGTACACGCACGATTCCGGGAATGTTAGCGGCACGGGATGCGAGCAAGCTCATATTGATGGCCGCCCTGTCGAAGACACCGTGTTCCTGGTCGATCACAACAAAATCAAATCCAACACCGCCGAAGATTTCGACCGAGGACGGATCCGTGAATTTCACGAAGCTGCCTCTCATTAAATCGTGTCGGTTAACACGTTCGCGAAGACTGGATACGCGGGCTTGTGCTGACATAGGTTTTTCTCCGAATTCTCAAGTTTACTCGTCTCACGAGAGGTAAGCCATCATGCCAACGTTACAGTGCGCCCTTTATATTCTGAGCCACATCTGATTCCGCTGAAACATATCTCATGGCGTTACGCCCGCGCGAGTATTACTGCAATTGCTGACATAATCCTCAACTTGCTAATCCTCTTGAACCATCAGAAGGTCGATTTGATCGCCATATTTCTCAATATGATCCATCAAGGGCTGAACATTTGGAGGACGTTGTCCCGCTGCTGCAAATGGAATGACTTGGCGGACAAAGCTGAAGAGTTTTCCCGTGCTGGATCCAAGTGGCGCACCGCCCCGTAGTTCGACCGCCTGCGCCGCGACCATTAATTCCATCGTGATGATTGATCTGCCAAGCAAACAAAGCTCAGCCGCTTTTCGGGCGCCGAGGGCGGCCAAAGATGCGCGATCCATTACCCCATTGGAGTGACTGGAACTTGCAAGTTCACCCGTAACGGGCGCCGTGAGAAGGCGCGCTTCGGAGGTGATCGCTTTATGGAACAGGGCGACACCATTAAAACCGGGAGTACCCACACCATCTTCTTCGATCAGACCTGCTGCCAAGCCGGACCAAGTGACATCCACCAACTTGGCAACCCGTTCGGTCGAGCTAGTGACAAGGGGGGCGAATACCAACCGCGCCACATCGAGCGCCATGCACAGCGCCACCATATCGAAATTAGCAACGGCAGCTAAGTCATTGTCCTCAATAGAAAAAACCGGGTTGCCCTGACTGGCGTTAAGCTCTAATGAGATTTGCTTCAGAGCGAACTTTAAATTATCGTGCGCGGTGCCCTGCACCATCGGTAAAGAACGGAAGCACAACGGATCCTGATGATTTCGCGGCCCGCCTTTTTCCAAAATGTAGCTACCTTCCAGATACTGCCGGATAGCACGGCCTTGGGCGCGCAAGCCTTCCTGTGGACGAGAATCCAGAGCGATCGTCGACACGATGGAAGGATTTGCGGCATAGGCTTCCATGCTCAGAGCGCTGACAAGGGTGGAAAACCGCAGCAAATGATCAAGGTCCATTGCAGCCAACGCTGCCAATGCCGTCGACATTGCGCTGGAGTTGAGCAGAGCCAGTGCTTCTCCCGCCAGGAGTTCTACTTCCCCAAACAAGGCTAAAGCAAGATCCGACATAGACGACATGTCGCTTTGGCCCATTGATCCCCAAACATGCATCGCAACGGACCTGTTTGAATTGAGCGCGTCGACGATTACCTGCGCCAACAATGGCCGCACGCCCGTTCGTCCGCTAGCGAGCGAATTGAGTAACACCAACATGGTCGCCCGCACGACTTCATGGCTTGCAAGCGGACCATGCCCCGCATTGTGAACTTGTAGCAAGCGCCGATTGAATTCCGCCGCATCGGCTTGACTAATGTTTGACGACGTTTTCGGGCCAACGCTGGTGGTCGCACCGTAGATCCGTTCACCACGCGCAATGGCGGCTTCCAGAACCTGGCGTCCAAGTTGCATTCTTTCAACTGTCTGAGGATTGATGGCAACCTTGCTCCCTTGCCTCGCTACCGCGACGATCTCGTTCAACGTCATGTTGAAACCGGTAATCTCGACAATTGCCCCTATGGAATCAATGAACATTTGCATGCCTTTCTCATTCTTGTAAATCTGAACCGTGACACTAGATTAAGCGCTGCACACGGCATAGCCGCCAGCTGACTAGCTTGGAAAATGAGAGTATCGTAGCGGCGCGGGAACAACAAGCCGAAATCCACACTGTTTCATTGGCTGGAATGATGAGCTGAAACGTGTAGACTTTGCAGCGTTTACGACAATACCGTCAGCCGCGCAAAATTATCATTCGGAACCCTTGAATCATGGCATTCACCCCAGTCGAAGCGGTCATCAAGGCGCTTAACATCTTGGTTGAACTCAATCGCGGCGGACTGGAAACCGTTGGCGGACTGCACGCCAAAACCGGCATTCCGAAGCCAACCATCGTGCGTTTATTGCAGACACTCATTGCTGCCGGTTATGTGAATCAGGATAAGAAATTGCGCGGGTATCATGTCACTTCCGCCACCAAACAATTGAGCTCCGGGTTTCACGGTGCGCCCAAAGTCATTGAAATTGCCCGGCCATTTGCAGACAAATTGACGAAAGAGCTTTTGTGGCCTGCCGCGATTTGCACGCTCGATTTCGACGCAGTGGTAATCAATTACAGCACGATACCGGATAGCCCGATCTCACCGTTCCATGCGTCGCTGGGACGGCGCCTGAGTTTGGCCGGAAGAGCACTCGGACTGGCATACCTATGCTTCTGTCCGCCAAGCGAACAGATCATTTTGCGAAATTTGATGAGAGCATCCGATGATCCGGAAAACAATCGAATGGACGACAACACTTTCGAGGCCATTCTTGCTCGCGCGCAAGCCGATGGTTTCGCGGAGCGTAGCCCAGAACTTGAACCTCGGACCTCCGGCACAATTGCCATGCCGATCAAATCAGGGGATCGCGTATTAGCGACCATTGGCATTACCTATTTCAAATCTGCCTTGAAACCAAACTCCCGAAGTACAGCGCATATTGAACCAATACAGCCGGTGAACTCTGGATTTTTTCCACCGCAAAGCGTTGATCGCATGGCCCTTATTGAGGCCCTGCGTTCCGTAGTCGCCCAGATCGAATCCGAGCTTGCCAGTTAATTGCGTATCAGAGTTGATATCCCGCTTCCGCTTCAAAGAAAATAATCTTTGAATCCCAAAGTAGCTAGCCATTGAAGGACATCATCGCGAATACTTCCGCGATGATGTCCTTCCGCTTTAAAACTTATGGCGGATACCGGCGTTGAACAGCGTATCGGTCAGGCCGTTGGCAGCGGCCAGACCGCCGATGTTAGACCGGGCTTGATTGCTATTGCCTGAATACGAGGTGTACAAGGTGGTGCGCTTCGACATGTCGTAAGTATAGCCAAGCGCCCATTGCGAGCCCGAATTGGCGGTGGCGATGGTGTTGTCGGTGGAACGGATGTACGAAGCCAGGACCTTACTCGCGGGACCGACCGGAACCGTGACGCCGACCATCCAGTTTTTGTTGTTGACCGTTTGCAAATCGCTCGAATTTTTCTGATACGCCAATGCAGCCTTGGCGATACCGAAATTGTAGGTGCCGCCAATAAGCTTTTGCTTGGTCGAATTGCCAAAGATATCGTTGACACTTTGGTAGGCAATCCCTGTGTAAACCGGGCCTTTGTCGTACGCGAGCGACAAACCGATCTGCCTGTTGGCAGACGTATTACCAGCCGTTTCGCCGAAGGTGTATGCCGCCGCACCCGAGAAGCCGTATATGTTATTGCTGTTATAAGTCAACGTATTGTCGGTGCGGAAAGCAGTACGGAAGATACCCAGCATGCCGTTAGTGGAGGTGCTTTGCCCTGCCTTGCCGCTCGTTAGCCCGGCATCGAACGGATCGATGGCATCAGCAACGATGAAGATCGGTGACGACATTCTGCCGACTCTGACCGCGCCGAAATCGCCCGACAAACCTACCCAGGAAGCACGACCGAAAAGGCGGCTTCCCTGCCCCAAACTGCCATCATCAGCGTTAAAACCGTTCTCCAGCACGAAGTTCGCTTTCAGCCCTCCACCGAGATCTTCACTACCTTTGAAACCGATGCGAGAGCCGTAAAATTGACCGCTGTCGAGCGCCGTCTTAGAGCGAACACCATCGTTTTCATGCTGGATAGACATGTCCACCACGCCGTAAATCGTGACGGAGCTTTGCGCAGAAGCGGAACCTGCGCAAACGCCAAGCGATGCAAGTACGAAAATTGATTTTTTTATCATTGATTTTTTCATTATTTGTCCCCTATTGAGTTGTAATTTAATGCCGAGTAAATTGATATAGCCGCGCCGGGTTTTGAGTCAGTATGCGATGTGCAACTTCCTTATCCGGCACCCAACTGTGAAACTGCGCTAACAGGCCGGATGTCGTTGGTGTGGGCCCCTGATACCGCACAAACGGAAAATCACTTGCCCACAACAAACGGTCGCGGTTCGCTGCGATCATGTCGTCATGAAAAGGGCGCAGAGGATCGAAATTTGATCCGCTCACACGACGGCAAATTGCGAGCTTCACCCACACTTTCCCTTCCCGAAGCAATGCCAGCAGGCGTTGAAAATCCTTGTGATCTCTGCCGAGGCCAGGATCGAAGCCGCCCATGTGATCGAGTACGATAGGAATCCCAACGCTTTCCAACTGGTTCCAACGCGTCAGAATTTCCGGCAATGGCGCCCACAACTCGGCATGCATGCCAAGCTCACGCAGACGTTGACCAAGACCGCTACAAAGAGCATCAAGCGAGACAGTTCCTGGCATTGCCGATCCGTCAGGAAGTTTCGTCCCAACAAAACGAAGTGCAACCACGCCAGCATCGCGCATTCGCAATAGTTCTTCCCGGGTCGTGGACGCTTGTGCGACCCCGACACCCCGGGCACGCCCGTTTAAGGCCAACAACGCCATTTTCAAAACCGAAAGATCGTCACCATAGGCTGTGGGCTGCACCAGAACAAATCGTGCCACTCCCGCCGCCTCAGCGACTTCAAGCAATGTTCCTACAGGCGATAGCGGTGGCTCGTAAGTTGACACAACCTGCAGCGGATACCGTTTTGTGTCTTCGAATACATGGACATGACAATCGGTGATTGCAGCGCTCCCTACAGCCTCCATATTCAATGCGGCTAGACTCAAGATTTCCTCACTTGGTGCTTATTAACGTTTCGTTAGGGTGCACGCATCCAACGTCCAGTTTTGGACGTAGTAACAAACACTTAAAATAATTACGCTTTTTTCTTACCAGGCGGAGTATTCATCGGCGTTATGAACCCAGCCCTTGGCGATGAAATCTTCTCGAGGTGGTGCGAAGATATCGATCAAGACATGCCTGCCATCCCCCACTCCTTCGGTGGTGTGAATAAGTTCTGGCGGAATAATCAGTACGCTATCCGCCGATGCCGCAATATGCTTGTCCTCCTGCCATTGATTGGCATCTGGGGCCCAAGGTGTGCGAATGTGATGGATGAAATTACCAGCGATGGCTAACGAGCCTTGCTCGAAATCGGTATGCGCGTGTGGCGACAGCTTTGCACGATTTCGTGGGCCTTCATATTCGACCCAATTAATGCTCATGGTCGTGGTTCGAAGAAATTTCAACCGCGAATTTTCGGCCGGAAACGGCATTTGATCGATCAGATAAATGCGCAAATCTTCACGCTGATTCGCCGTTGAAGCGTGCGATGAATCGACAGGCTTCACGCGCTGATCGGGGCTTTGGTAATCAGCAGCATTAACAGCAAGTTCCTTACAGAGCTGTGTAGCACCGGTGGTCAGAGCGTAGACGCTACCCGGACCTTCCAGACGGACATCGACTTTACCGGGCGATGTAATGACAAATGCGCGCGGCGGGATTTGACGTGTTCCGCTAGCGCTGACAAGCTCTCCCCCAGCTTCTGGAAAAATAAATAAGGTCTCCTCGCTGCTGGTGACGGAATGCGTTTCTTGCGAAGCATGATCAAATCGATGTACTGTGAAATTCTGGCCGCGTACCGGGGCTACACTATGCTTGGCTTGACTAAAATAAGTCAACGATGCTGGACGTAATGTCATGGCAAACTTTCAGTAGGTGCTTTCGTTGGCTCTGGTGAATTGCCGCTCGAGTTCAAATGTCGGCTGCGAAATCGCATACTCTGCACCTCCCAAACGCGTTACGGGTTGGGCCAGAGCCGTACGAAAATGACCGTGATCGTCGAGAAAGTCGGGATGAATGTGCATGCCGACGACCTTGCCAAAAATAACGTTTACTTCTGGCCCGCCGGTTTCGTTGTCGATTTTTATCACTTTGAAAACCTTGCATTCGAGCGATGCCGGAGAGCGCGCAACTCTGGGCGCTTTCACGAAATGACAGGCCGCCTTCTCAAGTCCCGCGTACTCAAACTCATCCAAACCCGCAGCAATCGGCATAGAGGTCATATTCATCTCGTGGACGAGGGAAGCAGTCGCCAGATTAAACACAAACTCATTGGTTTCTCGCACATTTTTCAGCGTGTCTTTAGCTGGTCGATCCTCTGGCGTATTACATGAAAAGACAAGAATCGGCGGATCATTGGAAACGATATTGAAATATGAAAAAGGCGCAAGGTTTGCGCGCCCCTGCGCATCAACGGTACTCATCCATCCGATTGGTCGTGGCGCAATAATCGCATTGAAAATTCCACGTTTAAACGCGTCGGTGGCGATATCGATGAAGGTGTGTTCTAGTGGCTGCAAAATGTATTCCCGATAGTTTTTTGAGTTCGTTCTGGTTTGTTCTAGTTCGCTTCGCTTCGTGCGGTGAGACTTTCAACGCACTCTCGTCAAGAAATCTCTTGTGCGTTGCGAAGTAGGATTAGCGATCATCTGTTTGGGATCTCCCTTTTCGATGACAACCCCGCCATCCATGAAGATGAGTTCATCAGCGACTTCGCGGGCAAAGCCGATTTCATGCGTGACAACCACCATCGTCATTCCAGCTCTGGCGAGATCCTTCATAACCTCTAGCACTTCACCTACCAATTCTGGATCAAGTGCCGAAGTTGGCTCGTCAAACAGCAATACTTTCGGGTTCATTGCCAGTGCGCGCGCAATGGCTACACGCTGCTGCTGGCCGCCTGACAAGTTGCTCGGATAAGTGTCGCGCTTTTCTACCAACCCCACTTGCTTTAGCAGTGCCATCGCGCGCTCTTTAGCCTTGGAAATTGGCTCACCGTTGACCCTGACCGGTGCTTCAATGAGATTTTCGAGCACGGTCATGTGGGGAAACAAATTGAAACTCTGAAAAACCATGCCAATCTCGGCGCGACGCTCGCAAATCTCGGATGCAGGCCGTTCGAACAACTTATTGCCTTTAAGACGGTAACCAACGAAAGCGCCATCCACCAGCAGCAGGCCTTGGTTGATCTCCTCCAGATGGTTGATACAGCGCAAAAATGTGCTCTTGCCTGATCCTGACGGGCCAATAATGCAAGCGACGCGCCCTTTTTTAACGGTGATGTCGATGCCTTTTAACACTTCAAGTGCGCCGTAGCTTTTGCGCACGCCGGAGGCAAATACCATGATGTCCGGCGATACGCCAAACCGCTGAAAATGATTCATAGTGGTGACCTCTTACGAAAGCTGAACAGATACGCGCTGACGACAGACAGCGTAGAACGTTTAAGACGCGCCTCTTCGGGTGAAAAAATCCGTTCCAGGTAGCCTTGTCCTATCGACAAAATTGTCACTGCAGCGAGATACCAAACACTCGCGACTAAAAGAAGCGGGATTGTCTCAAACGTGCGCGCATAGATCGATTGTGCGGAGTACAGTAAATCCCCGACCGCGATGGTGCTCACTAGTGACGTCGTCTTCAGCAGGCTGATTGTTTCATTTCCGGTAGGCGGAATGATGACGCGCATCGCTTGCGGCAATACGATTCTCCGCAGGAGCAAGCTGGGCTTCATCCCAAGGCACAGGGCAGCCTCGGTCTGGCCGCGATTGACAGACTTGAGTCCGTTGCGCACGATTTCGGCCATATAGCCTGATTCCTGCAGTGAAAGGGCAATGATGGCGGCGACGAAAGGCGTGACCACGTCGTTGGTATTCACAGAGAACACGGTGCCATAACCCGGAAGATACAACGTAATGTTCTTAAAAATCAGCGCGAGGTTGTACCAAAATAACAGCTGCACCAACGCGGGAGTGCCACGAAAGAACCATACGAACACCTGCGCGGGCACAGCTAGTAATTTACTCGGCGAAAGCAGCATCAATGCTACTAATGTTCCGCCAATGCATGACAGAAACATGACAATGATCATCAGCGCCAGCGTCATACCTGCGCCCTTCAAGATCATCGGATTGAAAAGGTAATGACCAACAATTGGCCATTGAAATTCGGGATTTTCTGCTACCAAGTACAGCAGCACTGCAGTGAGAATCAACACTACAACTACGGCGGCGTTGCGCACCGGATGGCGCAGCGGAACGACCGTTAGCATTTCCGCAGGGTGTCGATCTTCGCTCTCAACCAATGAAGCCTCTGTACGCACAATATTCACCTGTCAATATTATTAAGCGTTCGGATAGCAAACCGCGCTATCCGAACCATGTCCAGCATCGCAAATCACTTCAATTCTTGACTTGAGACTCATCCGTGTAGACGACCGATTTGGGAATACTCGCCAAACTCATTCCGTATTTATCAAGGATGCTCTTATACGTACCGTCGGCGATCACCGCATTGAGTGCGGCAGACAGCATTTGGCCTGTGGCTTTATCGCCTTTGCGAATCGCCAATCCCAGCGGCGAGGGACTGAGTGGATCACCGACGACGACGTTTTTGCCCTTCGTGGTGGTTTGGTAATAACCGGCCGCAGTGGCATCATCAAGACGTGCATCCACGCGCCCTGTTAAGACAGCCTGAATAGTGTCTTTTTGATCAGGAAAGATTTGCTTGTCGAGCGGGGAAAGACCGGCGGCTACGCAATCCTTGCTTAATTGATCGGCAACGCCGTCAGCGGCATTCCCATTGGGAACCGCCACCTTCTTGCCACAGATACCGAGTTTTTTTGCAAATACTGCTTTGTTTTCAGGCAGCACGGCGATGACGACTCCCGTCTTAGAGAAGCTGACAAAATCAACTTGCTTCAGACGCTCTGGCAGAATGGTGTAACCCGCCCAGCCAATATCTGCCCGCTCAGAAATCAACGCAGGAATCTGCGCCTTAAATGGAATAGTCACAATATTAAGTTTGACGCCAAGTTTTTTGGCGACCGCTTGCGCCATCTCGATATTCATGCCAGCGGGACGCCCCTCCGCATCGATAAATTGCATAGGCGGATAATCAAGGCCGCTGGCAATCACCAAGCTCCCGCTCTTTTTGACTTTTTCAGAAACTGGAATCCCGTCGGCCCATGAAGAGCGAAGACCGCCCAGCGCAAGGGACATTGCACATACCATATATAAAGTTGACTTCAACATCATTGTTCCTCCGTTATTTTCTTTTTGGTTGCAGAATTCATTGAGGATAATAGGAGCTGTTTGCGCGAGCAACAACACATTATCATCGTCGTTTCACTGAGTGAAATGAGAACTCTGGGAACGGAGGATTTACATCGAAAAGGAAGATCGCCAGATGTTTGGGCGTCTCCAGAACACGGCCCTACGCTCTGAGGTTATGTCGCATTAACCATCGAGCCGGATGTTCATCTATGCTGATCATCTTTTCAGTGATGGTGTGAAATGAGATTCTCGATATCAAAAGGATGCGATTCCCAATCGACGTGATTCTGGTATGCATCCACTGGTATGCAGCATATCCGCTGAGTTACCGACATCTTGAAGAAATCATGGAGGAGCGCGGCGTGTGTGTCGATCATTCATCAATCAATCGCTGGGCGATCCCGTTTCTGCCGTTACTTGAAAAGGCTTTCCGTAAGCACAAGCGTCCGGTTGGCGGTAGCTGGCGGATGGACGAGACGTATATAAAAGTGAAAGCCGTCTGGAAATATCTCTATCGTGCTGTTGATAAGGAGGGTAAGACAGTCGACTTTCTCTTGACGGCGAAGCGCGACAAGGCTGCTGCCAGGCGATTTTTTGACAAGGCCTTGCGCGACAACGATGTCCCTGAAAAAATTACGATGGATAAAAGCGGTCCCAACAAAGCAGCGATCGATGAGATCAATGCCGGCAGGGAAATCCCGAGCGTGGTTCGTCAGGTCAAATATCTCAACAACATCGTAGAGCAGGACCATCGTGCCATTAAGCGCGTGACCAGGCCAATGCTCAATTTCAAATCATTTCAGTCCGCCAAAAACGTCCTGGCCGGCATCGAACTCATGCACATGATTCGTAAAGGGCAGATGATCGTTGCACAAGAAAATCCGATGTCGTTTGCGGAACAATTTTACGCTCTGGCAGCATAAGTCCGTCTAGTTTCAACGGCCAGCGAAATCACTCGCCCAGAATTTACTGGATACCGGTTAATGCGACGGAACCAGCTGCAGACCGACTCCTAATTCGATTGTCTTATTGACATCTCTTTCAATTGTTGCAGCGCAGGTACGATTTCGTTTGCGACCGATCCTGACTTCGATATCGACGCGCATTTTGTCCTCCAAAACTCGTTCGTGGAATCGAAATCCTGCCACTAATTTGCTCGATCAGCAACCTTAGCTAGCCCCCGATTTCGTCCGCTCTCTTATCCAACGGTCACGAAGCGGATTCGCGCCATCTGTTCGGCCGCGTTGGCGAGCATTGTTCTGGCACCAGCTATTGCGGTTTGTATCGGCATCGGCTCGGAGATGATTGAAAAACAGCCGCTGAAATGCGGCGCCACCAGCGCCATCTCGGCTGTCGGTATTGATCCCGACAGCAGCGACACCGGCTTTCTGAACCCCTTGGCCCGACCGGCGATTTCAAAAGGTACTTTGCCCATTAGCGTCTGCGTATCGGTACGGCCTTCGCCAGTCAGAATCCAGTCTGCCTGCTTAATAGCGGCATCAATCTGCAACAGCCGGCAAATCATTTCAGCGCCGCGATGGGGCGTTGCGCCCAGCAGTTGCAATGCGTAGCCAATGCCGCCTGCGGCGCCGGCGCCCGCCGCTAACGAGACCGGTCGTCCCGCCCATTGATCTGCCGACCGCGCAAAATTGGCGATCCAGTCGTCATACATCTGCACGAGTTCAGGCTCTATCCCTTTTTGCGGACCAAAGACTGCGGTGGCGCCTTTTTCTCCACAAAGCGGATTGTTCACATCGGCCAGCAGCATAATTTCGCACGTGGCGATTCTCGGGTCCAGCTGCGAGAAGTCTAGGCTAGACAGCCGTTCCAGGCTTCCGAGTGTCGGCGGCAGTGGACTGCCGTCTGCATCGATCAGGCCGACGCCAAGCGCGGCCAGCACACCGGCGCCGCCGTCATTGGTACTACTGCCGCCCAGCCCGACCATGAATTTCCGGATGCCCAGATCCATGCAGTGGCGCAGCAGCGCTCCTACACCGTAAGACGAGCGTTGCGCTACATGACCTTGCGCATTCGGCAAGCCAATAATTTCGGCGACTTCGATCACCGCAGTCTTATCGAGAACTGCGAAACGCACTGATTTTTTTACAAGCGTATCTCCGACCATGCTGGCCGTCTGCAGTTGGCCATCGGTAGCAGCGAGCATCGCATCGAGCGTGCCTTCGCCGCCGTCGGCCATTGGAAAACGACGGATCTCCGCATTTGGCAGCACACGCCGGATGCCGCTTTCAATCGCGAGCGCGACTTCTGAAGCCGACAAGGATCCCTTGAAAGAATCCGGGGCGATTACGATGCTTGTCATGGGAGCCGTTCGCCGATGATCATCGCCGCAGCTTTTTCCGCGATCATCAGTACAGTCGCATTGGTATTGGTCGAGGTAATACGCGGCATGATCGAGCCATCGACAATCCGTAAATGCTTGATGCCCTTTACACGCAGTTGCGGATCGACCACCGATTGCTCATCATTGCCCATCGCACAGGTGCCGACTGAGTGATACACGGTCGAGCCATTGCGGCGCGCATAGTCGAGCAGGGCGGCGTCATCCGCATGCTCGGGGCCGGGCACGGTTTCCCGAACCACGTATTTCGACAGCGACGAATGTTTCATTAGTTCGCGGCCGAATTTCAGGCCTTCCAATAGTATTGCCGCATCGTCCGGTTCCGACAGGAATCCTGGTGCAATTTCCGGCGCTACCTTGGCGTCGGTGCTGAGGATACGCACCCGGCCACGGCTTTTCGGGCGCATCTGCCAGCAGCCGACCGAGATACCAGGTTCCGCTTCCAACTGGCCGATCCGTCCTTCCTTGAAGCTGCCGGGCGCAATGACGTATTGCACATCGGGCTGGCTCGAATGTTTGGTTTGATAAAAAGCGCCGACCAGTGCCGCGCTATAGGTAAGCAAACCCTTGCCCTGCAATGCATAACTCATCAATTCGCGCATCAGGCGCATACCCTGGCTGCGCTCGTTGGCGGTCACCGTATCCTTCAGACGATAGCATAGGCGTGCGACATAATGGTCCTGGAAGTTGCGGCCGACGCCCTCCAGTCGAGCCTCCTGGCGAATGCCGAGTTCTTCCAGCACGTCGGCGGGGCCGATACCTGACAATTGCAGCACTTGCGGCGTACCGATCACGCCGGCCGACAGAATCACTTCGCGCTTTACATGCACTTCTTTTTGTTGGCCGTTGGCTAAATTCACCACCGCGCCGCGGCATTCGCCGTTTTGCACCAGCAGGCGTGCGATCTGGCAATCGGTCCATACGGTCAGGTTCGGACGCTTCCGTGCCGGATATAGATATGCGCGCGCCGCGCTGGATCGCACCCGGCCGTCACGGGTCTGTTGGTAGTACCAGATCGAACCATGCTCATGCGCTTGATTCGGATCATCCTCGAACTGCAGCCCCGCTTGGATGCCGGCCTGCACCGCCGCATGACAGATCTCAGGCGGTTCCTTAATCCTGTCTACCCGGATATAACCGTCAGTGCCGCGCTCCGGCGACGATTCGCCCATCCAGGTTTCGGACTTTTTGTAAAACGGCAGTACCTTATCGTAGCGCCATGAATCGTCAGATAGTCGCGCCCATTCGTCCAGGTCTTCCCTGAACGGACGCACATACAGCAAGCCATTGATCGAGCTGGAGCCGCCCAACACCCGGCCCCGCGGGAACAGGATCTCGCGCAAGGCGGTACCGGACTCGGCCTTGGTCTTGTACTGCCAAGTGATATCGGGATGGTCGAGCAGCCGAACGAAGCCGGCCGGCACATGAATCATCGGATGGCGGTCTGCTCCGCCGGCCTCAATCAGCAGCACCGATACAGATGGGTCGGCCGAAAGCCGGTTGGCCAACACGCAGCCCGCAGTGCCGGCGCCGATGATGATGTAATCCGCGGTGAAAGCGCTCATTGTTTCTCCCCGACCGGCAAAACAGTGCCGCTACCGATGAGTTCGCTGACCTCGCAGTCCGAGAAGCCGAACTCGCCCAGAACTTCGATCGTGTGCTCGCCCAGCAGCGGGGGCGGACGGTTATACGCAACCGGGCTGCCATGGAAATTGACCGGGCTAGCGATATTGGTCATCGAGCCGACCGAAGGATGGTCGAGTTTGATCACCGAGCCGACATGGCAGATCTGCGGGTCGGTTGTCAGTGCGGTGTAATAGTCCTGCACCTTGGCGCAAGGTACGTCGGCCGAGGTCAGGATGCCGACCCAGTGGTCGGTCGGATGGAGCACGAATTCCTGCTCCAGGATTGCGTCCAGCGCCTCACGGTTGGCGGTGCGCGCGGTATTGTCGACAAAGCGCGGATCAGTCAACAGCTCCGGACGGCCTAATGTATTGCACAGATTGCGCCAAAATTTTTCAGTGAAGCAGGCGGTGAAAAAATACTTACCGTCAGCGCCTTTATAATTTCGGTAAGGAACCATAGTCGGATGGCCGCTGCCAAGGCGCTGGGGCGACCGGCCGCTGCGTAGGGTCTCACCATCGCGCGGAATCGTGCTGAGCAGGGCAGCCGACAGCAACGAGGTGTCGATCTTCTGTCCCTCGCCATGGCGCTCGCGGTGCAGTAGCGCGGTGACGATGCCGAACGCAATCAGCGCTGCCGCGCCGAAGTCCGGCAGCGGCGCACCGACACGCACCGGATCGCCGTCGCTTTCGCCGGTCATGTCCATTAATCCGGTGACCGCCTGCACGATCGGGTCATTTGCAGGCCAGCCGGAGTATGGACCGCTCTGGCCAAAGGCCGACACGCTGGCATAGATAATCTTGGGGTTGCGCGCTTTCGCCGCGTCGTACCCGATCCCGAGCCGATCGACCGTGCCCGGCCGAAAATTCTCGACCACCACATCGGCCTGCTCAACCATGCGCAAAAATACTTCCTGTCCGGACTTGGATTTCAGGTCCAGGCGCATGCTTCGCTTGTTGCGGTTTTGCGAAAGGAATTGCACGCTTTCGCCGCTGACAAACTGATTGCCCAGGTTACGCGCGAGATCGCCTTGTTTCGGCTCTTCGATCTTAATCACGTCGGCTCCAAGATCGCCGAGAAGCACGGTACCCACCGGTCCCGCAGTCATTACGCTCAAGTCAAGTACACGATAACCGGTAAGAGGAAGTGTTCTGCTGTTCATGATCAATCTGCCTTTAATGTAGTTTGTCCGAGTGGGGATAGTCGAGCGCGGAAAAGCGAATTCCGTCACCGTCGCGTTGCTGCACGACCGAATGGGCGCTGCCGACGTCATCGCCCTGCGGGAAGTCGGTCCGGTAGTGGCTGCTGCGCGATTCCTGGCGCCGCAGGCAGGCGGCCAGGATAAGGTCGGCGGTGGTCGCCATATTGTCCAGCGACAGCGTGTCCAGCACGTTCGCCGGAGTAGCGCCGCCGCCGTGCGCCAGCTGCGCACGGATCTGGCGCACGGTGGTCAGCGCCTGCGTCATGCCAGTCGCATTTTTTTCTACAAGGCAGTGTGTCTGCATTGCGCGCCGCAAGTCGTTCGCCAGCGCGGTTACGGCGATGCTGACGCCGGGGCGAAGCGCCTGCACTAGGCGCTCAGCGAACGGTTCGCCGTCAGGTGTGCCTATGTCGGCGCGCGATGCTGCATAACGGGCGGCGCCACTGCCGGCGCGATGCCCGAAGACTTGACCCTCCGCTAGCGAGTTGCCCCCCGGACGATCCGGACCGCGCACGCCGCCGGCGAGTTCGCCTATCACAAACAGGCCGGGAATGGTGGCACTCGCATCTGTATCGGTCATGCGTACGCCGCCGTTCAGGCACTGGAACGCGATGCCCACTTCCAGCGGGTCGCGGCGCGGGTCAATGCCCTTGGCCGCCATCCAGCGCATGGTGTTGGGAATGGTCGCGGCCAGCTTTTCCGGCGACACATGCTCGAATGAAAAATAGACCGCGCCACGCTCGCTGCCGCGGCCTTGCGCGATCTCGGACGCCATCGAAATATCGATGTAGCGTGACGGGTTCGAAATGGTGAAAGGGAATACTTTTTCATTCATCACTTCTTTCTGCGAAACGCCTGCCGGCAGGTAGTTCTGAAGGAATTCCTGGCCGAACCGGTTGGTCATCTTCGGATGTAGCACAAAACAGGATTTGCTGAACAGCTGCACATATGGATGGATCAGTGCCGGTCCGAACTGGTGGAATTCCATGTTGACCAGTTCCGCGCCATGGCGGAAGCAGATCGCTTGGCCGTCGCCGATCATTTCGGCGGTCGACACCTGCTGCGAGAATAGGCCGTGTGCGCCGCCGGTGCCCAACACCACTGCACGCGCATGCACGATCAGCAGGCGTTTGGTATCGAGGTCAATGCCGATCACGCCGTTGACTTCGCCAGCCTGGTTGCGCAGCAGATCAACCAGCGCTACCGGGGTGCGGGTCTCTACGGCCAGCGCCTGCGCCTGATCCGCCAACGCATGCACGAACGCTTTGCCGGTCTTGCCGGCCACGCCCAAAGCGCGCGGATAACTGCCGAAATCGCTTTGAATCAGCTTGTATTGATCCTGTATGGTGCGATCAAAGGGTACGCCGAGGTTGATCAAATCCCGGATGCGGGCTGGCGCATCTTCCGCCAACACCCGTACCAGTGCCGGGTCGATGAAGCCGGCGGCTGCCTGCATGGTGTCACGGTAATGCACATCCGCGCTGTCTTGTGGGCTGCCGTAACCCGACGATCCCATGCTCATGATTTCGCTTGCGCCGTGGACAGTGCTTCCGCCTTTGCCAACTGGCATCTTGGCCAGCACCAACACCTTGGCGCCTGCCTGTGCTGCAGATACCGCCGCTCGACTGGCGGCGCCGCCGCCGCCGACCACCACCACGTCTGTGTGCGCGACATCGACCTGAAAGCCAAGCCGTTCGAGCGTTTTTACTAAATCCATCAATGTCTCCTGCTTATGACCGCAATGCGCGGCCGATGATGTTGCGCTGAATTTGATTGGTGCCGCCGAAAATCTGGAACATCTTTGCTTCGCGGAAATGGCGCTGCATTGCGTATTCCATCGAATAGCCGTTGGCGCCCATGATCTGCACGCCGTCAGTGGCGATCTGTACATACGCATCCGACGCAAAGTATTTGGCTTGCGACGATTCCATGTCGCAGTTTTCACCATCGTCCAGCAGCTTGGCGGCACGGAACGCCATCATGCGGGAGGCATCGACCTTGGTCTGCATTTCGACCAGCATGTGGGATACTGCCTGAAAGTCGCTGATGGGCTGGCCAAACTGGCGCCGGTCATGCGCATACCAGCGCGCCAGATCGACCGCGGCTTGGGCGGCGCCGGTGCACATTGCCGCCAGAGCAATCCGTTCCTTGGACAGCACCGTGGTAAGGCGTTTCCAGCCGACATGCAGGTCGCCCACCATCAGGTTTTTCGGCACATGAACGCCCTGATAATTGACTTCGCAGGTGCGGATCGCATGGCCGCCCAGCATGTCGATCGGATTGACTTGCACGCCCGCGCTGTCCTTGGGCACCAGGAACAGGCTGATGCCGTCATGCTTCTTGGCGGTCGGGTCGGTGCGTACGGCCGTCAAGATATACGAGGCCTGGACTGCGCCGGTGATCCACATCTTGGTTCCATCGATCACGTAGTCATCGCCGTCGGCGACCGCGCGGGTAGCGAGCGACGCGGCATCCGACCCAGAACCGTTTTCGCTCAGCGCGAACGCCAGCCAGCTTTTGCCTTCGGCCAGCGCAGGCAGAGTCATTTGCTTGATCTCTTCGGAAGCGAAGCGGGCGATTGCGCCGCCGACCATGTTGACATTAGCATTCCAGAAGCGCGACAGCGCAATGCTATGGTAGGCAGCGATTTCAAGAAACGCCGCCATGTCCAGATAACCGCCGATACCGCCATACTGCTCCGGCAAGGTCAGGCCAAACCAGCCCTGCTTCCCACCGATCTCGATGATTTCCGCCGGAAAACGTTTGTGTTCATCGGCTTCGCGCCAGTATTCGGGCGGCGCATGTCGCGCCAGCGTGCGGTGCACCGAGTCGCGGAATTCAAACTGGTCGGCAGACAGATAAGGTTTTAGGTCTCGGCGGTTGACGAGATTGGCAGCGTATTCAGGATTCACAATTCTTTCCTTGATTAAGCGGTTATCGATGGTAATGCGGGGCTCAGCGACACCGAACGCAGCATGCTGGTGCGGGCGCGGCCACCTGCCATCAGGAAGGCCAGGTCGGATCCGCTCAGAATCAGCCGCGCGCCTTTTTGCACATACGCGGCCATGATGGCTTCATCATAGACGCCGCCTATGCCGGCGAATTTGCCATGTTTCTTGCAAGCAGCGCACACCGCGTCGATCGCTTCTGCGACGCGCGAATGGCCGAGCTGGCCGGTGACCCCGAGCTCAGCGGCCAGATCGGTGCAACCAACCAGCAGCGCATCGATGCCCGGCACCGCTGCGATCTCATCGACATTTCGCAAACCTTCCTCAGTTTCGATCATTGCTACCAGCAAGGTTTCGCGATTAATCGCTTCCACCACGTCCGCCACCGGATAGCTTTCAAACATCACCTGCGGCAACAAACCGGGAATCGAGCGTTTTCCCAGCGGCGGGAAGCGGCATGAGCGCACCACGTTTTCCGCCTCTTCCTTGGTGCTTACATGCGGTACCACGATACCGGTGGCACCGGCATCCAGCAGCCGGGTCGCATGAAAGGGCTCGTGGCCGGGCACCCGGATCATCGGTGCAATGCCGGCAGTCAGCGCGGCGGCGCAAAGCTGGGCCGCAGTATCAACACTCATCGAATTATGTTCCATATCGATGAACAGCCAGTCGAAACCAGCGGTTTTGGCGATATGCACGATATCGACAGTGCGGGCTTGGCGGATGCCCATACCGAGCGCCAGCTCGCCATTTTCTAGCCGGATTTTGGCATGATTTTTGGTAACTTGCATTGTGTGTTCTCCTCTGGTCCTGGGACCTGCTAGCATTAATTTTCGTCGGGTAGGGCGATGTTCAGAAATTTGGTATCGAGGTACTCGCGAATCGCAGTCGGTCCGCCTTCGCGTCCGAAACCGCTGTCCTTGCTGCCGCCGAATGGGGTTTCCGCGGTCGCGGCGACGAAAGTGTTGACGCCGATCACACCGGCCTGCAGCCGTTCGGTGGTTTCATGCGTCTTACGCAGCGAACGGGTGAACACATAAGCGGCCAGCGCGAACGGCAGGCGATTGGCTTCGGTGATCACTTCATCCATGGTCGAGAACGGCGTCAGGGTACCGACCGGACCGAACGGCTCATCATTCATCAGACCGGTATGCGCGCCTGGATTTGCTACCAGCGTCGGTTCGTAGTAATAACCGCGAGGCAGCGATGTTGAGCGCATGCCGCCGGTCAGAATTTTTGCGCCGTCGCCGACCGCTTCGTCGATCAGGCGCTCGATCGCTTCACGCCGGCGGCCGGTGGTCAGCGGGCCAAGGTCAGTTGCCTGGTTCATCGGGTCACCCATCTTTAGGCTTTTGGTGCGCTCAACCAATGCCGCCGCCGCCTTGTCGAAAATCGATTCATGGATATAAAAACGGGTAGGTGATGCGCACACCTGTCCTGCGTTGCGGAATTTCGCTAGCGCGGCCTGAGCTGCAAATGCATCGATATCGGCATCGCTGTGCACGATGACCGGGGCATGTCCGCCGAGTTCCATTGTCACCCGCTTCAACGTCTTGGCCGATTGCTCGACGATTTGCCGGCCGATCGCAACCGATCCGGTAAAGCTGATTTTGGCGACGCGGCGATCGTCCATGATCACTGGCGTGATGGTATTGGCCTTGCCGACCAGCAGATTCACAGACCCGTCGGGGAAACCGGCATCGGTGAAGCAACGCACTAGCGCCATCGTCGCTCCGGCCGCTTCCACAGACGGACGGACGATCACGCTATTGCCCGCGGCCAGCGCTGGCGCCATCTTGCGGGCCAGCAGAAGTAGCGGAAAATTCCATGGGGTGAATGCCGCCACGACGCCGATCGGTTCGAAATGTACTAGATATCGATTACCCTTGACCCGGCTCTCATAAGATAGGCCGAAAATGCGGCGCGCCTCATCAGCGAACCAGTCCAGCGATTCGGCCGAGGCGATCGCTTCGCCAACCGACTGTGCGATCGGCTTGCCGGTTTCCAGCGCCACCAGGCGACCCAGGATGTCGGCGCGGTCACGAACCAGGTTAGCCACACGGCGCAGTAACGCAGAACGCTCCCAAGCTGTCAGCGCGCGCATTTTATCGAAACCCGATGCGGCGCAAGAGATGGCTTCCGAAACATCGGTCGCACTGGCCTGCGGAATGACGCCCAGATGCTCTTCAGTTGCGGGATTGATCGATGCCAGCGTGGCACCATCGGACGCAGTTCGCCAAGCGCCTCCTAATAATAAACCATGTTCTGCATAATGCCTTTGTAACATCATTATTCTCCGATGAGTTTCAATGTCGCGGGTTAAATTGTTCAAGCAGTCGGTATATGTGAACACATTAAAACATTAAGTGTCAACACTTAAGTAAAAATCGTTGCAAACTACAAATTTTTAATGAATATATATTTTATAAGTGTCAACAAGATTATAATTATTGTTGAATATTGGTTAATTTGCGATTATTCTGGCAGGAAGCGAGGGAACACTTAACTGTGTTGGGTAAATGTTTCCCAAATGAACGGTTGCGCGTGGGTCTCCAAGGCCGGAAGATAGTTGCCATTTGTCGAAGCAACCGATGTTAAATTTGCTGCCAAAGTCAATGGTGCCGTGCAATTCAACTGTATTAGCTTATAGGACTTATTTTATGGCGCGGGAGATGACAAAAGCCCTGATGCGCAATCCAGAGGCAATTGCCTTTCGGCTTGACGACATACGGGACAAAATTCGGCTGCTAATTCAGAGTGGAAAACTTAAAGCCGGCGAACGCGTTAATGAGCAAGCGCTGGCCGGGCAGCTTGGCGTCAGCCGGAATGCTGCGCGCGATGCTTTACGCTCACTGGAACAATCCGGATTGGTCACGATCGTACCCAATCGTGGCGCTGAAGTGCGCAAGGTTTCTCTAGAAGATGCGCTGCATTTATACGATATCCGTGCCGGGCTGGCGCGCACCAGCGGCCGGCTGATTGCATTACGCATCACCACCGAGGAAGAGCGAGAACTCATCGCACTAATAGATAGCATGGGTAAGGCGGTCGAGAAACGCGATAACCACGAATATCATCAACTTAACGAGGCGTTTCACCGGACCCTGATGCAGATCACCAAGAACCCGCGTTTGGTCAGCGTCAACGATGCGCTCGAATCCGAGCTGCAACTGTATCTGCGCCAAGGCGTCTATACCCTAGCTCAGATGCGCACGTCTCAGCTCGAGCACCGCAAAATCCTGGAAGCTATTGTTAGCGGTGAGCCTGAATTTGCCGCCGAAGCGTTTGAAAAGCATGTGTTGACTGGCAAGCAGCGGATGCTGGATACCACAGGTAGCCAACCGCGCAATAACTCGCATTCGAGCGACCAAAGCTGATAGTGCAGGGGGATTTTCAGGATATCAATTGCGAGCAGTCGGAGGAAGGCATTTTCCGCGTCGAGATCAAGCGTCCGCCGTTGAATCTGCTGACGCAGAACGTGCGGCGGGAGTTGGGCGCTCTTTTTCTTCAGCTGGAACACGATTCGCAGGTGAGGGTGGTGATCTTTGGCAGCACGGAAACGCACTTTTGCGCCGGCGCCGACTTAAAGGAATTTCCGCTGCGTTTCGATCCTCAGGTGGCGCGCGTCCATGGCGAAAACGCGCACCGGATGATAATGGCTTTGGCGTCTTTAACCAAGCCGACGATCGCAGCACTCGCAGGAAATTGCATGGGTGGCGGCTTGGAGCTTGCGCTTGGGTGCGGCTTCCGCATCGCGTCATCCGCCGCCAAATTTGCGCTGCCGGAAATCAAGCGCGGCGTCTGGCCTGGCACTGGCGGCATTTTTCTGCTGGAACGTCTGGTCGGCTCTTCGCAGGCGCGCCGCCTGCTGCTGACCGGTGACATGCTCGACAGCGGGGCGGCGCAGAAAATCGGGCTGTTGGATCAGGTTGTTCCTCCCGACTTGCTGGAACGGCGCGTAATGGAATTTGCGCGGGTACTGGCGGCCCAGCCTGCCAGTTCGATCCGTGCAATTTCCACTTTGCTCGACCACCGATATCTGGAAAATTTCCGCGTGCATCTGCGCTATGAGCTGGAATTGTTTGTACAGGCGTATCAATTGCCGGCGGCGCACGAAGGGAACCTGGCATTTTTTGAAAAGCGCGCACCGCGCTGGCAGCAATCCTGATCACCAACCTGAATCGTCATCATGATAAAAATACTTGTAGCGCGGGCAGTGTTTCCCGAGGTTTTGGAAAAACTGGCACAGCATTTCGAAGTCGAAAGCAATCAACAAGATACTATCTTTTCAGAGGCCGAGCTGGCCGCAAGGATGCGCGACAAGTGGGCGGTAATCGCCACCGCTAGCGAGCGCATCGGGGCCGCCACTATTGCGTCAAGCCCGCACCTGAAGGCGATCTGCAATATGGCGGTCGGCTTCAATAATATAGATATCGCGGCCGCAAGCGCCGCCCGGGTGATGGTGACCAATACTCCTGATGTACTGAACGAAACCACCGCGGACTTCGCCTGGGCCTTGCTGATGGCGACCGCGCGTCGTGTCTCCGAGTCCGAACATTGGTTGCGGGCCGGCAAGTGGAAGAAATGGCAGTACGACGGTTTCCTCGGCACCGATGTGCACGGCTCGACGCTCGGCATCATCGGCATGGGACGTATAGGACAGGCCATTGCGCGACGATCGCTGGGCTTCAACATGAAGGTGATTTATCACAATCGCTCCCGCGTCAGTACGGACCTTGAGCAGGGTGCAAATAACGCGTTTTATGTCAGCAAGGAGGAATTGCTGAGCATCTCTGATCATGTGATTCTGGCGCTGCCGCATTCGGTGACGTCGCACCATACCATAGGCGCTCGGGAGTTGGCCCAGATGAAGCCGACTGCGACATTAATCAATATCGCACGCGGCGGCATCGTCGATGACGCGGCGTTGATCAATGTATTAAAGCATCGCCGGATCGCCGCGGCCGGACTGGATGTGTTCGAGAATGAACCAGCCTTCCATCCAGACTTCCTGACGTTGTCCAACGTGGTATTGACGCCGCATATCGCTAGCGCTTCAGAATCGACGCGGCGCGCGATGGCCAATTGCGCCGCCGATAACCTGATTGCCTCTCTGACCGGACAGCAACCACCGAACCTGCTCAATCCGTTCTGAATAGAGCACGCAGGAGTTTTACTGTAACGTGATAGTCGTTATGAAGAATCAAAATTGGCTCAACTACGTCGTTACTCATATGCTGCAGGGGTAGTTTTGTCGCGATAGCGCAATGAGACGAAACATCTCTACGGAATCGGCGGCGATCAGAATGCCAGTGAGTAGAACTGAGTGGCTGCCGACGAAGTTGCGTCTTTGATGTCTGCGAGTTGACCCTTGCGAATCATATGCATGGTTTCAATCCCCGCGATGATAATTCGGGCGCAGCGAAAGGTCTTGAAACCGAGCATCGGTCGCGTGACGCGTTTGACGGCCCGGTGGTCTTGCTCGACGATATTGTTGAGGTACTTTGATTGGCGCGCAGCAGAAAATCAACGGTATCGCCGGTCTTGTCAACGGCCCGGTAAAGGTATTTCCACTGACCCGCGACCTTTATGTAAGTTTCGTCCATTCTCCAGCTCGTGCCGACCGGACGCTTGCGCCGACGGCAAATAGCGGCGAGCACGGGCAGCATTTTGATGGCCCACCGGTGAGTGTTCGAATGATCGACCGCTACGCCACGTTCGGCCATCATCTCTTCCAGATGTCGCAAGCTCAGCGGGTACGCCACGTACCAGCGCACGCAAACCAGCATCACTTCAATCGGATAGTGCAGCCGCTTGAAAACACGGCACAGAGTTTGGCTCATCGGTTTTTGATCAGTGCGCATCGAACAAGCCTAACATGGCTGCCGTATTGCGACAAAACCTGTCGGCTGACCATCATTGAAAGACCAGAAGTCTACCCGTTCACCTTGATGCAGGCGATTAACCCGCCAAGGCCAACCAGCGGCGACCTAACCTTACCTCTCGCGTGTTAATGCAACAGAACCAGAAATAATTATGAAACTTCAATAACACAGTAGAACTAGTCGCGATATGAAAGATCAAGTCGATCCAACTTGCGTAGCAGTGAAGGCCATTCGCGCGCAACAGGATTTTTAAGATCATTGACCCATTGTGCATTAGTTAATATAGCAACTTCCGCCGTGGAAATTGACAGGCGCTGTCCGCTAGCTTGTGCCAGTAGTTGGCTACGCGCCGACTTTTCCAGGTAAAACATTTCGACGAAAGCATGGCCAACTGTCTTTCCGACTGTCAACGTACCGTGATTGCGGAAGATGAGCGCCGCATGTTGTTTGAGATTGACGACGATGCGATTGCGCTCTTCCGTCGATAGGGCAATGCCTTCGTAATCATGGTAACCAATTCGGCCATGGAAACGCATTGCATGCTGAGTCATTGGCAACAGACCATCCTGGCACATTGAAAGCGCCATTCCTGCCTCGGTATGCAGGTGCAGGATAGCTCCCGCATCTTCACGCGCCATATGAATGGCTCCAAGAATGACAAAACCAGGTGCGTTGGGTCGATAAAAACTTTCACCGATCAAATTACCGTCCAGATCAATCTTGACTAGATTAGAGGCAGTGATCTCATCGAACGCCAAGCCGAGTGGGTTAATGAGAAAATGATGTTCAGGTCCTGGAACACGGGCTGAGATATGGCTGTAGATCAGATCATCCCAGCCAAACATCGCACACAAGCGATAGGCTGCGGCCAAATCGATACGAACTTGCCGTTCTTCGGGGCTGATGTTGCCAGCACTTATAGCGTGACCCGCCGGTAGCTCGAAACTATTAAAGCTGATATTGGCGCTTGACATAGCATTCTCCATTGGATTTTACAATTTTCTACTGACCGGAAACGTACCTGGCATCAGCAGATCTTGATTAACTTTTTTCACATCCGAGACGCCACAAAACGCCATGGTCAAATCCAGTTCATTGCGTAGGATAGAGAGACTTTTTGCCACACCTTTTTCGCCCATTGCACCCAGGCCATAGAGATAGGAGCGACCAACGTAAACACCCTTTGCGCCAAGGGCCAATGCCTTGAGAATATCCTGGCCTGTCCGGATGCCGCTATCCATGTGTACTTCAATACGATGACCAACCGATGCCACGATATCGGGCAATACCGTAATCGCCGATGGCGCACCATCAAGCTGGCGGCCGCCATGATTGGATACGATCACGGCGTCGGCACCGCAATCGGCTGCCATGCGCGCATCATCGACGTCCATAATGCCCTTGAGGATGAGTTTTCCATGCCAGAGCCGTCTTAGCCACTTGACATCGTCCCAGGACAGCGAGGGGTCGAATTGATCCGAAACCCAGGCAGCAAAGGAGGACATATCTGCAATACCATCAACATGGCCGATGATATTTCCAAAGCCGCGACGCTTGGTGCGCAGCATGCCCATGCACCAACGGGGCTTGGTCATCATGTTGCACACGTTGGCCGCAGTTAGCCGGGGTGGCGCCGAAAGCTGATTCTTTAAGTCTTTGTGCCGCTGTCCCTGTATTTGCAAGTCCAGGGTCAGTACCAGCGCAGCGCAATGCGCCGCTTTCGCACGTTCAAGTAACTGCACGATGAATTTACGATTGCGCATAATGTAGAGCTGGAACCAGAATGGCTTGCTGGTGTGCGCGGCAACTTCCTCGATCGAGCAAATACTGACCGTCGACAATGTGAACGGAACCCCGAAACGCTCTGCCGCCCTTGCTGCCAAAATCTCACCATCGGCATGCTGCATGCCAGCCAATCCTGTTGGCGCCAGGGCAACCGGCATCGTTACCGCCTGCCCGACCATGCTCGATTTGAGTGAGCGATTGGCGATATTGACCGCGACCCGCTGCCGGAATTGAATGCCGGAGAAATCCGTCGTATTGGCTCGGTATGTCGACTCAGTCCAGGAACCGGAATCGACATAGTCATAAAACATGCGTGGCACACGTTCCTTCGCGAGGACACGGAGATCTTCAATGCTGGTAATGATTGACATTTTTTTGACAGGTTATTTGGAGGCTGTTTGGAGCAATAAATCTTCTGCCCTAGACTCATTAAACATCGACTTAGAGGTGCCGACTAGCACTGCAATACCGCCTGCAAAAAGCAACCCAGCCATTAGGTATAGACCGCTGGTAAAGTTGCCAGTACTCGTCTTGGCCCATCCCATCAGGGTCGGGCTAACGAAACCGCCGAGGAGCGCCAGACTGTTGATCATTGCAATGCCGCCGGCGGCGGCTGAACTGGAAAGATACGATGTCGGAATCGCCCAGAATACCGGCATGCCGGCAAATATCGTGGCGGTTGCCAAGGACAGGGCTGCAAGCGACAGGATCAAGTTGTTCGTGGTGAGGGCGATCATGATCAGACCGCAGCCACCTACAATGGTGCAGAAAGCGAGGTGCCAACGTCGCTCCATCTTCAAGTCAGAATGTCGGCCAATGAGGACCATGCCTGCGGCACCAAAACCATAGGGGATCATCGAATAAAGGCCAATCGAAAGGCTGTCGGTTACGCCAGTGCCCTTGATAATCGTAGGTAGCCAAAAACTGACGGCGTAAACGCCGCAGATGATAGTAAAATAAATAAAGGAAAACAGATAGACACGCGGATCCTTAAGTGCTTGGTTAAAAGAGCGTTCGGACTGCCCTGCCTTGATGACGCGATCCAAGGCTAGCATGTGATTGATGACTCCCTTTTGACGAGCGCTCAGCCACGATGCATTCTCTGGTTTGTCAACCAAAAACACTGGAACCAGCAAGCCCAGAAGAACCGTTGGTGCTCCTTGCAGCAGGAACATCCACTGCCACCCGTGCATTCCAAGCATCCCCTCCATGTCATTCATGATCCAGCCAGAAATTGGACCACCGAGTACGCCAGCGACCGGCACCGCGCTCATGAAGACCGCAATAATACGGGCCCGACGCGAGCCTGGATACCACAACGTCAGATAAAAAATAATACCTGGTAAAAATCCTGCTTCGAATGCGCCGAGCAAGAAACGCAGAATATAGAAAATCATCGGGGTCGATACAAATAGCATCGACATGGAGATCAGGCCCCAGCAAATCATGATGCGCATCATGGTTTTGCGCACACCAATTTTGACCAGAATCAGATTACTCGGAACTTCAAATAAAAAATAGCCGGCAAAAAAAATCCCGGCACCGAGGCCATAGACGGCATCACTAAAACCCAAATCCCCCTTCATCTGCAATTGGGCAAAGCCAACGTTGATCCGATCCAGGTACGCCATCATGTAGCAGATGAACAGGAATAAGATCAAGCGCCAATTTACCTTGCGGTATGTCTGCGCAACTTCGTCAGTCGTATAATGCGATTGCTTTTGTAAGGGAAGATCTAGGATAGCGCTCATTTTTGTCTCGAATTTTTATATTGTTATTACTAATCTGTGGTGCATGCCATAACAGTTACCGCTCGTATGCTCAGGTATTGCATAGCTAGTTCGGCCCATGTACGGTGCGCGGTTAAACAGGCTGTATTTTCAGGCAGTGTCAATCATGGACAGATACCTCCGTTGCCACGATGCGCTGGCGTTGTGAACCAAGGCCAGTGATCCCCAGTTGCACGATATCGCTTGGTTTGAGCCAGACTGGCACCGGTTTAATGCCCATTCCAACACCCGGTGGCGTGCCAGTAATGATCACATCGCCCGGCTGCAGTGTCATGTATCGGCTGCAATAGGAGATGATTTGTCTAACACTAAAAATCATCTTCGATGTATTGCCCGTTTGCATGCGCTTGCCATTTACATCCAGCCACAAATCAAGATTCTGCGGATCTATGACTTCATCTTTTGTGACCAGCCACGGACCGACCGGCCCAAATGAGTCGCAACCTTTACCCTTGTCCCATTGTGATGACTGGAATTGGAAGGCACGCTCAGATACATCGTTGACTACGCAATAGCCAGCCACATAATCAAGCGCCTCAGCCTCCAAAACATTACGTGCCTGCGTGCCGATAATGATTCCCAATTCGACTTCCCAATCGAGCTTGGTAGAGTCTAGGGGCTCGACAATATCGTCGTTGGGTCCGCTGATGCAGCTGGTAGCCTTCAAAAAGATGATCGGCTCCGTAGGAATCGCCAAACCGGCCTCTTCTGCATGATCAAGATAGTTCAGACCAATCGCGATGAATTTTGGGATATCCCGCACCGGCGCACCCAATCGTGGCCTGCCCTCGACTAAAGGCAATGAACGGGGATCGAGTTTAGCCAGTACGGCCAGCTTGTCTCCAGCAAGTTGGTCTGGGGTCAAATCTGCGATCAGGCCAGATAAATCGCGTAGCTCACCATCGGGGCCGATCAGTCCTGGCTGCTCTTTGCCAATACGACCATATCTACATAGTTTCATTATTAATGATTCGTCCATTAAAATTATAAAATTGTCCTGTTGGCGATACGCTGGCCACAATTTTTACAATAAGCAAAAATTCGAATTGGACAAGCACAGGCGTTACGCCGCCGGGCACCTCAAACATGCTAAAGAATTCTGACATGCGCTCTTCTCATATGGTACTACCGGTCATACCAGTAATATACACTTATTTAAAAGTATTGCGAGCTTAGTTCGACGCCGCCCGATTCATGTTCAATATCGGACGCAATTCGCTTTCACTTTGGCATTAAAAAATCGATTACATTGGTGCCTTGACGTGACGTTCAATGAAGACGCTTGTCGCTTCCGCACTGGCAACGCCGCCGGGAGTTTCAACGCCCTCAGAAAAAATCTCATGAATTTGTTAAAGGTGACCGCATCACGTAGGTTGACGGTGGCAAAGAAACATGATCTCGCTTCCTTTAAGAAACGTTGCGTAAATAAAGTGCTTGGCGTACATGTTTAGTTTGAGCAATTGCCATGGGTGCAGTTAGTATTTGGGGCCACCCAGCCTTTGCGTAAGCTAAAATACAGCAACTGTCGATCAGAATATAAAATAATGAAACTCGTTAAGCAGACCGTGGCACAACACACGGTAGAAATAATTCAAGAAGGTATTAAAACAGGAACGTATCCGGTTGGACAGGCGCTGCCTGGGCAACGCGTACTAGCGAAAGAATTAGGAGTCGGCAGACAGGCAATCCGGGAAGCCATCTCAGCACTGGAAGGATTGGGTTACCTTACGGTGGAAGCGGGGCGAGGCATGTTCGTAGTCGAACCAGAAGCATCAGGCTCACGCTGGCGCTTTGCTTCCCAATACACAATCGAGGACGTCTATGCAGTGCGCACCGCGCTGGAATCGCTGTCGGTACAACTTATTGCAGTAAAAGTACCACTCGCAAAAATCAATTGCCTAGATACGCTGGTCAATCAACTCGAAGCTGCGGTCGATGACAGTGACCTGCCAGCGATGATCAAGGCTGACAGTCAATTCCATCGCAAACTGGCTGAACTGTCAGGTAACCCATTGTTGCTGGAAATCCTTGATACATTTAACATGGTCATGACCGAGAGCAAAAACATTGCATTTCTTGATACTCCGGAGACGAACCATCGATCCGTCGTCGCCGAACATCGCTCCATTGTCGTCTCATTAAAGGCAAAAGATCCGGAAGCAGCCAGTCGTGACATTAAGGCACACATTCTGAATGCCCAAAAACGCGCCCATCGTGTGCGCAGGAAAAACGTACTCTGACATCAATCGCAGTAAATCTGCAAACAAAGGGGTGTTGTTGCACGGATATCGTTCTAGTTAAGGCCCCGCTTTTCAAAAGAGTTTCAAGGGGCTATGCTTTAATTGTGGACGGAGTTTGTCCGTCCGGCAGGTTCTATGGTTTTGTCGCAATACGGCAGCCATGTTAGGCTTGTTCGATGCGCACTGATCAAAAACCGATGAACTAAACTCTGTGCCGTGTTTTCAAGCGGCTGCACTATCCGATTGAAGTGATGCTGGTTTGCGTGCGCTGGTACGTGGCGTACCCGCTGAGCTTGCGACATCTGGAAGAGATGATGGCCGAACGTGGCGTAGCGGTCGATCATTCGAACATTCACCGGTGGGCCATCAAAATGCTGCCCGTGCTCGCCGCTATTTGCCGTCGGCGCAAGCGTCCGGTCGGCACGAGCTGGAGAATGGACGAAACTTACATAAAGGTCGCGGGTCAGTGGAAATACCTTTACCGGGCCGTTGACAAGACCGGCGATACCGTTGATTTTCTGCTGCGCGCCAATCAAAGTACCTCAACAATATCGTCGAGCAAGACCACCGGGCCGTCAAACGCGTCACGCGACCGATGCTCGGTTTCAAGACCTTTCGCTGCGCCCGAATTATCATCGCGGGGATTGAATCCATGCATATGATTCGCAAGGGTCAACTCGCAGACATCAAAGACCCAACTTCGTCGGCAGCCACTCAGTTCTACTCACTGGCATTCTGATCGCCGCCGATTCCGTAGAGATGTTTCGTCTCATTGCGCTATCGCGACAAAACCTGTCGCTCGGCCGCCGCTTATTTTTAAAGGAAGCCAGTCGAAATCCAGGGCACGCTGGCAATGACCACCAGTGCCACGACAAGCGCGCCGAGATAAGGCCAGACACGACGTACTGCGAGCCCCGGATTCACCTTACCAATCGCGCAGGCGGCATAGAAACCGACTCCGAACGGTGGTGCGAACAATCCTAGTCCCATCGCGAAAATCACGACCATTGCGTAATGGACTTCGTTGATGCCGACTGCGCGCGCAATTGGGAACAGCAACGGTCCGAACAGCACGATCGCCGGGATGCCTTCCAAAAAGCTGCCAAGGAGGATGAAGGCCAATACCGACACCGCCATGAAACCGACCTTCCCACCTGGCATCGCCGTCATCAATTCGGCAAGCTGACCGGAGAAACCGGACTGGGTCAGTGCCCACGCCATAGCGGTAGCCGCGCCGATGATAATCAGAATCGCACCCGAGAGTGATGCGCTCTCGACTAAAATTGGATACAGTCGACTCCATTCAAACTTGCGATAAACCAGGAGCCCTATGATGAAGGTGTAGGCAACGCCGATCGTCGAGACTTCGGTAGCGGTCGCAGCGCCTTCGACCACCGCAGTGCGGATCACGAACGGTAAGGCAATCGCCGGCAACGCATATATCAGCGCCTTGAAGATATCTTGGCGGGATGCTTTCTTCACGCCTTGCACGTTTTCGCCGCGGCTCTTGAAAAAAATAACGAAGGCCATCGCAATGGCACCAACCACCGCCGGCATAAAACCACCTGTAAACAGTGCTGCAATCGATACGCCCGTTACCGAGCCGATGGTGATCAATACCAGGCTGGGAGGAATCGTTTCCGACATCGCGCCGGACGCGCTCAGCATCGCTACCAGTTCACCTTCGTCGGCCCCGCGTTTTTTCATCTCCGGAAACAGCGCAGGAGCAACCGCAGCAAAGTCCGCGATCTTCGAGCCGGAAATGCCGGACACCAGGTAGATTGCGCCAATCAGCACATAGGAAAGTCCGCCGCGCACATGGCCAACCAGCGTGGTCAGGAAACGAATCATAGCTGCCGCCATGCCCATCGCCTCGATCAGCGCGCCCAGCATCACGAATAGAGGCACTGCTAGCAGAATCAGGTTCGACATCCCTTCATCCATGCGTCCCACCACAATCACCAGTGGAGCGCCCGTCATAGTCACAAGGTAGGCGATCGTCGACATGCCGAACGCTACCATGATGGGCACCGCAATCGCCACCAGAAAACTGACACAAATAACAAAAAACAAGATCAGGCTCAGGTTGCCCATCTGCATGAACATCGGTTTGCCTAGCAACAGCAGCGTGGCTAAGCCTCCGACCGTCATAGCAGAAATGAGGAAATGCGACAGCTTCGCCTTCTCCATCAGACGCGACACGATGATAACCAGCATTAATACAGCGCCCACCAGGATTGCGCCAACCCGGAATGAATTATGAATCTCCAAAGCAGGCGTAGTGACCAGCCACTCGTCATGGGCGTACTCCCAGGCCGGTCCGATCAGGAGAAACATGAACGACAGAATGACCACATTGCCGAATGTCTCGAAGAAAATGCGTTTTTCGGTCGGCATATTGGCCAGGAATGTGGTTAGGCGCATATGTTCGTTGCGGCGTAATGCAATCACTGCGCCCAGCATCGCGAGCCAGATGAAGAGCAGGGATGCAAGCTCATCCCCCCAGGTCAGCGGGTCATGCAACACATACCGGAAGAATACATTCGTCAGCAGCAGACAGATTTCCATCACCAGCAGAAAAGCAGCGGTGAGTTCGGTGAACCATTTCACGCAACCTTCCAGCAGATAGCCGAATCGTTGGGCACCGGCTATCTCGCAAGACGAAGAAATCGGCGGAGCGCCTGTTGTTTCAGTCAAAAAAGTCATGAGTTTTTCCTAAATCGCTTGGCGCGTCAGGCCAGCTTGCTAGTGTATTTCTCCAGGAGAGACCATGCCTCGTCGCCATATTTCTTGTGCCAGTCTGCGTAGAATCCGGTTTTTTTTCAGCATCTCGCGGAACGGCGCGGTGTCTGGTCGATTGAGGACCAGGCCCTTGGCCGACAAGTCAGTTTCCAACTGGGTATTGAGTTTAGCCAAATCCTCACGCTGCGCAATAGCAGCGGCGTTGAGATGCTTGGCAACGATCTCCTGCAAGTCCTTAGGCAGCTTCGACCAGGTCTTGGCGCTGGCAATGAACCAGAGGCCATCCCATATATGACCCGTCATTGAACAATATTTCTGAACTTCATACATGCGCGAATTGTTGATCAGCGCGAGCGGATTTTCCTGGCCATTGACGACCTTGGTCTGGAGCGCCGAATATACTTCGCTGAAATTGATGCCGGTCGGGGCAGCGCCGAACGCCTTGAACATCGATACCCACAACGGGCTAATCGGCACCCTGATCTTGAAGCCTTTCAAATCCGCTGGGGTGATGATCGGCTTATCGGAACTCGTGATATGGCGAAAGCCATTGTCCCAGCATTTATCCATCGCTACCAGGCCGACCTTGGCCAAGGCCTGACGCACATGCTTGCCAAGGTCGCCGTCCATGGCTGCCCATACCTGGTTGTAATCTTTGAACGCAAAGCCGATGCCATTGATCGCGGCGACTGGAACCAGCGGCGAAAGCACGGTGCCGCCTTGTGTGGTGAAATCGAGCGCGCCGGAGCGCACCTGAGACAACATGTCGGAGTCACCGCCTAGTTGCCCATTTGGGAACACTTGCAGATCCACCCTCCCCTTCGTATCGCGCCTAATGGCTTCAGCCGCTTCCTTCGCGCGAATATTGGTCGGGTGGCTAGCCAGGGTGTTATTTCCGTACTTGAGCGTAAATTCCGCTGTCTGAGCGAATGCCAAGCGCGGCAACACCGTGCTGGCGGCGGCAACAGATGAAACGGTTCCAACGGTTTGCAGGAAAGCGCGACGGGATAGGTTTTTCACAATGTCTCCTTTGATTTATTAAAGTGGCTGCTTTGGCCGTAAGTTTGCGATGAGCGATTTCTAGGAATTTATTTGCTAGCATGGGAAATTCCCATGGTGCAACGTATAAGCAAAAATCAAAAGCCAACAATAATTTTATAACTGTTTGCACTTCAAGATTATTGAATCACACAAAATAAGCAAAGTAAACATAATTAGTTACTTAAAACTTGTAAGTGTTGACATATTTAATTATTATGCAAACATATTTAAGCGATTCATGCTTCGAAGGGGGATGTAGCGTAAAACTTGGACTACTTGGAGGTAGTTCATGTACTCATACGAAGACCGCATTCGCGCAGTCAAGCTTTATATTAAGTTCGGAAAGCGCACCGGTCCGACCATTCGGCAGTTGGGCTATCAGACAAAGAATGCATTCAAGAGGTGGTACCGAGAATACGAACAAAGTCACGAGAGAGCGGACGAAATCGGGGGCTAGCTAAGGTTGCTGACCGTGCAAATTAGTGGCAGGATTTCGATTCAACGAACGAGTTTTGGAGGACAAAATGCGCGTCGATATCGAAGTCAGGATCGGTCGCAAACGAAATCGTACCTGCGCTGCAACGATTGAAAGAGATATCAATAAGACAATCGAAGGTTATGTCGCATTAACCATCGAGCCGGATGTTCATCTATGCTGATCATCTTTTCAGTGATGGTGTGAAATGAGATGCTCGATATCAAAAGGCAAAAGGATGCGATTCCCAATCGACGTGATTCTGGTATGCATCCGCTGGTATGCAGCATATCCGCTGAGTTACCGACATCGTGAAGAAATCATGGAGGAGCGCGGCGTGTGTGTCGATCATTCATCAATCAATCGCTGGGCGATCCGGTTTCTGCCGTTACTTGAAAAGGCTTTCCGCAAGCACAAGCGTCCGGTTGGCGGTAGCTGGCAGATGGACGAGACGTATATAAAAGTGAAAGCCGTCTGGAAATATCTCTATCGTGCTGTTGATAAGGAGGGTAAGACAGTCGACTTTCTCTTGACGGCGAAGCGCGACAAGGCTGCTGCCAGGCGATTTTTTGACAAGGCCTTGCGCGACAACGATGTCCCTGAAAAAATTACGATGGATAAAAGCGGTCCCAACAAAGCAGCGATCGATGAGATCAATGCCGGCAGGGAAATCCCGAGCGTGGTTCGTCAGGTCAAATATCTCAACAACATCGTAGAGCAGGACCATCGTGCCATTAAGCGCGTGACCAGGCCAATACTCAATTTCAAATCATTTCAGTCCGCCAAAAACGTCCTGGCCGGCATCGAACTCATGCACATGATTCGTAAAGGGCAGATGATCGTTGCACAAGAAAATCCGATGTCGTTTGCGGAACAATTTTACGCTCTGGCAGCATAAGTCCGTCTAGTTTCAACGACCAGCGAAATCACTCGCCCAGAATTTACTGGATACCGGTTAATGCGACGGAACCAGCCCTTAAACCGTCGTTGATAAAGGCTTGGTCAAATCTAGTCCCAGCACCTTGGCAATGCTAGCCAATTGCAAGGGATCCTTTCCGACCGGTAATTCACGCAACGCGGCAAACGCAATCCACTTAGCATCGACTTCAAAAAAGTCACGCAAATTGGCACGGGTGTCGCTGCGGCCAAAGCCATCCGTTCCCAACGTGACGTAACTTGCTGGTACGTAAGCCCGAATACTTTCGGGGATGCCGCGCACATAATCGCTGGCCGCAATCACCGGTGCATCGCTGTGCCCGAGTTGTTGCGTGACGTAGGCCTCTGTGGATGCGTTGGACAGGCGCTGATTGCGTTCTGCTGCAATGCCGTCGCGTGCGAGCTCGGTGTAACTGGTCACGCTCCAAACTTCGGCGCTGATGCCAAATTTCTCTTTCAACAATGCTGCTGCACCGATGGCTTCTTTCAGAATCGGGCCAGCGCCGAGCAAACGCACCTCCGGATGATTTTGTGCTTGCAGGCAATACATCCCGCGTTTGATGCCCTCTTCGGCACCGGACGGCATGCTCGGCTGCGCTTCGTTCTCGTTGGTGGCTGTGACGTAATAGAAAACATCCTCATTTTGATCCAGCATGCGCTGCATCCCGTCTTGCACAATTACCGCCAATTCGTACGCATACGCCGGATCGTAAGACACGCAATTCGGCACCATCGCTGCCATCACATGGCTGGATCCATCCTGATGCTGCAAGCCTTCTCCGGCCAACGTCGTGCGTCCCGATGTCGCGCCGATCAAGAAGCCGCGTGCACGTTGATCCGCCGCCGCCCAGATTAAATCGCCGATACGCTGAAAGCCGAACATCGAGTAATAAATATAAAACGGCAGCATCGGCAAACCATGCACCGAATAGCTGGTTGCCGCAGCCGTCCAGGATGAAATCGCGCCCGCTTCGGTAATTCCCTCTTCCAGAATCTGCCCGTCTTTTGCTTCGCGATACGACAGGATCGAACCGATATCTTCCGGCTCATACAACTGCCCCTGCGCCGAATAAATCCCCACCTGACGGAACAGATTTGCCATCCCGAAAGTACGCGCTTCGTCGGCCACAATCGGCACGATATGTTTGCCAATCGCGGCATCTTTCAACAAACCGCCCATCATCCGCACCAGCGCCATCGTGGTCGACATCTCTTTGTTATCGGCTTCCAGCGCAAATTTCGCATAGCTACCGATTTCTGGTACTGCCAGCTTGGTCTGCGTCGTATTTCGACGCGGCATAAAACCGCCTAACGCGGCCCGACGGTCCAGCAAATGGCGCATCTCGGCACTATCTGCGGCAGGCTTGTAAAACGCCAGCGCCTCGCAATCAGCATCCGAAATCGGCAGACGGAAACGATCACGAAAGGCAATTAAATCACTGGCGTCGAGTTTCTTCTGCTGATGCGTGGTCATCTTGCCCTGCCCCGCCGTGCCCATGCCAAACCCTTTTTTTGTTTGCGCCAAAATCACCGTCGGCTGCCCGCTATGCCGGGCCGCCGCCTGATACGCTGCATGGATTTTTTTCATATCGTGGCCGCCGCGCCGCAAGCGGTCTATTTCGTCATCTGTCAACGTTGCGCCGATTGCCTGCAACGCCGGATTTTGACCAAAGAAATGGGCGCGATTAAAGGCACCATCGTTGGCAGCAAAAGTCTGTAATTGACCATCGACGGTTTCGTTTAACGCATTCACCAACTCCCCCGATTTATCGCGGGCAAACAATGGGTCCCAGTCTGATCCCCAGAGTAATTTAATGACATTCCAGCCTGCGCCGGCAAACAACGTTTCCAATTCGTCGACGATATGCCCGTTGCCGCGCACCGGCCCGTCCAGTCGTTGCAAATTGCAATTGACGACGAATACCAAATTGTCCAAGGTTTCCCGCGAAGCAAGACTCAACGCGGCCAGCGATTCCGGCTCGTCCATCTCGCCATCGCCAAACACGCCCCACACCTTGCGATCCTGCGGTGCCAACAAGCCACGATTTTCCATATAGCGCATGAAGCGCGCATGATAAATCGCGCTGATGGGCCCCAGTCCCATTGAGCCAGTCGGAAACTGCCAGAAATTCTCCATCAGCCACGGATGCGGATACGATGACAAACCCTGTGCACCTTGTTTCTTACCTTCAATTTCTTGCCGGTAAAACGATAATTCCTTTTCGGACAACGTGCCTTCCAGAAATGCGCGGGCATAAATTCCGGGCGCGGAATGGGCCTGAAAGTAGACTAGGTCGCCGCCAAAATCATCGGTACGCGCGCGGAAGAAATGGTTAAAGCCGACTTCAAATAAATCCGCCGCCGAGGCATAACTGGCAATATGACCACCCAATTCCCCATAGGCGCGATTCGCTCGCACCACCATCGCCAGCGCATTCCAACGGATCAGACTGCCCAGATGTTGCTCGGTCGCCAATGCATCGGAGCCACCCGGAAACGCAGGTTCGTCCTCAAGCCGAATCGTATTGATGTAGGGCGTATTGCGTGCATCGCGCCATTTGATGCCAGATTGCTGCGCGGCAGCGCTTAGACGCGATAGCAGATAACGCGCGCGTTCGGGACCGGCGGCATGGATCACGCCTTGCAGCGCATCAATCCATTCACTCGTTTCCTGGACATCGCTGTCGAATTGACTGTTTAAACTGTTGGCAGATGACATTTCCATGACCCTATTCCTAGCGCGTTAAGACACTATAATTTACCGGCAACCAGACAGCATAGGTAACCGAAATTGGCTGTTGAAATATAAAAATTCAGCATAAAATGCTGTAATTACTCACACACAAGATAGTTAAACCGCATATGGAACTGGATTCGACGGATTTGCGTATCCTGAAGGCGCTGCAGGATGATTCCCATATCAGCAATATCGACTTGGCGAAAAAAATCAATTTATCAGCCTCGCCGACGTTGGCGCGGGTCAAGAACCTGGAAGCCGAAAAAGTGATTTCGCGTTACGTCGCGCTGGTTGATCCGCAAGCGCTCGGCCTCAAAATGAATGTATTCATCCAGATCAGTCTGGAGAAACAAGAGTCCGCCACGCTGGCGCGTTTTGAGCAAGCGGTGAGTCGCTTCGAGGAAGTGTTGGAGGTGTATCTGATGACCGGCGACGAGGATTATCTCCTGCGTATCGTGGTGCCGGATATCCAGGCGCTAGAGCGATTTATTCTGGATCATCTGACCAAAATTCCGGGCATCAAAAATATCCGCTCCAGCTTCGCATTGAAGCAGGTGAAGTACAAAACTGCGCTGCCGATCAACTCTTAGCGTACCAAATCGCGCCGCATCATCCTCAGCCCGTTCTGACGCGGCGAATAAATCACGCACATCAGCAATAGCGCGCGCATAAGAACTCTAGTGAGAATGAAGGTCCGTCAGAAATTTCCGAGCACGATCACTCTGAGGTTTTTCAAAGAATGATTCGGGCCGTCCGGTCTCAATCAGTTTTCCGTGATCCATGAACCATACCGTGTCGGCTACTTCCCGCGCAAAATTCATTTCATGCGTGACGCACATCATGGTCATCCCATCTTTCGCCAAGTCCTTCATCACTTGCAGAACCTCTCCCATACTGACCAAAAATCGCGCCGATGCCCTGAAGTTGATCCGGTTAGGCTGGCTATCGGTGGACCAGAATCCGTAAAGGGCAAGCTGCTGCTGCCTGCTGACAACTTGGTAAGTCTGGCGCGTAATGCGCGAATGGAAGGTCTCGTTCGCGTGCTCAGGCGTTTCGGCCAGTGACATCGCCAAGATTGCGCCTGCATTCGGGCATGTGTACGACATCAGCACTGCGGAGACGTGTAAGCTGTTGCCCTGAGAGGCCATGCTCAGACTCTTTCCAGCCGTAAATCCGGCCGTAAAGAAAGAGTGTCTGCTGTCTGCGGACCGATTTCAATTACCGCGACAGATCAAAAAATAGAACCTCTGCAGTTGTCGTCGACCTGATTTACGATACGCATTCCCGCCAGCACCGCCGCCAGCAAGCCGCACTAATTCATGGCACACTAACTTCCCGTTTCATTCCAAATTCCCCAATTACATATTGCGTCAGGAGCTTTAATATGACCGTTTCATCACGATGGATCGACATTCCCACCAACGGCGACAGCTTCCAGGGCTACCTCGCTTTACCTAAGTCTGGTAAAGGACCCGCTGTCGTAATCATTCAGGAAATTTTCGGTGTAAATTCACACATTCGTGCTATAGCCGATCAGTACGCCGCCGACGGTTACGTGGCGCTCGCCCCAGACATATTTTGGCGTTTACAACCACGCGTAGAGCTCGGTTATGACGATGCGGATCGTGCTAAGGCGATGGAACTGTTAGGCAAATTCGATTTGGCGCACGCAGTGGCCGATGTCGGTGCCGCCGCAGCCGCATTGCGCGGTTTGCCCGAAGTCACGGGCAAGGTCGCCGCAGTCGGATACTGTCTCGGCGGTCGGCTCGCGTATTTGTCTGCCGCGCAAGGTGCTCTCGATATCGCGGTCGCCTACTACGGCGGCGGCATTCACACCCAGCTGGATCAGGCCGACAAGGTCAATGTTCCGATCCTATTCCATTACGCCGAACTCGATGCTCATATCCCTGCCGATGCTGTCGATGCAGTTGAGCAGCGCTTCGCTGGCAAAGATGCCGAACTCTACCGCTACCCCGGTGCTGATCACGGCTTCAACTGCACCGATCGCGCATCGTACAATCAGCACGCATCGGCACTGGCACACGGCCGCACACTCACGTTCCTCGGTGAGCACTCATAACAGCGTATGCCCTGCTCGCGCACCTGCCTGATCAGTGCGCGAAAAACGTATAAGGTTTCAAATTTGCTAGCGCCTGATGATCGGCGCTTAGCCTCATCTGTGACGGCGGAATGATGAGCATAAAGGCCAGCCACCATGCCCTTATGCTAACGAAAAAAAGCGCGCCGAAGCGCGCTTTTTTCACACTAAACGCAGTGATTAAAACTGATTCATCGTGTTGTCTTTGCCAGATGCTTTCAGTGCAGCCTCGCCACTGAAGTAATCTTTGTGATCATCGCCGAGGTCTGAACCAGCCATGTTTTGATGCTTAACGCAAGCGACACCCTGACGGATTTCTTTGCGCTGAACGCCAGCAACATAACCCAGCATACCTTGGTCACCGAAGTAATCTTTCGCCAGATTGTCAGTCGACAGTGCAGCAGTGTGATACGTCGGCAATGTAATCAGGTGATGGAAAATACCTGCTTGGCGCGCTGAATCAGCTTGGAAAGTGCGGATTTTTTCGTCTGCAGCAATTGCCAATTCAGTAGCATCGTATTCAACACTCATCAGCCCGGCGCGATCGTAAGAAGAAACGTCTTTGCCTTCGCTTTTCATCAGGTCAAAAATTTGCTGGCGGAAGTTCAATGTCCAGTTGAATGATGGGCTGTTGTTATAGACCAGCTTGGCATTTGGAATAACTTTACGAATCGCATCGACCATGCCACCGATCTGCGCGATATGTGGCTTCTCAGTTTCGATCCACAGCAAGTCAGCACCGTTTTGCAGCGATGTGATGCAATCCAATACGCAACGCTCTTCACCCGTACCAGCGCGGAACTGGAACAAGTTGCTAGCCAAACGAATAGGACGAACCAATTTTCCGTCGCGCTTTATGACAACGTCACCGTTGCGCATCGATTCAGTCGACACTTCTTCAACGTCGAGGAAAGAGTTGTATAGATCGCCCAAATCGCCCGGCTCACGCGTTACCGCGATTTGCTTGGTCAAGCCAGCACCCAATGAATCGGTACGGGCAACGATGACGCCATCGTCGACACCCAGTTCCAGGAACGCGTAACGGACAGCGCGGATCTTAGCGAGGAAGTCTTCATGCGGCACAGTAACTTTACCGTCTTGATGGCCGCATTGCTTTTCATCCGAAACTTGATTTTCGATCTGGATGCAGCAAGCACCCGCTTCGATCATTTGCTTAGCCATCAGGTAAGTCGCTTCAGCATTCCCGAAGCCAGCATCGATATCGGCAATGATAGGCACAACGTGCGTGATATGGCCGTCGATTTTGTCCTGAATCGCTTGCTTGGCAGCGCCTTGTGCACCGTCCAATTGACGGAATAAACCACCCAGCTCACGTGCATCAGCTTGACGCAAGAAAGTGTAAAGCTCTCTGATCAAATCGGCGACGGCAGTTTTTTCGTGCATGGATTGATCCGGCAACGGGCCAAACTCCGAACGTAGCGCAGCAACCATCCAGCCAGACAAATACAAATAGCGACGATCGGTGTTATTGAAATGTTTCTTGATAGAAATCATCTTCTGTTGACCGATAAAACCGTGCCAGCAACCCAACGACTGCGTGTACTTAGACGAATCAGCGTCGTAGTTCGCCATGTCATCGCGCATGATTTTGGCGGTGTATCTTGCGATATCCAGACCAGTTTTGAATTTGTTCTGGGCGCGCATACGTGCTGCAGACTCAGGATTAATTGCGTTCCAGGCGCTACCTTCTTTGTCTTTCAGGCCTGCAATAGCGTTGATATCGTCTTGATATTGTGACATGTGAATATCCTAAAAATAGTGAAGTAAGATTAAGAAAACCGTTTGAATCTTGGGAGCACTCTTCACTTCATGCCAACATCCGGCGGGAAAGAGAAGAAAAACTGCATGGAAGAATAATAGCCTATTTTTTCTGCATCCAGCATGTCTTATATAAGACATATGACTTAAATTAAACTGTTTATTTTCAATAACTTATGTACTATTTTTTGCGATATGAAACGTATTTTCAAAAAAATGGTAAGAATTTTCTGATTTTCTTCAGGCGCATATTCCATAATGTGGAATCAAATTTCCGTATCGTGGAAAAATGTCAGTTTGACGCGCAAAATCCATCCGGCTAAAACGGATTTTTCGATAATTGAAGTCTGAACGTGAATTACTGTAGTTTTGAGTGCGGGGGGCGTTTGGAACGGCATTGTTTGCTACTAAAATACAAACACGCAAGAAAGTTAGGAAATCTTCGCCGCCTCGATCAATTTTGACAGCCGACGCACTAACGGCGCGAACAATTCTGCTGGCGTATTTCCGTATCCCAACACCAAGCCGTTGTCCTCCGGCAGTGGCTTGAGCGCAAAGCCAGATAGCGGGGCAGGCGCGATGCCAGCACTCAGCGCCATCTCGGCAATCTTTTGATCCGGGTAACAGGCTGGCAGTCGCACAGTTAAGTGCATGCCACAATAACCGCCTTCAATTTCGTGAGGCGCTTGCAGATATTGCGTCAACGCCGACCGCAGCGCATGCTGGCGGTCACGGTATAAGCGTCGCATGCGGCCCAGATGGCGGCTGAGCTGACCGCTTTCAATAAAATCTGCCAGCGCCAGCTGTTCATAGCGGTGGCCGCCGCGCAGCATCTCCTCCAGCGGCGTCTTCATCTCTGCAAGCAATGCCTCCGGCAAGACCAGAAAACCCAGCCGCAGTGATGGAAACATCGTCTTGCTGAAAGTGCCAACGTACAGCACCGGCGCTTGTGCCACCAATCCTTGCATGGAACTGATGGACTCGCCCGCATGGCGGAATTCGCTATCGTAGTCGTCTTCGATAATCCACGCGCCGTGTTGCCGCGCTTGCGCAATTAACGCCAGACGGCGTGCCACGGTCAACACTGCGCCGGTTGGATACTGATGCGAAGGGGTCGTGTAAATCAGACGCGGCGGCTGAGATTGCCAATCACTTTCGCTGACGATCAATCCATCGGCGTCGAGGCGCATTGGCACCACGCGCAAGTCGCCTGCGTGCATCGCGGCCTTGGCACCGCGATAGCCGGGATCTTCGATCCAGGCCGTGTCGCCGGGATTGCTTAACAACCGCACGCATAGCGAGAGCGCTTCTTGCGCGCCTTCGGTAATGACAATCTGCGCTGGATTGCAACGCACGCCGCGCGCAATACTCAAATGCCGCGCAATTGAAGTGCGCAAGATTGGCTCACCCAAAGGATCGCCATAGCCTAACGCCGATGGGCCCGCCCGACGGATAGCGCGGTCGATGCCGCACCGCCATGCAGTCAGAGGAAAATGAGATAAAGCGGGCATGCCCGGGCGCAACGGAGCGCTGGCTTCAGAGCGTGGCGCAGTGGGTTGGATGCGTGCCAGATGTTGTGCGATGATCGGCACAGAGTCTACCTTGCGGCCCCTTGGTCTCGCCCCGGCTATCTCGTTCACCCCGGGCGATGTCGGGCCAGCTAACAGCGCCACTCTGGTTCCTTGCCGATCCGGTTGCACATAACCCTCAGCAGCGAGAAGGTCATAGGTAGCCGTCACCGTGTTGCGCGAAATCGACAGCGACTCCGCCAATGCGCGGGAACCCGGCAGACGGCTACCGGGCGTCAGCCGACCGTTCAAAATCGCGTCCTTGATGCGACTATGCAGTTGGCGCTGCATGGGCGCAGCGCCAGCGTCTCTCGCTAGAGGTGCTTCGAGCAACATCTGCGGCATCAAAACGGTGGAATTAGTCGTCATGAAACAGTCAAAATGGGGTGAATTGATATCGTGGCACCATCAAATAGAGCATAGGTGGTACTTTTTTAAGAGCCACGAAAAACATACTTTAGCATATGCCCATCACCCATCGAATACCAGATAGCAAGGAAATATTTATGCCGAACGTTTTGAATCAATACCAGCAGCCAATTGGCGCACCTTTGCCCAACTGGACCGCCCGTCCGCAGCCATCGTGGAGCTTAATTGAAGGGCAATACTGCTACCTGGAGCCACTCGACCCCGAGCGCCACGCCTCAGACCTTTACGCGGCTTACAGCCAAGCCCCGGATGGCCGCGACTGGACCTATATGTCGGGCGGCCCATTTTCCGATGCAGCGAGCTACCGCGAGTATGCAGAGCGTGCTGCAGCCAGCACCGATCCACGGCACTACGCAGTCATCGAAGGCAAGACGGGACGCGCAGTCGGCACCTTATCCCTGATGCGGATCGATCCCGCTAATGGTGTCATCGAAGTCGGCCACGTCGCATTCTCGCCTCTTCTGAAGCGCACGCCGGTGTCTACCGAAGCCCAATACCTGTTGATGAAATATGCTTTTGAAAAACTCGGCTATCGGCGCTATGAATGGAAATGCGATAGTTTGAATGCACCGTCACGCGCGGCGGCGGCGCGCCTTGGCTTTCACTTCGAAGGCATATTTCGTCAGGCGATCGTCTACAAAGGGCGGACCCGCGATACAGCGTGGTTTTCTATCATTGATGGCGAGTGGCCAGCGCTGCGGGCAGCATTTGAAAGATGGCTGGCAGCGGATAATTTCGATGCAGAAGGGAAGCAGCGCGTGTCGTTGACGCAGATGCGCGATGCGAAATCCACGATAGCTTAATAGGCTAAAAACAATCGCCCGCATTCAGCGTAATAACGCGAATGCGGCGAATCTGGATGATAATCCGGATCAGTCAAATACAATCAAATCCCGCAAACTTTCGCCAGTAGCCAACCGGTCAAAGCCACGATTAATATCTTGCAACCCCAGTCGTTCCCCGATCAGCAGATCAACCGGTAACTTCCCTGCAAGGTACATCCCGATGTAGCGCGGGATATCGCGGCTAGGCACGCAAGAACCGACATAGCTGCCTTTAACGGTGCGCTCTTCCGCCACTAAACTGACTTGCTGCAACGGCCATTTATGGTCGGGATGCGGCAGACCTGCTGTCACCGTCGTACCACCGCGCCGCGTCATACGATAGGCGGCGTCCATTGCCTGTACCGACCCAGCCATTTCAAACCCGTAATCCACCCCGCCCTGCGTCATGGCTTTGACCTTTTCGACCAGGTCCGGATCGTTGGCATTGAAAGTCGCCGTCGCGCCTAACGAGCGCGCAATCGCCAATTTGCTGTCATGCAAATCGATCGCGATTACTTCACGCGCACCGGCTGCAATCGCACCCAGCAACGCGCACAAACCGACGCCGCCCAGACCGAGCACGGCGGTCGTGGTCCCGGCCTGCACCCGCGCAGTATTGATGACCGCACCAACGCCGGTCAGCACGGCGCATCCGAATAACGCCGCCTCCACCGGATCAATCGCCGCCTCGACCTTGACGCAGGAACGGCGCGAGATCACGGCATGGTCCGCAAATGCGGATACGCCAAGATGGTGATTGATCGATGTTGCACCGTGATGCAGCCGCCGTTCACCGCTAAGCAGCGTTCCTTTGCCGTTCGCTTCCGCACCCGGTTCGCACAATGCCGGGCGGCCTTCCATGCACGGCACGCAATGGCCGCAGCTGGGCACGAACACCATCACCACCAAATCGCCCGGCTTTAAATCAGTCACGCCGGGCCCGACTTCGACCACCCTGCCGGAGGCCTCATGTCCCAGCGCCATAGGCGTTGGACGTGCGCGCACGCCAGTGATGACCGATAGATCGGAATGGCACAAACCCGCTGCCAACATTTTGATTAGCACTTCACCCGGTCCGGGATTATCCAGCGCCAGCTCTTCAATAACCAGTGGCTGGCTGCTAGCGAAGGGGCGCGAGGCGTTAAGTTGATACAGCACTGCGGCATGAATTTTCATAAGACTGGACGTCCTTTTGCGTAAAGTAATGCGTGTTGTGATCAAGTCAGATCGTCAATCCGAGGGGACTGTGAGACCGATTAAAATAACTGGTTGTCGTCTTTGGATCTTGTTCTTTGGATATTTCAGACCGAGCGCCTTTGGGCTGTAAATCGTAGCGTACTTTTGCATGTTTTCGGCTCGAAAACAATAGCACTGCCAATAGCAGTATCGATCACACATCACCACTTCGCGCATAATGTTTATTTTAAATAATGTGTAATATTCGTAGAATAGTTGATAGATTCGTCCCGATCGATCCCCCATAATCGATTTTTTGAGCAGAAAGAACGAACACTTATGCCTTCTATCTTTGCCCGGTTCAGAAATATATCGCTGGTGATAGTGCTGGGGTTACTTCCCGCCACGCACGCTTTCGCCGAAGAGCTATCCATCGCCATTCTCGATTTTGAGCTAAATGACCTGACGCTGAATCTGACCGCTAATCCGGTCAATCCGGAAGAAGTAGACCGCACAGCATCGATTAAAGCACTGCTGCAAAAGGCATTGGAAGCCAAAGGCGGTTACAAAATCATCGATATCGATTTGAAAACTCAGGAGAAGGCAAACGCTGCATTTGGTTATCTTTATGACCACAATGACGTTGCCGCTGAGCTGGGGCAAAGCGTCGGCGCCGACTGGATCGTCGTTGGCCGGATTCATAAGGCAAGCTTTTTGTTTGTCTATTTGAAGGCGCAGTTGATCAATACAAAAACCAAACAATTAGTTGAAATCTATTCGGTTGAAATCAAAGGGCAGCAAAAAAAGATCACCCCGAAAGGTGTTAATCGTCTGGCACAGCAAATAAGCGAAACGCTGCGCCCAGAAATCGCCAACTCACTGCGATAAATACTTGCATTCCACAGCCACGCTGAGCCAATAAAGTCAGTTAGCGTGGGTGAACCAGCGCAAGCCAACGACCCCGGTAAGCATCCCATCCGTCCAAAACCAGCGGCACTGCCGATCTGCAATGGGTCGGCGGTGTTCGGCCCCAGTGATGCAGCATCCAGCCGCCGCAAGTCGTGCCGCTGGCATCATCCGAAATCGCCACCGTCTGCTGCGTGCGCAACGCCGCCAGCAAGCCTGAAAAGTAAGGATTGTCTGTAAAGCTGCCTTCCACCACAATCGATCCCACCGCATCCAGCATCGTCAGACAATAATCGGTCATTAATACGCAGTACAACGTGGCAAGCGCATAGCGCTCTTCTGCGGTTTGCGTTGCAGGTCCTGCAATGGTCCCCGCCTGTCCAAAAAAAAACCCACCGGACTCCGCAAAACAAGGCAGTGCCAGCGTGTTTTGATCGATTAAACGTTGCAAGTCAGCCGCATCACAGGCTTTTGGATCAGGACCGGCAAGGGTCGCAAATTCACGCCCGCCCATAAAGCGCATACAGGCCACCGGTTCGCCACGGGCATTCACGTTGGCCAACATGTCGGACTGCTCATCTAATCGGGCTAGCGGCGTCCCAAACGCCGCAGCGATCAGCCAGGTGCCGGTCGATAACACCGTGCGCGGCATCGCATCAGCATCGTTGCCGAGATAGCGCAGCAACGAAGCATTGCTGTCATGAATACCGCATAAAATCTGACAATCCGGCGATAAGCCAGATTGCACCAACAACGCAGGACGCACTGGCCCGAGTGCGTTCCAGGCCGACTGCAACGGTGGAAAAAGACTTTCCCAACCCATACGTTCGACTAATGAAGAATAGGTCTTTTGAAGCGGTTGCCATAAATCAGTGTGGCAGCCGAGCGAAGTTATTTCGCTAGCCGCGATGCCCGACAGTCGCCAGGCCCAGTATTGCGGATAAGTCAGGATATGTCGCGCACGGCTAAATTCAGTTGGGAAGCGATACGCCAGCCAGTGCAATTGGCGACCGAGGTTCAGCCCCGCAGGTAAATCCGGCGAAAAAGAGACAGAAAATGGTGGCCGCAGCGTTTCATAAGCGCGGTCCAGCGTTTGCGGCAACGTGGATTCATAATCCAGCACCGGCAGCACCAAGCCATCATCATCGACCAGCGCAGCGGTGGCGCCATGCGTGACCGGCACGATGGCGACGATATTCGCCTTTTGCGAAAACGCCTTCAACGTCGCCAGCAACCAATCCCAAATCCCCTCGGTATCGTGATGCGTATATAGGCCTTGATTGACGACCGCGTTCGGGCGGCGCTGTTCAGCCAACGTCTTGCCGTCGGCATCCAGCAACGTCAGTTTGACATTGGTTTTACCGATGTCCAGAACCGCAGTTGCATTCGGGGTAAATGCCATCGATGTCATGGTTAATCCAGATGAAACATCGGCAACAGCGGCATCGTCAGCGGCGCAAGATGTGCATCGGTTTCCATCATATCTGCCATCGAAGTCCACCAGCGTTGCATGACCGGATGCTGCGACAAGCCCTCCATGCGATGGTCATCGCTGCGTCGCAAAAACGCAAACAATGCATTGTTCGTCTCATCAAGAAAAATGCTGTAGTCGCTTACACCCACATCGTGTAACAACGCGACCAACTCCGGCCAGATCGCATCGTGGCGCTGTTTGTACTTGGCGACATTACCTGCTTTGAGTTGCATTTTGAAGGCGATTTGTTCCATTATTTTTGTCTGCCTTAGTCGAGAGTGCTCATTTTTGTGCGTACTTGCCGCGCAACAATCGCGGCAATGCAATCGTGATCAACAGCAGCACACCAACTACGATCGTCATGATGATGCCGGGGATATTCACCAGCGCCAATCCATACGTCACCATGCCCAACGTCAGAACCGCCAGCAATACCCCGCCAATGCTGCCCGCGCCGCCTGCAATACTGACCCCGCCAAGGATCACCATCGTGATGACTTCCAGCTCCCAGCCCATGGCGATGTTAGGGCGTGTGCTGCCGATGCGCCCGGTCAAAAAATAGCCCGCCAATCCCGCCATTGCGCCGGTCAGCATAAACAACGCCAGACGATAACGATTTACCGGAATTCCAGAAAACCGTGCTGCTACCGGATTGTTCCCAATCGCATAAATCCGTCTGCCCCAACTGGTGCCGTGCAACAAAAACGCAAACAGAATAGCAAATACAATCATCACCACAAATTCCCGCGGAATCACTTCAAAGAAGTAACCCTGGCCCCAATCCACCAGCAATTGTGGATAGCCGGTAAATGCCTGATCGCCCAGAATCACGCTCGACAAACCCCGAAATAGCGACACGGTCCCAATCGTCACTACAATCGACGGCAACGCAAAACGTGTCACCAAAAACCCATTTAAAAAGCCGCAAGCCGTTCCTGTCGCCAGCGCCACAAACAACAATCCTTGCGGCGGCACGCCATAGTGATTAGCCATGCCCATCGCCACGGAAGACAGCGCAAGAATGCCAGAGACTGAGATATCGATTTCGCGACAAATAATCAGCAACGCCATCGGCAGCGCGATCATCGCCTTTTCACTGAAATTGAAAGTGCTGTCGGCAAGATTATAAAAATCAAAGAAATTCGGCAGAAACAAACTATTGCCAACAAACACGACGATAAATAACAGGGCTAGCAGGGTTTCCCAGCGCCCCATTAAGGTCCGCATGCGAAAGCCTTCGCGGTCACCGATGATGTAGCGAGAAGTCTTGATCGTCTCGGCTGTTGCGGTCAGGGAGGTCGTATTCATGCAGCGCTCCTTTTCGCGGACGGTTTCACCAGGTGCAACGGCAATATCTGCCTGCCGCTCTTTTTATTCCCGCGTGCGTTGATCACCACAGCGGTCAGAATCACGATGCCGGTCAGCGCACTTTGCCAGAACGGCGATATCTTCACGATTGGCAACGCATTATTAATCACCGATAGAAACAATGCACCCAACACTGCGCCACCCACCGACCCGACGCCACCGGCAATGCTGATGCCGCCAATGACGCAGGCAGCGATCACCGTAAACTCAAATCCATACGCGATTTCGGTGTAGGCCACGGCATAGCGCGCGACCCATAAATAACCGCATAGCCCAGCCATCATGCCCGATAGACCATACGTCCAGAGCAGCCGCTGAAAAGTCGGAATGCCGACGTAACGCGCCGCCACCGGCTGGTTACCAATCGCATATAAATCCCTGCCGAAACGGGTGTAGCGCGCAATAAACCATGTCACCAAGATCGCAGCCGCCGCAATCCAGACCAGATACGTCACACCCAGCAATCGCGTCAGCGGAAAAGCAATGAACGCCGCCGGCATTTGATGCGAGGATACCCATGCACCGCCCGACAGCACAAACACCAATCCGCGATACACACTCATGGTGCCCAGCGTTACAACAATAGGTGGCAAATTCAACGCGCCGATTAACCAACCGTTGATCAGTCCAAGAAATAGGCCGATGCCAAGCGCCACCAAAATGATGACCCCCACCGGTATTGCAGGAAATTTAACCGCCAGCAACGCCGACATCATCCCCGATAACGCCAGATTAGACGCCACCGACAAATCAATCCCGCGCGTGATGATCACGAACATTTGTGTCAGCGCCAGCATGATCAGCAAGGTGCTATCGGTCAGCAGATTAGACATGCTCGACATACTCAAAAATACCGGTGCCCGCAGTCCTACCAGACCGATTAACAGCACGATTAGCAGGGCCAGCAATGCCTCGCGTTGTTTCAAAAAATTCATGCAGTTTCCTTTAAAGATACACCGCTGCCAGAAGCTGCCGCAACCACGTTTTCAGGGGTTGCTTGCGCCCGCGAAAAGATTCTTTTGATGTGGCCCTGATGCATCACCACGATGCGATCCGACATGCCCAGCACTTCCGGCAATTCGGACGACACCAGAATCACCGACAAACCCTTAGCCACCAGTTCGCTGATAAAGCGATGCACCGCAGCCTTCGAGCCGATATCGATGCCCTTGGTCGGCTCATCAAGAATGATGACTTTGGGGTCAGTCGCCAGCCATTTCGCCAGCACCACCTTTTGCTGATTGCCGCCGGACAACTCCGACACCATCTGCGTAAAGTGACTGGCCTTCAATTCAAGCTGCTCGCTGAAATGACGTGCGATAGCGGTTTCTTTGGCACGGCGCCCGAGCAGGAAAAAACCGATATTGGCCAGAATCGGCAGCGTGATGTTATGCACAATCGGCAGCGACAAATGCGCGCCCTGATGTTGGCGATCTTCCGGCACGTAAGCGATGCCATGCGCGATAGCGTCGCTAGCGGAAGTAATTGAAATGGGCTTACCGTTCAGTTTGACGGAACCGCTTACCTCACTGGTCAGCCCAAACAGCGCCTGCATCACTTCCGAGCGACCAGCACCGACCAGACCATAAAACCCAACAATTTCGCCTTGTCGCACAGAAAAACTAATATCATCGAATTCAGTTGGATGACAAAAGTTTTCTACTTCCAGCAAAGTCGGGCCGAGCGTAATTTCGACCTTTGGAAATACCTGATGAATCGCCCGCCCCACCATCAGCGATACCAAATCCAACTCCGTGATATCCGACAGCGCGCCCGTCGCCACAAAATGACCATCGCGCAGCACTGTATAACTATCGGCAACGGCAAATATCTCATCAAATTTATGTGAAATAAAAATCACCGCCGTACCGGCAGCACGCAGCTGGCCGATGATGCGATACAGCTCATGGATTTCGCGTTGCGACAATGATGCGGTCGGCTCATCCATGATCACCACGCGGGCGTTTTGCGACAGCGCACGCGCGATTTCAACAAAATGACGTTGCGCTACGCTGAGGTCTTTGACCTTGGCGCGCACCGGCAGCGACACTTCTAGCCGGGCAAATAATTTTTCTGCCTCGGCTTCAATAAAGGCCCAGTCGATGCGCGGTGGAAAACCGCGTTGCGGCTGGCGACCGATGTAGATATTTTCGGCTACCGTCAGCTCATCGAACATGACGGTTTCTTGATGGACGGCGGTAATCCCAGCCTGCATAGCAGCTTGCGGGCTGGCAAAAGAAACCTGTTTTCCCGCCATATAAATGGTGCCGCCATCCGCCTGATAAATGCCGGTCAGTGTCTTCACCAATGTCGATTTTCCTGCACCGTTTTCGCCAATCAATGCCATCACTTCACCGGCGTGAACCGTCAAGTGAACATCATCCAGCGCGATGACGCCCTGAAAACGTTTACAGATGCCAGACAGCGTCAATGCCGGGGGAGAATCTTGGGAAATGCTGGGCGCGGTAGGCTGGGACATGGTGGTTTTAGAAGCAATGATGATGGGCAAAAGTTAGGCAGTCACAGGCTGACCCGTGCGGAAATAACCTGCTATGGCGGCGCGATGGCTGCAAAAAATAAAGGTACAACGCTGGCTTGCAGAGAACCCACTTCAGCGTTATCGCCAGTGTTCTCTGCAAGAGTGCTGCATTTAAAGTATTAAATCGCTCTAAATCGCGTCTTAGAAAATTTTCGCAAACTTATCGACGTTATCCTTGTTGTACGTAAACGGTGGCGCTAATGCCGCTTCACCATCAGCATCCAATGTGATCTTGCCCATCCGTCCTACCGCGACGCTTTCACCCGCTTTGCCAGTCGCCTTGCCCTTGACGAATTCATGCGCTGCGTAAGTCACGGCGTAACCCAGATCAATCGGATTCCAGATAGCAAAGCTTTTCACCGCGCCGCTCTTCACGTGCCCCGCCATTTCAGAAGGCAAGCCCAGACCGGTGACATAGACCTTGCCGACCAGATGTTCATCCACCACCGCTTTGCTGGCGGCGTTGATGCCGACTGTGGTCGGTGCAATGATGACTTTCAGGTTTGGATTGCTGCGCAACAGGCCGATTGCTTCGCGATAACTTTTATCGGATTGATCGTCGCCGTACACTGTCGCCACCAATTTCATCTTCGAAAATTCTGGCTTCAGCAACGCCTTCTTCATTTCACCGATCCAGATATTCTGATTGGTCGCTTGCGCAGTCGCAGACAAAATCGCCACCTCTCCAGTACCGGAAATCGCATCCGACGCCATCTGAATTTGTTTCAGCCCAATCAGTTGCGCATTAGAAGGATTGAGTTGCATCAATCGACCTTCTTTGGCAATGCCGCTATCGAACGACAGTACTTTAATGCCACGCTGCATCGCTTTTTTGGTAATCGGCACTAATGCATTTGCATCATTTGCCGAGATCACAATCGCGCTCACTTTTTGACTAATCAACGAATTAATGATTTCGATCTGGCCTTCTGCGGTCGGTGTGGTCGGGCCGGTATAAATCACATCGACATCGCCAAGCTCTTTCGCCGCTTCCTTCGCGCCTTGATGGGCAGCATCGAAAAAGCCATTACCCAGGCTTTTCACCACCATCGCAATTTTCATTTTTTCAGCCGCTTGTGCGCTGCTCACCAGGCCGCCGATCATGCTGACGGTCAATGCTGCGAGCAATATTTTTTGTAGTTTCATTGCGGTGTCTCCTTAGGGAATGCGACCGTAGAGCGAATGCCCCACAGCCTTGTTAAAAGGTGTGGTGTTACCTGTCTTTGGGTAGCGTTTCCGGCGCGACCGCGATCACTTTTACGCCAGCTTGCTCAAGCATCTGCACCGCCGCATCCGATACGCCTGTGTCGGTAATCACGCAAGAAACGCGATTCAGGCCACACAAAATCAGACCGGCTTTCTTCGCAAACTTTGCACTGTCGACCAGCACAATTAATTCTTCTGCCTGACTGATCAAGCGCTTTTCGGCCTGAATCAACAAGGGATCGGCCTCCATCAAACCCAGCATCGATAGGCCGAACACGCCCATGAACATCTTGGCGGCGTAATGGTGTTGTGTAATGTCATTGTCGAAGGGGCTGAGAATCACGTTTTGCTCGCGATATACCGTGCCGCCGGGCAGGATGATTTCATTCTCGCTAGACATCAACAAACGCTCTGCCATCATGAAAGAATTGGTCAGAATTTTCAGGCGCTTTTCAGCCAGAAACTCCACCATCATGTAGGTCGTTGTACCGCCATTGATGATGATCGTTTCGCCATCCGCGCACATGCTGCTGGCCTGTCTGGCGATGGCGCGTTTTTGCGTCGCATTGCGTTCGATATTGTTTTGGAAGGTTTCGCCGGTGAGCGTAAAGGTGCGTTTTTTTTGCTGCAAATTTTCTGCACCGCCGCGGGTCCGAATCAGCAGATTGCGCTCAGCCAGCCAGGCTATATCGCGTCGCACCGTCGCCGGTGAGGCATTAAGCCAATCGACCATTTGCTCCACACTCGCCGTAGTGTGTTCAGCCAGTAACTTAAGCAAGCCCTTACGGCGCTTGTGATTCACCACGCATTCACCATGTTTTGTCTCCTCGTTGGATCATCTCTTCGGATTGCTGCACATGCCTGCAATCCTTGTCGGACGACCTCTATATCGGTAAAACAGACTAAGCATTTGAGAAAGAGAAGTCAATCATCAATCAATCAACTCGATGATTATTTGCGCTGCAATCAAATAGCTGATCGCAGACTGATCAACATGATGATTATTTGCATTTCGGTCAGCGTTTTGACCGTATTCGGATTGACACTCATTGCTGGCTGCTTTCTACTTGTCAAGCTTCCTCAAAGCTGCGAGGCCATCGCATCCGATGCCGCCAGCGCCAGCCGAAGACTGATCGCAACTGATCAAAGATGATCCGAACTGAGCAAAATGGCTTTAGAAATCGATAACGGAGACTGTATGACAATAATAATTGACACCAAACAAGAACCCATCAACTCGCTGTGGGATGATGCCGTTGCTGCCAGATTAAGTGAGCCAGAGTTATTGCTATACCGCTCTAACCTGCTGGGTTCGGACATGCGCATTACCAATTTCGGTGGCGGCAATACCTCAGCCAAGATCGATATGACCGACAACCTGACCGGCGAGCAAGTCGAAGTTCTGTGGGTCAAAGGTTCCGGCGGCGATCTCGGCAGCATCAAGATAGATGGCTTTTCGACACTGTATATGGACAAGCTGCAATCGCTGAAAAAACGTTATCGCGGATTAGCGCTAGAAGATGAAATGGTCGCGTATCTGCCGCATTGCACCTTCAACCTGAACCCGCGTGCGGCCAGCATCGATACGCCATTGCACGCCTATATTGATCGCAAACACGTCGATCATATGCATCCAGACGCGGTGATCGCGATTGCTGCCTGCGCCAACAGCGAAGCGCTGACGCAGAAAGTATTTGAAGGCGATCTGGGCTGGTTGCCGTGGCAACGTCCCGGCTACGATCTGGGACTGAAACTGGAAGCCCTGTCAAAAGCGCAACCGCAATTAAAGGGCATCATCCTCGAAGGTCACGGCCTGTTTACCTGGGGCGACACTGCCAAATCCTGCTATGAAATCACATTGATGATTATCAAACGCGCAGAAGACTGGATAGCAGCGAATAGCCGTCAACCAGCCTTTGGCGGCAGCAAATTCACGCCGCTGCCCGCGCCAGAACGTGCGGCGCTGGCTGCCCGTCTGATGCCGCTGTTACGTGGAAAAATCAGCAAAGATGAATATAAACTGGGCCATTTCGACGATAGCGCCACGGTGCTCGATTTCGTTTGCAGCGCCGACTTACTGCCGCTGGCCGCATTAGGCACATCTTGCCCGGATCACTTTCTGCGCACAAAAATTCGTCCGTTCGTCATCGATTTCGATCCCGCCAATCCAGATTTTGATCGCCTGATCGCCGTTCTGGACGATGCGCTCAGCGCTTATCGTGCCGACTACATCGCCTATCACACCCGCTGCAAACGCGACAACAGCCCCGCCGTGCGCGATGCCAATCCGATCATTTATCTGATTCCCGGCGTCGGCATGCTGTCGTTTGCCAAGGACAAAGCAACTGCGCGGATTGCGGGCGAATTCTATGTCAACGCCATCAACGTCATGCGCGGTGCCAATGGTGTCGATACCTATGTCGGTTTACCGGAACAAGAAGCTTTCGATATCGAATACTGGTTGCTGGAAGAAGCCAAGCTGCAACGGATGCCAAAACCGAAAAGTCTGGCAGGCCGGATTGCGCTGGTCACCGGCGGTGGCGGCGGAATTGGTCAAGCGGTAGCGCGTCAGCTATTGCAAGAAGGTGCATGCGTGATGCTGACCGATATCGATGCAGAGGCACTGGAGCAGGCGCAGCAAAGTCTGGTCAAAGTCGCCGGACGCGATAACGTCGCCACCATCCGTGCCAACATCACCAGCGAACAAGATGTCGACGCGATCCTGAACGCGACGGCGCTAAGCTTTGGCGGCGTCGACCTGCTGATTTCCAACGCCGGGATTGCCTCTTCTGCACCACTGGAAGACACCACGCTGGAAATCTGGGAACGCAATCAATCGATCCTGGTAACCGGTTATTTCCTGGTCAGTCGCGGTGCCTTCCGCATCATGAAGCAGCAAAAAATGGGCGGCAGCATGGTCTTCGTTGCCAGCAAAAACGGTCTGGTCGCCTCCGCCGGTGCCTCCGCCTATTGCACCGCCAAAGCAGCAGAAATTCATCTGGCGCGCTGTATTGCACTAGAAGGTGCCGAGCACGGCATCCGCGTCAATGTCGTCAATCCGGATGCTGTAATCCGTGGCTCGCGCATCTGGGATGGCAAATGGAAAGAAGAACGCGCCGCGTCGAACAAAATCGATTCCGACGATATCGAAGAATTCTATCGCCAACGCAGCATGTTGAAACGCAGCGTGCTGCCGGAAGATATCGCCGAGGCGGTGTATTTTCTGGCCAGCGATAAATCCGCCAAAAGCACCGGCAACATCATCAATGTCGATGCAGGCAATGCGGCGGCGTTTACCCGTTAAGCTAATACCAAAAGAACGTACCCAAACAATATAATTAAACCAGCAACAGGCCATAGTGCCATGTTGCTGAAAAAGGAGACACAACATGAGCACAGTTCTCGATAGCGGCATGGTGGCCGAACACAATGCCAAACTTCACGCCAATCTTGAAGCCGACTACGCAGCACTGGGCGGCATGCTGGCCCGCCGTGGTCAGGATATCGAGCAATTGACGGCATTGGCACAGACTTTTGCGGTGGCGTTGCCAAGCTGGGGCGCAGGAACCGGCGGCACACGTTTTGCACGCTTCCCCGGCATAGGCGAACCACGCAATGTATTTGAGAAACTCGAAGACTGCGCTGTAGTCCAGCAACTGACACGCGCCACGCCAACCGTATCAATGCATTTCCCTTGGGACAGCACCACCGATCCGATGGCATTGCGCGAAATCGCCAGCGGCTACGGGCTGGGGTTCGATACCGTTAATTCGAATACTTTTCAGGATCAGCAGGGGCAAGCGCTTTCGTACAAAAATGGCAGCCTGACCGCCATGAGCGCAGCAGTCCGTGCCCAAGCGGTGGCGCACAATATCGATTGCATCGAACAAGGTCAGGCGCTGGGTTCGAAGGCGCTGACGGTCTGGATCGGCGACGGTGCGAATTTCCCCGGTCAGCATAATCTACGGGGTGCGCTGGAGCGCTATTTGGAAAGTATGCGCGACATCTACAGCGCGTTGCCAGCGGACTGGTCCGTCTATATCGAACACAAACTGTTTGAGCCGGCATTCTATGCCACCACCATCGCGGACTGGGGCACCAGCTTTGCCTGCGCCACCGAGTTGGGACCGCAAGCAAAATGTCTGGTCGATCTGGGCCACCACGCACCGAATACGAACATCGAAATGATCGTCGCCCGCCTTGCGCAATTCGGCAAACTGGGTGGCTTCCATTTCAACGACAGCAAATACGGCGACGATGATCTGGATTCCGGCAGTATCAATCCTTTCCAGCTATTCCTGATTTTCAATGAACTGGCGGATGTTGCACAGCGCGATGGCGCGACCTTCAAACCATCGTATATGCTCGACCAGTCACACAACGTGACCGATCCGATTGAGAGCCTGATGAGCAGCGCGATTGAGGTACAACGCGCCTTTATCCAGTCCGCCATCGTCGACCGTACCGCCTTGCAGCATCATCAGGAAAACAACGATGTATTGCAAGCAGCGCAAAGTCTGAAACACGCATTTCGCACCGATGTCACGCCGATTTTGGCAATGGCACGCCACCGTTCAGGTGCGGCGACTGATCCGGTCGGATGCTATCGTGCCAGCGGCTATCGGATGCAAAAGAAGGAACAGCGTCCACCTAAAGCGGGTGCCAGCAGTAGCGGCATTGTTTAACCACCCACCGTTGTAGCAGGTTGGAGCACAGCAGCCTGATCGAAATAGTGCTGACTCCAACGCTGACTTGCGATGTCATCTCAGGCCGGAATGGCCGATTTTTTTGTCTTGGTCGAAATAAAACCGAACAGGCCGCCTACCACCACCAAACCGGTCGCAGCGACGATCGCTATTGTGAGCGGGCGACCAGTGACCAGCGATAAGGACAGCGTGGAAAGCACCGGAATCGCATAAGAAAACAAACCAATCAACCGCGAATCACCGTGACGCATGCCGTAATCCCACAGATAAAATGCCAACCCCATCGGCCCTAAGCCTTTGATAACGACCAGCATCCAATCGTGATTCGAGATATTTACCGTCGGCTCCAGAACAACGTGGCACAGCAATGCCAATATGCCGGACACCAGACAAACGCCGCCAGTAGTCCAGACTGTTTGCCCCTTCGATGCGCCCAGCAATAAAGAATAGGTAGCCCAGACAAAGGCGGCGAAAAGTGCATAGACATAACCGCTGCTGAATCCGTCCACGTTCACGCCAACGCCGCTGATGACCGCAACCACCACGCCAGCAATCCCGCATAGCATCCCGGCGACGTGATTCCAGTGGACGCGCTTTGCTGGCGAAAATAAGGGCGTCATCACCACAATCAAGGCTGGCCAAAGATAATGCACCAGATTAGCCTCAATCGCCGGAGCATTCTGTAGCGCCATAAAATAAAACACGTGATAAACGAAAATGCCATAAATGCCGATTGCCAACGGGCGCAGCGATAATTTCCAGTGTCGAATTTTTGGCAGCGATAGCGCACCGCCAATGCTCAGCGTCAGGCCGGTCAGCAGAAATGGCGGAATATTGTGCAGGGCCACAGCCAGACTCGCTTGCGCCGCCCAAATCAACACCGACAATAAAATGGCAACAGTCGCAAGCCGGTTAGCAGGCGCTTTAAAAGGAGTGGACATGGAGAAGGGAGGAATGGAAGAATCGGTCGAGTGGAATATGCTATGTAAGATCCATTAAATAACCACGTTCCGGCGTCGAACCGCCAAAGCGGCTGTGATCGAGCGCCGGCCGCCGGAACGCCGGAACGTAATGATCATCAAGGCTGATCGAAACCACCCAGGCAGCAATACTTCAACTCAGTATATTCATCGATGCCATAGACCGAACCTTCGCGCCCCAGCCCGGATTGCTTGACGCCGCCGAATGGGCCAACTTCATTCGCAAAGATCCCGGTATTAATCCCGACAATCCCGTATTCCAGCGCTTCCATCATGCGCCAGACCCGTTTGATATTGTTCGAATAGCAGTAAGACGCTAATCCGAATTCGGTATCGTTAGCCGCTGCAATCACTTCTTCTTCGGTCTCAAACTTAAACAATGGCGCAACCGGCCCAAAGGTCTCTTCACGGGCAATTTTCATGGCCTGTGTGGCATTGATCAGGACTGACGGCGCAAAGAAATTGCCGTTGTTTTGATCCGAGACGACTTTTCCGCCAACCAGCAGACTAGCGCCTTTTCCTAATGCGTCGGCGATATGCTCTTCTACCTTTGCGATAGCAGGTTTATCGATCAACGGGCCGATCTCGCTGCCCTGCACCAGACCGTTGCCGATTTGAAGCCTCGCCACACGCGCCGCTAATTTCTCGGCAAACTGTTGGTAGACGCCTGACTGGACATATATTCTGTTTGCGCAAACGCAGGTTTGCCCGGCATTGCGGAACTTGCTTTGCATCGCGCCCTCGACTGCGGCGTCTACATCGCAATCGTCAAAGACAATAAACGGCGCATTGCCGCCAAGCTCGAATGACAATTTCTTGATGGTGTCTGCGCTTTGGCGCATTAACAATTTGCCGATTTCGGTCGAGCCGGTGAAACTGATTTTTCTTACGGTATCGCTCGCGGTCAGCGTGCCGCCGACCTCTGCAACACGATCGATATCGCATGTCACGATATTAATCACGCCCGGCGGCACCCCTGCGCGGACGGCCAATTCACATAACGCCAGCGCGGTAAGCGGAGTCTGTTCCGCTGGTTTGATAATCATCGTGCAGCCTGCCGCCAGCGCGGGTGCTACTTTACGGGTGATCATCGCAGCAGGAAAATTCCACGGCGTGATGGCGACGCAGACACCGATAGGCTCGCGCAGTACCACGATGCGTTTGTCGGTTTGCGGCGCTTCAAAAACATCGCCAGCAAGACGTTTGCCTTCTTCGGCAAACCATTCCACAAAACTAGCCGCATAGATCGCTTCGCCACGTGCTTCCGCTAAAGGCTTGCCTTGCTCGCGGGTCATCAGCATTGCCAGATCGTCGGCATTTTCCACGATCAGATTAAACCAATTTCGCAGGATATTTGCACGCTCTTTCGCGGGCTTTTTACGCCATGCAGGCCAGGCTTTTCTCGCAGCGGCAATCGCCCGCTCTGTTTCTTTTGCGCCCATGTTCGGGACGATGCAAATTTCAGCATCCGTCGCAGGATCGGTGACGGAAAAATGCGCTGCGTCGTCCGCCTGCTGCCAAACGCCGTCAATCAAACAGCTAGTGCGGAACAGCGTGATATCGTTAAGATTCATAGTGAAACTCTTTTTAGCTAGTGAATCGCTTACCGGCGGCCTTACTCTCTTTCAGAGACCAATTTCTGGACCGGATAATGCGTCTTCACAATGGGGGATTTAAGAACGATGAAGCTAAAATATTTGGCTATTCCCAGCTCTTCCTGACTCAGCAATTCATCGATTAAACGTTGGTATTCTGCAATGCCGCGCGTCATAAACTTCAGTAAGTAGTCAAAACCGCCGCTGACCAGATGCGCTTCCAACAGCTCGTCGAGCTTGCGCACGGCGGTCTCAAAGCGCATAAAGTCTTCGCGTCGATGATTCGACAGCGTAATCTGGGTGAAGACGACTTGCGGATCTGCCAGCTTTGACAGTTCGATCTGCGCACCGTAGCTTTTAATGAAGCCCGTGCTTTCCAGCTTACGCACCCGAATTAAACACGGGCTGGATGAGAGCCCCACCGCATCTGCCAGATCGCTATTACTAATGCGTCCGTTGACCTGTAATTCACTCAGAATACGAATATCTATCCGGTCTAATTTCGGGGATCTCACCATCATCAACTCCTCTGGAAGTGGCTTACTCTTTTGCGCGTAAAGCCTCCTGATGTGCCTTCGCCATTTCAGCCATGCTTGTGAACATGAAGTCATACTTTGGCATAGAAGCAGGCGGTTGGGTTGCACCAAAACCGGGTTGACCATGACGACGATAAATCCAGGCTGAAGCTAAGCCAAAATCATTCGCAGGTTGATGATCATGGAACATGCTTTCTGCCGTATGCAGAATGTCATCCTTTTGGATGCCTTCAGCGCCCAGCTTTTCCAGCATGTACTCAAAATTCTTTGGATTCGGCTTGTACGAACCGACATCTTGCGCAGTGAAGATGTGATCAAATTCGACTTGCAGACGCGCGTTACTACCTTTGAAGCTTTCGCGGTCAACGTTCGAAAGAATGACTAATTTGTAATATTTTTTGAGATATTGCAGCGCTGCTGTGGAATCAATAAATGCAGGCCAATTCACCACCGTTTTACCGAATACAGCACTTTCTTCAGCGCTCGCCTCAGTTTTCCATTCTTTCGCAACCTGGGCGTAGACCACCGCCAGTAATTCGGAATAAATCATGTCAGGCGTTTTTGCCTGTTGCGCGGCTTCATAACGCGAGTGGGTTTCCAGGATTTGGTCACGGGTCAGCGATACGCCCGCTTTTGCTACTAGCCCTTGGTAGCCCTCAAAAATACCGGTTTCCCAATCAATCAGGGTGCCGTAACAGTCAAATGTCAGCACTTTAAAATCAGTCAATTGCATGGTAAATCTCCTTTATAGAATGCAAGATTGTTGCGGGACGTCTGGAAAAAACAGGTTTCTGACATCACCGCCGCAAACGAAGAACTAAGAAAATTATAAGCAAAAATGCATACGCAATTGCAGCGATTTGCGCACCCTAAACAGCAAGAAATTGCGAGATTGGTGCCGCGTTAAACACTTTATTCTTTCGTCCCTTACGGCGCTATGGCACGCAATATTCTTGTCCTTTAAGCGAAAAGGCTATTTCGCCCTCTCGCTAAATTGTTAAAAAATTCGCCAAGCACCCTTCTATTGCAGACAAAATACACAAAAGAAGAGCGCTTGCCGAACGCCATAAAACCACCCAAAAAAGATGCTTTTCGTTATCAAAGAACGAACGAATCCCTATTTTCAGTCAAATGAAAATACGCGTCATAGAGATAAATTGAGATGTGCGCTAAGGGTGGCCACCCTATGGCGAAGTCAGAACGATGTCGGCCTCAGAAGAAATTGCGCATGCCAAAATTGAACGCTCGGTTTCCTGATCCCAGTTCCGTGCCGTTTCCTACGGTGTAGGATGCGCCGTTCTTGTTATTGATCAGCGCATATGCCGTATAAAGTTCAGTGCGTTTTGAGAGGTTATAGACATAACCCACCGCGATTTGATTTGCATCTTTATGCGCGGCAGTTTTATCATCTTTATTGATAAAAGATGCCAAAATCCGATGCGGCCCAAATGGCACCGTTACGCCAACTAATGCATCATTACTATTGATGCCAAGGCCTAAGTTGCGCGCATACGCCACATGGACTTTTGCAATGCCAAAATCGTAAGTCCCTCCCAGCAGCGTATTTTTTGACGCGTCGGTTGCCGTTGCATTATCCGCATGGTGGTAGCTAAGCTTCACCAGCAGCGGGCCGTTAACATAGTTCAACACACCGCCCACCGCGCTACTGGAAGCAATACTTCCGGCAACTTCGCCAAAGGAATAAGCCACATCCCCACTGAAGCCGCCAAACGTCGGTGATGAGTACAAAACAGTGTTATTGGTGCGACCGCCAGTATTTGACATCAGATTTGCGGCAGTGCCAGCATAGCCGGTGAGAAAAGGATCGAGAGTCAGCAGGGTCCAGTAATACGGCGTATATTGCCGTCCCAAATTGACAGTTCCTGCGCCGCCGCTTAAACCCACAAAAGACTGACGTCCAAACAACAACCCGCCCTGTCCCGAGGCACCGGTATCCATCAAAATACCTGCTTCAAGGACGAACTTTGCAGATAGTCCGCCACCCAGATCTTCAACACCTTTAAAACCCAGACGCGAGCCATAACCAATGCCGCTCGTCAGCTTAGTAACAGCGCCATTCGGGCCGCCCTTCTCTTGTACCAATCCCATATCGGCGACGCCATACACCGTCACCGAAGTCTGTGCAAACGCACCTTGCGCCATCATCCCCAGCAACGCAATGGGTATTAATGTCCTCTTCATTGTTACTCCTAAGTTAGATGAACCTGTTATAGATTTTCTATTTATAAAACCGCGCACTGCCCCGCACGGCTGCGTGCAGTAACGTGTTATGCGTTACGGCTGACTGCTAACAACAAACAACTACTGGCGCTGCAACTGCTTTGAACTCCACCTGCCAAAAACCCGTAATACCTCATAGCCTTCATTGGCAGAAAACGCCTCATCCCGCCGCAACAAATTCAGCGAACAACAGGTTTTTCCCGCATCTCGAATCGGCACGTTCAAGGCTTTATGCAAGCCCAAAGCAGATAAATCAGCATGATCAGAAAATGCTTCTGCCATCTGATCCGGTGTGGCGGCAAAGAACACCTGACTGTGATGGATCACCTGATCTGCCCAAAGCGAATCCATCAGCCGTTTTACGCCGCCGCTCGGATAATTTTGCTCGTCGGTCGAATACGCCCTGCGCACAAGGTTGTCGTTCCAGTCGACGATTAATAAGGTAAAGAGGTCGTAAGGGACGACGGCTGAGATTGCAGATGCAAGCGTGCGCATACTGTCACGCGATGCCTCAGATATGATGTGTGCGAGGCGCTGGTCTGGTCTCATTGATATTTCCTGCTGTGTTATCGGCATGACATTCAGACTTTTCGTTCTTCGGCGCGAACAAGCCATCGGGCCACATTTGCATCACGATGATCAACGTCAATGAGATGGACATTTCTCTGACTGAGGCAATTTGCACCGCATTCAGCCCGGGGATAAAGGCCGCAAAATACCGGCTCAATTCCAACAATGCGACGACCACAACGGCACCGACCAACGCGCCTTTGATCCGGGTGTAACCGCCCAAAGTCGCCGCCAGAAAAATGTAGATAGTCAGCAACGGAACGAAACTATCCGGCGCAATATAGCTGGTGAGATGCGCATACATCGCGCCTGCTAAGCCGGTGACGCTGGCACCGATAAAGAACGATTTCAGCTTAAACTGCAACACCGGTTTGCCCGCGACTGCGGCGACCTGTTCGTCATCGCGCATGGCACGCAGTGCGCGTCCAAAAGGCGCACGCAAAAGTCGACTAATCATCCATGCGGTGATGGCAACAACTGCCCATACCAGAATCAAATAGAAACCGTCGAATGCGTTCCCTAATGCAAGTTTATAAGGCGCTTTGATACCAGAAATACCGTCACTGCCGTGGGTTAGCCAAGTTTCGTTCATCGCGATCAGGCGGATCACTTCGGCAAATCCGAGCGAGACAATCGCCAGATAATCGCCCCGCATTTTTCTGGTTGTGTAAGTCAGCGCCGCGCCCACTAAACCAGAAAAAATAGCCCCGGCGACCCACCCACCCACAATCGGAACGCCATGCGCGGTCAGCAATGCAGAGGTATAAGCGCCAAGGGAAAAGAAACCAACTAGTCCAAGATTCACCATGCCGCCCTGCCCCCAGATGGTGACCAGACCGAGCGAAAGCATCGCGTAAATGCCTGCAATGGTGAGGATAAAAATAAGATAAGTTGTCATCGTTTTGCCCCTGAAAGACCCGAAAATAGACCCGTCGGCTTTACTAGCAATACCAATACGATGGCAACAAATGCAATAGCCGATTTATAGACGGGTGAGATGAAGAACATCGACATCTCGCTGGCAACGCCGATGAACAGCGCGCCCATAATTGCGCCGCTCAAACTCGATAAGCCGCCCACTACACTCGATGCAAAAATCAGCAGCAACAACCGTGCGCCGGTAGAAGGATCAGCGCTGGTATCGACCGCCAGTAACGCACCGCCAACACCCGCTAATCCCATCCCGATAAAGGTCGCGATATTAGAAAGGCTGTCGGGATTGATCCCCTTCAAGCGTGCCAAATCGGCGTTGTCTGCCACTGCCCGCATGGCTTTACCCAATCGGGTCAGAGAAAAGAATGCTGCCAAAACACCGGCCATGACCAACGCGATCAGTAAATTTTGCGCCTGTTGTGGACCTATGCCCAAACCCAGAAAATGGAAGTCACGGACTAACGGCAAATCATAGCTATTCAGCTCGTTTCCAAATAAAAAACGATAACCATTTTCCAGCGCCAGATTTAATGCAATCGATACGATTGCCACCATCAACGGCGTGTTTGCATTGACTTTCTTGCGCATCGGTTTCAGCGCCAGTCTGTCGCCAGCCACGCCGATGGCACCGGCCACAAAAAAGGCCACCATGATGCAAGGAACTAAGGGCCACTTGAAATGGCTATTGACTAGCCAGCCCGCATAAGCACCCGCAGTCATCTGGGCCGCGATGCTGAAATTGACAAACCCCAGCACACTGAAGATGAGCGTCAGACCAAGCGCTGGGAGCGCTAATATTGATCCCAGCATCAGTCCGTTGAGAAGGTGCTGCATTAAATCTAAGATCATGACATTGTCTCAAACGATATTGTTAATCGGTCAGCGTTCAGGCGACCTTGATGGTGACGAGTTTGCCAGCCTGAATTTGCTCGTATCGGAAGAACACACCTTTGACGTCGCCATTTTCTGCAAACTCGCAAGGACCGCTTGCGCCGTCGTAATTGATCACACGTTTGGCGGCAATCAGTTTCGCGCCATCGGGAAAATTTTCTACGATCGGTGCTTGCTGCGATGGCGAGGCGACTTGAGAAACGCTGCGTATGTTGTCGCGCACACCAACCCCGGTGGCGATTTTTCCCTGCGCGATTGCCAACGCCACTAAATTGATCTGGTCGTACACCTGACAGCTATAGGTATCCAGTCCATCCAAATGCATTTTGGCGATGAGATTTTTATACGCTTGCGAGCTGACCGCTGCCGAAGGGACCAGCGAATAAGTCCCTTCCAACACTTCCTTCTGCACACCATCGATCAGTTTTTGATTCACGCCGAACGAAAGACCCATCCGTTTGCCGCTGTAATTTGCGCGATAAAGGTCTTTCAACACAACCGCAGTATCAGGAACGTAGCCGCCCAGAACAATAATGTCCGGCTGTGCCTTTAATGCCTGATCCACCTCGGTGCGATAAGTCGTTTTCTTGTCTTCATAGATCAGACCGCCGCAGGTGCCGCCTGCTTTCGTCACGATGCCGGTAATGATGTCGATATAGGATTTTGCAAATGGCGTTTGCGGTCCCATGAAAAACACTTTTTTAGCATTCAGCTCCACCGCAAAATTGCCCAGCCGCGTGCCCTGCAACGTGACGGTGGGGGAAGTACGGAAAATGTAGCCTTGATGCGGCAGCTTGGTAATGCTGTCGGCCCCGGATGCGGTCAGCAGCGTAATTTTGCTTTCCCAACAAATCGGCGCAATCGCAGATGTCACGGCCGATGCATAACTACCGCACACCGCAACCACTTTATCCAGATCGATCATCTTGCGCACCGCCCGGACCGCAGCTTCCGGATTACTTTGATCATCCTCAATGACGATCTCGACTTTGCGGCCCAATACCCCGCCAGCAGCATTGATTTCTTGCGCGGCGAGGGATGCAGCTTTACTCATCGTTGCACCGAACTGGCTGGTACTCCCGGTCAACGGTATCAGCACGCCAATTTTGATGGGGCCGCTATCTTGTGCGAACAGCAGGCTCGGCAGGGCGACAGCCCCCAGACCCAAACCGCTATAAATGATGAAATTTCTTCTTTGTTCTCTCATTTTTGTCTCCTAGATGATGATTAATTTTTCTTGCCGCCACCTAAAAATAAATGACGGATTTCCTGATCTGCGACCAGGTCGGCAGCGTTTTCATCCCTGATTTTTCGACCTGCGACCAGCACAATTCCTCTAGAGCCATACTCAAGCGCCAGCAGCGCATTCTGCTCAACCATCAAGACTGCAAGACAGCTCTGCGCCAGTTGCTGCACCATGGTCAGAATCTCGTCCGCTGCGGCAGGCGATAATCCCGCCGTCGGTTCGTCCAGCAGCAACACAGAAGGATTGGTCATCAACGCAATCGCGACGGCAAGCACCTGACGCTGACCGCCAGACAAGCTGCCAGCCTTATCTTTTAAACGCTTGCGTAACAACGGAAAACGCACAAGTTGCTCTTCAATCCGCGTCGCTACTTCAGTCTTTAAGACATAGCCACCCATCTCCAGATTTTCCAGAACGGTCAGGTTGCCAAAGACGTTGCGTTCCTGCGGGACAAAGCTCAATCCGCTGCGGCAAGCCAGTTGCGCATCACCCGCCGCCATAACGTGGTCACCCAACGCGATAGATCCCTGCTTCGGTTTTAGTAAGCCAGCGATCAGTTTGAGTAGGGTAGATTTACCCGCGCCATTTGGTCCGATAATGATGGCCAGATCGCCGGGCGCGACATCGAGATCGACGCCCTTAACAATTTCTTCAGCGGTAGCATAACCACCACGTAATTCACGTACTTGTAGTGTGCTCATGATCGCTTCATTCCCAGATAGGCCTCTTGCACCGTTTTATTACTGGCGACCTCAGAGAAGCTGCCACGCGTCAAAAATTTGCCTTCTGCCATGACCACTACGTCATCGCACAACGCCTCAATCAGCGCCATTTCGTGCTCAATTAAAAGAATGCTGCAACCCCGTGCGCGGATATCCTTAAGGTGCTCGGCAATTTGCTCAACCAGCGCCGGGTTTACACCTGCCATCGGCTCGTCCAGCAAGATAAGTTCCGGCTCTGACATCAATGCGCGGCCGATTTCCAAAAGTTTTTTCTGGCCGCCAGACAGCGCAGTGACGAGGTTATCGAGGACGTGATCCAGCTTCAGACGTTTAGCAAGCGCCAACGCTTTATCGCGCAACTCAGCCTCTTCTATCGAGACCTTTTTACCGCCCATTAACGCAGCGATGACGCCTTCACCGGACTGTGATCGCCCATATAACATCAGGTGCTCAAACACCGTCATACGCGGACATCCACGGGCTAGCTGGAAGGTGCGCATTAGCCCACGATTGGTAATTTTGTCAGGGCTGTTAGTCGAGATATCGACCCCTTTAAACACCACAGTTCCTGCGGTTTTTGGCAGCAATCCGCTGATGCAATTAAATAGTGTGGTCTTACCCGCGCCGTTCGGCCCAATCAGACCGGTTACTTTTTTCGCAGAGACATCAAACGATGCACCATCGAGGGCCCGAAGGCCGCCAAAGTGACACTGTAGGTTTTGAATGCGAAGAATCGGTGTGCTCATCGTCTTTCCAAATATTGATACTTCTATGCCGAGACAGCGTGACACTGCCGCGACCGTCCACCTCCATGAGGAGCCCTTTGAATTACGGCAAACGCGTTATGCAGTCGTATGCGGTCGATTACACAGCCGTATGCAAATTATTTTTGACGAAGCGGCCATCCTTCATAATTGCGTTGAAATTAGCCCCCTGCCCGGTCAGAATGCTGATGTCTTCAAGCGGATTGCCGGACAAGATCAGTAAGTCGGCGGTTGCGCCTGCCTGGATCACGCCCAGCGTTCCTGTACGTTGCAAAATATCTGCGGCAACGGTGGTGGCAGAGCGCAGCGCTTCAAGATTGCCCACGATTTTGGCACGGATATTCAGCTCTTCGGATTGATGGATATGCGACTCGCCCAGCAGATCGCTGCCGAAGCCCATTTTTACCCCAACCCGATGCAGCAAAGCGATCGCACTGCGCCCAGCTAAACGCACGTCATCGACCTTGGCGATAGACTCGGGCGGTAAGCCCAGTGCTGGTCCCTCAGCCGACAGCATGTCGTAAGTAATCAGCGTCGGCACAATGAACGCGCCGCGCTCTTTCACAAAACAGGCGGTTTCCTCGTCTATCAGATTGCCATGCTCAATCGTCCGAATACCTGCTTCAACGGCCCGCCGAATCGCGACTGGTGTATAAGCGTGCGCCATGACATAGGTCTGCCAGGCGGTGGCTTCTTCAACGATGGCGCTTAACTCATCCAGCGAAAATCCGGTATTGCCAATTGGGTCATTCGGCGAAGTTACGCCACCACTGGCCATAATCTTGATCTGCGTCGCGCCCATCGTCAGCTCCTCACGCGCCGCCCGCCGCACCGCATCCACGCCGTCAACTACACGCGCAATTGAGCCACTACGGAACGAACAGGCGCACGGCTCAAACTGATCGCTGCGCGGACGGAAATCGCCATGACCACCCGTTTGCGATAGCGCCTTGCCTGCAGGAAATATGCGGGGCGACGCAATTAATGCCGTATCCGCCGCCTGCGCCAGCGCCCAATCTGCGCCACCGGCATCACGCACCGTGGTGAACCCGCGCTGAAGCATTCCTTCGAGAATAGGCAGCGCCTTGATCAACGCCAAGGCATTTGGCATGTTTGCCATCAGCCCGAGATTCACATGCGATGCCATCACATGGACGTGACAATCGATCAATCCCGGCATCACGGTCTGACCGTGAAGATCGATCACCGTATCATCCGTATCGGGCATTAATGCTGCCGCCACTTCAACGATGGTCCGATCCTTTATCCGGATGTTCATTCCCGCCAGCAACTGCCCTTGGTGCAGGTCCAAAACGGCAGCGTTCCTCAAAAAATATTTACCCATAATTACCCTTACGCTTAATGTCTTAATACTATAAGTGTCGTATAATAATAAGTCCATATTTGCCGGACACTTAAGTGTTCGGGCGTATTTTCGACTGGGTTTTCGGTCAGGTTTTCGACCGAGTTTCGGCTCTATACCGGAGTATCAAAATGCCAAAAAAAAGTCCCTCCCCCGATCACGAAATCGACTACAAAGCGGCGTTTTATAACGCCCCGGTAGGGCAAGCGATTGGGCGTAATCGGATCATTGTTGATTGCAATCAATCGTTCGCGGAAATATTTGGCGTACTGCGCGAAGAATTGATTGGCAATTCATTCCAGTCACTTTATCCAACCCAAGTCGATTTTGATAAAACCGGCGATCGCATCGCGCCCTTCCTCGCGTCACATGGAAAATACGCCGATGATCGCGTCATGAAACGCGCCAACGGCGAGCTGATCTGGGTCCACGTCAGCGGCTATACCTACACCAGAGATGACCCACATCGTGAGACTCTTTGGGCCTTTGCCGACCTGTCCAAACAAAGGGATGTCAACTCGGAAAATCGCGGTTCGATGACGCCACGTGAACGCGATATCGCCGCCTTGCTGATTGAAGGACGCACCGGAAAAGAAATCGGCAAAGCCTTGGGCATCAGCCCCAGAACCGTCGATATCTATCGGACCCGGTTGCTACGCAAATATGATGTCAAAACAACTGTAGAACTTGTTAAGAAATTGCTCTGAGCAAGACAATTCATCGACGACAATCAAGCAAAAATCAGAACAAAATTCACAATAGAATTCACAACTACAACGGCGTTACCAATGGCGAATCACCTGTCTGCGGAACGTCGTTTTGCATAATTTTCAAAAAGCCATCCTTGGTTTTTAGCATTCTCTTGCAGCCTCAATATTAAAACCACTTGCGTCAAACCAGAAAACGAAATGCAATCGAAAACGGCCTTCAGTTCAAAATAATGTGCTGTTTTGACTGGCGTTTTCGCTGCGCTTTGAATGTGATGATTACCTATACTTTCATCATAAACATTCAAGGATTTTCAAATGGACACGCAACACCTTATCGACATGGATCGCGACCACTGGATACACCCGGTAGCCGCCTGGCGTAAGCAGCAACAGCAGGGAGCGCAGGGGGTGACGATCCTGCGGTCGGCCAAAGGCGCGTACCTGACCGACATCGACGGTCATACTCTGCTAGATGGATTTTCCGGGCTTTGGTGCGTCAATCTGGGATACGGTCACGAAAGTATCGTGCGTGCCGCCACCGAACAAATGCAGCGTCTGCCGTATGCCACCGGCTACTTTAACTATGGCTCCGAGCCTGCCATCGAACTTGCCGCCAAACTGGCACAACTCGCGCCCGGCGATCTGGATCATGTATTTTTTACGATGGGCGGTTCTGACGCCGTCGACACCACGGTGCGCTTGATTTCTTACTATTTCAATTCAATCGGCAAGCCGGAAAAGAAACAATGTATTTCGCTGCAACGCGGCTATCACGGCTCCAGCGCCATCGGCTCCGGACTGACCGCATTGGCGGCTTTCCATCGCAACTTTGACGTGCCGCTGCCGACCCAGCACACCATCTCTTCGCCTTATCCTTATCGCAATCCAGTCGGCACTGACGCCGCCACCATCATTGCGGCATCGGTACAAGAATTACGCAACAAAGTAGCGGAAATCGGTGCCGATCGCGTCGCCGCTTTTTTTTTGCGAGCCGGTGCAAGGCTCCGGCGGCGTCATCGTGCCGCCCAAAGGCTGGCTGGCAGCGATGCGTCAAGCATGTACCGAGCTAGACATACTGTTCGTCGCAGACGAAGTCATCACCGGCTTCGGACGCACCGGACCGCTCTTTGCATGCGAATCAGAAAACGTGACGCCTGACTTCATGACCGTCGCTAAAGGCCTGACCTCCGGCTACAGTCCGATGGGCGCGGTATTTGTCTCAGACAAAATTCATCGTGCAATAGCCGACGCGAACCCGACGGATATGTTAGTCGGTCACGGCTTCACCTATTCTGGTCATCCAGTCAGCGCCGCCGTCGGTCTTGCCGCGCTGCATCTGTATCAAAAAGGCGGAATGCTGGCGAACGGACAAAAAGTCGGGGCCTATTTCGAACAGCGCTTGCAGGAATTATCCCGTCATCCGTTAGTCGGCGATGTGCGTAGCCGCGGCATGTTGGCGGCAGTTGAATTAACGACCGACAAAGCACGCAAAACCAAACCCGACAAAGCGTTAAAAATCGGCGAACGTCTGGGGCAAGCCGGGTATCGCAACCAACTCATTTTCCGCGCATTTGCAGACGACATCATTGGCTTTGCCCCGCCGTTGTGTTGCACCAATTCTGATATCGATTTGCTGATGGAACGTTTCCAGAAATCGTTAGATGACATGCTAAGCATCGATGAAATTTGTCGTGCCGTTAGCTAATTTCAAGCATTGCCAATGACGATTTTTTGCTCTCACTTCACGCTCTCAATCGAAGCGCACAGATAACCTCCAGCGCTTCGAAGACGTTTAATTGTTGATAACCTTCCTACTAGAAAGACACTAGATATGAACGCCGATCCTATAACATCCAACGATCTTCTTACACGTCGCACACAGAACGTCCCACGCGGCCTGCTTACCGCGCATCCCATTGTCATTTCACGCGGCGAAGGCGCGCATGTCTGGACCACCGACGGTCGCAAATATATCGATCTTGTCGCTGGCATCGGCGTCCTCAATGTCGGGCACAACCATCCGCGCGTCGTGGCCGCTGTCAAACGTCAGTTGGACTTGCTTTCTCATACCTGTTTTCAAGTCGGCGCTTACGAGCCCTACATCGAACTAGCATCGCGCCTGAATACGCTGGTCGGTGGATCAGTGCCGCACAAAACCGTGTTCTTAACCACCGGCGCAGAAGCCACAGAAAATGCCATCAAGATCGCACGCGGTTATACCAATCGCCCGGGCGTTATCGCTTTCCGTGGCGGCTTCCATGGTCGCACGTTAATGGGTATGTCGCTGACCGGGATGAGCGAGCCATACAAGCAAAATTTCGGCCCGTTCGCCCCCGACATTTATCACGTCCCGTTCCCAGATGCCTACCGTGGCGTCACGTCCGAGATCGCCCTAGCCGCATTGAAAGAAGTGTTCGCAACCAACATCGCCGCCAACCGTGTCGCAGCAATTATTATTGAGCCAGTGCAAGGCGACGGAGGATTTTTACCGGCCCCCGATGATTTCATGCAAGCGCTACGAAAAATTACCGAAGAGCACGGCATTCTGCTGATCGCTGACGAGATTCAAACCGGATTCGGCCGCACCGGAAAAATGTTTGGATTCCAGCATTCTGGCATTACCCCGGATTTGGTGACACTGGCAAAAAGTCTGGCCGGTGGTTTGCCGTTGTCAGCGGTGACTGGCAAAGCCGACATCATGGATGGCCCAACGCCGGGCGGCCTCGGCGGCACGTATGGCGGCAACCCGCTATCTTGCGCAGCCGGTTTAGCGGTATTGGATATTTTTGAAGAAGAAAACCTGCTCGAACGCGGTCTTCAATTAGGTCAGCGCATGCTGAATGGCTTCAACAAATTACAAGAAAAATACCCGCAAATTGGCGAAGTACGCGGCTTAGGTGCCATGCTGGCAATCGAATTCGTAAAAGATGCCACATCCAAAGAACCCGACCCGGCCATGGCGCAACGCGTGATGGAACGCGCACGTGAAAACCGTGTTTTAGTCATCAAATGCGGCGTCCATCGCAACGTTGTTCGCAGCCTGATTCCGCTGGTGGCCGATGACGCAACAGTGGACGAAGCCATCCATGCACTGGATAAGGCCATCGGCGAAGCAATCGGCACGGCAAACTAAAGCTGATCGTTTTTTGTAAGGGTGCAAAACCTGCACCCCGCCATCCAAAGATTGATCGGCAGTGGCAAAGAGACGGCAACAATCGTTGACAGTCTCAAGCCCTGCCGAACATCACTCAACACTTTATTCCACACTATGACTTCGCCATCCGCTATCGATATTAATCGTCTACTGAAACTACAAGACCGACTAAAGCGTAGTACGACAGCGGAGGTGCGGTTTGATGCAGGAACGCGTGCCGTCTATGCGTCGGAGGCATCCAATTATCGCCAGATACCGATAGGCGTCGTCATCCCGCGTTCCATCGATGATTTTGTACAAACCGTTGCAGAATGCGCAGCCGCTGATCTGCCCATTCTGGCGCGAGGTGCAGGCACTTCGATGTGCGGTCAATCGGTGAATGCCGCCGTCATCATTGACCACTCAAAATACCTGACCAACATTATTGACATTGATCCGATACGTCGCGTGGCGAAGGTTGAACCGGGCGTCATTTGCGATCAGCTAAATCACGCCGCCGCCAAACTCGGCCTGACATTCGGTCCCGATCCCGCCTCCCACAGCCGCTGCACGATAGGCGGCATGATCGGCAACAATTCTTGTGGCGCGCATTCCGTCATGGCAGGAAAAACCGTCGAAAATATTGAACGGCTGGAAATTTTGACCTATGACGGCGAACGATTTTGGGTTGGTCCAACCGATGACGACACTTACGCTGAACATCTACAGGCAGGCGGACGCCGGGCGCAGATTGTCGCAGCACTTAAAACGCTATCCGAAAAATATGCGGATGATATCCGCCAAGGATTTCCGCAAATTAAACGCCGTGTTTCCGGCTACAACCTCGATCAACTTCTTCCTGAAAACGGTTTTAACATTGCCAGAGCGCTGGTTGGCGTAGAAGGAAGTTGCGTTTCCGTCCTGCAGGCGGAAACTTTGCTAGTCAGCAATCCGGCGGCGCGGACGTTAGTCGTATTCGGTTTCTCCGACATCTATTTCGCCGCCGACGCCGTGCCCCAGTTATTACCCTTTAATCCAATTGCGATGGAGGGCCTCGATGAAGGCATTATCGGCGGCCTGCGCGATCGCGGATTGCGCCTGGCCGATATTGCCGAGCTGCCAAAAGGCCAGGCGTGGCTGATGGTGGAATTCGGCGGAACCTCCGTCGAAAATGCACAACAAGCAGCCGAAGCCGCTGCACAAATCGCCTCGCAACTACAGGGAGACGCAACCGCCCGCGTCGTCCTGGACAAAGCATTAATGCGCCGCATCTGGACTATCCGCGAAACCGGCGCATCGGCCACCTCGCTAGCGGATAATGCAGCTGATACCGATCCTGTTGTGGGCTGGGAAGATGCCGCCGTTGAGCCAGCGCTTTTAGGTGCATATCTACGCGAATTTTCAGCGTTAGTCGCCCGTTATGGCTACAAGACCAATCTGTATGGCCATTTCGGCGACGGTTGCGTCCATTCCCGCATTACTTTCGATTTAAAGTCAGATCTGGGCGTGGCCATCTGGCGCAATTTTCTAGAAGAAGCGGCACACCTTGTCGTCAAATATGGCGGCTCGTTATCAGGCGAGCATGGCGATGGTCAGGCCAAAGGCGAGTTCTTAAATATCATGTATTCGCCCGCTGTAATGGCCGCTTTCGCAGACTTTAAAAACATCTGGGATCCAAAAAATAAAATGAATCCCGGCAAACTGATTCATGCGATGCCGGTCGATAGCAATTTGCGCCTCGGCCCGGACTACGAACGCCGCAATATTCTCACCGAATTTAACTACAACGGCGATGCAGTCACAGGATTCGCCCGCGCCACCGAACGCTGTATCGGCATGGGAAAATGCCGCTCGCTCGAAGGCGGGACGATGTGCCCCAGCTTCAAAGCCACGCGTGAAGAAAAATACTCTACACGCGGTCGTGCCAGATTATTTTTTGAGCTGCTAAAAGGCGAAGTCATTCAAGACAGTTGGGACAGCAAAGACGTCAAGGATTCGCTAGACCTTTGCCTCAGTTGCAAAGGATGCAAAACCGATTGCCCGACCAATGTGGATATTGCCCGCTATAAAGCAGAATTTCTTGCCCAACATTATAGGAACCGAAGACGGCCCGTGATGGACTTGATGATCGGTCGCATTGGCGATTGGCTGCCGCGCGCGCAATCCTTCAGCGCGTTGATGAACCTGGCGATGTCTATACGTCCTCTGCGGTTGATCGCACAATATTCCGTTGGCCTCACATCGAACATCGTTTTTCCCAGAATCGCCCGTAAGAACTTTCGATCCGGCAAAACCGCCGTTCGACTTCAGCAAGATAACGGCGGGGACACACATGCACGCTCCGTCCTCCTGTGGACCGATACATTCAATAGCGGTTTTACGCCCGCCGTGCTCGAAGCCGCCACAGCGGTGCTTGAACGTGCCGACTATAAAGTCCACCTTCTCTCCAGGCAAATATGCTGCGGCCGCCCGTATTACGACGCTGGCATGCTGGATCGGGCACGCACCAATCTGCACGCGATCATCGCCCAGTTATCTCCCTATTTAGCGAAAAAAATCCCGGTGATCGTCCTGGAACCAAGCTGCCTGTCGGTGTTTAGAGATGAAATGGTCGCCATGCTTCCCGGCAATGACGAAGCAAAGCAACTCTCCACATCGGTGCAGACATTGGCAGAATTTTTGTTCATGCACGGCGTCGACATACCAAAGACAAAAAACCCGATTCGGGTGCATGGACATTGTCATCAAAAGGCTTGCGGCGGCATGACGGCAGAAAAGACGCTATTGGCGTCGGCCCAAACGGATGCATCGATTTTAGAGACCGGTTGTTGCGGCATGGCAGGCGCTTATGGCTATCATGAAAAAACTGCCGCCGTCGCCCGACGTATAGGCGAACTCGAACTAAAACCACAGATCGACAGGTGCGCTGACGATACGCTGTTTATCGCAGACGGATTTAGTTGCCGTTCGCAGATAAAAAATCTCAGCAATAAAAAAGCCTACCATTTTGCGGAGTGGCTCAATGATGCGCAACGATAAATATGATGGTCCCGCGAACGATGCATTGGTCGAATTTTTGCCAATCTACAAATCGCTTCAGAACAGCATTCTGCGCTTTACGGAAGTCCTTGTCCTGCTAGTGGTTTCCGGCCCGGAAGCCATCACACTAGAAGAAATCGCACGCAGAACCCGCCGCCGCAAGAGCGATTTAAAAGAAGTAATCCAATCCCTTTTAGCGCACGGTCAAATTAAGCCGCATTGCTTGCATCCCGACAGTTGGGAACTGACCTGTCATCCAAGCGAAGTCACGCTAGAAAGCGTGTTGATGTGCGCGATTGCCTATCAAGACTTCGGCAAGTTTCGACCAGCATCACAATTGCATGGAGTTGACGCGCTTCTGGTATCGGCATTCATGTCGATTAGTCAGAGTATTCAGAGGACGTTGGGGCAGTTTTCTTTGGATCAAATACCTTCGACTGCGAAGAGTTCTTTGCCTTCGGCGGCTAAGACGCATCATTTTTCTATTTGAGTGCGGTTAAAAGAACGCTGTTCGACCTCAAATCACTTAGCAATATTTCTTTTTGGAAACATCGCGAATAGTAGTGCCTACACCCCATCCAACGCAGCCACCAACGCGGGAACCGCCTCAAAAAGATCGGCCGTAAGGCCATAATCGGCCACGCTAAATATCGGTGCTTCCGGGTCTTTGTTAATCGCCACGATTACTTTAGAATCTCGCATCCCTGCCAGATGCTGAATCGCGCCGGAGATGCCGACCGCTACATATAATTGCGGGGCGACGATCTTGCCGGTCTGTCCGACTTGATAATCGTTCGGCACGTAACCTGCATCGACTGCGGCACGGGATGCACCCAACGCTGCGCCGAGTTTGTCGGCTAGTGGCTCCAACACTTTTTTGTAGTTCTCGCCGCTGCCCAGACCGCGCCCGCCCGAGACGATGACGGCGGCTGAGGTCAGTTCAGGATGGTTGAGTGTCATCACATCGCGGCTGATAAACGCTGACATACCCTGATCGGCTGCGGCATCGATTTGCGCAATGCTAGCATTTCCAAACCGAGGGCGGCCAGCCAACCGAATTGCCCGCCCTCCTCCAAAATCACACTATAAACCCCAACTTTATCGCCGATGTACCGACGTGCACAACGTCAACAACCCACCCGCCAATACACATCCCGCCAACATATACACACCGCTATCAAGCGAGCCGGTAATCCCCTTAATCCACCCCATCAACGATGGCCCCACAAACCCCGACAAATTACCAAACGAATTAATCAACGCAATCCCCGCTGCAGCCGCCGCGCCGCCTAAATACGCCGTCGGCATATTCCAAAACAACGGCAACACACTCATAATCCCCATCGTCGCAATCGACAACCCTACCAACGCGATCGGCACATTCGCGCTGAACTTCACGCTGATCACAAACCCAATCGCCCCAATCACAGCCGGAATCGCAATATGCCAGCGATGCTCGCCACGCCGGTCCGCACTGCGCGCCACCAAAATCATCGCAATCACACCCGCAGCCCACGGCAATGCACTCAACAAACCAATATCCAGCGCATCCTTTACGCCAGCGGCCTTAATAATCGTCGGCAACCAAAAACTGATCCCGTACAGCGAAAATACAAACAGAAAATAAATCGCCGCCAGCAACCATGTCCGACCGCTGGCAAAAGCCTTGCCAGTTGCAGAATGCGTTTTAGTCGCTTCTTCCTTCTGCAATAACGCTATCACTTCGCGCTTTTGCGCATCCGTCAGCCACTTTGCATCTTCAACACTGTCATCCAGATAGCGCAACAAAAAGAAACCGGCAATGACCGTCGGCAAGCCTTCAATCAAAAACATCCATTGCCATCCCGCCAAACCCGCAATGCCGTTGGTATCGCGCAAAATCCAGCCAGATAAAGGCCCGCCAATCACACCCGCCAACGGAATCGCTGTCAAAAATAATGATGTAGCGCGACCGCGCCGGTCAGCCGGATACCAGCGGGTGAGGTAATAAATAATGCCGGGGAAAAATCCCGCTTCTGCCACACCTAGCAAAAAACGCAATACATAAAACGATGTCGTGCCCTGCACAAACATCATCGCCGCCGACAACAAACCCCAGGTAATCAGGATACGCGCCAGCCAACGTCGTGCACCGACCTTGTGCATGATGATATTGCTGGGCACTTCGAAGAAAAAATAACCCAGGAAAAATACTCCCGCACCCATCCCATAAATGGCGTCGCTGAATTGCAGATCGCCCAGCATTTGCAGTTTAGCGAAACCGATATTGACCCGATCCAGATACGACAGGATGTAGCAGAACAGCAGAAATGGAATCAGCCGCAGCGTGATTTTTTTATAGGTCAGATCGATGCTGGACGTCGCGTCAAAACGTACGCCGTCTACGGTAGTGTCATTCATTTTCGTCTCCGATACGGTCTCTCAATAGAGCCGGATTTTATAGTGGTGATGGGTGTTGATTGCAGCGATACCGCGTTTAATTCAGTGCAAATATTTTTCCGGGATTGAGTAAATTTTGTGGATCTAGCGCCCGTTTTATCGCCCGCATCACGTCCAGCGCATCATCGCCGTGTTCAGTCTGAAGAAACCCCATTTTATGCATGCCGATCCCGTGCTCGCCGGTGCACGTGCCTTCCATCGCCAGCGCGCGCGCCACAATGTTGGCGTTAATCCGCTCGGCCTCTATCCGTTCTTCTGGCTTGTTAGGATCGACCAAAATGATGACGTGAAAATTACCGTCGCCGACGTGGCCGACTATCGGGCAAGGCAACGATGACGCCTGAATATCGACATCGGTGGCGGTCACGCATTCGGCCAGCCGTGAAATCGGCACACACACGTCGGTAACGACGGCGACGCAACCGGGCTTGAGTTGCAAGACGGCGAAGTAGGCGTTATGCCGTGCATTCCACAATTTTTTTCGGTCTTCTGGATGGGTCGCCCATTCAAAATCATGACCACCGTTTTCTACGACGATTTGCTGTACCGTTTCGGCCTGTTCTTTGACGCCGTTGTCGCTGCCGTGGAATTCAAAAAATAAGGTCGGCATCTCTGCCAATGTCAGCTTGTCATGCAGATTGATCGCCTTGATCGATAACGCATCGACAAATTCAACGCGGGCAATCGGCACGCCCATCTGGATCGTTTCGATGACAGTCTGCACTGCGGCGGCCATCGTCGGAAAAGCGCAGACGGCGGCAGAGATCGCTTCCGGCTGCGGATACACCCGCAGCGTAATTTCAGTAATGATGCCCAGTGTGCCTTCGCTGCCGATATACACGCGCGTCAAATCGTAGCCAGCGGAGGATTTTCTGGCACGGGTGCCGGTGTGGATGATCTTGCCTTCGGGCGTGACCACGGTCAGGGCCAATACATTTTCGCGCATGGTTTGATAGCGCACCGCGTTGGTGCCCGATGCGCGGGTGGCGCACATGCCGCCGATGGAGGCGTCCGCGCCCGGATCGATCGGGAAAAACAGCCCGCTATGTTTAATTTCTTCGTTCAATTGCTTGCGTAATACACCCGCTTGCACCGTGACGGTTAAATCCTCGGGATGGACGGCAATAACTTCGTTCATGCCGCTAAGATCGAGACTGACGCCGCCGTGCGGGGCCAAAAAATGGCCTTCTATCGACGTGCCAGCGCCGAAAGGAATCAGCGGCACGCCGTGTTCCGCGCATAAACGCATGATGGCGGCGACTTCCTCGGTGGTCTTGGCGAAGGCGACTGCATCAGGCGGGATGATGCCGAACGGCGATTCGTCCTTGCCGTGATGCTCGCGTACCGGCAGCGATAGCGTGAATCGGGTGGCGAGCAAGGCGGTCATTGCTGCGCAAAATGGAACGGGTAAAATTCTGGCGCTCAAGGGCCTGGTTGGCAAATCTGTCATGGTATTCATGGCGTGTCTCCGTGGTTTTGCGGTGCCGAACGCTGGTGGTTCTTTGGCATGGTTTGCATGTAAGAACAGGTTACTGTGGAACCAAGTAGCGGTGGTAATATCGATTGCATATCCATCGTTCTCGTTTCCAGATACCTGCGCTGCGATAACCTGAAACCTGGTAGGGATATTGGCAATCTACCCATTGAAAATAGCAGGTCGGGCAAGCATTACAGATGCGGACCCCAGGCCTCGGAGACATGCAATTGGAAATCAGACAAATCAAATATTTTCTGGCGGTGGTCGATAGCGGCAGCGTTTCGCGTGCGGCGGGACGGTTATTTGTGGCGCAATCGGCGCTGAGTAAGCAGATATCCGATCTGGAAACCGATCTGGATGTGCAATTGTTGCATCGCACCCGCAGCGGCGTTTTTCCGACAGAGAGCGGCAAAGTGTTCTATGAATATGGCAAAGCAATCCTGAAACAGATTGGCGACGCCCGCGAAGCCGTGCATTTCTCCAGCGAGGCCATCGTCGGCAATGTCGTGGTCGGCGTACCGCAAAGCGCGTCGGTGGCATTGGCCCTGCCGCTGATTAATGCAGTGCAAGTGCGCTTACCCAACGTCTCGCTGCATATTAATGAAGAATTGACCGGCAATTTGCTGGAACAACTTTGGCAGGGGCGCGTCGATCTGGCGGTGTTTACGTCGAATATTCAGTTGCAGGGATTTACATTCAAACCGATAGCGCAAGAAGATTTTTATCTGGTGAAGCCAGCCAAAGGTAAAAAAACCGGTAGCTGCGAGGCAGGCGATGTCTCGCTGGAAGAGGCATTGTCGGGATCGCTGATGCTGTCCGGCTTGCAGCACAGCCATTGCATCCGCAGTATTATCGAAGAAACGGTGAGCAAACAAGGTCTGCAAATGCCGGCGCTGTTTGCGGAAATCAACTCCGTTCACATTCTCAAAATCGCGGTCGAGGCGGGTCAGGGCAATACCATCATGCCGCTGGCACTGGTGCAGCAAGAAGTGATGCAGGGGCGGTTGAAGGCCAAGCGCATCAATCCGGCCCAGATATCGCGGACGTTGGGTATTTGCATGTCCAATAATATCCCGGCGACAAACGCGAAACAGGCCGTGGCGGCATTGATTACGCGTTTGGTCGGCGAGCTTTCTGAGAGCGGGAAGTGGCCATCATTGCGCACCCACGATCTGATCGATGATGCGCCTTGATTCGCCTTAACGCGACTGCTAAGCCGCTGCGCCGCTATCCTCGCTCTCTTCTCTGCTTAAGGTTTCCTTTTAGCGGCGGTCACGGTCACTTCGACTAACCAGCCGGGTGGGACTAGCCGGATCACTTGCGCGCGCGTGCGGATCGGCACATTTGGCTGCGCTTTTGTGCCAAAGAACTTGTTATAGACCGAAGAAAATCCTTCAAAATCTGCCTCTCCTTTTTGATTCGGATCACCCACAATCAAAGCCTGCATGCTGACAACGTCCGCCATGATGTAGCCCTTTTTCTCCAAGGTGTGCTTGATCTGATTCAGCACGCTGAGGGTCTGGGTTTCAGTATTGCCATACGAGGCCACCGTATCCGCGGGCGCATTTTTATCTGCCACCATCGGCCCCACACCGCTTAACAGAATCTGGTCTGCCGTCCCCCGCACTTCAATGGACTCTGCAAATTCACGCGCCCAAGGTTCTGTCATGGAGGCAGGATTATTGTGACGAATGATGACGTCGTTGGCTTGACTTGGCATGGCTATAAATATCGCTAAGAGTGGGAAAAAAAGTCGATGCAATTGCATAGTTTACTTCCTTTACATGACAGTGGGACGGGAGGACAACTGACGTCGGTTCAGCGTTGCATTGAACCAGCACGTCTACGCAGAATAAAGCGCCTGCGCGTCATCGACCAATCACTTAACGTCACTTATACATGCGTGCCGGTCATGCATCGCGATGGTGCTGATCACATCTTAATTGGTGCAATACGGGTGCAGATTCGGTCCAAAAAAATACATGATTCTGACTCATGCTCTGCGGTTAACAAGTCATTTGTCCGATCTTTTTCCGTCGCCGATGATGCATCACGACGAACAACAATAAAGAGACGGACGGGCTGCTGCGGAACTTGCGAATAGCTTCCCACGCGGGTCGCAAAAATCACGGTTTTATCCGTGCTTCATCCCCTTCAAACGTCGTCGTGCACTTGCCTTAAACCGACGCAGATTGTCTGCGGTTTTTTTCGTTTCACATTCAATTAGGGAGACAAATTGTGAAAAGCATCATTGCTGCATCAATCATTCTGGGATGTTCACCCATGCTGGCAACCAGCGTCTGGGCGGCTGACTGGAGCGATACGTCGATGAATATCAATTACGGGACAGATTACCGCGAGCCTGCAAATGACCAGAAGATCGCCAAAACCGTATTGGAAATTACGCACGCCAGCGGCTATAAATACGGCAGTAATTATTTCGATTTTCAGTTCCTTAAATCCGATAGCCAGGACCCTTCCGCAGGCGTGGGCAATACCGATGGCGCGGCCGAGGTCTATGCGGTCTATCGAAATCAGTTAAGCATGGGCGCGGTGAGCGACCGTAAATTGTCGTTTGGGCCTGTGAAGGATGTATCGCTGACGACCGGTTTTGATATTGGCACCAAAAATACCGGCTTCGGTTCGCGGCCCATCAAACTGATCGTCGGACCAACGTTGAATTTTGCAGTCGATAACGGTTTTCTGGATTTCACCGTGGCGATGGTGCATGAGACTAACAATAATGGGATCGTCGGCAAGAGCGTCCACTTCGACAATACCTATCAATTGTGTGCGGCATGGAGCAAGGCGTTTAGCCTCGGCATACCGGTCGTTTTTAAAGGCTACGCAGTGCATACGGGCAAAAAAGGAAAAGACGGCTTTGGCGTAGAAACCGCTGCGGAAACCGTCTTACACGCGTTAGTGATGTTTGATATCGGCTCGCTGGCAGGCCATAAGGATGCCGTCTATGCAGGCGTCGGGGTCGATCATTATACGAATAAGTTTGGCGAGAGCAAGGCCAATCAAACCACGCCAATCGCCCAGTTAGAAGTGCATTTTTAAGAGAGTATGGCAGCCCGATTTTCGCGGGTATCAGCAATGAAAAAGTGACCATCCCGAAAGGGAATGATCACTTTTTTATGCGACATACAAAAGCTAGATCAACGCAAAAAATGAACCACAATCGCAGACTTAGGCCTTATCCAAAAATCGCAGTACGGCTGCATTAAATGCCTGTGCACTATCCACATTTGGAAGATGCGATCCGCCTTTTATCACTTCAAATAGTGCACCAGGAATCTTGTCGGCGATTGCCTGATTGTCGACAGGCGTCAGCATTTTATCTTCGCTACCGACCAGCACTAACGTCGGTTGGGTAATACCGTTTAATGCATTTTCAATGTTGTATTCCACCAGTCCATCGCAGACATATGCATATGAGCTGCCGCTGGCTTTTTGTGCGTTGATCACCCACTCTTTAAAAGCGGCGTCACCGTCGGCAGAGCTTCTGAAGGCTTCATTGACCAACATCGGCCAAGTCTTTTTCAGGCGGTTGAGCGGTCCATCCTCTGCCAAAAAATCCGCCGTCCATCCGGCCAACATTTTCTGATGCGGCTCTGAATCAAAACGTGCAGCGGTATCGGCCACGATTAAACGCTTCACCCGTTGTGGATAGCGCAGCGCAAATGTCATTGCCACCATCCCGCCTAAAGACACACCGCATAAATGCGCGGTGGCGATACCCATATCATCCAGCAACGCCGCCATAGTGGCTGCCAGCGCGTCTACCGTCATTTTTTGCTGCAAAGGCGCGGAGTCGCCATGGCCTGGCAGGTCGGGCACAATAACCCGATATCCCTGCTGCACCAGACTGTCAATTTGACCGGCCCATGATCGATGGAAATTGGTGATCCCGTGTATCAGCAAGACGGGTTCGCCTTGACCAACATCTTTCACGTATAAATCTGCACCCAGTATTTGTTTGATCGTCATTTTTCTTAGTCCTCATTAACCATCATCAGCACTGCATCATTCGTTACCTTTTGAACCGGCGTTCCCGCCAGTCGTCGTGCGAGATCGGTCAATGCGCAAGTATATGCCAGGCTATCTTGCAACGGCAGGCGGGCGACGCCGCTGTCCATCGCGGCGCTGGCGACCGCTGTCGCAATCTGCGGCAACAACCGTTGATCAAAAACATCTGGAATCAGATAATCCGCCAAAGCGCGCCCGCCGGGCGTGACTTGGGATGACGCGCTGTAGGCCAGATCGGCGATGGTGCGCGCTGCGGCGGATAACATGGCGGTATTGATTGTGCTGGCGCGCACATCCAGCGCGGCCCGAAAAACATACGGAAAGCACAGCACGTTATTCACCTGATTCGGAAAATCCGAGCGCCCGGTACAGACAATCGCATCCGGTCGGGCAGCGCGCGCCAGCTGCGGCATGATTTCGGGGATCGGATTAGCAAGCGCCATGATCAAAGGCTGCGGATGCATCCCGACAATGTCGTCCGGTTGCAGCGCATTTGCCTTCGATACGCCGAGGAAAACATCGGCATCTTGCAATGCTTGTTTCAGTGTCATTGAGGATGGTTGATCGCTGTTTTGTGCATAGCGAGCTTTCTCTTCGCTAAGATCAAAGCGACTGGCCGATAGCAGGCCTTTTGAATCGAATACCCATATATTTTCTCGCGCAACACCTTGCACTACCAGCATATCGAGGCAGGCTATCGCGGCGGCACCGGCACCATTACACACCAGGCGGATCTCGCCGATGGCGCGTTTAGTCAGCCGCAAGGCATTGATTACCGCTGCCGTGACGACGACTGCCGTACCGTGCTGATCGTCATGAAATACGGGAATAGAAAGCTGCGCCCGCAACGCCCTTTCGATATGAAAACATTCTGGCGCTTTGATATCTTCCAGATTGATGCCGCCGAAGGTCGGCGCAATGCGGGTGATGGTCTCAATCAGGCGATCAGGGTCATTTTCATCAATTTCGATGTCGAATACATCGATATCGGCGAAGCGTTTAAAAAGAATACCCTTACCTTCCATCACTGGCTTGGCCGCGTGCGGCCCGATGTTGCCATAGCCCAATACAGCGGTACCATTCGAGATGACACCGACCAGATTGGCTTTGGCGGTGTAGCGGTAACTGTTCTCGACATCAGCGTGAATGGCTTCGCAAGCAGCGCCAACGCCGGGCGAATACGCCAGCGCCAGGTCTTCTTTCGACTGTACCGATTTGGTCGCGACGACCGCAATTTTTCCTGGCCTGCCTTGCTCATGGAAAGCTAACGCGCTTGCCTTAAATACTGCATCCATCGTGATGGTCTTTCTCGTGACTTAACTATTATTAGAGGATGGCGGCAATTGCATATGCCAATCGGTCGCCGCTTGATACGCCGCGCCGCAGCGCAATACCGCCAGCTCAGCCCAAGGCTTGCCGATAAATTGCAAGCCGACCGGCAATCCTTGCGAAGTAAAACCCACTGGCACTGACAATGCAGGCAGACCGAGATAACTGATACAGCGGTTTGAACGTAGAAAAGCCGTCGTAGTTTTAACGCTTTCTTTTGGATCGGTCGACAACAGCGCGATCATCGGCGTTGCCAGCGTAACTGTGGGGGCGACCAGCACATCGACATCGGCAAAGGCGCTGTCGAAAAATGCACGCAATGCGCCCGCCCGATACGCTTGGGCAAGCCGATAATCTTCTGCTGTCGGTGCCATCGCCATTTCCAGCCGCAACCGTGTAGACGGTGAAAATTTCTGCGGTGCAGTCCGCAATAGTCCGGCGTAAGCCTCACGTACTTCCATCCACGTAATCACCGCAGCGGCAGCGTCGCAATCCTCCAGACCGGACAAAAATTGCTCCTTGAGATTGACGCCTAGCCGCTCAATCACTCTCAACGCCTGCGATATGACGGCCCCGGTTTCTGCATCTTGCATCGTAAAAAATGGATGGCAGCAAATACCGATTTTGAGGTTATTAACAGAGCCATCTATTCCCTCGATCAGCGCCCGAGAAGATCGAAGCCTCGGCGATGCGTGACGATCCAATGCATCTGTCACCAACGCGCAATCACGCACCGTGCGGGCAATCACACCAACCGTATCTTGCGACGGCGAAAGCGGCACCATACCGGAAGTACGCAATCGCCCAAAAGTTGGCTTGAACCCAACCACGCCGCACAGCGCCGCCGGAATCCGCGTTGAGCCAGCCGTGTCGGAGCCAATCGCAAAAGGCACCGCGCGCGCCGCCACTGCTGCTGCGGCACCGCTAGATGATCCGCCGGTAATAAAGCGGTCATCCCACGGATTGCGGCAATCGCCATGATGGTCATTTAAGCCGGTTGCGCCATAGCTGCATTCATCTAGCGTCGTTGCGCCCAGTGCGATGGCGTCTGCACTGTCAAGGGCGGTCAATGCCGATCCGCTGCCGAATGCGACGGGTAATTCAGAAAACAATGACCCCGCAGCCGGATGGCGCGATGACGTGACGAAAACATCTTTGTGCACATAAGGCACGCCCCATAACAAACCTGCGGGACGACCGCTGGCGCGCTGTGCGTTAAGACTTGCGGCTTGCTTTAACGCCGCCGTTTCGTCTAAGGCGACGAAGCAGTTGGTCTGCGCATCGACTGCTCTGCTGCGTTGCGCCATCGCGGCGACAACATCGGTTGGATCAACAACACCGGCAGACAATGCCGCACGCAACTGTTCAACGTTCAGCAGGGAGGGATCAGTCATCAGATTGCAGAGAAAATAAAGCGTTTTCGAAAGCGTAAAGATCGCCTTCGGTGGCAGGATTCAATCTACGAACCCGCGCCAGAGTCGGCGCGACGGCTACAACAATTTCTGCGCAACGCGCCGTCGATAAGGCTATCCCAAGATGCGCCGCGTTAGCAGCAACATCCTGAGCACAAATGTCAATCACATCAGACATGACCGTATTTTGATAATGCGTCAGCTAAGGTCAATCCGGCCTGAAGATCGATACGAATTTGTCTTTCTTTTTCCGTCAATGCTTCAGCATCGATCAACACTTTTTCGACGATCTTTTGTGGGATCACAATCGCGCCATCGTCATCCGCCAAAATGAAATCACCAGGATGAACTTGCACCCATTGCGAAGTCGCGCCACGTAGAACAACCGGAATCTGCCATGCGTTGACTTTCCAGCGACCGATCGATTGCACCGGCGTGCGATAACGTGCAAACAGCGGGAAATCCTGTTCGGCAATCCAGCGGATATCACGAATCCCGCCATCGATCAGTGAGCCTACGCAACCGCGTTCTTTCATGCCAATCGCGATCAATTCCCCGAAATAGCAGATGCCTTCGCCGTCGCCGCTCCATACCGTGACTTGCCCGGCGGTAACGCCCTGACAGGCTTTCATTTTGTCGGCATCGCCGCCCTGACCGTAGGGCGTCATTTGCCCACGAATCGTGTACGCCCAACCAGCCAATTTCTTGCTATCGGCGGGGAAAGGCGAGAACTCCGACGACAAACCCTGATCAAAATAACCGAGGGCATCCAGCACATCGGCGACGTTTGAGGTATCGACGGCGAGATAGCGCTGACGGATTTCTTCCAGCTCAATCGGACTCCGTGACTTTTCTATTTCGTTACTCATTGAATACTCCTGCTAAGTAGGTGAATAAGTGGGTTAAATTAAATACTTTGAATCATGCCGCCGTCGACGCGGATCACAGAGCCGGTCACAAAAGCGGCACGCTCACTGGCGAGGAAGGCGACCACATCGCCGTATTCTTCGGGACGCCCATAACGCCCGACCGGAATCGCGCCTGTGCTTTCGATAACGACTTGTTCATAGGTTTTGCCTTCGCGTTTGGCACGACTTTCATCGAGCGAACGGATGCGATCGGTCGCGATGCGGCCCGGCAATACCACGTTGACGGTGATCGCATCGCCAGCCACTTCGGCGGCCAAGGTTTTGGACCAACCGACTAAGGCCATGCGCAAGGTATTCGACATGCCCAGATTGGGGATCGGTGCGATAACGCCTGACGACGTGCTGGTAATGATGCGGCCCCATTTTTTTTGCTGCATCGCTGGCAATACCTGATCGGTCAAATGCATCAGCGACAAGACCATCGCGTCGAACTGTTTGCGCCAGGTATCGGCAGGCACGTTAGATGCCTTGGATGGCGGCGGGCCGCCGGAATTGTTCACCAAAATATCGGGATCGCCGACAGCACTTCGCACGCCTTCCAACATCGCGTCGATACTGCGTAAATCGGCCAGATCGGCGACAAACGGCACGGCCTTGCCGCCGCGTGCGGAAATGACTTCCAGCGTCTGTGCCAATGCTTGTTCGTTTTGGTCCGAGATGGCGACGATGACGCCTTCTGCGGCAAGCGCTGCCGCAATCGCGGAGCCAAGTCCACCGCCTGCCGACATCACGAGTGCGGTTTTACCTGCTATGCCTAAATCCATGTTGTTTCTCCTGTGATTGTCGTTCTGCTTGCTGGTCGCATAAATGATTAAGTGCCGACCCGAATCGGGCTGCGCAATTTACGCAGCGCGGCCAACACGCTTTGTGCTGTGATACGGCCAGTTTTCGGATTTTCTGTCGGGATGTTTTGAATGCTCATCGAGAACGACGCCGCATCGGAATCAACTTCGATGACGTGCGTGTTGCGCGTCAATGCCGGGTCAGCCCAGATTTCTAGCTGCGTCTGATCCGGGCCGATCCCAGCCAGCGCCAGTGCGACCACAACATTCAGATTGGCCGGAAAACCCTTAGCCGCTTCACGTGCCGTGCCTGAAAAAATCTGGATCGGCGAGGTGATATCGTCAATGTTGATTTTGTTGGCGACCAAAAATGGAGCGCCGACCAGACCGCGTACTGGCTTACGGGTAATCATTCTGACTGAATGAATACTCCCTTCTGCCGCAGCCGTTACTGCATCTAATCCGAGCAGCGCGCCAGTCGGCACGATGATCTGGCCGCCATGCTCACGCGCCAGGTCGATCAAATCCATGCGATCCAGCAAAGCGCCGACACTCAGTACAATTAGGGTTTTTCCTGCGCGCAAGACTGGCTCGGCGATTTCTGGCAGCAGCTCTGCTGGTGCGCATTCCACGACTACGTCAACTGCCTCTGCTAGCTCTTCCAGCGTCAGAATCTTGATGTCTCCCTTCAGGCCTTGCAATATACCTGCGGTTTTTTTAACGTCGCGCACGCTGACCGCGCTGAGTTTCAATCCAAAGATGCCGTCATCCAGACGCTTGACCAGTGTCTTTCCCACAGCGCCTAATCCAACAATCCCGACGGTTAAGTCTTTTTTATGTGACATGATGCTTTCCCTCTTTTAATAGTTGACGACCTATCGACCCTGCCCTCCTGCTGGCTGGTCATGATCGATAAAATGTTGTGCGATGGCGCCCGTTGTGGTGAACCAAATTTTGTCGCGATGCTGTGCGATATGTTCCATGGCGCGGCGGAAATGGCGCAGCCGATACGGTTGTCCGATCAAAAATGCGTGGATCGATATCCCAAAAACCAGCGGCTGGTCAGCGCTCTGTTCCAGCATTTCATCGAAGTTATCGATGATCATGTTGGCAAACCCTTCCGCCGTCGTATCGTGCAAAGCGATGGCCGGAATGTCATTGACTTCATGCGGATACGGCACACTCAGCAAACGCCCGTTGCGGGTGTTGATCCAGACCGGCTGATCATCCAGCGGCCAGTCGAGGATGTAGCTGTACCCAGCCTCTTGCAGCAGATCGGGCGTCAAATTACTAGGATTGACACCGGGGCTGAGCCATCCGGCGGGCGCACGCCCTTCGTGCTGCGTAATGGCATCGGTCACCTCTTGAATCAGCACGCGCTCTTCTGCTTCAGAGAAATTATTTTGATGTTCAGAGTTGGTGCGACCATGCCCCAGAATCTCATCGCCCCGCGCTCTTAGCGCTTCCAACACTTGCGGGCAATGGTCATAGCAAGCTGAATTCAGCAGCACCGACAGTGGCAGGCCTAGCCGATTGCACAGATCGATAATCCGCCAGACGCCGACCCGATTGCCGTACTCGCGCCAGGCCCAGTTATACGTATTGGGATGGGCAATACCGGGCGAATAAGAAAGTCCCAATCCTTCGTTATAGGCAAAATGTTCCAGGTTCAGGCACAGATGCACGGCGAGTCGTTTCTCACCGGGCCAGTTGAACTGAGGACGTTCGGTAATGGCCGAATACGGGAAGCGATTATGAGAAGTAAGCATCACACTGACCTTTCTGGTTCAAAATTCTTAAGGTTATTGGATAGCACGCGGTTTAGGGTCTATAGCTGGTTGGCGCAGTCAAAAGACTCAGATCAAGCGTAGCAAGATTGTCTTTTGTCACCAGAATAGCCGGTGTTTCCACCACTGCTTGCGTCGGCTTTTTGGTAGCCGCCAGCACTGCCTGGCGCAAGGCTTCGCGGCCCTGCGTGACGATTTGCTGGGCGGAGGTACAGACCAGCTCGCCATCTTTCAGCATTTGCTGCGCGGTCGGACTTAAATTAGATGCAGTGATTTTGATGACTTGTTCTTTCTTTGCCGATTTCACTGCCAGCCACGCACCGGCAGCCGTATCGTCGATGGCGTTATAGACGCCGTTGATTTCTGGAAAGCGTTGAATCCAGTCATCGACTAAATTGATCGCACCGTTGCGGGTGACCGATTTACGCGATTCTGCGATGACTTTGATCGCCGGAAACTCTTTGTTCATGGTTTCCATAAAACCGCGCCGCCGGGTATCGGCCCAGGTCTGGCCTTGTTGCTGCGCGATCATCGCCACTGCGCCCTTGCCGCCCAGTGTTTTACCCAGACATTCGGCTTGCAAACGGCCCATGTCGTAGTGGTCTGCACCGACTTTAGAGGCGAGGCCGACTGAATTCGGGATGCTGGACAAACCGACTACCGGAATGCCTTTACCAATCGCATTTTCAACCACCGGATTGACCGCCTGACCATTGGTAGCACCGACGATGATGGCGTCGACTTTGCGCTCCATCAAATCCTGAATCTGCGATATCTGGACATTCACGTTGGCGTCGCCACCGGCGTTAAGTTTGACCAGCGTGACGCCCAGCTTTTTGGCTTCGCTTTCTACGCCATAGGTCATCGATATCCAGAATGACGAGGCCAGTTCCGGCGTCGCATAACCGATCGTTATTTTCTGTTGCGCCCAGCTGGGGCTGGCGGCGAATGTACTCAGTGCACCTATTGCCAATAACGTCGTGAAGACAATCTTTTTCATGTCAATCTCTCCTGTGGGTATGCGTTATAAATGAGCGTTGCAAACAAAATTAATGGAATTTCCGAACGATATAGTCGAGCGCACCAGCCGACACCAGCACCACGCCTAAAACCATTTCCGATACAAACGGCGATGAACCCAGCAAATTCAGTCCATTCAACAAGGCCTGAATAAACACCGCGCCAATCAAGGCCTGCCATACCGAGCCAGTGCCGCCGCTTAACGCAATGCCGCCAATCACGCAGGCCGCAATCGCTTGCAGTTCCATGCCAGCACCTTCAATAGCGACCGCAGAGCCGCTACGTGCCAGCAGAAACATGCCTGCCAGTCCAGCCAAGCCACCGCATAAAGAATAGGCAATCACGCTAGAGCTGCGGACCGGCACGCCGACCAGATTCGCCGCTTCAGGATTGCCGCCGACCATATACAGCCAGCGACCAAATGGCAGTCGTTTGGTAACCGCCCAGATCAGTAGGCCAGCACCGGAAGCGATCCAGATCAGCGATGGAATATGCAGCAAACCGGAATAACCGAGCGATTGCAGAAAGCTGTCCGACGGCAGCGATATCACCTCCGCATCGCCAACCAGCGCCGTCGCCAGGCCACGCACGATTAGCGTAGTGCCAAGCGTTACGATGATCGGCTGCAAGCCTTGACAGGCGATCAGATAACCGTTGATCGCGCCGACGATAAGGCCGGTGCCAACGCCGAAAATGATGGCATTTTCCTCACCGAAGGGCGCTACCGCTTGCACCGCGACGACCGATGACAACGCGGCGACTGCGCCTACCGAGATATCAAAACCCCGCGTGATGATGACCAGCATCTGGCCTAGCGCTAATACAAACAAAATACTGCTTTGTGAAAAGATGTTCGCAAAGTTGTTGAAACTTAAAAATCCCGGCGAGATCACGCTCATGATCAGCACCAACACCACGCAGGCAAAGGGACCAGTCAATTCACGCGCTTTTGGACGTCGCCATTGTGCGGTGAGCGGTGCTGCGCCAACGCGCTTTTTGCTTAATTGCAGAGTCATTACAGCGCTCCCGATGTTGCATTGTTTGTGGCAATATTTTCAGCGACGGTCGCCACATTGCGGCGGTTAGCAGCAGCCCAGCGCATCCCCCAGCGTTGCACCAATACAGAACCGACAATCAACGCCCCCAACAGGATGTTTTGCAGATAGCTGGGAAAGTTAAGCAGCACCAGCGCATTCACAAACATCGACAGAATAAATACACCGATCACGGCATGGACCGGGCCGCCCTGACCGCCGCTGAGCGGGATACCGCCGATGGCACACGCGGCAATCGCTTCAAATGGCAGTTCGGGATACAGATTAGGCTGACCGGACCCCAGCCGCGAGGTCAGAATAGCCCCGGCGAGCGCCACTAAGACCGCATTGATCAGGTAAGCCTGCATGATCCGCAACGGCACCGGAATCCCGACCAGACGGGCGGCGTCCGGGTTGCTGCCGATCAGATAGCACTCTCGCCCAAAAGTCGTGAATTGCATCACCACCAAACCGATCAGGCATGCCGCAATCGCCAGCCAGACGATGCTGGGCAAACCCAGCATTTGCGAATTTGCCAAACCGGATAAATCGATTCCGGTTGGTGCTTCTAACGGTGCGCCGCCGACGATCACACTGCAAAATCCATGCACCGCAATCATCGTGCCGAGCGTCACCAGAAATGCGGGCAATTTCAGAAAGCCGATCAACGCGCCATTGACCAATCCCAGCAGCAGCACTGCCAGCATGCCGATACCAAACGCGGGAACGATGCCCAAGCTGGGAACGCACAAGACCGTCGCCACGCTAAAAATCGCCACCCCGGACCCGATAGAAAAGTCCAGACCGCGTATCACGATCACCGCGCCCTGCCCGATTGCCACCAGAATCAGGACGGCAGCAACTTTGCCCAGATTGAGAAAGTTGGATGCCGTTCCAAAACGTGGCACCGCGATCAGACAAACGACAAATAACGCCAGACAAACCCATACCGATACCGGCCATTGTTTAATGCTACGCATGTTGGCTCCCGGTGTGGTTGGTTGCATCCTGTCCACCGCTGATACAGGCGAGGATTTCCGAAGGATCGGCGCCGCGTTTAAAGACATCCGCCAAGCGCCCGTTGCGCATCACATACACCCGATGCGACAGCATCATGACTTCTTCGATATCGCTGGAGGCGACCACCACCGAAATACCGGTGCGGGCGGCGGCGATAATGGCGTCGTGGATCGCATCGCGTGCATGCACGTCGACGCCCCGGGTTGGTTCCAGAAGAATCAACAGCTTCATATCCGGCAGTAAAAGATTGCGGATAATCAACAATTTTTGCTGATTGCCGCCACTTAACGCGCTGATCACGGCGCTGGGATCGCTCGGCTTGACGCGAAGATCTTCAAACAGTTTTTTAGAGGCATTCACCTCGATCCGATTCGACAAAAAAGAACCAACCGAAATCGCTGTATACGCAGAGGCAACCGCGTTGATCGCACAGCTCAAACCGGGAAAAATGCCATCCGCGGTACGATCTGCGGGTACTAAACCAACCCCGATCTGCTTAAAGCGGCGGCGCGAGGTCTGGGCGATATCCACTCCATCCACTTGTATCGTGCCTGCGCTGGATATGCGCGCACCGCCAAGGACCTCGCCCACTTCTAGTGCACCGGAACCAATCAGACCAGCGATGCCGATGATCTCGCCGCACGCTACGTTGAGCGATAAATCCTCGAACGCTGCGCCGCATTTCAGCCCGGCTACGTGCAGGCGCTGTTTTCCGGCAACGGGCAATTCGCGCTCGGCCCGTAACGCTACCGGGCCGACCATTGCCTCGACGATAGCGTGATGGCTCAATGACGTGGTCGGAACCGCATCCAGCACGGTGCAGCCGTCGCGCAAGACCGTCACGGCGTCACAAATTTGCGTGATTTCACTCAATTTGTGGCTGATAAAAATGATGCCTTTTCCCTCTTGTTTCAAGCTATTAATTGCCGCAAACAAACGCTCTGCTTCATGCGCATTCAGCGCAGCGGTCGGCTCATCCAGCAACAGCACCTGACAATTGCGCGCAACACCGCGGGTAATCTCCAACAGTTGCCGCTCGGCCATCGATAGCTGACTGACCATTTGCGCTGGATCGATTAACAGACCCATGCGTTTGGCGATCTCTAAATAAGTCGCTAAGGCGATCGGGGCCTTGCGCTTCCATAACGGACTTTCTCGTGCAGCATCAAACGCGTTCAGATTGTCCGCCACAGTCATTTCAGGAAACAACGTGGAATGTTGATACACGGGAATAATTCCGGCAGCGATAGCGTCGCGGACCGAATGAAATACTACCGGTGCGCCGGTCAATGCGATGGTGCCAGCATCCGGTTGCAAGGCGCCCACCAGCATTTTTACCAGCGTGCTTTTGCCTGCACCATTTTCGCCCATCAGGGCGTGAACCTGCCCGGCTTGCACCGTTAAATCAGCGCTGCGCAAGGCGCAAGTTGCGCCAAATCGCTTAGATAATCCGCGCGCCGAAAGCAGCGTATGTTGCGTCGTAGCCATGGTGTCTCTCTATTTGTAATTTTTCAATAAAATAACGTCGATTCGGAGGTAATACTGTTCTGCCGCGCACCAGATCGGCCCAATCCGGCCGCTAGCAAAAAGCGGTCCCGATCGACAATTATTGTTATTCGTTGAGATGAATCATGGACGCCCGCAAAAGATCAGACAACTGACTTGTTCCTACGCATGCATCAGTTTTAATCATGCATATCCGGCGCGGAATGCGCTATCCTGAATCATGAAAAGATCCCTTCCGCCGTTGATGTCCCTGCGTGCTTTTGAAGCCGCTGCCCGTCACATGAGTTTCACCGTGGCGGCAGACGAATTGTGCATAACCCAGAGCGCAGTCAGCCGCCACATCAAAAATCTGGAAGAACACTATCGGCTGAAACTGTTCAACCGCCTGACCCGCGAAATCGCCTTAACCGAAGAAGGCATTTTGTTGTTTAGCGCGGTGCAAAAAGCCTTTGATCAGATCGATGCAGTCTCGCGCACACTGACCAAAACCAAACCCACGCGAGGCTTAATCCTCAATATTCTGCCCACACTGGCATCCACCTGGTTAATGCCCAGACTGGTACGCTTCACGCAAATGCATCAGAACGTAGAGGTCCGGTTAATCACGTCTATCGAGCCGGTCGCTTTTGATCGCGACAAAGTCGACGTCGCCATCCGGGTCGGCAAACTGCCAGCGCAACGCCACAAAGACGGTGCGCCCAGAATCGATCTGGTGATGACGAATGAATGGAAGGGATTAGGTGCCGACAAGTTGTTTCCGGATGTATTGGTGCCGGTCTGTCGTCCAGATTTATTAAAAGATCAGCGCACGATCAAACCAGCCGCGTTACCCTTTCTGCCACTGATCCATACCGACTCCCGCGCGCATGCATGGGAAGACTGGTTCGGCGCGTTAAACGTCGCCTATCAACCCTCCGCACGGGTACTGCACTTCGGGCATTTCTTTATGTCGGTACGGGCAGCCATGGACGGCAAAGGCGTGGCGCTGGTGCCCAGCGTACTGGTCAGCGACGATATCCAGGCAGGCCGCCTGATCGTGGCCGTGACGGAACGTGTGTCCAGCGATGGCGATTACTATCTGCTGTACAAAAAAGAACGCGCCAAAGATCGGGCGATCGCGGTATTTCGTGAATGGCTGATGTCGGAAGTAACGGAATTGCAAAGCCCTTGAAGTCGGTTTATCCACGCCTGCGCAAAGCTTCAAAACCTTTCGGCTCCCAATCACGTATTGTCTATAACAAGCCGGTCCTGTGCGCGAATGGGACGTGGATTAGCCTCGCTTAAGCTGCAGGCAACATCACATTAACTTGGTGATACTAACCATTTTTTTGCGATAAAACGAAACGGCTTCGCAGTTTTTCTCTGACGAAGCCACTATCGCCATTACAGAGATTAAAAACTGTGGCGCATACCTACGCGGATAAGCGCCTGGCTATTCGTTGATGACGCTGACAAGCCCTGAATCTGTGCTGCGGGCCCGCCATTTCCACCGGCGATAAACGGATCGCCGCCAGCGCGCTGAAAAACGCCTTCAGTGTATAAAGTGGTGCGCTTAGACAGGAAGTAATCTGCCAGTACACCGAATTGATTAAACTTTGAATTGGTCACCCCAGGACGACCGCTGATATCGACTGTAGTGTAGGTATAGGCGAACGAAAGCATCAGCGTTGGCGCGACCAAATACCGAGCGTTCAATTCATAGTTATTAAAATTATTGTTAATCCCGCTGGTCAGCGTCGGCCCGACATTGTTGTACCTGGAGCCAGACCAAGCTGCGCCCAAAAGCGCCGGGCCTATCTGATAGCTGCCACCCAAGCCATACATCCGTGCGCGTGAGGCCGTCACCGGCGCATCTGGCGCAGTGCCTGCCGGATTCGGATTGGTGGTGCTGGCGCCGCCATTATCCAGTTCGAGATAACCTACGCCCAATTTGAGTGGACCATTTTCATATTTTGCGCCGGCACCCCAGGCTCGGTCATTTCCAAAAGCACCGCTCTGATTACTAAATGCGTACATTACGCTTGAACTAAAACCGCCATAGGTATTACTTGCATACTTGACGGCGTTGTTAAAGCGAATCGTGTTAGCAGCGTTGTCGTTATCAAACGGATGCGTAAAATAGATACCGGTAAAGCCGGCATTCGAAGTCAATGGTGCAAAATTCCCCACCAACGGATCATATTGACGGCCAGCTGTCAGCGTACCCCATTGCGTACTTTGCAGGCCGACAAATGCTTGCCGTCCGAAAAGTTTGCCGCCTTGACCAAGTGCCCCGGTGCCTGGATCAAATCCGGTTTCCAGGATAAAAATCGTTTTCAGCCCACCACCGAGATCTTCTGAACCTTTAAATCCCAAGCGACTCGCTTGTACGCCAACACTGGTAAGTTGCACGTTCGTATTGCCCTTTTGATTGGTGGAGTAAGTGATGCCCTCGTCGAGCACCCCGTAGATGATTACGTTAGTTTGCGCAGAGGCAAAATTTGCAGTGCAAGCGACCATTATTGCGGAACTAGCTAATACTTTTTTCATGATTTACACCTGTCTCCGTCAGTTAAAATTATTACCCATTTTTTTACCGCTAACAAATGCGTAAGGCTCGGCCAATGAAAACAGGTTAAAAAATTTGGACGAAATTGCTTTCATCTAAGCCTTGTTGATTGCTAATTTCTTATTGCCCAGTGAAGGATGGCTTTCTGCGCTCTGCGAATGCAGCTGTTCCTTCTTTCACGTCAGAGGTCGATTGAAGAAGCCTGACCATCGCATCTTCTAACCGGATGCCAACATCCAGACTCATGCCTCGAGATCTGATTGCCAGTTCCTTCGTTGCCTGGACCGCGAGCGGTGCATTCGCGACAATTTGCTCGGCTAAGGCTTCGGCTTCAGCGAGGAGCCGAGCTGGCTCAACAATGCGATTGATCAACCCTCTTCGTTCGGCTGTTTCAGCGTCAAAGGGTTTTCCGGTCAGCAGAAGTTCCATTGCTATCGCGCTGGGGAGTTCTTGCATCAGCCGTTGCGTTCCTCCGCAGCTCGCCAGAACGCCCCATCGAACTTCAGGCGTACCGAATGTGGCGTGGGGAACGCTGATCCGAATGTCTGTGGCGAGCAGAAGCGTCATTCCACCACCCAGACAATGGCCGTTGACTGCTCCGATGACTGGCTTCCAGATATCGATTCCGCGATCGGGACGCAAACCGGCCTGGCTGGTCCAGGTGTCGGATATGGGCGGTGGTTCAGGGATGTATTCCCTTAGGTCAGCTCCGGCGCAGAAAGCCCGCTCTCCAGCACCCGTTAAGATAGCAACGCGTATGTCCTTGTTATCCCGAACTTCCCTCCACGCCGAGGCGAGGTCATCGAGCATTGCGTGGGTCAAGGCGTTAAGCCGTTCGGGACGGTTGAGCGTGATGGTCGCAATACTTTGCGTAACTTCAAATTTGATAGTCATAATTTTCTCAATATTTTTTGCGCCAGCCGAGCTGCAGACGCAGTTTTCAATTCACACGTCATTGCGCGCTGCGATCCCATGTTCGATGCTCTGTTTTCATGGATCGAAGTTCCTCTTTTTTAGCTCTGAAAGTATGCGTTTTCGGGATCTCTGAAACCGATACAATGTAGCGAGGCAGCATGAAGCGCGGCACCCTGGCGGATAGAAACTCGATCAATCCGACGGGGTCTATATCCTCTCCATTTTTTGTTACGACAAATACCTTGATATCTTCTTCGCCCCATTCGGAAGGAACGCCGATGGCTGCTGATTCGGCCACGTCTGGATGTGCATTGACCTCCATCTCGACCTCTGTCGAAGACACGTTCTCACCACGTCGGCGGATAGCGTATTTCATCCGATCAACAAAGAAATAGTTGCCTTCGGCGTCGCATTTAAATGCGTCTCCGGTATGCAGCCATTGATTGCGCCAGACTTCGGTCGTCGCAGCGGGGCGGTTCCAGTAACCAGACATGAGTTCCCAAGGGTGCTCGGTGCGGATTAACAGCTCACCCACGGTCCCCACCGGAACTTCCTCGTCGTGATCATCGACGATACGACATTGCACGCCGGGTCTCGGACGACCGCAGCTGTCGCCGGGGCCGAGTTGCCATCCGGTTACGATTGGACAACTGGTTTCAGTCATATTGAAAGCGGTACACAGCCGGACGCCAAAGCGTTCCATGAAGGTATTCGGATTGGATGGAAGCGGGCACACATAGACGTTGCGCAAAGGATGCTTTTTATCCTCAGCACTAGGCGGTTGCGCTTCCAGAAATAGGATGGTGGAGCCAACCAGCATCGTTGTGGTACATCCGAAGCGCTTGATGTCGTCCCAGAACTGGCTGGTACTGAAGGTTTCTCTGAGAACCAAGGTTGCATTGGCCATCGCCGTGCCAACGACGCTTAATTTCCCGCTGACATGATAAAGTTGCCAGGGACAGTACCAAATGTCCTCCGACGTCAGATCTTCAATGGGAATACACCATCGCGCCGTTTCAATCAATTGGCGCCAGGACATCATTACCCCTTTTGATGGCCCTGTAGTGCCGGATGTGTAGACAATACAGGCGAGGTCATGCGAAGCCAATTGGGGCAGCGCAAGCGGCGGCAGTTCGCATTTTGTCAGCGGAACGCGCAAATCAAAAAACGAATTACCAGTCTCCGGCAGATCGCCGACCACGATGATCGTTTCGACGTTGGGTATGTCGGATTTAATTTCCTCGAACCTATCCAGATAGCGTGCATGAACCACCAGGCATCGCGCGCCACAATCGTTGACAACATGGCTTAGCATATTGCCGAGGTATCCGGAATTGATAGGAACCTCGACGGCGCTCAGACGTGCAATCGCCATCCATACGGTGATCGATTCAACGCTGTTTGGCAGCATGACGAGTACATTTGAAGATGCTCCTACGCCCGCTCGACTCAGTGTCTCAGTCCAGGTTCGAACATTGCCCTCCATTGCGGCATAGGTGACAGCCTCGCCATCGACTGTGCGGATGAACGTAGTTTCAGGGTGAGAGCTTGCCCTGTCAGCCAGGATATTTGGAAGCGATTGGCATATCGAATCGGTTTGGAGCATGGTCTATTTTCCAATATCAAAAAATTTGGGCGCAAAGGGACCCTTGCAGTACGAGTGAGAAAATTAGCGATATCGCATTTTGCTTGTTACGACTACAAGTGAAACTCAGTGAAGCTTGGTGACGTTTAGCGTTCGAGCAGCGCAATCACATTTCCGCGTGCGACCAGTTCCCGCTGATCGGCTGGCAAGGAGTCCAGAACAGGGAAAGACCGGCGACCTTCAGGATCGCCGATGTCGAAGGGATAGTCCGTTCCAAACACCACGCGATTCGCACCCATTTTTTCGATGAGGAAACGGTTACTATCTTCGCTCAAGGTACACGTGTCGTAATAAAGATCTTTCAAGTATGCGCTGGGTGCCTTGGTGATATATTTTCGGCAGTAAGGATCTGCCTCCCAGCCGGTAGCCTCGTAAGCTGCGTCGAGACGGCCACTCAGAAAGGCCAGATTTCCGCCTCCATGCGCCAGAATGAGCTTTAATGCGGGATGTCGCTCGAAGAATCCCTCGAATATCATGCGGGTAACCGCCAAGGTTGTTTCATGCGGAAAGCCAACCAGCACGTGGTTCAAATAATGGCCGTAGCGCTCGGTATGCATCTCCGTGGGATGCATGAAAAGCATAATACCTAAGCGTTCCACCATCTCGAATACGGGACTAAAAATGGCATCGTCCAGCGGACGACCTCCTGCGGTCGAAGGAATCATCGCCGCACGCATGCCATAGTCCTCGACGGCGCGTTTTAATTCATCCGCAGCACGATCAGGTTCGCCCAACGCCAGCACTGCCATGGCTTCGAGCAATCCCTCGCCGTCTTGAGCGACCTCGGCTGATTGCTTGTTCAATGCGCGAGAAAGCGCGACGTTGGCTGCGCTTCCTTTCCAAGACAGAAGGAATGGCTGTGGACCAAAGAACTGCTTTTCGATCTTGCGCTTGCGCATGCCGTCGAGACGATAGGGCATGTCGTAAAGATGCTTATCTAGTGTGCTCTTATTTCGCTCATCGCCCGGGTGCCGGACCTGAAAAAGCCCCCCCTCTTTGCTACACTGCAACCCAGCAATTGGCGTGCGGGCGAGATCGTGAAGAAAGCGCTCCGAAAATGCGTGTCCGTGAACGTCTATAACCATCTTAACCTCCGATACATTAGAATATTTATGAAAGATTCCAGTGAGCTCTAGCAATTTTTATATGCTATGTACTATGAATTAAAGATCACAAAACGATGACTGTGATGCGTTGCTGGAAACTGCGAAAGTAAACACTAGCGCTAAGAAAGCGTGCTGAGCGCACATGCTAGTACGCGCTCTTAGCGAGGAACTCGCCACACCCAGACAGGTTGGCAAGTATGCAAAGCGACATCAAGTCGATGCGTTTGTTCGGGCGGAACGAGTCCCCGGCTCTCAACTTGTGGTGAGAGACCTTCATCTATGCAGCACGAAGTTATCGTGCCTCCGATGTAAACTCTATTGCCGTCTTATGTGAAAATTCCCCGTTCAATCAGCTTTCGATATGCGTCTCTAACGAAGCTTGGAATCGGTCTAACCTTTCCATCTGAATAGGCGTACTCCTGGCCCAGAGAGGCACGAATGCCCATTAAGATCGCCACGATTGCATCGAGTTCGTTCTCATCGTAGCCTTTGATGTTGCCATTCTTGTGTGCTCTGCGGAGAGTAGATTTATAATTCCCCGTGATGTTTTCGAAGTGCTTCTTATATCCTTCCGGGGCAAAAATCTGTGCCTCGTTAAGGACGCGATAGAACTGAGGTTTCTTTAACAGAAACTTAAAGAAGGCGTCGAATCGCTGCATTTCTCGCTCAATTGCATCTTCCGCTGTTACCTCGCCGGAGATAAAGTCGAGCATCATTTCACCCATCGCCACGAGGACTTGATTCAATATGTCGTCTCGGGATTCGAAGTAGTTATAGAAGGTACCTTGAGCGACGTTGGCCAGGTCGGTGATCTTTGCGATCGATGCATCGGCGTAACCATATTTCCCGATAATATCCATTGCCGCCTCCAACAAATTCTGTCGTACCTGTACCGACTTCTCGGCGCGGGTGAAGCGCTTACCTGATTCTTTTGTCTTCAACATAGTCAGTGCTCTTTCGACTTACTCAAAAAGTAACGTAGTGGAAGTGACGTCAACGAAATTCCGCAATTCCATGTGTTAGCGCCAGGTTTCCTGAGGCGTTTCTTACGGCAAACGCCACTTCCCGTCCGTCAGGTGAATCGGATGTATGTTCAATTGTGATGGGCAGTCCCGGGATAACAGGCGCCTTAAAGCGCACAGCTATTCGGGCAAGGCGACCAGGATCGCCATCGGCGTAGAAATCAATCAGCTTCTGCGCTGTCAGCGCCCAAGTTGCTGAGCCGTGCAGAATAATATCGTCTAAGCGATTCTGCTTGGCGAAAGACTTTTCAGTATGGATTGGATTCCAAATTTGGGAACACTCGGAATAGAGGTGAGGATACAAGCGCTGAATCGGCAGCGTAATGCGATCGAAGCCCGCTGGCACTTCGGCATCCGGCCGCAAGAGAGGCGACTCTTCTTCGCAACGATCATCACCGTCAACAGATGTATTCAAGAAGATACCCCCCCACCAACTCGACACCATCGGTTGTGCTGTCACAGCATCCACGGTTTCAAGCTTAAGCGCTACATAGGCCCCGGCGCGCGTCTGGCGAACTGCTGCAATCCGACCGGTGGTACGCAATGATTGCCCCTGCTTGATCAAAGCATGGAAACGCGAATCTTGTAACACATGGACAGAACCAAGCGCTTCTTCTGGGCTGGAGAAATCTCCCAATTCACTCCACCAACCGCTTACCACTGGCCACTCGAGGCAGACTGCGAACGGCGGGGGCGCCACAACTTCCGACGTTAGGTCATTGGTATAGCAGTCTTTAATAGCCCCAAGCACGGCCGCATAAGCTTGCACGCGCCGCAATGTTGCGACTACCTCGGATTGACCGGCAGTCCGGCCCACAATGCTTGATGAAATCATGTTATCTACCGTTGTTGGGATCAGTCACGACCACGGCTTCTTTGGCGCCTTGACCCTCTGACAAATCATTTTTTTAAACTCGAATCCTGGTGAGTGCAATACCACGCCTACTTCGCAAGCGGCAGGCGCTCCCCACCATTAAATGAATGATGACTCATAAATCAATTTTAAGCAAGCATTTATGTCGCAATTTAACGCTAGAATATTCGTCGCGTTGTCGTTCAGCTGGACATCACGTATTTGTCGACGCAGGGCATCGGAATCTATTTTTATCTGTACCTGTTTCGGGATATATACAACCGCAAGATCGTCGGCTGGCAGATCCATGAAACGGAAAAGCGAGGTGCGCTATAAGGATCCCGGCTTTCCTTACATCACGTGGCATATCTTCGGCCACAACGGATAAGGGGATAGGTGATTGATCACATATCCCCTTCAGCGAAAGCATCTTCAAAACGCTCAAGTACCGTCCAGCCTATCCGCGCGGGCCATTCGAAAGCCTCATGGCCGCAAAGCAGAGAGTCGGGACGTTCGTCTCTTGGCAGGTCTTCAATCCGACATTGACATTCCTGCCGTTAGCTCGCGGTTAGGCATTTCTCTATCCTTTTTTTGCAATCTGCGACTGAAATAAATGAGCGCAAAGGTGGCCAGCCCGGCAATGAGCTCCGGCAGGACAGATAAACGAAAGACATTCTGGGACGACACCTCCATGGAAAGAAGTATGCCGCCCAAGGTAGGACCGACGATACCGCCGATCCTACCCATTGCAAGTCCCCAACCTATGCCGGTTGCCCGAATCGCGGTCGGATAGAGCTCAGCAGCATTTGCCACAAAGCCGATCATACCTGCCACGACGCATGCTCCCGCAACGAGCGCGAGTAAGCAGAGCATGACCACCGATCCGCTTGAAATACTAATTAAATAAACAAATAGAGAGCCCGTTACAAATGCTGTCCCCAACACTACCGACGGCTGGAACCGATCGATTAGTCGACCCAAAACGATTGAGCCGAGCGGCGTGCCCAACTGAAACGCGACGGCCACCATGAATGATTTATGTTGATCAAGCCCTACGTCTCGCAGCATCGAGGGAAGCCATGAGAGCATGAAATAAATGACGAGATAGCCGAAAGCAAATGTAATCCACAGCAAAACGGTAATTGGCGCTCGTCCTTCCGTGAATAACTTCCCAAGAGGCTGACTTCCATTTTTTTCCTGCTGGCTAGCAGAGAAAATCGGCGTATCGCTCTCTTTCAGAAACGGAAATATCACCTTGATTGTTTTTAAGACGTCCTTCCTCGGCTTCTCCTTCGCGACTAGAAAGGAGATTGATTCCGGCAGAAAAACTGCGATCACACAAGCGAGGATGGCGGTTGCACATCCTCCAACAAAGAATACCGACGACCAATGAAAGTGAACGGTAAGTTGATCGGTTACGAGAGCAGCCAACGCACCACCCACAGAAAAAAAGCAATACATCAACATCACGGTTGTTACGCGAACACGCTTTGCAACGCTTTCCGACGTCATGGCAATCGCGATGGGAAGCGTTGCTCCGAGTCCTATGCCCGTTATCACGCGCAAAACGAGCAGTTCTTGAACAGAACTGGCGAATGTCGTCAGGAACATCGCAACGCTAGTCCAAAGCAGGCTACCGAGCAGAGCCGGTCGTCGACCAAAACGATCTGAGATGAATCCCACCAAAATCGAGCCAATCAGCATGCCGACCAGACCGGCAGAGAAGACGCTCCCTAAGGCGAGTCGGTTGATGTGCAGCTCGGCAGACAATAACGGCGCCACAAAGGACATTACCTGCGTGTCGTAGCCATCAATCATTGTTGCCATGGCACATAAAAAAGCAATGAGCAACTGTCCCCGTGTAAAGGATTGCTTACTCATGAATTCCTGAATATCTATGCTTGCACCATATTTCACTTTGTCACCTCCATTATTAGAAAAGGTCTGGCCTCCTCCGGTTCTGAGCTTTTTTATAACCGTTCAGGCATATTCTGAACACGCATCGTAGATGTGCATCAACTAGCGCTAAGACGCGGTCCAAGAACAAGCTCAGCGTTATCTCAGCGTTGAGCTGATCGGGATACTCTGCGTTGTTAGCCGCAGTAGCCGCGACTTTCCTTAAGACCCCTCAATTTCCCATATCCGTCGGCGCGTCTGAGCCGAGCATCAACTTCGCTAGGTCGCCATACTTCAAGCGCAATGCAAGTGAAGTCGCCGAGTGCATCACAGTGTCGAAATACAGTGACTTAAACAGGCGCATCCATGGGGGTGCTTTATTTAATTTTAAGAATTCAGCTCACGCTTTTTCAATCTACGACTGAAGTAGAAAAGAGCAAACGTTGCTATCCCGGCGATGAGTTGCGGAACGATTGCCAATCTAAATACATTCTCGGCTGAAACATTGATGGAAAGGAGCAGTCCGGCAACAGTGGGCCCGACGATACCGCCGATCCGTCCCATTGCAAGACCCCAACCCAAGCCTGTGGAACGGATGGCCGTTGGATAAAGTCCGGCGGCAATTGCGACAAAGCCGATCATGCCTGCAACTATGCACGCTCCCGCGACTAATGCGATAAGACACAACAGGGCGATCGAACCGGGCGAAACACTAATTAAATAGATGAACAAGCACGCTGTGACAAATGCGGTGCCCAATACTAAGGCAGGCTCAAAACGATCCATTAGTCTGCCCAACAGAAACGAACCAATTGGCGTCCCAAACTGGAATGCAACGGCCACTACAAATGATTGATGCAGATTCAGGCCTCGCGCTAGCAGCAAGGAAGGGAGCCACGAGAGCATGAAGTAGATGACAAGATAGCCGAAGGCAAATGTAGTCCACAGTAAAACGGTGATCGGCGCTCTTCCTTCTGTGAATAGCTTTTTAACCGGTTGTTTTCCATCTTTTTCCTTCAAACTAGTGGTGAAGATCGGCGTATCGTGTTCCGTGAGTGACGGCGATATCCTCATGATGGTCTTTAAGACGTCGCGCCTCGGCTTCTCTTTTGCCACCATAAACTGGATCGACTCTGAAAGATAAACCGCCATTGCACAAGCGACGAGTGCGGTGACGACTCCTCCAAATACGAACACTGCGGGCCAGCGAAAGTGCGCTGTAAGTTGCTCAGTTACCACCGCAGACGCCGCACCACCCACTGAAAAGAAGCAGTACATCAACATAACAGTTGTGACCCGAACTTTAGTCGCGACGCTTTCAGATGTCAGGGCAACCGCAACAGGAAGCGTCCCGCCAATCCCAATACCGGTGATCAAACGCATGATGAGCAATTCTTGAACTGAGCTAGCGAATGCCGTCAGAAGCATTGAGGCGCTGGTCAACAGCATGCATGCCAGCAGCGCAGGTCGTCGACCAAAACGATCCGAAATGAACGCGGCCAGAATGGACCCAATTAACATTCCGAAGACACCAGCAGAGAAGACAATTCCCATGTCGAGTCGGGCAATTTTCATTTCCGCAGACAATAATGGGGCGACAAAAGATATTACTTTCGTGTCAAACCCATCAATCATTGCTGCCATGGCACACAGAAAGGCAATCATAAATTGTCCTTTCGAAAAGGACTGCTTACTTAAAAAATCCTGGATGTCTATAGTTGCGCCATATTTCATTTTCTAATCTCCATTGTTAGACAGCTAACCGGTCGCAATCCGGCCTTCAATTCCTTCATGCGCGGCATAGACAAGGAGGCGTCTTTTGAATGACGCTTTTTCACTCCTCGATTTGTGATTTTTTTCAGATCCGGCAACGCATCTTCCGAGCGTGCGATGTCAATCGATTAGGTATGCACGTCGCGTGGTGCTGCGAATAAATTCCGCGCAGTCTCTGCATTAATCTGATCGACATACTTAGAATTGAAAATAGCGGACGTTGCGAATTTCTGTAACATTCCTAAATTTCCCATATCCGCTGGCGCGTCCGAACCCAGCATTAACTTGGCGGGGTCGCAGTACTGCCAGAGCAATTCAAGTGAAGTGATCGAGTGCATCACCGTGTCAAAATACAGTGACTTAAACGCTTCGGTAGGCGATCGTGCGCAACGCTCCTGTTGCTGGAGATTGTTCTGCCATGCAGCCTCCCATCGACCAAGTAGTATCGCGCTGGTACCTCCTCCATGTGCGAATCCGATTTTGAGATCGGGCAGCGTGTCGAGAAAATCACTAAAAATGACGGATTCAATCGCAAAGGCTGTGCTGGTCGGCAATCCGACGAGGTTTCTCAAATAGGCGAATTCGAGAGCCTGTTCGCCGACCTGCTGTTGCGTGAGCGGATGCACAAAAACGAAGATCCCAAGCTTTTCGGCTTCGCGGAAAAAAGGCCGCAATTCCTCAGAAGAAAGCGCTCTCCCGTTGATAAATGTGCCGATCTCGACTGCCCTGATCGACAAATCTTTCGCCATGCGGTGAAGCTCGCGACACGCCAGATCGACATCCTGTAGCGGGACGGTGCCCATGGCATAAAAGCGACCCGGGTGCTTCACGGTAAATTCAGCGTAGCTGTCGTTAATAATTTGCGCCAACTCTAGAGCGCGAACCGGGGTATCGCCGTAGTGGAAAAGAAAAGTCGGCGGTGAAATAACGTGGGCAGAAATGCCATTGCGATCCATGTGTTCAAGGATATGGATCGGATCGAACCAAATAGGAGACAGGGCGAACGTCACGCCGGCGGTCTCAATCGAAGGCCGATCGGAGTGAGCGCCGCTGACACGTAACGACGAAACGTCCGCTCTTGCCTCTAATTCATGAAGATACTGCAATGGAATCACGTGAGTGTGGGCGTCTATGATCATAGCGATTTACCTCCACCGTATAGTCTTGCGGCATTATTTTGCGTATAGAGCAAGGCTTGATTTTCGCTGTCGGATTCCCCAAACGTTCTACGGGCGCGATCAAGCTCGCCATCAAGGGAGCGCTCAGCGCTAGCGAATACGATTTGTTGCGGCCCAATGCTGTTAATGGCAGCGGTTAGCGCCGCGTTGTCCAGCGTGCTTGCATCGAAAAACACGTTATTAAGATAACGGGACGGAGGGTGAGGTATAAGCGCCTGACATTCGCGCCGAACGCGATAACCATGATCCCACCGCGAGATCAAGGAAGGGGCAGCGCCTCCGCCCTGATCCAGAAACACCAGAAGCTCAGGCAGTTGCTCAAAGTGACCGCGGAAAATCAGCCGAGCCAAACAGATCGCGAGATCCACCGACACCCCTACATTCTCTTGCTGGCGCTGGTCGATCTGCGGGCCGCCGTCGCCGAGTCCCTCGGAATAAATAAAAACCGGCTTCCTGTGACGCGCAGCAAAAGAGAGAAGCGGCTGAAACTCGGCATCGTCGATACGCTTTCCTGAATAGCTGGTCGGGACGGCAACACCGTGAAATCCATGCTCCATTGCCTGCTGAAATGCGGCAGCGCCAAATTCACCATCGTCCAAATCAAGTAACGCCAGCGCAGCGAGACGGCCGCATGAAATGTCCACCATTTCTTTGAGCGCACTATTGCAGTGGCGCAGTCGGTCTCTGTCATTGCCGCAACTTTTTACCAAAGCGCGCGGCGCACACAGAACCTGCATTGCCACACCGCACCGGTCCAACTCAGCGAGCCGAAGTTCTACCGCCTTTTCTAACGCATGGCGATCTGATCCGGAGCGATCCCATCCATACAAGTCATAAGGCATATCGCCTGACCGGGCATCAATGACTCCTTTCGACGCAACGTTACTTTCCATGATTTTTCCCAATTCATACGATACCGTTCTTGGCGAAACAGTCGCGTGCGCAAACCACCAAGAGCTACTAAAAATCTTAATGAAAGAACCACTCCGCTTAGCTAAACTGCACGCGCCGGAACGGCAGACGATTTCACATACACAAGCACATTCTTTAGTACAGATCCTCCAACAGCTTTTAAAATACTTCGGACAGTTGCGCATTTAAAGATCGGCGTTTTTTTTCGTCAGCTCGACGTTTCCGACACCAGCACCGTCCGAAGTTACCCCACTCACTACTTCGGCTTAAGTTGCTAGCTTCGCAAGTCCACCACACGCATTTTCCTCCATTTACGAATAATGATTCACAATTCATTTAATGTCAACAGCAAAAATTACGCGTCCGTACCGACTTTATTCGGAAGGATTTTTGCGGCGTCGGATTGTGCTCAATAGGCAGCTCAAGCAGGGGAAAATTGCGGCTTAGAATTACTGTCGTGCCTCATCGGAATGGCCGCGTGCAGCCCGCAGACATATCGGCTGCAGCAACATTACCGGCGGTGCTTGCTGCAGCACAGAGCATGGAGAAGCGTTGAATATCGCAGCATCCCTCTTGATTCCGCGCATCAAACGACTTAACTTCCAACATGGGCGGGTGCCTTCCATGCCGCGATCAATGACAGCTCTACAGATACTCCAGAGTCGATGACGACATAAATGCTTGCCTAAAATTGATTTATGAGTCACCATTCATATATAGATGCGAAGCGCCTGCTGCTACAGATTGATCTGTAGCGTTGCGCCGATCAGGATGCTAGTTTTCAAAATTGATTTATTAGAGGATCAAGGCATCAAAAAAGCCGCGGTCTGTACTGATTCCACCAACGGTAAAAAAGATGATTTCAGCAAGCATTACGGGCCGGACTGCCGGTCAATCTGAGGCAGTCGCAACATTGCAGCACGTCCAAGCGTGTGCGACAGCTTGCAGCACAGTTCCGCGCTGGGGGAGCCATCTTGAAGATTAGAACCACTTCAATTTCGCCATTCGCCTAAACTTCTCACGAATCAATTCAAACATGTCTCAACATCAAGAATTTGGCCAGACCGACTGGTCCTTTGCAGAATTACTAACCAAGGAATCGCATCGTCTGGCATTCCGTTGCGGCGAAACTTCAGCAACCCGCGCTGAGCTTCACATCGCTGCACGACGAGCAGCCGCTTACCTTAGCCACCTGGGCTTGAAGCGTGGCGATGTTTTGGCATTGTGGCTGCCTGATGGCGGAACGTGGCTGCAGTTTCTGTTTGGCGCAGCTACCTTGGGAGTGCTCGTAATACCAATCAGCACGCGATACCGTTCGCAGGATGCGCATCACGTTATACAAACGTCGGGAGCAAAAGCCATTGTTTTGATGCCGAACTTCCTTGGGTTCGATTACCTCGGCACGGCGCGCAGCATACAGAGTCTATCCCCCGATCTGAAACACATCATCGAGATCGCATATCCAGACGACCTGTTCCCGATCGATCCCGCGCTTCCATCAGCGCCCCCAACCGGTACGCCAAGCGATGCGCTATGCACCTTCGGCACCTCTGGAACAACAGGACGTTCCAAGCTTGCGGTTCACGATCAACTAGGCGTCCTTCGTCATGGGGAGAATGTGGCGCACGCCATTGATCTACGCGTTGGCGACGTAATGCTGTGTGCCTTATCCTTATATGGCGTAATGGGTTTCGTACAAGCAATCAGTGCACTGGCTGGCGGCGCAACGTGTCTTTTCCTTCCAGTTTTCAATGCTGAAGCAGCCACAACGCTCATCGAAACTCATCACGTCACACATTTTTTTGGCTCCGACGGAATGCTCTCATCGGTGCTTGATGAAAAAGGTAGATCGCTAGCCACCTGGCGCCGCGGAGGCTTCGCTGATTTTACCGGGCTAGCCGCCAAGATTGTCGAGCAAGCAGAGCGAGAACTAGGCCTACACCTTGTGGCTATCTACGGATCCTCTGAAAGTTTTGGTCTTACCAGCGCCCAACTGCCAACAGACACGCAGGCACAACGAGCGATCCCCGGTGGCATACCGATCTCACCTGAGATCGAATTTCGAGTTGCCGATCTTCAAGGCGGTCAAATGCTGTCAGACGGACAGCAAGGCGAGTTGCAACTTCGCGGCTATAACGTCATGACAGGCTATCTGAACAACCCCTCGGCGAGCGATTCCGCTTTTACATCTGACGGATGGTTTCGCACAGGAGATCTGGGTTACACAGCAGAAAGACGTTTCGTTTATTTATCGCGACTCTCCGATGGCTTACGGCTGCGCGGCTATTTGGTCAATCCCGTCGAAATCGAAGATTACCTATCTATACATGAAGACGTTTTAGATGCGCAAGTTGTCGGGGTGAACCAAGTCGGTGAAGGCGACCTCGCCATCGCATTCGTTCGTTGCCGGCGTCCCGCCGTCACAGAAGACGCGCTTCTAGCCTATTGCAAATCAGGGATGGCAGCCTATAAGGTCCCACGTCGCATTCTGTTCGTATCTGAATATCCAACCGTACAGGGACCCAACGGCACCAAAATATTGAAGAAAGAATTGCGCGAGATCGCCCGAATCGCTGTAGAGAAACCGGGTAATCAGGCTTGATTTTTCATTAGAAAATCGCCAGGCAGATCAGCGCAATTAAATACCAATCTCGTGGGCAACGTTAACGAAAGTTGTCGTCCACGGTATCGACTTCTGAGATAAAGATTCTAAAGACGAAGCTGCGCACGATGGTCGCAGTTAAGTTATCCCTTTCATCAAGCTTACAAGAAGAAGGATCCAAAATTATGAAAGATGCACAAGTAAAATCCGATATCGCATGGGCGAACCCGTCAAAAGTCGTGGTTCACGGGCTTGATCTGTGTGACGAAATTGTAGGGAAAATCGATTTTGGACAGATGACTTTCCTGCAGCTGTTCGGTCGTCTTCCAGACGCCCGTGAGTTGCAGATGTTCAATGCAATGATGGTTGTTCTCGTTGAACATGGCATCACGCCGTCGTCCCTCGCCACACGGTTCACGTATTGCGGCGCTCCAGAAGCGGTTCAGGCAGCGGTCGCCGCAGGACTGCTCGGGCTTGGTTCGGTGTTCGTGGGCTCGCTCGACAACGCAGCCAGACTGCTTCAGGAGACGATCCCCTTCAACACATCGCTGTCCGACCCGAAGGCGAAGGCAGTCGAAATTGTGACCAGCTATCGCGCCCGCAAGGAAATTATCCCCGGAATCGGTCACCCCTTCCACAAGCCTATCGATCCGCGTAGCGTAGTACTGTTTAAAGTCGCAAGGGAAACCGGATATTACGGACCATATGTTGAATTAATGGACGCGATTGGCAAGGAAGCCACCCTCCAATCGGGGCGGCCCCTTCCATTGAACGTAACTGGGGCGATGGCTGCCGTTGCCTCGGAGATGGGGATTAACTGGAAGATTTGTCGCGGTCTCGCTGTCGCCGCGAGAGCAGTCGGACTGGTGGGACACGTGTTGGAAGAGATGCGCCAACCCATGGCAGAGACGCTCTATTTGCGCATCGAACACGAGGCGACGAAACATATGCACGAAGAGCAAACCTGATGTCTCCTCCGCCTGCTAGCGAACTACATGCTGGTAGGCTGAGACGATCGAGCCACTGTGGTTTGGCGCGTTAAACGTCGCCTATCAACCCTCCGCACGGGTACTGCACTTCGGGCATTTCTTTATGTCGGTACGGGCAGCCATGGACGGCAAAGGCGTGGCGCTGGTGCCCAGCGTACTGGTCAGCGACGATATCCAGGCAGGCCGCCTGATCGTGGCCGTGACGGAGCGCGTATCCAGCGATGGCGATTACTATCTGCTGTACAAAAAAGAACGCGCCAAAGATCGGGCGATCGCAGTATTTCGTGAATGGCTGATGTCGGAAGTAACGGAATTGCAAAGTATTTGAAGTCGGTTTATCCACGCCTGCGCAAAGCTTCAAAACCTTTCGGCTCGCAATCACGTATCGACAATAACAAGCCGGTGCCGTGCCGTTGGTCGAAGGGCGCAGATAGACTTTCCTGATGCAATTCCGAGAATTCCTGACGTAATCGGCGCAGCTTGACTTGCAGTTGTGCTGTCGCAGCAAACGCTGCAGACATTCTGCCTCTGTGATTTGATAAACGGCGCTGATATTCATCAGCGACCAATGGCTCAGCACGCATAACGCCGTCAGCAGCGACGTCATGTCGGAGACCAACTCCTGCTCTTGTTGCAAGGTCAGATGACTTAAGCGCGGCTCGTCTGCCGCCGCTTCTTGCACCAGTTCTGCCAGCGACATATCCAGCAAGGTTGTCAAAACGCTTCCCTGCCAATCGCGGGGTATCCACGCCATTGGATATGTTCCGCAAAAATTTAGAACAAATATGGGAATCCGGGGAGATTTCAGAAAAGAAAAATAGCGTCAACGAAGTCATCATTTTTTTGTAATGCTGATGCCGTCATTGGTGCGGTGTTGTTGCCATTTCTGGCCTGCTTTTAAGCAATATTGCAGCGTGGAATCACGTTTTTTTTGTCCATTAGAGATAATTATCAAACCTGTTTCCGCATAGGAAATATATATTTTTTGACAACCCTTTACTTACTTTTTATCATCGTCTACTCTGCATTCGTGGGGAGGGAAATGTTAAATAATCGTCAACACGGGAAGCACTTCCCGCACTAGCGAAAACCCTACAAAGCTGAAGTGACATGGATCGAATTCTTAACGGATTCGTTTTTTCTATTCAAAAAAAGGGGCTCATCATGCAAGGCATCAAAAACTTTTTCATGCAAGAAGACGGTGCTGCAGCCATTGAATATGGTCTGCTAGCTGCTTTAATCGCTGCGGTGATTATCACCATCGTGGCGACATTGGGTAAAACAATCTGTGGCGTGTTCACTGGCATTAATACCGCACTTACCAGCACGACCCACACTTACACCTATGCAGCTTGTACCTAAAAGCCACCTTCTCCCGCTCACCGCTAAGAGTGAGCGGGAGGTCATTGGCGGCAGTACCGAGTTTCAACAGTAAAGCGATAGCGTGGCATTAGGGATGGCGCGTTATTGACATAAAAAATAGCAATGCCGAGCCGTATTGCAGCATGTTTGATATGGCTTCTTGAAGTAAAAAAGGGGAATCACCATGCAAAGCGTCAAACACTTTCACCTGCAAGATGACAGCGCCGCAGCCATTGCACATGGCTTGCGGACTGGTTTTTTGATCGCCGTCATTTACTGCGCCATTACACCTTCCATCGGGCAGCTAATACAAGCCGCGACGGGACATCCTCATCAATTTCATCCGGTTCAGCAGAGTGACGATTTCAGATAGTCCATAGCACTGCGCGGCCTGCACTTGTAGCCCGGCTCGACTACTCGCCATTCAGACCTCAACACGCCTGTGGGCGGGACTTTTATCGCGATCAAAAAGATGGCGTGACCTGTTACGGCCACGCGTAGCCAACACCTGACGTTGCCACTTCATTGCAGAGGAAGAAATGAACCATCTGACCCCCGCTCTGGTTGCCGCTCTAGTCAACATGCTGTTATGCGCATTGTTGTTGGGCGCGGTCTGGACCGATGTAAAAAGTCACCGTATTCCTAACCGTCTGGTGTTTATTGGCGCTGGTCTGGGCTTGTTGCTGAATAGCGTTTTACCGGAAGGCACCGGCTTCGTCAGCGGACTTCCCGGGGCGCTGGGTTTCTGGAAAGCATCGGAAGGACTGGCGTTGGGCCTGATCGTTTTTTTGCCGATGTATATGTTGCGTGCGATGGGGGCGGGTGACGTGAAGCTGATGGCGATGGTCGGTGCGTTTGTGGGGCCGAACGCGTTGATTGGCACCATCATTCTGACCTTTCTTATCGGCGGCGCGCTATCGATCCTGACAGCACTGCGTCTGGGCACGCTGGATCGGTTGGTCGATAACTTGCGCACGATGGTCATGGGCAGCATTTTCAAGGCCGTTTTACATGAAATGCCGACACTGGACAGCGCGTCGATTTCTGCTGGAAAACTGCCTTACGGCGTGGCGATTGCCGCCGGAACGTTAAGTTATTTTGGAATGATCTATAGCGGCCATGTTGGCTTTCTTCATGCACTTAGCGTCTTTTAACCGCCTGCAAAACCACCATCAATCAATAGGGGGGTTCATGAACACAATCAGTTTGGTGGACATCGCAAACGCCACGGCAGCCAGCGATCAACTGACCATGCCGCAGCCGCCACGCACTGTGGAAGATACCGGTTTGCCGCTGCTGTTTCTGTCCGAATTATTGTGCAAAATTCTGTACTTACGCGGCAGAGTCAGTCTTGCGGATTTGTCCATCCACGTCAAACTGCCGGTGAGCGTGCTCGATAGCGTGCTGCTTTTTATGCGCACCGAACATCTGTGCGCGGTAATGAGCCGCGATGACAATAGCGCCAGCACGATTTATCAACTGTCCGACACCGGACGGAATCGCACCGTTGAGTATTTTCGGCGTAACCACTATGCCGGTCCGGCCCCAGTCAGCCTGGAAGCCTATACCGCGCAAGTGCAACGGCAATCGATGCGCCATGTCTGCTATACACGCGAACGGTTGGCGTCGGGATTTGCCGGTTTTGTGATTCAGGATACGGTGATGGATCAACTAGGGGCGGCAATGAATTCTGGCCGCGCCATCATTATGTATGGTCCGGCAGGCAGCGGAAAAACCTATATTGCCGAGAATCTGACGCATTTGCTGTCGGACTATATCGCGATCCCGCACGCGTTGATGGTGGATAACGAAGTCATCCAGATTTTTGATCCGCATGTTCATCAAGTGATGCCGCAAATTCCTGCATCGGTCACCAATCTTGACCGCAAAAATCAATCCGATAGTCGTTGGGTGGCATGCAAAAGACCGATTGCGTTCAGCGGCGGCGAACTGACGCTGGATACGCTAGAGCTGGAATTTGACGACGCCATGCGTTTTTATCAGGCCCCACCGCACGTCAAGGCTAACAACGGTTTGTTCGTGATTGACGATCTGGGACGGCAACGGGTGTCACCGCAAGAATTGATGAATCGCTGGATCGTGCCGCTAGGTCGCGGTCACGATTATTTGTCTTTGCATACCGGCTATAAATTCCAAATTCCGTTTGACGTGATTGTGATTTTTTTATCCAACGAGGCGCCCAGCAATCTGGCCGACGAAGCCTTTTTGCGCCGTCTTGGTTACAAGATCGAGATCACCGCGCTGACGGAAGAACAGTATCGGCGCGTCTTTCGCGGGGTCTGCGGTGAGTTGGCGATTGGATTTTCTGAGACGGTATTTCAGTACCTGCTGCATGAATACCATCACAAGGAAAACCGCCCTTTATTGGCCTGTTATCCGCGTGATTTGTTAGGCCAAATCCGAGATTTGGCGCTGTATGAAGGCAAAGCGCCGGAACTGAACACGCAAGTTCTGGACTGGGCCTGGCATAACTATTTCACGACCGGCCAAAATAAGCAGCGCGATGCATTGCTATGAATCGCGTGTGTTCGGCAGCCTTTCAATCACTATTTAACTGAAGTCAGTACACGGGGGATGTATGAAAAATACCAGAGCATTTGTGATGATCGGCATATCGATCCTTATCGCGCTTGTCGCCGTGGTGCTGGCGTCGCGCTGGATTGCCGAGCAAGCTAATTTGAGCACCAATAAAGTCGCCGTGGCGGCAGTGGATATTAATCTTGGCACGCGTGTTACGCCGGAAATGTTGCGACTGGCAGACTGGCCAGCTGGCAGCGTACCGGCTGGAACCTTCACCGATTTAAAGCTGCTGGATACCCGCGTGGCGCGAGTCAGCCTGTTGCGGGGCGAGCCATTGATGGAATCCAAACTAGCACCGGAAGGCGCGACCGGCGGTTTGTCAGCGGTGGTTGCCGATGGCAAACGGGCGATGACGGTGCGTGTAAATGACGTCATCGGTGTAGCCGGTTTTGCACTCCCGGGGAACTTTGTCGACATTCTGGTCAGTACGCAGGACGAGGCCACCAAAAACGGCAATAAGGATTTGAATATTTCCAAATTGGTACTAGAGCGGATTCTGGTGTTGGCGGTGGCGCAAGAAGCCGGACGCGATGAAACCAAACCAAAAGTCGTCAGCGCCGTGACGCTGGAAGTCTCACCCGAGCAGGCAGAAAAGCTGGATCTTGCACGCAGCGTCGGGCAGTTGTCGCTGGTCTTGCGCAATCAGATCGATCTGAAGCCGACACAGACTGGCGGCGCGACCAAACAAAGCTTGTTGTACACAACTGCAGTCGCGCCGGTGACGCCAACGCCTGCACCGCAAAAAGTAGTGGTAATCGTCAAGGCGAAAAAACCGGCCGTTAAAGTCGCCCGCTTGTTGCCCGAAGAGCAGTGCCAGCAAGTTATTACCGGCACCGGCTATGTCACGCATTGCTATTAAAACTGTGCTTCCAGAACGGGGCCATTCAGTCTGAACAACAGGGGAAATACCATGAGCAAAAGTAAGCAATCGGTGTCGACCACCACGCACCACCTCAAACCTTATTTGATCGGTGTTGCCGCAGGTGCGCTGATGTCGATGCCGTTAGCGGGTCAGGCGCAAATCTCGGTCAAGAATAATCTACCGACGCCAACCACAACTGCGGCCAATCCAGCCACACCGAAAGTTGCGCTGAATGCGGTGAATACGCCAGATTCAAACGCCATGCCCGGAACCAAAACAGATCCGAAAACGGGCGCAAAAACCGGCATGCGTAACCTGCCCGCGCCGGTCTGTGTGGGCGAATTTTCGCAGACAGCAAACGTCAATCTGCCCGAAGGAAAATCCGGCTTGCTCAACTTGCCACAACTGCATTTACCTGCGCCAGCGTGGTTGCGCACGGTCGGCGATACCGATGTGGTGCAGGTCGAACCGATGACATCGCCGACAGCGCGCAGCATGTTTTTTCTGTTCGGCAAAAAGACCGGCTCGACCAATTTGATGTTCCAGACCAAAGAGGGACGTTGCGCGATGGTCGAAGTATCGGTCGGTGTAGATACCGCATCGGTGCAGGCGAAATTGCTGCAACTGATGCCGGAAGAAAAGAATATCCGCATCGGTGCGGCAGCAGATTCCCTGGTGATCAGCGGATCGGTGGCCGACGCGATGGCGGTTGAACGGGTGATGGCGATTGCCAGTGCGTATGTGCGCAAACCCGGCGCAGCTGCCGGTGCGCCGGGCGCTGGTGGCGGTGGCGGCGGTGAAAGAATCGTCAATATGTTGTCGATTGCGACGCCGCAGCAGGTGATGCTGGAAGTCAAAGTGGCGGAGATTTCAAAAACCATGCTCGATCAGTTAGGGGCAAATTTCTCTGCGGCAATCAGCCGGGGAAGTTGGGCGACCAGTCTGGTGACAAATTTTCTTTCTGGCAGCAATGGCGTACTTAACGTCACCAAAAGCAACGGCAATAAGGGCGGCATTGATGCACAAAATCAAAACGGTCTGGTAAAAATTCTGGCGGAGCCAACCATCATGGCGATCAGCGGGCAAGAAGGCAGCTTTCTGGCCGGTGGCAAAATTTTTATCCCGGTGCCGCAAGGGACCAACGGCGTCGTCACACTGCAAGAAGAAGAGTTCGGGGTTGGCTTGCGCTTCACGCCGACGGTGCTGGACGGCGGTCGCATCAATCTGAAAGTAGCACCAGAAGTATCCGAACTGTCGACTACCGGGGCGCGGATTTCAGCTGCTGGAACCGGCGTGACATCGATTCTGCCGCTGATCACGACACGCCGTGCAGCGACTACCGTGCAATTGCTGGATGGGCAGAGTTTCGCTATCGCCGGGTTGATCAAAAATAATGTCACGCAGAACGTGACAGCGTTTCCGATGCTGGGCGAAATCCCGATTCTTGGCGCGCTATTTCGCAGCAGTAGTTTTCAGACTGACAAGACCGAACTGGTCTTCATCGTCACGCCGCGTCTGGTAAAACCATTACCGCCAGATTATGCGCTGCCGACCGATCAGTTTGTGGAGCCGAACCGTGCCGAATTTTTCCTCGGCGGCAAGATGGAAGGATCGGCACCACCAGCCAGAACAGTGCCAGCACCAACTAACGGTGGACCGGTATCGATGTCGACGCCTGAGGTCTCATCTTCTGTGCCATCGGTACAGCCCAACGCCCCTTCCGGCTTTGAATTTAAATAAGGAGACGGACATGAAAACCCCACGCACTTTATTGCGCACTGCATTGATCGGGATCAGCGTTATCGGGCTGACAGCGTGCGCGATGACGCCGCATCTGGATAGCCAATTCGGGAACAGCCTGAACGTGCTGAAGGCGCAGCAAACCATCGATCCAAACGCATCCAGCAGCAGCAGCCAGGTCAGCATCGACGGTCAGGCCGGACGTGAAGCGGTGAACCGCTATTACAAGTCGTATCAAACACCTACGCCGCAACCGAGCGTCTTTACGATTGGCATTGGCGGCAGTTAAGCGCCGGAGTTAGCCCATCATATTTAACCAGCAAAAATGAGCGCATGCCATGAATAAGCCAACACTCTCCATTATTGCTTCAGAAGGCGCGGACAAGTCTGGCACGGAGGATGCGTTACGCATCACTGTGGTATCGCCCAACAAGCGGCATCTGAAAGATATCGTGCATGCGCTGCAAGAAATCGACAGCACGATTATCGTCTCCGAGGCAGAGGGCAAGCCGCAGCAGCTGGGCGCGTTCTCTAACAGCCCGGTGCCGAACGTGCTGATCGTCGACTATGAAGCGGCGCAGACAGACGATGACGATCTGGCACCGTTGGAACGGCTGGGGCATATTTATCCAAACATGGCGTTCATCGTGTTGTGTGATCAACATACGCCGGATTTTTTGATTCAGGCGATGCGGGCGGGTGTGCGCGAAGTACTGCCGTCGCCGGTCGATACCGAAACCCTCAGAAACGCGTTGCAACGTGTGCGCCAAAAGCTGGGTTTTGCGCCGACCAGAAAAGGCAAAATACTGGCGTTCATTTCCTGCAAGGGTGGCAGCGGTGCGACCTTTCTGGCAGCGAATCTGGCGTATGCGCTGGCAACACAGAGCAATAAAAAAGTCGCGTTATTCGATCTTAATTTGCAGTTTGGCGATGCGTTGCTGTTTCTGTCGGACCAAAAACCGGCGACCACGCTGTCTGACGTGGCGCGCAATATTCATCGACTGGATGCAGCGCTGCTGGCGTCCAGCATGGTCAATGTCGGGCCGAATCTGAGCGTGCTGGCAGCGCCGGAAGATCCTGCTCTGGGTCAAGAAGTGAAAGCGGAGCATATCGACGCTTTGCTGAAACTGGCACGCAATCAATACGATTTTGTGGTGCTGGATGTGGGCCGCCATCTGAATGCGCAAACGATCAAGGCGCTGGACCATGTCGACATGATTTTTGCGGTGTTGCAAATTACGCTGCCGTTTATCCGCGATGGCAAACGGTTGCTGGATGTTTTTCGGTCGCTGGATTATCCGAAAGACAAAGTACATCTGATCATCAATCGCCATGAAAAAGGCGGCGATATCCGCATGGCCGATCTTGAGCAATCGCTAGGCGCAAAGGTATTGCGGACGATTCCGAATCATTACGCGGCGGCGGCAGCGTCGGTCAATCAGGGCATACCGATTGCCAAACTGACGCGCAATAGTCCGATCACCAAAGCGCTGAATGACTGGAATGAATGGCTGATTCGGTCGCCGGATCAGAACGGTGCCAGCTGGATTTCGCGCATGTTGAAGCGTGGATAAGCGCAGCGAACATCTATTAAATACCTCAGGCAGCATCAACCCAAAGGACAGCCATCATGTCACTCCGCGACCAACTTGACAGCCACCAAGCCGACGGCATTACCGCGATGCCTGCGTCGATGCATATGCGCTCTATCGACAACCGCGTGTATCGCGATCTAAAGACCCGGATACACAGCACGTTGCTGGATCGCATTGATCTACAAGTGATGGAAAGTCTGACGCAGCAACAACTGGGCTTTGAACTGAAAAATCTGGTGGAGCAATTGCTGGAAGCGGACAGCATCGTGCTCAACGATCTCGAACGCAAAAGCATGGTGCGCGACATTCAATACGAAATGATGGGCTTTGGGCCGCTGGAATTGTTGATGGCCGATACGACAATTTCCGACATTCTGGTGAACACCTATAAACACGTTTACATCGAACGTTTCGGCAAGCTGGAAAGCACCGATATTCGCTTCAACGACAACGCGCATTTAATGAAAATTATCGACAAAATTGTGTCGCGCGTGGGCCGTCGTATCGATGAGTCCAGCCCGATGGTCGATGCGCGTCTGCCCGATGGTTCGCGGGTGAATGTGATCATTCCGCCGCTGGCGATTGATGGCCCGATCATGTCGATCCGGCGATTTGCCACCAAACCGCTGACGATGGATGATTTCGTCTCGTTTCAGAGTCTGATTCCGGCCATGGTGCAAGTGTTGCAGGGCTTGGCAAAAGCTAAACTGAACATGATTATTTCAGGTGGCACCGGTAGCGGCAAGACGACCTTGCTCAATGTGCTGTCGAGCTATATCGGCGTGACTGAACGTGTCGTGACCATTGAAGACGCCGCTGAATTGCAGCTGCAACAGCCGCACGTCGTGCGACTGGAAACCCGGCCCCCGAATATCGAAGACAAGGGCGAAATCACGCAACGTCTACTGGTAAAAAATGTACTGCGGATGCGCCCCGACCGCATCATTCTGGGCGAAGTACGCGGGGCCGAGGCCATCGATATGCTGCAAGCGATGAATACCGGCCATGAAGGATCGCTGGCAACCATCCATGCAAATACCCCACGCGATGCGCTGACCCGGCTGGAAAATATGATCGGACTAGGCGGGATGAATCTGCCATCGAAAATCGCCCGGCATCAAATCAGCACCGCGATTTCAGTCGTGGTCCAGATCGCGCGTTTATCGGACGGCAAACGCAAACTGGTCAGCATTCAGGAAATAACCGGCATGGAAGGCGATGTGATTACCATGCAGGAAATTTTTGCCTTCCGCCAAACCGGCGTGACCAGCAACGGTGCTGTAACGGGCCATTTTTGCGCGACCGGCGTGCGCCCGCGCTTTACCGAACGTTTGCGTATGTATGGCGTGGAATTGCCCGATGCGTTATTTGAGCCATCCCGGATTTATGAGGTGTAGAACCGGCAAGGACTGCTTAAATAAGCGGGCCATCAGATGGGCAAGAAGGTGGCCAATAAGGTGGCCACTAAGATGCCCTATAAAACCAGCAGGAGGCTATGGTGGATTATCTGTATATATTTTTTGTAGTAGCCATTTTCATCGCAGTGGTGCTGCTGCTTGAGGGCGTGTATGCGACCTGGAATACAACCCGTGGGCCGGTCGCCAAACGCATCTCGCGACGTTTGCAAATCATGTCGGCAGGCGCGCATGAAGGACGGCAGGATCTGTCGATCATCAAAAAAAGGCTGCTGAGCGAAACGGCAGGCGCACAACGTTTGCTGCTGAGAGCGCCGCGGGTTCATCTTCTGGATCGCTTGCTGGAGCAATCCGGCACCACGCTGAACGTCGGGCAGTTTTGCCTCTGGTCGCTGGGAATGGGTCTGGGCGCGCTGGTGTTGCTGGTATTTTTTCACGTTCCTTTGCTGATCGTATTGCCAGTCGCCATTGCTGCCATCTTCGTGCCGCTGCTGTTCATTTTCAGCAAAAAACAAAAGCGCATGAAACATATCGAACGCCAGTTGCCTGATGCGCTTGATCTGATGAGCCGGGCCCTGCGCGCCGGACATGCGTTGCCTTCTGCGATCCAGATGGTCGGCAACGAAATGGCGGCGCCTATTGCCAACGAATTTCGCATCGTTTTCGATGAAGTGAACTATGGGATTTCGATGAAAGATGCGCTAAGAAATCTGTCAACACGCGTGCCAAGTACGGATGTCAGCTACTTCGTGGTGGCAGTGTTGATCCAGCGCGAAACCGGCGGCAATCTGACTGAAATCCTTGGCAATATTGCCGGGATTATTCGCGAACGCCTCAAGCTTTTTGGACAAATACGGGTATTTTCGGCTGAGGGACGGTTGTCCGCCTGGATTCTGAGTTTGCTGCCATTTTGTCTGGTGGCTTTGCTGAATGTGATCAATCCCGCCTTCATGAAAGTGTTATGGACCGATGAGCTTGGCAGAAAGCTATTGGCGGTGATGCTGGGATTGATGGTGATCGGCATTTTTTGGATGCGCAAACTGATCCGTATCCGGGTCTGAATAAAGTCATCAGTAGCACATAAAAAAGTAAGGGAAAAGGCCATGCCACTCATCCAAATAATTTATCTGTTGCTGATCTTTTGCGTCGTTTTCGGCTTCTCGATATTGCTGATACGTCAGATCTCGCCCAGCTCGGTGAAGCAGCGTTTGCAACGTCTTGCGGGGGAAAATGGACCGATTGCAGCAGACTTAAATCCAGAGAATACCTGGATCGCCAGAGTCGTGAAACTGTCTACTCCGCTGGCGAAACTGTCGATACCCGAAGAAGGATGGGAACAATCGGCATTGCGTACGCGCTTCATGAATGCCGGTTTTCGCGGTCCACACGTGCAGATCATTTACTTTGGCGCAAAAACGCTATTGGCAAGCGCCTTACCGATTTTAGTGTGGCTGACGTTGGTTATTTTCACCGTAAAGCTGACAACCTCGCCGTTACTGCTTTGTCTGTTGGTGGCTGCCGCGATAGGGTTTTATCTGCCGAATCTGATTCTTTCGAAATTAATCACGTTACGCAAACGTGCCATTTTCGAGTCGTTTCCTGATGCGCTGGATTTGTTAACGGTGTGCATCGAGGCCGGTCTTGCGATGGACGCCGCCATCGCCCGCGTGGCCGAAGAAATGGCGGGCAATACCCCCGTCATCAGCGAAGAATTCCATATCGTGACGCTGGAATTACGGGCAGGCAGCAGCAAAGAAAAAGCGCTGCGCAATCTGGCAATGCGTACCGGCGTGGAAGATGTCGATACGTTGGTCGCGATGCTGATTCAGGCGGAGCGCTTCGGGACCAGTATCGCCGATTCGCTGCGAGTCCATTCGGAAAGTCTGCGTATCAAACGGCGCCAGATGGCCGAAGAATGCGCGGCAAAAATTGCGCTAAAGCTGTTGTTTCCGCTGATATTTTGTATTTTTCCTGCCCTGCTGCTGGTGCTGCTGGGGCCAGCAGTGATTCAGATTTATCGCACTTTGCTGCCGGGACTGGGATCGTAATGGCATGGCCCAATCCGCAGCGGCGGCAACGATGAAATGGGTGAAATTGGTGACATTGATGGATTGGTGACATCACACAGACGGGTGAACATCATGATTGCGAAAATGCGCAAAGGCGCACTCAAAAGAGCATTCGAAAAAGGTATCGCGGCAGTTGAGTTTGCGTTGCTGGCTCCGTTATTCTTTTTTCTGTTGTTCGCCATTATCGATCTCGGCACCATGTTTTGGGTCAACCTGACGATGCAATACGCGGTCCGGGAAGGGGCGCGCTATGCGATTACGGGACAAAGCAATCTTGATCCCAACGCTGCCGCCCAACAGCGTTATGCCGCCGTCATACAGGAAATAAAAAATAGTTCGATGGGCCTGTATGACTCGGTCGCGCCGACGATAGCGATTACCAACTACGGCAGCGACGGCAGTTCGCAAAGCAGCCAGACGTATAACGCCAGCGCGCCGTCGCCCACGCTGTTTGGCGGCCCCGGCGACATCATTGTTCTGCAACTGGTTAATTGCACCTGGTCAAATTTGACCGTACTGAGACCGTTTTTTACCGGCGGAAAATACCAGTTCAACGTTGCCGCCACGATGCGTAATGAGGCCTTTCAATGAAAAACAACCAACGCATCAGCCGTCTGCGTCGTGCGTGCTCTGGCATTGTCGCAGTGGAATTTGCCCTTATTTTGCCGGTGCTGACACTGTTGTCGATTCCGGTGGTCGATTGTGCACGGGCGATTCAGGCGAATACTATTTTGATCAATATCAGTCGGGAAGGCGCGAACATCGCTTCACGCGGTGCCTCGTTGACTAGCACGTCTAGCCAGAATCTGATGACGGCGCTGGCCTCCACCGCACCGCCGCTGGATATGTCGACGCGCGGCATGATTTACATCTCTAAAGTGATGGGGCATCTGCAAGGCGGCGTGGTCAGAAACGTGATTCTGGAACAGTATCGCTGGCAAGGCAGTACTGGCTATTTTCCGGCCAGTACGATCTCCACTTGCAGCAATTGGGCCAGCGATGGCAGTTGCAGCAGCATCCCATCCAATCCCGACAGCGCCAGCACGGCGAATGCGATGACCGGCTTATTGGCGGACGGCGAGGTGGTGTACGCGGTCGAAGCTTTTTACAACTTCAATATGTTCTTCAACGGCTTGAATGTCGGAACCGGCACGATAGGGCAAATCGGCCCGAATCTCTACGCCGCGACAATCTTCTGAAATAATTTGGGGAGTTAGCATGAGAACGATCAATCCAGCAAAACCAGCAAAACTGACCAGACAGAGCGGACAGGTTTTTCTGATCGTCGCCATCTCACTGGTGGTGCTGATGGGCGCGATTGGCCTGGCGATTGATACCGCGTTGGCGTACATGACCAAGGCCAAACTCAACGCGGCAATCGATTCGTCCGTGGTCGCCGCAGCAAGAGCGGTGACGCAAGGTGCAACACAGGCTGAGCAGATCGCCAGCGGCACGCAAGCGGCGCGAGAATTCTTTAACGCTAATTACCCTACCGGCTATCTGGGTACGACCGTTAATTTTACCGATCCGACGTTTGTTTTTAATGGCGGGCAAGTCACCATTGATGGCAATGCCAGCGCCGCCGTGCCGGTGACGTTTATGCACGTCATGAATTTTCAATTTATGCACGTCGCCGCCTCTGCCCAGACGATACGCAAAGATTTAGATTTGGCGTTTGTGATGGATACATCGGGATCGATGTCATCAGTCGCTGCGACGGTCCGGACCAATGCGAAATTGTTTTTGACAAAATTCAATCCCCTGCTGGACCGGGTTGCGCTAATCCATTTTTCGTACGGGGCATTTTTGGATGATGCCATCAGGCCGGTCCAAAGAGGCTTCGATATCGCCACCATGAACAGCCAAATCAGCAAATTAAATTTTGCCGGATTGACCAACTCGCCCGAAGGAATGTGGAATGCACGCAATCAGCTCAACAGCATCGCGTTGGCGAATCGCTCTAGCCTGAGGGTGATCGTGTTCTTTTCCGACGGCTCACCGAATACGATTGCATCCGTATTCAAGTTCAAGACGCCAGCAGATTGTCTTACCGCTGGTTCACTCATTACCGGCGATGGCACCGGTACCGGCACGCCCGAAGGCCTATGGAAATATGATCAGCAAAACCAGCTTGCTGCCGGAAAATGTAATCCGGGTAACCAAATTGTCAAAAACCTGGATCCCGCTGCGCTGCCAAACTTTTATAACGCACATAGTCTGACAGATACGGAATTTCCGATCATTACCAACAGTCCGCGTGTGGTCACCAACGATACCAGCACGAATGCAAAAACCTGGACCAATATTAACCGTGCCTCGCGCAATCTATTAGAGGCGATGGCAACCAAATCACGCGCCGAAGGTATTTTTGTTTTCACGCTGGGCCTTGGTACTGAACTGATCAATGCCAACGGGCCGCCTCCTAGCGACAAGGGCGAAGACATTCTCAAATGTATGGCGAATACCGGTGATGCGCTGCCGCGCTGTGTTACTGCCGGGGCGGGCCAGCCAGTCGGTATTTATTGCCATGCAGTGGACGAGAATGCCTTAGCGCCTTGTTTCGACAAACTGGCATCGGCCATTTTGCGGATTACAAAATAAGCTTGCAGAGCAGTGCAACGAACTCACCCTTTCAGGAGCGCAATCATGAAGCAAACTGTGCAAAAAGCCATGCAACGGACCTGTTTGCTGCTGCCGTTAGTGTGCAGTACGCCGGTATTGCTGGGATGCAGCAGCTTGACTGGAACGCACGCAACGCCAGCACCCAATATGCAAACCATGCGCATGGACCCTCTGCTGCGGATTCGTAACTCCGACAGCGGCGCGCGCGGCTTCTATCAATTAGGCCGCTATCTGCAAGGGCAAAATCGTCTGCAAGCAGCGGAAGACGCCTATCGACAAGCGCTGGCGGCGCTGAATGCCGATTATATTGATGCGCAAAATGCGCTTGGGACGATTTATTCGGCGCAAGGTAAATTCGACGAAGCCATCGCTGCATTCAACGCGATTCTGGCGAAAAATCCCCAACTCGCGCATGTCCAAAACAACCTTGGCTATGCTTTTTATTTGCAAGGTAATTATGCCGGTGCAGTGGCCGCATTCAATCAAGCGCTGGTACTAGAGCCGAATAACCTGCGCACCCGCAATAATCTTGCTAAGGCGCAGCAGAAAATGGGCGAACCAGAACCATCGCAATTTGCATCGGGGAATATTTTGTCGAAGCTCGTAACGGTAAACACGTTGACCAGCGTCAAAAACAATAGCACGCTGCCTGCGTTAACCAGCGGTAAAAGTATCGATCTGGAGGCCCCAACGCAGCTTCCCAGCGTGACGCTCAATACCAGCCGCAACCCGGTCCAGCCTAAGGAAGCGCAGCAAAGTCCACCGCAAAGTTCGCAACAAAACAAAGGATTTAATTTTGAAGTGACGAATGCCAATGGCATACCTGATCTGGCAAGAAAAGTAGCGGAGACGATGGTGCAAAACGGTCTGCCAACAGCCCGACTTTCGAACCTCAAACCGTTTCAGCAAAATCGCACCATAGTTCGCTATCGGGATGGTTTTTACTATGATGCAGCCCGCGTCGGCCTAAAGCTGCCAGCTGCGCCGTTGCTGGTGCTTGATACGCAAATGCGTAAAGAGACGGATGTGCAATTGGTGTTGGGGAAAGATGCCACACCGCGACTAGCCTTGCTCACCACAGCGAAAATTCTTGCAGCAGCAATACCGCAGCTATTTTGATGGGGAAATCAACTCAGACTGCGTCATGAAAAGCACAAAATATTGTACATTCCAGTGACTTACAGGCTACGGCCGACCAAAGAATCATTCAGAATATTGATACAAGAAGAGCGCCGCCCAAGCGACTGTCCATCAACAAACCGCCAGCGGCAGCGTGACAATCACCAACGCGCCACGGTTATTGTCATTCATTTGCGCGCGGATTTTTCCGCCGTGGCGGGTTACTACCGCTTTGGCAATCGATAATCCCAGACCGCTGCCATTTTGGGTCTGGTCGGGTGCGCGGAAAAAACGGTCGAATACCCGTTCGCGCAGAGCTGGGCCGATGCCGGGGCCGTTATCGCTGACGCTCAACAATACTTCATTGATGCTGCTGTGCAATTGCACTGTGACGGTATCGTGGGGTGGGCTATATTTGATGGCGTTTTCGATCAGATTATCAATCAATGATTCCAGATCTTCGCGTTTTCCCATAATAAAAACCTCGCTGTCCGAGGTTAGTTCAAGCTCTACAAACTGTAGGCTTGCCAATGGCGACAACGCTGCCAGCCGGTCTTGCAGCAGTGCATCCAGCATCAATTTTTGCGGCAGGGCGGTATCGTTGGTGTCGCTGCGCATCAGTTGCAACAACTGCCGCACTAGCCGCGTAGCGCGATTGCTGCTGTTCATGATGCCGTCCAGCAACTCACTGTCGCGCGGGTCTTGCGTCTTACTTTGCAAGGCTTCTGCGTTGATGCGCATTGCTGCCAGCGGGGTCCGCAATTCGTGGGCCGCATCGGCGATAAAATAGCGTTCGCGTATCGCACCTTCGTTTACCCGTTGCAGCAAATCGTCAATGCTGTCGACCATGGCCCGAAGCTCCAGATGTTTGGGCTTGAACGACAATGGTCGTAAATCTTCAGGACCGCGCATGGCAATCTCGCGCACTACTTTGCTCCATGGGCGGAGGCCGAAACGCAATGACAGCCATGCCGGAATCAGCAGGAAAGGCAGGCTAATCAGCAGCGGCAAAATATAATAGCCATGCGAATTTAAGGTGATAAAAAATTGTAATTTATCGGACGGAACGCTAATCGTGACGCTAATGTCCGAGTTTTTCGAGCGGTCTGTACGCGCTTTCCAGCGCACGCCGTTGACATGAAAAATTTGTATTGCGTCTGACATCGTCGGCATGACACCGACAGGTGCGCCCTCAGACTGATAAATAAGGTCTTTACCCTGCCGCACCACCAGCGCGGGGGCGAGTTCAGGGGTTTTCTCAACATCGTACTCTTCGCGCAACGCCAGATCGAGCAAATAGATGGCGTGATAGCGGCGCTGTGCTGGCGCATCGACCAAATTATCGATGACGTTCAAGACCGCGTTATAGGTCGCCTGGGAGTTCAGCAGATTGTTGGTATTGGCGTTGGTCGCCAACGAAACGTAGCCGAGTAATAAGCTCCAGATCACCGTCAGCAGCAGCATTTGCGCCATTAGCAGCCGACGTACCAACGTTGGCCTCAACAAACGCTTCCACCAAGCCAGGATCATTTACGTTCGCTCCGCGCCGGCGCTTTTTGGTCGATCACATAACCGACGCCGCGCACTGTGCGGATATAGCCGTCACCGATCTTGCGGCGCAAATTGGCCATATGCACATCCAGCGTGTTGCTGGCATTGCTTTGTCCACCGGGCAGGGCCTGATCTTCCAGATTGCGGCGGGTCATCACGCGGTCGATGCGCATCAGTAAGATTTTGAGCAAGGTGTATTCGCTGGCGGTCAGCTCTACTGGTTTGTCTTCTATGCTGACGCGACGGGTCGGCACATGCAGACTAAGGCCGCGCAGTTCGAGGGTTTCGCCTTCATAGCCGAAACTACGCCGCGCCAATGCGCGCACCCGGGACAGCAATTCGGCGAGCACAAAGGGCTTGACCAAATAGTCATCGGCACCGCTGTCGAGACCATGCAGTCGGTCATTAAGGGCATCGCGGGCGCTCATGATGATGATCGGCAAATCTTGCCGATCCCGGCGCAGGCGCACTAATAACGTCAAGCCGTCGCCATCCGGCAGACCCAGATCGAGCAGTACCAAATCGCAGACATTCGTTTCCAGATGCCGGGCTGCAGCCTCTAGCTGCCGGACCCAAATTACCTCCATTCCTTGATCGGACAGCGCAATTCGCACGCCGTTACCAAGGTCGAGATCGTCTTCAATTAATAGTATTTTCATCGTTTTATTAAATCATCGTCGCCTGAAGAATGGCTAAAGAAACGCGGTTACCGGACCAGCCTTTCTCTCTTCAGAAAGGCTTCACGCAAGCCATAGGTCTTCTTCATATCGCCCAAGGATACTTTGAAACCTGACAGCCAGTAATCGGATTGATGCTGGTCGCGCCTTTTCAATTTATTTCGGACATTGACCATGACACCTTGCAACATCCATTTTAGCCGCCGACCAACATCCCTCAGACTAATAGTAAAACCGTTCAAGCTTGCCATGTTGGCATTGGTTGCGCTGGGTTTTTTACACAGCGCCAGCGCGCAAGCTGAAGCCAAACCCCAGAATAAACAAGATAACAAGCAAGAGAACATGCTGACAATAGGCGCCGGTGCGGCCTACGGCCCCCGCTATTCGGGATCCAATCAAAATAGAGTCGGCCCGGCGCTGTTGCTGGACTATCAGATGCAAAACGGCTTGTTTGCCAGCACCATGCGCGGCCTTGGTTACGGCGGCCAGCTTGGCGACCTGCACTATAGCGCAGCGCTGGCGTATCGCGACGGCCGCCGCCAAACTTGCCGATGTAACGTCTAGCGAATATGAACATATCGAAGTCAGCGACGTAGAGTGTCTGCTGACCCGCATCAGGGAGCGCATTCCGCATTGCAATCCGCGCTTGCTGACTCGCGCGTTGAAGCTGTACGCGGAATTTGCCAGTTTAAATTATGTATTTAGCAATAATAATATCTTGAAAGAAGGCATCCCATCACCGCCGCGATTTACTGACTATCTCGCGTTATGCGTAGCAAGTACGCGGGATATTCCCATTACACGCCAAATGGAATGGGATTTTAAATAAGCAGGAGGACTTGTCAGCGTTTTAAGGGGAAAAAGAAGATCGGATGATCTTCTTTTTTAATGCCGATTTAACGTTTTATCGTCGCGCCGCTGGCAGAGCGACTATCTTTATCCGAGCTGCCAGAGGCTGGCAACGGCCCTGATGATCAGCGCATCGTTTATCCGGCGATCTTTTGTTCCAGCATCATCTTCACTTCCGGCCACTCGGTATCGATGATGCTGAAGCGGATCGAATTACGTTTGCGGCCATCCGGCATGATGCGTTCATGGCGCACGACACCTTCTAGTTTTGCACCGATGCGCAGAATCGCTGCCCGCGATTTTTCGTTCAGTTCGTCTGTCGTGAACTGCACGCGGACGGCGTTCATGACGTCGAATGCATGGCTCAGCAACAGGTACTTGGCTTCGGTATTGATGCCCGAGCGCTGGACTGACTGACTCAGCCAGGTATGTCCGATTTCCATCTTTCTATTCGCAGCATCAATTTTCCAGAAACGCGTGCAGCCGACAATCGATCCTGTATCGCGCCTGACGATCACAAATGGCATGACCGTCCCAGCCTGTCGGCCTTCCAGTGCTTTGGTGATGTAACTGTCAACTGTTTCGGGCCCCGGAACGACCGTTAATGTCATGTTCCACAATTGACCGTCTGCCGCAGCGTCTAGCAGTCCGGCCGCATGTTCTGGCTGAAGCGGCAGCAATTCAACGGTCATCCCGACCAGAGTAGGTTGCAAAAATTGCGCAGCGTTGTCATTCATAGCGTGTCGGCTTCCGTGACAGGAAAGCGCATCATAAAACACCGCAGCACGTTTTATCAATCCAAATGCGACGTAGCACCTACCAGCGCGCCGCCACCAATACCTTAGGCAGCAATCTTCAATGAACATTGGTGCCATGGTGGATAGACCAGAGACACCGGTTACAGCGCCCTTCATAGGGTTGTATCGCGGCTTTCGTCAGCCGAATCGCAAAAAATGGCGGTGTATACCAGCTAAACCGGCAAGCTCGCTAAAGTGAATTTGATCTATTTTTCCGATGCTCGTCCTGTTTTTTTCTTAAAAACAGGACGAGCATTCGTCGTTAGTTCAGCCCTGACAACAAACCCTTCGGCGGGGACGGCGTGCCATCGTCAAACTGCGAGAGCCAACTAATCGCGTGCTCACGAAAACGCGTCAGGCCTTTATAGTCGATCAATTCTGGCGGTAGTCCCTGCAACACCCGATGCATGCGACGTGCCCATGCCGGATTTTGCACCAGTTCATCAAGGCGAATCAGATACACGCGCACGCCGAACAAAATACCGTTCGAGCGCGGCAGACGGAACAAGGTTTGCAACTCCACCCGCAGATGTACTAACTTACCGGCATTTTCAGCGGTGACAGTAGCGCGGTCTGGTCCCCACTTATCATAGTTTTCCGGCGAGGTATCCAGCAATGGATTGATTGTCATAGTCCAGTTAAGACGACGTACCGGGCGGCCCACTTGCAGCAGCAAAAGGAATTTTAACGCCCGATCAAACACCCCCAATTCATGCGCCAGCGGGACCGGGCCATGCCATTCCATAAAATCCATGCCGAGATCGAAATTCAATGACCAATCGGCCTGTGTGGTCACCATACCCGCGTCCATGTAGAGATTGTTGTTGCGCTGATCCATGATGACAAAATCGCCCTGCGCCTGGCGCGTGATGTATTCCAGCGGCGGGTATGGCAGCGTCGCGGCATTGCCGAAAAAGAATGTATTCTTGATCTTCATCAACCGGTTTTCCCAAGTCCATTCATCGCCGTTTTTGGTCAACGAAAAATGCGTCGGATAATCACGCGAAAGCGACTCCATCAGTAGCTCTAACGTATCCCAGGAAGCGGTCTCCATATGCGGCAAAATCTGGCAGCGCAGCGGATCGGCGGCCAACACCAGACGCCGATCGGCGACCTCGCCCAGATAATGCTCATCGACATCGAAAGGATGTTCGTACACAGACCCCTTGGGGCCGCCGTTATGCTGCTCGATATTTACCGAGTACATATACTGATCTTCCGGATACGGGAACGGAAAACGTTGGATCGCTTCAGCGCTGTTAGAAAACGTGTACGGCGCACGAAAATGTTCAGCGGATTTCATTACAGACATGTCTGGATCTCCCTCATTTTTATAAGTCGACGACGATGCGCCCACAGGCACCGCGCGATACGCAGATCATCATTTTTTGCATGCCTGCTTTTTCATCATTGGTCAGAAAGTGATCGCGATGATCGATCTGGCCGTCGATCACCGCCGTCTCGCACGCACCGCATACTCCACCGCGACACATATAGGCCGGTTCCAGTCCTGCATCCTCCAATGCTTCAAGCAAGGTCTGGTTATGCGCTACCGGAATCTTGCGGCCGCTGCTTGCCAGCAAGACGTCGAACGGTGCGCCGCCGGTGGCGTGACTGAACTCTTCGTGATGCACGTGGCAGGGGCTCCAGCCGATGTCGGCGGCAACCGCGCGCACGCCCTCAACCATCCGCTGCGGACCGCACACATACACGTGCGTGCCGCTAGGTTGCGAGCGTAATAATCCTGGAATATCCAGCCGATTTTCACCCGTATGCAACTTGGCGCGGGGGCCGCATTCCTCTTCAAGATCATCCCAGAATGCCGCGTGCTCTGGATTGCGCACGCAATAGTGCAAATCAAAATCGGTATGGCTGCGTTTCAGATCGAAAATCATTGAGCGTATCGGCGTAATGCCGATACCGCCCGCAATCAGCAAATGTTTACGCGCAAAGGTATCGATCATGAACAAATTCGCTGGCGGCATCAGTTCCAGCATGTCGCCGGGCTTGACGTTATCGTGCATGAAATGCGAGCCGCCACGCGATGGTGCTTCACGCCGTACGCCGATGTGATATTGCCGGCTGTGATAACCATCGCCCATCAGCGAATACGGATTTTTGTAAGTATGCCCATCGTGGCGCATGATCACCACGACATGACTGCCGCCCGAAAAATGCGGCAGATCGGCACCGTCGAGCGACTCTAAAACAAAATGGCGAATCTCAGGGCTAGCTTGATTGACGGCAACTACACGGACGTGCAAGGTTTTTTGATAAGTCATGGCGCGTATACCTCCACGATAGCGGGAATTTCTCCGGGTGCTTCAGCATCAATTTGCACGCCCATATAGGCGTTTACGCGGCGTGAAAAATGATCGCGCACTAGCAAATGGCGACCGCAGGCAGCGCAACGCACAATGTTGGTTCTGACGGGATAGGTCAGTCCCTGACAATGCACGCAGGCGATCTGACGCGCTTCTGAGTCGGCATGTTCTTGCTGAATTTCATCATCGCGGATACCGAATTCAAGGCCGAGATTGGTGACCGTCCAGATAAACCGTTCGGTCCCGCAGATATACATGCGCATCCCCATCTCAGAGGTATTTAATACAATCCTGAGCGCCTCTGTCAACGCAGCGCAACTCGCAAAAATATGCGTGCCAGCATCGGCTGTGGCGCCTGCCGCACGTACCATCTCGGTCCGATCGGCATTCAGAATAGATTCGCTCGCATAATAAATTTCGATGTTGGCGCTCTCTTCGCCAAAGGCTTGCAAAGCTGCATGCAACCGACTAATTCCTTCGCCTCCCTGTCCTTGCGCAATCAGCAAGTGTCGGTGTCCTGAACCATCCGGTGCAAGCTCTCGGTACGTGGGCTTGCTCTTGATACCTGAAATCAACATTTATCAGCTCCTCTGCATTACCCGGTCTAAGACCGCGCAATTTGACTACCTCCAAAAAACTAGACATCTCGCCGTGTATTATTTTTGCTCGGTACTGCGTTGTTGCTTATTAAAAAAACGTTGCAGACGTAAAAAGGAGGTACGCGCATCCGTACCCCCTGCAATTCGCTATGGCAAGACAGCAATCGAATGGCAAACCCAGACCACCGCAATCCCTGCAGCCAACGCCACGAACGGCCACAGACCGGCTCGATTAGTCAGTTGTGCCTCTTCCAGTTCCAGGTCTTCCGCCATTGAGCTAGGGAACACGCCCTTGTCCTGCACGTAGTGGCGGAACAGGAATACCGGCACAATCAGCGAAGCAAAGATCAGCCCGTTACGCAACGTACCGACGCCCCAGATATCCGCACCAAGGCCCATAAACGCCAGATTGACGAAGCCCAGAAACGCGCCAAAGACGATCATGATATTTTTGGTTTTGTAAGGACGTTCGCGGTGTTTACGGTCGATCCGATGGATCCAGCCAGCTTGCAGATTAAGGAAATTAAAGATGATGTAACCAACGTTGGACATCGCCAGCACCATCACATAATCTGACATCAGCAACAAAATCAGATTGAAGCCAAGATCGGTCCACATCGCAGCGGTCGGCGCGCCATGGCTGTTGACGCGGGTCAGATATTTCGGCAACCAGCCATCATAAGCAGCCTGATACAGCGTGCGCGACGATCCGCCCATCGATGTCATGATCGCCAACACCAGCGCCAGAATCAGCATGATGACGATCACGTTTTGGACCAATATCCCGCCGCCGATCATGTGCGCCATCGCCTTTGCCACGCCGGACCCGTCGTAAATCCCCTTATCGAGCATCCCATCCAGACCTAACACGCCCTGGAACGCCAGCGGCACCAGCGTAAAGATCGCCAGGCACAGCAAACCGGAAAAGAAGATCGCCTTGAAAACGTCCTTCTTTGGGTCTTTGAATTCGGAGGTATAGCAGACGGCCGTTTCAAAGCCATACGTTGACCAGGCCGCGATAAACATACCGCCCGCCATCAAGGTCCAGCCCGCCATATTCCACGAACCGAAAATGACCGCGCCTTTAACATCATGGGCAAGCGGCAACAAAGGAACAAAATGCGAAGACGGCATATCGCCGGTCAGCAGCGGCACCAGGCCAATGATCGTCAGTGGGAATAGTGCAGCAAGACCGAGTACCGCCTGCAACTTGGCAAAACCGGACAGCCCACGATGTTGCACCGCGAAGCACGCTAGCAGAATGACCGCACCGACTATCGATGTCGCATTCAGCCGCAGCGTCAATCCTTTGCCAACGATGTCCAGATCAAGCAATGTAAATTGCCAGGTGTTGATCAGCGCGTCGGCGGGGAACAGACCGGTCAGAATGTAGCCTGCCGCCAGCCCGGACCCAATCGCCAGCACCGGCGACCATGCGAACCAGTTACACCACACCGAAATCGGCGCAATAAATTTGGAATAACGGACCCAGGCGATGGCGCCGTAGACCGACGCACCACCCGATTTGTTTGGAAATAAGCCTGCGATTTCAGCGTAAATAAACGCCTGAAAAAAACCCATTACTATCGAGACGATCCAGATAAGGTAGGCCGGCTGACCCACCGTGGCGGCAATTGCGCCTATCGAAAACAAGACTAACGCCGGTACGCCGGAGGCAACCCAGAACGCCCCCGTCCAGTTGATACTTCTTTGCAGGCTGTTTTCTCCCTGCGGCGGTTCTAAAACGCGCTTAAGAGAGGCAGCATCAGTTGCGGAGATTTGTTTCATGCTGCCTCCGCTAGGAAAGACATGCAAGGCGGGTTGGAACCGCGAACGGCAGAAAATTCTGTGCCGGAAAATGGACGATCAGTGGGTCGGGCAATGGCTGTCGGGGTGGATCTGATAATGCGGAAACCCGTGACAGAACTGGCGGATGTTACTTTTCTCATAAAGCCTCCTTTTGGTGCGGTCATCAACAAAAACGGGCAATAATCAGTGCGGTTTTGCACCAATTTGCGTGGAATTATGTTTCACGTTAGGAATTTTTGATTCCCCCAAAGAACTGAATGTTTGTAGAGCAAACTTTGTGCCAATGAACGATAGCCCTGAATACAGCTGATTCAGGTCGTCATTTCCTGCCTATTGTTGTCTTTAAATCTCCCTTTATTATGTAATGATATGAAATTTAATTTACTGATAAGAATTAATCAGGGCATAATATTCCAGATTTCTTCCTCTGCATACGTTTTATTTAGAACTCGGATTGGGGGTTGCTCAATGGCAAAATTTATGAGGACATTCAGTCCGAAGCGCTGCAGGATGCAGTCTTTTACGCCTGATACCGTTGCTAACTACCATCATCATTATTCTTTCGGCTCGGGGTCTCCACCCTCGGCAGATACTCTAGTATCGTTAGGTATCGTATAGGGGGTTGCGCGCATGTTTCAATACGCCGTTTGGGTTACTCAGTTGGGGGTGTTGGTATTTGGAGGAATTCTGTAGACGGTCCGGAGGCCGGATAGAGAGGACAACTGCGTTTGCACTTATTAGTAGCAAGCGGAATACGGCAGATGTTTAACCGTACATATTGCTGCAAGACCGGCAGTCTGAACGACGCGCAAGAAAAAGATAGATCCCGGATCATTTGAAGGTTGGTTATTGGCACACTCAGGACCCAAATCATGACAAGATTACGAAAGTCATCAAAGTCGCCTGGCGTTTCGCGACAGTTAGCTATGAGTTCAGCAACGCCAGCACCCTTAGAGTCACCCAAGCGACCTTCAAAAATGCATCAGCGGTCACGCGCCGTTACAAGGATTATGGAAAAAGACAATCAAAAGCCCGAACCATCGCTGACGCGCTACGTCGGTAGCGCGATTCATGAATTACGCTTGAAACACAATCTGACCATCGCAGAAGTCGCCCTGCGAACAGAGATCAGCCGCAGCATGTTGTCGAAAATAGAAAACGGCCAAACCTCAGCCAGTCTGGAAACCCTGTCGCGCATTGCCAGCGGTCTGGGCGTATCGATGTCGTCATTGTTTCGGCAATACGACATACCGGAAGGCAGCGCGCAACTCATTAAAAGCGGCGAAGGCATGGAGGTGGTCAGACGCGGCACCAAGCGCGGTCATACTTATCATCTGCTGGCTTACGATCAGGGGCCGACCAAGTTATTCGAGCCGTTTTTGATCACGCTGAATGATGAATCGGAGACATTTCCCACCTTTGAACACGCGGGGACGGAGTTTATTTATATGCTGGAAGGGGAAATTGAATACCGCCACGGCACCGAAACTTATCTTCTGGAGCCCGGCGATTCGTTCACTTTTCAAGCGGATATCCCGCACGGACCGGAGCGATTGATTAAATTTCCGTTACGGTTTTTGTCGATAACTATTTATCCGACGTTTGAATGACGTTTGAATGCAGGAAATATCAGGATAGCTTGCTTGATAGTTTGGTTGCTCGGTTGTTTGATATTTTTCCGTTTATGCCTGATCAGCACGCAATACGCTGTCAGGCAAAACGTTCTTTACGCGCTGTGATGGAAGCCGCGCTACTAACGCCGGACAAAAACGTTCAGGCTAGCAGCTCTCTGCCAGCAAAAACAAGAAGCCTTATTCAGCATCACGCTTTAGCGCCCTTTTGATGGCCATCAAGGTCTCTTTCTGGGCGTCAGTGTGGGCCTGGATCGCATGGATATGACTCTCGGCAGACGCATGCATTAACAACGCTGAGGAGCGGACAAATTTCTGCAAAGCCAGCGCCTGCGCAGACGTCACCTGTGGCGACTTTGCAGCGGCAGCAGCCCCTGCCGGATTGTCAGGATGTGCGCGCTGGCTGGCTTCAATGATATTCAGGCAGGTATATATCCCCATACAGATGTCGGCAGTGGTGCTGGCGAACTGCGCAAAGTGGGCACTTTTTGCCTCATCATTCATCAAGCTAAATGCATCAGCAGCCATATCTGAAGAGAGGGAGTTTACTTTTTTAGGCGGCTTGGCGTCTGGCATGGGGTCTATCCTATATTCCGGGAGCAACTCCCCGTCGGTAAACGGGGCGGGCGGCAAATGATGCGCTTTACAGCGCTGACACAAAACAATACCGGCAAGGCTTCTTTGCCTTCGCTGTCCAAGGAGCAACAGGGACGAATTCCGCATTATTCGCGGTGCATTGCGCGGTCAGTGTTTTGTATAGCGGACGGTCGTATCTGGTTGTTTTTTGAGGAACGCTGCCACGGTAACCCCGCAGAAAACTGCGGTCAACCGCTAAATCAGCGTGGATGGTGCGGTTTTATACGATCAAAGCCACTTAATACGATTGCTCTGCCCTTGGTTTACCCCAAGGTTAAGAATTTTCCCTAAATCTACAATGTGCAGTTTTTTTGACAAGCATTTGCGCACTACATGGGGTGGCATCTATCTTTATGGGGACAACAATTTTGCCGTATCAATTTGAAATCGATACGGCAAAGTTATTTTTTGATGGCGGTTCATTTACTTTCAAGCAGACTATCTTTAATCGCCTTCACAGCAATCTTAAAATAGGCTGATTTATTGCAAGCTGCGTCGTACTGCGGCTTCGACAGTATTGGTCAATAGCATCGTAATTGTCATCGGGCCGACGCCGCCTGGAACGGGGGTAATCAATCCGGCTTTTTCTTGCACGGAAGCGAAATCTACGTCTCCGCAGAGGCGACCGTTTTCTAGTCGGTTGATGCCGACGTCAATGACGACTGCGCCGGGTTTTACCATGTCGCCGGTAAGCATGTTTGGGCGGCCGACTGCGGCAACGAGTATGTCTGCGCGGCGGGTGTGGAAGCCGAGGTCGGCGGTGTGCGAATGGCAAATTGTGACGGTGGCGCCTTTTGCTAGCAGTAATGCTGCCATTGGTTTGCCGACGATGTTAGAGCGGCCTACGATGACGGCTTCCTTCCCTTTTAAGTCGACTTTACCTTTTTCTAGTAATTTCATTACGCCGTAGGGCGTGCAGGGGATGAAGCGAGGCGAGCCTTGATTTAATGCGCCGACGTTTTCGGCGTGGAAGCCGTCTACATCTTTGATGGGGGAAATTGCTTCTAGCACGATTTTTTCGTCGAATTGTTTTGGTAGGGGGAGTTGGACTAATATTCCGTCGATGGTGGGATCGGCGTTTAATTCGGCGATTTTTGCTAGTACGATGGCAGGGGAAACGTCGCTTGGATAGCGGATCATTTCTGAGCGAATGCCGGTACGTTCGCAGGTTTGGACTTTGTTGCGGACGTAGACCTGAGATGCGGGGTCATCGCCTACCAGAATTACGGTTAGCGCTGGGATTGTGCCGGCTGCGGTTAGCTTTTTTACCTGGAGTTGTAGTGCATCTTGTAGTTCTAGGCCTAGTGCTTTGCCATCAAGGATGTTGGATGCCATCTTGCATTTCCTGAAGAAAGTTGTAAATTTGGTCATCGATTTACGGTTGCTGGGGTGTCTGTAATTGAAACGGTCGGCGCTCGGTCGATGCAAGCCGGGGGCGGCCCGGCAAGCATCAACGGAGCACATCCCGCCTCAAAAAATCACCAAATCAAACAGTCCCCACGGAGCGCCAACCGTCCAACCGAACTAAAGCATCAAAACTTAGAATACCCTGGTATCCAATCAGTCCCCGCTAATGGCACCCTCGCCATCGCCGCAGCTTCTATCGTCAACGCCACCAAATCCTCCCGCTCCAAATGATGCACATTCTGCTTCCCACAAGCCCGTGCAATCGTCGTCAACTCCATATTCACAGTCTTAAAATAATTCTTCAACCGCTTAGCCCCAATATCCGGATGCAACCGTTGCGACAAAATCGGATCTTGCGTCGTCACCCCAACCGGACATTTCCCCGTATGACAGTTATGGCAAAACCCCGCCGCTGTCCCCAACTTGGCATAGTCTTCCGTAGCATCATGATGAATCCCATCCAACACATACGAATCACTATTACAGCCAAGTGCAATCAACACACCCTGCCCGATGGCAACCGCATCCGCGCCCATTGCAAGCGCCTTGGCAACATCCGCCCCACTCCGAATCCCGCCGGAGACGATCAACTGCACGGTCCCCTTCATATTCAAATCTTCCAGCGCATCCACCGCCTGACGTAACGCTGCCAGCGTCGGAATCCCGACATGCTCAATGAAGCAAGTTTGCGTCGCCGCTGTCCCGCCCTGCATCCCATCAACCACAATGACATCCGCACCGGCATGCACCGCCAGCTTCACGTCATGAAACGTTCGCGTCGCCCCAACCTTGACGTAGATCGGCGTTTCCCAATCTGTCATTTCACGCAATTCCTGAATCTTGATCACCAGATCGTCCGGGCCGGTCCAATCCGGATGACGACTGGCGGAACGTTGATCGATACCCGCTGGCAGCGTCCGCATTTTGGCTACCCGTGGCGAAACTTTTTGTCCCAGCAGCATCCCGCCGCCGCCCGGCTTCGCGCCTTGCCCGATCACCAGTTCAATCGCATTCGCCTTGCGTACATCGTCCGGATTAAAACCATAACGCGATGGCAAGCATTGATACACCAGCGTTTTAGACGATTGGCGCTCTTCTTGCGTCATCCCGCCATCGCCAGTCGTCGTCGAGGTGCCGAGTTCAGTCGCGGCGCGGCCCAACGATTCTTTGACGTTAGCCGACAACGCACCAAAGCTCATCCCGGCGAAGGTAATCGGAATTTCCAACTCGATCGGTTTCTTCGCAAAACGTGTTCCCAACAACGTCTTGGTGACACATTTTTCCCGATAACCTTCCAGCGGATAACGCGACAACGATGCACCCAATAACAGCAAATCATCGAAACCCGGTAATGCCCGTTTAGCACCCAGCCCACGAATCTCATACAGTCCGTGTGCCGCAGCATTTTGGATGTAATCAATCGTTTTACGGTCGAAGCCAGCGCTTTCTTCCTTGAGCATCCGCTTTAGTATGTGTTCGTTATTACTCATGCTTTACTCCTAGCTCAATATTCTTGGTTGGCATCCGCGTTCCAGTGGTACAGCTTCCGGGCCGAGGCGACGCGTTTAAAATCTTTCGGATCGTGCGGCAAACCGGCTTTATCGAGCAATTCCCCGACTTCCTGATAATCGCTATCCTTCATCGGTTCGAGTTGGGCATCGGCACCTAGCGACTTGATGTTGCCGCGCACGTAAATGACCGCCTCGTACAGCGAATCGCCGAGTGCGTCGCCGGTATTGCCGCAGATCACCATCCGTCCGGCTTGCGCCATAAAGCCGGAGAAACTGCCCACCGATCCGCCGACGACGATATCCGCCCCCTTGAGCGAAATACCGCAGCGTAGCGATGCGTCGCCATCGATCACCAGCAAACCGCCATGCGCCGAAGCACCGGCAGAAACCGACGCAAAACCTTTGACATGGACCTTGCCAGACATCATATTTTCTGCCACGCCCGTACCTGCATTGCCAAAAATCGTTACCGTGCCGCTCTTCAACATCCCGGCCGCGTAATAGCCCGCATGTCCGTGCACGTTGACCGAGATAGCTTCGTTCAGACCGACCGCGATGTTGTGCGCGCCGTCAGGATTGTTCACCGTTACCTGCTTGATACCTTTACCGTTTGCCTCTTTGTGGAGGAATTGATTCAGGTCACGCAGCGATCGCTCGGCGAGATCAAAAGTCAGATTTTCCATACGTAAATTTCCTCCGGGGCCGGTTCATAAATGTGGGCGTTTTTGACGCCAGGCAAATGCGCTAACGAACGAAACTCTGAAGCAATGGCGACGTAATCATCGGTTTCGGCCACAATCGCTGGCTTACAGGCGAAAGGATCGCGGACCAGCGCCATTTGATCGCCGGTGCCGATTAAGAAGGTATAGAAGCCGTCCAGCTCGTCAAATCCCTTCTTGATGGCAGCGTCCAGCGTGTCGCCTTCGCGCATCCGCCATTCCAGAAAACGGCAGGCAGCTTCGGTATCGTTATCGGTATCGAAATGGATGCCCTGCGGTTCCAGTTTGCGACGCAAGCCATTCGGGTTCGACAACGAACCGTTATGCACCAGACAGAAATCTTCACCGGCAGTAAAAGGATGGGCACGGTCCGGCGTCACCGCTGATTCTGTCGCCATGCGGGTATGACCAATGGCGTGCGTGCCTTTCAGACCGGCAAACCCATAGCGATCACACACCTCTGTTGGCGTGCCGATGTCTTTGTAAAGATCAATCGCGCGACCGCAGGACAAAACGTGCAGCATCGGATAATGTTCTTTCAGCCATTGGCGGATCACGTCCGGGGCCAGCGCGCAGGTCAGCACGGCGTGATTGCCATGGCCTTCGCAACGGCCTTCGGCGCGCAGGTGTTTATACAAATCCTCTGCCACGCCGCCCCAATTAAAGGCTTCCGTTCCGCCTGAATACAGGCTGTATTTATGACCGACGCCCAGCGTATCGGTAAATATCGCCAGCCCGGCAGAATCAGGCCCACGCTCGGTCATGCCTATCATCATCGGCACCAATAACTCACCCAAACGCTCACGCAAGGCGGGCGTTTTGACGAGTAAACCAACAATTCCACACATAATTTATTCTCCTAGTGCATTGTTCAATGTTCGTTACTAATTCGTTGTCAACTATCGGGCCAGCCTGCTGAAGCAGAAAAATCTGCCCAGCCAACCCGCAATACTGTCTTTAAAAAAACTCAAGATACGTCGCCACTTCCCAGTCCGATACGTGACGCATGTAAGTGCCCCATTCATTCCGTTTTAGCGCGATGAATTCTTGCGCCACCGGTCCCAGCGCTTCGCAAATCGTTTTGTCTTCCTCCAACGCCGCCACTGCGTCGTGCAAGGTTTGCGGCAATACGCCGATGCCTTTTTCTGCCAACTCAGCGACCGATAAATTGTAGAGATTGAAGTTTTGCGGCTCGCCCGGATCAAGCTTGCGTTCGACGCCATCCAGCCCGGCCGCGATCACTGCGGCAGCAGCCAGATACGGATTGCAAGCGCCATCCGGCAGACGCAATTCGATGCGTCCCTCAGGAATGCGGACCATGCATGAACGATTATTGTTGCCGTAGCTGATATACGCTGGCGCCCAGGTCGCGCCGGTGAGCGAATGCCCGACGACCAGACGCTTGTAGGAGTTGACCGTCGGTGCGCAAATCGCGGTGATCGCCGGTGCGTGCGCCAGCAAACCCGCCATGAAGTGATAGGCCAGTTTCGACAAGCCAAGCTGGCGCGGATCGCTGTCATCGGCGAACAAATTCTTTTTGCCATCCGACAGTGACATGTGCATGTGCATGCCGTTACCGGGACGATTCGCAAACGGCTTCGGCATGAATGAACAAATCATCCCCCGGCGGTTGGCGATCTCGGATGCTGCCATCTTGAAGAAGACAAAATCATCGGCAGATTTCAGTGCATCGCTATAGGTGTAATTGACTTCAAACTGGCCGTTGGCGTCTTCATGATCGATCTGGAAAACATCGATGGCGACATCCTGCAAGGCGGCCACCAGTTCTTCCAGATAGGCGGCAGTGCGGGTGCTACTTTTGTAGTCGTAACAGGGCTTTGCCAGCGTATCGGTCTCATCGAAAGGATGGATGCCGCCCTTTTCATCTTTGCGCAACAATGAAAATTCCGGCTCCAAACCGGTGTTCAGAATCCAGCCATGCTGCTTCAGGCGCTCGACCTGTTTTAGCAATACGTTGCGAGAATCGATGCTGTGCGGTTTGCCGTTAGTGTGTCCGTTGCACACAATACGTGCATAGCCGGGTTGCCAAGGCACCAGCGACAGCGTGGAAATATCGCCGACTGCCATGTAATCGGGGCCGTGCGGCTCGATACCCATACCGCAGATGGCGAAACCGGCAAAGCCTGCGCCATTTTTAAGAATCGAGTCAAGATGCTGGGCTGGCACCGACTTGGTCTTGGCGACGCCGTGAATATCGACAAATTGCGCCAAAATATATTTTATCTGGTGCTTGTCAATAAATGCTTTGGCTTCCTGTAAGTTCATCGCGCACTCCGTTGAGGTATTAAGTGGTGGGAATTGTGTTGCCGTGTGTTTTGTTGCATTGCATTTTTCTGCATCAAACAATCCAGACCCACAGGCCCACCGCCATGCTCACCAGCGATGCCCAACAAGGTCTGCCAAAGGTAATCGGCATAAGTCCCATCGAACCAGACCCGGTACAGCGGTTGTTCGTTAAGCTCACTTGGAATTACCAATACCTGGACACCGACCATCGAGGTCAGCGCCAACGGCCGTGTCGACAAATCAAGAACGTTGAAATTCATAGCGCAAGTCTGCCGCAAAAGCGTTTGCAGAAAAGCCCCGGTCACCGCAAATGAAGCGTCTTGGCGCAATACCGGATAGACCCCGTCCGGCCGCGTTTTAAGCGCGTCAGCCAGCTGTTTTGCTGTGCTGTCACCGGCACTATCTTCAATCAAAAATTCTGTCACGCCAAGACGGGCGATGATGCCGCCGCCTGGCAATGGCTCCCAACTATTTATTTGCGGAATCGGCAAACCCTGAGCCGTCAGCCAGGCCACGCTATGCGGCCCTTTTAAGCCGCAACGAAACATGAACGACAGATCGGCAATCCCCAACGCAGCCATGCGCTCGGCGTCTTTGGTATCGAACTGAAACGCCGTGCTCATGCCGTCGATGATGACCCATTGCGGATGGTGTGGGGTAATCGCCGACTGCAAAGGACTGCGGCGCAGCGATGTCGTCGATGCTGATAGCGCTGACGCGTTCGCGCCAGCTTGCCTATTGGATGTCATGCCGGTTGTCATACGACTTCCTCCTTGATCCGGGTTTCTTCACGCACATTTTTTTGACGGGCATTGGCAGGATCGTAGAACGGTGTTTCATGCACCGTTGCCGTCACCAGACCGCCGTCGCTCAAACGAATCGATACAGACTGCCCTACCGTCGACAAATCCGGCCGCACGAAAGCCAGACCGATAAAGCGCTCAAGACCAGGGCTCCAGGCGATGCTGGTAATACGGCCCGCGATCTCGCCTTGCTCAATAATCAGATGGCATTCTTTTGGCACCGTGCCGTTATAGCCCACACCCAGCACAAAGCCGACCAGCGTTTGCCGCAATGGTTTGCGGTCGACAATTCCCAAGCTGCGCTGGCCGATGAAAAATGGCTTATTCATTTTGACCGCCCACCGCAGATTGGCTTCAAACGGCGTAGTCAGTCCATCGGTATCCTGACCAATAATGATGTGGCCTTTTTCTAATCGCAGCAGCCGTTGTGCTTCCACACCAAAGGCGCAAATGCCAGCGCTTTTTCCGGCTTCCCAGAGTGCTTCCCACAGCGTATTGGCATACTCCGCCGGGACGTGGATTTCATAGCCCCATTCACCGACAAAACCAACCCGCATGATGCGCACAGGAATCGTCGCTACCGTGGCATCGCGTACCGCCAGATAAGGGAAGGCGGTCGATGACAAATCCTGATCGGTCAGTTGTTCCAGCACCGCCAACGATTTTGGCCCAGCCAGATTCATTGCCGCCATCGCGCCCGTAAGATTCACCAGACCGCAGTTCATCCCCCACAAAATATTCAAGCGCGTCAGTTCGCGATATACCTCAGCCGCGCCGGAAGTGGTCGTGGTGAAGTAAAAATGCTGCTCGCCCAATCGGGCCACGACGCCATCGTCGATCACGACACCGGACTCATCGCACATCACCGCATAGCGTGACATGCCGACCTTCAGATTGGCGTAACTGCTGATGTATACCCGCTCTAAAAAGGCGGCTGCGTCGGGGCCATAGATTTCGATCTTGCCCAGTGTGCCGACATCGATCATACCGACGCCGTTACGCACAGCCGCCACTTCTGCGCGAATACAACTGGTCCGATCCTGTCCTACACGGGCGTAATATTCGGGACGCTGCCAGACGCCAGCAGGCATAAATACCGCGTTCAATTGCTGATGCTGATGATGCAACGGCGTCAAACGTTCTGGCGTAAAACCACGTCCGGCCAGATGCGACATCGGCACCGGATGGAAGAATGGGCGTGCAGTCGTCGTCCCCACCTGGCCCGGCGTTTTACCGACCAGCCGCGCCAGAATCCGCAGCGCGTTCATGTTGGAATGTTTACCTTGCGATGGCCCCATGCCGACCGTGGTGTAACGCTTTAACAACTCAATATTGTCGAAGCCTTCTTGCACCGCATTTTCAAAATCCTTCAGCTGCAAGTCCTCGTCAAAATCGACGAAATTCTTGGCCTTGGGATGCGCGACTATCGGCCACGGATGCGATGGCGATTCGATCTCCGGCAAGGCGCGTGCAACCTGCGCTGTACCATGCCCGATATAGGCAGCAGCAGCGCGACCGGCCTGCTCGCCATCGATCAGCTTGCGTTCAAATTCATACACACCGTTGACGCGACCACAGGCGAATACGCCGTTCGGTAATTGCTCAGGCACGAATTGCTGCGTGGCCTCGGCAAATTGCATCTTGGTGCCAGCCTGATACAGCAAATTGGCGGTAGGTGCCCAGCCAACGCTCATGACGATGCCGTCGCATTCCAGCCGGACTTGCTCGGCAGGATTGGCTGCACCTTTGCGATCAATCGGACAAATAATCGCTGCGCCGACTGCCTTGCCGCCAGCTGCGGCTTCCGCCTCCAGTACGCAATGGCTGCGGAAAATCTTGATGCCGCGTTTCAGCACCGCAATATCCAGTTCCGCCATCAAATGATTGGGCCGCATATCGACTAGCGCTGCGACCTGTACGCCGTTCGCATCCAGATCCAGTGCCGCACGATAGCCATCGGCATTCGCGACAAGCAGTACCACGCGCTGCATCGGTTGCACTGCATAGCGATACATCAAACGCTGCGCAGCGGAAGCCAGCATCACACCCGGCAAATCGTTGTTATGAAATACGGCTGGTTGTTCAAATGCACCGCTGGCGACGACGACGCTTTTGGCGCGCATCTTGGTCAGCTTCTCGGCATCGATTAACGGTACCCAATGGTCGGCGTAATAAGCCCCGGCCATCGTACTTTCCAGCAAGCGGATACGCGGTTCGGCGGCGACTTCAGCCAGCAATGCTTCGATCCGTTTGAAACTCACCGATGAACCACCGCGCTGATAACCGGCGCTGCCGCCAGCCCGCGCATTTTCATCGACGATCACGACTTCGGCACCGGCTTTGACGGCGGCTAATGCAGCGGCCAGTCCGGATGGTCCTGCACCGATCACCAGTACATCACAAAAGTCGTAAGACTTCGGTGTGCGCCGATGCGGTGTCGAAAAATCGATTTCGCCTAGTCCCGTCAGACGCCGAAAAACCTTTTCCCACATCGGGAATAATTTCTTGGTATGGAACGCTTTGTAATAAAAACCGACCGGTAAAAATGCCGACATTTTATTTAGCCAACGGCCCGAATCTGCCGATAGACCGCCAAACGTATTCACCGCCGTTAATGCCCGGTTGGCCGGAATCGGTTCTACATCGGCGCGCACGTTCAGACGCTGACCATCCTGCATCAGCACGTTGATATCGTGATTCGCCAGCGACAGCACGCCACGCGGACGATGGTATTTAAAACTGCGGCCCAGCAAGCGCGTATCGGCGCTCCAGATCGCGCTGGTAATCGTATCGCCAGCATAGCCGCGATAGGTCTGGCCTTCAAATTGAAATTCGACAGTGGTTTGGCGGTTAATCCATTCGCCGGTGACGGGTTGCAGCCTCATTTCGGTGCTCCTTCGATGGCGGCATCGCTATACAAGAAACTGCGCAAAATCACGTCGCGCGCAGTATCACGCTCGACCATGAACCAGGTTGTAGAGGGTGAATGGCACCACCATTCAATCTTCACCGCCGCAGCACCACTACGATTGAATACATAGTCGGCCCATTGAATATCATTGGCAGCGTCGGGATCTGGCATCGGACGGAACGCACCGCCGTAGACAAATTCGCTGATCGGGCGCGGCCCGTTAATGGGGCAAGTCATTATTTTCATATTAGTGGCCCACCGATGCGGCACCCTTTTCGCCGGTCAACGCATAATTTGCGAAGCGGGACAGGGAAAAGCCTTCGATTAGTTCATGGTTGCGGTCATTGGCGAGGGTGTACGCCATGGTTTTGCCGGAGACCGGCGTCGCCTTGAATCCCCACGTGCCCCAACCGGCGTCGAGATAAAAACCTTCTACCGGCGTCTTGCCCATGATCGGCGCAAAATCCGGCGTCATGTCTGCCATCCCCGCCCATTGCCGCACTACTTTTGCGTTCGACAGGAAAGGGAACATATCCAGCATATGGGCCGACAAACCCTCAACAAAATCCAGCGTCGAGCGGGTTGAATGGACTTCATACGGGTCCAGCGACGCACCCATCACCAGTTCGCCGCGGGCGCTTTGGCTGACGTAAATATGCAAGCTGCCGGATACCAGAATCGGATTCAGCCACGGCTTCATTGGCTCGCTGACCATCGCTTGCAATGGATGAATATAGATCGGCGTGCGCAGGCCGACCATATCGGTCATGCGCGGGGTCGATCCAGCCACCGCGCAGAGCACTTTCGGCGTCGAGATGTAGCCGCGATCGGTCTGCACGCCGCGTACTTTGCCGCCCTGCACATCAATCCCCATGACTTGCGTTTGCTGATGGATTTCTACGCCGCGCAAACTAGCGCCGCGACCATAACCCCAGGCCACGGTATCGTGCCGTGCGACCGCGCCTGGCGCATGGTAAAGCGCACCCAACACTGGCGCGTGACCGCCGCAAGTAATATCCATTTGCGGACAAGCTTTGAGAATCTCGCTCGGCCCCACAACTTCAGAATCAACGCCGTAATGCTTATTGACCTCGGCCCGCCAGCGCATCGTGCGCAATGCCGAATCGGTATGCGCCAACGTAAAATGCCCACGGGTGGAATAGAACAGATTCAGATCGAAATCCTGCGACAGATCCTTCCAGAGATCGACCGAGGTGTCATAGAATTTAACGCCTTCAGGGGTCAGATAATTGGAACGAATGATCGTTGTATTGCGCCCCGTATTACCGCCGCCGATATAGCCTTTTTCCAGCACGGCCACATTCGTCATGCCATGATCGCGGGCCAGATAATAGGCCGCTGCCAACCCATGTCCCCCGCCGCCGATAATCACTGCGTCGTAACTGGATTTAAGCTCTCCGGGCTCGGCAAACATCCGCGGTTCGGGATGCTTCTTTGAAAGGGCAAAACGTACGAGTCGCCAAGGCATCGCTATTTCCTTATTAAGAATTACGCAAAGTTGTTGCAGCAATCAACTTGTGAAAAAATTCAGCCGACGACGGGTCGGTAATACTGGTTGCCGAGACGCAGGCTTAAATCATGCGCCGCGCTGGCTAAAGGGAAAGACGCCGCTGGGGCGTTTACGTACATTTTTTATTTAAATACAACGGTCTTTTTGCCATGTACTAATACGCGGTCTTCCAGGTGATACCGCAGGCCGCGTGCGAGCACGGCCTTCTCAATATCTTTACCATAGCGCACCAAATCCTCGACCTTATCGGAATGATCGATGCGGTTCACATCCTGCTCAATGATCTGGCCCTGATCCAACTCTTCGGTGACGTAATGACAGGTCGCGCCGATCAATTTGACGCCTTTTTCAAATGCTTGATGGTAGGGTTTTGCGCCGATGAAACTCGGCAAAAAGGAATGATGAATATTGATGATCTGGCCGTGATAACGAGCGCATAACTCTGGACTTAACACCTGCATGTAACGCGCCAGCACCATCACATCGCCCTGCGCTTCGTCATACAACCGCGCTACTTCTGCATAGGCTTCGGTTTTATTGGTCGCTGTCACCGGCACGTGATGGAAAGGAATTCCGTGCCATTCGACCAATCCTCTGAACGTCTCGTGATTTGAAATCACGCAGGGGATATCGATATCCAATTCTTGCGATTGCCAACGCGCCAGCAAATCGTAAAGACAATGTTCCTGCTTGGAAACTAGCAAGACTACGCGTTTCTTTTTAGCCGAATCAGCAATTCGCCAATGCATCGAAAAATCGTGCGCGATGGAGGCAAAACGCGACCGGAAGGCATCGATATCATAAGAAATCGAATCAGCCAGAATTTCCTGACGCATGAAAAACCGCTTGTTTACTTCATCAGCATGATGGCTAGCCTCAGTAATCCATCCCCCGGCATCAGCAACAAAACTGCTCACCGCAGCCACAATACCGACACTGTCAGGACACGATAGTGATAGCGTGTAACGGCGCGGGAGAGACTGAGGCTGAACACGTGTCATGATTATCCACCAGTGAGAATTAATAGTTCACATGATGCACCTTTTATTCTTTTGAGTAAACTTATTTTAACGAAGGTGGATTTTTATCTTTTTCTTAGAGAAAAATCGTCACGTTTGTGGGGCGTAGCGGCGAATTTTGCTGGTGTGCGCTAAAGAAAACATGCCGCATTCTGGACAAGTGAGATTAGACAAATTTCTAAAAACCGCAGCATTTGGGCGCGCTAAGGAACTCCGCTGGATTCAGCTGCGCCAATCCGCAAGAACGTGAGGATATGCATAGTTACAACGCGTTGCTGCAAGGTGATTTGGCAGTGCTGGAATAAGGGGCGGTGATGGCGCAGATCATGCAAAATCGGATGGTTGCGCTGAGGTAAGCGGCACAACTAATCGCAGGCGCAGACAAACCGTTGTACCGCGCCGATCGGATAAAAGCCATCGAAAATGCGCATCTGCGGACGGTTTTTGCACCAGCGGAACAGGCTACGCTGAGTACGTTTTTGCCGTTGCAAACCGATGCGTATGTGGCTGAGTTGTGCCATTTTGCGATGAAGATGCAGACTTTATCGCGGAGGGAAGGAAGTGCTTATTTGCGGCAACGGCATGTGTTTGGGTAAAGATTGATTCTAGTTTTATGTGCTGAATTTATAGCCTGACTTTATTGGCCGAATTTATCACTTTATTCAGGCGGTTTCCCCAAAGCTGCCCGCAGGTCAAAATTTGCCGTCGGTTCGGGTTGAACTCTGGCCTCGCAATTGCGTAAATGATGCGCCATATGCGACTGGGCTAAGGCGGCATCACCGCTTTCCAGCGCCAACAACACGCTTTCGTGCTCATCGAAAGAGCAGGCATTCTGCCCCGGCGCTTCGACCTTGGCGATCAGCAATGTCGTGCGCGAAACCAGCTTGCGCAGTACGCCGACCAACAGCACGTTATCGGTTAATTCTGCCAACTCCAGATGAAATTGCGCGGACAAGCGTATCCAGCGCGGACGATCGCCAGTGAGATAGGCGGCGCGCTCGTCATCGACGCCTTTACGCAGCGCGGCTAATTGCTTGGGCGTGGCGCTATGAGCAACTTTTTCCAGTGCTGCGTGTTCGATGATATTGCGCAACTCAAACATATCTTTGGCCTCCACGCTGGTGGGGCTGGCGATAAACGCACCGCGATTGGCTTCCAGCTCGACCAGACCTTCAGTCTCTAAGCGGGTCAGCACTTTGCGCACTGTATGGCGCGCGGTATCGTAAATCTGACATAAAACTTGCTCGGTCAGTTTAGTGCGCGGTGGCAGACGATGCTCCATGATCGCATCATAGATATCGTGGTAAATCCGATCTTCCGTATTGCTTTGTGGTTTGCCTGCCGTGGGGGTGGCAACGTGCAATTGTTTGGCTGTTTTATTCATATTGATCGGATTAGAAATCGTCGTTTTTGTGGCTTATTGCTGGGGCTTATTTATGCTGTTTAATCATACTTTGGCAATTGATAATGCGCCTGTCTACCGGTAGTGTTTAAGGCCGCTTTAGCGCCCTTTAGTATGATCGAAATCGCTAAAATAAACCTGTCTTCGCCCCGTTTTTTGCCACACCGGGGCGAAGAATATTACCGCGCGGGGCCACGGCCCCTTTTACGAATAATTACTTCGGCAGTGTGCCTTCTACGCCATCGACCAACCAGTTAATACTCATCAAATCGCCCATCGGTAAGACTGCACCTGCAGCTACTTTAACGGCACCGGTGTTGTCTTTTAGCGGACCGCCAAAAGGAAGCAACTTGCCATCAACGATGGCTTTTTTCTTTTCATTGAAAAGTGCGACGACATCTGCTGGGACCGAAGGATTCAAAGGTGACAAGACGACTAGATTTTCTTGAATACCCCAGAGTGTTTTTTCTGGTTTCCATGTGCCGGCCAATTCGCGTTTTACTTCCTGGCTGTAATACACACCCCAGTTTTCAGTATTTGCGGTGAGGTGGGCTTTAGGGCCGTATTTTGCCATGTCGGTATCCCAGCCGAATGCGTGGACGCCTTTTTCTTCAGCGACTTGCACGACAGCAGGGGAATCGGTGTTTTGAGCGAGCATGTCGGCACCTTGAGCGACCAGTGTTTCAGCGGCTTGGCGTTCTTTGCCTGGGTCATACCAGGTATTCACCCAGACGATTTTGGTTTTGATTTTAGGGTTGACGCTTTTTGCGCCGAGGGTGTAGGCGTCGACGTTGCGGACGACTTCCGGGACTGGGAATGAACCGACAAAACCTAATGTATTGGTTTTGGTCATTTTTCCGGCGATGATGCCGAGGAGGTAGGCACCTTCATAGAAACGCGTTTGATAGGTTCCTACGTTGGGGCCGGTTTTGTAGCCGGTTGCGTGGACGAAGTGGACTTTCGGGAAAGCTTTGGCGACTTTGATCGTTGGGTCCATGTAGCCGAATGAGGTGGTAAATATCAGCTGATTGCCATCGACGGCGAGTTGGCGGATGACGCGTTCGGCATCGGCGGTTTCCGGGACGTTTTCTACATAAGTAGTCTTGATTTTGTTGCCGAATTCTTTTTCGATGGCGCGACGGCCCTGGTCGTGTTGGAATGTCCAGCCGCCGTCACCGACTGGGCCTAGATAGACGAACGCGACTTTTAATGGTTCGGCGGCGCTGGCTGTTGGTAGCACGCCTAGAGTTAGGGTGGTGACTGTTGCCAGGGCGATTAATGTAGAACGTAATTGAAACATTCAGAACTCCTTTTGGTGTTTAGATATCGGTTTGTGGCTGATAACACGGTTGGCGCTCCGTGGAGGCTTTGTCGGGGGTGGCCCGACAGCCAGTCACTTTTTCTGTGGGGGCGCCTAGCCGAAGCAAGAAAAAGTGACTAGCGGCTGGGCCGCCCCCGGCTTGCATCAACGGAGCACATCCCATCTAAGCAACCACCAAACCCAAAGCCCCCACGCAGCAAATACGCTCTCAACAAACCTTAAAAGTGATACTCGACCCGAACCATAGGCGTCTTAGCCAAAGACCCCTTAACAGTAGAAGGCGTACCAAACTTATTGCGCCAGTACTCATACTCAAGACCAGCCCGCAAAGTATTCTTCCCCATCCCCAAAGGCGTCCCCAAGTCATACATTATCTGACCATCGAAATGCACTTCCGGCGCAGTCCCGCCACCATATTCATTCGTACCCTTAGCCGCGATGTAATCGAAATATCCCTCAAACGCCAACCCGGTCGAAGCAATAGGAATTCCCCAGGCCAGGCTCAGCATCGGATGCGTATCGTAGGTATACCGACTAGTCACGCCGACCGGCTGATTACTCTCACGCATCAGCAACAAACTGACATTCAAAAAACCCGGCACATCCATCATCAACGTCGGTCCCAACACCAACATACGTTTTCTCGATGCATAACCCGGATCGTTCTTAGTATTCCAATCAAACCCAGCCGTCACACCAAGCCCACGCACCGGACCGAATGACAAGGTTTTTCCACTTACTTTGCCCAAATCCAGCGTATTCCGGTAAACGATATAGGCTTCCTGCGCATTGCTATCCTTACTATCGGACTGCAACAAATCCACGTTCACAAAGTTCGTCCCATACTTATAACCACTAGCATGCTGGATATCGATAATGCTCTTTGCAATCCCGGTGCCGACATACGGCTCAGCAAAATTCGTTCCGTAACGATAGCCGATGGAGGTATCGCTCCATTCAGCAGCGCTGGCCTGCTGAACGCTCGCCAGCGCTGCAGCCACTGTTAATACATTGACCGCGAACTTGCTGATTTTTACTGCTGCTTGCTTTGCCATGATGTGTTTCCAAGAGAGTGGATCACTAAGGAGTTAAGGAGCCTCATTTCCCCTTATTACGAGATTTACAACATTTAAAAATAGCGCGCAGTCCAATTTGAGGTCATTTCGCAAATCGCTCTGCTTAAAATTCTTAAATGTTTTGACAGCAATTACCGTGCCAATTGTTGCCAATCATAAACTGGCGCAAAAATTAACTATTCGGCCTCAGCGGGCGCATGGATGCTGATAATCGGTGCGGCCTTTGTTATTTTTTGCATTAAATTGGCGCTTGTAAATTATCAATGCGCTGTTACGGTGCAATAGTCGCAAATATGAATAGCGAATATTCACCAATTTATAGTTATTTTGTGACAAATTTTTGTTTAATATTGTCGACAAAATATATCGCATCGCACCATGACAATCGGGCGAAACTGTCTATTTCCAGCCTGCTGCCCCGGCATCGGCATGCTTGATCAGGCGATTTTTGCCGCGCTTTACCGCAGCAATTTCGGCTCTGGCATGACAATTGCACTTCCCCTGGGTTGCTTCCTATTCTATTTTTAGGGCTTACACAAAATTTGTCCCAGCAACGCGTGCCGACAAAGACAGTACGGTCGGACCGCGTAGATTGCCAGGACAGCGCAACGCCGCTGGGGCGATTTTGTGTAAGTCCTGTTTACTTCTCTTAAACGGACCTTCCCATGGACCTATTGCCGGATTCATCCGCATTGCCGCCACGCCTTGTCCTCAACGACATTACTAAACGCTATCCCAGCGTAGTCGCTAATGACGGGATCAGCCTGAGCGTCCAGCCCGGCGAGATTCACGCGTTGCTGGGTGAGAACGGCGCGGGAAAAAGTACGCTGATGAAGATCGTTTATGGCGTCACCAAACCGGATGCAGGCAGCATTTTGTGGGAGGGACGTTATCTGGATATCGCCAGTCCGGCGCAGGCCCGGCGTTTGGGCATCGGCATGGTGTTCCAGCATTTTTCGTTGTTTGAGACGCTGACTGTCGCTGAAAATATCGCCCTGGCGCTGGATGTGCAGGTCGCTCCGGCTTTGCTGGCGGTGCAAATTAAGGAAGTATCAGAAAAATACGGCCTGCCGATTGATCCACATCGGCTAGTCCACAGCATGTCGGTCGGGGAACGCCAACGAGTGGAAATCGTGCGCTGCCTGTTGCAGCAGCCAAAACTGTTGATCATGGACGAGCCAACCTCGGTCCTGACGCCGCAAGCCGTGCTGACCTTATTTACGACCTTGCGCCAATTGGCGGCGGAAGGTTGCAGCATTTTATATATCAGCCACAAACTAGATGAAATCCGTGCCCTGTGCGATACCGCGACCGTTTTGCGCGGCGGGCGCGTCAGCGGCACCGCTATCCCAAAAAACGAAACCAACGACAGTCTGGCCCGGATGATGATCGGCGGCGAACTGGCCGAATGCCATTTGACCCCGCAAGCCACTGGCGAAGTCCGTCTGGCGCTGGATAAATTATCTCTGGGAACAATTGACCCGTTCGGCACCACACTAAAAAACATCAGCCTGAACGTGCGCAGCGGTGAAATTCTGGGCATCGCCGGGGTCTCCGGCAACGGCCAGAAAGAATTGTTGGCGGCATTGTCTGGCGAAAGCCTGACGGACACGCCGACTGGGCAAGCGCCGATGATCGTGCTGATGGGCGAATCGGTCGGACGTTTGAATCCAGCCCAACGACGACAGCACGGCCTGACGTTTGTGCCAGAAGAACGTTTAGGGCGCGGCGCAGTGCCCAGTATGAGTCTGGCGCAGAACGCCTTGCTGACTGGCGCGCGCCACGGCATGGTGCGCAAAGGACTGCTACAACCCGGTGCGATTCAACAATTTGCACAAGACGTGATTGCCCGCTTCGGCGTCAAATGCAGCGGCGCGGATGCTGCTGCATCCAGTTTATCGGGCGGCAATCTACAGAAATTCATCGTCGGCCGCGAAACCATGCTGAATCCAAAAATGATGATTGTGGCGCAACCGACCTGGGGCGTGGATGTGGGCGCTGCACAGTTGATTCGGCAAGCGTTAATCGATCTGCGTGCGCAAGGTGTGGCGTTGTTGGTGATCTCCGAAGAATTGGAAGAATTGTTCACCATCAGTGACCGGATTTGCGTGCTGTCCGAAGGTCGCTTATCGCCAGCAGTGCGACTGGCAGATACCAGCATCGAACAAATCGGCAACTGGATGAGCGGCAAATTTGACGCGCTGCCGCCAGACGCTATCAACGAGTCACCTTCCGGCCTCGCTGCCGGAGTTTCCATCAATCAGGAGAATCATCTTGCTTAAACTTGAACGACGTGCGGCGCCGTCGCCGATGATGCGAGTGGCTTCACCGCTGATTGCTGCGGTGGCGATGCTGCTGACGGGGATCGTGATTTTTACCATCCTCGGCAAAGATCCGCAGCAAGCGTTTTACGTGTTTTTTATCAAGCCACTACAAACCGTGTACGGGGTCGGCGAATTATTGCTAAAAGCTACGCCATTGTTGTTGTGCGCGCTGGGTCTGGCGCTGGGATTCCGCGCCAATGTCTGGAATATCGGCGCAGAAGGTCAACTGACGATGGGTGCCATTGCTGGTGGTGGCGTGGCGCTGTGGCTGGGTGACAGCACCGCAATCTGGGGCTTGCCGCTGATGTTTGTCGCCGGTGCGCTGGGCGGCATGGCGTGGGCAGCGATACCGGCGTTTCTGCGCAACCGCTTCAATACTAGCGAGATTCTGGTCACGTTGATGCTGGTATATATCGCGCAATTGCTGTTGTCGTATCTGGTGCATGGGCCCTGGCGCGATCCGCAAGGTTTTAATTTTCCGCAATCCAAAACTTTCAGCGATGCGCATTTGATTCCGTTGTTGATCGAAGGCACGCGGACTAATTGGGGCTTTATTCTGGGGTTGGTGCTGGCGCTGGCATCATGGTTATTTTCTAGTAAAACTTTCGCTGGATATCGGATGCAAGTGGCTGGGCTATCCCCTGCTGCCGCGGCGTATGCGGGATTTTCTAACAAACGCAATGTGTGGGTGGCGTTGATGATTAGCGGCGCGACGGCAGGAATGGCGGGTTTATGCGAAGTCGCGGGGCCGATTGGTCAGTTACAGGCGCAAATTTCGCCCGGTTACGGTTTCGCGGCGATTATCGTGGCGTGGATTGGGCGCTTGCATCCGGTCGGGATTGTGCTTGGCGCATTGCTGATGTCGCTGTTGTATCTGGGCGGCGAATCGGCGCAGATGCAGATGGCGTTGCCTTCCGCGATTACTGGTTTGTTTCAGGGTTTGCTGTTGTTTTATTTACTGGCAGCCGACTTATTCATTACGTTTAAATTAAAGAATGTCAGCACCGTCCGCGCAATTTCTAGTGCTTCTAACGCCGCCGCCATCAAGGAAACAGCATGAATCCTGCTAGCCCCGTTCTTCCTATTATTGTCAGTACGGTTGTTGCGGCGACGCCATTGATTTATGCGGCGTTGGGTGAAACCGTTGTTGAAAAGGCCGGCGTTCTTAATCTGGGGATTGAAGGCATGATGCTGGTCGGTGCGGTAGCGGGATTTGCCGCGACGCTGGCCAGCGGTAGCGCGACGCTGGGCTTTATCGCTGCGGCTACAGCAGGGATAGCGTTGTCGCTGATCTTTGCTTTTTTGACGTTGACGTTACAGGCCAATCAGGTCGCAACCGGGTTGGCGTTGACGCTGTTCGGGATTGGATTGTCGGCTTTTGTCGGGCACGATCTGGCGGGGACACCGATTCCGGGATTGAAGGGGATTGAGATTCCGGTATTGTCGACATTGCCAGTACTCGGGCAGCTATTTTTTCACTATGACGTGATGATTTATCTATCGCTGGTGTTGGGCGGCGCGGTGTATTGGTTTTTGACTAAAAGCCATAGTGGATTGAAGCTACGGGCGGTGGGGGAATCGCCTACCGTTGCGCATGCTATCGGGCATCCGGTAATTTTTATTCGCTATCTGGCGGTGATGTTTGGCGGCGCTACTGCGGGTATTGCGGGGGCTTATTTATCTATTGTTCAAACGCCGATGTGGGTGGAGGGGATGACTGCTGGTAAAGGGTGGATTGCGCTGGCGTTGGTGGTGTTTGGGACGTGGAAGCCACTGCGCGTGATGGCGGGGGCTTATTTGTTTGGCGGAGTGACTGTTTTACAGCTGTACGCGCAGGGATTTGGGTTGGGTGTTCCTTCGGAGTTTTTGTCTATGCTGCCGTATGTAGCTACTGTGGTGGTGCTGGTGATTATTTGTCGTGATCCTAAGACTATATTGTTGAATCAGCCGGTTTCTTTGGGGAAGAGTTTTCATTCAGATGCATGAGGTGGGGTTTTGTAGAGTTTTTCGGTTTTATTTCATAACCCCGTTCACACAGAAAATCTGACAGGCTCCAGCGTGAGAATGTCCATAGTGCCGTTGAATGTGCAGCATTGATCGGCGTCAGCGATGTGCGTAAAAAACGAGCCGCAACGCGACAAATCTAGCCGCCATTTTAATGAAATTTAAGCCGATGCTGCACTGTTGAACAACAGTGTGGTGGGATTTTTTTCGCTCACATTTCTGTGATTTCAATAATTTCATCAACTGGTATTGATGCCGATGCTTTATGCCATCAGCGCAGAAATACCCTGACCGCAGGATATTTCTAACGCTGTTTTAATCTTCGTTCTACAGCCTGTTACTAGTTAACTTCCCGCCCGACTGCGCACCGACGGAACAAACATATCCGACCATTTAGCCGGCTTAGTTTTAATAGTCCCTGCTTTATCCATAAACTGCACGTACTGCATCAAACTGTTCGGTGTAGTGTGAAACTGAATATCCGGATCTGCCAACATTTTCTCAACTTCATCAGCCGTCAGTTTGATTTTAGACACCCGGATAAACGTATCTGCTGCACCTTTACGATTTTTTTCGATATAGGTGTTGGCTTCTTCCTGCGCCGCGATAAATGCCTGCACCAATTTTGGATTATTTTCAGTAAATTGTTTGAGCGCAAACACAACATCCAACGTAATATTTCCCAATACCTCTGAAGAACTCAATACCCGAGTAATTTTTGGATTTTTCAGCTCTTGATATGAAAATGGCGGCGATGTGAAATGCGCTGTGATTTCTGTTTTACCAGACATCAGCGATCCCACCGCTTCCGGGTGTCCCAGACTAACCGTCAAAGGGTCGAGCTTGGCGTAATTCTCTGCGCCAAATGTTTTGGCGACAGCCATTTGCAATACGACCGCTGACAACGATGTCTTGATACCTGGAATCGCTATTTTGTCCTTAGGCGTGAAATCTTTCAGCGATTTAATCGCCGGATTATTCGTGTTCAGCCAGAGCGAGGATGTGCTTAGCGCACCCAGACCGATTACTTCCGAGCGCGGAATGCCTTGCGCTTTGGACCATAACGTAATGAAGCCCGGGGCGCCGGTCCCTGCGATGTCCAGATTACCGGCCAGCATCGCATCATTAATCACGTTACCGCCATCGAGCAGCAACCAATTAATTTTGATATCGCCCATGCCCATTTTTTTCGCCTGTTTTTCGACCAACTGCTGATCGCGCATCACCATCAGCGGCAGGTAGAGAATCCCGTATCCGTGCGAAATTCTGATTGTTGACGCCTCTGCGCGGGCGGTGCTCATGAATGTTGATAGGCTGGACAGGACTAATGTCCCGGCGACGACTAGTTTGCTGAATGTTCTGCGCTGCATGTTTGTCTCCTGATTTTTTTAATGATTACTGAGGTACTTTGCTTAAAATACCAATCTTTTATTGCTGCATTCCCCAACGACGAATGGTGCGCTTTTCAATCGTGGCAAAAATAAAATTCTCAACAAATAACCCAATCATGATGACAAAAAATAGCCCGGCAAAAACGTTTGCGGTTTCAAGTTGATTGCGATTTTCAAAAATATACCAGCCGAGACCGCCGGTGCCGGACGACACGCCAAATACCAGTTCGGCCGCAATCAAGGTGCGCCATGCAAAGGCCCAGCCGACTTTAAGACCGGTCAGAATACTTGGAAATGCCGCCGGAATAAGAATGGCGGCAACTAGCGAGAAACGTTTCAGGCCGTAATTTTGACCGACCATGCGCAAAGTATTGGATACGCCACGAAAACCGCTGTGCGTATTCAACGCCACCGCCCACAATACCGAATGCACCAATACAAAAATAATACTGCCCGTGCCCAATCCAAACCAGATCAGCGCCAACGGTAATAACGCAATCGCTGGCAGCGGATTAAACATCGAGGTCAGCGTTTCTAAGAAGTCCGTACCGATGCGTGAACTGATGGCAACTGTTGTGAGCAAAGTCGCCAACGCAATCCCCAGGCCGTAGCCGATTAACAAAGTTTTTAGCGAGACTGCGGCTCTTTCGAGCAAGACACCGCTAATGATGCCGTCCCAGAATGCCTGCACTGTCTGGAAAAAACTCGGAAATAACAACGTGTTATTTAGCCAGCGGCCATACATTTCCCAGATGACTGCCAGAAATAGCAGAATGACAATTTTACGTAGCCAGCCGTGACGGTATAGGGATTCAAAAAACGATAAAGGTCGCTGGACCTCTGTGATGTCCGCGCGCTCTGGCGCAAGGACGTATTCGGGGCGTACATATAAAGTAGACAACGTTGTTGGGGCTGACGAAATGGCGGGTGATATTTTCATGGCTAATCTCAATGTCCGAACAACATGTCATTAATTCTGGCTTCTAGCTGCGCCTGGCTGGCGGTGCCCATCTCTTCTGGCGGAATGCTGTTGAGCTCTGCCTTGACCTGACCCGGATGCGGCGACAATAACAAGATGCGGTTACCGATACGGATCGCCTCTTCAATCGAATGCGTGACAAATAACACGGTAAAACGGGTGTCGTCCCACAGCCGCAGCAATTCGTCCTGCATCTTGCGACGCGTCAGCGCGTCAAGCGCGGCAAACGGCTCGTCCATCAGCAGCACATCTGGTTCCATCGCCATGCCACGCGCAATCGAGACGCGTTGCTTCATGCCGCCAGAAAGGGTATGCGGATAACTATCGATAAACTTGATCAGACCAACTTTTTCGATGTAGTAAGCAGCGCGCTCTGCTGCCTCTGCGCCACGCAAGCGGCGACTGGCATGCAACGCAAATTCAACGTTTTGACGCACGGTTTTCCATGGCAAAAGTTGATCGAATTCCTGAAATACCATCATCCGATCCGGGCCGGGCTGCGTCACCGTTTTGCCTTTTAGACGGATGGCGCCGTGCACCGGCTCCAGATAACCGCCTATGGCTTTGAGCAGCGTCGACTTGCCGCAGCCGGAGGGGCCGAGCAAGATATAACGGTCGGACGGATAGACTTTAAAGCTCACCTGTTTCGCTGCCGTGACCAGATGATCGCTGGTTTTGTACTGCAAGGTGACGTTATCAATTTCCAGCAACGGCGCGGGCGTAGCCGATTCAGCAGGCGCAACAGGGGCGCCTTGAACGACAGGGTCGTCTCTTATCATCTCAGTCTCCATAATTTTATTTTTTCTACAGACTAATGCTAATCTGCGAAACTGTAACGAACCTGACGTTTTTTTCTGCAACGGCCGGGAAATAATGATAAAAATCATACGTAGAAATTGAAGAGACAAATACGATGCGCATTCTTCTGGTGGAAGACACGGTAGACGTCGCCGACGCAATAGTGGCGCACTTGTTGCGCCTGGGACACACCGTGGATTGGGAGGCTAACGGCCGCAAAGCCGCGAATATGGTGATCGATCCGCATTACGATCTCATCATTCTGGACGTGATGTTGCCAGAGATGGACGGCTACGCGCTGCTAAAGCGCGTGCGTGGCGTGCCGCTTAAAACGCAAGTATTAATGCTGACGGCCTGCGCCGAAATTGAAGAACGGGTGAACGCGCTGGACGCTGGCGCGGACGATTATCTGGTGAAGCCATTTGATTTTCGCGAACTGGAAGCCCGTATCCGGGTTTTGCTGCGACGCGGCACGGGTGATTCAACCAATTTGTTGAAATGCGCCAATGTCGTGCTGGATCGCAAAAATCGCACGGTCAAGGTGGATGACGTCCCGCTGGAGCTGACGCGGCGCGAAATAACGCTGCTTGAGATTCTGATTTCTCATCCCGGACGGATTTTTGGCAAGGATGAATTAATCGATAAATTATTCACCATCGATGACACGCCCAGCGCAAATTCGGTCGAGCAATATATTGCGCGTTTGCGTAAAAAACTGTCGCAGGCAAGCTGTGAGATTCGTACTTTGCGCGGTCTCGGTTATCAGGTTGTGCTGCAATGATCGTCCTCGGACGCTCGCTCTATCTGCGGCTGGTTATCCGGGTCGGGCTGGTGCTTGTGGTCAGCGCGGTTGCCTTACTGATCGCGATCTGGTTTTCTACCCGGCTGGCTGCGAATGCTGCCTATGACCGCATCCTGACAGGCAGCGCGCTGTCGATTGCCGAGAACACCTGGTACAACAACGGCGCGGTCAATGTCGATGCGCCGATTTCGGCCTTCTCAATGCTGAGCGCTGGCGATCAGGTGTTTTACGCGGTCATTGATCCTGATGGACGGACCGTGGCAGGCGATCCCGAATTTAAGCTGCCTATCCCGTGGAACAAGCTGGCGGATGGGCCGTTGGTCATACGTGCTGTGTATCTCGGCCTGCCAGTAAGCATCGCCATCATCGGCCGCCGCATGCCGGTAGCGGGGCCAAATCCGTGGGCGGTGATCATGGTTGCCCAGACTAATAATGGGCGCGAGTCTTTTACCGCTAATCTTGCCGTGAATGCGTCGCTGGTGATTATCGTAATGGGCTTGGTGACGGTGATTGCGGCGATGTTTACGTTGTATCAGGCGCTGTCGCCATTGAAAAATATCGGGGTTGCGATTCAGCGCCGCGATTTGCACGATCTTTCGCCGCTCAACATCGAAGTACCGGCCGAAATCCATCCGCTGATCAGTTCCATCAATCAATTCATGCATCGTCTGACCGTGCATCGTGAACTGATGCGGCGCGTGATCGGCGACGCCGCGCATCAGCTACGCACGCCAGTGACTGCTCTGATATCGCAGACAGAATTGTTATCGATGCAAACTGACGATGGTGCACGCCAGCGTACTATCGCGCGGTTAAGTGAGCGGACCCATGATCTGGGTACGCTGGTCAATCAATTAATCAATCACGCCATGGTGCAACATCGGGCCGATTCGGTGCAGATGGAGACGCTGGATCTGGCGAAACTGGCAAGAGACGAAATGACGGCGATGTTGTCGCATTTTGCGCAGCGCGATCTGGATATTGCGATGCTGGCGCCGGATGTGCCCTGTTTGATAGTGGGCGACAAGGTGAGTATTCGTGAGGGGATAAAAAACATTCTCGGTAACGCTTTGCAGTATGGCGCACCGACCAGATTACATCTGGAAATAGTGCCGGTCAGCGCGTATTGGGAACTGCAACTGCGGGATGACGGTCCCGGTATTGCCAAAGTCGATTGGGATCGCATCCGCAAGCCATTCTCGGCCCGCAGCGGCGACCGTCTGGGCGCCAGCCTGGGCCTGTCTATCGTTGAAGAAGTGATGCGCGCACATCACGGCTATATGCGATTTGAGGTAGCTGAAAACCATGACTTTATTGTCGCTCTCGGTTTCAAGGCGATCCCATCGGAACCGCCTACGGTCGTATTAAGCTAAGGCTGCGTTTTGTTCATCGCCATCAGGATTCGACCGGAATGCGCTGCATAGTGCGTTTGTGGTCCCGCACCGAATAAATGACAAAGACGGCCAGCACCGAAAACAGAATCATCGACGATCCGACGGTGCCGAAATTAAGCCCGCCTTTAGCGATCGGTTTGGTCAGCAGATCGCCCAATGTTGCGCCAAATGGACGCGTCAATACAAACGCGACCCAGAATAAAAGGACTTTAGAAATTTTGGTATAAAACGCTGCTAATACCACCAACGCGATGACGCCGCCGACTAGAAATGCGCCGCCACCAAAGCCTAAGCCAGAGCTATCCGCCAAATAATCGCCTAATGCCGTACCAAGCGTATTGGAGAACAAAATTGCTGCCCAATACAGCAGTTCGACCTTAAAAGTCTTGATATTTTGAACCGATAACGATTTCTCGCTAACGCGCCAATACGCCAGAATCGCCAACAAAATGCTGATCAATATAAGCGTGCCTTTGGCGTAACCGAGTGCCAGCGTGCGGTCCATGTAATCCGACATGGTCGTGCCTGCGGTACTGGTCGAAAGAATCACCGTCCAATACAGAATCGGATGGAATTTTTTGGTGGATAACTGGGCGATCAGGGTGACCAGAAATATCCCGATCAAAATAAGAGAACTGACCGCATAACCAACGTTGAGCGTCATCGATAGCAAGTCGCCACCGGTTTCGCCCAGCGTGGTTGCACAAATCTTCATAATCCAGAAAATTAACGTAATTTCAGGTGCCTTGTTCAGCATGCGCGCCGTGTTTTTATTCACAGGCATGTTCATAGGGTTTTCTCCGAATGCGGGGGATGGATGCGAAATAACCGGCTTGCACTATGGCAAATGAAACTTAGGAGAAACATAGGGGTCTGATACGCATCACAAAAATCCTACGCTGCTGATTTAAGCTGAATGAAAGCTGCTATAAGCATAAAAAATATTTTCACGCGGGCCTCACTGGCGGCTAAACCGTCTGAAATGCTCTCGAAAACCAACTTTTTACCCCTCCGCATCACTTTTTCGCGGATTTTACGCCCCGTCTATCCCCTGCTCTTAACCCTCAGTGACAGCTAAGTGTTGGCGTTTAGGCTGTGCATTAACCCAACCAAGTAATCACGGTAAATGGTCAATCGACACGGGCATCGTCCCGCAAGCATGGTCATTGCTGCTGTGATTACAGCTGCCGTCGCACCATCTTTTATTAATTTGAGGTTTCATGGAACAACTGAATCAAGCGCTATTTCTGCTCATCAATGCACCGGCGCATCCGGATCCGGTCATGCTGACGATCGCCAAAATATGTTCTGAACAATTGATCTGGCTGATCCCAATTGCAGTGCTAGTTGGTTGGCTGTCGGGCGCTGAAAAAACCCGCAAATTCATGTTGCAAGCGACCGCCGCTGCTATCCTCGGGATGCTAATCAATGGACTTATCGGCATGGTATGGCAGCATCCGCGCCCGTTCGTGATGGGACTGGGACATAATTTTGTGCCGCACGCCGCCGACTCTTCTTTCCCGAGCGATCATTTAACGCTGCTCTTGTCGGTAGCGTTTAGTTTCTTGCTGCATCAGCGTCTGCGCGTAATCGGCCTGATGCTGACGCTAATGGGCATACCGGTTGCGTGGGCGCGGATTTATGTTGGCGTACATTTTCCGCTGGATATGTTGGGTGCGGTGATCGTCGCTGCGCTCAGCACCGGGCTTGGCGTCGCTACCGCAAAATGGTATCTCGCCCCGGCATTTTGTTGCGCCTCGGCAATTCATCGACGATTATTTGCGCCGTTTATCCGGCGCGGATGGATGTTGAAATAATCAGGTGAATCGGCGACTATCAGACTTGGCAGACATTGACACGAAGGAAGCCATGATGCGGGTATTACTGGTGGAAGATGATCGGATGATCGGCGAAGCAATACAAATGGCACTGCGCGATGCCAGCTATACCGTCGATTGGGCGCATGACGGCAACGCTGCGCTGAATGCGACGCTCGCCACCGACCACCCTGCAAGCTACGATTTGATGTTGCTGGATCTTGGGCTGCCGCAGTTGGACGGCGTTGAAGTTTTACGTCAGTTACGCCAGCGTGGCAGCACGTTGCCGGTGCTGATCGTTACTGCTCGCGATGCGGTGGATGACCGGATCCGTGGACTGGATTTGGGCGCTGACGATTATGTCGTCAAGCCTTTTGAAATGGGCGAATTGCTGGCGCGGATGCGGGCACTGATCCGCCGTCAGGCTGGCAACGCAACACCGCTGATGACCAACGGCGCACTGAGCCTTGATCCGACTACGCGCGAAGTGACTTTTGAAAACATCGTCACCCGCCTATCGGCACGCGAATTCGCGCTGCTGCACGCGCTGTTGCTGCGACCGGGGGCGATATTATCGCGTCAGGAACTGGAAAATCGTTTATATGGCTGGAACGAAGAAGTCGAAAGCAACGCTGTCGAATTTCTGATCCATTCGATCCGTAAAAAACTGGGTGCGGCATCGATCAAAAACGTCAGGGGGCTGGGATGGATGGTAGCAAAGCAAAACGACAATATGTCACAGAAAAACTAAACCGTTCTCTGCAATTTCGCCTGTCGCTCTGGCTGTCGTTAATCATTCTGGTGATCGCGATGGTCGCTGGCGTGATTTCATTTATATCGGCCTTCAGTGAAGCTAACGATTTGCAAGACGATCAATTGCGCCAGATTGCGGCGATGATCGACGGCAGCGATTTGCCACTGGTCACGCCCGATCCCCGAAGCGTGGGACCGATAAAAGATTCAGAATCACAGGTCATAGTGCAAACACTGGGTAACAATACCGGACCGCTGGCATTACCTGCCAATTTGCCGGATGGCATCCAGACAGTCACAGTGCACGAAATTCCGTGGCGTATGTTTGTCCGCACCGTCCGTTCCGGGCAGCGCTTAGCAGTCGGCCAGCGCACCGAGGTCCGCGATGAAGTCGCACGCGACGGCGGCTTACGCACCGTGATGCCGCTGGTGGTGCTGATTCCGTTACTGATCGGATTGGTAAGTTTGCTGGTGCGACGTATGTTGCGGCCCATTTCCAGACTTTCTCAAGAAGTCGATCAGCGCGACGATCATGATATTCGTCCGCTAGACGATCAACACGTGCCGGATGAAATACGTCCGTTAATCGCTTCGATCAACCGCCTGTTGCGGCGCGTCGCCGATGTGATGGATGCGCAACGGCGCTTTCTGGCCGATGCGGCGCATGAATTACGCTCACCGTTGACCGCCTTATCACTGCAAGCCGAAAATCTGGCGGCAACGGAATTATCGCCCTTATCCAAAGCGCGGTTACAGCCGCTGCGGGAAGGATTAACCAGGGCCAAGACATTGTTGGAGCAATTACTGACACTGGCGCGCTCACAAAATACCGGCTATTCCCACACCACGACGCTATCGGTGCAAAAGGTGTTGCGACGGATTATGGAAGATACGCTGCCGCTGGCAGAGGCAAAAAAAATCGACATCGGCGTTGATGCCGATACCGACGCAAAAGCAGACAGTGAAGCAATATTGGTCGCACCGGAAGTGGATGTCATCACGCTGATCCGCAACCTACTCGATAATGCGATTCGTTACACACCGATTGGCGGCACTATCAACGTCCGCGTGCGTACAGGGAATAGCGTCGTCACCATCGAGGTTGAAGATACCGGCCCCGGTATTTCTGTGGCGGAACGCGAACGGGTTTTTGATCCGTTTTACCGAATCCTCGGCAATGACGAAGATGGATCGGGATTGGGCTTGTCCATCGTCAAATCAATCGTCATGCGCTTGCAAGGAACAGTCGAATTACGCAACGCCAGCAGCCATCCGCCGTTCGGACTAAAAGTCATCATTCGGCTACCGGTTTAATCGTTGCGGTCATGGTGTTAGCGACCATCGTGGTCGCGGTGGTCATCATGACGGTCATCGCGGTGGTCGTCACGATAGTCCCGACGATCATCATGGCGCTCGTGCCATTGACGTTCGCGCCATTCCCGCGCACGCATATTACGTTCACGCCATTCGCCTTCTCTTTCCGGCTCAATATAGACCGGACGTGGCGCAACATACACTGGCCGCGGTGCGACGTAGACCGGACGCGGTGCTACATACACTGGCGGCGGTTGCACATAAACTGGTTCCGGGGCGACGTATATACCCGGTAAGCCGATATTTACGCCGACATCAACCCGGGCCATCGCCGGGGCAGCCGCCATCGTTAATGTCGCCGCTGCAATCAATCCTGCTGCAATAGTGAGATATTTTTTCATGATCATTCTCCTTCGTTTTAACTAATTTTGGGTCAGGCATTTGCGCTAAATTTGCGCTACGTTTTTTAGCTATGTTGTAAACTATGTGTAGCTATTAAACGCCCCATTCGCTTGCAAGGCTATCCGGTTTTGGTAACAACAGTCACAAAACATTGCAGCGAAAATTTGTCCGATTTTTTGTGACGCACAACTTTAATTTGATGCTGATAAAAATAAAAAAGACAGGCTAAGCCTGTCTTTTTTCCTACAACAAACTGCTTACTTAGTGACGCCGACTGTCGCGTTTGCATCTACTTTAGCGGCAGTATTGTCGGCCTTCGCTGCTGATTTAACTTTAGCTGCTTTATGATGCGCTTTGGCCTTAGTTTCTTTAGCGTCGGCTTTCGCATCTGCTACTTTTGCATCGGCCTTGACATCGGTTTTCGATTCCGCTGCATTGGCTTTAACGTCTGCTTTATTTTGTTTCAGATCTGCTTTAGCAGACACTGAAGTAGCTACAGTAGGTGTTGTCGGTGCAGCAGGTGCTTGTGCAAAAACTGAAGTTGCAAACAGACCAGCGATCAGAGTAGCGAGTAATTTGTTCATTTTTTCAATCCTTTATGTTGTCTTAAATCCTCAAGTGTTTCTTGAGGTCTTGCGCTATAAACGACTGCAGCAAGCATCACGTTGACGGTTATTACACACCGTTACAACTGATTGAAAATAGATGTTAAAGACATACGGGACTTGTCGCTGGCCGGGCGTGATGGCGGTGAACGATGGTGAACGTTAGTTAGTTAATTAGTTAATTAGTTAATTAATGGTGATTCAGCGAACCCGATGCCACATGGGGAGACCGCAGCATCAGCGCGTCAGGAAAGCCTTCAGCGACGTGCTCGATGCGGGCCATTTCGCGAATCAAATCTTGCGCGTTCCCCATGCCTAGATACTGCCCCTGATCGGCAATCACAAAACCGTTGAACAGATGATGGCGCTCAGCCACTGCAATCGTTTGACTCAGGTCGTAAAGGGTCGTGCTCTGATCAACGATGATCGGCTGGCAATCCATGAACAAGGTGCAAGCCTTTTCCGCGTGCAATTCTTTCAAGTAGGGAGAAGCACACTGTTGCAGAAGATTTGCCCGTGTAATCAATCCCAACACAATCCCGTTTCCCACCACGGGAATGACGTGTAAATCGGGAGTATCGTGGAACATCGCGTGCACTGCATGATTAGGCATCTCTGGTGTGGCGATCGGGACAACGCGCACCAGCCTGAATGCGGTGGCGATGTTTTTTTTCGACACGCCTGAAGAGGTTATGACGTCTGCAGCGAAATAGTGACGATCATCACGGGCAAGGCTCTGCACTACTTCCGACGCGAGTGTAATTGCCGGGGCGCTGTGCGGACGCGCAATGTGATATCCCTGTCCGCAAGCGATGCCCAAATCTCGAACGATCAGCATTTCAATCTGGGTTTCGATACCTTCGGCGATCACCACGGTGCCAGAAGTTTGTGCGATCTCTTGAATCGATCGCACGAATTGCAACTTCACCGGATCGCGGTTAATGCCCTGGATAAAATGCATGTCGATTTTGACGTATTCGGGGCGCAGTTCCGACCATAAACGCAAACTGGAAAATCCTTCTCCAAGATCGTCAATCGCTATCTGAAAACCCATATTGCGGTAATGCGTGACAGCTTTTCGCAGCAATTCGTAGTCTGAGGTCGGCTGACTTTCGGTCAGCTCAATGATCAGTCGCTCTGGAGAGATGCCGAGGCGCTGAATCGAATCCAGTGTTTCGCCGTGCGTCGCATCCGGTTGTAATAGCGCCTCCGGACTAACATTGAGAAAAAGCTTACCGGGCAACGCCAACCTGGCAAAGCTTTCCAGCACTACGCGCCGACACATATGCTCTACTTTTACCGTCAGGTTATTGGCCTTGGCTACCTTGAACAAATCCATCGGCGCGTGCAGCGGACTATCCGATGGCCCCCGAATCAATCCTTCATAACCGATAATCTCGCCATTTTGCATGCCAACGATGGGCTGAAACAACGCACTGAGTTGCTGCTTTGCGAGAATTTCTTGAAGACGCGCCAGTAACATACGATTCTTACTTCCTGAAAATATACTCTGGTCGGTATCTGAATCTGAATCACAGGCAGCGGACAATCCGACGCCGCGCGACAACGAATCAGTGCAGCAATGCTGTTGCCTGCCGGCGTGTTGTCAACGACATTTGCATCCTCCGTCTATCAGAAATGTCAGCAGCAAAAGCGCCCATCCCGGATCAAACAGATAGCTGCAAAAAGCAGGCATTACATAGAAACTAAGGTGGAGAATTGCGTCAGCGACGCACGCGTCTGACAAACGGGAAACTCTTCCCAAACGAAAATTATGGCCAACATTTATGACAGCTTGATGAAAGCGATAAGGAACCGCCAGCAAGTTGCACACTGGGCGTTTCTGGTTCGGTGCGCGGCATCCCAAGGCCAGGTCATCTCTATGTCACACCGTTGCGATATTGTTGTCATTCAATGTCAGCGCTGAAAAAATGTAGCGTCACATCTTTATCTTCCCTGCAAACATGAAAAATGGCTTCATCAGTACGCCGACCAAAAGCCCGATAGTGCGACATCCCTCTGCCCGGGATCTCAGTATCGTCATGCCGACCATCTCCGTAGATGAAAATAACGCCAGCGTAGTGGAGATATTTAGCCAGCACCGCGATCTGGTCAGTCTGGTGGTGCTGCAACAGCAGCGGCCCATGGGATTAATTAGTCGGCATATCTTCATGTCGCAGATGTCCAAACCCTATCACCGCGAACTTTACGAAAAAAAGAGCTGTATCGCGTTCATGGACAAGGAACCACTGATTGTGGAGGCTGAAACCGTCATCGAAAAACTGGCCTTGATGGCGGTCGAAGCTGGGGACAAAACATTGGCGGACGGCTTTATCATTATCAGCAACGGCGCATTTTTAGGCTGGGGTTCTGGTCTTGATTTAATGCGGATGATGGTCGATTTACAGTCTGAAAAAAATCGCAACATCATGCAAAGTATTGAATATGCCAGCGTGATCCAGCGCGCCATGTTGAGTACCTCACGCGACAACATGAGCAGCGCGTTGACAGACGCCTGTCTGGTATGGGAGCCGCGTGACGTGGTGGGCGGTGATTTTTACCACTTCACGCACTTTGAGGGCGGCTGGTTTGCTGCGGTGGCTGACTGCACCGGGCATGGCGTACCGGGTGCATTTTTGACGCTGATTGCCTCTTCTACGCTTGCTCAGGCGCTGGTGCAACACGGCCCACAAGACCCGGCCTTGTTATTAAGCGAGGTCAATCGCAGCATCAAGCAATCGTTAGGTCAGCACACGGCAGCCGATCGACTATCCGAATCCGATGATGGCATGGACGCGACTTTTTTCTGGTTTGACACAAGTACGTCGATATTAACCAGCGCGGGCGCAAAAATATCGCTATTCGTACTCATGCCAGAGCACGACGAAGTCGTTATGGTCGATGGTGAGCGCATCGGCCTGGGCTACGTTGCTACGCCGCTCAATGCCCACTGGTCCAACAGTACGACTACCCTATCTCGCAATACGATTGTATTTGCCGCCACCGACGGCATCATCGATCAGATTGGCGGAAGCAGAAATATCGCTTTTGGCAAGCGACGTATCCGCACCGCAATGCTGGCCAATCGACATTTACCGATGAGCGCGTTCGCCGAGACACTCATGGGCGAACAAAAAGCTTATCAAGGCGCACATCTGCGTCGTGACGATCTGACCTTCTTTGCTTTCCGGGTACATTAAAAAACAGGACATTTTCTGCATCAAGACGCATCTGAACGGGCTTTACAGACGTTATGGGTGTAAGGCAGACACTAGCACAGCCCATTTTGAGGTTGGCGTGGCACCACGAAAGACCGGAGAAAAACCATGACGGATATCCCCTACAAAGAATTTTGTGAAATCGCGACTAAACGCAACGTGATCTTTTATTACGGCGGCTATTTTTCGCAGAATATTATTTCTGCTATGGCAGACGCGGTCAAAATGCGTATTCAACACGTCGGCGCAGCTGGTCAGACGCGTCGTAAGCTATTTTCATCCTTCGTGGAAATGGCACAAAATATTATTCATTATTCTTCTGATTCGGTCGATCCGGCAGGGCAAACCGATAGCCAGATACGCCACGGCTCGGTCTGCATCTGCACCAAAGGCGATAAGTTTTTTTTACATTGCGCAAACCCCATCAAGACCGAAGTCGCTGACCGTCTGCACGAAAAACTGGTGCAGTTAAGAACAATGACGATGGATGAAATCAAGACTGCATATAAAGAGATGCTGCGGGCCGATACGCCAGAAGACAGTAAGGGTGCCGGGTTAGGATTATTGACCGTGGCGCGGGACGCCAGCGAACCGCTGGAATTTGAATTTTGTCCCACAGCGCAGCTGGGCAACACCATGTTTTACCTGAAAGCGACGATTTAGGTATTGGTAATCCGCGGATTCTGACGACGAAAATATCCCGTGTAGCTGCCCTTATGTAGCCACCTTTTTGCATCGTTATGCATAGTTATTATTCACCCTGATCACAAAACGGTTCAATATGGAAAATTTGTTTATCCCTGCAACACCCAGCTCGCCGGAGGTCGATTTTCGGTTCGACGAACACTTGCTGTCCTTAAAAGGTGAATCCTATCCAGAAAATGCCGCCGCATTTTACGGCCACGTGATCAGCGCATTACGTCAATATTTACACCAGACCGAACCTCCGGCGACCATCACGCTAAACGTTGCCCTTGTCTATTTCAACAGTTCCAGCACCAAGATGCTGTTTGCCCTGTTTGGCGCGCTTGATGAAAAAGCTAAAACGGGCACTAACATCATCCTGAACTGGCATCACGACGTTGAAGACGATACGATATTTGAATTCGGACAAGAATTACGAGATGACTTTTCAAATCTTCAGTTTCACGACCAAGCACACCAACATTAATGGACGTTCCTGACCTTTTCGAAGATGAAGCTGCCGTGCTGGCAGAATCGCGCAATGTTTTCGGGATGGATGCCCTGCCCGCAGAATCCTACCGCAACGCGCTAGGTAATCTGATGATGCATTACGAACGCATGATGCGCGAAACCCGCCGTTTAATTCACCGCAGCGATCGTGAAGAACGTGAATTGAACGAACTCAATGCGCGCTTGCAGCACCTGACAGCGCAGCTTGACTACAAAGCCAGTCACGATACGCTTACCGGCGCCCTCAATCGCGGCGCGGTGTTTGAATTAGCCCCACGCTATTTATCCGTTGCACCTCTGGCATTGGTGGTGCTGGATATCGATTTCTTTAAGAACATCAATGATGCTTTCGGCCATCCGATGGGCGATGCGGTGATCTGTGAACTGGTCACACGTCTGAAAGTTGCGCGGAATGGCGTCGGCGAAGTGGGCCGCGTCGGCGGTGAGGAATTCACTATTCTGTTGCCGGATATTGGCGCGGCCGAAGCGGCCAGAATGGCCGAAACCATGCGGCGCAGTATTGCCGATCATCCGTTTGCCTGTCTGCCTGCGTATCAAGTCACGGCCAGTTTCGGCGTCAGCTGGAGCCCACCAGGCGGCGATTTCATCGATTTATATGGTCGCGCCGACGAAGCGCTCTACAAGGCAAAACGGGCCGGTCGTAATCGTATTACCAGTGCAGAAATGGCAAATTGACGCCGGAGCTGCCTCAAATTGCGCCAAAAATAGTGGCATCTGCGCACATTGAAACGCCGATTACGCATGCCAATGCGAATTTCATTACACTATTTTTCAACTTGTACTTCGCAGGCCTTCGCCATAAAATACGACAGTTTTGTTGCTCTCTGGGTTGTCCGATAGTCGTCCCCATCCCCGTAAATCATTGATGTTACGCACCCGCCGCCAAAAAGCCGTTATCTGGACTTGCCTGTTAGCCCTCTGGCTAAGCATGTTCATGCCGGCGATTTCGCAGACGCTGATGGCGCGCGGATCGGCTGGCGTATTTGACCAGATATGTACGTCTTCCGGATTGGTCCACCTCGACGCAAATGAGGGCCACAAACCTTCGATGCCGATGGCGGACCACTCGAACGCTTGCGGCTATTGCACACTGTTCGCCAACAGTCCGCCAGTAATCAGCACGTTTGAACTGGTCATTCCGACAGTCGCTATCGTCCTGCATGACAGCCCGTTGCTGTATGAATACCTGCCTCCTCGCCCCTTTCGCGGGCAAACCAATCCGCTTGATCCACCGCTGACGCTTTCCTGATTTTTTATTCCAGTCGTTGATGCCGGTTGCTGCGCTTTTTCCATGTGCGGCGGCCATGCATTTGCTTATGCAGCTACGCGTTGCATCACGGTTTGACACCGTCTGCGCCTAGCTGCGCGTTGAAATCCAGGGGAAGTTTATGCTTAATTTGCGCTCGCAAACTAAGGGTGTTTTGTCACGTCCAGCCTTATTATTTAAACAAAAATCTTATCTATCGGCTGCGTTGCTGCCGTTATCCGTATTTGCACTGCCAATGTTTTCTGCCAGCGCTTATGCCGCAGAAGAAACCGTGACAGAAGTTGTCGTCACCAGCGCCAGAGAAAAGCAGGCGTTCGATGCCAATCTGCCCGCCACCAGCGAACGGATTACGGCCCGGCAATTAGAAACGCAAAATATCGTCAACACCGAAGACGCGTTGAAATACATGCCGAATATGGCGATACGCAAACGTTTTATCGGCGATGAAAATGCGACTATTTCAGTGCGCGGCAACGGCACGTCTCAGACAGCACGGGGACTGGTGTACGCAGACGGCTTGTTATTGAGTAATTTACTCGGCAATACGCATAGTTTTCCGCCGCATTGGTCGATGGTTTTTCCCGAAGACATTGCGCAAGTCGATGTAATGTACGGCCCTTTTTCGGCACTGTATTCCGGCAATTCGATGGGGGCAACGGTGGCAATCACGACCAAGATGCCGACCAAATTGGAGGCCATGGTCAAGGCGCAGGTGTTTAGTCAGCAGTTCAGCCTGTTTGGGGTAGACAGTCATTACGACGGCAATAAAACCACTGCCTCTATCGGTAATAAAATCGGCAATTTTTCTTTCCTGCTGGGCATAGATCATCTTAGCAATGCCGGACAGCCGTTTGTCTACGCCAGCCAGCCTCGTTCAACTACGCCAGCCACAGGAGCAGCGATTCCGGTCACTGGCGCGTATCCATATACCGATCCAAATGGTGCGCCCGCGACCATTTTTGGGGTGAATGGCGAAGGTGCAGAAAGGGCCGTGCAGGATCAATTCAAGTTTAAAGCGATCTACGATATCACCCCAACTTTACAAGCCGGTTTGACTTTTGGTTCCTGGCGGCAACAAGTCAGCAGCAGCACTTTCACGTTTTTGCGCGATGCGAACGGCAATCCGGTGTATTCCGGTTTGGTGAATATTGGTGGCTATCAATACAATTTGCCGACCTCATTCTTTGCACCCTCCGCCAGCGAAAGCGAAAATCAGCTGTATGGATTATCACTTAAAACGACCCATTCCAGCGGTTGGAATGTTGCCGCGATTGCCTCGTATTTTGATATTTCAAAAAGTATTTCCCGCTCTGCCAGCAGCGGACTGGCAAGCAATCTCAAAGGCGTGGCGACGTTTGGCGACGGCTCTGGCTGGAAGACGCTTGATCTGTCCACCGACTACAAACCGGCCACGGTCGAGGCGGGCAGTCACTGGCCGACTTTCGGCTATCACTACGACAATTATTTTTTGGAAAACACTACCTATAACCTGAACAATTGGCGCAACGGCGGCAGTGGTGATGCAGGCAGTACGTTCAACAATGCCTTCGCCGGAAAAACCGAAACCCAGGCGCTGTTTGCCCAAGATGCATGGCAATTGGCCCAACGCTGGAAGCTGACTTACGGCTTGCGTTACGAAGATTGGCGCGCCTATGACGGTACCCGCTCAGTAGTCGGTTCCAGTCAGTCGTATAGCAATCGCACGCTGTCGGCATGGTCGCCAAAAGCGGCGCTGTCGTTTCAGGCCACGCCCGATCTGACTTTCCGCTTTTCTACCGGACGCGCAGTGCGCTTTCCAACCGTCAGCGAACTATTTCAAGGCAGTCTGACTGGCTCGACATTGGTAAATAACGACCCTAATCTAAAGCCGGAAACCGATCTGGCGAAAGAGTTGAGCGCGGAATGGGCGCAACTCAACGGCACGCTGCGGATGTCTTTATTTGAAGACGACGTGAAGAACACTTTGTTTAGCCAAACCAATACCGCGGTGTTTCCTAACGTGACCAATATTCAAAACATTGATCGGGTCCGTTCACGCGGCATCGAACTGAGTTATGCGGGTGAAAATGTGTTGGTGCCCGGGCTAGATGTGAGCGCCAGCGTGGGCTATACACGCTCAATCATTTTGGAAAACAGCAAAAATCCGGCGACGATAGGCAAGAACTTCTATCGCATCCCACTCTGGCGGGCAAATCTGGTCGGCACTTATCGCGTCAACGATCAGGCTAGCGTGATGCTGGGCGGGCGCTATTCCGGTCGCCAGTTTAATACCCTGACGAATATCGACACCAATCCAAATACGTTTGGCGGCACAAGTTCGTTTTTAGTTTTCGACACAAAACTGACGTTCAAACCGACCAAAAACACTGAGCTTGGCGTCGGTATCGACAATCTGACAGACCGCCGCTATTACGTGTATTACCCCTATCCCGGTCGGACCTTTTATCTGGAAGCAAAAATCACGATGTGACGTCTTTGTTAAAGGCAGCTTATTTAGACACCTTATTTAGACGCTTTAGAAACGACAAACCCGCATTTTCTTCTTTTTGAAGGCATGCCGGTAAGCCGGGTTTTATCCGCCATCGATGACTTATTTTGAGGTTCGACCAGAAAATCATGCAGACAACTCTTACCGCACCATCTAACAACGACGCTTCGCGCAATTACCGCATTCTGTGGCGCTGGCATTTTTATGCCGGACTATTCGTCATGCCATTTTTAATGGTGCTGGCGATTACCGGATCGATCTACGTATTCAAGCCGCAAATTGATACCGCGCTGTATGGCGACAAATTATTTGTGGCCTCTAGTCAGCAGGCGCGTCTGGGTTATGACCGGCAATTAGCCATCGCCGCCAGCGCGGTGCCGAAAGAGGCGACGGCGACCTCGGTCAGCGTCAGCAGCAACCCACGCCGCAGTACCGAAGCGGTGTTCCGTTTAGCGTCTGGCGACAGTACCAGTGTGTATGTCAATCCATACAGCGGCGAAATCCTTGGCACGCTGAGTGTGCAACATCGGCTGATGCAACAGGTGCGCCAGATTCATCGCGATCTGATGCTAGGCAAATGGGGCGGCTGGCTGATGGAACTGGCAGCTTGCTGGACACTGATTATGGTCGGCACCGGAGTTGCGCTATGGTGGCCGAATAAGGCGGCATCGGTGTGGGGAAGTTTGCTGCCGCGCGCCGGTCTGCGCGGCCGGGCGCTATGGCGAGAATTGCATATGGTGATCGGATTTTGGGTCGCGATTGGTGCAGTATTTTTTATCCTCAGCGGCTTACCGTGGTCTAGCTTCTGGGGGTCAAATTTTCAGGCGCTTGTGACGTGGGCGAACGTCGATACCAACACCAATAAATCCGTTGAAACGGCGAAAACCGAACACGTTCACGATGCCGCAACTTCCCCTAAAGCGGACGCGGCCATGTCTATGGACATGCCGATGAAAATGCAGGATTTGCCATTAGCCGAGATTCCATGGGCAGTAGGCGCGACAACCGTGCCGCAGTCAAATCTTGCGCATTTGTCGCATCTATCCTCCCACGATAGCGCGCTGCCACCGCAACGTCTGACGATTGACCAAGTTGCCGCGATTGCTGCCAGCAAAGGAATGCTGACCTATCAGCTTGCCTTACCCGGTAAAACCGCCAGCGTCTTCACCGCATCATATGCGCCCGGCGCGGCAGAGTTTTTACGCTCCGATCTTGATCGACAACGGACGCTGCACATCGATCAATACAGCGGCAAAATCCTGAAAGATATGCGCTTTGCCGACTATGGCGTCGTCTCTAAAGCCGTGACGCTGGGCGTGGCGTTGCACATGGGCGAATATTTTGGACTGGCCAATCAACTTATCTGCGCGGGGATTTCATTAACATTGCTGGGGATGGCAATTACCGGTTTCGTAATGTGGTGGAAACGCCGCCCACAAAAAGCCCTTGGCGCACCAAAACGCGTACTGCAACCGCCAGCATCGATCAAACGCTGGAAAGGCTATATGGCACTGATGGGGATGTTGTTTCCGCTGATGGGTGCATCGATGATTGTGGTGTGGCTGGGGGATACGTTATTTTTTAAAAATAAGGCTTGAATCGACGGGTGCGGCTAGCCAAATAGAACATGAATATATGACGAGAATATGGTCACGTCGTGGTCATGTCGCTCCCAAACAACGCCCGTTTAATAGGACCGCTATCGTCCTTGACTTAAAAAATGGCGACCAATAAACTCGCGCTGTTTTCAGCTTCTGGCATCTTTGTGAACGCTCTTCCGCAGGGTTGTGCCAGAAATTTCAAATAGCGGAGCAATTTTGTTCATTTTTAGTAAGAAAAATATCGTCATCAACTGTCTGCTTGCACAGTTGATCGGCATACCGATGCTGTCGAACGCGCAAGAAACCCCCGCCCCTGCGCTCACTACTACATCCCCGGATGATGCAAAAATCATTGCTCCTGAGACATGGAACGCAAAATTTCAGACTACCTATATCTGGCAACGCAAAGCGTCATTTAACGCGCCTTACAGCGGCACCAATAGCTTGTTGCCAGAAGAAGAAAAAGCCTATTCCCTCAGCGCGACTGCTTATTTCGGCTTGCGCTTGGCACCCGGCACAGAGGTGTATTTCAATCCCGAAATGGTGCAAGCCGTACCGCTTTCCGGTTTGCATGGTATGGGCGGCATGACCAATAGCGAGCAACAAAAAACCAGCGGACCGAATCCGACATTTTATCGGGCGCGCTTATTTTTAAGGCAGACATTTGACCTTGGCGGTGAAAAAGATGCGGTCGAGTCCGGGCAAAATCAGCTGGCGGGGATGGTCGATAAACGTCGGCTGGTGATTACGCTGGGCAACGTCAGCGTGACCGATATTTTCGATAACAATGCTTACGCACACGATGCCCGCACCCAATTTGTGAATTGGTCGTTTTTAACCTACGGCGCTTATGATTATGCGGGCGACACACGCGGTTATACCTGGGGCGGCGCGGCGGAATATTACTATGATGACTGGGCCTTGCGCTATGCGCGCTTCATGGTGCCGCAAGTGTCGAACGGCCAGCCGCTGGAAACCCGCATCGCGCAGTATTACAGCGACCAGATCGAAGTCGAGCGCGGTTATACGCTGGGCGATCAAACCGGAAAAGTACGGTTTCTGGTGTTTCGAAATAAAGAAAATATGGGCAGTTTCAGCGATGCCATCGCCGCTGCAAACGGCGGTGTGCCATCTGTCGCCAATGTTCGCAAAGATAGTTTTAAGGTCGGGTACGGCTTAAGTCTGGAACATGCCGTGCGGCCCGATGTCGGTTTATTCGCGCGCGCCAGCCGCAACGATGGCAAGACGGAAACCTATTCCTTCACCGAAATCGAACGTTCTGTGACCGCTGGCGTTGCCATCAAAGGCACGCAGTGGGGGCGATCCAACGATACGTTTGGTCTGGCCGTGGCGGAGAACGGGCTAAGTAAAGCGCATCGCGATTATCTGGCCTTAGGCGGGCTTGGTGCCTTTATCGGCGACGGGCAGCTGAATTACAAACCCGAGAAAATCTTCGAGGCGTATTACAACTTTCAGCTGATCAAAAACACGTTTTTGATGGTCGATTATCAGCGTATCGCCAACCCCGGCTATAACGCGGATCGCGGTCCTGTGAACGTTGGTACGGTGCGTTTGCATGCTGAATTCTAAGTGAATTGGCTGAGATTAACGCTGATCAATCCGGTGATACAGTTCGTTGGCGCGGTTCAAGTGGCTATGCATGGCTTCAGCGGCAGCGTCGCCATCGTGGCGGGCAATCGCATCGATAATGCGTTGATGCTCGGATAGCGTGAGTTCTTCTGCGCCGGGTGCGCGCACCAGCGTTTGATAGTATTCACGGGCCCAGCGGAACATCGATTCGACGATCGCCGGATAAATCGGATTGCCACCAATGGCGGCAATCTCACAGTGAAAATCCATATCGCGATCAATGAATTCTTCCAGATTCACCATCGATGCGCGATGCTGCACGATCCTGAGTTGCAGCCGGGCTATTTGCTCATCGGTCGCACGTTCGGCGGCCATTCTGGCGGTGCCGGTTTCGAGAAAGATGCGCGCTTCTTTCAGATGTTGCAACATGTCCGGTTGGGTCCGCAATAAATGCATCGCGCCACCCGCAATCTGACCGATTAATTGCTCGGCAGTCGGGACCACGACGCGCGCCCGTTCACCGTGAGCGATTTCGACAATTCCGGAACGCTCCATAGTTTGCAGCGCTTCTCGCACGGCAGGGCGGCCAACGCCGTACATCTCCATCAATTCCCGCTCGGACGGCAAATGCCCGCCCAGTGGAATCGCGCCAGAACGAATGCGTTCCATCAAGCGATCCAACACTTCGTGGTAGAGCTTGCGGCGGGGGATGATCTCGGACATGGGCGGCGAAAGGGAAGAGTGAAGGGAGGTAAAACGACTGCGTTATAACATAAGGTGCTGACTATACCATACCGTTATGCCCTCTAAAACCCCAGATTATCTGGCGCAATATTTCGCTAAATAGCCTGCCGTCATCTACTCTTGCCTGCGTAAATTATTATAAATAATGCCCAATCTTGCATATTGCAGGAATTATCTCGCCAAATCATAATAAGAACAATTCGTATTGTCGTGTAGCTCAACCTCGGCATCACATTGCTGCCTGGCATGTGGCGGCATGGCTTGCCTTGTTTATTCCCGTTGCCTTAGCCGGATACTTTGTCTATCGCAGGCATCGCGCGCTGCCCTGAGTCGCCAAGCACATCGCCGAAGAATGCATCACCGCCGATTTGACCGCCTTTCAAGACAATCTGCAAGCCGTCGCGTTGCGGATAAGAAGACCAGACCCGGCACAAAGGTGCGCCCGGTGCCAGACCGGCAATCACGCTCAGCGCAGTAATCCCTAATGCGCTGGCGACCTCGCCCGAGCTATCGCCACCGGCGACAACGACGCGTTGCAAGTCAGTCTGATTAAGCAGCCGACGCATGATATCGGCCAGTGCCGTGCCAATACTGCGCGCTGCATCGGCGCGGCTGTGTTTAGATTCAGCAGCGATGGCATCGAAGTTGATGACGCTGGCATCGTCTGGCCCTTCCGCGCTGTAAACCACGGCGCTGGTGCCGCGCCGAATTGCGGTGGCAGCGATGGCGACTACGCGGCCGATTTCGATATCGCGGGTGATCGGATCAAGCGCTGCCGCAAGATTCAGCCGTTCAGTATGAAAACCATTCGCCCGCGCCCAACCGATCTGGGCCGCCGTTACTGGCGAGCAACTGCCACTGACAACGGCAATCGCCGCGACGCTTTCCGCGGTTGGCAACGCGGCCTGTTGCGGCAGCAAGCCCAGCGAGCGCCAATACGCGGCCAGCGCATATTGCAAACCCGAGGACGAGGCGCTGAAGACGCCATCGCCGCGCTGCTCCCATAACAAACGCCCCGCCGCTAACAGCGTTGCATCGTCGAGCACATCGATCATGACGACCGGCACATCGGTCTTGTCATTGCCGGAAAATGCCGCTAGCTGTGTCGTTGCATTGTCCTGTTGCAACGCCAACATATCGATCAATTCAATCCGGCGCTGAGTTTGTTTGCCCAGATGCAGGCGCAAATCGGATTCCGCCATCGGCGTGACCGGATGATGCGCCATGGTCGGATGACGGTCTAGCCGATAACCCACGCCATCCACCGCCGCAAACAGGTTGCCAAAAATCTGAAAACGTTTCAACCGTGGCGCGCCAACGATCATCGGCGACCAACGACCCGGCATATGTTTCACGCCGAGATCGATAGCGCAGCCTATCGATCCGGTTTCTTCCGAAGAATCAAAGGTGGAGCAAACTTTGTAGTGCAAAATCGGTGCGCCCAATGCAGCAAGACTAGCAAAGGCGGCGGGTAATTCGGCCCGCATCCAGGCTGGATTGCGACCGCGTGATGAACCTGCCAGCCCGATACAACGGACTTCTGGAAAGCGCCTCAGCATCGCTGGGGTCGGCGGCTCCAGAAACAGCACGGTTGGCACACCGGCGGCGGTCATCGCCTCCATCGCATCGGTCGAGCCGGTGAAATCGTCGCCGTAATAGGCCAGCAACAGGCCATCCGGCCAAGCAGATTGTTGCGCCGTCATTGCCAGAATCCCAATGCCTCGCGCAGGGCCGGGCTACGTTCGGCTTGTTGCGCCAGCGGTACGCCATCTATCGCGGCAACCCACGCTTCACGCAAGGCTGTAACGCCAGCAGAAACGCCGCCCGGATGACCGAAAATACCACCGCCAGCGGTATGAATCAGATCCGCACAGCCAAGGGCGGCGTAGGTATCCGCTGCCTGCAAGCCGGTTTGTCCTGAGCTAAAGACCGGCATCGCCGTCATCGGCGCGCTCGCCATCACCGGTGCCAGCACCGAGCGTGCAGCGGCAATCACGCTTTCGTCCGACTCGCTAAATTTGTTACGCAGACCGTTGACGTGCAAATGATCGGCCCCGGCCAGACGCCAGAGCATTTGCCACGGCGCAAAATCCCAGCCCAATTGCGGACTGCGGCTTAAATAGCCCCATCCGGCGCGATGGGCATGGATCGGCAACTGAGAATGGCGACGCAATTCGCGCAAACCGACCAGACCGACCGAATTCAGACACACCATGATGCAGGTGCCGCCCTCGGCTAACACCAGGTCATGACGACGACGCATTTCATCCAGATCGCCGGTTAGATTGAAAGCAACCATGGCTTTCTTGCCGGTGCGTTCTGCGTTGTCGTTGACGACGCGCATGACGGCGCGCACGCGTTCATCAAACGGGCAATACGTGCCATCGGCCTGCAACTCGTCATCTTTAATGAAATCGATGCCGCCAGCGACCAGTTTTTGTACTTGTTCTGCGGTTTCTGCGACTGACAGACCCACGCTGGGCTTGATGATGGTGCCAATCAACGGACCGTGCTGAACGTTGGCGAGTTTGCGCGTGCCTTCGATGCCGAAAGCGGGGCCGGGATAGGCGGCACCGAAAGCATCGGGGAGCTTCAGGCCGGTCAGCCGCAATCCAGAGACTTGCCGCAACTCAAAAAGATTGCCCGCAATGGTGGACATCAAATTCGGCAGCGACGGGCCGATATTTTCCAGCGGCCATGAGAGTTCGAGGGTGCAGCGACGATAGGTTGACGATTGCATCCCGCCAGTCAGGCTGGGCGCACCGACTTCGTCCAACACTTCTAGCCGTTCCACGCGCGCGCCGGAGCGGGCTTTCAGCGCCGGTGTTTCGGTCGGAAGTGCAATAAAGGTGCCGCTCGATTGTTCACCAGCGATCACCTCTGCGGCACGCGCAGGATCGTCTCCGGTTTCCAGCCAGTAGGTGGCGTATATGCGCTCGCTCACTGTAAGTCCTCTCATATTTAGGTATCGGTGCGTAAGTCCGCATAACTATTTATACGTCGTTGCCGCTCCTTGCCGTACTCTCGTACTATCTGCGTCGGGGTGCCTAGTCTAAACAGTCATGCAGCCTTACTCAGGCATCCGCAACAGTGCGGATCATCGAACGCCGCGCCGCCGACATTAACCTCGGCGGCGCGATCGACTGAAAATGATCGCTGGATCAGGTAATGCGGCGAATACTTTCGGCGATTTCTTCGCGGTCAAATATCTTGATCCAGTCGTCGCGCATCAAACGCGGTTTGCCAAATTCGATTGCCTTGTTGCAAGCATCAGAAAACGCGCCGGGGATTTCGTTAAAGATCACCGCGCCAAGAATATTCATGTGGCCTAGCAAGAAATCGCGAGCAGCTTCTTTTGGCACACCACGACGTACGGTTTCGTCCATTGCTTCGCGCATGACGGACAGCAGCGTGGCGCAGATGGTCTCGGACAAGCCCGGCTCTAGCAGTGCCATTTGATCGACCGTCAGACGGTACGAACGCATGATCGGTGCATAGATGACTTTGGCGACTTCTTCGCCCAGATCAAAGGCTGCTTCCGGTCCTTGCATCAGCGCGCTGGTGATCGATTGTTTAGCTGCGCCGCCGCCGAAATAGTCACGCCGCGCTTCTTCGGTGGTTTCGTCGTTATAAATCGGTGGATGGCAAGGATGTGCGACGAAGTACACCAGATCTGAGCGCTCTGGCAGGTGTCCTGCAAACGGTGCCGCGGCATCAAGTGTCATGACCATCACACCGGCGCGCAATTTTGGCGAAATTTCTGCAGCGATCTTGCCGATCAAGGTATCCGGCACTGCCAAGATGACGACGTCGACGTTGTCCAGCGCCACATCGACACTGACGCAATCGATGCCGAGTTCGTCTTTCAAGCGTTTCTGACCGACCGCGCCGACTTCAACGTGAGCTACTTTGTAGGATGAATTCTGTAAGTTCTTTGCCAGACGCACACCCATTTTGCCGCCTGCGCCAAATAATGCGATTCTTTCGTTCATGTTGCTCTCCGATGTAAATGAAATGACCAATACGTTAATACTGGCTACTTTAGGTTAGGGACCGCGCACCTATGGGCTGGTCGTTGACTGAGGTTTTCGCCAGCGCATTCAGCGAAAAAGCGAGGACCGCCGATAGCAGCATCAACGCACCGACGATGAACATCGGGGCTTGATACGATCCGGTGGCATCCTTGACCGCGCCGGTCACATAGGGCGCGGCGAAACCGGCAAGATTGCCAATGGTATTGATCAGCGCGATGCCTGCTGCGGCCCCGGCACCGGACAAAAAGCGACCGGGAATCGACCAGAAAGTCGGCAACGCAGAGAAAATTGCGCAGGCAGTAATAGTAATCACGGCAATCGTCGCGACCGGCGATTGCATATATAAAGCCAGCGGAATACTGACCGCACCGACCAGCGCCGGTACGCCTACGTGCCAGGTTCTGACGCCGCGCCGGGTCGCATCACGACTCCATAGAAACAGGGCGACAGCGGCAGGCAGATAAGGAACGGCGGTAATCAGGCCTTTTTGGAAAACGTTAAATTTAGTGCCGAATTGCCCTTCAAAGCCGCCAATGATGGTCGGCAGGAAAAATGCCAGCGCATACAAACCGTAAATCAGACCGAAATAAATCACTGCCATCAGCCAGACGCGGCCATCGAGTAACGCTTTAAGGGCAAGCGGACTGTGTGATGCGCCTTTTGCGGTTTCTTCTTTCGCTAATTCTGTGGTGAGCCAGTGCTTTTCTGCATCGTTTAGCCATTTGGCATCCGATGGCTTGTCGGCCAGATAAAACCACGCAACGATCCCAATCGCAATCGCCGGAATAGCGACGCCGAAGAACATCAAGCGCCAGCCTGCCAGACCGAACATGCCGTGTGCACTCATCAGCAACGCAGCCAACGGTGCGCCGATCACAATCGTCAATGGCTGGGCTAGATAAAACAGCGCAAGAATATGGCTGCGGTGTTTGGCGGGCACCCACAAACTCAGAAAAAGAATCGCGCCGGGGAAAAATCCTGCCTCAGCGATCCCCAGCAATATCCGCAATGCATATAGCTCGGGAATGCTGCTGACCCAGGTAAACAGCAACGTCACGATGCCCCAGGTCACCATAATCCGCGCCAGCCAGCGGCGGGCACCAAATTTATACAGCGCCAGATTGCTCGGGATTTCCAGAAAGATATAACCGACAAAAAATACACCGGCAGCAAAACCGAATTGCGCAGCGGTCAGGCCGAGATCTTTGTTGAGCCCGTTGGGGCCAGCGAATGAAATCGCGGTCCGGTCCAGGAAGTTGATAAAAAACATCAGCGCTACAAAAGGTACGAGCCGAAGCGACACCTTTCTGATAGCGGATTTTTCGATAGCAATAGTTGCGGCGGTCGTGGTCACAATGTCTCCTTGCGATTTTGTCGGGTTTTTTATTTTTATAGTGGCCCAGCTGGCGGCTGTATTCGGCGAGAGATACCGAAACGAATACGACCGTGGTCCCAAAACCGTTTTTTTGATGAAAGAACTCAACTGGTATAACGAGCATACCACCGCACATTGAGTTGATACAAGTTGTATTTTGAGCGGATTTTTTGCTTAGCCAGGATTACGGGCTTAATTTAGTAAGAGTTGTATTTATAGAAAGTAGGAAGTAAACGATGCCGCAGCATATTGGCGGCGTTTTCGTTCGATGCTTAAAATTTGAGCACTTTTTGAAATTTGTTCGGGCGCGGGTCCCCTAGACTTCAGGCTGTCCAATATCTGCATTATCGAAGATCAGTGCAACTGATCAAAGATTGCACGTTCGCTGGAATACATTGTTACCAACCCTAGCGGAAATCTAACCTGAAACCTGATCTGAAAGAAGTGGTAGCGCGGAACATAGGTCATAGTGAAAGAGCGATTGCCGACGCGTTCCTGAACCTATCCTCCCTTAATCTCACGGCCCCGCCAACCCTTGATGTAGCTGGCCACCCGTTGATACCGCATCAAAGTAATGAATTAATGACGCGAGTATCGCGCTTGAGCCGGTAGAAAATATGCTTTTTCATGCGTCCTTAACGTCGCATCACCAGTTGATTTGCCGATCACCGCAATAAGGCCATTTCACTCTGTTGAGATGGCCTAGTTTTTTAAAGAACGCAAGGAATGAACATGATTGATGGAGCACTCTCTACAGCGTCGAATTACCCGGCGTTATCCGCTTCCAGCATGGCTTTAGCCGCTGTCAGCAAGGCCTGTACTTTTGCGAATTGCTTTGCCTCAGCCGGGAACAGGCCGGAGACTTCTTGGTCGGCATTGGAGGTAGGCTGTTATACCAATAGATTACCGATACAGCGCGGACCTCTTCGTCTGGGAGACTTCGCCAAAGCACAAATAGCGGATATCGATACGTCAGCACGCCCGTTAGTCAATACAAACAATATTGTCAAAATCCCGCTCCCTGAGTTCGACAACCCCGAAGCCGAGGATCAGGTGCAAGGCTAACGCACAAAAACACAGGCGCTAACGTCAATCGTTAGCGCCTGTGTCATTAGTCTGATCAGTTTGCGATACCGTGCAGGGTCAGGCTGATTGCAATTCCTGATACAACGCCAGAAATTCATGGCTCAATTTATGGCGCGGGTCCAGATGAATCATCGGCAAACCCTGCTCGTGCGACTCACGGATTCTGATCGAGCTGGAGAGTTTGCTGTCCAGCACCGGCAATCCTTCTGCCAGCAGTTCATTCACCACCCGCAGCGGCAAGCTGGCGCGTGGCTGAAACTGATTCACGACGATCCCCTCAACGGCTAGCGACGGATTGTGATCAGCTTTGATCTCTGCCACATTATTCAGCAACGTGTACAAGGCCTGACGCGAGAAATCATCGCAATCAAATGGGATCAAACAACAATCGGCGGCGATCAGCGCGGATTGCGTAAAGAAGTTATACGCAGGCGGCGTGTCAATGATGATTTCGTCAAACTCTTTCGCCAACTCCACCAGCGTATCGCGCAATTTATAAATCTTATGACGCGATTCCAGTTTCGACTGCAAATCGCCAATTGCCGGATGCGACGGCATCAACGACAGGTTCTCAAACCGGGTCGGATGCACATAAATCGTCGGGGCCTTGGGATAAATCACAAAATCCAGCGTTTGCTGAAAATACTCTGCCACGGTCGGCTGCACTTCTTTAGCCGCCTCGCCCATCAGATAACGGCTGGAATTACACTGCGGATCGATGTCGATTAACAGTGTTTTTTTGCCTTGATGCGCTGCAATGGCGGCAAGATTGACCGCGATAGTCGATTTACCGACGCCGCCTTTTTGGTTAAAGATGACACGTTTCATGTTGCATCCCAGAATGATGATGTTGGCTGGTTTTAATCGGAAAGTGGAAAAATTGGTGCACTGCAAAATATGGCTTAGTGTCGCACATTTTTTAGGCAGATATGTTGTTTTAGAAACAAGGATAAAAAAGAATCTCAGCACACGATTTTCCGAGACTTGACGGCACTTGCTTAAGAGGGCAAGGTTACTTGCCTTTGTATTACCTCTGATTAGGTAACACCCAATCAATCAACATCCCCACTTTGCGTCCCCACACCGGAGCATGCCATGCATCCCACGACGACAATCCACACCCGAGTACATCTCAAACGCTGGTCAATGTTGCGCCGGTTGATCGGCGTTCTGCTGCTGGGATTAATGGCAACCATGGCAACAGGGGCAAATGCCGCTAATCTGATGCTGGATAAACTACAGTTGCCACCGGGTTTTCATATCGCCGTGCTGACCGATGCCGTGCCGAATGCACGCCAAATGACATTAGGCCGCTATGCCGATGGACGCGGTGTGCTGTATGTCGGCAGCATGGGCGCGGGCAAAGTCTACGCCGTCGCTTTGGATCAGGGTCACGCCAGCACGGTACACACGATTGCGTCAGGTCTGGAAATGCCGGTCGGCGTAGCCTATCGTGATGGTCAGTTGTATGTCTCGGCGGTATCGCAGATTCTGCGACTGGATGGCATCGACGACAAACTGACCAATCCACCTGCCCCGAAAGTGGTCACAGATCAATTCCCCAGCGAAACGCATCATGGCTGGAAATTTATCGCCTTTGGGCCAGACGGCTGGTTATATGTCCCCGTCGGTGCGCCGTGCAATATCTGCATGCCAGACGCCCGCCACGCCAATATCCAGCGCATGAAACCCGATGGCAGCGGACTAGAAGTGGTGGCGCGCGGCGTTCGCAACTCGGTCGGCTTTGACTGGAATCCAACCGATAAATCGCTGTGGTTCACCGATAACGGGCGCGACATGATGGGCGACGACACGCCTAGCGACAAGCTCAATCATCTGGAAAAAGTCGGTCAGCATTTCGGCTATCCCTACTGCCATCAAGGCGATACGCCTGACCCCGAATTTGCGGGTAATCGTAAATGTGACGAATTCGTGCCGCCAGCGATCAAACTTGGCGCACACGTTGCCTCCCTTGGCATGCGGTTTTATACCGGCCAACAATTTCCTGCCGCCTATCGCAATAACGCTTTCATCGCTGAACATGGCTCGTGGAATCGCAGTAAAAAAGTCGGCTATCGCATCGTCAGAGTGACATTTGATGCCCAAGGCCGCGCACTAAGCCAGACGCCTTTTGTTGAAGGCTGGCTACAAAAAAGTGCTGGTGGAAAAGAAACGGTCTGGGGGCGTCCGGCGGATGTGCTGCCACTGCCAGACGGATCGCTGCTGATCAGCGACGATTTGGTTGGCGTGATTTACCGCGTGACTTACTCTCCTTAATTATTCCCCGTAATTATTCGCCCTGATTATTCGCCCCGGTTTTTCGACCTGATTTATGCGCCTTGATTGCCTCCGTTGGTGGTCTATGCTGAAAATACTTCATCCCTATTACATCAACTAAATGGCGCATCGCGTCAGGGATGAGTGCGTCCTGACGCTAACGTCGATCATCACTTAACTGAAAGGAGAATAACAATGCGATTCATGGTGATTGTGAAAGCCGACAAGAACTCGGAAGCGGGCACGCTGCCCGACGAAAATCTGATTGTTGCAATGGGAAAATTCAATGACGAACTGATCAAGGCCGATATGTTACTGGCCGCAGAAGGCTTGCACCCAAGTTCGAAAGGCGTGCGGATTCGCTTATCGGCACAGGACAAACCCGTCGTCATCGATGGTCCTTTCATCGGCGAAGCGGGCTTGATCGCCGGATTCTGGCTGATTCAGGCGAAAACCAAAGAAGAAGTCATTGCCTGGTTTATGCGCTGCCCATCCGACGTGGGTGAGATCGAAATCCGCCAGGTATTCGAAGCCGAGGACTTCGATCCGGTGATTAAGACCGAAGCCGGACGCGCAACAATGGAGGCCGAACAAGCGTTTAGAAAACCCGGTTAATGACATAAATACCCTCCAGCAACCCAGATAATTTCTCACTTTTTATCAAAGGAGCACACCATGCAATTAAATCCCTACCTCGGTTTCAACGGTCAGTGTCGCGAAGCATTTACGTTTTATGGGCAATGTCTGGGTGGCAAAGTCGTTGCCATGATGACCTATGCAGAGACCCCGATGGCCGACAAAATGCCAGCGGAAATGCAAGACAAAATCGCCCATGCCCGTCTGATGGTCGGCGATAAAATATTGATGGGTTCGGACAGTCCACCCAGCCAGTTTGAGGCCGCAAAAGGTTTCCACGTCACGCCCGCAGAAGCTGACCGTATTTTTGCTGCATTAGCAAAAAATGCCACGATTCAGATGCCGATAGAAGAAACTTTCTGGGCCAAACGTTTTGGCATGCTGATCGATCAGTACGGCACGCCATGGATGATTAACTGTGAGAAAGTCGGCAGCTAGCCTTAGGCAAGCGTTATCCTGCACCACGCCGCTGAGAGACGCTTGCAACAATGTCCCTCAGCGGTCAATTTGCTGTCGCGGTGGTCAAAGCGGTCATTTAGAGCGACAATCTGCCATCTGCTGCGGCGCGGATAATTGATCCCCAGCGATACCCGGCGATACCGCACACGCGCCCTTCCCTATTTACCAACGAATCACTAAGGCCCCTTTATGCCATTTTCCTCATTGGGGCTACTTCCCTCCCTCTTGCATGCTGTCAGCGAAAAAGGTTATCTCGCCCCGACGGCGATTCAAACCACTGCTATTCCGACCATTTTGCGCGGCCATGATGTGCTGGGTTCAGCGCAGACCGGCTCGGGCAAAACCGCCGCGTTTTGTCTGCCGATGCTGCAATTATTGCAAGATGGCAGCAGCACAACACCGCGTGCAAGCGGCACAATCCGTCCTAATCGCCCGGTTCGCGCATTAATTCTGGTGCCGACGCGTGAGCTGGCGGCACAAATTGGTGAGTCTATCCTGACAACATTACGCAGCATGGCTGAGTATCGTGCCACCCCCGCCGCATCGCTAAAAATCGCGACGTTATTTGGCGGCGTATCGATCAATCCACAAATGATGGCAATGCGTGGCGGGGCCGATATCGTTGTTGCAACGCCCGGACGTTTGTTAGACTTGCTGGATCACAACGCGCTCACCATTGGTAGCGTGAGGATGCTGGTGCTGGATGAGGCGGATCGTCTGCTCGATATGGGCTTTGCGGAGGAAATCGGACGGATTTTGGCGCTGCTGCCAAAACAACGTCAGAACGTCTTCTTGTCAGCAACCTTCCCGCCAGAAGTAGAAGCCCTTGCCGAAAAAATCGTGCAGAACCCTACGCGCATCGCCATCACATCCGAGCCGCTGGCCGCACCGGCGATTCTGCAACGGGCGATTGCGGTCGATCCAAAACGTCGTACGCAATTGCTAGTGCATCTGTTAAAAGAACACAAATGGCCGCGCGTGCTGGCATTTGTCGCCACCAAATATGCCGCCGACTACGTTACAGAAAAATTGCATCGATCCGGCATCAAGGCCGCCGCATTCCACGGCGATTTCAGCCAAGGCGCACGCGAACGGGTATTGGCCGAGTTCAAGGCTGGCGCGCTGCAAGTACTGGTCGCCACCGATGTTGCCGCCCGTGGCATCGACATTCCACTGCTTCCAGTGGTGCTGAACTACGATTTACCGCGCTCGGCAGACGATTACACGCATCGCATCGGACGCACCGGGCGAGCAGGTGAAACCGGGATTGCCCTCAATTTCATCAGCGCCGATACCGAAGCGCATTTCCGGCTGATCGAAAATCGCCACAACGTGCATTGCCCACGGGAACAGATTCCCGGCTTTGAACCAGTCGAAACGGTGACAGCGGCACCACTCATCGCAGCGGACTCGAATGGCGGCATTAAAGGCCGACGCAAAAGCAAAAAAGATAAATTGCGCGAGGCGGCCGCAGCAACTATTTCTACACCCGAACAAAACGACTAGAAACACATGATGACTTCCAGTGCATCCCCAATCAACGCCGCGTCGCATTCAATGCTTGATATCAAGCGCCAAACCAAAAAATGGTTTGCTAGTGTGATCGTCGCGGTTGTGGCGATGACTGCGGCAGGGTGCGCGATCCAGCCGGTGCCAATGTCAGCGTCCACGGCAGCAGCGCTTAAATCGCAACCGCCGATTCGATTTTTGCTGACATTTGACGATGGACCGGCCAGACCAAAAACCGACAATCCAACACTGTTGATCTTAAACACATTGGCGCAAAATCCCGTGCAGCCCGGTATCAAAGCACTGTTTTTTGTGCAAACCCGTTCCGCTGGCGCTGGCGAAACTGACTTTGGACACGACATTCTGCGACGCGAAGTTGCCGAAGGCCATTTGCTAGGCTTTCATACCGCTACCCCGCGCCATGCCAACCATCGTTTTCTCAGTCCGGAAAAATTCGCGCAATCGCTCGACGACGGCATCGGCGACATTCTGGCCATTCAGGGCAGCCCGCCCAAGCTGGTGCGACCGCCTTTCTGGAACTATGACCAACGTACTTTTACCGTCTATCAACAGCACGGCATGCATATTTTGCTGACCGATTTAAGTGCGAATGACGGCAAAATTTACGGCTTCAAAGCCAGCTTGCGCCGCCGCTCGAATATGTTGCATCTATTGACCGATGTGCGCCAACGGATTGCCAGCGGCGAATTACCGGCGGTCGATGGCAGCATCCCGGTGGTTGTCACGTTTCATGACATCAATAGCTACACCGCCGACCACATGGCGGAATACCTGCAAATCCTGCTCGACTGCGCCCGCGCCGTCCAACTGCCAACGGCGACCAAACCGTTTTACGAGGATAAAACCAGCGTCGAACGCGCTGCGCTCGCCAGAACCGTCAGCGATGGTACGCAAGGCGGAAAGGTGCCAGGATTCTGGAACTTTTTATGGCGTTGGCTATAAGTAGTTACCGTAATTCTGTCACTTCCGTTGCGCACTAACAACGTAAACCGGCATACAAAAATTGCTCAGATAGCTACAATAGCTGAGCTGTCGGCTGTCTACTATTTATTAGTTGCAGATTATTCATAGCAACCGATAACGCCGTCACGGGCTTCAATCATGTACTGGTTTGACAACAGTTAAAAATAAGGGGAATTGTATGCGTCTCAAAAATTGGTTAAAGCCGCTGGCTGCAACCGCCTTCGCGCTGGCCTTAATCGGCAATGTTCAAGCGGTTGGCGTACCTGCCGTCGAAGCAAAAAATGGCATGGTCGTTACATCCCAGCATCTGGCGTCTCAAGTCGGTGTAGATATCCTGAAAATGGGCGGCAATGCAATCGACGCAGCAGTCGCAGTCGGCTACGCGCAAGCAGTTGTCAATCCATGTTGCGGCAACATTGGCGGCGGTGGTTTCATGACCATCCATCTGGCCGATGGACGTGACACTTTTATCAATTTCCGTGAAAAAGCCCCTGCTGCAGCCAGCCCAAATATGTATCTGGATGCTGACGGCAAAGTCATCGGCGACGCCAGCCTGTACGGCTATTTGGCAGTCGGCGTACCGGGCACAGTGCTTGGACTCGACACAGCGCAACGCAAATACGGCAAGTTGACGCGCGCCCAAGTCATGCAACCGGCGATCAAGCTGGCGCGTGATGGTTTCATCCTCAATCGCGGCGATACCGACATTCTCGACACCACGATCAAATACTTCAAAAAAGATCCGGAAGCCAGCCGCATTTTCTTGCGTCGCGATGGTTCACCATTGCAGCCGGGCGACCGTCTGGTGCAAAAAGATCTGGCTAAAACGCTGGAAGCTATTTCCCGCCGCGGCCCTGATGCTTTCTATAAAGGTGCGATTCCTGAAGCCGTCGAACGTGCTTCAAAAATGGGCAAAGGGATTATTACTGCCGCCGATTTCGCTGACTATAAAATCACCGAAACTGCGCCTGTAACCTGCGATTATCGTGGTTATGTGTTTGTGTCGGCACCGCCGCCAAGTTCGGGTGGCGCGACTATGTGTCAAATCCTCAACACGCTTGAAGGCTATGACATGAAGGCGCTGGGCTTCCACTCGGCCGCATCGATCCACGTGATGACCGAAGCAATGCGTCATGCTTATATGGACCGGAATACGTTTTTGGGCGATCCTGAATTCGTAAAAAATCCGCTTGATCGTCTGCTGAGTAAGACTTACGCAGCATCTATCCGCGAGAAAATCAGTGCAGAAAAAGCCACACCGTCCGATCAAGTTCAGCCGGGCATGGCACCGCATGAAAAACCAGAAACCACGCATTATTCGATCGTCGATAAGCTGGGCAATGCTGTTTCCACCACTTACACAATCAACGGTCGCTTCGGCGCGGTTGTAATTGCACCGGGCACAGGCTTTTTCCTTAACGATGAGATGGATGACTTTACCGTCAAAATCGGCGTGAAAAATCTGTATGGCTTGGTACAAGGCGCGACGAACTCGATCGCACCTGGCAAACGTCCGCTGTCATCGATGTCACCAACCTTGATTACTAAAGATGGCAAAACGTTCATGGTGGTAGGTTCACCGGGCGGTTCGCGCATTATTACTATCACGCTGGAAACTGCGTTGAATGTGATCGACCACGGCATGGGACCGCAAGAAGCAGTTGACGCGCCGCGTATTCATCACCAATGGTTGCCGGACGAGGTGTATTACGAAACTCGTGGAATTTCACCGGATACATTGAAAATCCTGCGCGACAATGGCTACAAAATGACAGAACAAACGCCTTGGGGCGCTGCTGAACTAATCATGATCGGCTTGCCGGGCGCTGCTGGTGTGTCGGCCGCAAGTTCGGGTAATGATGCTGGCGTATCAGGCAAGGTTCTGCCGGGCTACTTTTACGGCGCGAACGACGGTCGTCGTCCTGCTGGCTCCGCCGCTGGGTATTAATCGTTCTGATCAGATCGCTGGATTGATCTGATCAGTTTGAAAAAAAGGAAGCGCATGCGCTTCCTTTTTTTATTCCTGAACAGTTTATGCAGAGCAGTCCTCGATACTTGCGTAAAATCGTACTACTCCCCCATCCTTTCTACAAAGTGAGAAGACATCATGCCCATAGTCCGCCTAGACGGCAGCACCCTGACCGATTGGGATGCTTTTCATACTGCGTCCCACGCAGCATTTGGTTTTCCCGACTTTTATGGCCGCAACATGAGCGCCTGGATTGATTGTCTGAGCTATCTGCGCGATGAAGACGGGATGAGTAAATTTCGTTTGAAGCCAGACGAAATGTTGACTATTGAAGTGTTGAATAGCGCGACATTGCGCCAGCAAGCACCGGAAATCATTGAGGAACTGACATTTTGTGTCAGTGCCATCAATGAGCGTTATGACGACTATGGCGAGAAACCGGCGTTGCTATTGCAATTGCGCTGATTCCTCAGCATTGCGGGATTGCGGGTCAACTACACTTTAAAAGTCGCCAGTTTTTTCGGTACGGCCACGTTTTTCAGCGTTACATATAACGGCAAGCCATCTGCATATTTCGGATAATCCTCGCCCTGAATCAGTGGCAACAGATAACGCTTACATTTCTCCGTAATGCCAAAGCCATCTCTGCTGATGAAGTCCTTGGGCATAAATTTCTCGACATTCGCCACATCCTTCAAATCCGCCACGCCTATCCGGTATTTGTACGGCACATCCGATAAACGCTGGATAGTCGGCATAACAGCGTTGCGGCCTTTGACGGCTAATTGCACAGCGGCCTGACCTAATTGATAGGCCTGCTTTACGTCAGTTTTAGAGGCAATATGGCGCGCTGAACGCTGCAAATAATCTGCTACCGCCCAGTGAAACTTATACCCTAGGGCATCTTTAATCAGATTAGCAACCACCGGGGCAGCGCCACCCAACTGGGCATGGCCGAACGCATCTTTGGTCCCTTGTTCGGCTAAAAATCTGCCATCGGGATAGTGGCAACCTTCGGAGACAACGATGGTGCAATAGCCAAATTTCTTGACGTTTGCATCGACTCTGGCGAGAAATTTTTTCTGATCGAATTCGACTTCGGGAAATAAAATGACTACAGGGATATTGTGGTCAATCAACAATCCACCGGCCGCCGCGATCCATCCAGCGTGACGGCCCATGACTTCAAGCACAAAAATCTTGGTCGAAGTCTTCGCCATCGATTTCACGTCTAGCGATGCTTCGAGGGTGGATACGGCGACGTATTTGGCGACGGAGCCAAAGCCGGGACAGCAATCAGTGATGGGAAGATCGTTGTCGATAGTTTTGGGGACGTGGATCGCCTGTACCGGATAGCCCAGGGTTTCTGATAATTGCGAGACTTTGAAGCAGGTATCGGCTGAATCGCCGCCACCGTTGTAGAAGAAATAACCGATGTTATGGGCTTTGAAGACGGCGATCAGACGCTCGTATTCGCGTTTATTGGCTTCGAGACTTTTTAGTTTGTAGCGGCAAGAACCAAATGCACCGGCTGGGGTGTAGCGTAATGCCGCGATGTCGGCGATGGATTCTTTGCTGGTATCGATCAGGTCTTCGGTGAGTGCGCCGATAATGCCGTTGCGACCGGCGTAGACTTTGCCGATGATGTCTTTGTGCTTGCGGGCGGTTTCGATTAGGCCGCAGGCGGAGGCGTTGATGACGGCGGTGACGCCACCGGATTGCGCGTAGAAAGCGTTCTTTTTAGCCATGGTGGGGAGGGTCTCCAGTTATCGGTAGTTAGCTGGATAGTATTGCTAGTTGCGGGGGTTAATGCAATCGAATCTCTTTTGTTGCTATTTTGAGGGGACGCGGTTTTGTTTGGGTGGCCGGTAATTGAAACGGTTAGCGCTCCGTGGCTAGTTTATCGGCGGTAGCCCGACAGCTAGTCATTTTTTTTTGCTTCGGCTAGGCGTCCCCGCGGAAAACGCACCCAAGAAGAAAGTGACCGGCTGCCGGGCCACCCCGGCTTGCATCAACGGAGCGCCAACCATTTCAACTACCAACAGTCAGCTTTACATAATCACTTATTCACAGCCAACCACTCATCCAAAGCAACCCGCCCGGTAGTAGAAAAATCCGTAAAAACGCCGTCCGTCCCTAAATCAAAATAAGCCTTATATTCTGCCTTAGGATCACCATGATAAGTCTTAGTCAACCGTGTTCCCTCATCCCGAAACGTGAACGGATGCACAAACAACCCTAATTTATGTGCATCAGCAACCAAATTAGTAGGCGCCATATTCGACGCCTGATCCAGCGTCTTCACCGCGTTCCCAGCAGCATCCACCCCTTGCGGCGGCAAAATATACAACTTCCATGGGCCAATCCCATCAGCATACGTCCGGATTTCAGCCAATCCCGCTGGCGTCACCATCGCCGCAAACGTGCGTGGATCATTCGCCTTCAACCATGAATATGGCTTAGCCGTATCCGGTGAACCATACGTCATCACGCCCGTTTTAAAATCAGTCCCATCGCCATCGATCAACTGCACAACTTTAGTTTTCAATCCCATCTTGCGCATCAGCTTCAGACTAACCGGCTCAAACGACTGCACAAACACTGGCGAATCGGGTGTATTCCAACCTTCGTTGTTCAGCATCTCCAGCAACTTCGCCTCCAGCGGCAAACCTAACTCACGCTGATAAAGCGGGTTCTTGGTTTCTGGATAAACATACAGTTTGCGCTGCGGCTCAGCAGCCATAGTTTGCTTGGCCAAATCAATAATTTCCTGAAACGTCGCCATCTGGAATTGACCATCATACTGCTTGCTGCGTACAGCAATCGGTTGTTTAACCCGCAATGTTTTGAGTTCTGCGGCAGTGAAATCACTGATATACCATTCTGGCCCAGTCGCCACGCCATCTACCATGCGCGATTTTCTGCGTGAAGCAAATTCAGGATGATTCGCAACGTCCGTTGTGTCGCTCAAAAATACGTTATGACAGGCAAATAACACCCCATCGCTAGACGATTGCAAATCCAGCTCAAGCGCATCTGTGCCTGCCGCTATCGCAGCTTTATAACCGGCGATAACTTCTTCAGGATAAAGGCCCGGCAAACCGCGATGCCCGACGATCAATGGCCGATTGCCATCCAGCGTTTTAAAGTGGCCAGCTGCTTGTAAATTGCCGTCGTTGCTGGCACAGCCAGCGATAAAAAGTGCGGCAGCGATAAGTGTGGCGGTTGCGATGAATGGGCGTTTCATAAGTCCTCGGGATGTGTTTTATCAGACGTTCTCCGCACAGATATTAGCCATAACATGCACAGCAATATCGGTACGAAAAATGGATACCGTAGTAAACACCCCTTACGTGACGACTTAATGACGGATTAATTACCGCTGCGTGACGCATGTTTGCGCCACCTTTTATCGCTTTAAGCCATGCATCAAGCCATCACATGTTGCGCCAGCCATTCCGTCGGCGAAGCGCCAATCCGCTGACTGAACACCCGCGTAAAAGCGGTTGGACTGAGATAGCCAACTGCCGGTGCCACCAGCTTCAGCGATTGACCACCCTTCAACATTACCTGCGCGACGCCGACGCGCCAGTCGGTCAGATAATCCAGCGGCGTCATCCCGACAGTTTCACGGAAATGCACTGCAAAACGCGCTCTGGACATGCCCGCGGACTCGGCCAATTGCTCTAACGACCAGCTTTGCTCTGGCCGCTCGTGCATCGCAGTAATCGCCTTTGCCAGACGCTGATCGCCTAGCCCTGCCAAGATCCCGCCGACCACCAATTTAGTATTCATGGCGTGACGCAACAACAGAATCATGAAGTATTCGGTCAAGCGATCAACCGCTGCCTGCCGCCCGCAATTATCAGAAAATGCCTCGGCAAACAGCAACGCCAGCATTGGCTGTAAACCCGGCACTGACGCCAGCGGCACCACCATTACTTCGGGCAACGCTTTTATGACCGGATTTTCCGGACCGCCGCCGAACTTGATGTTGGCGCACACCATTTCGGCCTTATCGTGCTCATCCGCTTGCAAACGATGCACGCTAGGCCGTGGGAAAAACAATACCGACGGTTTCTCTATCGTAATTGGCTCGAAATGTGGCCGTAAAACCGTCAGGCGACCACTGCTAATTAAATGTATATGTCCACTGCCATCCAACAACGCAGCGTCGGTACTGCCGCATAAAGCACCGGTATGAAACACCTGCGCAGAGGGGGCAAAGCGTGCAAACAACGGCGACAATCTATCCATTTTTTCCTCAGATTGATACTAACTGCGTTATTTTTAAGACTTTCGATAACAAATAGTATCACTTTCCATGACATGATTCTTCCCATGCACTTCGCAGTCATTAAAGGAAAACGTTATGTCCCGCATCCCCGCTTTGACCCTCGCCCAAGTTGACCCCGCCACCGCGATCACATTGACGGCAGTGAAAAGCAAACTTGGCAGAATTCCCAACGCCATCGCCACATTAGCGCAAGCACCGGCCGCACTCAACAGTTATCTGGCGATGTCCGAGGCGCTTAGCAAAGGTCGCTTGAGCGCACGTCAAACCCAAATCATTGCCCTGGCAGTGGGTCAGGCAAATAGTTGTCAGTACTGCTTGTCGGCCCACACGTTAATGGGCAAAGCAGCCGGTTTAAGCGGCGAAGAAATTTTGGCGGCGCGCGCCGGACACGCGACCGCAGCGGCGGATGATGCGCTGGCTGCGTTTGCAGTGAAAGTCGTAGAACAACGCGGCGTGCTGAGTAATGAAGAGGTCGATGCGGCCCGTGCAGCAGGTCTGGACGACGGTCTGATTATCGAAACCATCGCTAGCGTGGTCTTTAATATTCTGACCAATTACACCAACCATATTGCGGCTACCGACGTTGATTTCCCGGCCGTCGCCACCGCACTTTAATTGCATAGGAGTTACTGACATGTCCGCCTTACCAGATATCAAAGCTGACGCTGTGCCTGCATTTACTAACAGCACATCCGGTATTTCGTTGATCGATTTTTGGGCACCGTGGTGCGGCCCTTGCAAAGTGCAAACGCCGACTCTGGATGCGCTTTCGGCTGAATTTGAAGGTCAGGTAAGAATGGCAAAGGTCAATGTCGATGACGCTGCCGAGCTGGCGCAAGCCCATGGAATCCGAGGGATACCGACGCTGGTGTTGTTTGAAGACGGAAAACCTATCGCGCAAAAAGTCGGCTTGCAAAGCAAGTCGTCATTGCAGGATTGGTTAAGCGCCGCCGTGCTGCAACACCAACAACGTCAATAATGTGAACAACCCGCAGCATAGCTTTACCTAACGAACTTGCAGCATCCTGCCCGGCAATCCTGTCTGGCAGGTCCCGAACGAACATTGTTTTCAATGCCCGTCATACATTTAGCATTACTACTGAAAGATTAAAATGAACATCCAAAAATTGATGATCTCTGCCGCCCTTGTTGCTGTTACTACTGCTACCGCCGGTGCTGCGATGGCTGAAGCACGTTATCCGGTTGACGCACCATTTGTCTCCACCAAAACCCGCGCCGAAGTTGTCGCGCAATTGACGCAGGCTGGTGATCAGGGACGTTTGAATTATGCCAATTCGGCCTATCCGGTTTTGCAAACACCCGTGTCTACCAAAACCCGTGCTGAAGTAAAACAAGAACTGGCGATTGCGGAAGCCAGTGGCGAGCTGGACAACATTCGCCACAACGGCGGTAATTAAGCCGATCCCCGGCTAACGGCGTTTGACACCGTTAGTCGGGGAGGGTGGATACTTTACGAGGCAGGTTGCGCATGGCGCACCCTGCCTCGTTTGCTGTGCCGATCATCAGCGGATCAGCCCGGCTGGTGCAAACAAGTTAAGATGACTTTTTTGGACCTGCATCTATTGTCAGAGCTGGCCGATAACGATTAAGGAGAAATTTTTATGTCTTTTGATGTCGATTTATTCGTCATTGGCGCCGGTTCCGGCGGTGTGCGCGCTGCGCGCTTTGCAGCTGGTTTTGGTGCGCGTGTCGCGGTCGCCGAGAGCCGCTATTTGGGCGGCACCTGTGTCAATGTCGGCTGCGTGCCTAAAAAGTTGCTGGTGTATGGCGCGCACTTTAGCGAAGATTTTGAGCAGGCCAGCGGCTTTGGCTGGACCACATCCAAGCCGACGTTTGACTGGACCACGCTGATCGCCAATAAAGACCGCGAAATTCATCGGCTAAATGACGTCTATCGCAAGCTACTGGTCAATAGTGGCGTCGCGCTGCACGAAGGCCACGCCCGGATAATTGACGCGCATACCGTAGAAATTAACGGTCAGCGCCTGCGTGCCGCGAATATTCTGATCGCCACTGGCGGCTGGCCGCATGTGCCGGATATTCCCGGCAAAGAGTTAGCGATTACGTCGAATGAGGCATTTTTTCTGAAGCAGTTGCCGCGCCGCGTGTTGGTCGTTGGCGGCGGTTATATTGCGGTCGAATTCGCATCAATTTTTCATGGACTCGGCGCCGATACAACGCTGGTCTATCGCGGCGAATTGATACTGCGCGACTTTGACCGTAGCGTGCGACAACATTTGCATGAGGAATTGCTGAAAAAAGGCCTGAAGCTGGAATACAACGCCGACATCGCCCGCATCGACAAACAGGACGACGGTAGCCTTGCGGTGACCTTAAAAGACGGTCGCGTGCTCGCAACCGATTGCGTGTTTTATGCCACTGGCCGCCGTCCGATGCTGGACAATCTTGGGCTGGAAAACACCGCCGTGGCATTGGACGAAAAAGGTTTTATCAAGGTCGATGACAATTATCAAACTACTGAACCGTCGATACTGGCGCTGGGCGATGTGATCGGTCGCGTGCAATTAACGCCGGTGGCATTAGCCGAAGGCATGGCGGTGGCGCGGCGCTTATTCCGCCCCGAGGAATATCGTCCGGTCGATTACAACACTATTCCGACGGCGGTATTTAGCCTGCCCAACATCGGCACGGTCGGGGTGAGCGAAGAAGCAGCGCGCAAAGCGGGACATAACGTGACCATCTTTGAAAGCCGATTCCGCCCGATGAAGCTGAGTTTTAGCGAATCTGACGAGAAAACCTTGATGAAATTGGTGGTGGACGCCGATACCGATAAAGTATTGGGCTGCCACATGGTCGGGCCGGAGGCGGGCGAGATCATTCAGGGGATTGCTGTGGCGTTGAAAGCCGGAGCGACTAAACGCGTGTTTGACGACACCATCGGGATTCATCCGACCTCGGCGGAGGAGTTCGTCACGTTACGCACGCCGGTACCACTCCGATAAGCGCTGGATTATCGGGGCTGACCAACTCTCGGACCGGCAACCAGAAATGCAAAAGAGGCCCAACCGGGCAAGCCCCTCCGAAAACTTGTTGAAAAATTTTCGCTTTAGTTAGCGAAAAATCAGGCAGTAATAGGTAGAAAAAGAAAAGACCATATGGGAAACTATGTGGTCTTTTTCTTTTTGGCAATCAATATGAAACTTCGCTTGCTATGTGGTCTATCCATCCTTTTGAGCCTTTGGCTTGGGAATTCATATGCAATGACTTTCTCTGCCCCAAAGCACGAGTTCTACGATGTCTTTGCATGGGAAAACTCGCACTCAGGAAAAACACGAATTTATGCAGATGGAGAAATCACTGACAACACGGCACAAGAATTTAAAGCATTCGTCATGGCTAACAAGATTGAAAATGCAATGGTTTTATTAAATTCAGGTGGCGGTTCACTGGTTGAAGGTATGCGCCTTGGTTCTGCCATTAGAGAGTTGGGTTTTGATACAGGCATTGCCACCTACTCCAATGGAAAAATGATTGAGCAAGGAACGTGTGCAAGTGCATGTGCCTATGCATTTGCTGGTGGAATAGGAAGAAATTATTTAGGCAAAGGAACACGACTAGGAATTCATCAATTCTATTCAGCAGACCCGAATGTATCTAATCAAGCAAGTCAAGAAGTTAGTGGATTGATTGTTGCCTATCTTCAGAAGATGGGGGTTGATGCTTTTGCTTTTTCTGCTGCTAGTTTTGTCGGTAAAGAAAATATGTTATGGCTTACCGTAGAAGATGCGGAAAAACTTCAATTTGCAAACGACGGAGCATTCCCCACCACAGCAGAACTAAAGCAATCTAAAACGGATACATATTTGAAAGTTGAGCAACGAAGAATTAATGGAACAGCAAGGCTACTTTTCTTTTGCAACAATAAACACATTGCTCTTACAGGTGGATTGGTAACTACTGAAGAAGATGCAAAGAATAAAGACGATTGGGCAACTCGCACTTACTTAAATTTTGATAACAATACAATTCAACTAGAAACTAGGACAAAAAATCCAAAAGGTTTTAATGTTAGTGGCTCTGTTGCTTGGGTAACGCGAACTCTGACAGGTAACGATTTAAATAAATTAATGTCCTCAAAATTAATTACGGTTGGAATCGGTAGCGATGGTGCAATGGCGTATGTCGGTAATGCAGATATAACAAAGGTTAAAGATAAAATCGGAAACTTTATTAATAACTGCATTCAATAAATAAAGATTACAATAATTTTTTAATCAATTATTTGAAATAATCATGGATAAACTAGAAATCCAGGCAGGTAATTTAAATACTTGGTTTAGTAGTGAAATGATTTAAATTGATTATTATATTAGAAACCCTTATGTCTAATTAACAAATATAAATAGACTGATATAAGTACATGATATTTGGCCTTAGTCTATTTTCGAGTTAACATTGCTTTATAGTTTTTAATATAAAGTGATAAAAATCAAAACCGAAAAACTTCCTATAATTCCTCAGGAAAGTAACGGCGTTCAATATAATTTCTGTAAAAATCCAAGTTGCAATAACTTTGGAATTCCTGCCTCTCAAGACCGGAAGTATGGAAATAGTGAATATACAATTAACTCTGCTGGTAAAGACTTCCCTCTATTAAAATGCTCCTGCTGTGGTGAAACTCCACCACTTAAAAGCAATGATGGTATTTATGAATTAGAACGAATTTCTTCATATCTCAGTATCAGCACAAAGGCTGTTTCCAAATCAAAATTTTCAATTCCCAGGAAAAATTGCTCAGTCGTGGTCAAATCTTGATAATACCGATCCTAAATATATTTATGCCAAGAAAAATAACCTTTGGCACTATCATATTGGACATACTGAATATGTTCAAAGCAATGGTCCATATATGACTTCAGAATGGATTGTTCATTTTATTTGGAATAAATATGATAAAAAGAATTGCAATAAAATAAAGTTGGTGGATTACACTCCACATAAAATATTAGGCTCCTTCCCACAGCCACAGCCTTATACTTTAGAATAATTTTACTTCTATTAACCAAGCCCTCAAACGAGGGCTTTTCTTTTCTCTATTCCTATTCATTCCACTGCCAAACCCTGCCTTTGAATTGCCCATAAAAAAGTTGGTAAATTGAACGACTATGAAAAAAGCCCCAAACCTTGATGGAATGGGGCTTTATAGTTAGGAGTCGCTGATTTTTTTTAATAAGTTTTCAGAGGGGCTTGCCAACCGGGCCTCTTTTTGTTTTTTGCAGGAGTCGTTTAACTTTCTTTGCTTTGCAGATTTATCTGCTCCGGCAAACAAAGATTAACCACCCTACTCGCATCAGAAATGCTGTTTGATAACCTCGTCAAACGCTTCTTCAGCCGACTTGCCCTGCTTCATCAATACCGTGATATCGATCGAATATTCACCGATGCTAGGCGGAAGCAGGTCGCGATGGGTCTTGAAATAGTCGTATTTTTGCGAATCGATCAGATCCTGTACTTTGACCGTAGCAGCACGCGTGCCGCCAGTGGTGCGGGTACGGGTTGCGCTGACTTTGGCGCGGACACCAACACCTGCGATGGCGGCGTTGATTTGGTCTAGTGTATACACCACGCTACCGTTGCTGCCCACAAATTCATCCGTCACCGGATGCAGCAAATGATGGGTGCTGTTGAACGCCATTTTTTTATCAGAGCTGTTAATGACCTGATAAAACGGGCGTTGCCCACCGTGGGCCAGCCCGAACTGAACGCGATCTCCGTAGGTTTTCATTTGTCCTACTACGTCATTCAGGTAATCAGCTGACAGAGTATGAATTGTGCCGTCCCAGCGCTTGCTTCTTGTCGTCTTCAAAATACAATATGTCCAATAATGATGGCTAAACCGCGTTACGCCGGTCTGATGCTGGGGATTTGCACCAAATTGGGCTAAGCCGTGCCGGGCGTAATTCAGGCCAGTAATTCAAAGTGATAAATCAGATTAGACCGACATTATCCCCCGGCACCATTTATTCCGAACAGACTCAGGCAAAATATTTTTACATTATTTTGCATAAATATTGCCTCAAAGCATGAAAAAATTGAGATTTGCTGCCAATGTGCGTTGATTTGGCTCCTAAGCTGCGCTGGGCGCGCATCTCAGGGCAACTTAGGGATAACTTGACGTCTGGGCAACTTTTGTGTCTTGCAGCTGGGTGGCTTAAGGAACAATCGTTGTGAAGAGGTAAACCGCAAAAATAACCAAATGGATGGTGCCCTGCATCACGGTGGTGCGGCCGGTCCCGAGCGACAGCGTGGCGACGATGAAAGACAGCAATAGCAAGACGGTGGATTTGATGTCTAGTCCCAAAGACAAAGTCCAACCGGTCGTCAGCGAGACGATCGCTACCGCAGGAATGGTCAGACCGATACTGGCCAAGGCCGATCCAAGGGCTAAATTCAAACTGGTTTGCAAACGGTTAGCGCGTGCCGCACGTACCGCCGCCAAGCCTTCTGGCAATAAGACGACGGCGGCAATAATGATGCCGACCAGCGTTTTCGGCGCACCGGCGCTGGCGACTACCGCTTCCAGCGTTGGGGCCAGCGATTTTGCTAACAATACGACTGCGCCTAAACACAGCAGCAACAGACCGCCACTGATCCAGGCCACTTTGACGGACGGTGGAGCAGCATGAACTTCTTCATCATTGGTGGATTCATCCGGCAGAAAATAATCGCGGTGGCGAACTGTCTGGACTAGTACAAATGTGCCGTACAACACTAAAGAAATGACGGCAATAAACGCTAGTTGGCTGTTGCTATACACCGGACCGACTACGCTCGATGTGTAATTAGGCAGCACCAGCGTCAGCACCGCAATCGCTGCCAGCGTCGCCAGCGATGCACTGACGCCCAATAGGCCGAAGGTCTGCTCTTTGTGGCGACTGGCCCCTGCCAATAGACAAATACCGACGATACCGTTGAGGATAATCATGATGGCCGCGAATACCGTATCGCGCGCCAGACCCATTGTTTCTTCGCCACCCGCCAGCATCAGCGACACAATCAACGCCACTTCAATCAGCGTTACCGCCAATGCCAGCACCAAGGTCCCATAAGGTTCTCCGACCCGATGTGCGACGACTTCTGCGTGGTACACGGCGGACAGTACACCGCCCAACAAGCCAAGGACCAGAATGATTGAATAGGCAGCGCCAAGATTAAACTGGGTACCGGCTAGCAGTATCCAGCCAGCAATCGGCGCAACGACGGTCCATTTGGGGAGGGGGGGAAATTTTTTCATGTCCCCGATTGAACACGACTAGAACATTTTTTGCAAGCAAGCGTTTGCGGTAATAACGCTGATTGACTAGCTAAAACACCGTTTTTTTACTCTATCTGCCATCAGATGCGATTTTCGACATGGAGCGATACGAGACGTCAAACCAAGGAATTCACTTAAATTACAGCAGCAAACCTCTATTTTTTTAATCCTCACGAAGTACAGTGCCCTGCTCTCTCCACCAACGACAAAGACAAAGACAAAGACAAAGACAAAGATAGACGACTATCACGCTAATTGGCACCGTCGCTATTTATAAATCGCAAAAAATTTCTATTTCCCCCTCCAAAACCTTGTCATTTTTTACTGAATGTAGATGCGCTTTCGATCGAGGGGGAAAACGGTCTGCTTTTAAATCACTGCCCGGCGTCTCATCTTTGCGTCGTCACACCGCTTCAACTTTGCTCGCTTGGTTGCGTCGATAAAAATTTAAAAATTCCTCTGCTGGTAAAGCCTTTGCAAACAACCAGCCCTGACCGTATTCAACTTCCCGGGCTAGCAAATAATCAGCTTGTTCCTGGGTTTCTATACCCTCTGCAATGATATCCAGTTGCAGGGTTTTAGCCATGCCGATGATGTGCGGCGTCACGCTGCTGGTAGCAGAATCGGTACCGATGGTGTCGATAAAGGATTTGTCGATTTTCAACGCATCCAATGGAAATCCTAGCAGATACGACAAACTCGAATAGCCGGTCCCAAAATCGTCAATCGCCACTGCAAATCCCATCGTGCGAGCACGGCAAATCGTCGTTCGCGCGGCTTCAATATCCATAAAACCGCGTTCAGTTGCCTCCAGCCAGATTTGTTTTGGCTTGATACCCGTGTCACGTAAAGCGCTTTCAAGTACGGCCAGTACCCGCCCGGTCTTAATGTCTTGCGCGCTGAGGTTGATGGCAATATGCAGGCCACTATTGGATGCCAGACATTTTTTCATATCGCGCACCACAGCGGCAATCACCTGATCGGTAATCGGCAAAATCAAGCCGCTTTCTTCGGCCAGCGGAATAAATAAATCCGGGCGCGTCATACTGCCGTCCGGATGCTGCCATCGGACTAACGCTTCGGCGCCGATGCAAAGCCCCGTACTTAGCTTAACGATCGGCTGATAATAGACAACAAATTCGCGCCGCTCCACTGCAATCTTCAGTTCCCCTAATGGCGACAACCTTCGGCGTAAAACCCAAATCACGATACCGACAATAAACGCCGCCATCAGAAATCCAAACGGCAGCAATACCATGCGTTCACGCTGCAATTGGCCTAATATATTACTGTGCGGTTCGACGGCGACGGCGACTAAGCCGGCGTCCCGAACGACTGCGAACAGATGATCACCGCCATACGCCCGATTTTCCCTTTTAGTCGGCGTGTTAATCATGGTATTGATCCGCGCCAGATTCGGGTCATTCAACGCACCCAATAATTTGCCATTAGATGTTTGTACGACTAATTGAATCGTCGGATCGAGAATAATGTCTGTAAAGCGTTCGGAATCGATCAGCGCCACATACGAATTGTGATACAGCGCTGCCATGCTTTTGCCGCCACTGACTTCGGGTGTAGTCCCCAAACTGACGCTAATTCCATCCTGCGTCGTAAAATCGACCGGCGCTTGCTTTATCTTTTTGTGCGTGAGGCCGCCTGCGGTGCATTTCAATGCGCCATTTTCGACATAGCCGATATCGTCGACATTGCGCGATGTCACTGTCACCATTCGCATCTGCCTGATATGTTCTTCGGAACAAAGCGCGACGTTCATATAATCGAACTTATTCAACGCAGCGTTCGCCCCCCGAAAAGTCATATTGGTGCGTTCAAGCGCCCGTTGTGCAAAATATTGCAGGCGCTGTTCTTCTACGCTGGTGGCGCGTGTCAAAGAAAGATGCAAAGTCAGCGCGATTGGCCCCACTGCGCCAATTAAGGCGGCTAGTGTTGCTAGGATAATGACCCAAATACGATGCAAATACTTCTCCTGATGGACCTGCATGGAACGTCGGGATATCCGGTGTCATGAGATGGGATAGATTCGGTGAGCACAGTGGCATAATGGCACAGTGCCTTCCAGCAAGTCTATCCTTATGCAGCCCACCCAGCGTAACTAAATACGGTACTCTTTTTCATGTGAAAACATCGGGAATTGACCTCAATGCAGTCAAGGCGCAGCGCTGCAATCCCAAATTAGCCCGGATGCGTCTGCGCTGCAAAGCACTGCTGTGGCAAGCCGGAATTTGGACTAAGATACGTTCCCCGACCTTTCACCGTGAGTGCTTTAATAATGACTGATTTGCCGATCCCCTCTGCGGATATCAACGACGCGCTCGATCTTGACCTCGATGCCGACCAAGACGCTGCGGAGACCACCACCCAAGAACCCCGACTTTGGCGCGATGTAGGCTGGACCGCGCGCGTCATCAAAAATGTCGACGATGAAGGCTGGGCGGTAGAGATGATCAAAGATGGCGAGCCGGAACCGGCGTTGGTCGGTCCATGGACCATGGGCCGAGACAAGAAAAATCCCAAGCCACTGGATACCAACGCGTTCAATACGCTGGTAAAGACGGCTTCAGAAGTCTTGCGCCGTCACGAGCAACAATTGCATGCGATGTTGCATAAAGAAGTATTGGTCGCGACCGCATCGGCGGCGATTAATGTCACGCTGGATATTATTCCTGACGATGACTTTCCATATGCATTGCTGACCGCGCATGATGAAGACGGCGTGCAATTGGCGCAAGTTCAGGTCCGATCCAACTTCACGCTAACTAAAACCAGTGCGTCGGCATGGATAGAGGGCGATTTCCGCAAGCCTGCCTGACGCGACTTTTTGCCACTCTTGCAATCGCTGAAATGCGTTCATGGCCCATTATTACTACGACAACTAAATCGTTACACCCGGCATGAACGTCATTTTCGCAAGCACTTGATGGCATTTTAGAAATATTTTCTCTATGACAATGTGCCAAATTCGCCACACTGCGATCAACCAATCGGCCTATTATTGAAAAAAGTTTCCGGCCGTTAAAAGACCCACCGAATTGCCTTGTTCTTTGCTGGCAAATCTGCATAATTAGCTTGCCCTTAAGTCGTCCGTCTCCATATACCCTGCGTAGGTTGCCGACGCGACATCGACTTACCCCCTGGCAGTGGTGTATCCTCCTGCATCCGTTTCTGGAGAAGGAAATGCAAATACGCAACACCTTCTAAGCAAGAGCACGGAAATATCAGCGATCGCCAGCAACACATCAGCGCGCAGATTCACACAAAAACGCATCCAACACGGGCTTTAGAACGTATGAAAGACTACTACGCCGTTCTCGGCATCGAGAGCAATGCGCCGGTTAACACGATAAAAGCCGCCTATCGCAAGAAGGCATCAGAGTTTCATCCGGATAGAAATACGTCGCCAGATGCACCGGCGCAGTTTCGCCAGGTACAAGAAGCCTACGATTTGCTATCGGATGACATCAAGCGCCACGAATACGATGAAAACCGGCGTCGCAGCTTGCTGGAAAACCCGCTGGAAACAGCGCAACAAATCTGGACTACTTACATAAACAAGGTTCTGCAATGATGCTTTCCGCTTATTTTGAAGATTTGACCAAAGCCTATCAGGCTGAACTGGAAGACTTGCGCAGCGATTCCGAAGGTAACGATATTCTCAGCACCCGGTTAAAAGCCAAGCGCGCACAGTTTGCGTTGATGATGCCGATGATTGATACCGCGCCCGAAATGGTGTCGGTCGCTTTCCACGGCGGCGTTAGTTTTCCGCATCCGCATGGCATGACGATGCTGTCGACCAACGAGCCGGAAGAGTTTCCATCGTGGGAAGAGATCGCCAAACTCGTCGAATTTGCGCCTTGGGCAGAGAAGCTGGCGGAAATTGCGTTAAAAGAAACCGGTGGCGAAAACTTTCTGATTACGACTGTTTGCCTGGAATATTTGCACGAAAAGAGCAACGGTAATTACAGCGGCGAGTACGCGCATTCCAGCATTGATGAATCCGACGATAGCGTGGACGAAGTCGAACGTGACGAAGAACGCGATCAGGATCTGGAAACTGAGGGTGCTGACTGGTTGGCCGAGCAAGGTTTTGACCGTCATTAATTGGCTTCATTAATTGGCTTCAGTAACTGGCCTCATTAGCTGGCCTCAGTAATTGACGTCATTAATCGATGCCATTACTCGGCCTCATTACTCGCTGTCTTGAACATCCACCTCAATATCGTTAATTTTTACAAAGTAAGCCATGACAAACGCGCTCATAGTAAAAGCTGCCAGTTTGATTCGCGACGGTGACATTGCCGGTGCCGAATTTGCGCTGGTGAACCTGGCCGAAACCGAAGGCGATTACGCCTTGGTCGCTGTGTTGGAGGAAATGCCGCCAAAAGACTTGCTGGCCGTAATTCGTGAATACGACACATCGAAAGAATCGGTCGTCAATTTGCTCGTCACGCCAGAGCAATTCGCCCGCGCCGTGGTCATCGAAAAACTGTACGCCGACCATACACATATCCGCCTGCGCGGAATGATGAATTCGGTGCTGTTTCGCGACGATACCAAAACGGCCGAATTTATCGAAGCCATCGCGGACCACGAAGGCGGCTACGAAGCGTTTATCGACTATCTGTCCGACCGCGATGAAGAAGTCGCGCATTTCGCCGCCTTTGACACGTTTAATATCAATTTTTCAGAAGAGCGCGACGTTGTCGAAAAAGCCGAAGTTGCCGATCGCGACTGGAAAGAACTCACCTGGTTGCTAAAGCATGAGCACGAAGACATCTTCGAGCAAATCTGGCCAACGCTGAAAAAACGCAGCATCGAACGCAAACGGCGCGAAGCCGAGCTTGAGCGACTGGAACAGCAAGAAGCCGAGCAGGAATACGATGACGAACAACCGGCCCCAGTAAAAGCCGCCGTCAAACCGAGCATCGCGATTGATCCGTCTGAGGAATCTGCGCTATAAAGCGTATTCTGCATCTTGTATCAGAGAGTCAGACATCGTCAGACAGTCAATCCAGAACGTCAATCAGGGCGGATAAGCAGTGCTTATCCGCCCTGTATCATTGACCTCTGCCCGCCCATCACCGCCCATCACTTTTTATATGCATAGCCATGTCCGATAACAACCGCAGTATCGCTACGGTCGATAAGCGTCCTTTTTTTGAAAAAGCGCTGAGTTACGGCGCGCAAAACGGCCTGATCGATCACGCAAAATGCCAGGCCATTATTAGCGACGGTGCAAAAGGATCGGTGCAAATTGCCAATTTTTTCGGCGCCAGCCATTTGCATACCGATCTGGATAACGCGCGCAAACGCATGGTCAATCTGATCAGCCTGTTTCTGGAAGAAACCTGCCAAGGCAATCTTGAAAAAGCAGCGACATCCTTGCGCGACAACACGTTTCTATCGCATTCACGCGGCGGCAACGAAATGCTGAAGGCTTTACACGCATTGCCGGACTGCGCCGTATTTGGCGATGTAAAAAGCCAAGACTTAAAAAGCTTTCAGGACGAACGCACGCTGGTCAAACCATTCACGTTAAGCGCCTATCGCAAAGAACGTCAAACCCGCGAAGAAGACGCCAACACCCTGGCAGCTGCCACCTGGTTCGCCAAAAGTATGGCGTTGCCCCGCTCGGCGTTGGAATTTACCAGTGCCGAAACCGTGATTCGCAGCGCGATATTAGTCCGTGCCGCCGGCGCAGACAGCTTCCCAAATCGCAATGCTTTCTCTACCCTGCTTAAAACATTACGAGAACAGGCAACCAAGCAAGTAACCGTAGCTGGCAAATTAAAAATTGCCAAAAAATTGCTGGATGATGTGCCGGATGAATATCGGAAAATCAGCGACAAGATTCGCCGCGAAATTGAAAAACATGATTTGCCGCAGATAGCGAACAGCGCGATTGCGCTTGATGAATTGCGCAATACGGTTGAATTGCGTTATTTTGTGCGCGAAAGTGGCATGGACGACGTCGACGAATTCGACACGCTGATGTCGGAAGAATGGCGCAAAGTGACCAACGGCAAAGAAGACCCGTTCTCGCGCCTGACCGCTTTTTTATGCATCGCCGCTGAAACCAAAGCCAAAACCATCATTTCAGAAACGGAAGCGAAAGCGATTATTCGCCAGGTTCGTCATCATGGTTTCAATAGTGAGGCCGTCGCCGACTTCATCACCACTGCCGCGCCGTTTGAAATGAAAGAAAATTTACTCGCGCTGTGGGAAGACGAATTCTTGCCGGAAGCCTCGGCCTATTTGCTGGACGAAGACGATATTAAATACATCGCCGCGATGAAGTTTTTAAAAGAGAATTGCAACATCAAGCATAAAGCTGTGGCTGCGGAGAAGAAAAAAGCTTCATAAAACGCCGCATCGTCATGCCACGGCATGCGCGGTATGCTGCGAGATTCTACGGCACGATGTATTGGCAAACTATCATTAGTACGACTTAAAAAAGATCATCATGAACGTAAAAGACAGCAACGGCACCGCCCTAAGTGAAGGCGATTCGGTCACTTTGATTAAAGACTTGAAGGTAAAAGGGACTTCCGTGACGCTGAAACGCGGCACGATGATCAAAAATATCCGCTTGACGGAAGATGAAGAAGAAATTGAATGTAACGCTGAAAAAGTCAAAGGCCTGGTGCTTAAAACTTGTTTTTTGAAAAAGGCTTAAGGCTTTTTGAACTAGCCGATCAGCGCCTCATTTCAACGTAATCGCCAGCGGAACATCAATCACCAAAGCCGATTCTGCATGCGCGACACAGGGCAAAATATAGCCATCGGCTTTTTCATCGACGCTCAATCCTGGCCATTCGATGTCATACCTGACGCGTCCGCTGATCATCCGGCACAGACAGGTTCGACAAGTTCCGTTTCTGCATGAACTTGGCAAGATGACGCCGCCATTTCTGGCCGCTTGCAGCACTGAAATGGTGTTGGTCGACTCAAATGTCCAACCTTTCGACTCAACGGTTATCAAAAATATATCTTTCATACACCGCACTCAACCATGAAAAATAGATTAGGGCCTACGACTAGCGACCGGCGTTTCTCTTGTATTCTCTCAGCTTCAGGTCAAACGGCCGAAAAATAAGCGTCACACCGAAATCCTGCCGATATCGACAAACCCCATCTTGATTTAATTAACAGCAAGGTAGCAACATGCAAGACTCAGATATCAACGCGGAAATGTCCGTCGATGTGTACGCACAACGACCATGGATTGTACTCAACACAACCTATGACATCGAAGCGTGGATCGACAGTTACAACCGGGATTTGCAATACGCAGCCAAAAAAAGCACTGCAACCGGCTATGGCATCTGCTTTTTTCTGGAATTAGGGGGCGAAATTTACCTGCACACTACGCAAGAAGGCGACGTGATGCTGGATGTAACGCCGGACGCTGAGTGGGTTACGCCGATTATCACCGCCGCCACGCAGATTTCGCCGCCGGGTTCACAGATCTGGGCGTTGCCGGGCGACACGCTGACCCAGCTTATTCTGGGCTTGAGCAATCTGATTGCCTTTACCAAAATCGTGCTGGATCATCCGTTTAAAGTGCCTAAATATTAATCAGTCGCTGCAGAAGAAGCCGTATTAACGCAATTGAGGCCCGAATCTGCCTTCAATAATGTGGTGGACGTTCATGCGGCGCCTGACCTTGCTCACTGCTTTCCCGCGCATCCTTGACCATCCGCGCCAACGCCGCGCACAAAGTTTCAAGCTGATCGATCTTTTGCTGCTGGCGATAGACCAGTTTGTTCAGCTCATCCAGCAAATCTTCCTGATGTGCGATCTTGGTTTCGATGTTGATAATGCGATCTTCTGGGTTCACTCGCCGTTCTCCTAAACATATTGGCAGGCCAGAGTGTAGCGCACGCAGACGCCATTATCGCGAAAGAAACCAGACTTTAAGAGGCAGAATATTTCTCTAGCTGGGCGGGCGTATCCGGTGCGCCCATCATTTTTGCAGCAGCCAATGGCGTGAAGCCCTTCGCATCTTTGGCGTCAACTTTGGCACCCTGTGCCAGCAGAAAATCGACAATCTCGGTCCGGTTAAACATCGCCGCCATCATCAACGCCGTCTTGCCATCTGGCGATGCGCCTTCGACATCTGCGCCATGTGCAAGCAAAAGCTGAATCATCGGCAAATCGCCCTTGAATGCAGCACCGGCAATCGGCGTCTGACCGTTATTGTTGCGCAACTCAGGATCGGCTTTATGCGTCAACAGCACCCGGACTGCGTTAATGTGACCGTGATAACTTGCCAGCATCAGCAGACTATCGCCCTTATGATTACGCAAGTTGGGCGGCAAACCTTGTTGCAATAATGTATCGAGCCGCACAGCGTCACCGCCACGGGCAAGCTCAAACATCTCATGCGCAAAATTGAGAGTGGCATCATCGAGCGCGTTAGCCGCCGCTGCCGAATTTTCTGGTTGTTCTTGCGGTTCTTGCGGTTCTTTCATAGTGAACTCCGTGCCGCGATGGCGGGTGATGTAGGTTTGTTTGCACTCACTGCGGCTAATTGCCAGTTGATCGCCGGCAATTAGCGCGTTTAATCGCTTAAGGCCGCCTTGGCCGCTTCTTCCGGCGTCAGACCATCATAAAACTGGTCGGTGAACCATTCGACTTCTTCTTCAATATGCTCCTGCGCCTGCGCTAATGTTGCACCACCGGCAACTAAAAATCCCTCGACCTCAATACACCAATTAATCAAAGCCAACGTTTCAGGATCTAATTCCTCTTTTTTTGCCATTACTGTTCCTTTTGTTAACATCACATGTAATGCCCATGTGTAAGATAGCCATTATGCAGGATAAGCGAAGACGCGCACTTTGCGCTTACTAACCCCACCGAATCAAGCCAGTGTGCGTGGAAAAAACAACGTCTCTTCAGGCCAGAATGACGTCCGGCAACGTTTCAGAACATCGCCTTATCAACCGTTCATTCAGCCTTTCATTCGTTCCACAAATAGAACAGTGAGTATGAACTTCCCCGTCTATTCACTCTGCCGCAACGATTGTATGATCAATCCTTACAGAGCTTTGATAAAGCATCTGAAATAGCAACCAAAGGAAAAAACATGAAAACGATTCTTGGCGTAGTCAATGCCCCCCGGTCGCACTGGGTAGGTGATGGATTCCCGGTGCGTTCCTTGTTTTCGTTCGATACGCTGGATGGTCATCTGAGCCCGTTCCTGATGCTCGATTACGCCGGTCCTGCGCAATTTTCACCGACCACGCAACGGCGCGGCGTCGGCCAACATCCGCATCGCGGGTTCGAAACCGTCACCATCGTCTATGACGGCGAAGTTGAGCATCGCGATTCCACCGGCAACGGCGGCGTTATCGGCCCCGGCGACGTGCAATGGATGACAGCCGCCTCCGGAATTCTGCACGAAGAATTCCACTCGCCCGAATTCAGCCAAAAAGGCGGCGCTTTCGAGATGGTGCAGTTGTGGGTGAATCTGCCTGCGAAGGACAAAATGGCACCACCGGGCTATCAGGGGATTCTTAACAAGGATATTCCTGTCGTCAATCTAGCCGACGATGCAGGTACGTTGCGCGTCATTGCCGGTGATTTTGATGGCACGCAAGGGCCGGCGCACACCTTTACGCCGATCAACGTTTGGGATATGCGTCTGCGTCAGGATGGCAACGTCACGTTACCGATTCCTGCAGGGCATGTGGCAGCGGTGGTCGTTCTGCACGGAACGGTCATGGTCAACGGCAGCGAAGTTGCCCGCGACGCGCAAGCCGTCTTGCTAGACCATGACGGGACATCGCTGCAACTGGAAGCAAACGGTGACGCGACGCTGTTAGTGTTGAGTGGCGCGCCATTAGGCGAACCAGTGGTCGCGCACGGGCCTTTCGTGATGAACACGCGGGAAGAAATTGTCACAGCGATGCAGGATTTCAATAGTGGTCGTTTTGGCGCAATCTCGCGTTAATCGATGATGTTTGAAGGCGACGCTTTGTCGGCAAACACTCTACGGCGCTCTGGTCATGGCTAACCCCATAACTAACGCCGGTCAACCGCCGATAGAGCCGGTGCAGCCGGATATCGATGACTGCTGTCGTAGCGGTTGCGACCCGTGTATATTTGATCTTTATGAAGACGCGATGGCGCGCTATCGGCTGCAGTTGCAAGCGTGGGAAACCGGAAAGATCGCCATCGCGGCTAAAAATACAGTGAAACAACCCGCTAAAAAAGCGGTTGCCGGGCGTAAGATTAAGTCAAAAAGTAGTGGCCCGAAGAAATAGCGATACATCTCTGCCAACCCACCGAAAGGAAGTGTCATGCGGATGAGCGATGAAGAGTATTTCCGAAGTTGCGTTGCCAAAGAGCGACGTCTGGCACAATTGCTGGGCTATGAGAACATCGAAGAATGCTATGAGCGAGCCGGTACTTTATTAGTCGATACGGCAGCGCTGCCGCAATGGACGCGTGACTGGAAAGCCTGTGGATCGTTGATGGCCAAGTACTGCATCCCGATCCAGTACGGCAAAGACCCCGCACACGAACATGGCGACGCCGTCATCAGCGGCAACATTAACGTGCCACTCTCAGACCATCCCACCAAAGACCGCGCCATCATGTATGCGGTCGTCAAAGCAGTGATTTGCCATCTGGAACACGCAAAAGCCCACCCGACCAAAGCCACCACGCATCTTAGTCAGCCGGGATTAACCGCAAAAGCGTGATTTCAGAAGGGGCCCATAGTCGCTTTGGTGGCCCCCAATAACCGGTTCCACGACTGGTATACACCCATAAATCACGCAATTTGTTCAAACCGGCGGTATAAGGTTGTTGCAAAGGCACGAACAAATTCCACGGAAAGAACTGCCCACCGTGGGTGTGTCCGGACAGTTGCAAGTCAAACCCGGCATCCGCCGCCGCAGCAGCCGAGCGCGGTTGATGCGCCAACAACAATTTCATCCCGATAGTATTAGCGGTCTCAACATGATTCTTACCGCTGTCGACCATCCCCGCCATCGCCAGCTGCGGATCGCTGCGATGCGCTTCGTCGAAATGGTGCGCGCCGTAATCGGTCACGCCCGCCAACAACATCGATGCGCCCTGATGTTGCAGAATAACGTGCTCATTCATCAACACAGTCAATCCCAGACGGCGTACCTCAGCGATCCAAGCATCTGCGTTTGAGTAATATTCATGGTTGCCGGTCACAAAATAAGCCCCGTGCCGTGCCTTCAAATCCGCCAACGGCGCTGTATGTGGCGCCAATCGCTGCACACTGCCATCGACCAAATCACCGGTAATGGCAACGACATCAGCCCGCAATCCGTTCACGCGCTCCACAATCGCATTCAGATAACCGCGCTTGATGGTCGGCCCGACATGAATATCGCTAATCTGCGCAATGGTAAAACCATGCAAACCCGCCGGAAGTTGTTTGATGGGCACATCGACTTTGACCACTTTCGCCAGACGGCGGGCGTTGATAAAGCCAATCACTGTCGCTGCTGCGGCCAATAACGGCACTGCGGCGGCAGTAATCGCAGCAATCCCGGCAATATTCAGACCAAACCACGGCATCACCAGCAGAACGATCTCACGCAATAAAGTCAGCATCAGCAAGGAAGAAAACATCCCCATCGCTAACATCCCAGCCCAAGCCAATCGATCCGAAAGCGGCTGACGCTTGATGACCGACGCCAGCAAGCCGGTAGGAATCAACAAGAACGACAGCAATAACCACACGCCGCCCAACCACTTCAACCACAACGCAACAGGTAGCGCTGGCAAAATAAGCCAGCCGATGACACCATGCAGCATAGCCAGCAGGCAAAGAACGATAGCAATAGCCTTACGCGATGGCATAAAAAATCCTAAGAATGTGAGTCGCCGCTGAATTGCCTCGGCAAAGTAAATGGTGGCTGTGCATGGGAAATGATGGGATGTATAGACTCTATATTGGTACTGCCGGAAGGGATTCAATAGAGCAGGCCTGGATTGCTTATCGCCGCGGCGTGATATCGTTTTATTACTGTTTTAGTCGAAATAATCATCCCCACGAACAAATCTGGCCGCACAACGCCGCCTCGGAATACATTGGCTATTGATAAAAAAGCGCATCAATAGTATGGTCCGCGCCATAACACCTTATTTGGAGCGACATAATGAATGAACAACCAGCAACAAACTTTTTTTGGGATGACTGGAAGCAAGAAGCACTGGCCGCCGGTGTCTCGCCAGAGTTGGCAGCATTGGGGTGCGACGTTTTGCGCCTGCACCGCTTAAATCGTTGGGGTGACGATTTTTTAGGCACTTTTGACGACGCGCCACACATGCTAGCGATCTGCCTGGAAGAGCCTGTCGAAACAGAGTTATTGTTTATCGAAAACCTGCATCCCTACGATACCGCCCTCATAGCAGCAACCAAGATTCGTCTTGGCTTGAAGTAATATTGCGGCAGAGTCGTCTATCGGACGACTTTTTGCCGCGCTCCTGACCTCTGCAACGACGGCCAATCTGCCTCCAAAACGAATCCGCCGCGATTCAATGCCTAATTTCTACAATAACGCGATGCTGCGCAATCACGGATAGAAGCTCGTTGATTCTTTGGACATTGTCCGTGTCCAGATTTGCGTCCCATTCATCCAAAAGCAAATATCTAACGTTTTCTATTTCCGAGGCCTCGTTAAGTATATTCAAAACTCGTTGCCCTGTTGATAGATCTTGATAATTTGACTGCCAACAAAGGTCATTAATATTCGCTGGCAGTAACATTGCATCAGTGCCTGCTGCTTTTTTTAGCTCCAATAGGAATGTTGACTTTCCCGAGCCATTCATTCCGCGTATGGTGAAGCGACCATGTTTTTGTTCCTGGATTTTTTTTACCTCTACATAGAGACTATTCACAACTACATCATTGATGGTCAATGGGCCAAAAGTCTTCGGCAATGTCTGTGACGCAATGTTTAATAATGTACGCATATCAAAAAGAAGACACATACGCGCATTCATTGCTGACCAATCTAAAGTTTGGTAAATCAATGTACTCAGAGAGTTCAAAATATGAAAAATCCGGGTCAAATTGACAATGACCGCCGCTGCCAATACAGCTTCTACCGCTTCTCCCGTAATAAGATGGTAGATCAGATAACAAGTTGGTATAAGCGCCGCTAAGCCAAGAAGCAAATTACCTAATTGCATAATTGCTGCCAATTTATTCGACGCGGCATAGTATTTTTTTGCGAAGCAATTTTTCTCTTTCGTCCAAATAGAAAAATTATAAATATTCCCAAGCACCGCGTTTTTCCACACCCCGCCTAAGGATTGTCCATATTTTATGAAATGACTTTCATTTTCAATTGCGCATTTTTGGATGGATAACTTTAATATTAAAATTATTCCGACACTTAAAACAAAGCTAATAAGATAACCAGTAATTAGTTGAGATGGCAATAAGAAGCCAATAACGATCATACTTAAAATACTATTAAGAAAAAAAGTAAAGAAATTATGGATAAACGAAATATATCCACTAATAATGCCAAACGAATTCCTAGAAAGCATTGACTCGACAGTTTCTTTACTTTCGGTCTGAAGGTAAACTTCTGTCTTAGCAAACATTACAGAAGAAAACCAATCAATGTATTTTTTATGCGCTTTATTAATCCAGTGCTGCAATACCAAAAGCGATAAGCAACCTGGTATGAAAGGAACAATCATAGATATAATAAACAAACATAGATATGTTTTAAAAGGTGTTCCGGCCTCATGGTGCTCAATTAATCGGGTCAAAAAAAATGCGGAGGATGCGATAATAGTTTGATGAATTACAATTAATACAATCGCAGTTACAGCTATTGGATCTTGTAATAATATTTTCCACGATTCAATATTTTTTTTCATATGCATTATCTCTCTATCAACTACTACTCAATTTCATAACATCAATATTAGATTGAACGTTATTCAAAATCTCCATAGCACGAGGTTTTAATAGCGAGTTTCCTTTTAACTTTTCTCTATCGATCACTTCCCTGATAGAAATTAGCGATAACTTCAGTTGGGAGAGCAGACAATCGGATGGCGGATGCACATTTGGTATAACCGGGTGTCCTAAAAATTTACATCTAAATTGTAAAATCTCTAACCCGACTACAATACTATGCAGCACCTTATCAAGAGGACGTGGAACATTGAGAATGGCGGAAGATGCCCAGTTTGACTTAGATAGAATTAAATTATAATCATAATGCTCATGACATAACTCATCCATGAACATAGTATGGTGGGTCATTTCATGTACTAAAAATTCAACGACATCATTGATAGGATAATGTAATTTTGGATTTTCCCATATAACACCAAGAGCGGCGCTAGTCGAGCCACCGCGCGCGTTAGTGGACGGCATAATAAAAACGTCTGTGATTATTAACTCAAAAAACGCTTTATGTTCCTGTGAATATTGACCTAATTCATTAATTGCGATTGCAATTAGCTCTTTTTTCTTTCCGCCTCTTTTTCTTCTTCAATATTAATCACAGAATCTTGTTGCATGTCATCCAGCAAAGTTAATGCATCTGTCTGCATTTTTCCGCAAAACTCCTGCGCCGTCTGGAAATCTGAAATTATATTTACCTCACCAACTATACCGATGGGCTTTCTGCTGGTCTGCACCTCTAAATACTTGTGAAAAGCTTGCCCTAAAGTCGAAATATTATTTATATTTTTTGAAGCAATAGGGTCATTTTTTAGAATTAATAAGAAAATATTTCTCATTAATATTTCAAATCCATTTTGTGCAATCACAACAGATCCTTTGACTAAGAGTGTGTAAGCTAATACACACTCCATTTTTCAGAGTAGTTTAATTAATACGACTCATAGTTTGTAATGAATTCGTTTTCATATCATCATACGAAATCATTCTTAATGGAATTGGATTAATTGGAGGTATGTTTTGTGCCTCAATCTTAATCCGGCTAGCATTAACAATATCCTCTTCTGTTATGTTAAATGCAGTAGTTTTTATTAATGCATTAATATTAAATACAGCTAAAGAAGCGATAACAGATTTTGATAGCATAATTTTTACTTTAGTTAAAGAATCAGAATGACAATATGTGATTGCCAATTTGAGTATAGCGACGATTTTCTTAAGTTCTCACCTATCCGCCCCGTTTTAGGTCTTTTACTTACGCTTCGTACCTGTCCAACTCTCCGGCGAAAATAAGTAAATACACTGAAAAACAACGAGCAAGGCCACTGAGTTGCTGAGTCCAATGACAGCTCAGAATTGAGGTGCGGCAGGGTCAGTAAATCCGATCGCTAAATTTGGGTTAGACTGAATGCCTGCATACCATTACGCCAAAAAAACGCTAAAAAATAATGCCTACAGATCACTTATCACACACAAACGACGAGCCGATGTCGGCGCGTATCCGCGCGCGTATTGAGACTGCCGGCGTGCGTTTTCATGCCAACGATAATATTGCGCAATTTATCAAGGATGGCGAACTGGAAGTCTTGCAAGCGGAGGTCCAAAGCAAGTTATCCGAAGTTCTGCAAAGTCTGGTAATCGACATCGAAAGCGACCATAACACGCAAGATACTGCACGCCGCGTCGCGAAAATGTACATTCAGGAAGTCTTTCGCGGGCGTTATCAAGCGCCACCGCCAGTGACTGAATTCCCGAATGTAGAGCAATTGAACGAGTTGATGATCGTTGGTCCGATCACTGTGCGCAGCGCCTGTTCGCATCATTTATGTCCGATCATGGGAAAAGTCTGGATCGGCGTCATGCCTAACGAGCACTCCAACCTGATCGGCTTATCAAAGTACGCCCGGTTAATCGAATGGGTCATGGGCCGACCACAGATTCAGGAAGAAGCCGTATCGCAAGTCGCCCAATTACTGATGGAAAAACTCAAACCGGACGGCCTCGCCATCGTGATGGAAGCCGATCACTTCTGCATGAGCTGGCGCGGTGTGAAAGATACCGACGCAAAAATGATCAATAGCGTGATGCGTGGCTCGTTCTTGACCGACCCCAATTTACGGCGCGAGTTTTTGGCGCTGATAGCCAAGCGAGGATAATATGTTAGTGCGTCTGATTTACGGCAGTACCGCCAGTGACCTGGTGAATCACGAAACGATTGAAAAAATTCTCGAATCGTCCCGCAGAAACAATCCTTCCCAAGGCATTACCGGCGTACTTTGCTATGACCAAAATATGTTTGTGCAGGCGCTGGAAGGTGGCCGCGAACAAATCAATGCGTTATACGCGCGTTTGCAGCAGGATCCTCGCCATACCAAGCTGATATTGCTAAGTTATACAGAGATAGAAGCGCGACTTTATCCGGGCTGGACCATGAGCAAAATCCGGCTGGATCGCATCAATCTGTCGTTGTTACTGAAATATTCGGCTACCGCAACGTTCAATCCGTATGCTGTGCCCGGCAAAACTACCGTGGCGTTGCTGGAAGAACTTGCTGCGACAGGCTGCTTTTCATCGCGTGAAGCCTGAAAAATAAGCGTATCGCTCTGCAAATGCCGCACATTTATCATGTTAAATGTGCGGCATTTTCATGTGCGCTCATCGGCAAGCATCAACGCCTCTCAGCATCAGTATCTGGGTATCACCCCACCAGATCAGACAAAGCATACTCAAGTTTTGGATGTAAAAAGCGATAACCCAATGCAGTTATACCGACCGGTATCACCTTTTGGCCGCCTAACAATAAATACGCCCGATCACCTAACGCCAGTTGCAATACCCAGGCAGGCGCCACAAAAAGAGCGGGACGATGCAGTGCGCGGGCTAATTTCTCCGTAAAAGCACGATTAGTGACCGGTTCCGGTGCCGTCATATTGAACGCACCAGAAGCCTGCGTGTTATGCAGCAACACCAACACCATCGCGACATAGTCGTCGATGTGCACCCAACTCATCCATTGATGGCCACCTCCCAATCTGGCACCGAGGCCTAGCTTGAATGGCTGACGCATTTTGCCCAGAATTCCGCCCGTGCGATCCAGCACCAACCCCGTGCGCAGTTGGCAAACCCTGACACCCATCGGCACAGCCTTTAGTGCCGCCTGTTCCCAAGCCACACACAACGCCGCGCCAAAATCGGTTGCAGCAGGCGAGGTTTCATCCATTACTTGCTCCTCACCATCGCCGTAATAGCCGACCGCAGAACCGCTGAGTAGTACTGCCGGTTTTTGATTGCTGGCGTTGATCCGCTGAACCAAAGCATCGGTCAGTGTCACCCGACTTTGCCATAGCAACTCTCTGCGTTTTGTTGACCAGGCCGCATCCACAATCGGCTCGCCCGCCAAATTAATCACCGCATCGAATACTTGATTGCGCCGCCATTCATCTAGCGACCCAATAGCTTGTACCGTCGCACCACATTTTTCTTTTACCGTAGCAGGCTGGCGACTGAGTACGGTTATTTCATGATCTGCCTGAAGTAGCGCTTTACACAGATGTCGACCGATCAAACCGGTGCCGCCCGTTATCAGAATACGCATGTTGAGATGCTCCTATCCGCCGTATCGAACTGAAGGAACTAACGATAAATTGCAAGTTGAGAGAAAAAAATGAACAATATAAATTGAAACAGAAATTGAGGATGCGCGACGCGATTATTCTCGCCGGAATAGCTTAACGCCGCTTAAACCAGCCCGTCAGCGACAAACGTTCACGCGTTGCCGCTAACACTTCGTGCGGCATATCAGCAGACAGAAACAACGCCAGACTGCCGCCCGACGGCAAGATATCCTGCTGCGTTTTTCCGTCCAGATGTAGACGCAAAGCGCCGCCCTGCTCCGGTAACCAGTCTTGATTCAGATAAAGTACCGCCGATACGGTGCGGCGGTCGTCATCACGAAAACGGTCAATATGTTTTTGATAGAAAGCACCGGGAGGATAGAGCGCGAAATGGGTTTCGTATTCTTCCAGCCCCAGATAAAGCGTGCGATTCAAGGCCTGACGCAGCGATTCCATGATGCCCAAATACTGGTCGCAAGCGGCGGATTGTCCGGCCTCAAGCCACTGAATATAATCTCCGCGCACCCCTTCGCGTACCGCCAGACCCGTGCCGCGACCTACGCCAGCGAGGGCTAATGCGCCTTTATCGGCACGTTCACGGCATTCTGCGGCCAGCGTCAGCACCAGATCGGCAGGTAAAAAATCAGCTTGATGCGACCACCCGCGTGCAACCAGATCGTCAACAATCGCGGTGGCGATGTCTGCGGCTTGGTTTTCTGGCGGATGGGTGAAAGAAGTCGGCATATGCGTCGATTTTATCAGCGAATGCCGCCATCGCCCTGCCAGAATAGCCGCAATCAGCGGCTGCCCGCAGCGCATTAGCGGATAACATGTTTAATGACGATGATGACGTGAAGAAGGCGAAATTCGCCTTGCTAACAATTAATGCTCCGCTTCATATTGGGCACGCCGACGTTCTTCCTCTTCTTCACGCGCCAGAGCAATTTCACGCACCACAGCCCCCACGTCAACGGCCTTATTATTAGCAGCGACGCGGCCAGTCAATTTCACGTCCGGATGCAACAGGCCCGCCAGATACAACGCCCAGATTTCCTTGCCGTACTGTGTGCCCTGCAATTGCGGTGCAAATTGCCCAAAATAGGTGGCAAGGTTATTCACGTCGCGCTCCAGCATCTCCGCCGCGCCGGTGTTCCCGGCAGCATCCACAGCCTGCGGTAAATCAATGATCACCGGACCATGCGCATCCACCAAAATATTGTATTCCGACAAATCGCCGTGAATCACCCCGGCGCACAGCATCAGCACTACTTCGCGCAACAATGCAGCGTGATATTCCAACGCCTGCTCTTTGCTCATTTCGATATCATTCAGACGCGAGGCGGCATTGCCCGCCGCGTCGGTGACCAACTCCATCAACAGTACGCCTTCAAAGCAGATGAACGGCTGCGGCACGCGCACTCCAGCGGCGGCCAGACGGTATAGCGCATCAACTTCGGCGTTCTGCCAGACTTCTTCCTGCATTTTGCGACCATACCGGCTGCCCTTTTCCATCGCACGGGCCTGACGGCTGTTTTTAACCTTACGGCCTTCCTGATACGAGGCATTCTGACGAAAACTACGCTGATTCGCGTCTTTATAGACTTTGGCGCAGCGAATTTCCTCACCGCAGCGCACGACGTAAACGGTTGCCTCTTTGCCACTCATCAGTTGGCGGACTACCTCGTCCACCAGGCCCTCTTCTACTAACGGTTGAATTCTTTTTGGGGTTTTCATAGATACGGGGGTGGCGATTTGGAGATCGCGTACTAAGACATAAAGGGCCAAGTATGGCGCAATACTGCCCCCCGTGGGCTAGAACCCGCACACTATGCAATAGCGGCGACCGTCAAAAGCGCAGATATCTGGCCATTTACACATCGCCGCGTTGGCATCTTGTTATTTCTTCAGCAAGTCGGCAAAAGCCCATTACAAGCCAGCAACCGGCACTCTAAAAACAACAATCCCCCGCGATTTACGCCGCATCTGATTAAAAAAGATGCGCCGCTGCTCACGTCAATCGACGCTTTGCGCTATGATTACGCCCGTTTTTATATTAAAGGAAGATACATGTCGAATGCTTGCGGTGTAGATTTCGGCACGTCAAATTCCACCGTCGGCTGGAGTCGTCCCGGGCAATCTGCTTTGTTGCAATTGGAAGATGACAAGGTCACCTTGCCGTCCGTCGTGTTCTATAACGCTGAGGACGAAGTCTTCAGTTTTGGCCGCGCAGCGCTGGCCGGATACCTGACGGGCTATGAAGGCCGATTGATGCGCTCGCTCAAAAGCTTGCTCGGCTCGACCCTGATCGACGGCCAAACTGAAGTCGGCGGACGCGCATTGCCGTTCCGCGCGTTGCTAGAACAGTTCATCAACGAACTCAAAATCCGTGCAGAGCGCTCTGCCGGCCGAGAATTCGACAGCGTAGTGCTTGGTCGCCCGGTATTTTTCGTCGATGACAATCGTGCCGCCGATCAACGCGCACAAGCAACGCTGGAAGAAATCGCCCGCGCCGCCGGTTTCAAACATATCGCGTTTCAATACGAGCCGATTGCCGCCGCGTTCGACTATGAATCCACCATCGACCGCGAAGAACTGGTATTAATCGCCGATATTGGCGGCGGAACCTCCGACTTTTCGCTAGTCCGGCTGTCGCCAACCCGCGCCAAACAACAAGATAGGCGCGACGATATTCTGGCAACCGGCGGGATTCACATTGGTGGCACGGATTTTGATAAGTATTTAAGCCTCTCCAGCGTCATGCCGCAGCTAGGTCTGGGCAGCCGACTGACCAATAACAGCGAAGTCCCGTCCAGTTATTACTTCAATCTGGCCACCTGGCACACCATTAATCTGATCTACACCCGCAAAATGGCGGAGCAATTGAAAGACGTGGCGCGCGATGTCCGCGAACGCGACAAATTCGACCGACTGCTGGATCTGGTCGAGCAACGCGCCGGACATTGGCTGGCAATGAAAGTGGAAGAAGGCAAGATTGCGTTATCGGATGCCGAGACAGTCGAATTGACGCTGGAAAAATTAGCCTCCAGTGAGCCGATACTGCTCAACCGTGCCGGATTTAACACCAGCATTTCGCATTTAGTGTCATCGGTGGAAGAAACCGTTGCCAAGCTATTAAGCGATGCTGGCGTCAAAGCGCAGGCAATTGATACCGTATTTTTTACCGGTGGATCGAGTGGCGTCGGCTTGCTACGTCGGCAAATCGCTGCTGTCGTGCCCACCGCGAAGGCCGTAGAAGGCGATTTATTTGGCAGCATCGGCGCCGGACTAGCGCTGGATGCGGTGCGTAAGTTCTCTTGATTATCACGAACGGTCAGCTACGGCGCAGCTAAATCCGTTTGGAAAGCCGTTGCGTTAAGCGCCGTGATGGCGCGGACAAAGGCGGCGATTACCGCTTTTAACCGCCTTTTTAGTGATCCGTATTCTCGGTCTCAACAACATTTTTTTCTGGTGATTTCTTGGCGGTGCGCTTCCGCCAGAGCCCACTTCCCGGAAATACCATCCCCTCCGGCAGGTGCAAGAACTTTCCCTCGCCGACACGTTGCGCACGATAAATTCCGCTATGTCCGGAAAATAAATAACTCACGATACACGCCACCGCAGCCAGACTGCCGATCTCCGGTCCAAACAATTCAATCGCCATAATAGTCGATGCAATCGGCGTATTTGCCGCGCCTGCAAAGACCGCTACAAAGCCCAGTCCAGCCAATACCGGCAACGGTAGCGCCAGCACATAACTTAACGCATTGCCCAGCGTCGCACCGATATAAAACAGCGGCGTCACCTCGCCACCCTTAAAGCCGGAAGCCAATGTCACTATCGTAAACAGCATCTTTCCGAAAAAATCGTAAGCGGGCAACGGCTGCGAAAATGCATCGATAATTGTAGGAATACCCAATCCCAGATACTTATCCGTCGCCAGCAAAGTCGCCGCCAGCGCCACCACCACGCCGCCCACGAAAGGGCGCATCGGCGCATACCTAATCCAACGCTTCAGCACGGCCGACAACGCATGCGTGCCTGTTGCAAAAAACATCCCCACCAGACCAAACGCGATCCCTGCCACTATCGTCGCGCCCAGCACCAGAAAACTGATGTGCGGCACAAACGGAATCGCATAATGGGTGTGATGCACACCCAACAAACCGGGTAATTGATCAGCAACAATCGCGGCAATAAAACAGGGAAAAATCGCGTCATACCGCAAGCGCCCTATCGCCAGTACCTCCAGCCCAAACACCGCGCCAGCCAGCGGTGTGCCGAATACCGAAGCAAAACCGGCGCTGATACCCGCCATCAGTAAGATCCGCCGATCCTCCTTATCCAGCTTGCAAATACGCGTCACCACATCCGCCAGCCCGCCGCCCATCTGCAACGCCGTCCCCTCGCGCCCGGCCGAACCGCCGAATAGATGGGTAACGATCGTCCCCAACAAAATCAACGGCACCATGCGCTTAGGCACGATGCGTTGCGGATCATGGATCTCATCGATCAGCAGATTATTGCCGCCCTCCACCGACTTGCCGAAATGGTGATAAATCAACCCAACCGCCAGTCCGGCAATTGGCAGCAGCCATAACAACCAAGGGTGCGCGGTACGGGTATTAGTCGCCCAATCGAGCGACACCAGCAAAGCCGACGACGCCACGCCTGCCAGTACACCGACCACCGCAGACAAAATGAGCCAGCGGCCCAGATACAGCAGCATCCCGCACTGCTCGGAGAATTTAGTTTGTTTCATTGTTTCCAGAGAGGTAAACCCAGGTGCCTAAAGCAGACATTTTGATTCAATCCGTTTTATTGTATTAGCCAAGCACAGCTTACGTTGCTATTTCCTTCTGCGACGGATAAAAGATTTTCGGAAAAAATGATGTCGACCCGGCAAGCCCGATGCCAAACGGCTGGCAAAGCGCTGCCAAATCATCGAATTTCCGCTTAACGACGGCACAATGCAAACGGGGCCAGAGTATGCACTCTGGCCCCGCTTCCCTGCACCTTCTATACGCCCATCAGGTATCAGACGTTTATCAGCGCATAAACCCATTAAAACTTGTGACGGATTGCTGCGCGAATAATCGCTTGCTTGTCATTGCCAGAACGGGCGGCGTCACTTGGCACCAACCCTTGATCAAGCGATGTACCCGTCATATCACCACCAACTTTTTGATACGCACCTTGCAGATAAACATCGGTCCGCTTGGAGAAAGCGTAATCCGCCATCAAGCCCACCGTCGAATATTTAGGCTTGGCGTTGCCAGCTGTCGTATCGAACTTAGCTTGCGTATAGGTGTACATCGCCCCTACAAAAAAGGCCTGCGATACCTGAAACTTGGCATTGAGTTCGTAGTTGTTAAACTTCAGCGTCGTCAACGTGCCAACCGCAGGTGTGATCGAACCCGAGTACGCATTGCTAGTTGGGTTAGTCAGATTGGTATTGCTATAAACAAAGCCCAGCGTCGTCGCACCAAAAGTGTAATTCAGGCCGGCACCAAAGATTTTTTGTTTAGCGGCCAAAAAGTTGGCATCGCTTGGTGTGATCGAACCGGAAGTCGTGGTCCCGGTGCGGGTCAGATTCATGTAACCGATACCAGCAACCCAAGGGCCGTTGGCATAGCTGCCACCCAGACTATACGTGCGGTTATTCGCGCTGCTGCCAGCGGTTTCGCCAAAACCGTACAAACCACCGAACGTGAAGCCAGAAAACGTCGGGCTGGTGTATTTAACCGAGTTATTCACGCGGAACGAATTGTCTGTATTGTCATTGTCATATGGATGCGAGAACAACAGCCCAGCCCAGTTGCCGTTGGCAGTCACCGGGCCGACGTAATCGACGATAGAGTCATATTGACGACCCAGTGTAAGCGTGCCCCCAGTTTTGCTCGACAAGCCGACCAAAGCCTGACGCCCAAACATCAAACCACCCTGGCCCAGTTTGCCGGTATCGGCAGCAAAGCCGTTTTCGATTTGAAACACCGCGCTTAACCCGCCTCCTAAATCTTCATTGCCCTTAAAACCAAGGCGACTGCCTTGTGCATAGCCGCTCTCCATGTCGACCAGGCTTTTACCGCGCGTATTAGTAGTGTAATCGAGTCCCAAATCGATCAAGCCATAAATAGTGACGTTGGTTTGCGCCTGCGCCATGCCAGCGATCCCACCTAACAAACCCGCAACCAGAATTATTTTCTTCATGTGTATAGCTCCCGAGGATGATAGAAATCAAACTTTTATATAGCGGCAAATATGCGCGTTGCAGGCATGACATACCCTGCAACGCCAATCAATTCCAGGCCCTGTTTCGCCGTCGTTGATGCCTGTGGACAGAATGCCATAACAGATTGTGCGCAAGCAGTTGTCTAGATATAAAGCGCACCAACTTGTCGCAAAGGAGCTTGGATTTGTCGCAAAACCTCAATTTTTGCGCTAAAAAGCACGCGAAAAAACAACAAAACCACCCAAAACCGTCTAAGTAATCAATCGTAGGATGTCTTCACAGCTGCGATACAGCTTGTCAGTTGCGCTCCAAAGCCAACGCCAACGTCTCCTTAATCTCTTCCATCACCACATAACTTTTTGACTGCACTGCGCCCGGCAGTTGCAGCAACATATCGCCTAGCAAGGTTCGGTATTGCGCCATTTCACGGATACGGGCTTTGATCAGATAATCAAAATCGCCGGATACCAAATGACATTCCTGCACCTCCGGGATACGCAAGACTTCGCGCCGGAACTGCTCGAAAGTCGCGGCAGATTTATGGTTGAGCGTGATTTCGACAAACACCAGTAATTTCGCCCCGACCGCTGCGGGATTCACGCGCGCGTAATAGCCGTCGATGACACCATCGCGCTCCATCCGTTTAACCCGTTCGATGCAAGGGGTGATGGACAAACCGACCTGCTCGCCAAGTTCTTTCATCGACATGCGGCCATCTTGCTGCAGCAGCTGCAAAATGTGGCGGTCCAGTTTATCGAGGGAGCGGACGGATTCTTTTTGGGTTCTCATGGCGGGCCTGATTGTGGGGGTTTTGCAACGAAGCAGCGTGAAAATCGACTGTCGCAGCCGAATTGCGTATGAAAGCGTAATCTTGAGGTAATTGCCGCGCGTCTCTATTTAGTCTCAATATGAGATGACCGCTTAGCACTTCGACAGCATTCGTTCTCGTACTCAGCATTATTTCCTAAATTTCATTCTTTATACAGTAACTAAAACTGGAATTTTTTAAATAGCATAGCGTTAATTACCGTAAATCGACTGTGATTCATGTGATTAATCTGTGCACGCCCGCGAAGGGCGTGTTTTTGCGTAAGTTCAGGAGAAACAACATGCGGGTGCTTATTCTAGGCAGTGGTGTAGTCGGCGTGACGACTGCGTATTATTTGGCAAAAGCCGGGCACGAAGTGACGGTCGTTGACCGCTTGTCGGGGCCAGCCGAAGAAACCAGTTTTGCCAATGCTGGCCAGATTTCGCCGGGTTATGCGTCGCCTTGGGCCGCGCCGGGAATCCCAATCAAAGCACTCAAATGGATGGTGCAGAAGCATGCACCGTTGTCGATTACGCCGGATGGTTCACTCTTTCAGTTGCGGTGGATGTGGCAGATGTTGCGTAATTGCAATGCAGCAAGTTATGCCGTTAACAAGGAACGCATGGTGCGGCTGGCGGAATATAGCCGGGATTGTTTTAAAGAGTTACGCGCTGATACGGGCATCGCTTATGAAGGTCGTCAGCTTGGAACCACGCAGGTTTTTCGGACTGAGCAGCAAATGGCAGAGGCCGCCAAAGATACGCAAGTATTGAAGGATAGCGGCGTACCGTTTGAGTTGCTGACAGCGGAAGAAATCGCACGGGTTGAACCGGCGTTGGCGGCGGTCAAACATAAATTGCACGGGGCTTTGCGGTTACCGAATGACGAGACTGGGGATTGTCAGTTATTTACGACGCGTTTGGCGGAGATGGCGACGCAGTTGGGTGTGCAGTTTCGCTATAACTTGCAGATTGATTCGCTGACGTTTGCAAACGGAGCGATTGCTGGTGTGCAGTGTGGGCATGAGTATTTGCAGGCTGACAGTTATGTGGTGGCGTTGGGGACGTATTCGACCAACTTTTTGCGCAATATTGTAGATATTCCGGTGTATCCGCTGAAGGGGTATTCGATTACGGTGCCGATTACGAATGTCGACGCTGCACCGGTTTCCACCATCTTGGATGAGACTTATAAAATCGCGATTACGCGGTTTGATAATCGAATCCGGGTAGGAGGGATGGCGGAGATTGTGGGGTTTAATAAGGCGCTCAATCCTAAACGTCGGGCTACTTTAGAGATGGTAGTGAATGATTTATTTCCGGGTGCCGGGGATACTTCAGTTGCTAGTTTTTGGGCTGGCTTGCGGCCTATGACGCCGGATGGGACGCCGATTGTCGGGAAAACGCCTATTCGGAATTTATTCCTGAATACCGGGCATGGGACGTTGGGATGGACTATGTCTTGTGGGTCGGCAGCATTGTTGTCGGATTTGATTTCTGGACGGCGGCCGGCGATTGTAGCTGAGGATTTGAATGTTAGTCGGTATGGGAGACGGGGTGGGGAGGCTGCTGCTCAGGCATATGCTTAATGCGGGTGTTTCACCCCTTTGACTTGGTCGCCGACCGCCGCATGGACTCACACAAGTACTTAAACTCATGCCTACTGCGTAAGGCGTTTTGCTCGGATTTAGAGCAGTTTGTTCAGATGCAGATGGGTGATGGCGTCCTCGCCAACACCGGCGCCGCAGCATACACCGATTTGCAACACGTTTTTTCAACAGGTGTCCGCTCTAAAAAGAACAACACCCCACCACCGAAATAGGCAGCAACCTTGCTTAACTGCTTGAATGTTAATCCGCTGCTCTCGTTCTGTTGTAAAAGCGCAAAACTAGCTTGAGGGGCACGCCAGTTTCGGCGGCGAGCTGCTCTGCTCTGGTGCGATGCCGAAATCGGCGCAGCAACAGGCAATGCGATCAAAGTTAATCAAGTGTATTCGTTCCATTTGTGTTTGGTGATACATGCCATCTTTACGGCATCGCCGCCACTTAAACCACCCTGTTCTGGCTCAGGCCAACACAACGTATTTTTACCTCGCACCGTTCAATCGTCCGACGATATCTTCGCTATCGCTCCAAGATCACCTTAACCCTAAACAAACACGTAAAATCATTCCCATTCCTCCACAATTCTTCCTCAAAAAAATGGTCAACTCACAATACGCTGCGCAACTTTCTACCTGGATTGATGACCATTTCGATGATGAAATCGCTTTTCTTCAGCAAATCGTCCGAGTGCCGACGGATACGCCGCCGGGCAATAATGCGCCCCATGCAGAGCTTGTCGCGGAGTTGTTGACGGCGATGGGTTGGGAGGTCGAGAAGCACTCTGTTCCGGTGGAAACGGTGCGCGATTATGGGATGGAGAGCATTACTAATTTGATCGTGCGGCGGCATTACGGTGCTGCGGGACCGACTATCGCGTTGAATGCGCACGGAGACGTGGTGCCGCCGGGGGATGGCTGGAGCAAAGCGCCGTATGGTGGTGAGATTGCGGATGGGCGGATTTTTGGTCGTGCTACTGCGGTGTCTAAGGGCGATTTTGCTACTTATGTTTTTGCTGTACGGGCACTGGAAGCGTTGGGGATTCCGTTAAAGGGGACGCTGGAATGTCATTTTACTTACGATGAAGAATTCGGCGGTCTGCTTGGTCCGGCGTGGTTATTGGAGAATCAGCTGACTAAGCCTGATTTCGTTATTGCACCGGGGTTTAGTTACAACATCGTGACCGCGCATAATGCTTGTTTGCAATTTGAGATAACGGTGCTGGGCAAGGCTACGCACGGGTCGGCACCCGATACCGGGCACGATGCTTTGCAAGCCGCAACCGCGATTTTGCAGGCGATTTACGCGGCCTTGCCTACGCTTAAAACGATCACTTCTGCGATTCCTGGGATTACGCATCCGACGATGATTGTTGGCCGCATTGAAGGCGGTACGAATACCAATGTTGTGCCGGGCAAAGTTATCCTGAAAATGGATAGACGTATGATTCCTGAAGAAGATCCGGCGCAAGTTGAGACTGATGTCCGGGCCTTGATTGAAGCGGCGATCGCTGGTTTACCGGGGATACGCGTGGAGATTAAACGTCTGTTGCTGGCGCGGGCGTTGCGTCCGCTGCCGGGGCATGAAAAATTACTAAATAGTTTACAAAAAAATGCTGAGGCCGTCTTTGGCGAGCCGATTACTAGCGATGGTTCAGCGCTGTATACCGATGCAAGACTGTACGGTGAACAGGGGATTCCGGTAGTGTTGTACGGCGCGGGGCCACGTACGTTGGGCGAATCCAACGCTAAGCAAGCTGACGAAAATTTGGCCCTTGAGGATTTGCGGCGGGCGACTAAAGTGGTATCGATGACGTTACTGGATTTTCTGCAAGCCTCGTAGTTAATTATCGAAATGGTGAGCTAGCCGGATGCGCGCTCACCATGCATCTTTTACCTCGTTGCATGTACTGAGGTGTGGCATAAAACGATCGGACAAAAACGCTACGAAGGCGGTCACTTTGGCGGATAAATTCAGGCGCTCTGGATAGACCGCGAAGATATCCGAGGACGGTAGCGCCCAGTCGCCAAGAACCTGCACCAATCGCCCTGAGCGTAAATAGGCGGCGATATCCCATTCAGACCGCATCAATATCCCATGCCCTGCAAGCGCCCATTCCATGGCAATTTCACCATCGTTGGTGCTTAACGCGCCGCGTACTTTGATGGTTTCATGCCGCTTACCGCGCGTTAGATGCCAGGTGCCATACGCGGCTTCATTTTCTCTGATAACGATGCAAATATGTTTTTGTAAATCACTGGGAATAACGGGTGCGTCATGCGTTTTCAGGTAGGTTGACGATGCGCATAACATACGGCGATTGGAGGCGATTTTGCGGGCGATGATGCGAGCATCGGGCATTTCTCCTATGCGAATGCCGATATCGAAGGCCTGATCTGCCAAATTCAATGACCGGTCCGATAAGACCAATTGCACTTCTACTTCCGGATAGCGTTTAACGAAATCAGACACGGCCGGCCCGACGTATTTTCTGCCAAAACCGAAGGTCGCATTAACGCGCAACAACCCTTCATTCCTACGCATCCCGTCAGCAACGCCAATCGCGTAATTTTCGATCCGGCGTCGGCTTTGCAGGCCAGCAATCTGAAGCGCAATTGCACCGATTTTGGCATTGCGTTATTCGATACCAACGATAGCGATCAGGGCATCGAACACATCATTGCGCCAGAGCACGGCTGGATCCGGCCCGGCATGGTAGTGCTGTGCGGCGCGAAGATTTGCGGATCGCCGCCGCCATCGTCAAAGGCAAACACATCGCAACATCCGTGCGAGGAATGGTCGTCCCCGGCTCCGGCGTGGTGCGACGTCAAGCCGAAAAAGAAGGGTTGTCAGATATTTTTATCGACGCAGGATTTGAATGGCGACAACCCGGATGTTCGATGTGTCTGGCCATGAACGACGACGTGCTGGCACCCGGCGAGCGTTGTGCATCAACCACCAACAGAAATTTTGAAGGTCGTCAGGGCAGAGACGGCAGGACGCATTTGATGAGTCCCGCCATGGCCGCCGCCGCAGCGCTGGCTGGTTGTATTGCTGACGTCCGCAGTCTGGAAAATAACGAGGAGAACAGTCATGCATAAGCAAACACGCATTCAAGGCATTGCAGCGCCGTTGCTGATCGATAATCTGGATACCGATCAAATTATGCCGAAACAATTTTTGCGAATCATCAATAAAGAGGGTCTGAGTGCTGGCGTTCTTTATGACTTGCGATTCACGCCGGATGGTCAGTCGAAGCGCGATTTTGTGCTGAATCAATCAGCGTTCAAAGACAGCAAATTCCTGATCGGCGGATCTAATTTCGGCTGCGGTTCCAGCCGCGAACATGCGGTTTGGGGATTACAGCAATTAGGCATTGAAGCCGTGATCGCACCTAGTTTTGGCGAGATATTTTTCGGTAATGCACTCAATAATCGCTTGTTATTAATCGTACTGCCGCAAGACCAGATTGCCTTGTTGCTTGCGGGAATTGCTGCGGGCGACCGGCAACTCACCATCGACATGGAAAAAATGACGGTCGACAACGGTGCGCAAAGCTTACCTTTTTCACTCGCAGAACGTCACAAAAAAATGATCGTAGAAGGATTGGATATGGTCGGTGCGACGATGCAAATGTTGCCTGCTATCGCAGCATTTGAGAAGAAACACGATGCTGCATTTCCGTGGGCAAAAGTGCGGCCGACAACATCGCCGCAATAACCGGCATACACACAGAAGAAAAGCGCCACGCCACATTCAATCATCTTATGACAGCTTATACCGGGGGCAATAACGCGGATATCGAGACTAGAAATCGCTGTAAACGTCGGAATAAGACACGCGTTTTAGCCTAGAAAAGATGCTGGCGATTGACCCTGGCCAGCCCCTTCATGCATTTGCTTTTTGAGAAAAGGCGTCAACCTTTCAGGTGTAAAGTGCGTTATTGGATTACAGCCTAACGTGACCATTTCAAGAAGGAAACATCATGTCTACCAAATTTATTCTGACTTTATTATGTGCAACTGCGCTGGCTAGTAGCGCTGGGCTGGCGAATGCCAAAGGCTGTCTGAAAGGGGCTGCAGTTGGCGGCGTTGGCGGTCATTACGCTGGTCATCATGCGGTGCTTGGCGCGGTTGGCGGCTGTGTTGTCGGACGCCATATGGCAAACAAAAAAGCCGCTGAACAGAAGGCCCACCCTGCGCCGGAACAGTCCGCACCCGCAAAATAATAGAAACGATGCAAACGGGCAACTATAACGGTGTGGCCTGAACCACAAACGGCATGCCGAGCAAACCCGTTGCCTCAGCGATTTTCAAGTGACTGGCGTAATGCACGCCTTGATGTTCAAGCGGACCATACAGGTCATAGCTGACTTCCAGCGAAGTAGTTGCGCCTTCGTGGCCAACGGTAAGCATAATCGGTGCGCCGGACAGCATGACGTAATAATGACGCGCACCTTTTCTGGGAACCACCTTAACCAGCTCTGCCACATCCACGGTTTCTGTCACCAAGCCATGTTGCGATGACGCGTTAATCCCGCGAATGACATCGGGCATAGCGGTATACGAACAAACAACCGCCGCAAAAAAAGCAATCAACAACCCTTGTATCCGTGCTGCGCCCTGCTTGGTCAGCTGAAACAACAACACAATCTGCAAAATCATAAAAAGCACGCTGCCCAACAATACGAATTTCCACGGAAATTGGCCTGATGCAAGCGGCTGATTATGGCTCGCACCCACAATCATTAGAATAAGCAACGTAATAAATGGCAAGTTCGGCCCCCAAACGTCAATCACCCGCGCACGCGCCTGCGGTGCAGTATCGGACGACAATTTTTCAAAAGCCTCCACCAGACTTGGCACGTTAGACGCCAAGATTTCACGCGCTGAATCTACCGCAGTACCTTGAGAAAAAGCACCCGCTTTTTTAATCGAAAGGGAAAGCTTTTGATGGCTATAGCTAAGGGAATTGAAGGATGGAATGACCTTGCTCATTTGAATTAAAATGCGCCGCAATTCGGGATTTTTTCGTAGAACCCACATGACGTCCACGCGATAGGCGGTAATTGAAAAGATCTCATCAAATTGCTTATCCCCGCTCTTGGGCTGCTGAAATAGCGACATCCCCTCGAAAAAGCGCGTCCACTTGGTATTTTTGCGCAGCACCAGATTCATGCGTAGCGGCGAACTTGCGATCAGACTGATATCGTTTTTAGACTTTACCGTCTTGATGCCAAGCAATTCGCCCCTGCTTCCCGCATACTTGCTCACTGTTCCTGAAATTACCATCACAACAATTACGGTAAAAATAATGATGCCGATAATGATCAGGAAGGCCATACAAATCTCGTTGGTGTGTGAGAAAGTTTCAGTATAAACAATAGGCAAAAAAATAACCATTTCTCAATGGTTAAGTTAAAAATATTTTTTAATCCGTCGTATTTCGTCGATTTGAGGCTTGTATTCTTCGCATTATCGGATTGATTTAGCCATCCCGGGATGGGGTAACGACGTGCCAAAATTGAGGAATATCGATTAGCAGAAACGCTCATTTAAACCAATAAAATCATAAAATTAGCGTAACTGCTAATCCTGTTTCAAAGCTGAATTTATCGCAGAGCATGTCATTTTAACCTGCACTTGGTGCAGCTTATTGGCCAGGTCGACTCTCCCCTTTATTCATCTCGGTTCAAATACAAGCTCTGGCAACACAACTTCCCATTCGTCGCAACGACAGCGATTAAGATACTTTTCTTCAGTATCTTTACGCCTGCGGACAATCATCGCGCGCACACTTCCAGAGACAAATTGCATGCCTTTAGGCGCTGAAAAGCTCTGCGAAAGTACGCCGACGATCATGCCGTTTTTATCCACGAGTTCCCACTTATTTTCACGCTGCCTTAAGGCAATTGCATCACCGGCGGAGAGTGCAGAAATAGCGGAGTGTACGCGGTCCTTTATATTCCATTGCCCTGCAAATCCTATGTCAACCTCCTTTTGCGTAAGGCGCAAATAGCGGCGGCGCATCTCAATCCCCGGGCTTGGCAGTAACATCGGTGGACGATGAAGTACGTGCGGCGAGGCATGTAACGCCTCAAGAAAAATATTTTTTTGGGCTAGTTGCGCGAGAGTGAGCGTTTTTTTAGCCCGGGTCATCGCAACATAAAATATGCGACGCGGGGCATCCGTATCCTCATTGTCGCCACTACGATCCCAATTGCCATCCAAAATCGCGACATGATCAAATTCCAGTCCCTTAGCGCGATGCGCGGTCATCAACAACACGCCGCCTTGCCGTTGCCGGGCCTCGCGCATCCACTCCCACAGCCAGCCGATAAAATATTCTGTGTGTACTTCTGCGCCGGTACTTTCCACAATATATTCTTCGAGCGCATCGCGCTGTAAATCCCACCACGGTCCAGACGGCTGCTGATTTAACCAGCGATTGATTTCAACTGCAGCGATGAGTTGGCCCTGTTGTGTGCGCAGCCATCGGATTAACGCCTGTGTTTCACGCAGAGGCCAAAAATGCGACGTTTCCTCGTTACCGAGTTGCACCGGGATGCCATGCAATTCGCAATAGCATCGCGCTGGGTCGAGGTCGGCCCAATTCCGCGCAATTACGGCAACATTGCGCCAATCCCAACTCGGGTCGAGCGTTGCGAGGCGCTGTAATTCCACCATCACGGATTGTGCCTGCTGGATAGGATTGTAGGTCTTAGCTAATATCTGGACACGGCCTTTACCGACGGGATCGATCTGCTCCCATTCCCCGCCCGCCTTGAGCTTTAATCGTCCGCGATCAATGATGATTGGGTTATCGATTTTCATGCGGTTGCGGGCGGCGGCGATGACGCTGTTGCTAGCCTCGATGATATGGCGAGTTGAGCGATAATTCTCGACCAAAAAGGCTGGCTTTGCGGCGTAATCTTGCTCAAAGCGGCGAATGAATTCCACTGATGCGCCATCGAAGGCATAAATATTCTGGTCATCGTCGCCGACGGCAAACAGGCTGAGGCGACCATCCTCTTCCGAGCGTGTGCGGCCAGCTAGTGCAGAAATTAATGCGTATTGATCCTGACCAATATCCTGATATTCGTCTACCAGAATCCAGCGAAATGCGGCCAGCAAATGATCACGCTGTTCGTCGGCCTCATCGGGAGGCAAACCGTCTCCCTTCAAAAGTGCGATCGCCTGTAACAGCACTTCTTTAAACGGCAGATCGCCTTGAAACGCGCGACCATAAAAACTCGCCCCTGCCAACCGCATGGCAAATGCATGACAGGTCAGCACCGCCACACGCTTTGCATCGTCCCCGATCAGCGCCGCAAGCCGGGTACGGATTTCTACTGCGGCATGCCGATTGTAGGCGAGCGCGAGAATGCCACGCGGATTTTCACGTTTGACGCGGACCAGATAAGCAATCCGATGGACCAGCACACGGGTCTTCCCTGAACCCGGACCGGCCAGCACCAGAACATTGGTCTGCTCGCGATCATCCGTCACAATTCTTTGCTGCGTTGTATTGTTCAGGTCTTCAACAATCGTACGCCACGACGCGGGCGTAGTTTGCCGCGCTAGTTCTTTTTCTCGCTCAGGTAACCAACGCTCCATAAAGTCATCGCGCGTTAAACCAAAATAATCCATCGCAAGCTGCAAGGCGTTGACCATTGCCAGCAGCCCACGCTGCACGTATTCAGCCATGACGTGGATTTGCACAATTTGTTCGTCGTAATGCAATTTTAGCGGTGCAAAATCGGCTTTCACAAAATTCCGCTTGTCCATGCCAAGCCGAATAGTCATTGCTGGCCGAAACACTGCCAAGCCTTTATTTAGCCGAATAACTTCTTGTTCATGCAACCACAACAGGGCGCGATCTAGCAATTTTGAGGTATCTTTTACCTCTCCCCGCAACTGTAAATCGCCGTCGATCACCGCCAGCAATTTGCCCAGTGTCGTCACCGCCAACAAATCCGTTCCACGCGATCCTGCGGGTAAAACTGCCAACAGATGATCGACTAATAATGCTGCCGCTGTACGCCGTAATTCCGCCGTTTTTTTTAGTGCGCTCCATTCTCGTTGCAGCGTAATCTGAAGACTTTCTGCATCCAGTCTGCGTAGCCGAATACTGCCTAAGCCATCTTCACTACGGCCATCGTTAGCAAGGCTCTGCACGATGCGTGCGATTTTTTCCGGTAAAGCAGTGAGGTGTCCATCATCTTTGAGAGCTTGTGTTGCACGACGCAACTGCAAAAAAGTTGTCTCGCCTTTCGTAAGATCGGGCGCGGCCTCTTGCAGCTTTGCGATTAAAGTAGTTTCTAATCCGGCTGCCTCTTCCAAGCGTTTTAGCGACGTGCGCTCAACCCCGGTATGGACAAAAGCAGTTAAAGCAGTATCGTTACTTGCAATCCCGAATTTCTCAAGATCGTAGAGCGCTGCCCTTACCTTGTCGGACGAATGGCCAGATGCGCCCATCAACTCATCGGTTGAAATGCCCTCATCCGCATCGGCAGAAATTAACGCATCGACTAGCGCTAACAACTGACGACGATAGTCGGGATCTAAGGCTATTTTAGCCAGCTTAGCTTTGGCTTCGTCCATTGATCCGACACGCAAGGACGATGGAAAAACTTGCACACTGTTTTCTTCACGGGTGAGCAATGCGGCTTCTTCCAGCCATGAAATACCGGTGCGTACACGTGTGTCGTCCGTTGCAGAATCTCGCGCAAAATTAGCGTCGATATCCTCGGCCAGAATCTCGCCGGCGGTGGCGATGATTTCACCCTCCGAGCGTTTCTTTCGATCAAGATTTTTGAGTGCCTTCAGAATGGCCTGAATCTCCCGTTGCGTCAGCCGGGAACGTGCCGACATTCCGAACTGGCGTTCGACATCTTCCGGGGTATAAAGCAGCACGCAACGCGCTGATTCGCGGTCGCGTCCGGCACGGCCCGCCTCTTGCATATAATTTTCTAGCGAACCGGGAATATCGGCGTGAATTACCAATCTTACGTCCGGCTTGTCGATGCCCATGCCAAAGGCATTGGTGGCAACAATTACTTGTAACTCGCCACGGATAAATTGTTGTTGCGTACTTTTTTTGGCCTCCGGTTGCATTACTGCGTGAAAGTGGCCCGCCTTAATGCCTTTCTCGCGCAAAAATTCCGCTATTTCTTCGGTTTGTTTGCGGGACGCGCAATATACAATGGCACCGCCTTGCGTCGGGAGCGGCAAGTCTGCCATCAGCAACTGGTAAATATGCGCTAACTTTTCGGCTGGCGTCGTGGGAACAACCGAAAAAGAAAGATTGGTGCGGTTAGCGCCGCCATTAAACACGGTCAGTTCAATCCCAACCTTATCCCGAAAATGGCCGATCATGTCGGCCACCACATCCGGCTTTGCGGTCGCGGTCAGACACATCACAGGCGCCGCACCATTCGTCCCCGATTTTTCTTTGATGAATCGACCGACGTACCGATAATCGGGCCGAAAGTCATGGCCCCATTTGGAGATGCAATGCGCCTCGTCCAAAATCCATGCACCGATCTCGCGTTGCTCCAACACTTTTCTCAACGCACGATTACGCAACTGTTCTGGCGAAACAATCAAAATGCCAATATCGCCAAGTCGAACCCGATCGAGAACATCCGCGCGCTCCGGCATAGACAGAAGGCCATTAATAGCAGCACAGCAAGAAATTCCGCGCGCTTCCAATCCGGCAACCTGATCCGACATCAGCGCGACTAACGGCGAAATAACGACCGTCAATGCGCCGGTTTTGTCATAGCGAGACAACGCAGGAATTTGATAACACAGGGATTTTCCTGTGCCGGTAGGCAGGATGCCCAACACATGCTTTCCTTGTAAGGCCGCCTCCACAATCGCCTGTTGCAGCGGGTGCCCATTTGCATCTGCTGGTTCAGGGCGAAAATCGGAAAAGCCGAACCAGCGCTTCAACTCTTTACGCGCATCATGTCGCTCACTGCACCACGCGCATGTCGGCTCGCCGCAACTGGTATCGCGCAGCAATTTTACTAATGCAGCCGCTTTAGGAAATTGATGGCGCACCCATGGGGGCATGACCGAATTTCCGCCCGCGACGGACAGCCATGACAACGCATACGCCAGCGCCCAACCGTCATCGCTGGTATCGGCCAATATTTGCGTCCCGTGCACCATGCAGGCGTTGCCAGATAGCTGCCGCATAATCGCCGCATAAGCCGCGCTCTGCGACGGACGTGTTTCGCGACGCACCGTCATAAAGAAAGAATTAAGGCTTGAATTGCCCGCGCCGGATGCCGTCAACCAACGCCAAGCCAGCAGCAAATCGGGCGCTAATTCCTGCATCGCCTGAAACGCCTGCAACTGATCACGAAAAACATCCAGCGTCAGCCGTGCATCAAGCTCAGGGTTATTTAGCTCGCCGCTTCGAAGCCGACCGTCTTTGTAATGTTTGACTAAATGATGATAAGGATTCCGAGGAAATGCCAGGGGATTCAAACGCAGCGTATCTACTGCCGGAAGTTTGAGTAATCGCAAATCCGGCTGAGCCGCGGCCAGATGAGGAAGATCAAAATCAATCAGATTATGCCCCAGTAGAAAAGATGCCGTTTGAGCAAGTTCATCTAACTGGATTAGCGCCGCGCCAAGATCGCCTTTTGTGAATACCAGAGTGGCGTCAGTTTCTCCATGCACCGCAGCGAAACTATGAATACGCGCATCGCGGATTCCGACCTCCAAATCGATGGAAAGGCAGCGTGGAGTAATCGCGAGCGCCGTGCGCTGTTTTTGAGCAGGATCTTTCATAGGCAAATGTTATTGCAAATTGCGGGGATTTACTTTGTTTAGAGACAACTTATTTTGGGCACCTGTTCAATAGGGGCGCAATCTATCAATCATAGATAACAAATGGCGTTGTGTTTTAAGGAGAAGAAATGACGTTGGTATAGCGAAAGTATGTCCGATGGACATGCTGGGCAATAGAGCCTCTGGCGCTTGCTAACTCAGTCAGATGCCGACTGAGAGAAGCGCTTATCCCAAAGAACTTATCATTTACAGCAATATTTACAGCCGTCTAAACAAATACCCATGCCAGCGAGCTACACGCCCTACACTGGCGCGAGCCACTTTTTTAGGTTCGCGCCTGGATTGCCCGAGGCATCTGTGGAAAATACAGGCTAAAGCGGATCAGCCCCGCTGCTGAACAATTCACTTCAGCGCTGCCGCCGTGCACCAGCATGATGGCACGCACAATGGCCAGTCCCAGTCCGTTCGATTCCGTGAATTCACTGCGCGACTTGTCGCCGCGGTAGAAGCGGTCGAACAAGCGATCCAGCTGTTCTTGCGGGATCGGATCCCCTTGATTTTCCACTTCAACACATGTGCCCTGCGCCTGTGACTTGCTGCTTAACCGCACGATACTTCCCGGCAGCGCATAGCGCACCGCGTTCACCACCAGATTGCTAACCGCGCGGCGCCACATCACCGGACTGACTTGCAGCTCGCCGCTGGCATCGACTACCAGCCTGATGTCGCGCTCTTCGGCGATACCTTCAAAATACTCTGCGATCTTGTGCAGCTCATCGGCCAGTACCAGCGATGTCTTTTCGACAGCGAGACCAGCATGGTCGGCATGCGCCAGAAACAGGATGTTTTCCACGATACGGCTCAGCCGCTGCAGTTCCTCCAGATTGGATTCCAGCACCTGCTGATATTCACTGGCATTGCGTACCTTGTTCAGCGTTACCTGAGTCTGCCCCATCATGGCACCGATCGGCGTACGGATTTCGTGCGCGAGGTCGGCAGAAAATTGCGACAGATTTTCATAGCCCTCGGAGAGCCGGTCCAGCATGGCGTTGAAGGATGCCGCCAGCCGCCGCAACTCTTGCGGTGCGTCTTCTTCGCGCAGGCGTATCGCGATATTGGTCGGACTGACTTCGGCGGCGCGCCCGGCCATCGAAGTCAACGGCCGAAAGCCGCGCTTCAGCACTAGGAAGCCGAGCAGCGCTGCCAGCAGCACCGATATTGCAGCAGCACCGATCACCTGCCAATAGTATGCCGAAAGGATAGACGATTCTTGCGTCATCACATGGGCACCGACGATCACTACTTTGGGGCCATCTTTACCCACTTCTGCCTCGGCCGAGATCCAGCGCACACGCACACCATCGGCGCGTTCACCTGTTTGCAGTGACGCTAAGGTCAAGGATCGATTCAAGCCCACCGACGGCATCGGTGGTGGGGTCAGGTTAGCCGGATTGACGCGTACGAACGGTGCCTGACCCGGATAAGCGAACATCAATACATCTTGCTCGCTACCCAGCATGGTTTCAAACAATGCCGGTCGATCTTCCATCTGCTTGACGTTGTAGAGATCGTGCAACAGCGTGCGGAAATGCTCTACTCTGCCAATTAACGAATAATCAGCACGGGTTTCCAGCGCCTTTCGGGTCGACGAATACAGGTACATGCCGAGGCTGGTAACGATGGTGCAGGCAATCAGCGCGAACAGAAAAGAGACGCGTGCGGTCAGTGAACGGGTACGCCAGAGATTCATGGATTTTCGGAAAACATGTAGCCGATACTCCGCACCGTATGGATCAGTTTGTGCTCAAAGGGATTATCGATCTTTGCGCGCAGGCGCTTGATGGCGACGTCGACCACATTCGTATCGCTGTCGAAATTCATGTCCCACACTTCGCAAGCGATGACGGTGCGTGACAAGGCTTCGTCCTGGCGTTTAACCAACAGATGCAGCAATAGGAATTCCTTGTTGGTGAGGACAATATCGACGCCCTGACGCGTGACCTTGCGGCGCAACAGATCAAGCTGCAAATCTGCCACTTGAAAAAAATCCAGCGCCTGTGCCTCACGCAGTACGCCGCGCCGCAGCAGAGTCCGAATCCGCAGCAGCAGTTCGGTAAACGAAAATGGCTTGACCAGATAATCGTCGGCGCCCAACTCTAGCCCGTGTATGCGATCGTTCACATGGTCGCGCGCGGTCAGGAAGATGACCGGCAGATCGCGGCGGGCGCGAATCGCACGCATGATGGTCCAACCGTCAGTGCCGGGCAACATGACATCCAGCACCACCAGGTCGTAAGAGTTCTCCAGCGCCATGTGCAAACCGTCGCTGCCGTTGGAAATCAAGTCGACCGCATATCCTGATTCGCGCAGACCTTTCTTGAGGTAGGCACCGGTCTTGGGGTCGTCTTCGATGACGAGGATAGGCATGCTGATTCCTTGATGGTAATCGCCCCATTCTATCAATTCGCGCCCCAAGAAGAATGACAATATTGTCATCCATATGTCACCGATAAGACACTTAAGCACGCCTACCATGGACATTCCAGCAACCACCTAAACTACTCTCATGACAACTGCACAATTCTTACGTCGGCTGGTTCCCGCCCTGGCCGCATCGACTTTCCTCGCCTATGGCAGCCTCGCTATCGCCCAGACTGCCGCTACAACAACACCGGTGCGGGTGCGCGCCACAATTGAAAAAGTTAACGCCGACAATCTCGAAGTCAGCACCAGAGCTGGCAAGAAACTGACCTTGAAACTGGCACCGGACCTAATCCTACTCTCGGTGAGCCATGCCGCCATCACCGACATTAAGTCAGATAGTTTCATCGGCAGCGCCGCCATACCACAGGCTGATGGCAGCCTGAAGGCGCTGGAAGTCACCGTCTTCCCACCCGGAATGAAATCAGGCGAAGGTCATTACGCTTGGGACCTGGGTAAGAAAAGCACTATGACCAACGGTACTGTCGGCGATGTAGTCGTCACCAGCGGCCGCACCATCACAGTCAAGTATCCGGATGGTGAAAAGAAAATCGTGGTGCCGGCCGACGTCCCTATCGTTAGCCTCAACAAAGGTGACCGCAGCTTGCTGGTGCCTGGCGCCCACGCCGTATTCGTTGTCAACAAGGCCGCCGATGGCAGCGACGTGGTAGGTCGCGCCCTGGTTGGCGTCAAAGGCGTAGTGCCGCCGATGTAATGCCGCATCGCGGGCAGCCCATCTGCCCGCAACGATTCTATATAAGGTGTATTCATGGCGACTGCCGATAAACCCCGCCGCATCATTCATCCGCTGCTGGTGCGCGTAGCGCACTGGACCAACGCCTTCGCCATCGTCTGCATGGTGATGAGCGGCTGGGGGATCTACAACGCCTCGCCACTGTTCGGCTTCGATTTTCCGCATTGGGCCACTCTCGGCGGCTGGCTGGGCGGAGCGATTGCCTGGCATCTGGCGGCGATGTGGCTATTGGTAGTAAACGGCTTGATCTATCTTGGCTACGGCCTGCTGGCCGGACATTTCCGCCGCCATTTCCTGCCGCTAGGATTGCGTCCGCTGCTACGCGATATAAAAGATGCGTTGACCTTCAAACTGGCGCATCAGCCCGGCACTTATAACACCGTGCAACGCCTGATGTACATCGTCGTGTTACTGCTTGGCGTGCTGGTGGTAGCGTCCGGTTTGTCGATCTGGAAACCGGTGCAGCTGGACAGTCTGGTCGACCTGTTCGGCGGCTACGACATTGCGCGCCACGTGCACTTTGTAGCGATGGCTGGCATCGTCGCCTTCGTAGTAGTGCATCTGGCGCTGGTACTGATCGTGCCGAGCACACTGCTGCCGATGCTGACCGGACGGGCTCCCCGCCACGCCCGCAAGAAACTTACAAAGCAGGAGCAGCAAGTATGAGCGAGAAGAAAAATCAACCGCCGAAAAACAATGAACTACAACCCGAACTAGTACAACTGCAGCGCCGTCTATTCCTGCGCTCGGGGCTGTCACTGGGGGCGTTGTCGCTGCTGACCGGCTGCAATCTGCAAGACGGCGATCAGGTCGACAAGGTATTGTGGGCAATGTCACGCTGGAATGATCGTGTGCAAAGCATGTTGTTTCGCCCCAATCATCTGGCGCCGACCTATCCGGCCAGCATGATCACCAAGCCATTTCCATTCAATGCCTTTTACGATGCAGATTCGGCGCCGGAGATCGATGGTGATACGTATACGTTGGAAGTCTCAGGGCTGGTGCGTAACAAGCGCAACTGGAACCTGGCGCAATTAAGGGCATTGCCACAAGTGTCGCAAATCACGCGCCATATCTGCATCGAAGGCTGGAGCGCCATCGGCCAGTGGGGCGGCGTGCCGTTTCGCACTTTCCTAGCGCATATCGGTGCTGATACTACCGCAAAGTATGTCGGCTTCAAATGTGCAGACCGCTACTATTCCAGCATCGACATGGCAACTGCGTTGCATCCGCAGACTATGCTGGCATTGGATTTTGGCACTTCGCCATTACCAACCGAGTATGGCTATCCGTTGAAACTGCGGGTACCGACCAAGCTCGGCTTCAAGAATCCCAAGCATATTGCAGCAATCTTCGTCACTAATGAAAATCCCGGTGGCTATTGGGAAGACCAAGGGTACAACTGGTACAGCGGTTCTTAACGTCTGACAGTAACAGGCAGTCGTTTTCGAATGTGGATCCCGCTCAGTGCATGCCTTCGGCGCCAGCATAAATCTTCGGCCGAGTATGCATTTTTACTTACCGGTTACACTAAGCAATATTCTGCACCAGAAACTACGCGACATTATGGAGCCTATCTAATGAGTAGCGAAAACTTGTACACCCCACCCAACGTCTGGTCCTGGGATAAGGAAAGCGGCGGCAAGTTTGCCAGCATCAACCGGCCTGTTGCTGGTGCCACGCATGACAAAAACCTGCAGGTGGGACGCCATCCGTTGCAGCTTTATTCGCTCGCCACACCCAATGGCGTCAAAGTAACGATCATGCTTGAAGAGTTGCTGGCCCTGGGCCACGGCGGTGCCGAGTACGACGCTTGGCTGATTCGCATCAACGATGGCGACCAGTTCGGCAGTGGATTTGTTGGTGCCAACCCCAACTCCAAGATTCCAGCTCTCGTGGACCACAGTGGCGAAACACCGGTGCGGATATTCGAATCCGGAGCCATTCTGCAGTACCTGGCCGAGAAGTTTGGTGCCTTCCTGCCCGCCAGCGGCGCGGCGCGCGCCGAATGCTTGTCCTGGCTATTCTGGCAAATGGGCAGTGCGCCCTTTCTGGGCGGAGGCTTTGGTCATTTCTATGCTTACGCACCTGAAAAGTTTGAGTACCCGATCAACCGCTACGCGATGGAAGTCAAACGCCAGCTTGATGTATTGGAGCGTCGGCTGTCAGAGCATCGCTTCCTGGCGGGCAACGACTATACCATCGCGGACATGGCGGTTTGGCCGTGGTATGGCGCGCTGGTCAAAGGCCACCTCTACGAGGCAGGCGAGTTCCTCAGCGTGCACGAGTACAAGCATGTGCTACGCTGGACTGACGAGATTGCCCTGCGCCCAGCCGTGGAGCGCGGCCGCAAGGTCAACCGTGCCTGGGGCGAGCCGTCCGGCCAGCTCCTCGAGCGCCACGACGCCAGCGACTTCGACCTCAAGACGCAAGACAAGCTGGTTCCTTCCTCCTAGGGCAAGTCATGACTCCGGTATGACTGCGCTAGTGCCCTCAGGTTCGCCGCAGGGTGTACCACCCGGGATGCTTTAACAAATCCCTGAACAGTCCCAGGCTTGCCTGAAATAAAAAAGCTCGTGCATCCAGTTAGCGGTGCACGAGCTTTTTAAACTCTGATGATCAAGGTTTTCAGCACAACAGACGTGGCTCAAAAGATTCAGCGGCACCACGTCTAATTGCTTTTCCGCAGCCCACCTTTGTCAGTTTATCGTTCTCAAACTGCCAGTTGATGGGTACAGCTAAAACCATCAAACATCAATATTCCCAGCCTGCAACGCATTCAACTCAATAAACGCGCGCCGTGGTTCAACGTCGTCGCCCATCAACGTCATAAAGATTTGATCCGCGGCAATCGCGTCGTCGATCTGTACTTTTAGCAGGCGGCGCACGGTTGGGTCCATTGTGGTTTCCCATAGTTGGCTTGGGTTCATTTCACCCAGTCCTTTGTAGCGCTGTTTGCTGACGCCGCGTTCTGCTTCGTCGCGTAGCCAGGCCATGGCTTGGTGGAAATCGGCAATGGCGAATTCTTTTACTTTTTCACCGGTGCCGCGACGGACCATTGCACCCGGACCGATCAGACCTTTGAAGGTGGCGGCGGCGTTGCATAGTACTTTGTAGTCGGAGCTGGTGACGAAGTCGCTGTCGATAACGCTGGCTTTGATATTGCCGTGGTACATCCGTTGAATCCGCAGTTGATGCTTTTCTGTCAGTTCATCGGATTTGACGATGACGTTGACCGCAGGATCACCGATTTCTTTGGTGAGTGCTTGCGCGGATAATTCGGCATTTTCAACGGTGTCTAGTTCTAGCGTGACGCCAGTCATGATGGCGGTGAGGGCAGCGCCGTCGATGGCGCGGGTCAGGCGCGTGATGATGGCGTTGGCGGTGTTGTATTGACGAACCAGTTCTGTCAGGGCCGGGCCGCTGATCGGATCGGTGCCTGAACTCGGGACTAGCGAGGCGTCATTGAGCGCGACCTGCATCATGTATTGAACTTCTTCAACGTCATCTTTGAGATAGCGTTCGTCTTTGCCGTGCTTGACTTTGTACAGTGGCGGTTGCGCGATGTAGATGTGGCCGCGCTCAACCAGTTGCGGCATTTGACGATAGAACAATGTCAGCAGCAGCGTGCGGATGTGGGCACCATCGACGTCTGCATCGGTCATGATGATGATGCGGTGATAACGCAGTTTGTCGGCATTGAATTCGTCCGGGCCGATGCTGGTGCCTAGCGTCGCGATCAAGGTCGTGATCTGCTCTGACGATAGCATTTTTTCGAAGCGTGCTTTTTCGACGTTCAAGACTTTACCGCGCAATGGCAGAATCGCCTGAAATTTACGGTCGCGGCCTTGCTTGGCTGAACCGCCCGCAGAGTCACCCTCGACGATGTAAAGTTCGCATAATGCGGGATCTTTTTCCTGGCAATCGGCAAGTTTGGAGGATAAACCGAGGCCATCCATCACGCCTTTACGACGGGTCAGCTCACGCGCTTTACGCGCTGCATCACGGGCACGTGCAGCTTCGACGATTTTGCCGCAGATGATTTTGGCGTCGTTTGGTTTTTCTTGCAGATAGTCGCTGAGTGTTCTGGCGACAATTTCTTCGACCGGCAAACGCACTTCGCTGGAGACAAGTTTGTCTTTGGTTTGCGAACTGAATTTTGGCTCAGGGACTTTGACTGATAACACGCAAGTCAGGCCCTCGCGCATGTCGTCGCCGCTGGTTTCGACTTTGGCGCGTTTGGCGAAATCATGTTCTTCGATGTACTTGTTCAGTACACGAGTCATCGCTGCACGCAGGCCGGTGAGATGGGTACCGCCGTCGCGTTGCGGGATGTTATTGGTGAAGCATAATACTTGCTCGTTATAGGCGTCATTCCATTGCATGGAGACGTCGACTGTGACGCCTTCTTTTTCGCCTGTCGCCTGAAAAATCGTTGGGTGCAATACGCTTTTGTTTTTGTTGATGTATTCAACGAAACCGCGTGTGCCGCCTTCGAACGCGAAAAGTTCTTCTTTGCCGGTGCGTTGATCGGTCAGTTTGATACGCACACCGTTGTTCAGGAACGATAATTCGCGGATACGCTTGGCTAGAATTTCGTAGTGGAATTCGACGTGTGTAAAAATTTCTTCGTCGGCCCAGAAGTGCACTTCCGTACCGCGCTTGTCGGTGTCGCCAATGACTTTGATGGGCGATACGATCATGCCGTCTATGGTTTCGATGTCACGATTTTGCGGTACGCCGCGTACGAATTCCATGAAATGGACTTTGCCATCGCGACGGATGGTGAGCTTCAATAACTTGGACAAACCGTTGACGCAAGAAACGCCCACGCCATGCAAACCGCCGGAAACTTTATAAGAGTTTTGATCGAATTTACCGCCAGCGTGCAACTCGGTCATGACGATTTCGGCTGCGCTGCGCTTAGGTTCGTGCTTGTCGTCAAACTTGATGCCGGTGGGGACGCCACGGCCATTGTCGGTGACGGAAATCGAATTATCAGAATGGATCGTGACGTTGATTTCGGTGCAATGACCGGCTAACGATTCGTCGATGGAGTTGTCCAGAACTTCAAACACCAGATGATGCAAGCCGGTGCCGTCTGAAGTGTCGCCGATGTACATCCCCGGACGTTTTCGTACTGCTTCCAGACCTTCGAGGATCTGAATTGAGGACGCGCCGTACGCATTTGGTGGCGGCTGATTGGTGTTGTCTTGAGGGATTGATGACATGGCTACCTTCTGAATAAACTGCTACAAAAACATGAATCCAAGCTAATGATCTGCTAATCGGATGAACTAACAAAAATGGTGGATTTTCTGATCAGGCTAATTACAAACCGCAGTGATAGCAGAACTATCGCTATGGGATTTGGAACGACGCATGGAGGAAAAAGACGCTTTTATGTTCAATTCTTTACGAAACAGACCAGTATACCCGCAGCTGGGGGATTTCTTAAATGTGACTAAGGGGCCGAAGCCCCTTTATTCACGATATACACTGTTTAACGCGATTTATGACGGGTTTAATGATTAGATCGACTTGCTTATGCAAAAATTAAATACGCATCGGCATAACGACGTATTTAAAGTCGGCGTTTTCTGGCACGGTGATTAATGCAGATGAATTAGCATCGCCAAGGGCAATATTAACGTTGTCGCCCTTGAGGTTGTTGAGCACGTCGAGCAAATAAGTGACGTTGAAACCAATGTCGACACTGTCGCCGCCGTAGTCGATTTCTAGTTCTTCAATCGCCTCTTCCTGATCGGCATTGGTCGAGCTGATTTTCAGGCTGCCTGGGGTAACGACCCAGCGCACGCCCTTGAACTTGTCGCTGGTCATAATGGCGGCGCGTTGCAACGAGCGCAGCAAACGATCCCGGCCGATGGTGAAATCGTTCTTGTAACCTTTAGGTACTACGCGGGTGTAATCCGGGAATTTGCCTTCTACCAGTTTCGAAATCAGTTCGATATCGGCAAACGATAGTTTGACCTGATTGTTGGCGATTTCTAGTTGAACTGGCTCGTCGGTTTCTTCTAACAAACGTTGTAGTTCGATGATGGTTTTGCGCGGAATGATGACTTCCTGCCGTGCGAATTCTTGCTCTGTCGCTACTTGGCAAAATGCCAGACGGTGACCATCGGTGGCGACGGCGATCACGTTGTTGCCATCCAGCACTAATAACAGGCCGTTGAGGTAGTAACGAATGTCCTGCTGCGCCATCGAAAAATGGACCATATTGAACAAATGCTTGAGCGTCTTTTGCGGCAGCGTGACCGTTGCGTTGTAATGCTCAGCCTGGGCAACTGTCGGAAACTCTTCGGCGGCCAGTGTTTGCAGCGCGAAACGCGATTTGCCGGATTGCACCGTCATGCGCTTGTTGCTTAATGTTAACGACACTTCGCCGGATTCTGGCAACGCGCGCAGAATATCGAGCAGCTTACGGGCAGCGACGGTGGTGGCGGCAACTTCAGCACCGCTACCGACATTTGCATTGGTCGTAATTTGCACTTCAATGTCAGTTGATAGAAAAGAAACTTTTTCGCCGTCCTTGCGTATGAGGATATTGGCCAGAATCGGCAATGTGTGCCGACGCTCGACAATACCGCTCACGATCTGCAGTGGCCGGAGAAGAGTATCTCGGTGGGTTTTGACCAATTGCATAGCTATATCCTTATTATCTGAAATTCAACAAATATCGCTTCATTTTACCCAATCTTAGTGGGCCTTGAACCAGTCTATCAATGTAACTTAATTCGACTACTTACGAATGACATCGCGATCAAATCTAAGGTTAAATGCCTGATTATTTATCACTTTTACGATCACACTGACATTCAACCAACATTTCAACCAGATAACTTATGCGTACTTCTACCCGTTTGTACTGCACAAAAAAACCACACTTATCGTGTCGTAATAATGTCGACGCGTAATGTTATCCACAGGCTGGCAAGCATTTCTAGTACTCATCGACGTCACAATTGCATATTGAAAAATTAACCTTTTAAGGTTTGCTCCAATACGTGCAATTCGTGATTACATTCGGGATTTTTAGTCCGATCACCGGCGATCTTGCGCACCGCGTGTAAAACCGTGGTGTGATCGCGTCCGCCGAACAATTCCCCAATTTCTGGCAAGCTCTTTTGGGTGAGTTCTTTGGCCAGATACATCGCAATCTGACGTGGCCGGGCGATATTCGCGGGGCGTTTTTTGGAATACATATCCGCGACTTTGATATTGAAGAAGTCGGCGACTGTTTTCTGGATATTTTCGACGGAAATCTGGCGATTCTGCACAGATAGCAGATCTTTCAGCGCATCCTTGACGATATCAATCGTGATGTCTTTACCATGGAAACGGGAATAAGCCAGGATTTTACGCAGCGCGCCTTCCAGTTCGCGGACGTTGGAACGCAGATGTTTGGCGACAAAAAAGGCTACATCGTCGGAGAATGTAACGCCTTCGGATGCCGCTTTTTTAAGCAAAATAGCCACGCGCATTTCAAGTTCAGGCGGCTCTATCGCGACGGTCAGACCGGAATCGAAGCGGGAAATCAAACGATCATCCATGCCGGTGATTTCTTTTGGATAAGTATCACTGGTGATAATAATTTGTTTCTTTGCGGCAATTAAAGCTTCGAATGCGTAAAAGAATTCTTCTTGGGTGCGACTCTTGCCACCGAAGAATTGAATATCATCGATCAGCAATAAATCTAGCGAATGATAGTACCGCTTGAAATCGTCAAAACCTTTACGTTGGTAAGCGGTCACTACGTCGCGAACGTACTGTTCTGCATGGATGTAGCGAATTTTCGACGAAGGATTATCGGCCAGAAGCTGATTACCGATAGCGTGAATCAGATGGGTTTTACCGAGGCCAACACCGCCATAAAGGAAGAGCGGGTTATACGAAACGCCCGGATTATTTGCGACCTGAATCGCCGCGGCGCGGGCTAACTGGTTAGCTTTTCCGGTCACAAAACTGTCAAAACTTAGTTCAGTATTGATACGCGACTGGTCGCGGCGCGCGATGACCGCACTCGATTCAGCCTGCGTATCCGGCATGCGATCATAGTGACTATTACCGTTGTTGTTGCTCATGCCACCATTGGAAAATGCTGGCGATGGGTTCGGATGCGCACCATCCAATGCAACCGGCATGGTAGAAACACTTGGCTTACGGGCAACATTAGTTCGCGGGTCCAGCATAAACTGCACGTCTATTGGCATTTCCCAAAATTCTGCTGCCAACGTCGTGATGCGGCTAGCAAACTGCGTTTTGACCCAATCGAGCTTAAATCGATTCGGCGCGGCAATGCGTAACCGTCCATCCTCATAATCAATAGGAGAAAGCGGTTTTATCCACGCGCTAAATTGTTGCGGCGTCAACTCCTGCTCCAGCTGGGCGGAGCAACTTTGCCAGAAATTTTCCATGAATCGTCTTAGTGAAAGGGTGTGGAAGGGAGATCATTGCGCATCAGGCCGAGCTTTTAAAAAGCGACCTGAAATTTACTGCACAGACTCGGCGTCCCCCATGATTAAGGCTTATGCGCGGCTCGATTTTCATTATTTACACGAGTAAATATCGATTTCTGCGCTGCTCTTTGCTTCACGGATGGCTATTCGTTACAGGCCAACAACAGGCTCTGAAGATATCGCTATAAGAGCGCACACATGCCACAATAAGTCGCTATTCTACCCTTGCTCGGCAAAGTTATCCACAGGCACGGCGTTTACTTTTCTGTGTGCAGGGCTACAGGGCTGCACATCAAAAATACGCTAAGTGATTGACAAACAAGCGGAAAATGCGTTCTAATCCAAGGTTCACTGCCCGTTGAATTGCGAGATTGCAATCCTGGCTGCCTGAATTGACTGCGCCGACGCTGTATTAAACACATTAATGTGGTGCGGGCCAGATCGAACAGCAGGCAACGCGCAAAGTGTAAAGATCCGATTTATTTCTGCTGATTAGCGAGACCATAATGAAACGTACTTATCAACCTTCCGTTGTGCGCCGTAAACGTACCCACGGCTTCCGCGCACGTATGGCAACCCGTGGTGGTCGCGCTGTGCTGAATGCACGTCGCGCCAAAGGCCGCAAACGTCTAGCAGCTTAAGCCGTTCACCCGGCGCAGCTTGCGTGACAGGCGACCGTTCAGAGATCTCTTCACAGAGTTCTGCCCTGGGCTTTCCCCGTGACCGACGCATCGTTAAAACGGATGAATTTTCATCCGTTTTTCGTTTGCGCCCAGTCTATCGGACAGCCCATTTCGTTCTGTACACGCGTGTTAATCCGTTGCCGGATGCCAAGGCGCGATTAGGCGTTGTTGCAGCAAAACGACTAGCACCGCGGGCTGCCACGCGTAATACCGTTAAACGGGTTACGCGAGAGCTGTTTCGCCTGACGTCTTTGCCACCCATTGACTGCATTGTGCGTTTATCGAAACCGGTAAACACCAAGGCAGGCCCTGCCACGACAGCACGTTTAAAGCGTGAGCTACGAAGCGAATTGCTACAGCTATTCGCATCACAGCGCGTTGTGACCAAGGCGTAACGATGGACATGCTATGCGCATCTTAAGTGTTCCAAAAGAAGACGCGGAAAAGCAATCATGAAAGCGACTTTACTGTTCCTGTTGCGATGCTACAAATTGGGAATTAGCCCGTTTCTGGGCCAGAACTGTCGTTTTTATCCGAGTTGTTCCGACTACGCTGCTGAAGCAATCCGTACACATGGCGCCTTGAAGGGCAGCTTTCTGGCTGCGTGTCGCCTTGGAAAATGTCATCCCTGGCATACCGGAGGATTTGATCCGGTTCCGCCATCTTCGTCTGCCTCCTCTGCCAAACCCTCTGCAACTTCCGCTGATCGACCATGCGGTTGCAGTCACACCTGAATCATAGAGAACTACTCTTATGGATATCAAACGTACCGTCCTGTGGGTTGTATTTTCACTGTCGCTGCTGTTCCTTTGGGATAGCTGGCAACGACATAATGGCAATGCCTCGATGTTTTTTCCAAGCGCGACGCCAACGGCACCCGCCGCTGGTGCAGGTGCTGCCGGCTCTGCACCTGCTGCCGCGGCAATTGGCGCAACCAGCAGCGATGTACCGCAAGGCGTTAACGCTGCCGGTACTGCTGCGCCAGCTAGCGCAGTACCTGACGCGGCACCTGCCGCCAAGGGTGAAACGATCACCATCACCACCGATGTCGTCAAAGCCGATATCGATACGGTTGGCGGTCAGTTGAAACGTCTCGAATTGCTAACGCAACGCGACACGGTTGATCCGACCAAGAATCTGGTGTTGTTTGATTCTAGTGCCAGCCGGATTTATCTGGCCGACACTGGCTTAATCGGCGGCAACTTCCCTAATCACAAGTCAACCTTTGTCGCTTTGCCAGGTGCCCGCACGCTGGACAACGGCAAACAGGTACAACTGGTGCTGGAGTCGACTCAGGGCGGCGTCAAGCTGATCAAAACGTTCACGTTCAAACGCGGCGATTACTCGATTGATGTAAAGCACACGATCACCAACGAAAGCGGTGCGCCAATCACGCCTTCGCTGTACTTGCAACTGGTGCGTGACGGTAACAAACCGGCTGGCGAACAACGCTTCGTCAACACCTTTACCGGTGCCGCGGTTTACACCGATGCGAACAAGTTCCAGAAGTTTGCTTTCGAAAAAATTGAAGAAAATAAGGCAGAGCACGCCACCAAGTCTGACGACGGCTGGTTCGCCATCATGCAGCATTATTTTGTCTCGGCGTTCATTCCGCAAGACAAAGCACCGCGTGAAATTTTCACCAAAAAAGTGGCTACCAATCTGTACGCCGTCGGTAATATTCTGCCCCTCGGAACGATTGCCCCGGGTGCTAGCGTAACGATGGATGCACGTCTGTTCTCAGGTCCTGAAGAATCTGCTGTACTGGAAGCAACTGCGCCGGGTCTGGAACTGGTCAAAGACTATGGCTGGCTGACTATCATCGCCAAACCGATTTTCTGGTTGATGACGCAGATCCACAAAGTCCTCGGTAACTGGGGTTGGACCATCATCGCGTTGACGGTGTTGATCAAACTGTTCTTCTTCCCGTTGTCGGCTGCTAGCTATCGCAGTATGGCGAAGATGAAAAAAGTCACGCCGAAGATGACCGCGATTCGCGAACGTCATAAAGGCGAGCCGCAAAAGATGAATCAGGAAATGATGCAGCTCTACAAAACCGAGAAGATCAATCCACTCGGCGGCTGTCTTCCTATCGTGATTCAGATTCCGGTCTTTATTTCGTTGTACTGGGTATTGCTGGCCAGCGTCGAAATGCGTAACGCTCCATGGTTAGGCTGGATTCATGATTTGGCTGCACCGGATCCGTTCTATATCTTGCCGGTCGTCATGGCGATATCGATGTTCATCCAGACTAAGCTGAATCCGAAACCGCCTGATCCAATGCAAGCGAAGGTAATGATGTTCATGCCACTCATTTTCTCGGTCATGTTCTTCTTCTTCCCTTCTGGCCTGGTGCTGTACTGGATTACCAATAACGTGCTGTCGATTGCACAGCAATGGGTAATTACTAAAAGGATGGAAAGCGCGCAATAAACCTCAGCGCGTTTTACTGACTGTCGTAAAAAAGCCCGTGAATGCAGATTCACGGGCTTTTTTGTTTCTTTAACGCACTCTCAATCGGATATCAAACGTAAAATCATTTTATGTCATTAGATTCCTCTCCCATTGCTGCAATTGCCACTGCGCCCGGTCGCGGCGGCATTGGCGTTGTTCGTGTATCCGGTCAACATCTCGGTCCAATTATTCAAGCTGTTTGCGGTCTTGATGAAACTAAACTGATCCCGCGTCACGCCACTTATTTATCGTTTAAAAATGCTGACGACAGCATCATTGATCAAGGTCTGGCAATCTATTTCAAGGGCCCGCACTCTTACACTGGCGAGGACGTACTGGAACTGCAAGGTCACGGCGGACCAGTCGTATTACAAATGTTGTTGGCGCGCTGTCTGGAAGCCGGACATGATATCGGTCTGCGCATGGCAGAGCCGGGCGAATTCACGCAACGCGCCTTCCTCAACGATAAACTTGATCTGGCGCAAGCCGAAGCGGTCGCCGACTTGATCGAAGCATCGACCGAAGCCGCCGCCAAATCCGCATCGGAATCGCTCTCAGGCGCGTTCTCCAAAGTCATTCATAGCTTGGTCGAGCAGGTAATCAATCTGCGCATGTTGGTGGAAGCAACGCTTGATTTTCCCGAAGAAGAAATTGATTTCCTCGAAAAATCCGATGCACGCGGCCAATTGGAAAGAATCCGCACGACCCTCGATCACGTCTTTAGTCAGGCCGCGCAAGGCGCATTGCTACGTGACGGCTTGAATATTGTGCTGGCAGGCCAACCCAACGTCGGCAAATCGTCGCTGTTAAATGCACTGGCCGGCTCGGATGTTGCGATCGTCACGCCCATCGCTGGCACCACCCGCGACAAGGTGACAGAAACCATTCAGCTCGAGGGTATTCCGCTAAATATTATCGACACCGCCGGTATCCGCGATGCGGAAGATGCCAACGATGAAGTCGAGCGTATCGGCATCGAACGTACGTGGGCAGCGGTCGCCAAAGCTGACGTTATTCTGCATATGCTGGATGCCAATCACGGCCCCTCATTCGCGGACGAAAAAATCCTGGCCCGCTTTCCACAAAACGCGCCCATCATCAGCATCTGGAACAAAATCGACCAATCCGGACACAGACCTGCGGTCGACCTCATGGGCGATGCGACCCACATTTATATCTCGGCAACAGACCATCTCGGCATCGATCTGCTACGCGCAGAGTTACTGCGTATTGCAGGCTGGCAGCAAACCGGCGAGTCCCGTTACCTGGCACGCGAACGCCATCTGATCGCCCTAAAAGCCGCCCGCGACCACCTACAAATCGCCGCCGATCACGCCACCATCGACAACACCGTTAACGATCAGTCGCTGGATTTATTTGCCGAAGAATTACGTTTGGCGCAGGATAAATTGAACAGCATTACGGGAGTGTTTACGCCGGACGATTTGCTGGGCGTGATTTTTTCGCGATTTTGTATCGGGAAGTAATGCCCTAGTATTGCGTGGCGATAAGCGTGAGTGCGCCACAAAACTTCATAAAATATTACGACGGTGAATGATGCCTCCCATTAAATACCGGAGGCATCGTCATTTGCATTAATTCCGAAAAACTCCAAGTGATATAGAGGCCAATATAAACTGTGGATATGTCTAGCTTTAGAATTAGAGCATCGGTCATCGGCAAGACAAATTCCTCTACCCGGTCTGTAATATCAAAAACTTTTCGCTCATCCACTCTCCACCGGCAAGTATTTAATACCGCATTTTCGGAATAAGAAATAATGGCGAAATACCGGCCTCATTTCTGCGCAGTACGCAAAAGCCTCAAATTCACCTCAAACGATCGATCCGGCGGGTTAGCGTTTGCCTTCGGTGTACTGTATTCCAGCTTCAAATTGTTATCGGTAGAAATCCACCGTTCACGATGCACACCCAGCGGGTCCAGCAAAGCATCGATCTGTCGCGGTGATAGCAATAAGTCTCCTGCAATACTAGCAAAAGTTCGCCCGGCCAGCTCATGCACCGACTGCATTTGCGGCGATGCATCAAGCCGTGCCATGACGGCGGGAGAAGCCTGCGCATGCGCCGCATCAGTCTTCGCCCACATTCGCCGCCGATTGCCAACCCGACCAGAAAAGTTGCCAACATCAGGCCGAAAGCATTTACTGTCTATTGCCGGCGACAATAGACAGTAAATGCACGTAGATCACCTCAAGCCCGAGAGAAAGTACGCCGCCCAGACCGAGGGCAAGCCATGCGCCAGCAAGCATGCGCGAGCCGCCGCCAGAGAACAGCGCAGTGGCAATACCAGCGTTCGCCGCTACAGAAGCGGCAGGTGCGCGAGAAATCAGCGACGCCGCTCTCATACGTCTGGCAAGTTCCAGCGCCGCTAACGCGACCAGCAAATTAAGCAGCGCTGCAATCAATGTTGTCATGCGTGCGCCAAAAAATGGAATCACAGCATAGCTAGTCAATAAGGCACCAAGCGCCGCCCCGCCGTATTGCATGCGTATAACCATGCCACGGCTTTTCCCAAACGGTCGCCGAGCGGGTTCAATGCTTGCGCCAGCAAAGGCAACGTGACACCCATCAATACTGTCGGCACCAACAGCACACCCGCCCCCAACTCCACGCGTAACACCAGCAACGCCGGGTCCGCAGGCGACAAATCCGCGGCTAAAAATACATAGACTTTCTGAATCGCTAAAAATAGTCCCGGCGTCGCCACGCAATACACGCCGATGACTAACTCAACCAAGGCATACACCACTACCGGTCGCGCTACGGAAGCCCCGATCGTTCTCGATAAACGTGCTGCTACTGCGCCGCCGATCAATGAGCCGATCGCCATTCCGCCCAAAAAAGTCGCTAGTACCGTAAAGGTCGCAGCGGCGGTACTGCCGAAAACTAACGCCAATTCTTTAGCAAACAACACCTGATACACCAGCGCCGCTGCACCGGAGGAAAAAAACATCAGGCCCATCCAGCGCGACAATCGCAGATTCAGGTTTGCTGCCATGGGGATTTGTACTTTCTTTGGAGTGAGGGCACAGAAAGAATGACGTTAAACGGCAGCGCTTTCAAACCTCCTTTTCGCTACGACGCGCTTTTTCCGCAGCAATCTTTGGCGAGGCGATGGAGGCACTTTCCATAAAAAAGCTCTTATGCACGTGGGCTATATGCGCTTGCATGGCTTTTTTTGCAGCAGCCGGATCGCGATTAATAATGGCATCGCAAATCTTACGGTGGTCGTGATTCATCGCAATGGAAAGGACTTTGCCGCCAAACCGATTTTCAAACTGCGCAAACAGTTGATCGTGACGTTTAGTCCATAAAATCTCGATGAATTCAGACAACACAGAGTTGTCGGCCATTTCTCCGATCAGCACATGTAAATGCTTATCGAGCGTCAGAAATTTGCTGGTGTTTTCTGGTTCGCATTCAAGATCGTCCATCAGTTGCGCAAGCTCTGCCAATTGTGCGGGGGTGGCGTTCTTGGCGGCCAGTCTGGCGGTCTCGCATTCAATTAACGCGCGCGCCGTTAATAACTCTTCTACACCGACGCTGGTCAGCGCTTCGGGCGGATTCGGCTCTGCGTCCTGATCACAGACAAACACGCCGTGACCGGTGCGAATGTCGACCCATCCGGCTATTTCCAGCGCAATCAGCGCCTCGCGCACAGACGACCGACTGACCCCTAACTGTTGCGCAAGATCGCGCTCGGACGGCAGCGAATCGCCAGCTTTAAATTCGCCGTCTTTGATTTTTTGGATAAGCAGTTCTGAGATTTGACGGTAAAGACGCTTAACTTTTAACGTCGGCAGTGTAACCATGATCATTTTCCAAAGTGATGAATGCGAACCGGAAAATCGTTTCCTCCAACTAACAGCGGGCAAAAAATGCACGCTGGAAAGGAAAATTGACCCAACCGGACTAGCTTAAGCGATCGCACGTGTTTTATAAAATGAAACCCTTGAATAACATTTTGTTGTAATTGGTCCGGCCACCAGACCCATGTACGCAATTGCAGGATATAATTGCCATTGGTCCGGCCACCGGACTGCGGCAGTATTATGGCATGCATTACCCATCCTTCCCCGGGAAGACGGTAGGAAATGCCATCTGCAACGTTGTCAAAGATCAAAAACTCGATGGATATTACCTTAAGAAAAGGACCTTATGAAAATGACCTTTCGCTGGTTTGGCGACTCTGATCCCGTGAGCCTGGCCTATATACGTCAGATTCCCGGCATGTACGGCATTGTCTCCGCCCTTTACGATGTCCCTGTTGGCGAAACCTGGCCAATTGAGAAAATCCAGGCGCTCAAAGAACGTATTGAAATGCACGGTTTGAAGTTTGAAGTCGTAGAAAGCGTTCCCGTTCATGAAGATATCAAATTAGGCAAACCCGGTCGGGATGCGTTGATCGCCAACTACGGCCAAACCCTGCGCAATCTGGCGGCATGCGGTATCAAAGTCGTCTGCTATAACTTTATGCCCGTCTTCGATTGGACCCGCACAACGCTAGAAATGCCATTGCCAGACGGCTCCACTACACTCGGTTTCGATGCGGCCACGATTGATAACATCGATCCAGACGCCGGCGTGCAACTGCCGGGTTGGGATGCCAGCTATCAGCCAGCACAATTAAAGGCGTTGCTAGCCGAATATCGGGATGTTGATGAGGCTGCGCTGTGGGCCAATCTTAGCTATTTCCTGAAAGCGATTATTCCCGTCGCGGCCGAAGCGTCGATCAAAATGGCGATCCATCCCGACGATCCGCCACGGCCTATTTTTGGACTGCCGCGTATCGTCAAGAATCGCGATGATCTGGCGCAACTTCTGGCCATTGTCGATCATCCAGCCAACGGTTTGACGCTTTGCTCCGGATCGCTGGGCGCGGACTACAAGAACGATGTCGCCAGTCTGGTACGCGAATTTGCTGGCAAAGGACGTATTCATTTCGCCCATTTGCGCAATGTCCACGTGAATGAGGCCGGAGATTTTCATGAAACCAGCCATCGCTCAGCCGACGGTTCTTTAGACATGGCAGAAATCTTGCTGGCTTATCATGAAACCGGTTTTGAAGGCTATGCCCGTCCCGACCACGGCCGCATGATCTGGGGCGAAACTGGCAAACCCGGTTACGGGCTATATGACCGCGCTTTGGGAGCCGTGTATTTGAACGGTATATGGGAAGGGATAGCTAAAAATCAGCCGCCAGCCTCAGAGGACGCTGTATGAAACTGCCATTTAAGATTGATTTGAGCGGCCAGGTCGCGGTGGTGACCGGCGGCGGCGGCGTTTTGTGCGCCGGGTTCGGCCATGCGCTGGCGGCCTGCGGCGCTAAAGTTGCACTGCTTGACCTCGACGGTGCCGCTGCCGAACGCAACGCCGCTGCCCTACGCGCGGCGGGCGGTCAAGCCATTGGCGTGGTGGCCAACGTGCTGGACCGCGCCTCTCTCGAAAATGCTGCCGCGCAGGTTCTTGCCGCATTCGGTCCCTGTGATTTGCTGCTGAACGGCGCTGGCGGCAATAGTCCGAAGGGCACTACCAGCAAAGAATGGCTGGAAGACGGCGATCTTGATGATCCATCACTGACCACTTTTTTCGATCTCGATCCGAAGGCGGTCGAATTCGTATTCAACTTGAATTTTCTTGGCACATTGCTACCAACACAAGTTTTCGCGCAGCAAATGTTAGGGCGCGCAGACTGCTCGATCATCAATATTTCTTCGATGAACGCGTTTCGCCCGCTGACTAAAATTCCTGCTTATAGTGGTGCCAAGGCGGCGGTGAGTAATTTCACGCAATGGCTGGCGGTGCATTTTGCAAAAGCCGGGATTCGCGTGAATGCGCTAGCGCCGGGATTTTTCCTGACGCAACAAAATCATACTTTGTTGATTGATGCTGACACCGGCGTATTGACGGATCGTGCACGTAAAATTGTGGAACACACACCGATGGGCCGCTTCGGCGAGTCGCACGAATTGACTGGCACCTTGTTGTGGCTTGCTTCCAGTCAGGCGTCCGGTTTCGTGAATGGCATCGTGGTGCCTATCGATGGCGGTTTTTCTGCCTACTCGGGCGTTTAATCGCTATTTTGACATTTCTTTGAAATGGATTTACACATGACCTCCCCTTCTGAAACACCATTTGGCGGCATTCGCGTCCACACTTTTACCGATCGCACGACCATGGGCATCGTCGCTGCGGCGGATATTGCGGCGGCTTTACGGCGTCATCTGCTAGAAAAAGACACCGTGCGTATGATTTTTGCCGCCGCGCGTAGCCAGCAAGAAACACTGGCGGCGCTGGCGGTACAGCCCGGCATTGATTGGTCTCGCGTCACGGCATTTCATATGGACGAATACGTCGGCCTTGCGGAAGGCGCACCGCAACGATTCGCCAGTTGGCTGCAACAAGCCATTTTCAATTGTTTGCCATTTGCCCACGTCCACCTGATCCAGCCCGGCGCTGATCCTGTCGCATCGGCAAAAACCTATGCCGCATTACTTGCCGAAGCGCCAATTGATCTGATCTGTCTGGGCATCGGCGTGAACGGCCATCTGGCTTTCAACGATCCTCATGTCGCCGATTTTAATGACCCGGATGCGGTCAAAATTGTGACTTTGGACGACGTATGTCGGCAGCAACAAGTTGATGATGGTTGTTTTGCCACACTGGCCGACGTGCCGACTCAAGCGATTACACTGACCATCCCACGTCTGCTGGATGCGGCAGAGTTGTTTTGTGTCGTGCCCGGCGCTGCCAAACTTAACGCTGTGCGCAATGCTTTGTATGCGCCAATTAATGCTATCAATCCGGCAACATCATTGCGTACACACGCAAATTGCACGCTGTACCTCGACCGCGATTCAACGCCAGAAGCTTTGGCATTGGCGTAAAACCTGCATCGGTCGATGAATTACTCACTGCACCCCTCATTGGAAACCCCATGATGCCAACCATCCTGACCGGCAAAGATCCCTCCAGCGGGCGCAGTCTTGCGATCGAAATCACAGATCAGTTGATCAGCGATATCCGCCCTGGCCCCGCCGATGAAACTGCGTGGTTGTCCGCCGGACTAATTGACCTTCAAATTAATGGCTATGGCGGCCATGATCTCAATGCCGAGGACATTGACGCCAACGTGGTCATTGCGCTGGCAGTTTGCCTTCAGCAAGAGGGAGTGACTACCCTCGTGCCGACGTTGATTACTGCGAGCGAAGCGCAAATTATCGCGGCGTTGCGAGCAATTGACGACGCGCGTCGTAAAGACCCGCTGATCGCCAGAATGATTCCGTATGTGCATATCGAAGGGCCCGCCTTATCGGCCGAAGATGGTCCCCGTGGCGCACATCCGCCGGAACATATTCGGCCGCCTTCATTAGCAGAATTCGAGCGATGGCAGCTTGCCTCCAACGGGCTGGTCGGCATGGTCACGATGTCGCCGCATTGGCCGAATAGCGCACAATATATCGCCAACCTGACGGCGCGCGGCGTGCATATTGCCATCGGCCATACGCACGCAACAGCTGAGCAGATCGTCGCTGCCGCGGATGCCGGTGCGGTGCTGTCGACCCATCTTGGCAACGGTGCGCATGGCATCTTGCGACGCCACCCCAACTATATATGGGCGCAACTCGCCGAAGATCGGATGTTTGCGTCATTTATCGCTGATGGGCATCATCTTCCCAGCGATACTTTGAAGGTAATGTTGCGAGCGAAAGGATTGGAGCGGAGTATTTTGGTGTCGGATACAGCGGCGCTGGGCGGCATGGCACCGGGTGACTATACGACGCCAATTGGCGGTCAGGTGAATTTATCGAAAGATGGCCGCCTCAGTCTTTCTGGAACGCCCTATCTTGCAGCCGCTGCGCTGCCATTGATTGCTGGCGTCGCGCATCTGGTAAATCACGTCGCTGTGCCATTGGCCGATGCATTGCGCATGGCGACGCAAAATCCGGGCCGATTAGTCGGCGCACGCGGTGTTATCGCCATCGGTGCGTCAGCCGATCTTTTGCGATTTCGGTGGTCCAATGATACTAGCGCCATATCTGTAGGAACCGTGATGATCGCTGGCAAAACTGTTGTCGGCACCAAATGAAAAAGGCCAGCTTTTGCTGGCCTTACCCCTCATGCTGATCGCAAAACGTCGGGCCATCTGACGAACCAGTCACAAAATGCGGATTAAGGCGTTACCCATGTCCCGGCACAAATGTTACCGATATGTCGGTACAGCGCAGGTATTCACGTAATCGCAAGGGTTTATGCCTACTTATCAGCAAATTTGAACCATTCCCCAGGTTATGACGTTTCAATTTTCTCCGACTGCGAGAGATAATGTCAGGCATCTGGCGCATTTATCGCCTCAAGGATACCGTGTAAGCATTGTTGCCTTTGGGCAAATGTTATCCTACGGCCAGCTCTGTCAATTTCCCATTTGAGGCACTTTGCTGCGCGCCCATCGGCAGTTTGCTAAGCTCACTCCATCATCCTGATCGGCAATTGCATGCATAAACGATCTCTTTCCTTGAGGTAGAAAAATGAAGAACCTTTTTGTGGCGTGTTTTGCAGCCATTCTCCTGGCTGGCTGTGCAACAGGAGATGGCATGCCACCGGCTACCGGCAATACACAATTCACGGTGACGGCACGTTCCTATGACGAAGTCTGGACTGCCGCTATCCGCAGCGTTACCCGCAGTCTGACGATCATCGACGAAAGCAAAATAGCCGGTCGCATCCGCGCAAAGAGTAACGCTGGTTTGATGTCCGGCGACGATGTGGTCGGCGTGTTTATATCGCCAGCGGGACGCAATGCGTCGTCGTACACCATTGAAGTGCAAAATTTGATGCGATCAAGGGGATTGATAAGTGGGCCCGGACCAGACTGGACCCGCAATATTGTGGCTAGCATTAAAGCCGAATTGGCAAATATGGCCCCCAGCGGCCCCGTTTCTGTTAAAGATTCGCTAAGCCCATCGGAAGAAATTCTCACAATGCCTGCGCCTGATGGTCCACGCCCAACCGGTCCGATCAAAAGCGGTGAATTGTCAGCTCAGGTAGAACAATTGGCGCGACAAAGCGGTTGTGTGCCAATCGGTCGCGCTAAGTTGATTGCCAAGACACCGGGGGTTGAGACATACCAGACTAGCTGTCAGAATAGCCAACAAGCGTTGTTCAAATGCGAAATGCGTCAGTGTCGGCGGTTGGACTAAACTCGGGCTGGACTAATCCTAGGGGAAACCAATTATGAAGACAGTATTAGCTATGTTGGTATTGTGCTCTCTGCTGGCCAGTTGCTCAGCAGTCAATTTCCGCTGCGATGATCCCGATGCGCGACCAGCGTCGTGCAAATAGAAATAACGTCGAAAGAGCGAAGAAATAAAGCGCTGGAATAATAGATGCCTGCGGGACGATCTGGCAGACATCTATTTGCATAAAGTTCGCTGAGCGAATGCCGTGAATTGGCAATAACGCACCAATAACGCTTTATATTCCAGATACGCACGGACATGCGCAAGGTGGAGTATGTATGCGGCGATACTGAATAAATATGCGCCGTGGTCTAGGGTTTATGGAGACCCTGCCAACTGCGAGGACCACCATCACCATGGCGATCATCGAAGCGCCTTAAAAGCGCTTCGCGCACGTTTTCTGAAAGACTGGGGTATTTGTCGCCGTGCTCAATTGCCGCGTATTCTTCGCCGGCCTTGCTGAGATCATCTGAAACGTGGAAACCGGCCACGAACTCTTGCTCCCATTGTTCCGTCACCTTCTGCACCAACGCGACACGCCCTGAATGACTTAACAGCCCAAACTCGTCCGAGCCAGCGTTAATCTTTTGTACCGTGTCGGTCAATCCTTCTTCGGTCAATGGGGCTTTAGTAAACTCTTTTACTGCATGTGAGCCGCTAGTCTTCGTCATTTCACTCTCCTTGGTCAGGTGATGCGATGGTAGACGTTCGCTATTTCAAAGATCATGATCCGTTTTTAAAAATGGACCTAGCGTGACGCCAAAGGTGACATCTGGCATGCGTGATATCAATCAACTCCAATCTCAAGATATCACCTTATTTTGCCGATGCCGGTTCAAGCTCCTTGCGACGTCGGATGCACGTTTAGGCATCCGATGGGGTAAAAAATCGTGGCTGCATTTCTTCCAGACCAAGTGTCTGCAGCACTTCCTGCAGCCTTTGAATAGGGCGTTTGCGTGGCAAATTCTGATACGTGGCGATGATCAATTCATTCTTCATCGAATGCTCCCAACCCACTAATTCAGTCACGTTAACCTGATATCCATGCGCTTCCAATTGAAGACACCGTAACACGTTCGTGATTTGACTACCGAATTCACGCGTATGCAATGGATGCCGCCAAATTTCTGTCAGCGCTTCTTTCGCCAAAGTCTTTCCCTTATTTTTCTTCAATACAGACGCTACTTCCGCCTGACAACAAGGAACCAACACCATAAACCGCGCCTGCTTTTTTAAACCGAACTGAATCGCATCGTCAGTCGCGGTGTTACATGCATGCAATGCGGTAACTATATCTACACGGGCTGGCAGCAGCGGTGACTCGGTGGATTCAGCAACCGACAAATTCAAAAAGGACATCCCGGGAAATGCCAGCCTCTGTGCTAATTCTTGCGATTTTTTGACCAGTTCTTCCCGCGTTTCTATCCCGAAAATATGCGAACCATCGGTCAACGTCTTAAAAAACAGATCGTACAAAATAAATCCCAGATAAGATTTACCTGCGCCATGATCAACCAGTTGGATGCCGTGTTCTTTCTGGACGGCCTGCAATAGCGGTTCAATAAACTGAAAAAGATGATTCACCTGCTTAAGCTTGCGGCGGCTATCCTGATTTAACTTCCCCTCACGAGTCAGGATATGCAATTCTTTTAACAATTCAATCGATTGCCCAGGCCGGACTTCGTGCTTAAGCTGTGATTGATTATTGGATGCGGATTCTTGCTTGATGCTGTTCATTTAATTCTAATTTCCTGGCAGCCTGATACGGCGATTGTGCGGTGATTGCCCGTAAGTATAGCGATTTCGGGGCAACGGGTGCCAGCAACATAGTTACTTCATTGTTGGATTCGGTGCCTTTGCAGGGCGTCCGCCAAGATTCCTGATGCTATCCCGGCCGTGGCGGAGCAATTAACGCTCCCCTACTTCACAGTCTCATCACAACACAAACGCACGTATCAGTTTTTGATTCAGCCAGTTACCTGAGGCGATCTCTGCACTATTAAGCAGATATATCGCCGTCAGATTTAGAAAAGTGACGCATTACAGCGGCAAATCCAAAAACTGCTAAATGACAAGAACACACACTTCACCGTTTGCATCAATTTCACGAATTTCTATTCCCCCGCAGGTATAACGCCCCAATTCGACGTCGTTACGCAGGCCCATTTTTTTCATTGCAGATGTTTTCTGTAACGCAATCGTTTTAATGCTTTTGCACAGTCGCACGGCTATCTGCTGAATGGTGTAACCCTCTGCATACATCCTTAATACTTCGGCTTCGCGTCGAGTAGGCATTCTTCCGACCGGACCGGAACGCAAAATTTCGCGTACCGAATTACCGATATAACGCGAATTTCTTGCGGCGCAGTCGATGGCCTGTCGGATGTCGGCAACGTCATCATTCATATGCAAAATGCCGTCTACGCCGCTTTTGATGATCTGATACAACACAGCAGGCATCATATTCATCGTAAAAACAATTAAAAATATCCTGGGAAAATGCCGCTTAACGTACGACAACAAAGTAAAGCCATCGGCCATATTCTGCATCGACATGGATATATCCATGATGACGATAGTACATCTGGTGTCATGTAATCGCGCCAATAGCTGGTCGCTCGATGTTGCTACTGCTGCCACCGAAAGGTCCGGACAGCGGTCAACGTATCCTCGCATACCGCAAATAATGATGGGATGAATGTCTGCCAAAATGATCGAATGCAATCTCGTCTCCTTAAAATAAAACGATGAGAATCAAAGGTCAAATTGATTCTTCGAATAAATATCAAACGGATAATATTTTCAACTTCGACCTATGTCCGATTTGATAATTTTTTTTCAAGGAGTTAGATTAGGGTATAGATATAGCCTAGCGGTATAAGAACATTCTCAAAATAGCGGAGACATTTCTATTTATTGCAATTCTTATCGATATTTTAAGAAATATCTGTATTCCGTTGACGGAATTTGGGGAGAGAGTCTCCGCGAAACTTCGTTTTTTACGCGACATTCATGCTGTCCCGATTCGAAGCCAGACGGATTTATCCAGATTGATATACCAACGAACGGGCAGTCAGATTCAATGCAAGAAAAGTCAGATCAAATATCGACCGGATCGACCTCCAATGACCATTTAGCACGCGTCTTGATCGCACGTAAAACGGCCAGCCAATCGGTCAGAAAAGCCTGTAATGCCGGTCGCGACGAGCATTCAATCAGCAACTGAGCACGATCCACGTTTGCCACCCGCGTCATGGTCATTGGAATAGGATCGTGCATCGTAATTCCGCCGTGTTCCAGACAAGTTGCCGCCTGTTGCAAAAACGCAATCGCGGTTTCCAGCTCTTTCGCCTCAGCGCGCAATAACGCCTGATAGATATAAGGTGGCAAATGGGCCTGCTGGCGCTCCTCCAGCAGCGCGCTGGCGAAATGATCGTAATCATGGGCGATGACAGCAGAATATAAAGGATGTTGCGGATAGCGAGTCTGAATCAACACTTCACTGGCACTGCCGCCCTCTTTTTGCGCAGCACGTCCTGCCCGGCCAGCAACCTGCATTAACTGTGCAAACAGGCGTTCACTGGCGCGATAGTCGTGGGAAAACAGTGCGGTGTCCGGGTTTAGAATGCCGACCAGTGTCAGATTTTTGAAATCATGCCCTTTTGCTACCATCTGGGTGCCGATCAAAATGTCCACCTCGCCCCGATGCACACTATCAAACGCGCTCTGGGCGCTGCCCTTGCGGCGCGTCGAGTCGGCATCAATCCGCAACACGCGTGCCTCTGGAAACATCGCCCGCAAGCCCTCTTCCAGTCGCTGCGTGCCGCGCCCTAGAGGTTGCAAATCGACATTACCGCAGGTCGGACAGGATTTGGGAATGCGCAACTCCAAACTGCAATGATGGCACCGCAAACGATGTTCAGGCTTATGCAGCACCATGAACGCCGTGCAACGCGTACAGTTGCTGACCCAACCGCAGGCGTCGCAGGCAATTACCGGCGCATAACCGCGACGGTTCAGGAACAATAGCGATTGCTCGCCACGTTGCAGACGCAGCTTCAAAGCGCTAATCAACGTCGAGGTCAGGCCCTCGGTCGGCTTGTCATGTTCCATATTTACCAGCCGCACCGCTGGCAATACCGCATTGGTGACCGCGCGCTGGCGTAACTCAAGTTTGCGATAGCGTCCTGACTGTGCGTGATGCCAGGTTTCCAGCGACGGCGTGGCCGACCCCAGAACGATGGGAATCCCTAGTTGATGAGCACGCCATACGGCCAGATCACGCGCCGAATAACGCAAGCCCTCTTGCTGCTTATAAGAGGGATCGTGTTCTTCATCGATGACGATCAGACGCAAATACGGCAGAGACGCCAACACCGCCAGACGCGTTCCCAAAATGATGCGCGCTTGCCCGAGATGGGCGGCAAGCCAATGGCGCATACGTTCGCCCTCGGCCAGACCGCTGTGCAACGTCGCCACCATCACGCCGGGAAAACGGGCGCGAATATTCCCCTCCAATTGCGGCGTCAGATTGATTTCAGGGACCAGAATCAAAATTTGCGCGGGATTGCTTTCGCTGCTGCTAGTACTTTGGGCGAGAATTTTAGCGGCCGCCTGTAAATACACCTCGGTTTTGCCGCTGCCAGTCACGCCGTACAACAACGTCGGCGCAAACCCGGTTGCACCGGCGATAGCGTCGGCAGCTAATTGTTGCGAAGAATTTAAAGGTGGTACATCAATCGGCGTGGCGTCGTGCAATGTGGCCAACGTGTGCAGTTTTTTTAATCCACGATCCAACGCCACCGTTGTCAGCGCCCGGAGATTTTTTGGTAAGCCCGGTAACGCGACTTCACCCAAAGGCCGCTGATAATAATCAGCGGCAAACTGGCATAGCGCCAACCACTGTGGTGAAAGTGGCGGCAACTGATGCCGCACGGCTTGCACATCTTTTAATTTTGCCTCTGGGACATCGCTATGGCTGCTACTGCCCACGATCATGCCCATCACCTCACGCCGACCAAACGAAAGCTGCACAAGCTGTCCCGTCTGCGGGAGAGCCTCGGACGCATCGGCTGGCTGCCAGCGATAGTCAAAGCTACTGTCAAGGGGGGTGTCGAGGACTACCTGAAGAATGCATTGTTTCACGAAGTTAAAGTGAATCCTGAGGAAAGTAGCTAACTGCCGGTTTCATAAGCGCTTTTAAAACTATCCACAGCTTCTGTGGATAACTTTGTGGATAACATCGACTTGACAGCCGCAAACGCACTATTTACGCGGTACTTGATGAAATGCACAAACTGAGAGCAAAAAATAAATTGTTTAAAATCAATGACTTACAAAACACTTAGATCACTAAAAAAATATTTTAATTTATTTATCCCAGCGTTACTTCAACATGGAATATGTGCACAAGTCCTTATTTCTCTCACGTAAAACAAGCAGGACTAGGGAAAAATTGCAAGTAAAAATATCGCATATGAATAGCCAGGTAAAAAATTAACCATGCTCACATAGCTAAAAACCAACAATTTCTTTTATCGTCCTGCGCTTCCTCACTTCATGCAAAACGTGAAGAAGCGCCATAAGTATAGGTTTCATAAGCACTTTTTAAATTACCCACAATGCCTGTGGATAACTTTGTGGGTAACCCCCTCAAAAACCGCCTCAGGCCCATTGCCCGCGCCGTTCTTAACAGAACGCCCAAAGTAAGTGCAAAAAATAAGTTCTTAAAATTCAATGACTTACAATTCTTTAAAAGCAATAAATCCCAAATATTTATATTACAAATTTCTGCAATGCAACAAATTAATATTGTGCATAACTGACGCAATATCACCAAGATTATGTGGTAAGGCAAGACCGGTTATAGCCAAACTTGCAACCAGAACGGTGTTTTGCCCGGATGGCAGCAAACAGGCAAAGAAATGTCAATCCGGCTAAATATGGGATAGAAATCGGGCGAATAGGCGCTAGCAAGCACCAGAATGCCGATGCCCGCCGTGGTTGACGCTTGCTCAACGCATTTTGCGACTAATCTCGTGTACGGCTTCCACCATTGCTGCGACCGATTCCGGCGGCGTGAACTGAGAAATACCGTGGCCCAGATTGAATACGTGACCATGACCAGCGCTCGGCGCACCGTACACGCCTAACAATCGCGCCACTTCCGCGCGAATCTGCGCCGGTTCCGAGAACAACACCACAGGATCGAGATTGCCCTGTAGCGCCACTTTATGCCCGACGCGTGCACGCGCCTCAGCCAGATTCACGGTCCAATCCAAACCAACCGCATCAGCGCCGATATCCGCGATTTGTTCCAGCCACAAGCCGCCACCTTTAGTAAAGACGATTGCGGGGATCGGCACGCCATCCTTTTCACGCTTGAGCTGTCCCATCACCTGACGCATGTAATCCAGCGAAAACGCTTGATACGCGCCATCCGCCAATGCGCCGCCCCAGGTATCGAAAATCATCACGGCCTGCGCCCCAGCATCGATTTGTGCGTTCAAATACGTCGCCACGGCCGCAGCATTGATACTCAGAATGTGGTGCATCAGGTCTGGACGGTTATACAACATTGACTTTACCGTACGGAAATCATCCGAGCCGCCGCCCTCGACCATGTAGCAAGCCAGCGTCCACGGGCTGCCAGAAAAACCAATCAACGGCACTCGGCCATCCAACTCGGTGCGGATTTGCGTTACGGCATTGAAAACGTAGTCAAGACTGCCCATTTCCGGCGCTGCTAATGCCATTACCGCTTTTTCGTCGCGCAAAGGCCGTGAAAACTTCGGTCCTTCACCATCGGCAAAGTACAGCCCTAGTCCCATAGCATCGGGAACCGTCAGAATGTCCGAAAACAAAATCGCCGCATCCAGCGGAAAGCGATCCAATGGTTGCAGTGTGACTTCGGTAGCGTAATCGGGATTCTTCGCCAGCCCCAGAAAGGACCCGGCGCGTGCGCGCGTGGCACGATACTCAGGCAGATAACGGCCCGCTTGACGCATCAACCACAGCGGCGTGTAGTCTGTCGGCTGACGTAGCAAAGCACGTAAAAAAGTATCGTTCTTGAGAGGAGCAAATTGTGGCATGAGAGGCAGTCCGCGGCTTTTTGGAATTGCGGCATTATCTCATTGTAAACAGCACCTGCGGCATCCAAACATCGCGATCAGGCCTAACTAACGATCCTTGGCTTGGAGAAGATCCCGTGCCACCTTGTTTAAAAATCAACATGCCTGCTCAGCCATCCTGATGCGCAACGACCAGATCATCCAGAAAAGCCTGCATCACATCGCTGCGACTCGCCTGCCGCCGCACCACCATATGCAAGGTCACGTCATAGTGCAGCAATGCCGGATTGAGCGCCGCCAGCAAACCTTGCTGCACCAGCGGTGCCGCAAAATGCGCCGGTAAAAAGCCCAGATGCTGGCCCGACAAAATTAATACCGCGACCGCCTCCATATTGTCAGCCAGCGCCGTCACCTGACCTTGTGCCACGATCCCGCCGGGGCCATCGGCTTCCGGTAACGGATAACTACGCCAGACCCAATCAGCCTCGGCCAATTGCGCTGAAGTCAGCCGTCCCGCCTGCGCAAACAACGGATGATCGGCACCGCAATAGGCCACCTGATGCTCGGTATAGAGCGCGACATAGTCCAAACTAGGCAAACGATGCCAGAAATAGCCAATTCCCACGTCGATCTGACCATTCGTCACCTCCTCCTCAAGTTGCCCGGGTGCCAACACCGAAAGCGCCAGCGTCACCGCTTCATCGCGCTGGCGAAAACGCGCGATTGCCTGACTCAGCCGGGCATTTGCGCTGATCGCCGCGTGGCCGATCAATCCCAGATTCAAGCGTCCCACCAGCTTATGCCCCATCTGGCGCGCATCCAGACAAAAATGATCAACCGTCTGTAGCAAATGTCGGCTTGCCTGCACAAACTGCACACCTTTCGGCGTCAGACTAAATCCCCCCCGACCACGTTCGCAGAGACGAAAGCCCAAGCGCGTCTCCAGCGTTGATAACTGCGTGCTAATTGTTGACTGACTGACATTTAAAGCGCTTTGCGCAGCCGAAATCCCCTCGGCATCCACCACCGACAAGAACACCCGGATAAGACGCAGATCGAGATCGGACAAGGTATTTAACATGGCGAGCTTAAAAAGAGCGGGAAGGATGAATGAACGAGGACGATATCTACATATTACCGCTATAAATATCAATGTTAGCTTTGCATTACAAGCATTTTCATTGAAGTATTTAGTCGCTACTCTTTAGCCAGTCTATTCCGC